>JASBTX010000007.1 GCA_030148225.1 Paracoccaceae bacterium
CCCGGCGCGATCATCTTGCGGTGAGTGAAGCGGACCGAATGCAGGGGACCCTCGATCTCCTCCTGCCAGAACTCGATGAACTTGAACAGGCGCGGATAGTCCGGCGCCAGATCGTAATCCTGCCACAGATAGGAATTCAGGACGCGCTGGTGATCGGGCATGCGATAGAAGAATTCCGCCGTCGTCAGCCCGTAGCCACGCAGCATCAATTCGGTCTCGCTGTGTGTCATGGCGATCCTCGTTGTGAAGGTCGATGAGTGAATCATGCCATGAACGAATTTATTTTCAATAAAAACAGTACTTTGGCACTCATTGGCCACGACTGCTGCCAGTTGTCCGCGGGACCTGTCCACGGATCGGCCCGCAGCCATTGCACCCTACAACTTGCATCGGCTATAGTGCCGGCGACCAGATATAGCGGGTTTCAGCAGAAAGTCGGTTCGACGTGAACGATACGCCGGAAACACCTGATTCCGAAGAGGAAAATCCCCGCCGCGCCGCGACGGGATCGATTTCGATCGCCGAGGAGATGCGCACCTCCTATCTCGATTACGCGATGAGCGTGATCGTCAGCCGCGCGATCCCCGACCTGCGCGACGGGCTCAAGCCGGTTCACCGGCGCATCCTCTATGCCATGCACGAGACCGGCAACACCCATGACAAGCCCTATCGCAAGTCGGCCCGACCGGTCGGCGACGTGATGGGGAAATACCACCCCCACGGCGACAGCGCGATCTATGACGCGCTGGTCAGGATGGCGCAGCCCTTCTCGATGTCGCTGCCGCTTCTCGACGGGCAGGGCAACTTCGGCTCGATGGACGGCGACAATGCCGCCGCCATGCGCTATACCGAGGTGCGCATGGCCCGGCCGGCGGCCTTTCTTCTGGCCGACATCGACAAGGACACGGTCGACTTCCAGGACAATTACGACGGCAAGGACCGCGAACCCAGCGTCCTGCCCGCGCGCTTTCCCAACATGCTGGTCAACGGCGCGGGCGGCATCGCGGTCGGCATGGCGACCAACATCCCGCCCCACAACCTCGGTGAGGTGATCGATGCGACACTGGCGCTGATCGAGGAGCCGGACCTTTCGACCGAGGCGCTGATGGAGCATGTGCCCGCGCCCGACTTCCCCACCGGCGGGCTGATCCTCGGGCGTGCGGGTGCGCGCAAGGCCTATCTCGAAGGACGCGGCAGCGTCATCATCCGCGCCCGCACCCATATCGAGGAGCCGCGGCGCGACCGCTTCTCGATCGTCGTCGACGAGATCCCCTATCAGGTCAACAAGGCCTCGATGATCGAGAAGATCGCCGAATTGGTGCGCGACAAGAAGATCGAGGGCGTCGCGCATGTCCAGGACGAATCCGACCGCGGCGGCGTCCGGGTGGTGATCGACCTCAAGCGCGACGCCACGCCCGAGGTGGTGCTCAACCAGCTTTTCCGCTTCACCCCGATGCAGACCTCGTTCGGCTGCAACATGCTGGCGCTGAACGGTGGCCGGCCCGAGCAGCTGACCCTGCGCGATTTCCTGTCGCATTTCATCACCTTCCGCGAAGAGGTCGTGGCCCGGCGCACCGCATATGAATTGCGCCGCGCCCGTGAGCGCAGCCATATCCTGTGCGGGCTTGCCGTGGCGGTGTCGAATGTCGACGAGGTGGTCGCGACGATCCGCGCCTCGGCCGATCCGGCGGAAGCGCGCGAGCGGCTGATGACCCGGCGCTGGCCGGCCGTCGATATCGCCCCGTACATCCGCCTGATCGACGATCCGACCCACAAGATGAACGACGACGGCACCTACAACCTGTCCGAGACCCAGGCCCGCGCCATTCTCGACCTGCGGCTGCAGCGGCTGACCGCGATGGGCGTGCGCGAGGTCACCGACGAGCTGGAGGATCTCGCCGCCAAGATCAAGGACTACCTCGCCATCCTTCGCTCGCGCGAGCGGATCATGGCGATCATCGCGGAGGAACTGAGCGAGGTGAAGGCGGCCTTCGCCGTGCCGCGCCGCACCGAGATCGTCGACTGGGCCGGCGACATGGACGACGAGGACCTGATCGAGCGCGAGGACATGGTGGTGACGATCACCTCCGCGGGCTGGATCAAGCGCACCCCCCTGGCCGAGTTTCGCGCCCAGCGGCGCGGCGGCAAGGGCTTGGCGGGCATGGCGACCAAGGAAGACGACGTCGTCACCACGCTGTTCGTTGCCAACACCCACACGCAATTGCTGTTCTTCACCACCGACGGCATGGTCTACAAGCTCAAGACATGGCGCCTGCCGCTGGGCGGGCGCAACGCCAAGGGCAAGCCGGTGGTCAATATCCTGCCGATCCAGCCCGGCGTTTCGATCGCCGCGATCATGCCGGTCGACAAGCCCGAAGAGGATTGGGACGCGCTCCAGATCGTCTTCGCCACCTCGGCCGGCGACGTGCGCCGCAACGCGCTGTCGGATTTCACCAATGTCAAATCCAACGGCAAGATCGCGATGAAGCTGCCCGAAGGCGTCAGCCTGGTGAACGCGCGGATCTGCGACGAGGATGACGATGTCATGCTGGTCACCGCACTGGGCCGGGCGATCCGCTTTTCCACCACCGATGTGCGCATCTTCAAGGGCCGCGATTCCACCGGCGTGCGCGGCATCCGTCTGGCGCCCGGCGACAGCGTCGTCTCGGCCTCGGTGATCCGGCACTTCGAGGCCGACCCGGCCGAACGCGCCGCCTATCTCAAGCAGCGCCGGTTGATGGCGGGTGCGATCGAGGAGGAAGCGGAGGAGAGCGACGAGGAAGAGGCCGTGGCCGGGGGCCAGCTCAGCACCGAGCGCTACGCCCGGATGTCGGCGGCCGAGGATCTGATCGTCACGATCACCGCACAGGGCGCAGGCAAGCTTTCCTCCAGCCACGACTATCCGGTGCGCGGACGCGGCGGCCAGGGCGTGATGGCGATGGACAAGGCGATGCGGGGCGGGCCGCTGGTGGCCTCCTTCCCGGTTGAGTCGGGCGATCAGATCATGCTGGCCACATCGACCGGGCAGTCGATCCGTTGCCCGATCGAGGGGATCTCCTTCCGCTCGCGCGGGGCCGGCGGGGTCCGGGTCTTCAACACCGGCGGCGGCGAAGAGGTCGTCTCGGTCGCGCGCGTGGCGGACCAGGGCACCGAAGAGCCCGAGGAATAGACGCGGCAGGACCTTGCGCCCGCGCCGCGGGACCCCTTCCCTTGGCTGGAAAAAGCGCCTAAATCGCGCCCATGACCGAGACATTGCATATCATCGGCGGCGGCATGGCGGGATCCGAGGCCGCGTGGCAGGCGGCGCAGGCCGGCCTGTCCGTCGTGATCCACGAGATGCGGCCGGCCACCGGGACCTTCGCCCACAAGACGGGCGATCTCGCCGAAATGGTCTGCTCCAACTCCTTCCGCTCGGACGACGACGAACAGAACGCCGTCGGGCTGCTGCACTGGGAGATGCGCGCGGCCGGCGGGCTCATCATGGAGATGGCCGACGCCCACCGCCTGCCGGCGGGCGGCGCGCTGGCGGTCGACCGCGAGGCCTTCGCCCGGGCCGTCACCGAGCGGCTGCGCAGCCACCCGCGCGTATCGCTCAGCGCCGGCGAAATCACCGACCTGCCCGACAGCGGCCACTGGATCATCGCCACCGGACCGCTGACGTCGGGGCCGCTGGCGCAGGCGATCCAGGCCGAGACCGGCGCCGAAAGCCTGGCCTTCTTCGATGCGATCGCCCCCATCGTCTATGCCGAGACGATCGACATGGACATCGCCTGGCGCCAGTCGCGCTATGACAAGGGCGAGACCGAGGAAGAGCGCACGGCCTACATCAATTGCCCGCTCGACCGCGCGCAATATGAGGCCTTCATCGACGCGCTGCTGGCGGCCGACAAGACCACCTTCCACGAAGGCGAGACCGCCGGCTATTTCGACGGCTGCCTGCCGATCGAGGTGATGGCCGAGCGCGGACGGGAGACCCCGCGCCACGGGCCGATGAAGCCGGTCGGGCTGACCAATGCGCATGATCCGGAAAACAAGCCCTATGCCGTCGTGCAACTGCGCCGCGACAATGCGCTGGGGACATTGTTCAATATCGTCGGATTTCAGACCAAGATGAAATACGGCGCTCAGGCCGATGTTCTGCGGATGATCCCGGGGCTGGAACAGGCGGTCTTTGCCCGGCTGGGCGGCATTCATCGCAACACGTTTCTGAATTCGCCGACGCTGCTGGATGAACAGATGCGGCTGAAGTCGCGCCCGCATATCAGGTTCGCCGGTCAGATCACCGGGGTCGAAGGCTATGTCGAAAGTGCCGCAATGGGGCTGTTGGCGGGCCGCATGGCCGCCGCCGAGATGGGCGGCACCCCCCTGCCCCAGCCGCCCGCGGAAACCGCGATGGGCGCGCTGATCAGCCACATCACGGGTGGGGCCGATGCCAAGACATTTCAGCCGATGAACGTGAATTTCGGCCTTTTCCCGCCCATCGACGCCAAAGGCGGGCGCCGGAACCGCAAGGATCGCTATCAGGCCTATACCGCCCGCGCCAAAACGGCATGGCAGGGCTGGCTGGATCGGTGCTGAAACAGGGCTTTACCGGAATTCCCGCCCGCTGTTAGGGTGGGACCATGTCAGATCATTTCCCCAAGGATACCTGGGCCCCGAAATCGGTGGAAGAGACGCAGGCGCTCTATCGCGAATGGGCCGTGAATTACGATGATGACGTGACGGCCTCGGGCTATGTCACGCCCGAACGGATCGCGGCGGCGCTGCGGGATGTGATGCCGGATCAGAGCGTGCCGATCCTTGATTTCGGTTGCGGCACGGGGCTGTCGGGTGTTGCGCTGGCCAATGCGGGTTTCGCGCTGGTGGACGGTGTCGATATCTCGCCCGAGATGCTGGCACAGGCGCAAGGGCGGGGCATTTATCGCAACGTCTGGCAGGGAAAGCCGGATCACTATGATGATGTCGCAAGGGGTGATTACGCCGCCATCGTCGCGGCGGGCGTGATCAGCGCCGGTGCCGCGCCGGCCAGCACGCTGGCCCCCCTGACCCGAACCCTGACGCCCGGCGGGCTGATCGCGTTTTCTTATAATAACGTCACGCTGGAGCGGCCCGAATATCTGGATGCGGTCGACGCGCTGGTCGCGGGCGGCGAGGCGGAACAGATCTTCCGCGAGAGCGGGCCGCATCTGCCGGGCAAGGGTATGACTTCGGACGTGTTCATCCTGCGCCGTCTTGCATGAGCGGATGATCACGCGGTTCGCGCCGTCGCCGACGGGGCCGCTGCATCTGGGCCACGCCTATTCCGCCATGCTCGCCCATGACCGTGCCCGCGCTGCAGGCGGCAGGTTTCTGTTGCGGATCGAGGATACCGACCGCGCCCGTTCGCGCCCCGAGTGGGAGGCACTGATTTTCGAGGATCTGCGCTGGCTGGGGCTGGACTGGCCCGAGCCGGTATTGCGCCAGTCGGAACATGGCGAACGATATGCCGGGGCGCTGGCCCGGCTGGATGCGCTGGGTCTGATCTATCCCTGCACCTGCAGCCGCGCCGATATTCGCGCCGCGCTGTCTGCCCCGCAGGAAGGCGACGCACCGCTGACCTATCCCGGCACCTGCCGCCACCGAACGATGGACCGGGCGGAACCGGGCGATGCGATCCGGCTGAACCTGCCGCTGGCGCTGGCGCATCTGGACGGTCGCCCGCTCTGGTTTCAGGAATTAGGGGGCGCGCATGCGGGCAAGCATGAGATACCGGGCGATCCGTCTGTCTGGGCGGAGGGCGATCCGGTGTTGCAGCGCCGGGGCACGGGTGATTTTGCCTATCTTCTGGCCGCCGTCGTCGATGACGGGTATCAGGGCATCACGGATGTGATCCGGGGGCTCGACCTCTTTGATTTTACGCCGCTTCAGGTGCTGCTTTTTCACCTGTTGTCGCTGCCGGTGCCCCGGTTTTATCACCACAGGCTTGTTCGTGATGATCAGGGCAAGCGGCTGGCCAAACGCGATGATGCCCGCGCCATCCGGCGCTATCGCGCAGAGGGGATGACACCCGATGCGCTGCGCCGCCTGCTGGAACTGCCCGCCGCGATCTGAGCGGCGCAGACGCCGTATAAGACTGCACCATTTTACGGTGGGGCCGAAAATTTACGCTGTTTTACGCATTAATTGCGCTTTGCGGCCCATGGGTCTGACGCCGCTTTGACGCCGGGATGGGACAAGGGGACATCAAACAACAGGAGGTTCACATGTCCCGCACCGAAACGATTTCAATCGCATCCACCGCCCGCACCCGCCCTTCACAAGGCTTTGCCATCCTCAAAACGCTTATGATCTGGAATGCGGCGTGGCGCGAATATTACAGGTTGCAGCGGCTTGACCCGGCGGCGTTGCGCGACATGGGGATCAGCGCGGCATCGCGCCGGTCCGTCACCGTATCCGAAATCGCCGCGCGCATGCGCACAGCGGCCTGAAACTACCCTTTCCATCCCGCCAGGCGCAGCCCGTCTATGATGATTTCCACATGTTCGGGCCGCGCGTAAGGGTAGGTCTGGCGCACATATTCCTCATCAAAATCGGGCTGCAATGCCAGTACCGTCTCAAGTGCCCGGGCCGCCTCTGCCGTTTCGCCGGCATGGCCCAGCGTGACCGCCACCCGCTGCAGCCCCCGGTTATATTCGGGTGCGATATCACGCAGCTGGCGCGCGGCCTCAACCGCCGCCTCCATGCGGCCGGCAAACAGCTCGCAGGTCGTGATGTCGCCCAGCGCCGCCGCCCGGTTCGGATAGTTGGGGTTCAGCTCGAATATGGCCCGCAGATGCCTGAGCGCCTCTTCCGGTTCACCCGTCCATTCCAGCGCGCAGCCGCATCCATGCCGTGCGTAGGGTGCCGACGGGTTCAGCCGTACCGCCTCGAGCGCATGAAACCGGCCCGGGCCAAAGGCATGGGTGCCAAATATCATGGTCAGCGCCAGAATGGCCTGGCCTTCCCATTCTCTCGGATCGGCTGCAACCGCGCGCTCACCATTTTCATGAGCGCTGGCAAAGGCGGCATCGCGATCGGCGATCCATCCCTGCAGCCCACTCCGGAAATAATAGCGCGCCAGCCGCGCCCAGGCGCGGGCATAATCAGGCTCCAGCCTGACGGCCTCTTCCAGCAGCGGCAACTGCGCCCGGTTTGATTCGGGCGTCCCATAGCCTTCGCCGCCCAGCCGCTCCAACTCGTCTGTTTGCGCAACCAGATGCCAGGCGGCGATGTTTGCGGGGCGCTGGCGCACCACGCGCGCGGCCTCGGCCCGCCCGATCTCGGGGGCAACGCGCGCCACGACCGCGCGGCTGATCGCCTCCTGCATCTCGAAAATATCGGCCATCTGGCCGTCAAAGGCCTCGCTCCAGACCAGATGCCCCCGGTCGATCCCTGTCAGGCTGACCGAGACGCGTATCCTGTCACCCGCGCGCTGGATTGCGCCCGAGATCACGTAATCGGCGCAGACCGACCGCGCGATATCCAGAAGATCGCCGTCACGGTCCGTCTTCCAGCCGATCGCCTCGGGCGCGATGACCGGGAAACCCCGCCAGAGCGAAAGCGAGGTACGCAGATCAATCACCAGACCGGTCGCAAAGGACATGTCATCGGGTTCTGCACTCGCCGCGACAAACCCCATGATCAGGACCGATGGATTGTCAAAAATGTCATCCGCGGCAGCGTCGGAAGGCCCGGCGCTGCTGCCAACCGGATCGGTACTCGCCTGGGTTCCCGGTGCCGGATCGCCCGTCGCCGTCAGGCGCGCATGTTCCTGCCTGCGCCAGTCATCGAAGGGTTCGGATTTCAGATCGAGCCCATCCAGAAACTCCCCATCTGCCGGATCACCGAAATCACCTGCCAAAACGCCCTCGGCAAGGGAGACACAGCTCGTATCCGCCAGCAGAATCTCAGCGCCCTGCCCGCCCAGGGCCCGGCGCAGGCTGGACAATTCCTGCCTGAGCGAGGCGCGGGCCTGTTCCTCGGCCCGGTCGGGCCAGAGCGTGGCGGCCAGCCGGTCGCGCGAGAGCGACGCGCGCGGCGCCAGCGCCAGCATCGCCAGCATGGCCCGCGCGCGGCGGGAGCCAATTTTCACCACCTGTCCGTTCAGGCAGGCGCGAAACGGCCCAAATAGCGAAAGCGCAAGTTGCATCGCGCGAACGATGCCACGAAGGTTCTGTCAGGAAAAGGCCCACATTCTGGTCCGTTGGGCAAATAAGTCTCAGCCCGCGCCGCCCCCGGCGCTGGTTGTCATCGGCCCGAAGAGCTCTTGCTCACCCTCTTCGGCGATGGCCGTGAAAAAACAGCTGCGCCGGTTGGTGTGGCAGGCGGGGCCGGTCTGACGGACATGCACCAGCAGGCAATCCCGGTCACAATCGACCCGCATCCCGACCAGTTCCTGTATATGGCCGCTTGTCTCGCCCTTGACCCAGAATTCCTGCCGCGACCGCGACCAATAGGTGACCCGTCCGCTTTGCAATGTGCGCCTGACAGCAGCGGCATTCATCCAGGCCAGCATCAGCACCTCACCGCTGGCATGATCCTGAGCGATGGCGGGAATCAGCCCGCGTTCATCAAATTTGAGGCTGTCGGGATCGAATTTCATCGCCCGCCCTCCTTTGCTTTTGCGCCTTGTCGCCCTATCTAGGGGCCAATTGCCCGAAAGGACAGACATGTCATCCGACAGCGACCTGATCAAGCTCTACTCGGCGCGCATCCTTGCGCTGGCAGCAGATATTCCGCTGACCGAACGTCTTGCTGATCCGGACGCCACGGTGCGCAAACGCTCGCCGCTCTGCGGTTCGACGGTCACCGTGGATATCCGCATGCAGGACGGGCGGATTGCCGCGTTCGGTCAGGAGGTGCGGGCCTGCGCGCTGGGGCAGGCGTCGGCGGCACTCTTTGCGCGCCATGTCATCGGCATGTCGGGGGCCGACATCCTCGGCCTGCGCGACCAGTTGTCCGCGATGCTGCGTGCCAACGGGCCGGTGCCCCCGCCGCCTTTCGACGGCTACCGGGTGCTGGAGCCAGCACGTGATTTCAGGAACCGCCACGATTCGATCATGCTGGTGGTCAACGCCACGCTCGAAGCGGTCGATCAGCTGCGCCTCAGCGACGCGGGCAGCACCTCTTCGGAAGGCCAGTCCCCGGACAAGAGCGCCTGCTCGTAACCTTCGGTCAGCCCGACATCGATCATGCGCCGGGCGGCTGCCCGCGCATCATAATCCAGACTGACAATATCCGGGCCGAAATCCTCGAGCCTTAGGTAATGCGTATTGCGGCTGCCCCGGTTGGGCGGCATGCCAATCACCCCGGCATTGATCCACTCGACATCCCCGACCTGCCTGCGAAACGGCAGGCCCGAATGCCCGGCAATCACCCTGTCGACCCGGCCCACCAGATCATGGATGAGGGCAATCTCCTCGTGAAAGACGGCGCTGGGGCTGACCGGCCAGATGAAACGGCTGATATCGCTGACACCGCCATGCAGCACGATATGGCGCAGACCCTGATGGCGGAACGTCACCAGATCGGGCAGCGCGCGCATCCAGCGACGCGCCGGTGCGTCCATCCGACTGCGCGCATGGGCATACCAGCCACGGGCCAGGATATCGCAGGTGCTGCCCGGTTCAAAACCGCAGCCGCAATCATCCGCGCCCTCTCCCAGCTGCTTTTCGCAATTGCCCGCAACCACCGTCCCGCCCGCGCGCCGGATCAGCGCCAGCGTGGCAACCGGATCGCCGCAATAGGCGATCACATCCCCGGTACAGATGCGGTTTTCGGGCGCGATATCGGCGTTTTCCGACAAGAGCGCCTCGCTCGCCTGCAGGTTGGAATAGGGTCCGCCATAGACCAGAACCGGCCCCGAGAGCTCTCCCAAATCCTCGATCTTCATTCGCCGATCCCTTGAACGCCTGATGCTTCGTGCCCATAAGTGGGATCAAACCCTTCACGGAACAAGCCGGTAAATGACCTTGGACACGATATTCGACAACGCCTTCTGGGTGACCAGCGCCGCCATTCTGGCGCTTCTGGTGCTTTCGGCCTTTTTCTCGGGCTCGGAAACCGCACTGACCGCCGCCTCGCGCGGCAAGCTGCGTGCGGCTGCCGACAAGGGCTCAGGCGGAGCAATCCGGGCGCTGCGCATCACTGAAGACAGCGAGCGGCTGATCGGCTCGGTTCTCCTGGGCAACAACCTCGTCAATATCCTCGCCACCTCACTGGCGACCGCGCTTTTCACCCGCGCCTTCGGCGAAAGCGGCGTCGCGCTGGCCACGCTTGTGATGACACTTCTGGTGCTGATCTTTGCCGAGGTGCTGCCTAAGACCTATGCCATCACCAATGCCGAAACCGCCGCGGCGCTGGTCTCGCGGCCGATCGCGATTGCGGTGGCGCTTTTTGCGCCGGTCGTGGCGGCGGTGCGGCTTCTGGTGCGGGGCGTGCTCCGCCTTTTCGGGGTGCGCGCCGATCCCGACAGCAATATCCTTGCCGTCCGTGACGAGATTGCCGGCGCGCTTCAGCTTGGCCATTCCGAAGGCGTGGTCGAAAAAGAGGATCGTGACCGCATCCTCGGCGCGCTCGATCTCGCCGACCGCACGGTCGAAGAGATCATGCTCCACCGTTCCCAGATCGAAATGATCAATCTCGACGATCCGCAGGACGCCATACTCAGCCAGGCGCTGCAGTCACGCTATACCCGCCTGCCCACCTACAAGGACGATCCCGAGAATATCGTCGGCGTGGTGCATGCCAAGGACCTTTTGCGCGCGGTCGACGGGCTGATCCGCAAATCTGACAACGCCGCCGAGGCGCTGACCCGGCTGAATGTCAGCGACGTGGCCATGGCGCCCTATTTCGTGCCCGAAACCACGACGCTTGACGATCAGATGCGCGAATTTCTGAAACGCCGGGCCCATTTCGCCCTCGTGGTGGATGAATATGGCGCGCTTCAGGGGCTGATCACGCTCGAGGATATCCTCGAGGAAATCGTGGGCGAGATCACCGACGAGTTCGACGAAGAGGAAGACCAGACACTGGAACGCGCCGATGACGGCAGCTTCCTGATCGACGGCGCCATGACGATCCGCGACCTCAACCGCTCGCGCGACTGGCAGCTCCCCGATGACGAAGCCAATACCGTCGCCGGCCTCGTCATCCACGAGGCGCAGATGATCCCGCTCGAGGGTCAGGTCTTCAGCTTTCACGGCTTCCGCTTCGAAGTAGTGGAACGCAGCAATAACCGCCTCGTCCAACTCAAGATCCGCAAACTCTGATCAGCTTCATTGTTCGGCAAAATACCTCGGGGGTGAGGGCCGGGAACCGGCCCGAGGGGGCGGCGCCCCCTGCCCCGACCGGTCAGCGCCCCTTGAACAGCCCGCCCAGAATGCCGCGCACGATCCGGCGTCCGGTCGCGCCCTTCAACTCCTTGATCAGCGCGCCGGTCAGCGCCTCGCCGATGCTGTCGCGTTCCACCCGGCGGCTGCCGCCGCGTGCCCGTCCGCCATCATATCGCCGTCCGGCGGTGAATTCGCGTGTCCCTGCCGGTGCTGCCGCCTCGGCCTCTTCGGCTGCTTCCGCTTCGCGCGCGGCGGCCTCTGCGCGGGCGCGCAGCCGTTCAAAGGCGCTGTCGCGATCCAGCGCCGCCTCGTATTTGCCGGCAATATGGCTGGCGGCGATCACGCCGGCACGCTCATCAGACGTGATTGGCCCGAGCTGGGATGACGGGGGTCGGATCAGCGTCCGTTCGGCCATGCCGGGCACGCCCTTTTTCTCCAGCATCGAGGTGACGGCCTCGCCCACGCCGACCTCGCGGATGGCCTGGGCAATGTCGAAACGCGGATTGTCGCGATAGGTCTCGGCGGCGGCCTTCAGTTCCTTGCGGTCCTTGCCCGTAAAGGCCCTGAGCGCATGCTGAACGCGGTTGCCCAGCTGGCCCAGCACGTCGTCAGGCACGTCGGCGGGGTTCTGGGTGATGAAAAACACGCCCACCCCCTTGGACCGGATCAGCCGGGCCACCTGCTCGACCTTGTCCATCAGCGCCTTGGGGGCATCGTCAAACAAGAGATGTGCCTCGTCAAAGAAGAAGACCAGCTTCGGCTTGTCGGGATTGCCCACCTCGGGCAGCGTTTCGAAGAGTTCGGACAAGAGCCAGAGCAGGAAAGTGGCATAAAGTTTGGGCGCGCCCATCAGCCGGTCGGAGGCAAGGATATTGATTCGCCCGCGCCCTTCGGAATCGACAGAAATGATGTCTTCCAGCGCCAGCGCCGGCTCTCCGAAGAGCGACAGGCCACCCTGATTTTCAAGGCTGAGCAGATTGCGCTGGATCGCCCCGACCGAGGCGGTCGTGACATTGCCGTAGCGCAGCGACAATTCGCGCGCATTCTGACCGACCCAGACAAGGAGCGCCTGCAAATCCTTCAGATCGAGAAGCGGCAGCGCCTCTTCATCGGCGACCCGAAAGGCGATATTGAGCACACCTTCCTGCGCTTCGGTCAGCTCGAGGAGCTGGCTGAGGAGCAAGGGGCCCATCTCGGCCACCGTTGTGCGCACCGGGTGGCCCTGCTCGCCATAAATGTCCCAGAAGGTCACGGGAAAGGCATCGTAGCTGTAGGTCTCGGCAAAGCCAATGGTTTCGGCGCGCTTCATGAAGGCCGCGTGCAGTTTGAATTCCGGGCTTCCGGCCTTGGCCAGCCCCGAGAGATCGCCCTTCACATCGGCCAGAAAGACCGGCACGCCATGGGCAGCAAAACCCTCAGCCAGAATTTGCAGCGTCACGGTCTTGCCCGTTCCTGTCGCACCGGCAATCAGTCCGTGGCGGTTGGCATATTCGAGCTTGAGCATCTGGGGCACGCCGTAGCCCTCGCCGCCGCCACCGATGAAAATCTCCTGTGACATTTCGCTTCCCATTGAAAAACCCTGTCTTGCGCACAAACGGTTAACCATTCTCGTCCAGAATGGCCAGCGGTCCCGCCCGATCATGCGGATGGCGGGGCTGGTATTTCCTCCTTGTCAGACTGGCCGCCTTCCGGGCGGCCTCTTTTTTTGGGGCGCTCCGGCCGGGGCAGTTTTGGTCTGGTCACGCGAGGTCGCCACGCGGCGCAGGGCGCAAACAGGCGTTTCGGGCAAAAAGTAAAATTTTCGTTGACGCGGGGCGGGCTGCGGCTTAGCCTGCGCTCAATGATGAAGTCGGCCTGTCCGACGGGGAGAGAAATGGAAAGAGGACCGCAAGGTCCTTTTTCTTTTTTGGGGCTTCTGAAACCGGCGTGTCCCACCAAAGGCGCCGCCCCTTTTGCGGGTTGCTGTTTCGATTTTGGCAACCGGCGGACGCGATTGCGGCGATTGACCACTCCCTGTTTTTTGACCTGACAGCGCGGCGGACAAATGCTAAGCAACTCCGGAATTTGCCAATCCATGGAAAACCTATGAATCGCCTGATATCCGCCCTTGCCCTTGCCACCGGTTTCGCCCTTTCGGGGGGTGCCTTAGCGCAGGAAAATTCCGAATCCACCATCGCCGGCGACCTGTCGCTCGGCCAGAGCGAAGCAACAGAGGTGGGGCAGAACTATTTCAAGGAAGCCTCGGGCGATTGGGCGCTGCGCTGCGTCAAGACCGAGGATGGCAACGACCCCTGCCAGATGTATCAGCTCTTGCGCGATGTCGATAATACGCCGACGGCAGAAATCGCGCTCTTCAAGCTGCCCGCCGGTGGTCAGGCCGTGCTGGGTGCCACGATCGTGACCCCGCTCGAGACGTTGCTGACGCAGCAGATTTCGCTGACGGTCGATGACAATGCGGGCAAGCGCTATCCGTTTTCGTGGTGCACCCGTTCGGGCTGCATCGCGCGGGTGGGCTTTACCGAAAGCGATGTAGATGCCTTCAAGAAGGGAAATGCGGCGGTCATGGCCATCGTGCCCGTGGCCAACCCGGCAGGCACGGTTGATCTGACGATTTCGCTCAAGGGTTTTACCAAATCGCTCGAGATGATCCCGCAGAACTGAGCCGACGGATGCAGGGGGGCTTTGCCCCCGGCCCGTCAGGCCGGGCCTCCCCCAAGGTATTGGGGGAACAATGAAACCAGCCGGGCCTCAGGGGGCGCGGCGCAGTGCCAGCACCGCGTTGAGCCCGCCAAAGGCAAAAGCGTTCGAGAGCGCGATATCGATCTTTGCCGCGCGCGCGGTGTTGGGCACGATATCAAGTGCGCATTCGGGATCGGGTTCCTGATAGCCGATCGTTGGCGCGATGATGCCGTCGCGGAGCGCCATGATACAGGCCAGCAATTCGACAGCACCGGTGCCGCCGATCAGGTGGCCATGCATGGATTTCGTTGACGAGATCATCAGTCGGTCGGCATGCGGGCCAAAGACATCGGCAACAGCCGCGCATTCGGTTTTGTCATTGGCGGCGGTGCCGGTGCCGTGGGCGTTGATATAGCCGACGCTGGCGGGGTCAATTCCCGCATCCGAGAGGGCGCCCGCCATGGCGCGGGCCGCGCCCTGTTTCGACGGCATCACGATATCGGCCGCGTCCGACGTCATGGCAAAGCCGATCACCTCGGCCAGTATCTCGGCACCGCGGGCGCGGGCATGTTCAAATTCCTCGAATACGAATATCGCGGCGCCTTCACCCTGGACCATGCCGTTGCGGTTGGCCGAAAAGGGCCGGCAGGCATCGCGCGACATAACGCGCAGCCCTTCCCAGGCCTTGATGCCGCCGAAACAGAGCATCGATTCCGATCCGCCCGTGACCATGACCTGTGCCATGCCCGCGCGCACCAGCTGAAACGCCTGTCCCATCGCGTGGTTTGATGAGGCGCAGGCCGTCGAAACGGTAAATCCCGGCCCCTTGAGATTGTAGGTCATCGAGATATGGCTGGCGGCGGCATTGTTCATCAGCTTGGGCACGACAAAGGGATGAACGCGGTTTTTGCCGTCTTCGTAGACAGTGCGGTAATTGTCGTCCCATGTATTGACCCCGCCTGCCGCCGTGCCGAGCACGACGCCCGCGCGGGCGGCAAGCTCACCCGTGAATGTCAGGCCGGATTGGGCAATCGCCTCTTTCGCGGCCAGCATCGTAAACTGGGTGAAACGGTCATAGAGCGATATCTGCTGACGATTGTAATGCGCTTCGGGATCATAGCCGCGCACCTGCCCGCCGATCTGGATCGACAGTCGTTCAACGTCACGCGTGCTGAGCTGCCCGATACCAAGCTGGCCCTCGCGCATCGCCGCGAGGGTTGAGGGCGCATCATGGCCGAGGGCGTTTATGGTGCCCTGACCGGTGATGACGACCCGCTTCATGCCGCCTGTTCTGCGACGAGCCCTTCGATAGCCTTGACGATCGAGGCAACGGAGGAAATGTCAAATCCGCTTTCTTCGGGCGCATTGGCATTAAAAGGCACCTGGATATCAAAAGCCTCTTCCAGCGCAAAGATGCTTTCGACCAGGCCAAGGCTGTCTATGCCGAGATCGTCAAGCGTACTCTCGGGTGTGACATCACCGGGCTCGAGCATGGCCTGTTCGGCAATGATCGCGATCACGCGTTGTTCTACAGAAGACTCCATCACCCGATCCCCCGCGGTTCCTGCCGGTCATCTAGTCGGTTTCAGGGTCTTTTGGAACCCGGTTTTGCAGATCGCGCACCTGATCGAAAAGGCGCGGCAGGCGGCGGAGGGCCTGATTGATCTTGATCTGGTTATCCATCCTGACACCGGGATAGCCCCAGAGCACGCGGCCAGCGGGCACGTTGGTAAAGATTTTGGTTGCGCCGCCCAGCACGACATCATCGCCAATAAAGATATTGTCGCTGATCCCGCACTGACCGGCCATGACAACGCGGTCGCCCACCCGGGTGGAGCCCGCAATGCCGACCAGGGCACAAAGCAGACAGTCCCGACCGACCTCGACATTGTGTCCCACCTGGACAAGATTATCGATCTTGGTGCCGTCGCCGACAGATGTCGGGCGGATCGTGCCGCTGTCAATCGTGGCATTCGATCCGATCTCGACATCGTCGCCAATGCGCACGCCGCCCGCCGAATGGATGCGCGTCCAGCTTTGTGCGGCAGTGTCCTGAGCTTTGCCCAGACCTTCGCGCGCGCTTTCGACCCGGGATTTTTCTGGCGTAACATAGGAAAATCCGTCGCCACCGATCACCGCATTTGGCTGTGCGATCAGGCCACGCCCGATGACGACATGGGCGCCAATCCGCACGCCCGGATGGATCAGCGCGTCAGCACCGATCCTGGTATGGGCACCGATACTGACATGGGCGGCGATGCGCGCACCCGCACCAATCTCTACACCCGCCCCGATCACCACAAAGGGGCCGATGGCCGCGCCTTCGCCCAGTGTGACATCCGGCGCGATACAGGCAGTGGGGTGAATGCCGGGTCCGATATCGGGACCCGGGTCGAGCATGCGCGTCAGGCCGGACATGACAAAGCGCGGACGTGGTGCGAAAATCGCCGCCGACAGACCAAATGCTTGCCAATCGGCATCCGGCCAGAGGATTGCCGCACGCGCACCCCCCGCCTTCAGTCCGTCTTCGTATTTCGGTGACATGGCGATCGCCAGATCATCCGGGCCGGCTTCGGCAGGTTCGGCGGCGCCTGAAATCACAAAATCGCCGTCGCCCTGGAATTCGGCACCAAGCTCGGCGGCTATATCGCGGATGGAATGCACGTTGATGTTTCCCTGATACCTCTGGTCATAGCGGATCCAGCGCCCACCGCAGCACTATCAATAGACCGCAGGAAAACAAAGCGCCAGTGCAGGAGAAAAACATGGCAAAGCACCCAACCCGCCCACTGACTGGCGAATCGCCCACAAAAAGCAGCGCCGCGTGTCAGATCCTCCCACAGCGAGGTGGATCAGCCTAATGGCGCTGCCGGAGCCACGAGGTGCTAGACTAGACACGGCAGAATCCCACCGCCGGGATGCCTTCGGAGCGCCATCAAACTGCCTCTGGTCAAGATGCGAGTGCAGACTCCATCCGTTCAGGACAGGACAGATGAAAAATGAAGTAAAAAAACTTTGGAAGTCATAGAATTTTTCCCGGTGCGTAGAAGTGATTTTTGCCACAAGATATAGCGGACCGTTGGCTACGGTTCACGATCTCTGGGGAAACCTGCAACGCAAAATGAGCGAAAATTTGCCGCCGCGCTAGGGGCGCATCAAAAAACATCAATAGTTTCCTTTGTAATTGTTTCGAATTGTGTCATAAGCACGTCAGCTTGGGGGCAAAAATTGTAACCCGCTGATTAATTGGGTAAATGCGACGGGACACGCAGGACCAAATGGCACTAGAATACTCTACCGACATCACGAGACGCGGCATTTTGCGGGCCTTTGCCGCAACCGCGATCACCGCAGCACCGGTTATGTCCAACGCTTTCGCAATCTCACGCGGTGCCGGTGATATCCGGCGCTTCAGCGCGTCTTCGGGCCGCACGGGTGAGAGTATCGATACGATCTACTGGATCGAAGGAAAATACATCAAGGAAGCGCTGAAGGAAATCAATCACTTCATGCGTGACTGGCGGACAGATTCGGTCATTAATATCGACAGCCGCGCCATCGATATCATGGCTGCCGCGCATAACCTGCTGGATTCTTCGGAACCCTATCAGATGCTCTCGGGCTACCGGACCCCGCAGACGAATGCATTGCTGCGTTCACGCAGCCGTGGCGTTGCCAAAAACTCGTTGCACATGAAGGGTCAGGCCGCCGATCTGCGCCTCAGGGACCGCAGCGTCAGCCAGATGTCGCGCGCCGCCGCGTCGGTCTCGGCCGGGGGTGTAGGCCGCTATTCGCGGTCGAATTTCGTCCATATGGACTCGGGCCCGATCCGCATGTGGGGCCGCTGAGCGCAAATTGCGTCAACCTTGTCCGCAGGCCGCCTCTCGGGGCGGCTTTTTGCATTTGGGGAACGGTATCTGCGCTTTTCACAGCGAATTAATTAATTTAACACTTGTTCAATAAATGCCGCCGGGGAGGAAAAATGGATTTTGATCTGAGCGAGGAGCAGGTCGCCATCTTTGACATGGCGCATGGGTTCGGACAGGAACATATCGCCCCCTTCGCGCGTGAGTGGGAGCATGCGGGCGAAATACCCAAGGAACTGTGGCCGCGCATCGCCGAGCTTGGCTTTGGCGGATTGTTCGTGGACGAGGATTATGGCGGCGCGGGGCTGAGCCGGCTGGACGGCACCCTGATTTTCGAGGCGTTGTCAATGTCCTGCCCATCCGTCGCGGCGTTTCTGACCATCCACAACATGTGCTGCGGCATGATGAACCGTTTCGGCACCGAGGCGATGAAATCGCGGCTATTGCCCGAAGCGGTCACGATGCAGAAGGTCTATTCCTATTGCCTGACCGAGCCCGGCTCGGGTTCGGATGCGGCGGCGCTGAAAACCCGCGCCGAACGCACGAACGAAGGCTATCGGCTGACCGGTACCAAGGCCTTTATCTCGGGCGGCGGGTATTCGGATGCCTATATTGTCATGTCGCGCACCGGCGATGACGGCACACGCGGTATCTCGGCACTGGTGGTCGAGGCCGGCAGCGACGGGCTGAGCTATGGCGGCCTCGAGGACAAAATGGGCTGGCGCTCTCAGCCGACGCGGCAGGTGCAGATGGATGATTGCCCCGTGCCCGCCGAGAACCTGCTAGGCGAGGAAGGCGCAGGCTTCAGATACGCGATGGCCGGGCTGGATGGCGGGCGTCTGAACATCGCGGCCTGTTCGCTGGGCGGGGCGCAGGCAGCGCTGAACCAGACGCTGGACTATATGCATGAACGCAAGGCCTTTGGCCGGTCGATTGACAGTTTTCAGGCACTGCAGTTCAAACTCGCCGATATGGAAATCGCCCTGAATGCCGGGCGCGTCTTTCTGCGTCAGGCCGCCGCCAAGCTGGACAGCGGTTCGCCCGATGCCAGCAAGCATTGCGCCATGGCCAAAGCCTTTGTTACCGAGAATTGCTCAAAGATTGCAAATACTTGTCTGCAGTTGCATGGCGGCTATGGCTATCTCGCGGATTATGGGGTTGAGAAACTGGTCAGGGATCTGCGCGTGCATGAAATCCTTGAAGGCACGAGCGAGATCATGCGCCTGATCATCTCGCGCCAGATGCTGGACGCGCGCAGGTGACGGGCGATATCGATATCCGCAAGACCGGCGCCACGGGCCGGATCACGCTGAACCGCCCTGCCGCGCTGAATGCCGTGACCTATCCGATGGTTCTGGCGATCGAGGCGGCGCTCGACGGCTGGGCGGATGACGAAGACGTCCGAATGGTGGTGATCGACGCCAACGGTGACAAGGCCTTCAGCGCCGGGGGCGACATACAGGACATGTATGACCGTGGCCGGGCCGGCGATTTTGCCTATGGCCGCAAATTCTGGCGCGATGAGTATCGCATGAACTACAAGCTGGCCAAATTCCCGAAACCCTATGCCGCGTTCATGCAGGGATTTACCATGGGTGGCGGCGTTGGCGTTTCCTGCCATGGCTCGCACCGCGTGGTCTGCGAAAACAGCCGCATCGCCATGCCGGAATGCGGTATCGGGCTGGTGCCGGATGTGGGGGGATCGCTTTTGCTCGCGCATGCGCCGGGACGGCTGGGGGAATATCTGGGCACGACAGCGGCGCGCATGGGCCCGGGCGATGCCATCCTTGCGGGATTTGCCGATTACTACATTCCGCGCGCAGCGTGGTCCGATCTGATCACGCAGTTGGAACAATCCGGCGACTGGACGGCCATCGATGCCGCCGCCGAGCCCGCGCCCGAGGCCGGCCTGACCCCCCTCCTGCCCGAGATCGATGCCCATTTCGCGGGTGAAACGCTGGGCGATATCCTGAGATCGCTCAGATCGGCAGACACTGAATTCGCCCGCCAGAGCCTGGCGGCGCTGGGGCGTTCGGCCCCGCTCTCGGCGGCCTGCACGGTCGAGATGATGCATCGCCTGCGCGCCACGGACGATATTGCCCGCGCGCTGGAGCTGGAATACAGATTTACCTTTCGTTCATTCGATACGGGTGATTTTGTAGAGGGGATACGCGCCGCGATCATCGACAAGGATCGCCAGCCGCGCTGGTCGCATGCATCGGTTGATGAAGTGACCAGCATGGATGTCAGCCGCATGCTGATGCCGCTGGGCAAGGACGCACTGAAACTGGAGACGCCATCATGAAGATCGGATTCATCGGCCTGGGAAACATGGGATCGCCCATGGCGGCCAATCTTGTTGCCGCCGGGCATGAGGTCGTGGGATATGACACCGTGGTGCGGCCCGAGGGTATTACAATGGCCACCAGCAGCGCCGCCGCTGCCCGGGATGCGGATGTGGTGATCACCATGCTGCCCAATGGCGCGATCCTGCGCATTGTGGCGAGCGAGGTCATCCCGGCGATGAAGCCCGGTGCCATCCTGCTGGATTGTTCCACTGTCGATGTCGAGGCGGCGCGCGAGGTTGCCGCAAATGCCGTTGCCGCCGGGCTGGGCGCGCTGGACGCGCCGGTATCGGGCGGGATTGGCGGCGCGGGGGCCGGAACGCTGACCTTCATGGTTGGCGGATCGGCAGAGGCGTTTGACACTGCAAAACCCCTGTTCGACATCATGGGGCAAAAGGCGGTGCATTGCGGCCCGTCCGGCAACGGGCAGGCGGCCAAGATCTGCAACAACATGATCCTAGGCATCACGATGATCGGCACCTGCGAGGCCTTCGCGCTGGCCGATAAGCTGGGGCTGGACCGGCAGGCGATGTTCGATGTTGTCAGCACATCCTCGGGCTATAGCTGGACGATGAATGCCTATTGCCCGGCCCCCGGCATTGGGCCGCAATCGCCCGCTGATAATGACTATCAGCCGGGATTCGCGGCAGATCTGATGCTCAAGGATCTCAGACTGTCGCAACAGGCAGCCGAGGCCGCCGATGCCGATACGCCGCTGGGCCTTGCTGCGACCGAGCTATATGCCCGATTTGTCGAGGATGAAGATGGTGCGGGGATGGATTTCTCGGCCATGCTGCCCCGGTTCGAACGACGCTCCCGAGGATAATTCCACCGCGTATTCAGCGCCCTGCGCAACAAAGTTAACTTTATCCACAGGCTGATCCGATACCAAATATGGTGGGCGGGTGGCCTAAGCTGCCATTATTTAGACATTTTCTGAATGTTATGCTGGAAAATGCAGGGAAAACCGATAATATCCCTTGCAATCGGGGCGTCCCATAAAAAGCAATAAATATCGAACAGTTGGAGTTAGTTTTGTCCGAACGTCGAAAATCCATTTTTGGCCGCAAATTGTTGAAATCCGGCCTGGTTGCCGGTTTTCTGGTCGCGGCCCCGGCCTATGCGCTGGGCACCACTGATGAAGTGTCAGCGCGACTGAAAGAGCAACTCGATCAGTATTTTTCCAAGTTTCCGGGCTCCGTTCTGGCCTTACAACCTTTCCGCGAAGCCGAGCGGCGCGAATTCGAGGATGGTACGGCGCTGAATTTCGTGCGCCTGAACCCGGCAGTCAACAGCTGGTTCCTGTTAGAGCGTGAACCGGCCGAGAACTGGGGCCGCAAACAAAGCTATCATCTGGAAAATGCCGATCCCGATGTCTGGAAAGTGGCGCTGGGCGAAGGCGACAATCCCGCGCTGGTCATCCAGGGCGAGGGAGAGACCTATAATTGCCGCCCATGGGCCGGAGAGCCTTCGGAACTGACGCTGGCGCAAAAGACATTCCTGCCCTACTCACCGGTCTGCGAAGGGCGTCTTTACCTGCGCAACCGCGTGAGCGGCAACCGCACCAGCCGCGAGGCGGTATCGGAATTTCTGCGCAAGAACGTCTTTTTCGGCGACAGCCTCGTCAACCTGATCAAGGGTGCGTTTTATCAGGATGCGTTTCTGCAATCCTCGGCCGGCGAAGATGAGGCTGACAGCACCGCGGTCGTGGCCGCACTGGGGCGCGCCAATCTGGACCGCCGCCCGGTGATGCGCCCCTATATGGGGCTGACGCTGGAAGGTACGGATAATGGCGGCATGGAGGCCGGTTCGTGGTACGCGGTCAAGGATTCGCCCGGCGTTTACGCAAGCGCCATGCAGCCCGGCATGATCGCCAACGCCATCCTGTCACGCCGGGACGAGACGAACTGGCTGGACGGGGTCGAAAGTGGGGCCGATGTCTATCTGGCGGCCTTTGACCTGTCGCGCTTTGACGTGGGCTATGAGATGGGGACCGATCATCCGGCGCTGGGCTGGTCATCGCGCCCCTCGGGTGCGGGGCGCAACTGGAACGTCCCCGGCCCTGACGGCATCAATTCCAAGGCGCCGCTGGTGACGGTCGGCATGGTTTCACCCGCGATGGTCGACCGGGTGGCGGCCACCTTTACCGCCGGGTTCAAGCGCGACCACGGGGCCTTTCGCTTTGGCCCCAAGGCCACGGCGCGAAACGGGTATCACTATGGGTTCATGACCAATGGCGTGATCCTGAGCCGCCTGCACCCGGAGCTTTCCACCTTCTACATGACCATCGATGGCGAGATCGGCATGAAGACATGGAGCGATGCGGATAACGCGCAGCTGGACAAGCTGATCTTTGCCCGCCAGAACGGGGTGCCGCTGATCGTGACCGATCCCGAAACCGGCGAGGGCGTCCCCGGCCCGTTGGTGCGCTATTGGGGGCCCGGCAACTGGTCGGGTTCGGCCAAGGCCGAATTGCGTACCGTGCGCGGCGGGGCCTGCATCCGCGAGGCGGAGGGGCGCAAAATCCTGATTTACGGGTATTTTTCATCGCATACACCTTCGGCGATGGCGCGGACGTTTCAGGCCTATGGCTGCAATTACGCCATGCTGCTGGACATGAACTCGCAGGAGCACACCTATTTGTCGGTTCATTCCAAGCGTGAAGATGGCAGCGGGCTGAAATCCGAGCATCTGGTGCGCGGCATGGCCAATGTCGATCTGCGTGGCAATGACGGGGCGCGCATTCCGCGATTTGTCGGCTATTCCGACAACCGCGATTTCTTTTACCTGTTGAGAAAGGAATAGAGCCGATGATCAAGATCCGTTCCCTGGCAGTTGCCGCGCTGATCTGCGGTCTTGCAACGCCGCTGGCAGCGCAGACCCTGAAGGAAAACAATGAGCTGCTGTTCAAGCAATTGCAGCAGAAACGCGGCCTGACCAATAGCGAGATCGCGAAGGTCAAGAAGATCTTTGCCGGTTCTGCCATCATCGGACAGGGCAACCCCAAGGTCACGCGTCATCCGCTGACGCCCGAGCAGGCCCGCGCCAAGCTGGGCCAGTCACCCGAAAGCCTTTACAAGAACGCGCGGTTCCGCCGTATCTGTGGCGAGGATTACATGGCGCCGCTATACGATCCCGCGACCGAGCGACCCGAGGATGCCAAGGCCTGTGTAGACATGTTCGAATATCCCAATATCCCGCTGACCTATCCGGTGGTCTGGGTCAAGGCATCCGAGGCGGCGGCGCTCTGCAATGCCGAGGGCAAGCGACTGGGCGACGCGCATGAGTGGGAGGGTGCCTCGGCAGGGGCATTGCTGGAGCCGGATTACCGCTTTGACCTCGCGCCGTCTGTCCCGGCAATGCGCGCGGCGCATAACGCGAAATGGGCATCCACCTCGAATGTCTATTCAATCGGTACATGGCAAAAGGGGATCTGCGCCACCAACAGCACCAAAAGCGCCACCTGCAATGGCGGCAGCTTCAACGGCTGCGGGTCGAATACCTATCCCACCGGCAGTTTCCCGCAATGCAAGAGCCCGCTGGGGGTTTACGATCTGGACGGGAACGCGGCTGAGCATATGAACCTGCCGCTGGCGCCCGATCAGATGGCCAGCCGGGGCAGCACCAAGCTCGGCGTGACCGAAATGAAAGGGAGCTGGTTCATCTGGGACAAGGTGCGTGCGCATCCGCATTGGAGCCGCTGGCGCGCGCCCTTCTGGCATGGCACGCGCGTTCTGTCACCCGGCAGCCATGCCAATTATCATCTGGGTTTCCGCTGCTTCAAAACCATCAAGTGATCTGCAGAAAACAGTGCTGATTGAAAACGGGCCCTCGCGGGCCCGTTTGCGTTTATGCGCCGGCCCGTGCGGGCCCGTTGCCAGGTATTTGTCTGAACAATGAATTATGGCGATGGCCACGGGGGTACGCGGGATTTAGCGCGAGGCGATGCGGAACGCCGTGGCCGAGAGCGTGCCTTCCTTGTTCAGGATGCCGGCATAGCGCCGGTCCGAGAGCAGGGATTTCAGATCGACAGGCTTGCCGTTGACATAGGCCGTGCGGCTGACGAGGCGAAGCCCGTGACTGTAATCGGCATAAGATTTGCCATGTACGGTGCTGAGCGGCTGGATCGGGTTGCCATTGCTGCGGTGCCAGCCATAGATGGCAATCCGGCCCGGCGCACGCGCCAGCCGGTTGGTCAGCACGATATCCTTTTTATGGCCGGCGATCAGCATGCCGCCTCGGGCACCGACCGCGCGGGTCTGGGCATCGATCGTGGCGTCATGTTCGCGGAAATAGGTGGTGGTGGACATGCGCGCACCGGCGGGTTTCGGGCGCGGGGTCAGGCGCACCGTGGCCTGGGCATAGATCGCGTCGACCATGCGCGTGGTGGGCAGCACCATGTCAAAGCGGCTGGCGATGGCGCTGGCGCTGTCGAGGCCGAGGGGCACGCGGATATTGTCGCGGTCGCTGCCAAGGGCGAGGTAGTCGGGGGTCACGCAGATGGTGATGGCGGCGGGATTGCCACGGTCATCACGGCCGGTCATGCGCACCGGCACCAGCCGGCGCAGATAGTCGGGCACGTTGCCGGCCATGATCTGGGCGGTGATCAGGCGATCACGCGCGCCGCCACTTCGTTCGCCGATTTTGCTGATGAAAGCCGAACCTTCCGGTGCCTTGCCAGCCCGGCGCGGAATGGCGCGGGCCAAGCGGCGGTTGCAGGTGTCGCCGGTGCCGAGGCGGAAAGGGCTGTCGCGCGGTGTCGTGGCCTCAGGCGTGGTTTCGGGCAGGGGTTCGGTGATGGCGGCGGGGTTCAGTGCGGCCTGTTTTTCCTCCTGCGCCAGTTCCTCTTCGAGGTCTTGATCAGGGGTAAAGGCGGCCAGCACGATATCGCGGATCGACTTCGGCCGTTTGGTCGGGCGAATATCCGGCACGGGCGCCAGTCGCGCCGCCAGAACCTCGCCCCCGGGTCGGAAGCGGGGCGGGCTGAACATGCGTTTGCTGAGCACGGCGGCCAGCATGACCGGTTCGGCCATGTCGGGGCGGCGGACGGGCAACTTTTCGGGTTTGCCGGACAGGATGGTCACTGGCCATGTAAAGTTTTCGCGCCCGGCAGCCTCGTCAAACGGGTGGTCTGTTGTGGGCTGGCGCAGCACCAGCGCCGGGTTGCGCGGCAGGCTGGGATCAAAGCGCCGGGTGTCGGGCAGATCGGCGGGATCAACTGCGGTCAGCACGATATCGGGCCGGTAGTCGGCCGAGGGGATAAAGACGCGCGGCGCCAGACCGCTGATCGCGGGTGAGAGATTGACCCGGTAGGCGGTATTGAGGACCACGGCGGTCGAAGAGCCGCTGATGACGAGCGAGAAGATCAGAAAACAAAGGACGAACCCCTGGCTGGTCATCAGGTCATCCAGCCGGTTTCTGCGCCCCACATGTTGTGGGTTATAGAAAGAACGGTCCATATCTAGGATCTACCCCTGCGCGGAGCACCAAACAAGCCGCCATTGATCCAGTTTGCCCGAATGGCGGAGAATAGCAAGTTTCCGCCGGTTGCCGGACCGGCATCGGCGGGAAGGCACGCACCGGCCATCCAGCGCATGGCAGCCTGGTTGCTGCCACCGAAATGTCGTCGCGTCGCCGTCATTGATACACTTTCACGAATTAGCAACCCCCTCGACAGTGGCGTGGTCGTTGGGTAACGATCAGGCAGGCAGTAAAAAGGTGGTTCCGTCTTGAAACGCGCTCATATTTTATCATCAATCTTTTTGTCAATCTGGCTGGCCGCACCTAGTGCCGCATCGGCGGATTCCCACAACCCGGCGCTGGCGCGCTGTATCGCGACCGGCGGCGCGCCTGATGCGGGTGTGCCGGTCACGCCCGAGGCGCAGAAACAGGCGGTGGCCGCGATTCTGGCCGCAAAAGAGGCCTGCAGCGATGCGCTGGAGGTTGAACCGGACCAGCCGGAGGCGCTGTTTCTTTTGGGCAGTGCAGAGCAGATCGCGGGCAACCACAAGCAGGCCTTTGCGACGTTTGAACGCGCTGCGGCGGGCGGGCTTGGCGCCGCGGACACCAAGCTGGGCGACTATTATCTCTTTGGTGTCGGGGTCAAACCAGATCTGGAAAAGGCCGTTGCGCGGTTTACCGCCGCTGCGGACAAGGGCGACAGCGCAGCCCAGACCACGCTGGCCATTCTGCACATGCTGGGGCGTGGTGTGACGCGCGATCCCGGCAGAACGGTCGAACTGATGACGCTGGCGGCTGCGGGGGGCTATCACTTTGCGCAGCAGCGTCTGGGCCAGATCTATCTGACAGGCGAAGGTATCCCGAACGGGCGAAGCGACGAGTTGGGCATTCCCAACCCGGAATTTGCCGCAACGCTATTCAGCCTTGCTGCCGCGCAGGGCAACATGACGGCGATCCAGGATGTGGCGAACCTTTATGCCGATGACGGATTTGGCGTTGCCGAAAACCTTGAAGAGCATGTGAAGTGGACCCGGCGCGCCGCCGATCTGGGCGAACCGGCCGCGATCAAGATGCTGGGTTTTCTCTATGAACAGGGGCGCGGCGTCGACAAGGACCCCCAGCGCGCGGCGGAACTCTATATCGATGCGCTCAAGACCGGGCAGGTGAATTTCGACCAGATGCGGGGCAAGATAAATGGGTATACCCCCGGCTGGGACTATGACACTGCCGTCGCCTTTCAGATCATCCTGCAGGATATGGGGCTTTATAGCGGCCCGATTGACGGGATCGTCGGCTGGGGTACGGCAGGTGGCGCGCGGGCGCTGGCCGGCCAATAGCCGTTATCCGGAACGCCCGGTGAGGGCCTATGCCACCGCGCAAGGCAGCTATGCAGAAAAGACGGGGTCACGCGCTGGCCCGGATGTGCTAGCGCTGCGCCCGTCAGCATCATTCGGGTGAATTCATGGCACGGCTTCGTGCGATCTCGCAACATCATGCGGCGGCGCTTTTGGCGCTGATGGCCTTTGCGACATTTGCAACGCATGACGTGATGGTCAAACAGCTGGGCGCGACCTATACGCCCTTTCAGATACTGTTTTACAGCGCGCTTCTCAGCTTTCCGCTGATCACCATTTTCATGATCCGTGACCCCCACCCCGGCACGCTGCGTCCGGTCCATCCCTGGTGGGTGGCGCTGCGCAGTATCAGCGGGACGACGGCTGCGGTGGCGGCCTTTTACGCCTTCAGCAAGCTGCCACTATCGCAGGTCTATGCCATTCTTTTTGCCTCGCCCTTGGTGATCACGCTATTGGCCATTCCCATCCTCGGGGAAAGGATACGCCTCAGGCGGGGGCTGGCGATCCTGTTGGGTCTGGCGGGGGTGATGATCGTTTTGCGCCCCGGATCGGCCTCGTTCGAGCCGGGCCACCTTGCGGCGCTGCTCTCGGCCTTTGCGGGCGCGCTGAATTCGATCATCGTGCGCAAGATCGGCAATGAAGAGCGTGGGGTGGTGATGCTTCTTTATCCGATGATGACCAACCTGATCCTGATGGCCATGATCATGCCCTTTGTCTATGTGCCCGTATCGGGTGTTGATATGGCGCGCTTTGGCATCATTGCCGCGCTGGTTCTGACCGCGATGGGCTTTATGATCGCTGCCTATACGCGGGCTGACGCCATGGTCGTGGCGCCCATGCAATACAGCCAGATCATCTGGGCCGCGATTTTCGGTGCGCTCATCTTTGGTGAATATCCCGATCTCCAGACCTATCTGGGGACAGCGATTGTTGCAGTGGCGGGCCTTTATATCCTGAAGCGGGAGGCGACGGCGGATGTCTCGCGCACGACGCCGGTGTCCAAAACGCGCACGCGGGTGGGGCATTCACTGTCGCTCAGGGTTGGTGCGGTGCTACGGCGGCGGCGGCTGCATGCGGAAAAAAACCGCCGCAATTGCCCTGACGAAGAATAGGAACCGGTTGCAGCGTGCTTTGCAGCCGCAGAAAAAAACCCGCCGATATCGTCTGAACGCATTGCACCGAAATTGACGTTGATCCGCCTTCTACCCGCGCGATAGCTGGGGCACAGCTCGACCCGCAAAACGCACTACCTTCGATTTATGCGCATAGTTTCAAATATATAGCCAAATTATGGGCGGTGGGTCTGTGCGGTCAGAGCGCTGAGGGGACCATCTTCGCGGACAGAATTTGGGAGGGCCGCAAAAAATTCTGCAACCGGTTGCAAGATTGCCTTTGCCGCGCTAGTCTGAATCAAAGGTCGGCGACGCTGGGGGGAGAATCAGCCGGAATGACAGCCTTTGCCATCAACCAGATAACTGCGCCTGCGCTGGGGTTCGAAGCCTTTCTCGACCTTGCCCGGGCCTGCGGGTGTGACGGGGTTGAATTGCGCAATGATCTGGGCCGGCCCCTGTTTGATGGCTTGGCCCCAGGCGATGTTGCCGCGCTGGCCGGCGCGCGCGGTCTGAGCATTTATGCCATCGCCGAACTGGCGCGTTTTGATGATGTGACCCACGAACGCATCGGGCAGGCCGAGCGTCTTTGCCGTGATGCCGCGGCCTCTGGCGCCACGGCGATCGCGCTGATCCCGCGAAATGACGGAACGGCCACCGGCAAATCCGCGATCCGTGATGTGACGCGGGCGCTGGGTGAATATCTGCCGCTCCTCAGGGCGCATGGCCTGATGGGCTATGTCGAGCCTTTGGGTTTTGCCAGCGCGTCGCTGAGACTGAAGTCGGACGCGCTTGACGCGATCGCCGCCGTGGGTGGTCAGGATCGGCTGCGCATCGTGCATGACACGTTCCACCACCACCTGTCCGGTGAAGGCGCGTTCTATCCGGCGGAAACCGGTATCGTGCATGTTTCGTCCGTGACTGACCCGGCGGTCAAACGCAGCGACATGGCCGATGCCCACCGCCATCTTGTCGACCCAATTGACCGGCTGGGCAGCATCCAACAGCTTCAGTCCCTGATTGCCGACGGCTATCAGGGCCCCGTTTCCTTTGAACCGTTTTCGGAGGCAGTTCAAAGGCTTAACGACCACAAAACCCATGTTTTGCGGTCAATCGAATTCATCAGATCCCAATTATGCGATATTGCCGCATGAGGATGGATTTCATGAATAAGCCGCTCGTCAGAGCATCCGGAAAGACAAGCAATCATCCCGGAAAACAAACAGAGAGGACCCCATGAAAAAGATTCTTTTGACTACCGGTGTGGCCATTCTTATGTCATCGGCCACCTATGCACAGGAAATCGGCGCGACGATCTCGCGTTTCGATGACAACTGGCTGACCGTCATGCGCAACGGCATGACCGAGCACGCCGCCAGCCTCGATGGCGTGACGCTGCAGATGGAAGACGCGACCGACGACCTTGCCAAGCAGATCGACCAGGTCAAGAACTTTGTCGCCTCGGGCGTCGATGCGATCATCGTCAACATCGTGGATACGTCGGCCGGTGCGGCCATCACGGCGGCTGCCGGTGACGTGCCGCTGGTTTTCGTCAACCGCGAGCCTGACAACGTGAACGAACTGCCGCCCACGCAGGCATTCGTGGCGTCGAACGAAATTGAGTCCGGCACGCTGTCGGCCTTCCAGATCTGTAACAACCTGCGCGCGGACGGCAAAGCCGGTGGCGCACGCGGTTATCTGATGAACGGCCAGCTCTCGAACCAGGCGGCTGTGCAGCGCTCCAAGGACGTCTATGACGTAATCGGGATGGACATGTGCAATTTCATGGAAATCATCGACGAGCAGACCGCCAACTGGTCGCGCGACGAAGCGCAGGACCTCATGACCAACTGGATGTCCTCGGGTGAGCCATTTGACTTTGTTCTGGCCAATAACGACGAGATGGCCATCGGTGCCATTCAGGCGATGAAAGCCGCCGGAATGGACATGGCCGACGTTCAGGTCGGTGGTGTTGACGCATCGCAGGATGCGCTGGTTGCCATGCAGGCCGGTGACTATGACGTCACGGTGTTCCAGGATGCCTTCGGTCAGGGTGCAGGCTCGGTCAATACTGCCATCGCGCTCGCCAATGGCGAAAGCGTGGATCAGAAGGTCTATATCCCCTTCGTTCTGGTCACGCCTGACAACATGGGCGACTTCCTCGACAAGAACTAAGCGCTATCCGCTTTGAAAACGGGGTCCGGCGCATCTGGCGCCGGCCCCACGATACAGAAACGTCTATCAGGGGGCGTCCCACATGGCAGATACCAGCCACGGCACAGGCGGATTGACATTCGACAAGACCAAGCGGTCCTGGCCCAACGAGATGAACATCCTCCTCGCGCTGATCATCATCATCGTCATCTTCGAGATTCTCGGGCAGGTGCTGCCCTACATGAAGGGGCAGAGTTTCCTTTTCGACACCAAGGATCGGTTCGATTCAATTTTCAACGAGGCGCGTTTGCAGATCATCATCCTGCAGGTCGCGATTATCGGGATCATTGCGCTGGGTGTGACACAGGTCATCATCACGGCAGGGATTGACCTCTCTTCAGGTCCTCTCGTGGCTGCGACGGCCATGATCGCCATGAGTTTCGCCCAGACCGAACTGGTTAACGGCAACCCCAACCCCAAGGCCATTTTCGGCACATGGGCGATGGATTTGCCGGTGGTCGTGCCCGTGGTAATCGGCCTCGCCTTCGGGGCGATGATCGGAGCGATAAACGGCACATTCGTGGCCTATTTCCGCATCCCGCCCTTTATCGCGACGCTGGGCATGTTCCTTGTCTGCCGGGGTATCGCGCTCTGGTGGTCAGAAGGCCGCCCCGTATCCTTTCCGACAGAACAGTTTGCCTTTATCGGCTCGGGCATGATGCCGGTCGTATGGTTCCTGTCGCTGGCCGTGATATTCCACGTGATCCTGCGCTACACCGTCTATGGCAAGCACACCTATGCCATCGGGTCGAACGAAGAAGCCGCGCGTATGTCGGGCATCAATGTCAAACGGCACAAGGTTCTGGTCTATATGCTGGCCTCGATGCTGGCGGCGTTCGCGGGCATCGTGCTCAGCGCCAAGGCCTCGACCGCGCAGGCGGGCATGGGCGAGTTTTACGAGCTTTTCGCCATTGCGATGGCCGTGATCGGCGGTATCAGCCTGACCGGCGGGCGCGGTTCGATCATCGGCACCGTTCTGGGCGCGATGGTAATCGGCGTCATCCGCTCGGGCTTTACCTATGTCAAACTTGACGGGTCTTATCAGCTGATGGCCATGGGCGGCATCATTGTCGCGGCGGTCATCCTTGACCAGTGGCGTCAGCAGCGCGCGGCTGCGCAGTCGTAGCGGGGGAAACACGATGACAAGCGAAACTGATACCAGCAACACGGGTCAAGCGGCCCCGCAACCGGATGCAGCATCGGGTGAGATCGTCCTGAAAACCGAGGACCTGACCAAGCATTACGGTGGTGTTCACGCACTCGAAGGCGCCAATTTCGAACTGCACAAGGGCGAGCATGTGGCCATCATGGGCGACAACGGCGCCGGCAAATCGACCTTTGTGCGCCAGATCACCGGCGTGGAACAGCGCACACGCGGCAAGGTCTGGCTGTATGGCGAAGAGGTCAATTTCGCCGGACCGCTGGACGCGCGCGAGGCCGGGATTGAAACCGTTTTCCAGACACTGGCACTGGCTGATGATCTGGACGTGCCCGACAACCTCTTTCTGGGGCGTGAGATGACCAAGCTCGACTGGCTCGGCCCGTTCCGTTTTCTTGACTACAAGGGCATGCGTCAGGCCACGATCGACGGGCTGAACAAGACGGCGGTCAAAATCCCCAATATCCGCAACACCATCCGCTACATGTCGGGCGGTCAGCGCCAATGCGTGGCCATCGCCCGCACCGCGACTTTCCATTCGAAACTGACCATCATGGATGAGCCGACAGCGGCACTGGGGGTGCAGGAAACCGCACAGGTCGAAAACATCATCAGCACGCTCAAGGCCGCGGGTGAACCCCTGATCCTGATCAGCCACAACATGCGGCAGGTGATGGACCTCGTGGACCGGATCGTCGTCTTCCGGCGCGGGCGCATGGTGGCCAATCTGCGCAAAGAGGAAACCGACGGGCAGGATGTCGTCGCCTATATCACCGGCGCCAAGACCGGCGCGGAATTCGAAGGGGCGGCCTGAACGCCCGCCCCTTTCCCCGGATGATCGGGGGGTCAACGACAAGGAATAGTTGCGATGCCAGTTCGTTTCGGTTTGCTCGGCGCGGGGCGTATCGGCCAGGTCCACGCCACCGCCATCTCTGCGGTCAGGGGGGCCCGGCTTGGCGCGCTGGCCGAACCTGTTGCCGAGGTCGCGGCGCGGATGGCGGATGAATATGGCTGCGATCTGCGTTCCATCGACGAGATTGCGTCGTCAGATGACATCGACGCTGTCATCATCTGCACCCCCACCGACACGCATGCCGATCTGATCGAACAGTTCTGCCGGGCAGGCAAAGCCGTCTTTTGCGAGAAACCCATCGATCTGGATATCACCCGCGTCCGCGCCTGTCTGGACGTGGTCAACGAGACCGGCGGCACGCTGATGCTGGGCTTTCAGCGCCGCTTTGATCCCGATTTCAATGCGCTGAAACAGGCGATCGATGCGGGAAAGATCGGCAAGGTCGAGATGGTGACGCTGACCAGCCGCGATCCCGGCCCGCCGCCTTATGCCTATATCGAACGCTCCGGCGGCATATTTCGTGACATGATGATCCATGATTTCGACGTGGCCCGCTGGCTGCTGGGGGAAGAGGTCGAAACGGTTCAGGCCGCGGCCTCGGTTCTTGTCGACCCCGAAATCGGGCGTCTGGGTGATTTCGACAGCGCCAATGTCATCCTGACCACCGCCTCGGGCCGCCAGTGCACGATCACCAATTCGCGCCGTGCCACCTATGGCTATGACCAGCGGATCGAGGTGCATGGTTCGGCAGGCGCCGTCGCGGCGGAAAACACCCATGCCGCCCGGATCGAGCTGGCCGACAGCACGGGTTACCTGCGACCGCCGCTGCAGGATTTCTTCATGACCCGCTACCAATCCGCCTATGCTGCGGAAATCGCGGCCTTTGTCGCCTGTCTGGCCGACGGCACCCCCCCGCCCACGACGGGCGAGGACGGGCTGCAGGCGCTGGCACTGGCCGAAGCGGCGCTTCTGTCGGTCGCCGAAGGCCGGCGCATATCGCTGTCGGAGATCCTATGAGGCGGCCTCTTTTCGACTTCAAACACCCCTTCTTTGAACCGCTCTGGCGCCGCATCGCCGTTGTCGCGGTCTCTCTTGGCTGGGGCGGGTTCGAATTTCTGAACGGTGCCCCGCTTTGGGGTGTGATTTTTGTGGGTTTCGGCGCGGTCGCAGCCTATCAGTTCTTTGCCGCGCCATCGTGATGCCGGCACGCCGCAACATGTTTCAAAATTTTTGCAACGCGTTGCAATTGTCACCCCTCACCGATTGCGTTAACCCCGGCGCGATGCCGCCCTTCCGGCGGTACCTGACGGAGGCAAACACATGGCCGTGACGCTCAAGGATGTCGCCCGCGAGGCCGGGGTCTCGCGCTCGGCCGTCTCACGCACCTTTACCCAGGGCGCGTCGGTCTCAGACAAGATGCGGCGCAAGGTCATGAAGGCCGCGCGCGATCTCGGCTACAGCCCCAACGCGCTTGCCTCGTCGCTGACCACGGGGCGAACCAAACTGATTGGTCTGATCAGCAACAACTTTCACAACCCGATCTTCCTCGAGGTGTTCGATCTCTTTACCCGCGGCCTGCAGGATCGCGGCCTGCGCCCGCTCTTGGTCAACCTGACCGATGAAACCGATCCCCAGAACTCGGTCAACATGCTGCGGCAATACTCCGTCGATGGCGTCATCGTGGCCTCTTCCACCCTGCCCCCCAGCTTTGCCCGCGCCTTTCGCGACGCCAACATGCCCGTGGTGCATTCCTTCGGACGCCACTCCACCTCACCCGATGTCCATGTCGTGGGGATCGACAATGTCACCTGCGGGGAAATGGCCGCCGACGCGCTGATCGCGCGCGGCTACACCCGGGTGGCCTTTCTCGGCGGGCCGCAATCGGCAACCTCGACCCAGGACCGGCTGCAGGGGTTCCGCAATCGCCTCGCGGGCCGGCCCGACATCACCCTGCATCACAGCTTTGCCGCGGCCTATTCCTTCGATGCCGGGCGCAGCGCCATGCAGGCCGAGCTTGCCGCCACACCGGCCGAGGCCTATTTCTGCGGCGATGATGTGCTCTCCATCGGGGCGCTGTCGGCGATTCGTTCCGCCGGGCTCTCGGTGCCGGGCGATATCGGCCTGATCGGCCTGAATGACATGGAAATTTCACGCTGGCAGAATATCGATCTGACAACGATCCATCAGCCGGTACAGCAGATCATCGCCTCGTCGATCGAACTGGTGGCCGCCATGCTCGAGGACCCGCATCGCTACCCCGAGGCGCGGCTCTTCCCCTGCCGCGTCATCGAGCGGGGCACGCTGCGCCCGATCCTCTGACGACCGTCAGTTTCATTGTTCTTTCAATACCTCGGGGGTGAATTTGGTCCCCGCCCGGCGGGGGGCCAAAGAGGGGGCAGCGCCCCCTCTGATCCTTTCATCACATCACCGCAGCATCGGCGGGCGTGCATCGACCCAGACCCCGGCATCCGCCGATGATCCGACCGCGGCATGCACCGCCGCCATCGATCTCAGCCCATCCTCGGCGGTCGGATAGAGCATCGCCGCCGGATCGGGCGCCCGGCCCGCCTTGCGCGCCGCGATGACCTCGGCCAGATCGGCATAGATATTGGCAAAAGCGAGCGGCATGCCCTCGGCATGGCCGATCGTCACGCGGCTGGCGCGATCAGCCTCCGGGCTCAGCCCCGCCTCGCCACGCTCGATTACCGATGTCCGCCCGCCGGTCGGTGTCCAATAGAGCTGATTGGGCTGTTCCTGTGCCCAGCGCATCCCGCCCTTTTCACCAAAAACCTGCAGCGTCAGCCCGTGCATCCGCCCCACCGCAACCGAACTGGTCCAGAGCCGCCCGACAACCCCGCCATCCATGCGGAAATTGACCATGGCATCATCTTCCAGCATGCGCGAGCCGATGGTGGAGGCGAAATCCGCCGACAGGCGCTCCACTTCCTGGCCGGTCACGAAGGACGCCATATGAAGTGCATGAATGCCGCAATCGGCAAATTGCGCCGAAACGCCCGCCTGTGCCGGATCATACCGCCAGCGAACCCGGGGATTATCTGCATCGGCGGCATCGGCGTGATGGCCGTGGGAAAACTCGGCAACCACGACCCGTACCTGCCCCAGATCGCCGCGCGCCACCATGGCCCGCATATGCCGCACCAGCGCATAGCCCGTATAGCCGTAATTCACGGCGCAGATCGCGCCGGTCTCGCGGCTCAGGCGCAGAATCTCCTCGCCCTCTTCCACCGTCATCGTCATCGGCTTTTCGCAAAGCACGTCAAACCCCTCCTTCAGAAAGGCGCGTGTGATTTCAAAATGGGTGGCGTTTGGCGTCGCCACGGTGACCAGATCGATACGGTCGGCACGGGCGCTTTCGCCCTCCAGCATCTCCTGCCAGTTGCCATAGGCCCGGTCATCGGCCACGCCGAGCCGTCGTGCAAAATCGCGCCCCGCTTCGGGGTTGTGATCCAGCGCCCCCGCGTCGAAGGAAAACGCCCCGTCTAGCCCCGCGCCCAGCCGGTGGGCCGGGCCGATCTGGCTGCCCTCGCCGCCGCCGATCATGCCCCAGCTTAATTTTCTCATGCTCTGTTCCCCTCAGAATCCGATGGATTTCAGGTAGGTTGCGTTCTTGACCGCATCCCCCAGCGGATCGGTCCCCTCGATGGTCGGGTCACAATCCTGTTCGACCGTGCACCAGCCGTCGAAACCTGCATCCAGCAACAGCTGACGCACGGCGGGAAAATCGACATCTCCCTCGCCCAGATTGCAGAAAATGCCCTGACCGCAAGCCTCGTAAAACCCGGTGCCTTTGGCGATGACATCGGCTTTGACCACCGGGTCGATATCCTTGAAATGCATATAGCTGATGCGTTCGATATGGCGCTTCATGAAGGCCACGGGATCAAAGCCTGCATAGGAATGATGGCCGGTATCAAAGCAGATTTTCAGGATATTTTCATCGACCTCATCCAAGAGACGCTCCAGCTCGGGTTCAAAATCCATGAAGCCTGCGGCATGGGCGTGAATACCGACCGTCAGGCCATATTCCTCGGCCCCCATGCGTGCCACATGGGCGATGCGGTCGCGAAAGGCAGCCCATTCGGCGCTCTCCATCTGCTCGGCCGCATCGGCCCGTCCGGCGGTGGGCGCGCGGCGCTCGGAAATCGAATCGATCAGCACAAGGTGGCGCGCGCCATGCGCCACCAGCGCCTTGCAGGTGCGCACCGATGCATCCAGCACGTCATCCCAGGCGGCGGGGTCGTGAAATGCCCGGAACACAACGCCGCCGATCAGCGTCTGGTCATGTTCAGCCAGCGCATCGGACAATTCTGCCGGATCCTCGGGCATATAGCCGATAGGGCCCAGTTCAATGCCGCGAAACCCCGCCGCGGCGTTTTCGCGGATCACCTGCCGCCATGGCGGGTTGCGGGGATCGCCCGCGAACTCGACACCCCATGAACAGGGGGCATTGCCGATCTCGATTGTCATCTGTCGTTTCCCTTTTCAGAAATCTGTAAGTCTTTGCCAGTTGGCGCCCGCGTCAGCGGCGCGCGCCGCCGCCACGACGCGCGATACGTCCAGCCCGTCGCGGAACGTGGGCCAAAGCGGTGTGCCGCTGTCAATCGCGGTCAGGAAATCCTTGGCCTCGATGATGATCTGATCCTGATACCCCGTGCCATGGCCCGGACCCTGACAGAAGGGCAGATAATCGGGATGCTCGGGCCCCGTCAGGATCTTGCGGAACCCACGCGCGCCCGGATCATCATCCGACCGATAAAGCCAGAGCGCATTCTGATCCTCCTGATCAAAGCGTATTGCCCCGTTTGTTCCCGTGATTTCATAGGCATAGCCCATCTTGCGTCCGGTCGCGACGCGCGAAGCATAGATATGACCCATGACGCCATTTTCAAAGCGGCACATGATCTGGGCGTGATCGTCATTGGTGACTTCAACGCCGCCGCGCGTGGCATGTACCGTCTCGATCCGGGCGGTCAGACTGTCGATCGGGCCCATCATCGCCAGCGCGGCATTGATGATATGGGGCGCGAGATCACCCATGCAGCCATTCGCCTCGCCCTGCATGCGCCAGCTGGGTTCGATATCCGGATCGCTGAAAAAATCCTCGGTCATCTCGGCGCGAAACCACGTGACATCACCGATGGCACCCTCGCCCAGCAGCTGGCGGGCAAATTGCGATGCCGGTGTGCGGATGTAATTGAAGCCGATCATGTTCACGACACCGGCAGCCTCGGCCGCTTCGGTCATGGCATAGGCATCAGCAAGGCTCGCGCCCAGTGGTTTTTCGCACAGGACCGGCTTGCCCAGCGCAAAGGCCGCGCGCGCAATATCGAGATGCGTGTGCTGGGGTGATGCGATGACCACGGCCTCGACCGCCGGATCGGCCACCAGCGCCTTCCAGTCGGCTGCCGCGCGGCGAAATCCGAACTGGTCGCGATAGCGCTGCGACGAGGTCTCGGAAGCGCCGCAGATCATCTCGAGCCGGGGGCGCAGGGCGGTGTCGAACACCGCGCCGACCGCACTCATCGCGACGGAATGCGCCTTGCCCATATAGCCGCCGCCAACGATCCCGATACCGATATCCGTCAAAACGCATCCTTCCAAAAAAACGGTTTGCAACCGGTTGCAAATTGAGTATCTTTATCGGGCCTCGCTGGTCAATGGGCAAATGCGCCGCGAGGGAAAGATTCTAGCCCCGGGGGGACACGGCGTGAGCCACGCAGACGCTACCATTCGCCTGACAACCGCACAGGCGATCGTGCGCTATCTTGCAGCGCAATTCATCGAGATCGACGACCGGGAAACGCTGATTTGCGGCGGCGGTTTCGGCATTTTCGGCCATGGCAATGTCCCGTGTCTGGGCGAGGCGCTTTATGACCACCGCGACGTGCTGCCGCTCTATCGCGGGCAGAACGAGCAAAGCATGGGTTTCGCAGCGGCGGGCTATGCCAAATATCACCTGCGGCAACGCTTCATGTTCTGCACCGCCTCGGCGGGGCCGGGCACGGCCAACCTGCTGACATCATCGGCACTGGCCCATGCCAACCGTCTGCCGATGCTGATGCTTTGTGGTGACACGTTCATCACCCGCCTGCCCGATCCGGTTTTGCAGCAGCTTGAGCATTTCGGCAATCCGACGCTGGGCGTAAACGATGCTTTTCGCGCCGTGACACGCTTTTGGGACCGGATCACCCATCCCGCCCAGATCATCCAGTCGCTGCCGGCGGCGCTGGCGACGATGCTGGACCCCGCCGATTGCGGCCCGGCCTTTATCGGCCTGCCGCAGGATGTGCAGGGCTGGGTTTATGACTATCCGTTGTCCTTTTTCGACCGCCGTGTGCACCGCATCCGGCGGATGGCACCGGATACGTTTGAGGTCGCGGCAGCGGCGGCACTTCTGAAATCGGCTGAACGGCCCGCGATCATCGCCGGGGGCGGCGTTCAGTATGCGCGCGCGGTGGCCGAACTGACCGCCTTTGCCGAGGCACATGACATCCCTGTCATGGAAACGATTGCCGGGCGTGCCAACATGGTGGCGACCCATCCGCTGAACACGGGGCCTGTTGGCGTGACCGGGTCAGACAGTGCCAACTGGCTGGCCGAGCGGGCGGATGTGATCCTGTCGGTGGGCAGCAGACTTCAGGATTTCACGACCGGTTCGTGGACCGCCTTTGCCAAGGATGCGAAGATCATCTCGCTCAACGCGGCGCGCCATGACGCGGGCAAGCACATGTCGCAGCCGGTTGTGGGTGACGCAAAACTGGGCCTGACGGCGTTGGGACAGGCAATGGATGGGTATCGCGCCCCTGCCGGCTGGACCAAATCGGCGCAGGCGGAGCGCGGCAAATGGGATGATTACGTCGCCGAGAATGTCAAACCGGGCAACCGGCCCAACTCTTACGCGCAGGCGATCGGCACGGTGAACGCGCTCTGCGAACCCCGTGACAGGGTCGTGGCGGCGGCGGGTGGTCTGCCTGCCGAGGTGACGGCCAACTGGCGGACACTGGATATCGGAACGGTCGATGTTGAATTCGGCTTTTCCTGCATGGGCTATGAGATTTCGGGCGCATGGGGTGCGCGCATCGCCCAGAGCGAGGTCGAGCCCGGGGCCGATACCATCGTCTTTATCGGGGACGGCTCGTACCTCTTGATGAACTCCGATATCTATTCCTCTGTTCTGACACGGAAAAAGCTGATCATTCTGGTGCTGGACAATGGCGGATTCGCCGTTATCAACAAGCTGCAGAACAATACCGGCAACGAGAGCTTCAACAACCTGATCGCCGATTGCCCGACCGTGCCCGAAGCCTTTGGCGTCGATTTCGAGGCGCATGCCCGTGCCATGGGTGCGCATGCCGTCACGGTCGACAATCCTGCCGAACTGGGCGCGGCCTTTACCGCCGCCAAGGCGCGCGATGAAACCAGTGTGATCGTGATGAATGTCGATGCCTATGAAGGATGGACAACCGAGGGCCACACGTGGTGGGAGGTCGGCACCCCAGGCATATCCGAACATGAAAAGGTGCGCGCCGCGCATGACGACTGGGAATCCAGCCGCACCAAGCAGCGCAGGGGTGTCTGAGTGGTGAGCGCGCTTCTGGACGGCATAAGGAAGAACAGATTTCTGATCATCGGACGGGCGGGGATGGATTTCTTTCCCGATCCGCCCGGCACCAGGACCGAAGAGGCCACCACATTCAAAAGCGGGCTTGGCGGCTCGGCTGCCAATACCGCCGCCGGGATCGGCAAATTCGGCGGCCAGAGCGATCTGGTCACCTCGGTCTCGGACGATTCCATCGGCCGCTATTGCCTCAACCAGCTCGACCAGTACGGGGTGGGCCGGAAATATGTGAAATCCGTGGGTGGCGAGGCGCGCAATTCGCTGGCCGTCTACGAAACCCGTGTCGAGGATCATCAGACGGTGATCTACCGCAATGGTGCCGCAGACTTCGTGATGACGAAAGAAGATGTCGAGGCGCCGGATTATTCTGCCTATGGCGCGCTTCTGACCGCAGGAACGGTTTTTGCTGCCGAGCCTTCACGCTCGGCCGCGTTTCATGCTTTCGAACTGGCGCGCGCGGCGGGGCTGCCCGTCATATTTGACGTGGATTACCGGCCCTATTCTTGGCCGTCACCTGAAGTGGCCGAAGAGGTGCTGTCGCGCGCCGGGGCAATGTCGGACATGATTGTCGGCAATGACGAAGAATTCGGCTTTATGGCCGGTGACTTTGACAAGGGCCCCGAAATGGCGCGCAGGCTGGCTGAAACCTCGGCCACGCTCGTCATCTACAAGATGGGCGAGCATGGCGCGATCACCTATCACGATGGGACCGAGACCCGCACCGGTATCTATCCGACCAAGGCGCTCAAGCCCACCGGCGCGGGTGACAGTTTCATGTCCGGGCTTTTGTCGGCCATCGCGCAGGGCCACGACCTGCCTACCAGCGTTCTGCGCGGATCGGCCTGCGCCGCGATTACCGTATCCCGGCCCGGCTGCGCGCCTGCCCTGCCCTTTCCCGATGAACTCGAGGCCTTTCTGGCCACGCATCCCGGCCCGACCACCGGGACCTAACACCAAACGAGGACCGCCATGCATATCCCCCCCTATGACAACCAGAACAAACCCATCGTGGATGTGGATGATGCCTGCGTTCCACTGAACTATTTCAACATCATCAAGCTGACCGCCGGTCAGGCCTTTGACTATCAGGTGCCGCGCTACGAGACCTGTATCGTGCCCGCCACCGGTACGGTCGATGTCGAGGTCGAAGGTTTCACCGCCACGGCACTGGGCGGGCGCGGTGTCGATGTCTGGGACGGAGAGCCCGAGGGCGTTTATGTGCCATCCGGTGCCAAGGCCCGGATGATCTGCACCTCGGACAGCGCCGAAGTGTTTGTTGCCGGGGCCCTCTTTGACGAGGTGCTGGAGCCGTTTGCCGTACGCGCCGATGCGCTGGACCTGGTGCAATACGGATCGGACGACACCAAGACCCACCGCAAGATCAAGCATATCCTCGGCCAGAAACAGCATGGCCAGGTGGGGCGGCTGTTGGTCAGTGAGCTTTATACCGTGGGTCAGGGCGGCTGGTCGGGCTTTCCCAGCCACAAACATGACACCGACCGTCTGCCGGACGAAACCCGCCATGACGAGACCTACAACTTCCGTTTCCGTCCCAATCACGGATCGGGCGTGCAGATGCTGCAACGCGAGGATAACAAGCCCGGCGATGCCTATCACATCGTCGATGGCTCAACGATCTGTCTGGACAAGGGCTATCACCCCTGCGCGGTCCTGCCGGGATACGAGATGTATTACTTTACCATTCTGGGCGGGCTGTCGCAGCGTTCGCTGGTCCAGTATTTCCAGCCGACCCATGCCTATCAGATCGAAACCATCCCCGGCATCAAGGATATGATCGCCAAGTTCAAATAGGGATTGATCAAAACCGGACGCCCGGATCATCGCGGATTCGCGCTGCAAACATTGGCAATCGGCATTGACTGCGCATAATTTGATCATATTCTGACCCGGATCGATGCATCAAGGTCCCTGCCGGATGAACGATGCATCCACGCACTGTCCTGACATGGGGTCCGCTATGAATATCCTGACAAATCATCCGCCGACGGCCGAACTTCAGCGCCTTGATGCCGCCCATCACATGCATCCGTTTACCGCCGGGGCCGAACTGGCGAAAAAAGGCGCGCGCATCATCACCCGCGCCGATGGCGTGACGCTGACCGATTCCGAAGGGCGGACATTTCTGGACGGGATGGCCGGGCTTTGGTGTGTCAATATCGGCTATGGCCGGTCCGAACTGGCCGAGGCGGCGGCCCGCCAGATGCGTGAACTGCCCTATTACAACACGTTTTTTCAGACATCGCATGTGCCGGTCATCGCCCTGTCGGCCAAGCTGGCCGAACTGACGCCCAACGATCTGAACCATGTCTTTTATGCCGGTTCGGGCTCTGAGGCGAATGACACCAACATCCGGCTGGCGCGGCATTACTGGTCGGCGCGGGGCAAACCGCAGAAAAAGATCATCATCAGCCGCAAGAACGCCTATCACGGCTCGACCATGGGGGGGGCCAGCCTTGGCGGGATGCAGCCCATGCATGCACAGGGCGGCCTGCCCATCGCCGATATTCACCATATCGACCAGCCCGACTGGTACCTTGAAGGGGGCGAGCATAGCCCGGAAGAATTCGGGCTGGAACGCGCGCGCCAGCTTGAGCAGGCCATCGAGACATTGGGCGAGGATAACATCGCCGCCTTCATCGCCGAACCGGTGCAGGGCGCGGGCGGGGTGATCGTGCCGCCCGAGACCTATTGGCCGGAGTTGCAGCGCATCTGCGACGCGCATGAGATCCTCTTGATCGTGGACGAGGTGATCTGCGGCTTTGGCCGGACGGGCAACTGGTTCGGCACCGAGACATTCGGGCTGCGCCCTGATATCATCACCATCGCCAAGGGCCTGAGTTCAGGCTATGCGCCGATCGGCGGTTCGGTCGTGACAGATCACGTGGCCGAGGTGATCGACAATGGTGGTGATTTCAATCACGGCTATACCTATTCGGGCCACCCGGTTGCCGCCGCCGTGGCACTGGAAAACCTGCGCATCCTGCAGGAAGAGAAGATCATCGACCGCGTCCGCGATGACATTGCGCCCTATCTTGCTGAAAAATGGGGGCAACTGGCCGAACATCCGCTGGTCGGCTACAGCAATATCTGCGGCATGATGGCCTCGCTTGCGCTGACACCGGACAAATCGGCGCGCGCCGTTTTTGCTGCCGAGCGCGGCACCGCCGGCCTGATCTGCCGCGGCCACAGTTTCGACAGCGGCCTCGTGATGCGGCATGTCGGTGACCGGATGGTCATCTCGCCACCGCTGGTCATGACACGCCCGGATGTCGACAGCCTGATCGAGCGCGCGGGCCGGGCGCTGGACCTGACCCACCGCGAACTGATCGACAAAGGGCTGATGGTCGCCGCCTGAACGTGCCTAATCCGATGCCGGGCCGGGGCGATGATCGGCCACGGTGCGCTGCAATTCCTCGGCCAGACGCTCGACAAGGCGCATGCGCGAGCAATCGGCCCGCGTCAGGATGCCCAGCGCGCGTGCCGCAGCGGGCGCGCCAAGGGGTATCTTGCGCAACTGGGCAAAGGTCGGATCGGGCACACAGAGGTTGGGCGCAATCGACACGCCCAGATTATGGGCCACCATGCTGGCGACATTTTCCAGCGATCCCATTTCCATCGCGTCGCGCACCGTGATGCGGTTCGCGCTCAGCCATGTTTCGGCCAGCACGCCGACCGCCGCGCGGCGCGTATGGCGGATAAAGGGCATAGTGCCGAGGATGACAAGCGGGTCGTCCTCCTCGATTTCGGGGGCGGTCAGCAGCACCAGCTCCTCTTCTGCCACGGGCAGCCAGCGCTGGGTGGGCGGCACCATGTCCGGCGCGCTCAGCACAGCGGCGTCGATTGTGCCGCGTTCGACCTGTTCCTGCAGATCATCCGAAAGCTCGGGCACCACGCGGATATGCAGGTCGGGATAAACCCCCATCAGGCGCTTGACCGAGATCGGCACCAGCGCGCGGATGACAGATGGCACAGCGCCCAGCGACAATTCCCCGATCACCGCCGCCTCACCCGTCAGATCATCGAGTATCGTATCGTAGGCGCGCAGAACCTCTCTGACCTTGGGCACCAGCGCCGCACCCAGCGGGTTGAGCCGCGGTGTCCGTTCGGTGCGGTCGAAAAGGGCAAACTGCAACTGATCCTCGAGCCGGCGCATTTGCTGGCCGACAGCGGCATGGGTCACGTTCACCGCCGCCGCCGCAGCGGCAAAACTGCCGCGTTCGGACACGGCGACAAAGGTACGGAACAGCGCGATGCTCATGCGCTATATATAAAATATTTCTTTATATCTCGTAAAGAATTATTGACTGGACGAAAATATCATTTTCGATAGAACGGCGCTGCAATTCCCATAGGAGGTAAGCCCCCGTGTCCGTGAACGACAAGATCGTTTCCGACCTCGTTGCCAATCAGATCGAACTGGTCACGACGGTCCCGTGCAAGCAACTGGCAGGTGTCATCGATATTGTCGAGGCCAGCAAGGATATCTACCACATCCCCGCCAACAAAGAGGATGAGGGGATCGGCATCTGCGCCGGTGCGTTCATGGGCGGCAAGCGCAGCGCCATTATCATGCAGAACACCGCGCTTGGCGTCGTGGTCAACACGCTGGTGACACTGACACAATTCTATCGCATGCCGCTGCCGATGCTGATCAGCTATCGCGGTGAGCTGGGCGAGCCGGTCGCCTGTCAGGTCGAGATGGCGGTGCATACCAAGGCGCTGCTGAACCAGCTTCAGATTCCGACCTATCACTTTCACCGCGAAGAAGATGTGGAGGAGTTGGACAAGATCCTGAAATACACCTTCATGTGCAACAAACCCGTCGCCATCCTGACCGACGCCTCATTCTGGAAAGGATACTGATCATGATCCGTTCTGATGTTCTGAAAGAACTGATCCCCGTCATCTCGGACCAGTTCATCGTCTGCAATATCGGCCTGCCCAGCCAGGAACTGCACCTGCTGGATGATCAGCCGACCAATTTCTACATGCTGGGCACCATGGGGCTGGCTTCCTCGATCGGGCTGGGTGTGGCGCTGGCACAAAAGGAAAAGGTCATCGCCATCGATGGTGACGGATCGGTCCTGACCAATTTCGGCACCCTGCCGACGATTGCCAACAACGTGGCCGACAATTTCATCCTGCTGATCATCGACAATGGCAGCTATGGCTCGACCGGCGATCAGCCGACCTATGCCGGCAAGAAAACTTCGCTGGCCGCAGTTGCCCGCGCCTGCGGGTGCGAAAACGTGGTGGAATGCCGGGCCGAGGATACGGTTGAGGTGATGAAAGAGGCGCTGGCCGGTGACAAGATGACGATCATCGTCTGCAAATGCGAGAGCGGCAACATCCCCGTGCCCGTCATCACCAAGGACCCTGTGGTCATCCGCGACCGTTTCATGACGACGCTGGCGGCGCGGAACGGCTGAGGCCTTCATGGCGCAGATCCACGCCTTTGACGATGCCCGCCGCCTTGCCCGGCGGCGGCTGCCCTGGATGGTGTTCGATTATATCGACGGCGCGGCGGGTGACGGCCACGGCGAGGCGGCAAACCGGCAGGCGCTGCGGGATATCCACCTGCAGCCCCGGATTCTGAACAATGTCGAACACCGTTCGCTGGCAACCGGGATACTCGGCAGGCGCCAGGCGCTGCCCTTTGGCATCGCGCCCATGGGCATGTGCAATCTGGCCCGCCCCGGCGCGGACCGGATGCTGGCGGCACTGGCAGCATCGCGGGGCATACCGCTCGGCGTGTCGACAGCGGCCTCGACTTCGCTCGAGGAGATGGCCGCCGCTGCCGGGGGGCAGGCCTGGTTTCAGCTTTATTTCAGCGGCAATCGCGACGCGGCAGACGCGCTGATCGCACGGGCAAGGGCGGCGGGATATGAGACCCTGGTCCTGACGGTGGACGTGCCCGAGGTCGGGCGCCGCCCGCGCGAACTGAGGCGCGGGTTCAGGATGCCCTTTCGTCTGGGTCCATCGCAGATTATCGATTGTGCGATGCATCCGCGCTGGTCGCTTTCGACGCTGTGGCAGGGGCGTCCCGAACTGGCCAATTTCGGCGGCAGGTTCGGGGAATTTGACCGCACGAGCAGCCGCGCCGGGGCCGACTGGGACCTGTTGTCCCATATACGCGAGGCGTGGCGCGGCAATCTGGTGATCAAGGGTGTTCTCGACCCCGAAGATGCACTGCGACTGAAATCGGCCGGCGTTGATGCGATCCAGATTTCGAGCCATGGCGGGCGGCAGTTAAACGGTGCGCTGCCCGCCATTCACGCGCTTGCGGCGATCCGGCGGGCGGTCGGGGCGGATATGCCGCTGTTCTATGACAGCGGTCTGCGCAGCGGCGAGGACATCGTCAAGGCGCTGGCGGCAGGTGCGGATTTCGCGTTTCTCGGGCGACCATTTTCATTTGCGGTCGCGGCGGGTGGCACGCACGGGCTGGAGCAGTTCACAGATATCCTGCAAAGTGAGATATCCATCGCGCTGGCGCAGCTGGGCCTGACCGATATCCGCAATCTCTCGGTCGCGGCACTGGCCCCGGCAACGCGCGAGATGCTGAGATACGGCCATTGATCCGTCGGGCCGCAATGGGTTAACCCCACCCGCGTAAACCTGTCGCCTGCATATCCCCGGAACGAGGCCAGTCTGATGGAAGTACCACAACGATTTGGCCCGCTGGGGCACGAGGTGACGCGCGGGCTGATCGCGGCGGTGCGCGATACCGCCAGGACCGAGATCATGCCGCATTTCCGCAACCTGTCCGACGATATGATCGACACGAAATCCGGCCCGCATGACCTTGTCACACTGGCCGATCAGCGCGCCGAGGAACGGCTTGCCCGCACGGCGCGGGCGCTTTTGCCGGATGCGCTGATCATCGGCGAAGAATCCGTCGCCGCGAACCCCGCGCTGCTGCACGATCTGGCGCATGCGACAGAGGCCGTCATCATCGACCCGATCGACGGGACCGGGAATTTCGTCAGCGGCCTTGCCGTTTTTGGCGTTATTCTCGCCATAATGCAGGGCGGCAGGACCGTTTTTGGCCTGCTTTATGACCCGGTGATGGATGACTGGATCATGGCGGCCGAGGGGGCAGGCGCATGGCTGGGGCGGCCCGGTCAGGCACCCCGCCGCCTCAGCCCGCCGCCGCCGGTCACGACCGACGATGCGCGCGGGTATATATCCCTCTCGATCTTTTCGCCCGATGAACAGCGCCGGATGATGGCCGATTATCCCCGGTATGGCCGTATCCGCGATCTCTATTGTTCCTGCCATGAATACCGGATGCTGGCGCTGGGATCGGCGGATTTCCTCTATACCTCGCTGTCCAAGCCATGGGACCACGCCGCCGGATCGCTGATCATTCAAGAACTGGGCGGGCAGACGCTGGCGGGCGACAGGGAAGGCTATGACCCCGCGCATCCGCGCGTGCCGCTATTCGTGCGCGCCAACCGCCAGAGCGAAATCAGCCCGCCGGGCGCGGCCAACTGATCACCCTGCGCCATCGGCGCGGAATTCCCCGACACCCCAAACCGGAGCCGTCATGAAACTGCTTGGCCTTGCCGCATCGAACAGCCGCCGATCCATCAACGGACAGCTGATTGCCCACGCTGCCGATATATTCACCACCGAGATTGAGCCCGGCGCATCGGCCGAGATTCTGGACCTGAACGACTACGAGATGCCGATCTACAGCATCGACCGGCAGAACGAAGGTGGCATCCCTGCACCGGCGCAGCGTTTTCGCGACAGGATCGCGGCGGCGGACGCGGTCATACTTTCATTTGCCGAGCATAACGGCACCTACAGCGTGGCCTACAAGAACCTTTTCGACTGGGCGTCGCGCATTGACCGCAACATCTATCAGGATCGCCCGGCGGTGCTGTTTTCCACATCGCCCGGCGGGCGCGGCGGCGCGGGTGTGCTGGATGTCGCGTTACGCGCCGCCCCCCGGTTCGGCATGGATGTTCGGGCGCATCTGGCGGTGCCGTCATTCAATGATGTGTTCACGGATGGCAAATGCGTCGATCCCGAAACATCCCGTGCGATCCGCGCAGCGCTCCAGAGCCTCAGGGGTTAGGACCGGGAAACACTCACCCTAGGCGTCAGCGGCAGCCGGGCGTTCGGCCTTGAGCGCCCATTTGCCGGTTTCCTGACTCCAATATTTGGCTTCAAAGCCCTGATCCGTCAGGTCTTTCCATTGTTCGCGGGCGGCCTGAACCGCCGCTGGTTCATTGCCGTTGAACAGGATGCAGGTGCGTGCGGCGGCGGTGATCTGCGCCGGGTCGAACGCCGCGCCTTCGATCGCCATCAGGCATTCGGCGCGGTTAACCGGTTTACCGCTGAGCGACAGCAGAACCGGCTGATCGGCATCATGCGCGCCGCCCTCGATCCCGTGTGCCAGAAATCCTTCATCGGCACCCAGCCACAGTTTTTGATCCAGCCACTCCAGCTGATCGCGCGCGCGCCCCTTGATCAGCACCCGCCAGCCTGCCCGGCCGGCAGCCTCGACCAGCCGGGGCAGCGCATGTTCCAGGGGTTCGCGCGTCAGGTGATAGAAATAGACCGCCCCCATCACCCGGCTTCGTAGCTGTCGCGGATCAGCCGGTCGATGGCACGTACGCCCCAGCCGGTGGCACCCTTGGGGGCCAGATCGGTGTCTGTCTTGGTCAGCGCGACACCGGCGATATCGAGGTGAATCCACGGCTGACCATCCCTGACAAAGCGTTGCAGGAACTGCGCAGCGGTGATCGAACCAGCCGGACGACCGCCGACATTTTTCATGTCGGCCACACGCGATTTGAGCTGCTGATCGTATTTCGGCCCCATCGGCATGCGCCATGCGCCTTCCTCCTCGGCCTCGGCGGCCTTGAGGAAGGCCTTGCAGAAATCATCATCATTCGAGAAGACGCCCGCATTTTCGTGCCCCAGCCCGATGATGATCGCGCCGGTCAGCGTCGCGAGGTTGATCATCGCCGCCGGGGCAAACCGATCCTGCGTGTACCATAGGCAATCGGCCAGAACCAATCGCCCCTCGGCATCGGTATTGATGATCTCGACCGTGTCGCCTTTCATCGATGTGACCACGTCACCGGGGCGGGTGGCCTTGCCGTCGGGCATGTTTTCGACCAACCCGACAATGCCCACCACATTTGCCTTGGCCTTGCGCGCCGCAACCGCCTTCATCACGCCGGACACAACCCCGGCGCCGCCCATATCCATGGTCATGTCTTCCATGCCTGCGGCGGGTTTGATCGATATGCCGCCCGTATCAAAGACGACCCCCTTGCCGACAAGGGCGATGGGTTTTTCCTTGCCGCCGCCCTGCCACTGCATGACGACAACCTTGGAGGGGCTTTCCGAACCTTGGCCAACAGCCAGAAGCGTGCGCATGCCGAGCTTGGCCAGTTCATCCTCTTCCAGCACTTCGACGGTGACACCCAAGGATTTCAGCGCCACCAGACGCTCGGCAAATTCGGTGGTGGTCAGGATGTTCGACGGCTCGTTGACCAGATCGCGGGTGAAAAAGACACCATCGGCCACCGCACCCGGCCCGGCATAGTCGGCCGCGGCCTCCTCAGGGCGGTTGGTGGCGATGACCAGCGGTTCGGCAGGATCCTTGTCCCCGGATTTCCGGGCATCGAAATCATAGGCCATCAGGACGATACCCAGCGCAATGTCAGCAACACGTGTCATCGGGCCTGCCAGCACCGTCAGGGGTGCCTTGCCCTTGAACTTGCCCATGGCAGCGCCCGCGCGGCGCGCAAGGCCGGGCGACGGGCGGCGCGGCAGCTTGACGATTTGCACAGCCTCTGCCGCCATACCGGCCGGAAATGACAAGACATGCCCCTCCCCCTCTTTCATGTCGGCGAATGTCCCGGACGCGACAAAGCGCTCGACCGCGCCCCGGCTCAGCCGGTTCACCCGGCGCGCCGCCTGCGACAGCTTGCCCTCATCATCGACCATTATTGCCAGTTTCCCCTGAATTTCGGCAATCTTGCCAAGATCGGTCTCGATGAATTCCGGCTGAAGCGTCGTGGTCATGTCGCGTTGTCCTTCTGTCGCATTTTCCCCATAGGTAGGCGCAATCTTGTCCGAGGGCCAGTTATGAGTTTTCCACAACGTGGATTTGGTCTAAGAAGGGAATAACAATAAGAATGAACGTGGGGTTGGCGTGTCGAGGTTTGACAGGTATCTGCTGTCACAACTGACGGTTACATTCGGCTTTTTCGCCCTGATTCTGATCGCGGTTTACTGGGTCAATCGGGCCGTAAGGCTGTTTGACCGGCTGATTTCCGATGGCCAGACCGCATGGGTCTTTCTCGAGTTTACCGCCCTGACCCTGCCCAATGTGATCCTCTTGGTGCTGCCAATCGCGGCCTTTGTCGCTGCGACCTATGTCACCAACCGCCTGATTTCCGAAAGTGAGATCGTCATCGTTCAGGCCTCGGGCTGGTCTGCGTTCCGCATGTCGCGCGCCGCCGTCGTGTTCGGCATTGGCGTGTTCCTGCTGATGAGCCTGCTGGCACATTACCTCGTGCCGCTCAGCCGCACCGAAATGTCCAACCGCCAGATCGAGATAGACGCCGATGTCACAGCCGGGCTGTTCCGCGAAGGTACGTTCATTCATCCGTCGCGCGGGATCACGTTTTTTGTCGGCGAGCTTTCCGAACGCGGCGAGATGCTGAATGTCTTTCTTGTCGATGACCGTGCACCGGATACCGAGACGACCTATCAGGCCGACAAGGCCATCCTGATCGGGGGCGAAGGCACGACCAAACTGATCATGTTCGACGGCACCACGCAGACCCTGCGGGACGAAGGGCAGCGCCTGTCGCGCGTTGAATTCAGCGAATTGTCATATGATCTGAGCGCGCTGGCCGAAGAGAATGCCGGCCAGAACGGCACCGGGACCCGCGCATTGAGAGAGTTTCCGACACTCGCGCTGCTGCGGGCCGATCCCGCCGATCTTGCCTGGGCCGGGGCGACGCCGCAAATGTTCATGGCCGAGGCGCAGGCGCGTTTTGCCCATCCGCTTCTGGCGCTCGCCTTCAGCGTGATCGCGGTCAGCACGCTCTTTCTGGGCAGCTTCAGCCGGTTTGGCGTCTCGCGCCAGATTCTGGGCGCCGTTATCCTGGTCATCGCGTTGCAGATGCTCTTCAACACCGCGGACAAGTTCGCCCGCACGGGCGAAGCGCATTGGATCATCCTCTATGCGCCGGTGCTTTTGGGGCTTGGCATCAGTGCGGGCATGCTGTTTCTGGCAGGGCGACCGGGCATCTTTCGCCGTTTCGCGGGGGCCGCGTCATGACCCTGCATTTCTATGTCGCGCGTAAATTCATCGTGGCTTTTCTGCTGATTTTTGCTGTATTTCTGGGCATCGTGCTGTTGATCGACATGATGGAGCAGATCCGCAAATTCTCGGGCACGGATGTGACGGTGCGACAGGCGCTGAACCTTGCGCTTCTGAATGCGCCATCGACGTTGCTGCGGGTGCTGCCACTCCTGACATTGCTGGCGACGCTGTCGCTGTTTCTGGGGCTGGCGCGCACCAGCGAGCTGGTGGTGACGCGCGCAGCGGGCCGTTCGGCGCTCAGATCACTGATCGCGCCGGCCAGCGTGGCGCTGATGTTGGGCGTTTTCGCCGTGGCGATCTGGAACCCGCTGGCCGCCGCCACGTCCAAACGCGCCAAGGAATTGTCCAACCGCTATTCCCAGGGCAGCGAGAATGTGCTGTCGGTCAGCGCAGAAGGGCTGTGGCTGCGGCAGGCCAATGAGTTTGGGACATCGGTGATCCACGCCAAGAGCACCAATCTCGACGGTACCGAACTCTATGATGCCACCTTTCTGGATATTGACCTTGATGGCCGGTTCTTCAGCCGCCGCAATGCCCAGTCGGCCGTACTGGGCGATGGGTACTGGATACTGAACAATGGCAAGGAATGGCGTCTGACCGATCCCAACCCCGAGGTTTCGGCAAAGACGTTCACCAGCCTCGAAATCGCCTCATCCCTGACGCACGAGGAAATCCGCGAAAGCTTTGATGCACCCTCTTCGGTGCCGATATGGGAATTGCCCGGTTTCATTCGCCGCCTTGAAACCGCGGGCTTTGCGCCGCTGGCGCACAAGGTCTGGTTCTGGATGGAAATATCATCGCCCGCGCTTCTGGTGGCAATGGTGCTGATCGGTGCCGGTTTCACGATGCGGCATACACGTTTCGGCGGCATCGGGATCATGATCCTTTTTGCACTTTCGATGGGTTTCGGTATCTTTTTCCTGCGCAATTTCGCGCAGGTTCTGGGCACAAACGGCCAGATACCCGTGCTGCTGGCGGCATGGAGCCCGCCGCTGGCCGGGGTGCTGATGTCGCTCGGCCTCCTCTTTCATACGGAGGATGGCTGATGACCTGGCTGCGCTGGATCGCGATTGCTGCGCTCACACCCTTTGCCGCCATGGCAGAAGAGGACCTGCCGGACATTCCGTCGACCCTGATCGCCGACCGGATCGAGATCGAGGATTCGGGCCGCATCATCGCCGAGGGCAATATCGAGGTCTTTGCCAACGGGACGCGATTGCAGGCACAGGGCGTGATTTTTGACGAAAATGACGGCCTGACGATCATCGGGCCGATCTATATCTCGGAAAATGACGGCGCGTTCGAACTGATCGCCGATCAGGCCAGCCTGTCTGCCGATCTGCAGCGCGGCATCCTGACCAGCGCGCAACTGGTGCTGAACCAAGAGCTTCAGGTGGCGGCCTCAGAAATTCATACGCTCGACGGGCGCTACACCCAGCTTTACAAGACGGTTGCGTCCTCTTGCCGGATCTGCGGCACCGAAACGCCCTTCTGGCAGATCAGGGCCAAGCGGATCATCCATGATGACGAGGAAAAGCAGCTTTATTTCGAGGATGCCCAACTCCGCATCATGGGCGTGCCCGTCTTTTATTCGCCACGCCTGCGCCTGCCCGACCCCTCGGTTCAGCGCGCGACCGGGTTTCTGACGCCGACGCTGCGCTTTTCCAACACGCTCGATACCATGGCGGTGGTGCCCTATTTCATCGCCATCGGCGATCACAAGGACCTGACGATCACGCCATACCTCTCGACATCGGGCAATCAGGCGCTGACGCTCAGATATCGTCAGGCTTTCCGCACCGGTACGATCGAGGCGAATGCAGGGGCGGCCATGGCGACGCAGACCACGAATGCGGATGCCAGTTTCGCCAATATTTCCGGTGCGTTCGCGCTGCCGCAGGATTTCGGCCTGTCCTTCTATTTCGAAGAAATCTCCGACAATGGCACGCTGGTTGAATATGGACTGCCCAATAAGACGCGCACCAACAATTCCATCGCGATCAGCCGCGCCCGACCGACCGAGATCATTTCCGCCGATCTGAGCTATGGTGAACCGCTGCAGGTCACGGCGACCACCACGACCGACACGGTACCAAGCTATATCGCCGATGCAGAGTACAAGAAACGGCTGTATCCCGGCGGGCTGGGCGGGCAGCTTGATCTGGGCTTTTCCGCGCGCTCCTTCTATCGCCCGCTGACCACGCCCGATGACGGGCGCGACGTCACCCGGCTGAGCGCCATGGGTGAATGGAGCAACACTTGGGCCTTTGGACCGGGCGTCGTCGCCACGCTCAAGGGTCGCGCGACGGCGGATGCCTATCAGGTCAATGATGACAGTTCGCTGAACGGCAATATCAGCCGCACCGACGGGATTGTGGGTGTCGAATTGCGCTGGCCGCTGGCCAAGACCGGCCGCAAGGCCAGCCACCTTATCGAACCGGTGATGCAGCTTGTCTGGTCGCCCGACACGCTGACAGCGGTCCCGAACGAAGATTCGCTCAAGGTTTCCTTTGACGAGGGCAACCTCTTTTCCTTCAGCCGGTTTCCGGGCACCGACGCACATGAGCGCGGCCTGCGCGCCAATCTGGGGCTGGGCTGGACCCGGTATGATCCCGCGGGCTGGTCACTGAACCTGACCACGGGTGCGGTGATCCGCGAAAAGGATCTTGGCCAGTTCACCGGCACCTCGGGCCTGTCGGGTCTGAATTCCGACTGGGTGGTTGCAGCGCAATATTCATCGGGTTTTGGCCTTGATCTGGTCAGCCGTACGATTTTCGATGACAGTTTTGTCTTTGACAGCAGCGAAATCCGCCTGGCCTATGATCGCAACAAGCTGAACCTGAGCTCGGGCTATATCTGGCTGGAGGCCAATGCCAGCGAGAGCCGCCCGGCAGATGTGTCGGAATGGACCATGGACGCGACCTATAACTTCAGACGTCACTGGTACGCGTCGTGGAACTGGCAGTATGACATCACCTCGGATCGCGCGAACGAGGCGGGAATCGGCCTTTCCTATCGCACGGAATGCGCCGATATTGACCTTTCGGTGGCGCGGAAATATTCCAGCGCCAACGTCACGACGCCGACGACATCGGTCCAGCTGACATTCAATCTGGTTGGCTTCGGGGCAAGCAATGTTGATGGGGCCAACCGGCGCCAATGCGGCGGTTAACGGGGATTGACCAGATGAAACCATTGACCTGGCTTTCGGGTGCCTGCCTGGTTGCGGTGCTTGGGTTCACCGGCACGGCATGGGCACAGAATTCGCCTTTCAAGGCCAAGATCACGATCAACAACCGCGCCATCACCTATTTCGAGATCGAGCAGCGCGCGCGGCTCAACACCGCTGTGCGGGCACCGGGTGATCCGTTCCGCGCCGCCGAGGACGCGCTGATCGACGAGCGCCTGCAACAGGAAGCCGCCGAGCGTTTCGGCATCACCGTCACTCAGGAAGAGGTCGAGGCGGGTGTCGCCGAATTCGCCACGCGCTTCAATCTGGAGCCCGCCCAGTTTTTCGAGGCGCTGGCGCAGGAAGGCGTTGACGCCGAAACCTTCATCGATTTCGTCCGCGCCGGTGTCACATGGCGGCAGGTGCTGCAAACCCGTTTTGGCCCGCGCGCACAGGTCACTGACGACGAGGTTGACCGCGCCATGCAGCTTGCCGCCAACGCCGGGGGCGCGCGCATTCTGCTGTCCGAGCTTGTGCTGCCGGCCCGCACGCCGGAAGAACGCGATGAATCGATGGCCCGCGCCCGCGCCCTGTCCGAGGAACTGACGAATTCACAGGCCTTCGAGGATGCCGCCCGCCGCCTGTCCTTTGCGCCCACGAATATATCGGGCGGCAAGCTGGACTGGATACCGCTGGCCAATCTGCCGCCCGCGTTTGTCAATCTGCTGCTGACGCTGAAACCCGGTGAAACCTCCGAGCCGATTCCGTCGGGGCCGGGCATCTCGATCTATCAGGTGCGTGGCCTGCAGGAAGGTGCCGCGACCGGTGCCAAGACGGTTGCCGTGGATTACGCGACGATACTGGTGCCGGGCGCAGGGACCGAGGCGGCACGAAAGGAACTGGCCCGTATCGATGCCTTTGCCGATACCTGTGACGATCTGTTCGGCTATGTCAAAAAGAACGGCACACCGAATTTCGACCGCGTGGTTCAGCCGATCGGGCAGGTTCCCAACGATATCGCCGTTGAACTGGCCCGGCTGGACGATAACGAGGTATCGACCGGGCTGGTGCGCATCGCCGACAATACGTCGATGCAGGTCTTTCTGATGTTGTGCGGCCGGACGACGGAACTTGCCGAAGGCAGCCGCGAAGAAGTCCGCTCGGCGCTGGTCAATCAGCGCGTCACCTCTTATGCCGCGAGTTTTCTGGAAGAGCTGAAAGCCGATGCGATCATCATTTACGACAAATGATCCCGCCCATCGCCCTGACAGCCGGTGAGCCGGCGGGCATCGGCCCAGAGATTACCGAGACCGCCTGGCAGGCATTGGGCAACACGGTGCCGTTTTTCTGGATCGGCGATCCCAGGCATCTGCCGGGTAGTGTTGCGCATGAGATCATCGATAACCCCGCCGATGCCATCGCCGTCGCGGATCATGCGCTGCCGGTGCTGGCGCATCCCTTTGGCGGCCCGCGCCGCCCGGGCCAGCTGGACCCGGCCAATGCAGCAGGCACCATCACCGCGATTGAAACCGCCGTTGCGCTGGTCCGCGCGGGCGAGGCATCGGCGGTTTGCACCAATCCCATTCACAAAAAGGCGCTGATGGATGGGGCCGGTTTCGCCTTTCCGGGCCATACAGAGTTTCTGGCGCATCTGGCCGGTGGTGCCCGCGTCGTGATGATGCTGAGCGCGCCCGCACTCAGGGTTGTGCCCGCCACCATCCATATTCCGCTGCGCGATGTCGCCACCAGCCTGACACCCGACAGTCTGGAAGAGGTGATCCGCATCACCCATCAGGGTTTGCAGCGCGATTTCGGCATTGCCGATCCGCGTATCGCGATTGCCGGGCTGAACCCCCATGCCGGAGAGAACGGTGCCATGGGACAGGAAGAGGTTGAGTGGATGCGTGGCCGGATCGGTGCGCTGAGGGCCACGGGCATGCGGCTCAGCGGGCCGCATTCCGCCGATACGATGTTTCATGCCGCCGCCCGCACGGGTTATGACGCGGCGATCTGCATGTATCACGATCAGGCGCTGATCCCGATCAAGACGCTGGATTTCGACCGGGGTGTGAACGTGACGCTGGGCCTGCCATTCATCCGCACTTCGCCCGATCACGGCACGGCGCTTGATATCGCGGGACGGGGCCGGGCGCGTGCCCAAAGCCTGATCGAAGCGTTGAAAACCGCCCGGTTAATGGTCACGGCACGGGCGGCGCATGGCACAGATTGACGGCCTGCCCCCTCTGCGCGCGGTCATCGCCGAACATGGCCTGTCGGCGCGCAAGTCGCTGGGCCAGAACTTCCTTCTGGATCTGAACCTGACGGCCAAAATCGCGCGTCAGGCCGGTGATCTGACCGGTGCCGACATCCTCGAGATCGGGCCGGGCCCCGGCGGGCTGACCCGTGGATTGCTCGCCGAAGGCGCGCGCCGCGTACTTGCGGTGGAAAAGGATCGCCGCTGCCTGCCTGCGCTGGCAGCCATTGCAGATCATTATCCCGGGCGGCTCGAGATACTGGAAGCGGACGCGCTGGATGTCGATCCCGCGACCCGGCTTTCCCCGCCCGTCCGGGTGGTGGCCAACCTGCCCTATAACGTCGGCACGGAATTGCTGATCCGCTGGCTGACGCCGCCTGCCTGGCCGCCGTTCTGGCAGAGCCTGACGCTGATGTTCCAGCGCGAAGTAGCCGAACGCATCGTGGCCCCGCCCGGCAGCCGTGCCTATGGACGGCTGTCGGTACTGGCGCAGTGGCGGGCCGAGGCCGCCATCGTGATGGACCTGCCGCCCGGCGCCTTTACACCGCCGCCCAAGGTTGCCTCGGCGGTGGTGCATCTGACGGCATTGCCCGAACCGCGTTTTGCTGCCGATGGCGCCGTATTGGCGCGGGTGACGGCAGCGGCGTTTGGTCAGCGGCGCAAGATGGTGCGCGCCAGCCTGAAACCGGTTCTGCGCGACACCGTCGCGGCGCTGGAGGCACTGGATATCGATCCGACCGCGCGGGCCGAAACACTGGGCATTGATGCGTTTTGCCGGATTGCCCGCCGGATTGCCGAAACCGGCTAGGCAGAGCTGCCGCCGGGCCTTGGATCAGTCGGGTAACCCGTGGTCGGGTGCTACTCTGCCGCGGCGGGGCTTGACCCCTTGTCCGCGGCTTCACCGCCGCCGGATGCATCACCGTGTTCAGGCGCGGGCTTCTTGCTGCGGGACTGGGATTTGGGTTTTGCCTTGCCCTCTGGCGTTTCCACAAGGGCCGAGCCGCGCTCTTCCGGGGTCTCGATGATATCGGGCTGCTCGCCCGCACCTTCGGCTGCGGGCTGTGGGGCGTCATTCTCGTCCCGTGCCTGCTCTTCCCGGCGTTGCTGTTGCTGCTGGTTGCGCTCGCGCTGCTGCTGTTCCTGCTGCTCGCGCCGCGCCTCCATCTCTTTCTGTGCTTCGGCCAGCATGCGAATGTAATGCTCGGCATGCTGCTGGAAATTCTCGGCGGCGACCCTGTCATTGGACAGTTGCGCATCGCGGGTCAGTTGACCGTATTTGTCGATGATCTGCTGCGGGGTGCCGCGCACCTTACCCTCGGGACCCGAGCTGTCGAATACGCGATTGACGATATTTCCGACAGAACGATTGCGGTTGTTCTTCGATCTCGATCGGTTTTTTGAGGATCTCATATATCTGTGTTCCGCCATTCTGGGCGTTTGTCTGACTAGGCCGTTGCGCGGGCGAATATATCAGACTTGATTGGGCTAAATCGATCGGGGTCCCGGCGGGACCCTGCGCATCTGCTGACTGTTTTACGTTTGCGCGCATCAGCGCACAAGTCAAAAACACGTCACATGGATTGTTTTAGATTGGGTTACCGAATTGCAACAGACAAAACCCGATCGCGCCCGTCGAGATCAGGATGAACGGAAGGCGCATCAAACCCCGCCTCCCGTGCCAGCGCCATGACAGCCGCGCCCTGTGTCGCACCGATTTCCAGCAATGCCCGCCCGCCCGGGGCCAGAAAGCTGGCCAGGTCGGTCAGGATCGCACGATAGGCCGCCAGACCACTCTCCTCAGCGACCAGCGCCTGTCGTGGCTCCCACAGCCGCAGTTCCGGAGCAAGGTGGCGGTACTCATCGGCCGAAATATAAGGCGGATTGGCAACCACCAGATCGAACCGGCCCGACACCGGTGCAAACCAGCTGCCCTGCAGCAGCGATACCCGGCCCCCGACCCCGAGCGCATCCGCATTGATCCGCGCAACCTCCAAAGCGGCGGGCGAAATATCCACGCCCACGCCCGTTGCATCCGGCCGCGCGGCCATGAGTGACAACAGGATGGCCCCCGAGCCTGTGCCCAGATCGAGCACATGCCGAAACGGTGCCGCAAGCGCCAGTTCGACCAGCGTCTCGGTCTCGGGCCGGGGGTCCAGAACATCGGCGGTCACGGCGAACTCATGCGCATAGAAATCCCGCCGCCCGATGATATGCGATACTGGTTCGCGTTTGGCGCGGCGGGTGATGGCAAGGTCGAAACCGGCGCGATCCGCGTCCGAGAGTGGCGTGTCCATCAGCGTGATCAGCATGGCCGGATCAACCCCCAGCACATGCGCCATCAGACGGCGCGCATCCCCCGCCGCCCCGTCAATCCCGGCCTGCGTCAGCCGGGAGGCCGCTGCCGTCAGCGCCGCCTGCACATTCATGCCTCAAGCTGCGCCAGACGCCGGGCCTGATCATCCGCGATCAGCCCGTCGATCACCTCGTCCAGGTCACCCTGCATCACCTGATCCAGCTTGTAGAGCGTCAGGTTGATGCGGTGATCGGTCATGCGACCCTGCGGGAAATTATAGGTGCGCACGCGTTCGGAACGGTCGCCCGATCCGACCTGGCTCTTGCGGTCGGCGGCGCGTTCGTCATCCACCCGCTGGCGTTCGGCATCATAAAGCCGCGTTCTGAGAACCTGCATCGCGATCTCGCGGTTTCGGTGCTGCGATTTTTCGGAACTGGTGACCACGATACCCGTGGGCAGATGCGTGATCCTGACGGCGGAATCGGTCGTGTTCACGTGCTGCCCGCCCGCGCCGGAGGCACGCATCGTGTCGATGCGGATATCCCCGGCGGGGATGTCGATATCCAGCTCTTCGGCCTCGGGCAGGACAGCGACGGTGGCGGCGGATGTGTGAATGCGCCCGCCCGATTCCGTCGTGGGCACACGCTGAACCCTGTGGACACCGCTCTCGAATTTCAGACGGGCAAAGACACCCTGCCCCTTGACGCTGGCGACCACCTCCTTGATGCCGCCCAGTTCCGTCTGGCTCTCCTCGAGAATGGCGAATGCCCAGCCGCGTGCCTCGGCATAGCGCTGATACATCCGCAGCAGATCACCGGCGAAAAGCGCCGCCTCCTCGCCACCCGTGCCGGGCCGTATCTCGATGATGGCGGGGCGGGCATCGGCGCTGTCGCGCGGCAACAGCGCCAGTCGAATCGAGGTTTCGGCCTCGGGCAGGCGCGCCTCGAGCGCGGGCAGTTCATCCTCGGCCAGTTCCCGCATCTCGGGATCGTCCAGCATCGCCCGGGCATCATCGATATCGGCAAGCAGCTGCCGAAAGGCGGCCACCTCGTCAGCGACGGGTTTCAGATCGGCATATTCCTTTGAAATTTCTGCGATATCAGTGGTTTCGCCAGATGCGAGCCGCGCCTCGAGGAACTCGAAACGCTGGGTGATCTGATCCAGTTTATCCATGGGTACCATGGCGCGAATGGGTGGCCGATCCGAACCGGTTGGTCAAGGGCGGTAAATGTGATAAATTCCGGCCATGCGCTGGATTATTGCCCTTTGTCTGACCGCCCTGCCCGCCTTTGCCGATGTGCAAAGCGGCGACAAGGTAATCGAATGCTATTGCACCGACAGCCAGGGGGCGCGGGTCGATCTGGGCCAGACGATATGTCTTTTCGTGGATGGCCGCTCCTTTACCGCGCGCTGCGAAATGTCGCTGAATAACCCGACATGGCGCGATACCGGTCAGGGCTGCCTGTCATCTTCATCCAAGATCAACATGCTGCAGAGCTTCGATCCCGCGCAGCCGCATCTGCCGATCACCCTGCCCTCATCGATCTAGGATCAGTCCCCTAGCGATAGGGCACACCCGGCAAAATACACAGCAATTCGAAAAGCAGATTGGCCGCTGTCAGCGCTGTGTTGCCAGACGGATCATAGGGCGGAGAGACCTCGACCATGTCGCAACCAACGATGTTGAGCCCGCGCAAACCCCTGATCAGCTCCATCGCCTGCGGTGTCGTCAGCCCGCCGATTTCGGGCGTGCCGGTACCCGGCGCATAGGCCGGGTCCAGACTGTCGATGTCATAGCTGATATAGACCGGGCTGTCGCCGATCTCTTTGAGGATGCGCGCCGCCAGACGCTTGGTTGATTTATGCCACAGCTCCTGCGCCTGAACCTGCCTAAACCCCCAGCCGGCGGCCTCGGTGAAATCATCGGCGCTGTAGCCGGTGCCGCGCAGCCCGATCTGATAGGTCTTTTCCGGAATGATGAGCTTTTCCTCATAGGCGCGGCGAAAAACCGTGCCATGGGTTTCCTTTTCGCCGAACATCTCGTCATTCACATCGGCATGCGCATCAACGTGAATAAGAGCGACCGGCCCGCTATCGGCGGCAATCGCCCTCAGCACCGGCAGCGTGATCGAGTGATCGCCGCCCATGGTCATCGGAATGACCTCATGGCCCAGAAGCGCGGTGTAATACTCCTGAATGATCTTGAGCGATGCCGCGAGGTTGAACGTATTGATCGCCACATCGCCGATATCGGCGCAGTGCAGCCCGTCAAAGGGCGCGGCCCCCGACTGGATATTGTAGGGGCGGATCATGGCACTTTCGGCGCGAATCTGTTTCGGGCCGAACCGCGTGCCCGACCGCCAGCTCGTGCCGTGATCCATCGGGATGCCGACAAAGGCCACATCGAGCCCCGACCCGTCCGTTGCCGCAGGCAGGCGCATGAATGTTCCCGGCCCGGCAAACCGGGCCAGATCATTGCCGCTGATCGGTTGATTGGTCATGCCGCGCCCCCGCGCCGTTCTGCAAGGTTGTGGCAATAGAGACAGGCAATTTCAAAGGCGATATGCGCGCCGGCAATGGCAGTTGCGCCGGTCGTGTCATAGGCTGGCGCCACCTCGACCACGTCACCCCCCACGAGGTTGATACCCGCCAGATCACGCAGGATGATCCCGGCCTCGACGCTGCTCATCCCGCCCCAGACAGGCGTGCCGGTACCCGGTGCAAAGGCCGGGTCCAGCCCGTCGATATCAAAGCTCAGATAGGCCGGTCTGTCGCCGACGATCTCTTTGATCCGGGCTGCCACCGCGTGCGGCCCCATCAGATGCGCCTCGGGGGCCTCGATCACGGGAATGCGCGAATGGGCCGGGTTGTTCGTGCGAATGCCCACCTGCACCGAATGCTCGGCATCGATCAGCCCCAGTTTCATGGCCTTGTACATGCCCGTGCCGTGATCAACCCGCTCCAGATCGTCATCGACCCATGTGTCGGTATGGGCATCGAACTGGATCAGTGACACCGGCCCGAACCTGGCCGCGAAGGCCCGCAGGATGGGATAGGATATATAGTGATCCCCACCCAGGCTGATCACGCCGACGTCGCGGTCCAGTATGGCCTTGATATGCGCCTCGAGGGTGCCCGGAAAATCCTGCACACGGGCATAGTCAAACGCCATGTCGCCATAATCGATCATGTCGAAATCGGTCAGCGGATTGACATCCCAGCCAAATGGCGGATCGCAGGGTTGCAGGCTGGAGGCTTCGCGGATGGCGCGCGGCCCGAAACGGGCGCCCGGGCGATGGGTCACCGCCTGATCAAAGGGAATGCCGGTGATCGCCAGATCGACACCGGTCAGATCCTTGGTATAGCTGCGGCGCATGAACGAGGTCGCGCCGGCAAAGGCGTTTTCATAGGACTGGCCGCGATGCCCCTCGCGGGTGAATGCATCATCAACCAGATCGCGCGCGTCGTTCAGGGCCATAAGCTACTCCGCTGGCTGCGCGGTCTCGACGATCCGGGCAAAGAACGAAGCCCCGACCGGTGCGACCGCGTCGTTAAAATTATAGGCCGGATGATGCAGCCCCGGCCCGTCACCCTGCCCCAGAAACAGATAGGAACCGGGCCGCTCTTGCAGCATGTATGAGAAATCTTCGGCCCCCATCTCGCGCCCGTAATCATCAAGCACGGTCGCCTCTCCGGCGACCTCGCGCGCGATCCGGCTGGCGAATGCGGTCTTTTCAGTGTCATTCACCGTAGGAGGATAGCCCGGCTGATAATCAAGCCGCGCCTCGACGTCATAGGCGGCAGCCTGACCGGCAACAATCGCCGCCATGCGCTGCATCACCATCGATTGCACGGATGGTTCAAAGGACCGGACGGTGCCGCAGATATAGGCCGTATCAGGCACGATATTATCCGCCGTGCCGGTATGTATCTGCGTCACGGAAATCACGAGGTCGTCACCGGTGACGTTGTTGCGGCTGGAGATGGACTGAATGGCCTGCACGATCCCGACGGCGGCGATGACCGGGTCGCGGGTTTCATGCGGCATCGCCCCGTGACCACCGGCACCCGTCACATGGATTTCGAACGTGTCGGCGGCGGCCATGATCGGCCCCGGCGTCGTGTAAAAGCCGCCGGCCTCGAACCCCGGCGCGTTGTGCAGGGCATAGACCTCGGAAATATTGTACCTGTCCATGATGCCCTCGGCGCACATCACCCCGGCCCCGCCGCCACCCTCTTCTGCGGGCTGAAAGATCAGCGCGACAGTGCCTGTGAAATTGCGCGTCTCTGCCAGATATTTCGCCGCCCCCAAGAGCATGGTGGTATGCCCGTCATGGCCGCAGGCATGCATCTGCCCCGGATGGGTCGAGGCATAGTCCAGCCCCGTCGCCTCGGTGATGGGCAGCGCGTCCATATCGGCCCTGAGCCCGATCACCGGCCCCGCGCCCTGCCCATGGATCAGCGCCACGATGCCCGTCTCGGCAATGCCCGTATCCAGCTGATCCACCCCGAAATCCTTTAGCTTTTCAGCCACGAACGCGGCGGTTTTGGGCAGGTCGAACTGAAGCTCGGGGATGGTGTGCAGATATCTGCGCCATTCCGTCATCTCTTCGGCGAAACCGGCGATGCGATTGATGACGGGCATGTGGACTCCTTGTTGAACAGAACGGATAGTCGCAACAGAGTTTCCGAATGACAAGGCGGGCGCAATGAAAAATGCATCTGATGGACCGGTCCATGATCAGGCCGTTGATCCGGTTCACGATCCCGAGGGCGGGATGCCAAGACTGTTGGAAATCATGCGCCGCCTGCGCGATCCTGAAACGGGCTGCCCGTGGGATATCGAACAGGATTTCGCCTCGATCGCACCTTACACGATCGAAGAGGCCTACGAGGTCGCCGATGCCATCGAACGCGAGGCATGGGACGAGCTGGAGGGTGAGTTGGGCGATCTGCTGTTGCAGACGGTCTATCACACCGCCATGGGCGAAGAACGCGGGTTTTTCACCTTTGCCAGCGTGGCAAACGCGATATCGGACAAGATGGTGGCGCGCCATCCGCATGTGTTTGGCGATGAAAGCCGCGACAAATCCGCCGCCCAGCAGACGCGCGACTGGGAAAGGATCAAGGCCGCCGAACGTGCGGCGCGGGCCGAGGCCGGCGTTCTGGACGGCGTGGCGGCGGGCCTGCCGGCGCTGACGCGGGCGGTCAAACTTCAGAAACGGGCCGCGCGTGTGGGCTTTGACTGGCCCGATATCGGCGAGGTGGTCGACAAGATCGTCGAAGAGGCGGGCGAGTTGGCGGCGGCACAAAATGCCGCAGACCCGGGCGAAATAGCGGCAGAGTTTGGCGATCTGTTATTCGTAATGGCCAATCTTGCCCGCCATCTCGGTATCGATCCCGAAGAGGCGCTGCGCCGGACAAATTCAAAGTTCACACAGCGTTTTCAGTATATTGAAGAGCGACTGGCAGAAGATGGCCGCCGCCCAGAAGACTCGAACCTTGCCGAGATGGACACGCTTTGGGACGCGGCGAAACGGCATTTCACAAAAACCTGATTTATTTGATCAGCTATTGACCTGAGTAATTTTGTCGGATTTATACCGGCCAATGCCTACAACCGGAGTTCCCTGATGTCTCTGCGCGCCCTGTTCGCCCCGCTTGCCGCCGTCTTTCTTGCCAGCCCCCTGCTGGCGCAAGAGGTCAATGTCTATTCCTACCGTCAGCCCGAACTGGTCCAGCCGCTCTTTGATGCCTTTACCGAGAAAACCGGGATCAGCGTCAATTCCGTCTTCCTCAACAAGGGTATGGCCGAACGACTGAAGGCCGAGGGCAAGCGTTCCCCTGCCGATCTGGCCTTTACCGTCGATATCGGGCGGCTTTCGCAACTCAAGGCCGCGGGCGTCCTGCAACCGGTCCACTCGGATATCCTTGATGCCGCCATCCCACCCGCGTTTCGCGACCCCGACGGTGAATGGTTTGGCCTGACCACCCGCGCTCGCGTGATCTTTGCCTCGCGCGACCGCGTCGCCGAGGGTGAGATCACCACATACGAAGACCTCGCGTCGGAAAAATGGCGCGACCGCATCTGCATCCGTTCGGGCACCAATGCCTATAACCTCGCCCTCATCGCCGGCATGATTGAACAATATGACATGCAGACGGCGAAGGCCTGGCTGACCGGGCTGCGCGACAACCTCGCGCGCAAACCCCAGGGCAATGACCGCGCCCAGGTCAAGGCAATCTCAGAGGGCGAATGCGATATCTCTGTCGGCAATGCCTATTACATGGCGCTGATGATGAAGAATGACGAACAACGCCCATGGGCCGAAGCGGTGCGCATCATCTACCCGACGTTTGAAGCCGGTGGCACGCATGTGAATGTCTCGGGTGTCGGGCTGACCCGTGCCGCACCCAACCGCGACAACGCGATCCTGCTGATGGAATTCCTGGCCTCGGACGAGGGTCAGCGCCTCTATGCCGAAATCAACAGCGAAACGCCGATCTCGCCGCGCGCTTCGGCCACCAGGGGCGGGTTCACGGCCGATGACGCCAATCTGCAGACGCTCGCCGATCTGCGCCCCGATGCGCTGCGCCTTGTCGAAGAGGTCGATTTCGACCGCTAAACGCAAAGGCAGCCCGCCTGTAAACGCCCGGCCCCCTGCCGGGCGTTCGCGTTTGACGGCTGGACATTCCCCGGCGGGATTGTCAGCAATGCACTACGGAGGAAAGGCATGTCGCCCAGAAAAATCATCATCGATACCGACCCGGGGCAAGACGACGCCGTCGCCATCCTGCTGGCGCTGGCCAGCCCCGAAGAGATCGACGTGCTGGGTATCACCGCTGTGGCGGGTAATGTGCCGCTGGCGCTGACGGCCAAGAATGCCCGTATCGTCTGCGAACTGGCCGGGCGCACAGATATCCCCGTTTATGCCGGCTGTGATGCGCCGCTCCGGCGCAGGCTGGTGACGGCTGAGCATGTGCATGGCAAGACCGGCCTTGACGGCCCGTCCCTGCCCGATCCGCATATGGCGCTGGCCGATGGCCACGCGGTCGATTTCATCATCCGCACGCTGCGCGAACATCCGGCGGGTAAGGTCACGCTCTGCCCGCTGGGTCCGCTGACAAATATCGCGCGCGCCTTTCAGGACGCGCCGGACATTATCGGCAGGGTCGACGAAATCGTCCTGATGGGCGGTGCGTATTTCGAGGTTGGCAACATCACACCCGCCGCCGAGTTCAACATCTATGTCGATCCGGAAGCCGCTGAAATCGTTTTCAGATCAGGCGCAAGCATCACGGTGATGCCGCTGGATGTCACGCATAAGGCACTGGTGACACCCGAACGAAACGACGCCTTTCGCGCCATCGGCACGCGCCCGGCCATCGCCGTGGCAGAGATGACCGATTTCTTCGAACGGTTCGACAAGGAAAAATACGGCTCGCCTGGTGCCCCGCTGCATGATCCCTGCGTAACCGCCTATCTGATCGAACCGGGCCTGTTCTCGGGGCGCCATATCAATGTCGAGATCGAGACAGGCTCGGACCTGACGCTGGGCATGACCGTGGCCGACTGGTGGGGCGTCACCGACCGACCGGCCAATGCGCATTTCATGGGCGATCTTGATGCCGACGGGTTTTTCGCGCTGCTGACCAAGCGTCTGGCCTGGCTCTGAACCAATAAGGCCACCGCAAAGGGGGACATGCATGGATCCGATCCGGTTCGACAACAGCTACGCCAGGCTGCCGCCGCGTTTCTATACCCGCCAGATCGCAACACCCGTCCCGGCGCCGGCGCTCATCGCGCTCAATACCGGGCTGGCCGCCGGTCTCGGCCTCGATCCTGACTGGCTTGCCTCTGACGCCGGTATTTCCGCCCTTGCGGGCAATGCCGTGCCGCCGGGCGCCGCGCCGCTTGCCCAGGCCTATGCCGGTCACCAGTTCGGCGGCTTCTCGCCCCAGCTGGGCGACGGGCGTGCGCTCCTTCTGGGTGAGGTGATCGCCCCGGATGGCAGGCGCTTTGACCTCCAGCTCAAGGGCTCGGGCCCCACCCCCTATTCGCGCATGGGCGATGGCCGCGCCTGGATCGGCCCCGTCATGCGCGAATATATCATGTCCGAGGCGATGGCCGCCCTTGGCATCCCGACCACCCGCGCGCTTGCCGCCCTCACCACCGGCGAGACGATCTATCGCGAAGGCCCGCTGCCCGGCGCCATTCTGACGCGCGTCGCCGCCAGCCATATCCGCGTCGGCACATTCGAGTATTTCGCGGCGCGTCAGGATAACGACGCCATCGCGCAGCTGATCGATCACGTGATCGCCCGCCACTTCCCCGACACATCAGGTGCGCTCGGTATGTTCGACGCCGTCGTCACGGCCCAGGCCCGCCTCATCGCGGCATGGATGGGCGTGGGCTTTGTGCACGGGGTCATGAATACCGACAATATGGCGCTTTCGGGTGAGACCATCGATTACGGCCCCTGCGCCTTTATCGACGGCTTTGCCTTTGGCCGTGTCTTCAGCTCGATCGATCAGCATGGCCGCTATGCCTATGCCAACCAGCCGCGCATCGCGATCTGGAACCTCGCTCAACTGGGCAGCGCCCTGATCCCCGCCATCCCCGGCCCACAGGATACCGCCATCGACTCGGCGACCGAAATCCTGAACCGCTTCACCCCGCGCTTTACGGCCGAACGCGACCGCAACTTCCGCGCCAAGCTTGGCCTTACCGGGGAAGATGACGGTGATATCGCGCTCATCGACCGGCTGCTCGCGCTCATGGATCAGGACGGCGCCGATTTCACCGATACATTCCGCGCGCTTGCCGATGGCGATGCCGCCGATCAGTTCACTGATCGCGAGGCTTACCACCTCTGGCACCAGGACTGGCAAAACCGCCTTGCCCACGAAGATGCCGCCAAAGCAACCGCGCTGATGCGCGCCACCAACCCCGCCATCATCCCGCGCACCCACCGGATCGAGGCGGCGATCGAGGCCGCGCTTGCGGGCGACATGAACCCGTTTCACCGCCTGAACCGCGTGCTCGCTACGCCTTTTGCACCCGATCCTGCCGATCTCGACCTTGCGCGCGCACCACTCGCGCAGGAAATCGTGCCCGCCACATTCTGCGGTACCTGATCCGGCTTCATTGTTCCCGAAATACCTTGGGGGTGAGCGCGCCAATGCGCGCGAGGGGGCAAAGCCCCCTCAACCGGCCGCGCTGCTAACTGCCCCTGCGTGCCGGGCGGTTCGCGACGATCAGCCCCAGCGCCACCAGAACCAGCCCCCCCACGATCCCAACGCTCAGCGCTTCATCCAGCAAAAGCCAGCCCAACAGAACGCCGAAAACGGGGGTCAGAAAACTGAAGGACGCCACGGATGAGGCCGGATAAATCGTCAGCAGCCAGAGCCAGAACAGGAACCCAGCCGAGACCACCAGCAGGATCTGAAACCCCAAGGCGCCCCAGCTGGCCAGCGTCACCTCGCGCAATAGCGGCCCGAAAAACGGCGATACCGCCGTCAGCACGATCCCCGAGACGATCAGCTGATAGAGAAGCTGCATCTCGGGGCGCACCCGCACCATCGCCGATCCCCGCGCCATAATCGCGATCCCCGCCCAGAATATCGCCCCCGCGAGCGAAAACAGATCGCCGATCAGGCTGGCCCCGTCCGCATTCCCGCCCCGGTCCAGCATCGCCCATGCCACCCCTGCAAAGGCCAGGATCAGCCCCGCCGCCTTGGCCGGGGTCAGGCGATCACCCGGCAAGAGGAAATGCGCCAGCACCGCCGTCCAGACCGGCATCGAATAAAAGATTACGCTCACCCGCGTCACCGTGGTCAGATCCAGCGCCAGAAACAGAAAGATGAACTCGACCGTGAATATCATACCCATGGCAAGACCGGCGCGTAACGTACCGGGAACATAGGCAATCTCCATGCCGCGCCAGCGCATCCATGCCATCAGCACGAAAATCCCGCCCAGCGATCTCAGCCCGGCAAAGAACACTGGCTGGAACCCCTGATTGCCGATCTTGATGACGATCTGGTTGAAGGCGAGGAACAGCGAAAACAGCACCAGCGCCGTCGCCCCGTACATATCCATCGATCTGCGTTCTGCTGCCATCGCCTTCCCGCCCCGCGCATCCTCTGCCGATCCCACCGACCATCCGGCCCAGGCCAGAAGGCGCGTGCGCCCCGAGGAAGTCAAGCACCCGCCCGCAAATCGGCCGGAAATGCGCTTACCCCCGCGCCGCAAATTGGTGTAAGAGCGGGAAAAACACGGAGGACGGGTATGGACCTGTTGCAGATCGCATCGCTGCTGATCGTGATGGCTGCCGGCTTTGGCGCGATCAATTATCTCCTTTTGCGGCTGCCATCTTCGATCGGCATCCTTGTGGTGGCCTTTCTGGCATCGCTGGGGGTGCTGGCGGTGGATTATGCGCTGCCGCAATATGGCATGGCCGATACCGTGCGCGCATTGGTCATCACCATCGATTTCGATGCCGCCCTGCTCGAGGGCATGCTGGGGCTTCTGCTCTTTGCCGGAGCGCTGCATGTGAAGCTGCAGGACCTGCGCGCCCAGTGGCTGCCGGTTTTCCTGATGGCGACAATCGGCGTTGGTCTGTCCACCGTGATTGTCGGCACGGGGTTCAGCTGGCTCACAGGTATGCCGCTTCTGATTGCACTGGTCTTCGGCGCGCTGATCTCGCCCACCGACCCGGTCGCGGTGCTGGGCGTCCTGCGCAAGGCCAGCCTGCCCAAGACGCTCGAGACCAAGATCGCGGGCGAATCGCTCTTCAATGACGGTGTCGGCTATGTGGTCTTTCTGGTGCTTGCAGGGCTGGCCTTTCCCAAGCCCGGCGAAGCCGAGGCCGGTCTGGCCGATGCCGCCTGGCTCTTTGTGCAGGAGGCCGGGGGCGGCGCGGTTCTTGGCGTGGTGCTTGGCTGGCTGACCTTTCGGGTCATGCGACTGATCGATGATTACGCGCTCGAGGTGCTGATCACGCTGGCACTGGCCTTTGGCGGCTATCAGATGGCGGCCTATCTGCATTTCTCGGCCCCGATCACGGCGGTCGCTGCCGGGCTCCTGATCGGCGATATCGGCGCCCGGCACGGCATGAGCGAAGAGACACGAAACTATGTCGATGCATTCTGGAAACTGATCGACGAAATCCTCAATGCCGTGCTATTCCTGATGATTGGATTCGAGGTTTTTGCCATCACGCTTTCGGCGGACATCCTGACCACCGGCCTGTTGTCGATCCTTCTGGCACTCGTGGCCCGGCTGGCGGCAGTGGCGGTGCCGGTGCTGCTTCTCAGGCCGTTTCGCGCATTTACCGCCGGGGTCATTCCGATCATGACATGGGGCGGGATCAAGGGTGGTATCTCGGTCGCTCTCGCTCTGTCGCTGCCCGAGGGCGAGTGGAAACCGCTCATCCTGACATCGACCTATGTGGTTGTGCTGTTCTCGATCATCCTGCAGGGGCTGACCATCGCACCGCTGGCCCGGCGGCTGGGGCGCGAGCCTGAACTGATGTAGGCCGCTGGCGGGCGCGACGGGGCCCGCCGGGCGGAAGGGGAACAGATGGAAAATATTCGCGCCATTTCGCTGATGATCCTTGCCATGGCAGGGTTTGCCCTTGGCGATGTCGGCATCAAGCTCATGAGCCGTACCGTGCCCCTCGGCCAGACCGTATTGATGATGGCCGTCGGCGGGACGCTGATCTTTGCGGTCTGGACCCGCTTGTCGGGCCGGAAAATTCTGGTGCGCGCGCTTGCCCACCCTGCCGTGATCATGCGCTGGGGGGCCGAGATGGCCGCGGCCATATCCATGCCCATGGCGCTGATGCTGACGCCCCTCTCGCTCGTGACCTCGATCCAGCAGGCCGGACCGATCGTGGTGACCATGGCGGCGGCGCTGATCTTTGGCGAAACGGTCGGCTGGCGGCGCTGGAGCGCGATTCTGGTCGGGCTTTGCGGTGTATTGCTCGTGCTGCGCCCCGGCACGGCGGGTTTCGACAGCAATGCCTGGTACGCGGTCATCGCCATGCTGGGCCTCGCGGCGCGCGACCTCGCCACACGCGCGGTGCCCCGATCGCTCGGCACGCTGCAACTGGCAACATTCGGCCTTGCGGCAATGATCCCCTCGGGCCTCGTGCTGCATCTCTGGCTTGGCGGTCTGGTGCTGCCCAACGCGACCGAATGGGCGCTCAGCCTGATGACCATCATCGCAACCGTGCTGGGCTATTACGCCATCACCGCCGCCATGCGCATCGGCGAGATCTCGGCGGTGATTCCGTTCCGCTACTCCCGGCTGGTATTCGGGATCGTCCTTGGCATCCTCATCTTTTCTGAAAGCCCGGATATTTGGGTCTATCTGGGCGGTGCGATGGTCGTGGGGTCGGGGATTTACATGGTCTGGCGCGAAAGACGGCTGCGCCATTCCGCCGCGTGATGGCGGTAACATGCGCAATCAGGCCTGTTCGGGCGCATTAGACGCGCTGTTAGCGCTATCATGCCCCGTTTACATTCGCCCCGCCGCTGCTATAGCAGGCGGCGAAACTTCCCTTTCTGAAACAGGACCGCATCCATGAGCACGATCATCGATATTCACGCCCGCGAAATCCTCGACAGTCGGGGCAACCCGACCGTCGAGGTTGATGTCGTGCTGGAGGATGGCAGCATGGGCCGCGCGGCGGTGCCTTCGGGTGCCTCCACCGGCGCGCATGAGGCCGTTGAAAAGCGTGACGGCGACAAGGCGCGCTACAAGGGCAAAGGCGTGCTGGAAGCCGTCGCGGCGGTCAATGGTGAACTGGCCGAGGCGCTGATCGGCCAAGACGCCACCGATCAGGTTACCATCGACGAGGCGATGATCGAACTGGATGGCACACCGAACAAGGGCCGATTGGGTGCCAATGCGATCCTTGGTGTGTCGCTGGCAGTGGCCAAGGCCGGGGCCGAGACCTGTACCCAGCCGCTTTTCCGCTATGTCGGCGGCACCTCGGCGCGCCTTCTGCCGGTGCCGATGATGAACATCATCAATGGCGGCGAACATGCCGATAACCCCATCGATATTCAGGAATTCATGATCATGCCGGTCTCGGCCAGCTCGATCCGCGAAGCCGTGCGCATGGGGTCAGAGGTGTTTCACACGCTCAAGGGCGAATTATCCGGCGCCGGGTTATCCACAGGTATCGGCGACGAAGGCGGCTTTGCGCCCGACCTGTCATCGACGCGTGACGCACTGGATTTCATCCTCAAATCCATCGACAAGGCAGGCTACAAGCCGGGCGAGGATATCTACCTCGCGCTCGATTGCGCGGCGACCGAATACTATAAAGGTGGCAAATATGAAATGAAGGGCGAGGGAAAGTCGCTCTCTGCCGAAGAAAATGTTCGATATCTGCAGGATTTGACCACCGATTACCCGATCGTCTCGATCGAAGACGGTTGCAGCGAGGATGATTGGGATGGCTGGTGCCAACTGACGGACGCGATTGGGGATAAGGTCCAGCTTGTCGGCGATGATCTCTTCGTCACCAACCCGGCGCGTCTGGCCATGGGCATTGAAAAGGGGGCCGCTAATTCCCTGCTGGTGAAAGTCAATCAAATCGGGACTTTGACCGAGACACTTCAGGCAGTGGAAGAGGCGCATCGCGCCCGCATGACATCGGTCATGTCGCACCGCTCCGGCGAGACCGAGGACGCGACGATTGCCGATCTTGCCGTGGCAACCAACTGTGGACAAATCAAGACCGGCTCGCTCGCCCGTTCCGACCGGCTGGCCAAGTACAACCAGCTGATCCGGATCGAGGAGATGCTGGGCGAGACGGCACGCTATGCCGGCCGCGCTATTCTGAAATGAGGGTGATTGCGCTCCGGCCTTCTGCGCGCATGATCATGACCCGCGTATGAACGCCGCGGACATCATCCGCCGCCTGAACCTCGCGCCGCATCCCGAGGGCGGGCACTATCGCCAGACATGGCGCGCAGCCGGCACCGGGCGAACCGCGGGCACGGCGATCTATTTTCTGTTGGCAGCCGGTGAGCGCAGTCACTGGCACCGGGTCGACGCCGCCGAGATCTGGCATTTCTATGCCGGTGCGCCACTGACGCTCTGGACCGCAGAAACCGATCAGGGGCCACGTGTCGCGCATCATCTCGGCCCCGATCTTGCCGCCGGGCAATTGCCCCAGGTCATCGTTCAGCCCGATCACTGGCAGGCGGCGGAAACGACAGGCGACTGGAGCCTTGTCGGCTGTACCGTCTCACCCGCCTTTGAATTTTCCGGATTTCACCTTGCCCCTGACGGGTTCGACATTCCCGGCGATACCTAGGCGGATGGCCGGCTGACCAGCCCGCCACCCAGCGGAATGGCGACGCCTGTCGTGCCCGGAAATGTCGTCGCGTGGCCATATCGCACCCGCGCGGCCAGAAATCCGAATGCCTGCGCCTCGAACATGTCGCCGTTCAGCCCGATCTCTTCCACCCGCGCCACCGGTATGCCGGTTTCCCCGGCAATATAGTCGCGGATCACGGGATTGTTGCGACCGCCGCCTGTCAGGAAAACCTGCAAGGGCTGCGTCGCCAGCTGTTCTATCCCTTCGACCGCCGCCTCGGCTGTCAGGATCGTCAGCGTCGCCGCCGCATCGGCGGTCTCCAGATCGGCAACACGCTCCAGCATATGGGCGAAATCCATCCGATCCAGCGATTTGGGTGGCAGACGTGCGAAATAGGGGTTCTTGAGCGCCCGCGAAATCACATCCGTATCGGCGCGCCCCGCCGCCGCCATCGCGCCGTCCTTGTCAAAGCGCCGCCCGGTGCGGCTGGTCATCAGGTCATCGATCTGGGCATTGCCCGGCCCGGTGTCAAATGCCGTCAGCGCCCCGGGCTGATCAACAGGCATCTCGGGCACGACCAGCGTCAGATTGGCCACCCCCCCGATATTGAGAAAAACCACAGGCCCCTCGATCCCCGCCCACATCGCCGCCGCATGATGAAAAACCGGTGCAAGGGGCGCGCCCTGCCCGCCCATCTCGACATCGGCCGACCGGAAATCCCAGACCACCGGCAGATCCAGCGCTTCGGCCAGGCGCTGGCCGTTACCTGCCTGATGCGTGCGCCCTGTCGCCGGATCATGCGCCAGCGTCTGGCCGTGAAAGCCCACGATCTCGGCCCCGGCAAACTGCGACAGCAACTCGGTATGGGCCAGTTCAATGATCGCCTCGGCCTCGGCCACCGGTGGCTGCCCCTGCCACGCGCCCAGCGCCCGGCGCAACACCCGCCGCTCGGCCTCGCTATAGGGGCGATAGGCGGATTCACCGAATTCCAGAATATGCGCCCCGTCACACAGCACCATCGCCGCATCGACCCCGTCCAGCGACGTGCCCGACATCGCGCCCAGCGCCCAGATCGGTTTCTCTGCCATTACGCTTCCCCTCCTGCCCCGCGCCAGATATAGACCGCGCGACGGAACCCTGTCGACAAGGACAAGCCAGGATATGACCTACCACCCGAAATCAGACTTCATGGGCGTGATGATGGCGCGCGGCTTTCTGGCCGACTGCACCGATTATCAGGCCCTCGATGAGGCCCTGAACAAAGGCGTGGTCCCGGCCTATATCGGCTTTGACGCCACGGCCCGGTCGCTGCATGTCGGCAGCCTGATCCAGATCATGATGCTCAGATGGTTGCAGAAAACCGGCCACAAGCCGATCACGCTGATGGGTGGCGGCACGACCAAGGTGGGCGATCCTTCTTTTCGCGCCGATGAGCGCCCGCTCCTGACGCCAGCGGCAATCGACGACAATATCGCCGGGATCAAGCGGGTCTTTGCCAGCTACGTGACGTATGGTGACGGGCCGACGGATGCCTTGATGATCAACAATGCCGAATGGCTCGATGATCTGAACTATCTTGATTTCCTGCGCGATATCGGGCGGCATTTTTCCGTCAACCGGATGCTCTCGTTCGAAAGCGTGAAATCCCGGCTTGACCGGGAACAGTCGCTCAGCTTTCTCGAGTTCAACTACATGATCCTGCAGGCCTATGATTTCCTTGAACTGAACCGCCGCTACGGCTGCCTTCTGCAGATGGGCGGCAGCGATCAGTGGGGAAATATCGTCAACGGTATCGACCTGACGCGCCGCGTGCTGGATCACGAGATTTACGGGCTGACATCACCGCTCCTGACAACGTCGGACGGCAAGAAGATGGGCAAGAGCCTCTCGGGCGCGGTCTGGCTGAACGGCGACATGCTGTCACCTTATGAATTCTGGCAGTTCTGGCGCAACACGACCGATGCCGATACCGGTCGTTTCCTCAAGCTTTATACCGAATTGCCGGTGGATGAATGCGACAGGCTGGGCGCGCTCGAAGGGCAGGAGATTAACGAGGCCAAGATCATCCTGGCCAATGAGGTCACGGCCCTTCTGCACGGGCGCGCCGCCGCCGATGCCGCCGCCGCCACGGCGCGCGAGGTGTTCGAGAAGGGCGGGATCGGCGACGACCTGCCCGGTATCGATATCACCCCGGCAGAAATCGGCGAAGGCATCTCGGTTGTGCAGCTATTCACACGTGCCGGGCTGGTCAAATCGGGCAAAGAGGCCAAGCGCCTGATCGCTGAACAGGGTGCCAGGCTGAATGATGCGCCCCTGACCGATCCGGGCCGCATGATCACCGCTGCCGATCTGGCCGAACCGATCAAGCTCAGCGCCGGCAAGAAGCGCCACGCGATGATCCGCCTCGCCTCCTGATCCACCTGCCCGCTTCTCAGCAATTCACCCGTTCCGGGCGGTCTGATCGGCGCGGCATGGCCGCTGCCTCGGCGCCGGAGGCGCGGCTTGAATATCCGGGCCCGATCACCTTGCCGCCCGTCACCAAAGCTAAAAAAAACGCGGGCCCGGCAAAGCCCGCGTTCAGGTCACACAAGGTCGAACAGGTTTGTCCCGTTCAGTTTATCATCCACTCCCCGTCGGGGTGGAAGGCCTGAAAGGCAAAGGCAAACATGACGTCATGGGGGATGTCTTCGCCGGTCTCGGCATCCTTGACGCGGATGGTGCCGACATCCTTGCCGCTGGCGATATTGCTCGAGTCCAGCGCCGATGCCTGCCCGGCGACCCATGTCAGCCGCACACCGGCCTCGGTCAGATCGGGCGTCTCGCGCAGGCGCGATACCGGCCAAGCCCGCTCACCAACCTTGACCACCCGCGCCAGCGGCGGGATGTCATGCGGCGGCATTTCACCGCTATAGAGGAATGGCCGGGCCGAGCTGTCATAGTTAGTATAGGGGTTGCGGCCATAGGTGCGCGGCCAGCGCGGCTGATCCATCACCAGACCCTCGGGATTGCGGGCCAGAAACTCGTCCCAGCTTTCCATCCAGCTGGGCAACTGGGTCAGTTCGCTGCCCAGATGCTCACCCACGATGCCGGTTCCGATGATCTGCTGCCACCAGCTCTCGGTCTGGCGGTCATACATGATCATGTCGGAATTGCGCAGTTTGCCGGAGACGCCGAATGACAGCACTTCGCCATTCAACCGGCGATCAAAGGTGATGCCCGAATTGCAGAGCGGGCAGAAAGTGACGGCAACGGGGATATCGCCGATCACGTCATTGACGATCTCGTGCCATGTCAGATAGCGGATCGGATAGGCGCGCGGTGTCTCACCGTCGATCTCCAGCGTGATCACCGGCTCGCGCCCGCCCAGCCGCGTTTCGTCGCCCGCCGCGATGAAGGACACGTCATCCAGCGCCGGAATGCCGTCCTTGGGCGGGCCGCCCGACAGGATCTCGCTCCAGGCGACCGAGGTTTTGGTGAAATCGGTGTTTGGCCATTCGAACTGCCAGAATGTCGGGTTCGCCAAGGCAGCGCTGGCCACAAGGCTCAGCGCCGTGCCGGCGACAATCTTTCTGATAAGCATCATTCTCTCCTCTGATCTGGACAAAACCTGACAGAGGCGCGGGCATGCCGCTACCCCGCTCACGCGGGTTTGAAGGCGCGACAGCGGATCGTCAGAATGCAACGGCCGAGGGGAATGATGCCTGCGCCGCCCCGAATGCGGACATTTGGGGCGGCAAATCAGGTCTGTCGGGGCTATTCGTCCTGGATCACCACGACCGATTTCATCACATCCGGCGTGCCCAGCACGGCGCCGTTGCCGCCCTTGCCCCGCTTGATCGCGTCCAGCACATCCAGACCTTCGGTCACCTCGCCGACAATCGTGTATTGCCCGTCAAGATAATCCGCCTCATCGAACATGATGAAGAACTGCGAATTGGCCGAATCCTCGCTGAAGGCCGAGCGCGCCATGCCGACAACACCGCGCTTGAAGGTCAGGTTGGAAAACTCTGCCTTCAGATCGGGCCGGTCCGAGCCGCCCATGCCCGCGCGGCTGTTATCCTCGCCCATACGACCAAAGAGGACATCGCCGGTCTGCGCCATGAAACCGTCGATCACCCGGTGAAAGATCACGCCGTCATACTGACCTTCCGCCGCGAGCGAGGCGATCTGCTGGGCGTGAAACGGCGCGATATCCTCGAAAAGATCGATCTTGATCACGCCATTGGCCTCGCCCTCGACGGTGATCTCGATGCCCAGCGCCAGCGCGGGGCTGGCCGAGAGCAGCAATGCCAGGAGAGCGTTACGCATCCGCGGCCACCTTGACGCTGATCATCCGGTCAGGGCTTGCCGGGGGCTCGCCGCGCATGATCGCATCGACATGCTCCATGCCTTCGATGACGCGCCCATAGACGGTATATTGCCCGTTCAGGAAATGGTTGTCGCTGAAATTGATGAAGAACTGCGAATTGGCGCTGTTGGGGTTCTGCGAACGGGCCGCACCCAGTGTGCCACGGTCATGCGGCAGCTTGGAAAACTCGGCCGGCAGATCGGGATGCTCGGAACCGCCGGTGCCCGCGCGACCGAGGTTGAAGTTGTTTTCCATATTGCCATTGGCGACATCGCCGGTCTGGGCCATGAAGCCTTCGATCACCCGGTGAAAACAGACATTGTCATAGGAACCGGCGCGTGCCAGCGTCTTCATCCGCTCTGCATGTTGCGGCGCGACATCGGGCAAAAGCTCTATGGTGACGGTGCCGTCCTTCAGTTCCATCAGGATGGTGTTCTCGGGGTCTTTGATCTCGGCCATGGGGGCCCTCCTGTTCATGCTTTGGCTGCTAGTTAGTCCGACTGGCCCCAAAGGGAAAGGGCATTGCTTGACCTCGGGCAGTCCCTGCGGTGAATAGACGCCAGATCGCCGAAGAAAAGGATGCGAGAGATGGGCTGGAAAACGCTGGATGACATGGAACTGGACGGCAAGCGGGTTCTGGTCCGTGTCGACATCAACGTGCCGGTCGAGGACGGGCGCGTCACCGATACCACCCGGATTGATCGGATCGTGCCGACGATCCGCGATATTCTGGACCGGGGCGGCAAACCGATCCTGCTGGCGCATTTCGGCAGACCCAAGGGCAAGGTCGTGCCCGAAATGTCGCTGCGCGTCACGCTGCCCGCGCTCTCTGCTGCGCTGGGGCGCGAGGTTACCTTTGCCGATGGTGACTACCTCGCCGCCATCGCAGCCATGGGGCCGGGCGACGTGATGCTGGCCGAAAACCTGCGCTTCAACCCCGGGGAAGAGGCCAATGACCCCGGGTTTGCGGCGCGGCTGGCCTCGATGGGGGATGTCTATGTCAACGACGCCTTTTCCGCCGCGCATCGCGCCCATGCCTCGACCGAGGCATTGGCGCGGCTTCTCCCGGCGGCGGCTGGTCGGCTGATGCAGTCCGAGCTTTCGGCGCTCGAAGCGGCGCTCGCGACCCCCGAACGCCCGGTTGCGGCGGTTGTGGGCGGCGCCAAGGTCTCGACCAAGCTCGACCTTTTGTCGAACCTTGTCACCAAGGTTGATCATCTGATCATCGGGGGCGGTATGGCCAACACCTTTCTGGTGGCCAAGGGCGTCGCCGTCGGCAAATCGCTGGCCGAACATGACATGGCGGGAACCGCCGCCGATATCATGCAAAGCGCCGCCGCGGCGGGCTGCCACATCCACCTGCCCCGCGATCTGGTCGTGGCCTGGGAATTTGCCGAAAACGCCCGCGCGGAAACCGTGGCACAGGCCGATTGCCCCCCTGACGCGATGATCCTCGATGCCGGGCCGCTGGCGGTCGCCGATATCAACGCGGTTCTGGACGACTGCAGCACGCTGATCTGGAACGGCCCCCTCGGTGCCTTTGAAATCGCCCCGTTCGACATGGCGACCAATGCCACCGCGCGGCATGCCGCAGAACGCGCCAAGACCGGCAGGCTGGTGGCGGTGGCCGGGGGCGGCGATACTGTCGCTGCACTGAACAAGGCCGGGGTCGCCGATGATTTCACCTATATCTCCACCGCCGGCGGTGCCTTTCTGGAATGGATGGAAGGCAAGGTGCTGCCGGGGGTCGCGGCACTGGCGCAATCCTGATTTTCCTTGAATAACCGGGCTATCCTGCGCAGTCTGGCGATGTATCAGCAACATCCCGGGGGAATGTCATGCGCCGCGCATTGATCGCCAGTCTTGTTTCAGTATCCGTCAGCCTGCCCGCCGCGGCCCAGCCCGAACGACCGGGTCTTTTTGATGTGCTGTCGATTGACAATATCCTGCAGCGCCTTGTCCAGAGCGGCATTATCGCGCTGCGTTCGCAGCTTGATCTGCAATATGAGCATCTGTCCTTTGACCTTGTCGCCGGACAGACCGGGATCGTCGGGCTGCATCTCTGGCCGCTGCTGGACTATGACGACAGCGGCGAATGCGAGATCCTTGCCGACCGCATCACCCTGTCATCAGCCCCGATCACCGACTGGAATTCGATTGAATTCAGCACCGAGATTATCGGGCTGAGGGCGCATTCGTCCTGTCTCGACCGGGACATGAAACAGGCCTATGACGCCACAGGGCTGGAATGGATCACGCTGGACCGCGCCTATCTGGACATGCGATATGACGTGCCCTCGGCGGCGGCATCGGTGGCGCTGCATGCTGTCAGCCCCGACCTGATCGAGCTGGATGGCGTTTTCGACTTTTCCTATGTCTCGGTCGATGCGCGCCCTTCGCTGGATGAACCCATTCCGGTCGTCTTTGTCGAAAACGCCCGGGTAGAGGTCAATGATCGCGGTCTTTGGGCCCGTATCGCACCACTGGTGCCCGAAGAATTGCAAAGCCCGACCATCGCCAGTGCGGCCATCGTGACCGAACTGACCAAGGCGATTTCGGACTGGAACGGATCGGTGGGCGCACCCACCACCCTGAGCGAGCATCAGCAGAATTTCGTCCTGTCCGTGGGAACGGCCGCAGCCGGGTTCCTGACGACCCCGGGCCGTCTGGTGATCGAGATCGACCCCGTGGGCGAGGATGTGTTTCTGGATGAGGCGCTCTTCAACGATCCGCAGGAAATCTTTGCCGAATTGCGGCCCGCCATGTCGCGCCAGCCCGCCATACGCCAGGAAATCCTGGCCGATGACATCCTGCGCGTGGCACTGGGGCTGGATGAAGGCACGCTTGACAGCGGTGATCTGATGCGCGCCGGTCGCGCATTGCTGACCGGGGTGGGCGCGCCGCAGAATGTCAAGGCCGCGCAGTCGATCCTCGGGCCGCTGGCCGATCGCGGCCATCCGGGCGCGGCGGGCGATCTGGCCTTCTGGCTGGAAATGTCCGAACCGGCGCGGGCATATCGCTATGCGCTGGTCGCGGCGGCGGCGGGCGAGGATGACGCGCTGGCGCTGGCCGATCGTCTCGAGGCGGCACTGCCGATGTCGGAAGTGCTGAACATTCAGACCGCGCTGACCTCGCCCCCAAACGAAGGGTCGGCAGATATCTCGGCGTTCCGCGACCGGGCGCTGGCGGCGTTTCTGGGCAAGACCGAAACCCGGTCCTATGCGTCGGCGGCCTATTGGGCGCGGCTGGCGGCAGCGGCGGGTGATCCGGGCGGCGCCAGCCTTTTGGACGATCTGGAACGCAAGATGCGCTTTCAGGATGCGCGCAGCCGTGCGGCCTGGGCCAGCCTGTCGGATCAGATTGCCGACCGGGCGCTGAACGCCTGGTTCAACCAGGGCCTCGCCGCCACGACCGGCGCCGAGTAACCGCCTGCGCGGCCGCCCCCGCTGCCGCCCGCACTGCCACGGTGCGTTCGCCGGTGCGATTGCCGGTGTTGCAACGCCGCCCCCGGCGTTCTAAAGCCATGTGCATTGGCCCTGACTTCAAAGGAATTCCTCATGCGTGCGACCCGAGCTGTCCAGAAAATCCTCGCAAATTACGAAGCCGACACACCCGGCGTCAAAGGCAACCTTTGCCGCATATTGATGAATGGTCGGCTGGGCGGGACCGGCAAGGTCATCATCCTGCCGGTGGATCAGGGTTTCGAGCACGGGCCCGCGCGCAGTTTCGCGCCCAATCCGGCGGCCTATGATCCGCATTATCACTATCGTCTGGCCATCGATGCCGGTCTGAATGCCTATGCCGCGCCGCTGGGGATGCTGGAGGCGGGTGCGGATACATTTGCCGGCCAGATCCCGACGATCCTCAAGGCCAACTCGGCCAATTCGCTGATCCCGGACGATGCGCCCAAGGATCAGGCCATCACAGCAAGTGTCGATGACGCGCTGCGGCTGGGCTGTTCGGCCATCGGGTTCACCGTCTATCCCGGTTCATCGGCGGGGCTGGACATGTTCGAAGAGATCTCGGCCATGCGCGAGGAAGCGGCGGCCAAAGGCGTGGCAACCGTCATCTGGTCCTACCCCCGCGGCGAGGCGCTGGACAAGGATGGCGAGACCGCGGTCGACATCGCGGCCTATGCGGCCCAGATTGCCGCGCTTCTGGGCGCGCATATCATCAAGATCAAGCTCTCGACCGATCACTTGTCGCTGAGTGCGGCCAAGGCGGTCTACGAGGCTGAAGGCATCGATATCTCTACCCAGGCAGCGCGGGTGAAGAACTGCATGGACGCGGCCTTTGGCGGACGGCGGATCGTGGTGTTCTCGGGCGGTGCGAAAAAGGTTGCCGACAGTGTTTATGACGATGCGCGCGCCATCCGCGACGGCGGCGGCAACGGGTCGATCATCGGGCGCAACAGTTTTCAGCGTGACCGCGATGACGCTCTCGCGATGCTGAATACGATCATGGATATTTACCGCGGCAAGGCCTGAGATCGGCGGGGGTTAGGGGCGCTGCCCCCGGCCCGGCAGGCCGGGCCTCCCCCGAGGTATTTCACCGAACAATGAGATCAGGCGGGATTGGGGGATTCACAAAGCCCGCACGCCGTGACATATTGCGCCCATAGCCCGCAGAAGACGGGCAGGTGAGGCAGCAATGAGCACCCTTCGCAAACGCGCCGGTTTCGGCGGCGTCATCTATGTCAGCATCGTGTCGCTTTTGGCGATGTATTTCACCTATGGTGCCGTTCAGGGGGAATACGGGCTGTTCCGGCGGGTGCAGATCGATGCCGAGATTGCCGGGCTTCGGGAAGAGCTGGCGGCGCTCAGGGCAGAGCTTGCGGTGCTGGAAAACAAGAACAGGCGTCTGTCGGATACCTATCTGGATCTGGACCTGCTGGACGAGCAGGCGCGCCGGATTCTGGGCCTGATGCGGCCCGACGAACTGGTCGTGCGCTGAGGCGTCGCGCGACCCGAATTCCCCCATTTGCGACAAATTCACCGGAGGCTGCAATTTTTCCTCCTCTTTTCCGCACGGATGGTATATAGAATAGTTTAACGCTAAACTATCTAATTTCCCGAACCGGAGCGGCGTCGATGGCACCCAAGAAATCGTCAAAGAAATCCAATGTCTCAGCCGATGAGCTGCTGAAATATTACCGCGAGATGCTGTTGATTCGCCGGTTCGAGGAAAAGGCCGGACAGCTGTATGGCATGGGGCTGATCGGCGGCTTCTGCCATCTCTATATCGGGCAGGAGGCCGTTGTCGTCGGTCTCGAAGCGGCCGCCGAAGAGGGCGACAAGCGCATCACCTCGTATCGCGATCACGGGCACATGCTGGCCTGCGGCATGGACCCCAAGGGCGTCATGGCCGAACTGACGGGCCGCGAGGGTGGCTATTCCAAGGGCAAGGGCGGCTCGATGCACATGTTCTCCAAGGAAAAGCATTTCTATGGCGGCCATGGCATCGTCGCGGCGCAGGTGCCGCTAGGGGCCGGGCTGGCCTTTGCCGACAAATACCTGGACAACAAGCGGGTGACCTTCACCTATTTCGGTGATGGCGCGGCCAATCAGGGCCAGGTTTACGAGACGTTTAACATGGCCGCGCTCTGGGATCTGCCGGTGGTATTTGTCATCGAGAACAACCAGTATGCCATGGGCACCGCGCAGAAACGCTCAACCTCGACACCCGATATCTATACGCGCGGCACCGCCTTCGGCATCCCCGGCGAGGCAGTGGACGGCATGGACGTGATGGCCGTCAAGGCCGCGGGCGAGAAGGCCGTGGCCCACTGCCGCGCGGGCAAGGGCCCGTATATCCTTGAGATGAAGACCTATCGCTATCGCGGCCATTCCATGTCGGATCCGGCGAAATACCGCACCCGGGACGAGGTTCAGAAGGTACGCGAGGAGCGCGATGCCATCGAACATGTGCGCGAATTGCTGCTGACGGGTGATCACGCGAGCGAGGATGATCTGAAAGCGATCGACAAGGAAATCAAGTCGGTGGTCAACGCCTCGGCCGAATTCGCCAAGGAAAGCCCCGAGCCTGATCTGAGCGAGCTTTATACCGATATCTATGCAGAGGCCTCGTGATGCCGCATTTCGAGATTCACGCCAATGATGTCGCAGCGGCACGGGAATTCTACGCCGGTCTTTTTGGCTGGCGCTTTGAGCAAATGCCCGAAGCGGGTGACATGGAATACTATCTGATCGAGGGCACGGATATCGGCATCGGCAAGGGGCTGAGTGGCGGCATATTCCGCCGGACCGACAGCGCCCATGCTCCCGGCACGGCGATCCGTGGCGGCACCATGACATTTGAAGTGGCGGATGTGGATGCCACCTATGACTGGGCGCTTGCCAATGGCGGGGCCGAGGCGCTGCCGCCCCAGACACAGCCCGGCATTGGCCGCTTTGCCTATGTCGAGGACGGTCAGGGCAATGTCGTGGGCTTCATCAAACCAGCCGAAGGGGATAACTGAAATGGCTACCGAAATTCTCATGCCGGCGCTCAGCCCGACGATGGAAGAGGGGACATTGGCGAAATGGCTGGTCAAGGAAGGTGACAGCGTCACATCCGGCATGATCCTGGCCGAGATTGAAACCGACAAGGCGACGATGGAATTCGAGGCGGTGGACGAAGGGACCATGGGGCCGATCCTGGTGCCTGAAGGGACCGAAGGCGTTGCCGTCAATTCCGCTATTGCCGTATTGCTGGAAGAGGGTGAAGATGCATCCGCTCTGCCGGCACAGGCGTCAGCCGAAGCAGCAGCACCTGCCGCACCCGGAGCGCCCGCAACCGCGCCCGCCGCAGCCGCACCTGTTGCCTCTGTTCCCGTTGAAATCGCCGTGCCCGAAGGCACCGAGATGAAGAACACCACGGTACGCGAAGCGCTGCGTGACGCCATGGCCGAAGAGATGCGCGCCGATGACCGGGTGTTCCTGATGGGTGAAGAGGTCGCCGAATATCAGGGCGCCTACAAGATTTCTCAGGGTCTTCTGGATGAATTCGGGCCCAAGCGGGTCATCGATACGCCGATCACCGAACATGGCTTTGCCGGTATCGCGGTGGGCGCCTCGTTCGGCGGCACCCGGCCCATCGTCGAATTCATGACCTTCAATTTCGCGATGCAGGCGATTGACCAGATCATCAACTCGGCCGCCAAGACACGCTATATGTCGGGCGGGCAGATGGGCGCGCCGATGGTATTTCGCGGCCCCAACGGCGCGGCCGCGCGCGTCGGTGCGCAGCACAGTCAGGATTACGCGGCGTGGTATGCGCAGATCCCCGGGCTCAAGGTGGCAATGCCCTATTCCGCCTCGGACGCCAAGGGCCTGCTGAAATCCGCCATCCGCGATCCGAACCCGGTGATCTTTCTGGAAAACGAGATCCTCTATGGCCGTACCTTCGACGTGCCGGTCATGGATGACTATACCGTTCCTTTCGGCAAGGCGCGGATATGGCGCGAAGGCAGCGATGTGACCATCGTCAGCTTTGGCATCGGCATGCAATACGCGCTCGAGGCCGCTGACCGGCTGGCAGAGGAGGGCGTCTCTGCCGAGGTAATCGACCTCAGGACATTGCGCCCGCTGGATACCGATACGGTCATTCAATCGGTGATGAAAACCAACCGCTGCGTCACGGTCGAAGAGGGCTTCCCGGTCTGTTCGATCGGCAACCATATCTCATCGGTGCTGATGCAGCAGGCGTTTGACTATCTGGACGCGCCGGTCATCAACTGCACGGGCAAGGACGTACCGATGCCCTATGCCGCAAATCTCGAAAAACTGGCGCTGGTGACCACCGATGAGGTGATTGCCGCCGTCAACCAAGTCACCTACCGCTAGGGAGCGCGCCGATGCCAACCGAAATCCTGATGCCCGCCCTCAGCCCGACAATGGAAGAGGGTACGCTTGCCAAATGGCTGGTCAAGGAAGGCGACAGCGTCTCGTCCGGTGATCTGCTGGCCGAGATCGAGACCGATAAGGCGACGATGGAATTCGAAGCCGTCGACGAAGGCGTCGTGGGCAAGCTCCTCGTGGCCGAGGGCAGCGAAGGCGTGCAGGTGAATACACCCATCGCGGTCCTGCTCGATGATGGCGAGAGTGCCGATGACATCGCTGCCGCCGCTGCGCCAGCGACAGCGCCCGAGGCAACAAATGTGGCCGATGCGGGTGAAGAGAAGTCCCCGGCAGCGGCTGCCGAGAGGGCCGTCCCCCCTGCCCCGGCCAGCGCTGATGGCACACGCATTTTCGCCTCACCGCTGGCGCGCCGCATCGCCGCCGACAAGGGCCTTGATCTCTCCGCCATAACCGGCAGCGGCCCGCGCGGGCGTATCGTCAGGGCCGATGTCGAGGGCGCCTCAGCCGCACCCGCAGCACCCGTCAAGGACAGCCCGGCAACTCCCGCGCCGGCGCCGGCCGCACTGGCCGCAGCAGGCCCGTCGACTGATGTGGTGCTGAAAACCTATGCCGACCGCGCGTTCGAAGAAGTGGCGCTGGACGGCATGCGCAAGACCATCGCCGCCCGCCTGACCGAGGCCAAGCAGACCATTCCGCATTTCTACCTGCGCCGCGAGGTTCGGCTGGACGCGCTCCTGAAATTCCGCAGCCAGCTCAACGGCCAGCTGGCCGAGCGTGGCGTGAAACTCTCGGTCAATGATTTCATCATCAAGGCATGCGCGCTTGCACTTCAGGCCGTGCCGGATGCCAATGCCGTCTGGGCAGGGGACAGGATACTCAGGCTCAAACCATCAGATGTCGCCGTCGCAGTGGCCATCGAAGGCGGGCTCTTTACCCCTGTGCTGCAGGACGCAGAGATGAAATCGCTCTCGGCGCTCTCGGCCCAGATGAAGGACCTTGCCACCCGCGCCCGCGAACGCAAACTCGCCCCGCATGAATACCAGGGCGGCAGCTTTGCCATCTCGAATCTCGGGATGATGGGGATCGAAAACTTTGACGCCGTGATTAACCCACCGCACGGGGCGATCCTTGCCGTCGGCGCAGGGATCAAGAAACCGGTCGTCGGGGATGATGGCGAACTGACGGTTGCCACGGTCATGTCGATGACGCTTTCGGTCGATCACCGGGTGATTGACGGGGCGCTCGGGGCCGAATTGCTGGCGGCGATCGTTGCCAATCTCGAAAACCCGATCGCCATGCTGGCCTGACCATTAACAAGGGCCCCGCGCGGGGCCCTTTCGTTGGCGGCCTGTTCTGACGCTACTTTTCGTTCAGGATCTGGTTCATCGAAATCGCGGGCTGATCGCAACCAGCCTCGCCGACGATCTTGGCCGGGACGCCGGCAACCGTCTTGCAGGCCGGCACATCCTTCAGCACCACGGAACCTGCCGCGATACGCGAACATTTCCCGATCCGGATATTGCCCAGCACCTTGGCGCCCGCACCAATCAGCACCCCGTCTTCAATCGTCGGGTGGCGCTGCTGGTCCTCTTTGCCCGTCCCGCCCAGCGTAACCGAATGCAGCATCGAGACATTGTCGCCGACAATTGCGGTCTCACCGATGACAATCGAATGGGCATGGTCAATCATGATCCCCTGCCCGATCCGCGCAGCCGGATGGATATCGATACCGTATACCTCTGACACCCGCATCTGGATGAAATAGGCCACGTCCTTGCGCCCGTTCTGCCAGAGCCAATGCCCCACACGAAAGGCCTGCATCGCCTGGTAACCCTTGAAATACAGGATCGGCTGCAACAGCCGGTGGCAGGCGGGATCGCGCTCGAAAACCGCCATGATATCGGCGCGCGCCGCCTGAACGAGCCCCGGCTCACTGGCATAGACCTGATCGGCAATCTCGCGCAGGATCTGTTCCGACATCTCGCGCGACGCCAGTTTCATCGCCATCCGATACGAAAGCGCGTCCTCCAGCGTGCCGTGATGCAGGATGCTGGAATGTACCATGCCCCCCAAAAGCGGCTCATCAGCCACCGCATCCAGCGCCTCCTGCCGGATTCGCGACCATACCGGATCAATCTCTGTCAGGGCTTCCTTGGGATTTGCCATTCGCGTGTCACTCCTTGGTAAGGCGTGATACACCACATAGGATGCCCGCGACAACGTCAAAGACCCGTGCCGGAATTAATCGCCGAAGATGACAGAAACAGAACGCCAGACCTACCGCGCCGCGTTGCAGGCCCAGCTCGCGGCCCTCGAGCAAGAGGATGCGCTTGGCCAGCAGGCTCAGGCGACCGTCCAGCTTGATCAGCAATCCGTCGGGCGGCTTTCGCGCATGGACGCCCTCCAGAACCAGGCCATGGCCCGGGCTCAGCAATCGCGGCGCGACAATCAGCGGCGACGGATACGTGCCGCGCTTGATCGGATGAATGAGGATGAGTTTGGCTATTGCCTCGATTGCGGAGACGAGATCGACACCAGACGACTGACCCTCGATCCCGCCACCCCCAAATGCTTCAGCTGCGCCGCGGGCTAAGCACGCGGTCAACCTCGCTCAGGACCAGCAACAGCGCGCGGCGATACTCCGGATCGCTCAGCGTTCGTTCCGGCAGGCGCGGAAACTCGCTGGCGCTGTCGGCCAGCGATCCATTGCCGAATTCGGGATGGCTGTGGCCGGTCTCGGCAAAATGCCGCGCTGCCATTTCCGCCCGTTCCACAATCTCACGCGCCCGTAATCTGCGCGCAGATACCGGTGCCGCCAGTACCGCGCGCGCGGTCTGCACCAGATCCTCATGCAGCACCGGGCGCATCGGATCACGCGGCGGGCGGTGTGAATTCCTGATAATGCACCGCAAGGCGAACCGTGCCACCGGCAAAATCCCCGCCTTCAGCAGTCAGTACCAGCGGCGTATCGGCATAATAGGCCGTGGGTGCCCCTGTGGGCCCGATCAGCCACGTCCCCGCGGCGGTTCCCATACCGCTTGCGTATCGGTTATCCGCCCCCGCGACCCCCAGCCTCCACGCCGTCGCCGCCCCGGTAATGGTCTGGGTCACGCGCGCTGTCACCGCCTGCACCAGCGCATATTGCGGGATCAGGCCAGTTGTGACCGATGTCGCCCCCTCCCCGATCACGTGGTCAAATTCCAGAATTCGCGCGTTCGTGGCCGCCCCTGCCGGGCTGACGACGCCACCGGCGGCGCGCCAGAGCGTCCCGTCAAATTCCGCCCTCACCGCTTCGTCGGCGATATAGGCCCGCCATCCGGTCCGCACCGGAACGAAATACCAGCCGCCATTCAGCCGCAGCGCGATCCTGCCCTCCTGTCCGGCGAACAGCCCGGTCGCACCGGCGGGCACGAAATAGGCCTCGCCATCGATCTCGCTGCCTGTAGGGCCAGTCTGGCTCTGGGATTGCAGCACCAGCTGTACCAGACCGTCCAGCATCTCAAGCGCTTCGTTCAGCGTCACGTGCTTCTGGGCCTGCGCGGCCTGCAGCAGCGGCAGGTTCAGGTGAGTCGTCTCAGTCATCAATCAATGCTCCGCTCTTTGGGCCGGCACCAAACCGGTCGGAAATCTGCGCGACCTGAAAACGCCGCGTCCCGCCCAAACCGTCCGCAGCCTGATCAGTTATCGTATAAAGGTGGGTGGGCGTGCTCAGCGTCAGGCTGCGCACAGGAATGTCGTTTCTCAGAATGTCGAGCTGATAAAGCTCCCGCTCTTCGCCCAGCGGCACCTCGAAGGATGACCAGTTATCGCCATCGATCCGCGTCCGGCGTATCCAGCTCAGCGCGAGATCGCCATTTTCCAGCAACCTGGATCGCAGTTGACAGGGCGCATAGGGTCTCAGCCCCACCCCTTCAAAGGCATGGCTCTCTGCCAGATAGCTCGGATCATCCACGGGATGGGATGCCGGCCCGATGCGATAGTTGCGGGACAATCCCCGCGCCGACAGCGGCAACTCGATCTGCTGCACCGCCCCGTTCAGCAGCACGAAATCGCTGCCTGCCGTCCAGATTGCGGGCATGATCGCCTCGGTCCCTGCCTGCCCGCGCAAAAGCCCGCTCAACTCGAAGAGGTTCTCTGCCACAAGCGTCGCCTGCCTGAATTGCAGCACTTCCCAAAGCCCGTCCGAACCGTTGCCGATCGCTGCGACATTGGCACCGTTCAGCACCGCCCCCGGCCCCGCCCCCGACAGCGCGCCCGATGGCGCACCGCCTGCGACACGCACCCTCAGCCTGCCGCTCCAGTCCCAGACACCAGCCCGCGCCGCTGCGAGATCGCCATCCGTGACCCCGATCACAGCCGCGCCGCTCAGCGTGGTATTCAGTTCAAATCCTTCCGCCCCGGCAGAACTGTAAATCGCCACGCTGCCGGGCCACGGATCGGCGGTCGCGGCGACATACGGCGCATGAGCAACCTCGCTCCCCTGCAAGAGCGGCAAATCCAGAAAACGGACATGAACCGGCAGCGCCGGTGCTGGTGACGCAAGCATCGGCACCCGGTCCGGCGTGTCGCTCGGGCGGTAGATACCGGGCTCCACCCGCACCGCCTCGACCGTCAGCCCCCCGGTGTCTGTAACACGGTCCACACGATAGCGTCCGTCATGATCATCCAGCGCCACATCCAGCACCGTGCCCGGCGCGACATCACCGCGTGAGGGTGGCAGAACCAGCCGCAGCGTATCGCGCGCGATCCGCGCTTCCGCCAGCCAGCGCTCGGTCACCGCACGGGCCTCTCCCTCGGTCATCGACATGGCGAATTCCGAATGTGACAGCGCGTATCGCGGGTCATCCGACAGGGCCGTCTCGACCGTCCGGCTGGCAAAGTCACCATCGGCCTCGACAAAATTCAGCCGCACACGCCCCACCGTTTCGGCATCTGCCAGCCGCATGATCTTCAGCCCCGCCGCGCCGTCCTCCGCCATTGCCAGATCATCCTGCAGGACGGTGTCATCCGCCCGCCCCCGACGCGACCGGAATACCACCCGCCCCTGATCCTCGTAGGCGTCAAAGGCATGGGCCAGCATCAAAGGCTGCAGCGTCGCCCGCGCGCTTTCGACATCCTTGCGCAAATATCCCCGCACCATGCCGAAAAGCGCCCGCGTATCGACATCCCCAACACCCGCATCGCGGCACAACTCCCCGACAACCGCCGCCAGCGGCTGGGCCGATACCCGTCCGGTCAGCCAATGACCGCGCGCGTAATTCTCACCATCCGACCAGCGGTCGCGACTGGCGGGAAACTGCGGATAGGGGCGCGCATCCCATGCCCAGACATGCGTGCGCGCCATATCCAGCATGGTCCCTTCATACAGTTCCGACCATGGATTATGTGCCGGATCACCCCAGTATTCGAACAACGCCCTGAGGTAGGTATTTTGTATAAGTTCATCCCGTACCCCGTTGGAATATATGGGTAAGGACGATTCAGACGACTTGGGATCGAGAAATTTGTTCGGCTGGTTTGTGCCCTTGTCGATGGCCGCGCAGCCAATCTCGGTAAACCAGATCGGTTTGGACCTCGGGTTCCAGTCGGTCGCCGTCAGGCTGCGCACGCCGCCGACACGGTTGTGATGCGGCAGCGACCACCAGCTGCGGATATCCTTGTAGCGATAGACCCAGTGCTCACCGTGATCACCATCCTCTATCGGCTGGCGCAGTTGCAGATCGCGCGCTGCCGCCGTCGGGTAGAACCAGTCATAGCCCTCGCCGCCTTCGATATTGGCCTTCAGATAGTCGATATTGTGGATATCACCCCAGGCACTGTCGGCATGATCTTCGCCATCGCGCCAGTCCGACAGGGGCATATAATTGTCGATACCGACGAAATCGATATTCGTATCGCCCCAGAGCCGGTCAAGGTGAAAGAACACGTCGTCCGAACCGTCATCGGGGTGATAACCGAAATATTCCGACCAGTCCGCCGCATAGCCAATCCGCGTATCCGGCCCCAGAATGGCGCGCACTTCAGCCGCCAGCGACACCAGCGCATCGACCGCCGGAAAACTGTTTCCGGCCCCGCGAATCTGCGTCAGCGCCCGCATTTCCGAGCCGATGCAAAAGGCCGAAACACCACCTGCCAGCGCGCAAAGACGCGCGTAATGCAGAATGAAACGGCGATAGGACCATTCCACCGGCCCGCCATACCCCACCGTATTCGACCCGGCGGGAAAATCTCCGCCGGCCGCATTGCCAAAAAACGTGGCGACATCTGCCGCCGCCGCAGCGCTCTGATCGGCGCTGCCATCCCGTCCCGGTGCCTGATCCAGCGTGATCCGGCCCCGCCAGGGCAGAACGGGCTGATCCGCCACGTCGCTCCACGGGTCGCCCAGACCGTTATCCGCCAGTATCTCCATCAGAAGAAACGGATAGAAAACAACCTCTTTTCCCAGTGCGTGAATGTGCTGAATGGCCTCGACAACCGATTGATCGCTGGGTGTGCCGCCATAAATGGCACGTCCGTCAACTTCGGCAACCGATTGCGCCGTGCCACGGTTCAGCCCGGAAACCGACCATGGCATCTGCACGGCATCCGCAGCCCCCGGCTCGGTTTTGGGACGGATCTGACATGAACCGCAGCGCAGATCATCGCCAAACCAGCTCACGACCAGCGACACCGATCCACAATTGGGCAATTCCTCATTCAGCGCCGCCATCGCGGTCACGAAATCGCTTTTGCCCGAGGCCGAGTTCACGTTGATCGCCACCGGGCTGCCCAGCGCCTTGTTGTAGTGCAGCCGTGACGCCGCCAGCGCGTATTCGCCCGTTCCGGGCATCAGCGCCACACCTCGGGTACCGCTATGAACACCAATCCCGACCCCGTCACCCACACCCTCAGCGGGCCGCAACACCTCAAAGGAAAACTGCGGGATGCGATTGCCGAACCGGCCCAGTTGCAGGTCTTCGATCACCACATAGGCAATACCGCGATAGGCCGGCACCTGCCCCGTGCCTTCAACCGCTTCCATCTTGGGGTCGGGCTGCTGGCTCGCGCTGCCCTTGTAGACACGCATCGCCAGCGAACCCGGCGCAATCTCCTCACCATCCGCCCAGACACGCCCCACCCGCAAAACCGGCCCTTCGCACAGCGCAAAGGCAACCGACACCTCATAGCGATATGTCGTCACCGTGGGCTCGACCGCGCGCCGGGTGCCCTTGCCACCCTGACTTGAGCCGCCCGTCACCTCTGCCGTCTCCAGAAAATCGGATGACCAGATCATCTGCCCCGGCACCCGCATCTGGCCAAAGACCTGCGCCACCGCGCCGCCTTCTCCCGTGGCACCAAGACGGAACCGGTCAATCTTGCCGGTCTCGACGGCCTCCGCACCCCGCCCCATCAGGCGGTTGTCGATCGCCCGGCCGATCGTCGCGCCAACCGCGCGCCCGATCACCATTGACGACAGGCCCAGAAACGATCCCCCGATGCCCGACCCGATCGCGGCACCGGCGGCGGATAATACCAATGTTGCCATGTCTTATGTCCTGTCTGGAAAGTCGAACCGGGCGGCCACGCGCTTGGCCCAGGGTTCGCTCAGCGGGTTCTCGACCACACCGTGGCCCGAATAGGCGTGCACGAATCTGGGGCGGGTGCCACATTCGCTGGCGATCCCCAGATGCTTGGCCACCGCATTGTCGCGCATCCGAAACAGCAAAAGTTGCCCGGCACGCGCCGTCGTTGCAGGTCGCAAATGACGCCTTGCCGCCTGCCACAGCGCTTCGTGGCCCGAGGTTTCCGCCCAGTCGGGCGAATAGGCCGGAACGGCCTCCGGCTCTTGGCCATAAACCTCGCGCCAGATCCCCCGGATCAGACCCAGACAATCCGTACCCGCGCCCAGGCAACTGGCCTGATGCACATAAGGCGTGCCGATCCAGCGCCGCGCTGCGCTGACAATTTCCTCATTCAAATCCATGGTTTGTTATCCGTTGTTCAGGCTGCCGCCCGTGCCACCCGCGCCCGAAACGGGATAGGCCATTGACCAGTCATCGCCGGGCAGATGCGGGAAACCGCGATAATTGGGGAGATTTGCGAACTTGCTGCGGCAGGTCGCGGCCTGCTTGTCGCAGCCAGCCTCCAGCCGGATCAGATCACCCGCCGCCACCCCGCTCCGAATTTCCTGCCACAATTCGACGATGCGCGTCCCGTCATCGGTCCGGTCTGTCCGGATCAGCCCGATCTCGCCCGCTGCCGCGCCCGATTTCACCACCAGCCGCCCGCGCGCAAACCAGCCTTCGGCAAAGCTGCCCGTCAGCGCCAGGCCAAATACCCGGCCCTCCTCGACATGCGAAACCGCGCTTTCGGCAAAGTATCCGGTCTGGTTCAGGTCAAAGCCGCAATCGGCATCGCCCAGTATGGCTGGGCAGGACTTCTGAAACACCCTGCCCCGGGGCTGGTTCAGCGCCTCGGACAAACCTCTGAGTTCCGCCTCGAACATGCCGCCCTGCCGCGTCAGCTCGCCCAGCGAACCCCTGAACAACAGCACCCGGTCCTCGACCGCGCGCCAGTTGACCAGCCATGCCCGTATCTCGGCCCCGTCGTAACGACCGGCGGTGATGTCAGCCTCGCTCACCCGGGCCGAGCTGATCGCACCCACCGCTTCGGTATTGTCAACCGACAACCCGGTCGACCGCTCCAGCGCCGCCGCCGTCAGCCCGCCATTGGCCTCGAATGTGATATCCTCGAATTCAAGCGGCTGGTCATGATCTGTGAATCCCAGCACCTGCCCGTCACGCCGCGTCAGCGCCCAGCAGCGCGCAACCGTCGTCGCACCGCTGGCCAGATGGTCGCGTAGCGCCTCCGCCCCCATCAGATCCGCACCTCGACAACCGGCACATTCGGCACTTCGCCTGCCCCGAAACTCGCGACCGAGGTCATGATCCGGTCAGTGTCAAACCGCACCGGCACGTCAAATTCGAACCCGGCAGAGATGACCGCGCCGATATAAGGCGGCTTGGGAAAGGTGATCGTGCCGGTATTCGTATCCGTGACGAAATCCGAACCCTCAAACTGCTCGACCCCGTCAATGCTGACACGCACCGTTCCGCTGACCGGCTTGGTGATGGGCCGGACATAGCTTTGTTCGCCCGAGCGATAGGTTTTCGACAGCGCAAAAACCGCCCCTTCCCCGTCCGAACGGCCAACCTCCTGATCCTCGGGCGAAATATCGGCAGATGGCAGGCAGGATTTGTAATCCGCCCAGTCTTTCCAGCGAAACCCGAAAAGCTGACCCTCACGGGCCTCGAAAAAGGCGATCAGCAGTTCGACATCATCAAGCGACCTCAGCGAGAGGCCCGCATCATAGCGCCTGCGCGCATGCGCCCAGGGCGTGTTGCGCTCTTCGAACCCATTGGCCAGCGTCACGATATCCGTCCGCCGTTCGGGCCCCCCGACCGAGCCAAAGCTCAGCGCGGCGGGAAACTGCACCTCGTGAAATGACATCCGTTCCTCCGTCAGGAATTGCGTTGACCACGCGCAAGGGCGCGGTTGACCTCGGCCGCGATCTGGCTCTGCGACCGGCGAAAGCTTTCGGCGTCGCGCGTCTGGATGTTCATGACCACCGAAACCGCCCGTCCGGTCGCCGCCTGAACCCCCAGCCGCCCGTCAGCCCCCCGCGCCAGCGGCAGGATCGCCTCGGGGCCGGCTTCACCCATCAGCCCGGTTGCCCCGCGCATGGGAAAATAGGTGGGCGCCCCCACGACACCCCCCTTGGCAAAGGGCATCACCCGCCCCTGGCTGAATGTCGCCCCCGCCGCAAAGGGCAGGATGGATGACGAAACGTTGTTGATCGCATCCGATACCAGCCCGCCAACCGCGTTCTGAACCGGCCGCATCGCGGCATTGTAGACATTGTCGATGATCGACCGTCCGACCATTTTCAGCGCGTCCGAGGCCCGCATCCCATCAAAGACCAACCCGTCAAAGGCGCGCTTGAAGCCGGTGCCAAAGGACCGGCTCAGCCCGTTTGCCTCAGCCGCGGTCCATGTCATCGCGTCGCGCATCGACACCAACTCGCGGTTGAACGCCGCACCCAGTGCCGCCGCACCACCCAGCGTGGTTTCCAGCTCCGCAATCTCGGCCTCCAGCGCGTCAAGGTTCTCTATTTCGCTCATATCCTCGTCTCCGTTCTGTCGGGAAACCGCGCGGCCAGCGCCTCAAGCCCGTCGCGCGTCATCGGCCCCACCCCATGCTGAGGCCCCAGCATCAGCAGGAATTCAGCCGGTGTCAGCGCCCAGAATTCATCCGGCCTCAGCCCGGCACCCTGCACGGCGTTGCGCAGCATGCCCGCCCAGTCCAGCCGCGTCATTGCTCACCGGTGCCAAAGGCCCGCACCAGCAATTGCGCCGCCACGCCTGCCGCCTTCAGCAGCCCGCCTTCGATCTCGGCGGACAAAAGGTCCGAGACCCCGCCCCGCCAGCCGCCGCCGCGCAGCCCGGCCACGATCAGCTTCAGCACATCACCGGTGCCGAAGGCCCCGTTTTCAAAGCGCGCGACCAGATCGGGAATGGTATCGGTGCCCAGCTCGCTCTCCAGCTCCGCCAAGGCTCCCAGCGTCAGTTTCAGAACATGCGCCTCGCCATCAATGACCAGCCCGACCTCGCCGGCCCATGGATTGGCCATCAGACCACCGGATCGCTATCGGCGGCAAAGGCAACTTCACCGGCCGAGGCAAGGCTGATCTCATAGGTCGCCTCGCCGTTATGGGCACCGCCATATTCGATCGAGGTGATCATGAACGGCCCCTGAATGATGCCGAAATCGGGGATGATCACCTGAAAATCCGGCGTCTCACCGTCGAAAAAGACCTGCCGCGCGCGTTCATCGGTTGCCCCGTCCTTGAAAACACCCGAACCCGATATTGCGGCGGTCTTGACACCCGCCCCGGTCAACAACTCGCGCCAGCCACCCTGGCTCTCCAGCGATGTCACATCCACCGTCTCGGCGTTGAACGTGATCCTGCTTGCCCGCAGCCCCGCAAATGTCTCGAATTGCCCGGCACCGGACAGATCGAGTTTGATCAGCACATCTTTGCCATTCTGAGCAGCCATTGCCCCGTCTCCATCAATTGTTGTCTATTCCGATATCCGCGCCCGAAAGCGCAGATCGATCCGTCGTTTCTGGCCCGCACCCGTCCGGCGCGCCCGCGCATTCAGAAACCTCAGCGATACAAGCTGCCCGCGCGACAGGATCAGCGCCGCATCGACGAGCGTATCCGATACCGCCGTCGCGGCCTCCTTGACGTCCTGAAATCCGGCATCGCTGCCGATCACGCTGACCACGAAATCATGCACCGCACCCGCGCCCGTCTTGTCCGACCTGTCGCGCACCGTTTCCGCACCCAGACTGACATAAAGATCAGGCAGGGGCCCGGCGGGCAGCGCGTCGAAAATCGCATCCCCCACCAGCAATCCCAGCGCCGCATCAGCCGACAGGGCCTGAAATACCGCGCCCTGCAATGCCGCCCCAAACGCATAACTCATGACACGACCACCTCTTCCTCGGCCTCGCAGACCAGATAACCGGCATCCAGATGCCAGTCGGCAACCGCCAGAATGGTGAAGATGCGCGCACCCTCGCGAAACCGCTGATCGGGACGTGGCCGCGATGGTGCCCCCGATGGCGCCGCACGCAGGATCACCCGGTAGCGCTGGCGCGACAGGCCCGCATTGTCACCCGCCCGTTCCGTCCCAGATTTCAGCTTCAGCTCTGCCCATAACGTGCCCAGCGCCGTCCAGCTGCGGTCAACGCCGCCTGCGCCGTCGGGCACCGCCAACGCCTCTTCCAGCACCAGCTTGCGCGTCAGAGCGGGCCTCATGGCTCACCTCGCCCGATCCGGCGCGGCCTGTGCGCGGCAAGGATTGTGCTGACGGCAGGCGGCACCGGATCACCGCCCGTACGATCCTCATAGAACGCCGCCGCCAATATCATCACCGCCTGCGCCAGATCCGCGGGCATATCGCCCCAGCCCGTGCCGTGGCCCGCCTCGATGATCAGGTTGACCTGACCGTGAACCGGAATGAACGGCAGCACCGCACCCGTGGCCGATACCATGCGCGGCGCGCCTCGCGCCCCGATGACGCGCAGCCCCGACGCGTCGATTGGTGTCACCGCGCCATCCGCCGCCTCCAGCTGAACGCTTTCCAGCGTCACCACAGGCGATACCGGCAGCGCCAGAAACGACGCCCCGGTCCATGCCGTGACCGACCAGGCGAAGCGGCGCTGAAACAGGGCCTGTCCGATCTGCGCCTCGATCGTGCTCAAAGCCGCCCGCAGACAGGTCTCCAGAACCTCGTCCTGCAGGGTGTCATCGCCAAAACCCGTCCCCAGCTTCAGATGGCTCCGAAAGGCCCCGATCGGCAGATCGCCCTGTGCAACCGGCGACAGTTCAACCAACATCATCGATCCACTCCGTATCCTCCAGAATTTCAGATGGGCGCGCATCCCGGCATTGCCCCGACGGAGGAGAGCAGCTGGTCAATGCAAATTCTCGGATGCGCGCCCGGTTCCGGCACCGGCCCCTGCCCGGCGCCGGAATGTCCGGGTTGCCCCGGATCAGAGCGCGAATTTCAAGAGCTTGATCGCGTTGAAATCGCTGACATCACCGCCTACGCGCTTGGTGGCGTAAAAGATGACATGCGGTTTGGCGCTGAACGGATCACGCAGGATGCGCAGATCGGGCCGCTCGGCGATGGTGTAGCCCTTCGAGAAATCGCCAAAGGCAATCGCGGGTGACCATGTCGCGATATCCGGCATGTCCTCGGAAATCAGCACCGGATAGCCCATCAGCCGCGCCGGTTCCCCGGCGGCCAACCCATCGGACCACAGGAACCGGCCATCCGCATCCTTCATCTTGCGCACTGCGCCGGCGGTCTTGGAATTCATCACGAATGTCGCATTGGCGCGATATGCAGCCCCCAGCGCATACACCAGATCGACAATCGAATCCGCCGGATTGGTCGCGGCGAAATCGCCATCGGCGCCGGTGCGGATATGGCCGATCTCGCCCCATGCCTCGGTGCCGTTATCCTGCGTGCCGTAGGTCAGGAACCCGCGTGGCTTGTCCACGCCATCCCCGCTGACAAAGGCATTGCCCTCGGCGGTGGCAAACTTGTCGGCAATGCGCCCTGCCAGCCATGCCTCGATAGCAAATGCCGTGTCGTCCAGCAGGCGCTGTGATGCCTTGGGCAGCGCGTTCAGCTCATGCAGCGGGATGGTGATACGGTCGATCTGCGGCGTCGCCGTGTCGCCGGTGACGGGCGCTTCGGTGGCCCAACCCGTGCCGATATCGGAATGATCGATCAGCACATCGAAACTCGTCGCCTCGACCGTGACGACATTGGCGACCGAACGGATCGATACCGTGCTTTTCAGCACACTCTGGATGGTGTCAGCGGTCTGCGGATCAACCAGATATCCGCCATCGGCGGCAACCGTGGTCCCCAGCGCCTTTTCCTCCAGCGCCAGCCCCCTCAGCGCGTCATCATCGCCGGTGCGCAAATAGGCCTGAAAGGCCTTCTGATGCGGGGCGGCGGCCTCGGAAACGCCGGCAAGTGCGGGGCGCTGATGGGTCAGAGATTTGCGGTCAAGCATGGTAATACGGTCATCCTGTTCTTTGAAGCGTGCATCCAAATCGGCCCGAAAGCCCTTGAATTCGTAAAAAATCCTGACAGCGCGGCTGTAACCTCGCCAACAGGGCCCGGACCGGCAGGCATGGCCTGATCCGACCCGGACAATTTGTCGGTCTTTGTCATTGGGTTGTCCTGAACTTGGTGGTCCGGCCCGGGCCGCACCGCCTGGGTTGGGGCCGCGCCTAGCGCCCGGCCATTTCGCGCGTCGCATCGTCGATCAGCGCCGCCAGTTCGCGCGCCACCGGCCCGGGCGTTTCCGCCTTGGCCCCGACCCGCGCCGTTGGAAGCATCGGAAATGTCACCAGCGACACCTCCCACAAATCCAACTCGGACAAGAGCCGCCGGCCCCTGTCATCCTTGCCGGACTTCACCGTCCGGTATCCGATGGACAGCCCGTCAATCGCGCCCGCCGCGATCAGGGCCGATGCTTCGCGGCCCCGCGCCACCTCGGGCAGCAGCCGACCGCTGACAAAAAGGCCGGTCTCATCCTCGCGCACCTCCTCCCAGACACCGATCGGCTCAACCGGGTTGTGCTGCCACAGCATCTTGACCCGCCGTCCCGTCCGCGACATTGCCGCAAGCGAGGCCGCATAAGCCCCGGCGGTCACGATATCGCCTGACTGGTCGGCCGCACCAAAACGCGAGGCATAGCCCCGGATGGCCAGACCCTCGCCCACCGACAGCGCGTCATCGAACCGGGTGAACTTGGTCTCAAGACCCTCTGTTGTCATCGCATTCATTGCCTTGCCTCCTACACCGCATGGGCCATGAGGCCCTGAGCGGCCTCTGCCAGAATCACCCCGACCACGCCGAACACCGCCAGCCACAACCGCCGGTCCAGCCGCTCCAGCGTCGCTTCCATCAGCCCCAGCCGGAATTCGAGCGCGGCCCATTTCTCTTCCGAGACGCGCTCGACCATCTCGAAACGCACCTCGTTCTGATCAAACGGCTCATACAGAAACCGCGACCCCGTCCGCTCTGCCCCCATTCACACCTCCGCCAGGCCAGACAGGCCCAGAAGCTGCCGCTTCTCCGCGTCGCTCAGGAAATCCGCCCCGCCGATCCGCGCCCATTGCTGATCGCGCTCGGCGGCCAGCGCCGGGATCTTGTCGGGATCGGGCGCCAGCGCGACCTGCTCTTTCAGATAATCGGCCAGCCAGTGTGACAGCGCACCCAGCACCCGGCCCGCCAGCGGCAGTACGCTCAGCCTGTAAAAGGCGCGATTGGCCTCCTGATAATTGGCATAGGTTGCGTCCCCCGGGATCCCCAACAGCATCGGCGGCACGCCGAACGCCGTCGCGATCTCGCGCGCCGCCGCTTCCTTGGTCTTCTGAAATTCCATATCCGAAGGCGAAAACCCCATGGGCTTCCAGTCCAGCCCACCCTCCAGCAACATCGGACGCCCGGCATTCCGCGCACCCTGATGATTGGCCTCCATCTCCGACAACAGCCGCTCATACTGGTCGCTGCTCATCGTCGTGCCGCCATCGACGGTTTTGTAGACGAACGCCCCCGACGGACGCGCCGCATTGTCCAGCAACGCCTTTGACCAGCGCGAGGCCGCATTGTGAACATCGATCGCCGAGGCCGCCGCCTGCAGGGGCGACAGCCCGTAGTGATCGTCCTGAGGATGAAAACTGCGGACATGGCAGATCGGGCTGATCCCCTCACCGGTGGCGAAGCGGTGGCTTTTTGCACCAACCTTGTATTCATAAGCTTCGGGCCAGCCATTGGCACCCGGAACCACGCTCATCCGGTCCGAGCGTAATACATGCAACTCACCCGGCAGCCCGGTCCCGCCCACCGCTTCGACATAGCCGTTTCCCGTCAACAGCAGTTGGCCGTACAGCGCCTCGAAAAATTCCGGCAGCCCCTGCACCGCATTCGGGCGACCCAGCAACGCCAGCGCCGGGTGATCCTCGAACCGTCGTTCACTGTCGCGACAGATCAGCGGCAGCGCCGCCGCTGCCTCGGCGATCAGGCGCACCGCGCGAAATCCGACCGGGTTGCCGGTAAAACCCGCCCGCGTCAGCGACACGGCATCGCGTGGTGACCATGCCACCCGCCCCGCCCCGTGCAGGGCCATGACGGGTGCCGCCGCCGACGCCTTCTGTTCCGGCTGTGCCTTGGCACGCCGGAGGATCTGAAACACCATGAGTGTCCTCCTGAATTTAGCTTGTCGTCTCTCCCGGCCATGCGCTGCCGGGCAGGACAGGTTTTCGGACCGGACCAACAGATCCCGACACTAGGTCACAAGACGCGCATCCGTGGCGCGGACCACTTGCGCGCCGGTTCGATCATCAGATCGAACAGCGCCCAGACCAGCGCATCGACACGGTCCGGCGAGCCTCGCCCCTGAAATCCGGTGCGCGTGATCTGGCACATCTGATCCTCCAGCGCGCCCAGCCCACGCATATGCCGCACGCGTCCTTGTTCATACAGCGCAGCCACCGGTTCGGCCCGCGCCGCCTTGGCGCGTGCGGCATGAACCGCCCGATAGGGCACCATCGCATCGAACTGGCGCAGCAATGTTTCGATCAGCTCGCCACCCTGGTTGGTTTCGGCCACCACCCGGTCTGCCTGCCACCGCTCCTGAACCTCGATCACGCGGCGTATCCATTCCGACGGGCTGCCCTTCAGGCTCGCATCCTCCAGAACGACCGCCCGCCAGTTCTGGGGCGGCCCCTCCGTCTTCGCGCCCGCCACCACGATCCCGCACAGATCGGCATCCGGCCCGCCGGTCACCGGCGGGTCGACCGCCACGATAATGCGGTCCAGCTCTCCGGCCAGATCACAGCGCAGCCCTTCGATCCTCTCCGAGGTCCAAAGCGCACCTTCCGCGTCGCTCAGCAGCACACCCTCCAGTTCCTGTCGGCCCAGCCGCGTACCCCCATAGCGCCGCTCGACCTCCTCCAGAAAACTATCCGCCAGATTGGCACGGTTGGCCGATGTCGGTGCCGATGTCGCGCAGGTGCTGTCATCTGCCAGAATATCGCGCAGCAGTTTGACGTTGCGCGGCGTGGTCGTGATGACCTGCTGCGGATTGTCCCCCAGCCTCAGCGCGAATTGCAGCATATCCCACGCGGCTTCGGCCTTTTTCCACTTGGCCACCTCATCCAGCCATGCCGCATCGAATTGCGGCCCGCGCAGCGCCTCCGGCTCATGGGCCGAAAAAACCTGCGCAACCGCCCCGTTCGGCCAGACCAGCCGTTTGCGCGTCGCTTCCCATCTCGGACAGCGGTCCGGCGGCGAACAGGCCAGAATGCCGCTCTCACCAAAAACCATGACCTCGCGCGTCTGCTCGATCGTCTCCCCGATCAGCGCGACCCGTTTTGCGCGGCCCGGATCATCGGGGCGCGACCCTTCGACCTGCGCACGCACCCATTCGGCCCCGGCCCGCGTTTTGCCCGCACCGCGACCGCCCAGAATGACCCATGTGCGCCAGTCCCGGTCACCGGGCGGCAACTGATGCTCCATCGCCCAGAATTCCCAAAGCCACGGCAGCGCCAGCACAATCTCATCCGGCAGGTTCTTCAGAAACCTCTCCACCGCCTCCGGTTTCGCGGAGACGAGCAAGTCTGCCCCCGATCTCAGCGCGGGCCTTGTCAAGGTCGAGCGCCCGGTCTCCTGCCAATCCGTCAAGGCGGCTGAAATATTCATCTAGTTTCGCTTTCTGTTGCTGAACCCGCTCGGTAAAGCGTCCGATGCTGTCCAATCTCTGCCCTAATTCCCGATCCTTCAGCCGTCCCTGCCGATAATCCTCGATCACCTGATCAAAGGACAACAGAAAGGCGTTCAGATAGGATTGCGTCCTGCGCAGCTCCTCCTCGATTGTCCGAAGCCCCGCGTTGGTAGTGTCTGCCATATGGGTGTTTTGCCTCTCATGCCCTCCGCACGAGAGAAATGAAAAAGCGGCCCGGGGATCACTCCCCGGCCGCTTGCCCACTTCTTCCAGCTTGCCCAAAGGTATACTTCAGGGCGTTCGATCTGTCAATGACTTTCTTTCTGATTGTAGAGCAGCGCCGTACGCCAGGTGTAAGAAATCATTAATTATTATTGTTTTCGCGTTCGATCTTGCGCCATTTGGCGACATTGGCATTGTGGTCGTTCAGGTTGGTGGCAAAGGCATGCCCGCCCGTGCCATCGGCCACGAAAAAGATGAACTCGCTGTCTTCCGGGTTCAGCGCCGCCTCGATCGACGCCCGCCCGGGATTGGCAATCGGCGTCGGCGGCAGACCGTCGATCTGATAGGTGTTATAAGGCGTCTTGCCCCTCAGCTCACTGACGCGCAACCCCCGCCCCAGCGATCCTTTGCCCAGCGTGATGCCATAGATCACCGTCGGGTCCGTCTGCAGCCGCATCCCCCGGTTCAGCCGGTTGATAAAGACCGAGGATACAAGCCCGCGCTCGCTGCCCACACCGGTTTCTTTCTCGATGATCGATGCCAGGATCAACGCCTCCTGCGGCGAGTTCAGCGGCAGGCCACCGGCCCGCTGCGCCCAGACTTCGTCCAGTATCGCCATCTGGCGGATTTCCATCCGCTCCAGCACGCTTTCACGCGTCGCACCGCGCGTAACCTCATAGCTGTCAGGCGCCAGATTCCCCTCGGCGGGTACGCTTTCGATCTCGCCTTCCAGAAAATCCGCCGCTTTCAGCCCTTCCGACACCTGCCAGCTTGTCAGCCCCTCGGGCAACACGATCCTGATCGCCATCGGTGTCTTTTCGGCCACCAGATCGCTGTAGATCGTCGGCACCTCGTCCCCGGATGCAAACCGCGCTACAATCGCGCTGCTACCATCCGACGGGTTCCGCTCGGCCAGTCTCAGCTCACTGCTTTCGGCCCCAATTACATAGGTCGCCACATAGCGGAAGGTCGACACACCACCCTTTGTCAGAATGTCCAGGATCGCCGTCATCGACGCCCCCGCAGGTATCTCGTAATTGCCGAATTTCAGATTGCCCGCCCTGTCAGAATATTGCGCGCCGATGCGAAACAGGCTGGGCGATGAAATGATCCCCGCCTCAGCCAAATCTTCCGAAACCCGCTTCAGCGAGGCCCCGCGGCGAACCTCGAAAAACGTTGCTTCCGCCAGCGGCCCGTCGGCCGCGAAACGCGCATTTCCCCAACTGATCAGACCGCCCGTAACAAAGAGCAGTACGATCAGCAGGCTGAACGCGTTCGAGCCGACATGACGCCACATCAGTCTGTCACCTTCCCGATCAGAAGCGATGCATTCGTCCCGCCAAAGCCAAAGGAATTGGACAATGCGACGTTGATCTCACGGTCGTGGCGCGCGTTCGCCGCCAGATTAAGCCGCGTCTCGACCGCCGGGTTATCCAGATTGATCGTCGGCGGCGCGACCTGATCACGGATTGCCAGCGTGGTGAAAATGGCCTCAACCGCGCCAGCCGCACCCAGCAGATGCCCGATGGCGGATTTCGTTGATGACATCGTCGCCTTGCCCGCCGCGTCGCCCAGCATCCGCTCAACCGCGCCGAGCTCAATCACATCCGCCATGGTCGATGTGCCATGCGCATTGATATAGTCGATGTCGCCCGGTTCCAGACCGGCCGATTTCAGCGCCGCCCGCATCGAGCGTTCGGCCCCGTCGCCATCTTCGGACGGGGCAGTGATGTGATAGGCGTCTCCGGACATGCCATAGCCCAGTATTTCGCCGTAAATCTTGGCCCCGCGCGCAACAGCATGGGCGTATTCCTCCAGCACGACAACACCCGCGCCCTCGCCCATCACGAACCCGTCACGGTCGGCATCATAAGGGCGGCTCGCCGTCGCCGGATCATCACCACGTTTGGTCGACAGCGCCTTGCAGGCATTGAAACCCGCCACCCCGATTTCCGAAATCGGGCTTTCGGCGCCCCCGGCCACCATGACATCGGCATCGCCCAGCATGATCAGCCGGCTGGCATCACCAATCGCATGCGCACCCGTCGAACAGGCGGTAACAACCGCATGGTTCGGCCCCTTGAACCCGAACCGGATCGAAACCTGCCCCGAGACAAGGTTGATCAGTGCCCCGGGAATGAAAAAGGGCGACACCCGGCGCGGCCCCCGCTCCTTGATCAGCACCGCCGTATCCGCAATCGAAGAGAGCCCCCCGATGCCCGAGCCGATCATGACCCCCGTGCGGTGCTGTCCTTCGTCATCCTCGGGCATCCAGCCGGAATCGCGCACCGCCTGATCAGCCGCCGCCATCCCGTACAGGATGAAGTCGTCGACCTTGCGCCGTTCCTTCGGCGCCATCCAGTCATCGGGGTTGAACGTCCCGTCCGTCCCGTCGCCCAGCGGCACTTCGCAGGCATAGGTCGTGGCCAGATGACCGGCATCAAATCGCGTGATCGTCCCCGCGCCCGACTGCCCGTCCAGCAATCGTTTCCAGGTCTCTTCGACACCGCAGGCCAGCGGACTGACCATGCCCATTCCCGTAATGACAACCCGACGCATAGTGCCCCCTTTTTATAGTCCGGCCCATTTACACGGCGCCCGGCCAATACGGCAAGCCCCGATACCATTATCCACGCTTTCGGCGATATTCAGGTGACAGGTGCACAAACCCGCCCGCACCTATCGGCCGACCAACAAAAAAGGCGCCCCAAAGGCGCCTTTTCCGGAATATCTGAACCGCCTCAGCCAGCGTCGGTAATGAACTTCACCGCATCGCCGAATGTCTGAATCGTCTCGGCTGCATCATCGGGAATCTCGATACCGAATTCCTCTTCGAATGCCATCACCAGCTCAACCGTATCCAGGCTGTCTGCGCCCAGATCGTCGATAAAGGACGCGCTCTCGGCAACCTTGTCTTCTTCAACGCCAAGATGCTCGACGACGATTTTTTTAACGCGATCTGCGATGTCGCTCATATCCGTTCCTCATTTCTAGTCTGGGTGCCCCCAGCAGTTACATTCAGGTCCCAAAGCACGGACCACGTGAGTACCCACAGTCGTTTCCAGGGCAAAAACTGAGCGGCCTATAGCACATCAAATGGGGAACGCAAACGCTTTCGCACCCCCCTGTGGATAGCTCAGAGCATGGCCATTCCGCCGTTCACATGCAACGTCGTTCCGGTAACATATCCCGCCTCGTTACTGGCCAGATACAGCACGGAAGAGGCGATTTCCTCGGAAGAACCCATTCTACCAGCGGGAATCTGCGCGAGTATCGCGCCCTTCTGATCTTCGTTCAGCTTGTCGGTCATCGCCGTGGCGATAAATCCCGGCGCGACGCAATTGACGGTGATACCCCGGCTGGCGACCTCATAGGCCAGGCTTTTGGACATGCCCACCATGCCCGCCTTGGATGCGGCATAATTCACCTGACCCGGATTGCCCGTCGCACCGACGATGGACGAGATGTTGATGATCCGGCCCCAGCGCGCCTTCATCATCCCCCGGATCACCCCTTTGCAGAGCCGCATTGTCGAGGTCAGGTTAACCTCGATCACGCTGGCCCATTCCTCTTCGGACATCCGCATGAAAAGGTTGTCGCGGGTGATTCCGGCATTGTTGACCAGAATATCCGGCCCACCACCCATCGCCTCGCTTGCCTGTTTGGGCAGGGCGTTGACAGCCTCGGCGTCGCTCAGATTACAGGGCAGCACATGCACCCTTTCTCCCAGTTCCGCCGCCAGTGCCTCCAGCGGGTCAACACGGGTGCCGGAAATGCCGACCGTGGCGCCCGCACCATGCAGCGCGGTGGCAATCGCCCCGCCAATCCCGCCCGACGCGCCGGTCACCAGCGCGGTTTTCCCTGTCAGATCAAACATGTCCTTATCCTTCCTTCGCCGCGGCAGCCGCCTTGACGCCCGCTGTATCCCCGATGGCTGTGCAGGCAATGTCGCGATTGATGCGCCGCACCATGCCCGAAAGCGCCTTGCCCGCACCGATCTCCCAGATCTCGGTCACGCCGTTGGCCCCCATCCAGGCCACGGATTCGCGCCAGCGCACCGCACCGGTGACCTGCCTGACCAGTAGTTTCCGGATTTCATCGGGATCGCTGACCCCCTCTGCCAGCACATTCGACACCACCGGCACGGCAGGCGTTTCAATCGCCACATCTTCCAGCGCCGCGGCCATCGCGTCCGCAGCGGGCTGCATCAGCGCGCAGTGAAACGGTGCCGATACCGGCAACAGGACTGCCCGTCGTGCGCCCTTGTCCTTGGCAATCTCGACAGCGCGTTCCACCGCCGCTTTTGCTCCCGATACAACCACCTGACCCGGATCATTGTCATTGGCCGCCTGACACACTTCGCCACCTGACTCGGCCTCGGCGGCCACGGCCTGAACCGTGTCGAAATCCAGCCCCAGCAACGCGGCCATCGCACCCTCGCCCACAGGCACGGCGGCCTGCATGGCACTGCCCCTCAGCCGCAGCAGGCGTGCGGTATCGGCAAGGCCCAGCGCCCCGGCGGCGGCAAGGGCAGAATATTCGCCCAGCGAATGACCGGCGACATAGGACGCTTCCGCGATACCGCTGCCCTCGGCCTCGAGCGCGCGCAATGCCGCCATCGATGTCGCCATCAGCGCAGGCTGGGCATTGGCCGTCAGCGTCAGCTCTTCCTGATCACCCTCCCAGATCAGCGTGGACAGTTTTTCACCCAGCGCATCATCAACCTCGTCGAAAACCGCCTTCGCCGCCGGATAGGCCTCGGCCAGATCGCGCCCCATACCGATGGTTTGCGCCCCCTGCCCGGGAAAAACAAATGCCCGCATTGCACCCTCTTCGAATTGAACTTACCTCCGATACAATGCCACCCCGCCCCGTGCAATTCCAAAGACCGAATTGGCTTGCGATAAAGCCGGTGAGATGTATAAGGCCACGGTCCCGCCACAGATGTAACCCGTGTGGCCTCTCGTGAACGACAGGCGGGCCAAGCGTCGTTCTTTGAAACACACGTAACAGAACTGGAGCTTACATGCCGCTTTATGAGCATGTTTTCATTGCGCGTCAGGACCTGTCCAACACGCAAGCCGAAGGCCTCGTCGAACATTTCAGCACCGTCCTTTCGGATAACGGCGGCAAGGTCGTCGAAAACGAATACTGGGGCGTCAAAACGATGGCCTACAAGATCAACAAGAACCGCAAGGGCCATTATGCCTTTCTGAAAACCGACGCGCCTGCGCCGGCTGTTCAGGAAATGGAACGCCTGATGCGGCTGCACGAAGATGTCATGCGCGTGATGACGATCAAGGTCGACGAACATGCCGAAGGTCCGTCCATCCAGATGCAGAAACGCGAAGAACGCGGCGAGCGCCGCGAGCGCCGTTAAGATCAGGAAAGGACACTAAGACATGGCATCCAAACCATTTTTCCGCCGCCGCAAGGTCTGCCCATTCTCTGGCGACAATGCACCCAAGATCGATTACAAGGACACCCGTCTGCTGCAGCGCTATATCTCTGAGCGCGGCAAGATCGTTCCCTCCCGCATCACCGCAGTCTCTGCCAAGAAACAGCGCGAGCTGGCCCGCGCCATCAAACGCGCGCGTTTTCTGGCCCTGCTGCCCTACGCGGTCAAGTAAGGAGTAAGCGCATGCAAGTTATCCTTCTCGAACGGGTCGCCAAACTGGGCCAGATGGGCGATGTCGTCGCCGTCAAGGACGGCTACGCCCGCAATTTCCTGCTGCCCAAGGGCAAGGCCCTGCGCGCCTCTGACGCCAACATCGCCTCTTTCGAGGCGCAGAAGGCGCAGCTCGAGGCACGCAACCTTGAAACCCGCAAAGAGGCCGAGGATCTGGCCGGTCGTCTCGATGGCCAGCAGTTCGTTGTGATTCGCTCTGCATCAGATTCCGGTTCGCTCTATGGCTCTGTCACACCACGTGACGCCGCCGAGGCGGCAACCGCCGATGGCTTCTCGGTTGATCGCAAACAGGTCGTTCTGTCTGCGCCGATCAAGGAGCTGGGCCTGCACACCGTTTCGGTGGTCCTGCACCCCGAGGTGACGGCATCCATCGATCTTAACGTCGCCCGTTCTCAGGAAGAGGCCGAGCTTCAGGCATCCGGTAAATCCATTCAGGAACTGGCCGCCGAGGCCGAAGCCGAGGCCGAGTTCGAAATTGCCGAGCTCTTTGACGATATCGGCGCAGCCGCAGCCGATGATGACGAACTGGTGCCGACGCCCGAAGGCGAAGGCGACGGCGAAGATCAGCCCGAAGCGGGCGGGGATACTTCCGAAGAGGACTGATCCTTCATCGCACGAATTCAGAGGGCCGTCCGGCAACCGGGCGGCCCTTCTTGTTGCGCATCCGTTGCGCGGATTGGTCGTGCCCAGCCCCAATCCGGCAAGATGCGGCGCTGACCTTCACCCCGGAACAGAAAAAGAAACCACGCTTGGGTGAAAGCGTGGTTCAGGTTGTGAGTGGTCGTTATTGGGCGCCTAAAGCGCCGTCCGTGCCGGATGGTGAGTGACACGGACCATGGTGCGGGCAGGAAGCGCGCACAGCGCGCAACCCCGCCCTTTCTTGGCCCGAAGGGATAGGAAAAGTGAACATTCGGGCAAAGATGACATTGCGGCCAGCCACCGGCCAGCACGCGATTGACGCCGGATACATGAGGGAGAGCGCATCACCCGGCGTGTAGCTCGCGGAATTAACCCAGAATGGACAAACGTCCTGCGCATGGCGACGCATGCCAGCGCAAAACCGCATATCCATCTGATTTTATTATACATTACCGCGCTCTGTTTATTGTTGGGACCTGCCGATCCTGGGGTCAGGCTACATCAATATTGCTGCGGATCAATCGATGGGTCATAGTTAATTCATGCAGGAATTCAATATATCGAATGTTGACGGACGTTTGCTCCGGGTCTTTCTGACGGTCTATGATCACAATTCCATCTCTCGTGCCGCCGCGGAACTGGACCTGAACCAGTCAACCGTCAGCCACGCTATCGAGAAATTTCGCAAGGTGCTGAGCGATCCGTTATTCGTGAAATCCGGTCGTGGCATCGTCGCCACCGATACCGCCCGCATGCTCGCCCCGCGTATCCGCCAGATTCTCGCCGCGCTCGAGGGTCTGGTGCTGCGCGAAGGCTTTGACCCCCAAAGCGAACACAAACCCTTTGTCATTGCCACCAACGTGACCGAAATGCTGACCGATATCCGCAACCTGCTGGGGCTGCTCTGGCAGGCCGCGCCCGATATTCCGGTCCGGTTCATGGAGCTCGGCTCGCGCCAGAATATCGAACCGGTCCTCGAAAGCGGACGCGCCGATATCGTGCTGACGGTCCGGGCAGCACGATATTCTTCCGTGATCCGGCGCGAAACCTTCAAGACCGACGACCTTGTCGTTTTCTATGATCCCGAAATCCGCGCCGCTGTCGCCACGGCCGAGGATTACTGCGCCGCACCGCATGGTGCGCTGGATTTCGGCGGCCTGCGCAAAAGCACCGTTGAAACGGCACTGGACGCGCTGGGGCTCAGCCGACGGGTCAAGCTGTCGGCATCGAACGCCTATTCGCTGGGGGCACTGATGAAGGGTACGAACCTGATCACGACGATGCAGTCCAGCCTTGCCGAGACCGCATTTTCACGGCTGGCCCATTGTCCGGCACCGATCACACTTCCGACGCTCGGCTTTGACATGGTCTGGCACCGCCGCGCCGAGGAGTCCGAACGCAACCGCTGGCTGCGTGACCAGATCCGCAACGCCCGTCCCCGGACATGAAAAAGGCCACCTTGCGGTGGCCCCTTTCCGGATCGGCATGTCGTGCCGGAATTTATTCTTCTTCCAGCGCCGCGATGGCCTTTTCCAGATCGTCCTTGGAAACGGTCTTCTCGGAAATCTCTGCCAGTTCAAAGATATAGTCCACGACCTTATCCTCGAAAATCGGTGCCTGCAGCTGCTGACGGAATTCCGCATTCTGCTGCGCGAACTGGAAAAACTCCTGCTCCTGGCCCGGGTACTGGCGCGCCTGATTCATGACCGCCTGCGTCATCTCGGCATCGGAAACGGAAATCTCGTTCTTCTGTCCCAGCTCGGCCAGCAACAGCCCCAGACGCACGCGACGCTCGGCCAGCTTGTTATGTTCATCCGTCGCTTCGATTTCGGGATGGTCATGGCCCTCGACATCGGGATTGTCGTCATGCCAGAGCTGATGGGCAATCTGCTTGGCCTCGGTTTCGACAAGCGTCGGCGGCAGATCGAAATCATAGATATTGTCCAGCTCGTCCAGCAGGCGGCGTTTCATGATCGCGCGCGACGCACCGGCATATTCCGCTTCCAGCCGCTCGCTGATCTGCCCTTTCAGCGCGTCCAGATCATCCGCACCGAACTGCTTGGCAAACTCATCATCTATCGTCGCCGCCTCGGGTGATTTCACGGCCTTGACGGTGCAGGTGAAAACCGCGGCCTTCCCGGCCAGGTTCTCCGCGCCGTAATCGGCAGGAAAATCAACCTTGACCTCGGCCTCCTCGCCCGCCTTGACGCCGACAAGCTGCTCTTCAAAGCCGGGGATGAAAGAGTTGGACCCCAGCACCAGCGGATAATCATCCGCCTGTCCGCCCTCGAAGGCTTCGCCGTCAACCTTGCCCAGGAAATCGATGGTGACCTGATCGCCATCCTTGGCCTTGGACCCTTTCTTGCGGTCCTTGAATGTGGGCGAAGAGCTGGCCAGATTGTCCAGCGCATCCATGACCGCGCTATCCTCGGCTTTGACGACCAGCTTCTCCAGCTTCACCTTCGAAAGATCGGCATCGGGTATCGCGGGCAGCGCTTCATAAGACATCTCGACAACAACATCGTCGCCCTCTTTCCAGCCTTCCTGGTTCTGCATCTCGATCTTGGGCTGAAAGGCAGGCTTGTCGCCACTTTCCTCGAAATGCGAGGTCATCGCGCCATCGACGCTTTCCTGCATGGCTTCACCCAGAACGCGGGCACCGAACTGCTTTTTCAAAAGCGCCATCGGCACCTTGCCCTTGCGAAAACCCTTCATCTCGAAACTGGGCTGCGCTTCGGCGAGTTTCTCGTTCACCTTGGCGTCCAGATCATCGGCGGTAAGCGTGATCTGATACGCGCGTTTCAGCCCTTCGTTCAACGTCTCACTGACTTGCATGGCGTCGTCCTTCTCCATGGCCACATGGCGGGCCGGGAATCCTGTTTGAAATCTGCGTTCTTCTATTTTTTGGCCCCGCCCGACGCAAGGGGTGTTTTTTGACGCCTGCGTCTCCCGACCCTCGCCCGCCATAACCAGAGCACAGGATGGTGTTGGACAGCCCCCGCTGGCCCGCGCTACCAATTGGCCATGTGTGGCAGAATCGGCAGACCCGAACTCAGCTGGGCCGAGCTCTACGGCGTCTTGCGGGATTTCCTTGACGGGATGGAAATCATCCGCGATCCCGACGCACCCGATCTGCGGATGAGCTGGAATGTCAAACCGACCCAGCAGATCGACATCGCCATGCTGACCGACGGGGGCGTCACAGCCACGACCGCCCGCTGGTGGTTCGTGCCGCACTGGTTCAGGGGTGATCTGAAGGACTGGAAACAGACCACCTTCAACGCCCGCATCGAAACTGCCCATGAAAAGCCCACCTTTCGCACCGCGTGGAAAACCGGGCGCTGCATCATCCCCGCCAATGGCTATTTCGAATGGACCGGCGACAAGGGGGCCAAGCAGCCGTGGTTTCTGCGCCCGCAATCAAACGACCCTTGCGTGTTTTTCGCAGGGCTCGCGTCCCGCACGGGCACCGGGCTGCAAAGCTGCACCATTCTGACACGCGCGGCACTGACTCAGACCGCCCATATCCACTCCCGCAGCCCGGTCATGCTGTCACGCGCGGAAATGCGCGCCTGGCTGACCGGCGAGATGGGCACAAAAGAGGCACAGGACAGTCTTGGCACCAACTGGGACAACCGCATGTCTTTTCACAAGGTGCGCAGATTCGGCCGCGATGATGACGACGAGAGCCTGATCGAACCGCTGGAAACCCTACTTTAGCCGCGCATCCCCGCCATCACCGCCCCACCGGCACCCGTCCGGTGCCCATCGCGCGCGATTTCACGCAAAAGCGCGCTGACAGGCGCGGACTTTTGACGCTGTGCCGGACGCAGGACATAGGTGATCTGCGGGGGCGGCGGGAAAAGATCGTCGACGATTTCCATTTCCCCCGTCACATGCATCCCGTTCAGCAGCGCAACACCCAGACCGGCGCGCACCGCGGCGCAAATGCCCGCGGCGCTGGGGCATTCGAGAACTTTCTCGAAACGCACACCCGGCACCCGTTCCGACTCCAGCGCCCACTGACGATAGAAACAATCGCTGTCAAAAGACAGAAACGGCACGGGGGCGGCCAGATCCAGCGCCAAATCCCGTGCCTTGACCCAGTGCAGGCTGTCATCAAAGAGCGTTACATCATCCGCCGCGACCTCATGCGCAAAGACCTGGATGATCGCGAGGTCGATCTCACCGGCCTTCAGCCATTCCCTGACTTTCAGGCTTTGGCCCGTGCGCATCGTCACCCGCACACCGGGATATAGCCGTGTGAACCGGCCCATCGCCTGGGAAATATCGCTGATGGCGATATCCTCGGTCAGGCCCAGACGGATCGCACCGGTCAGTGGCTTCTTGCCCAGATCGGCCAGCGCCTCGTCATGCAGCGCCACCATGCGGCGCGCATAGTCAATCAGCCGCCTGCCAGCATCGGTAAAGCGCGGCGCGCCCCCGCCCCGGCGGGTCAGCAGATCGCAATCGAGGCTTTGTTCCATGCGCCTCAGCTTGTGGCTGACCGCACTCTGAGAGATGCCCAGATGATCAGCCGCCCGCGTTACCCCGCCCCGGCGCGATACTTCCAGCAGCGCCCGCAGCCCGTCAATTTCCAGCCGCTCAGACATGGCTCACCTTCCCTTGCACCCTGATATGACAATTTCCGATGAAGTTATGACAATCATTCATTTGATTCATATCATAACCCGATTTATTGACGGGGCAAGCGCAGAAACACACAAGGCGGAAATGACCATGGAGAAGATCACGGCCATCGGCGGGCGGCTGACAACCACAGGGTTCGAGATCACGGGGTCGGTTCTGGCGATGGCCTATGCGCTCCTGATCGCGGCCAATATCGGGGCCGAATTGCCGGGCTTTCTGCTGCTTCTGATATCTTCGGCCTGCTTTGCCGGCTGGGCCCTGATTGACCGGCGCTGGACCTTTCTTCTGCTTCAGGTGTTTTATGCCACATCGGCTATCATCGGCCTGATCAGATGGGGCTGAACAGGCAATGACCACTGGCAGGACACCATTCAAAAGGGAAAATCAATGAAACTCGGTGACTTCAAGGCGCTGACATTTGACGTCTACGGCACGCTGATCGACTGGGAATCCGGCATGATCGCCGCGCTCAGACCACTAACCGACAAGGTCGGTGGGCATCTTGGCCGCGATGACATCCTCGAGGCCCATGCCTATCACGAATCGACCACCCAGCGCTGGACACCCGCCAAATGCTACTCAGATCTGCTGGCCGTGGTCTATCGTCGTCTGGCCGAAGAATGGCAGGTCTCCGTCACATGGGAGGAATGCCTTGCCTATGGCCGCTCCGTACGGCAATGGCCCGCTTTCGATGACAGCCGCGCCGCACTGGCCTATCTGAAACAGCATTACAAACTCATCGTTCTGACAAATACCGATAACCTGTCATTCTCCGGCTCGAACGCACGTCTGGGGGTGGCGTTCGATGCGGTCTTCACTGCCGAGGATATCGGCAGCTACAAACCCGATGACCGGAATTTCGACTATATGCTGGAATCGCTTGCCCGCATGGGGATCGGGCGCGGTGATATCCTGCACACCGCCGAGAGCATGTTTCACGACCACGCCCCGGCCAATCGCCACGGGCTGGCCAATTGCTGGATCTATCGTCGCCACGACAAGGACGGGTTTGGCGCCACCATGAACCCTGGCGACATGCCACGCTATGATTTCCGCTTCGACAGCATGGCCGATCTGGTCAGGGCGCACCGTTCTGAAATGGGGCATTAGCCGCAAAACCAACAGGCAGCCGTCCCAACCGGGGCATGCCCTTGCATCTGGTGCGGGTGGAGGGACTTGAACCCCCACGCCTTGCGGCGCCAGAACCTAAATCTGGTGCGTCTACCAATTTCGCCACACCCGCACACATCGGCGGGTATTGCCCGCCGTGCGGCGCTCTCTAGCAAAGCTTTCGCCCCGGCGCGAGGGGGAATTTCGCACCCCCGCCGGAACGGCCTCACGGGGTTCAGACCTGTCCGGCACCCACGTTTTCCGCGCGCCGCAGAATCCGGGGGATCATCTCGGGCAGATCTTCCGCGATCAGGCCCGGCCCGAATACACGCGCGCATTCGACATGCAGCCAGACGGCCATTTCCGCCGCCCCGACAGGTTCGAACCCGCGCGCCATCAAACCGGTGATGATCCCGGCCAGAACATCGCCCGAACCGGCAGTGGCCAGCCATGGCGCCGCGCGCCCGTAATGGGCTGCATGCAGGCTGACCCGTCCGGCGGGATCGGCAATGGGCGTATCCGCCCCCTTGAGGAGTACCACGCATCCCGCACGCGCCGCCGCCGCCCTGACCGCGTCGATCCGCGAACAGGCAGGCCCGGTTGCAGCAGGCGCGTCCAGCCTGTCGGCAATATCGGGAAAGAGGCGCCGAAACTCACCCCAATGCGGGGTCAGGATGCAGGCCGGATGCAGCATGCCGAAAAGCTGTTCGGGCGCATCGTCAAACGCCGTCAGCGCATCGGCATCGATCACGGTTGCACGGGCATTTTCCCCGGGCGGCGTCAATATCCCCGGCAACAGATCGCGCGCGCGGTCGCGTCCCAACCCCGGCCCCAGACATATGGCGTTGATTCGCCCATCGCTCAGCACCCCGGCAAGCGCGCCCTGATCATCGATCTGCCGCATCATCATGGCCGTGATCTGCGCGGCGGTCTCGGGTGCGGCCTCGTGCGGTACGCCCAGCGTGACCAGCCCCGCACCGCATCGCAACGCCGCGCGCCCGGCCAGGCGCGCCGCACCGGTCCTGCCAAACCCGCCCGTCATCACCAGCGCGTGGCCATGGCTGTATTTGTGCCCCGCCGCCACCTTGCCAAGCGCCGCCAGCGCCACCGGCGGATCGGATAGCAGGCGCACTGTCTCATGATCACCCTGCCCGGGGTCTGGAATGCCAATATCGGCGATCTGAACCTGCCCTGACATCGCCGGGCCCTGATCCAGATAATGCCCGATCTTGGCCCACTGAAACGTGACAGTCAGATCAGCCCGAAGGGCGTGGCCCAGCACCCGCCCGCTATCCAGGCAGAGCCCCGAAGGGGCATCAACGGCAATGCGCGGCCCATGATGACGGCGATCCAGGACATCGAAAACCCGGGCCAGCCCCGGTGACACGGGCCGCGTCAGCCCCGTGCCAAAGAGCGCATCAACGATCTCGACCGCTTCGCTGTCGCCGCCTGCCAGAAGCGCCTCGATCCGGTCGGCCTCCAGTGGATGCACATCGCTCGCTTTTTCCCAGAGGCCGCGAAAATACGCAGCATCGGCAGGCAGCCGGTCAGCGTCGCCCATGGCCAGAACCGCCACATCATGGCCCGCCCGTTTCAGGCGCGTGGCCACTACATAACCGTCCCCGCCATTATTGCCCGGACCACAAAGGATGATAACCCGCGCACCTGCGTTTTCTGCGGGCCAGCGCGCCGCGATGGCATCCGCCACGGCCTGCCCGGCACGCGCCATAAGATCGCGGCCCGTTGCAGTCCCGGCGCGGATGCAGGCCTGCTCGCGGTCACGCATTTCCGCCGCGGTCAGCAATTCGGGCATCTGTCACGCTCCATGCGATTCAAAACTGATTAATTTTTGAGCAATCCGCCCATTTTTTAGCCCAGTTGCGATTTTCGCAGCGGCGGCGGCAGGGCAGGATCGCAATCGGATTGTTCCCCATGATTAGACGTGATCAGACGCCGGAGACAAGTATCAGAGGAGGACGCCCGATGAAGAAAATTGAAGCCATCATCAAACCGTTCAAACTCGACGAGGTCAAGGAAGCGCTTCAGGATGTGGGCATCCAGGGCCTTTCGGTCGTCGAGGTCAAGGGATTCGGGCGCCAGAAAGGTCACACCGAACTGTACCGCGGCGCCGAATATGTCGTCGATTTCCTGCCCAAGGTAAAAATCGAGGTCGTCCTGTCGGACGATCAGCTTGATGCCGCGCTCGAGGCCATTGTCGACGCCGCCAAGACCGACAAGATCGGCGACGGCAAGATTTTTGTCTCGACCGTCGAACAGGCGATCCGCATCCGCACCGGCGAAACCGGCGAAGACGCACTCTAGCATAACGGGCGCTGCCCCCCAATCCAACCTATCAGAAGGAAGTCCGTCACATGAGCAATAATGACGTTCTCAAAACCATCAAGGACGAAGACGTCGACTACGTCGATATCCGCTTTACCGATCCGCGCGGCAAACTGCAGCACGTGACCGTCATGGCCGATCAGGTCGATGAGGATTTTCTGGAAGAAGGCTTCATGTTCGACGGCTCTTCCATCGCCGGGTGGAAGTCGATCGATCAGTCCGACATGAAACTGATGCCCGACACCGGCAGCGCCTATATCGATCCGTTCTATGCCGAAAAGACGCTGTGCCTGCATTGCTCGATCGTTGAACCCGATACGGGCGAGCCCTATGAGCGTGACCCGCGCTCGACCGCGGAAAAGGCCGAAGCCTATCTCAAGGCATCGGGCGTGGGCGATACCGCCTATTTCGGCCCGGAAGCCGAGTTCTTTCTCTTTGATGACGTCCGGATTTCCACGTCAATCAACAAGGTCTCATACGAGGTCGATGCGCAGGACGCGTCCTGGAATACCGACACCGAATACGAAATGGGCAACATGGGCCATCGCCCCGGCGTCAAGGGCGGCTATTTCCCGGTCAACCCTGTCGATGCCAGCCAGGACCTGCGCTCCGAAATGCTCTCGACGATGAAGCGCATCGGCATGAATGTCGACAAGCACCACCACGAGGTCGCCTCGTGCCAGCACGAGCTGGGCCTGATCTTCAACTCGCTGACCAAGCAGGCCGATGAGCTGCAGAAATACAAATATGTCATTCACAACGTGGCGCATGCCTATGGCAAATCGGCCACTTTCATGCCCAAGCCGATCGCCGGCGACAACGGCACCGGCATGCATGTGAACATGTCGGTCTGGAAAGATGGCAAGCCGCTCTTTGCCGGTGACAAATATGCCGACCTGAGCCAGGAGGCGCTCTATTTCATCGGCGGTATCCTGAAGCATGCCAAGGCGCTGAATGCGTTCACCAACCCATCGACCAACAGCTACAAACGCCTGATCCCCGGCTTTGAGGCACCGGTGCTGCGGGCCTATTCGGCGCGCAACCGTTCGGGCTGTGTGCGTATCCCATGGGCAGAAAGCCCCAAGGCCAAGCGCGTCGAGGCCCGTTTCCCCGACCCCGCCGCCAACCCTTATCTCTGCTTTGCTGCCCTCCTGATGGCCGGTCTGGACGGTATCCAGAACAAGATCGATCCCGGCCCCTCGTCGGACAAGGATCTGTATGATCTGCCACCCGAAGAACTGGCATCGATCCCTACGGTCTGCGCATCCCTGCGCGAGGCGGTCGAAGAACTGGAGGCGGATATGGAGTTTCTGCTGGCCGGTGACGTCTTCACCCGCGATCAGATCGAAGGCTATATCGAGCTGAAGATGGAAGAGATCGAGGCCTATGAACATACGCCGCATCCGATGGAATTCCAGATGTATTACAGCTGCTGATGCGAGCGACACTGATGTGAAAAGGGCGCCTGTCGGGCGCCCTTTTTGTTTGCATTGAATCATTTTTCAGGGGGCGCTGCCCCCGGCCCGGCAGGCCGGGCCTCCCCCGCGGTATTTCGGGAACAATGAAAGGCCGGGACCTGTTTTCCTGAATTGGCCCTGTTTTCGCCGAACTTCATCCAGAATTCGGGCCTAGGGGCGGATCGGGGGCCGAATTCTGACCGGTGGGACGCTGGTGATGGAAACTGGTGCAACGCTTTTGTTCACGCATGGTGTGCCGCCGCTCTCTTTTGCGCGGCTGGGCGGGCGGATCAATACGCGTCTTGCCGATCTGGGTGTGTCCTTGCATGCCTCGCATCTTGATGACAGCGTGATCGCGGTGTTCGAAGGCGATGGCGCAATGCTGCGGATCGAGAGCCTGCACGCGGCCCTGCCCGAGGCCGAACTGGCGCCTGCGATGGCATCCTCTTTCGGTCGTCTGCAATGCGAGGGCTATGATTTCGCGGCCCGTATTGCCGATCACACGGGCCACATGCTGATCCGGCTGGAGGGGGACGGGCCGGCACCGGCCTCGGCCCTGCGGCGGCTGATGATGCTGCATCAGGTGCTGGCGTCGATCCTTGAAGAGCACGAACCCACGGTGATCTACTGGCATCAGTCGGGCGTTCTGCTGCATGCCGATCAGCTGAGGCGGATCGAACGCTATCGGCTGCCACTGCAGATCATGTTCCGGTCTGACATCATTCAGGCGCCTGCCGAGCCCGGTCAGCCCGCACGGTTGGGGATCGTGGCGATGCACACGGGCGCGCTTTGCGGCAAGACGCTGGTTCTGGTGCCCAACCGGCTGGAAATCGGTCAGCAGATCGAGTTGCTGGCCTATCTGATCAAGCAGAACCTGTCGGGTGATCTGGGGTTCGAAGACGGCAGCTGGTATCCGCTGGAACGTCACGCGACGCTGTATTTTCATCATCTGCCACCCAGCCGGAAATACCCGGAAGGCCGGGTATTGATCGCCTTCGAGCGTGATCTGCGCCGCCCGGCACGTCAGGCCACACCGGAAGGACCACCGGGCGAGGCAGCACGCCGCCGACGCCCGTTTCCCTTTGTCAGGCGGCGCCTCAGGGGGCTGCGCAATGCCGCAGTGCGGTCATAATTTCCTTGGCCCCGCCATGATTGGGTCAAAACAAGATCAAAATTCCTGTCTAAAGATTAATGCGTTACGCAAATCCCGGACCGGAATCATGGAGTTCAAGGCATCAGTTCTGTTTGACGGCAAGGCCCGCGGCATCGCGTTTTCCGCGGTGCTGGAGCGTGTCAATCACGGGCTGCGCGAACTGGGCACCGCGCTGGAGGCCTCGGCCTGGGGCAACAGCACCGAGGCGCTGTTCAGCCATCCTGATTTCCATATCTCGATCACTGTTTCGGACCGTCCCGAGGCAGCCGACATCTTTGCCAAGGCGCTCGCCGCGCCGATCACCCGCATCCGCAGCTTTGACTTTGCCGCGGCCGTGGCGGCGCACAAGTCGCATATCCGGGTAGACGTTGGTGACGGCCCTGTGCCCAAACCCGATGACATCCGTGCGATGGAAGAGGAAATGGGCATGGTGCATGATGCGCGCAGCGCCCCCGCGACAGTCAAGATCATGGCGCTCCATCAGGCAACACTCGCGATCCTGGGCACACAGAAGCCCAGCGCGATTTTCTGGCAGCAATCGGGGATGTTCTTTACGCCCGATACATTCGCCAAGACCGCCTACCAGAAATTTCCGTCGGGTCTGGTTTTTCATCCGACCCTCTTTTCAAGCGGCCGCGACGGCGATGGCAAGCGCAAGATTGGCTTTGTAGCACTGCATTCACATCTGTTCTGCGGCCAGACACTCGTCATGACGGAAAACACGCTGGGCCTGACCAGCGCCACCGATATCCTCGCCCATGTCCTCAAGCAAAAGCTGGCCGGAACGGCGGCACTGGAAGATGGCGAAGTGATCCGCTTTGACGAGCTGATCGAGGTGCATATCCGCAATGACGCCACCTATGGCGACCCGCATTCCCGCATTTACCTGACGCCCGTCATGGTCTCGGACGGTCCCTATCTGCTGACCACCCCCGCTGCACCCCGGCAGGCAGGGGCCGAGGATGGGGCACAATCCAGGACAACCCCGCGCAAGGCGGCCCGTTCTGCCAGCGATGATGACGAGATGCCGCCCTATGCCTGGCATTTCCTGACCAGCACCAACACCGAAGCGGCGCGCAACATCCTGCTGGATACGCGCAGCATGTGGCTCTTTGCGATTGCGCTGGCGGCCTTCATCACGCCGTTTCTGTCGCTGTCGCTGCTGGCGCTGATGTTCCTGCCGACGCGGTTTCGCATTGCGGCCATCCACAACCTGACGCTGGTCACGATTTCCGGCATGGCCATCCTTCCGGCGTTGATTACCTGACTGACCGGCGCGCGGAATTGGTAAAATTCGCGCGATAGGTCACACACGGTCCCCACTCCTGCCGCAGTCCCTGCATGATCGGGCGCAATCCATGCTCTGCCACCACATCCACAAACACAAGGGCAGAGTTGGATGGAAATCAGAGACAAGATCGAAGCCTCGCTTCTTTATGAACAGTTTGACCAGCGGCGCTATCAGCGCGCGCTGACGTCACTCATTCGCAAATCGTCGCCAGATTTTGCCGGGCTCGAGGCGCATCCGGCCTCGAACGAACATTTTGCGCTGCTATTGGGGATGGATCTGCATGTGCTGATCGCCCCACAATCCGCCCCCCTGCCCGGCTGGACATTTGACGAGGCGCTTTCGCTTGTGGGTGATGCCACCGCGCGACGTGGCTGGTCCGGGCGTGTCGCGCACCATCGTCACGCCCTTCAGATCACGGTCGGACACGGCGCATTGTCATCGCCGGGGGGTGAGCCCGGCCTCGCCAATCAGCCAAGGCGGCTGGCGCTGGCCGACAGGCGACGGCTGATCCGCATGCTGCACCGTGTTCTCTTTAACTTTGCCGCCGCCGTGCCGCCACGGATGCTGCATTTTGCACCTCAGCATCATTTTCAAGAACCCGATGCGATACTGACCACACCCCGCGAAGACCTGCCGGTCGCGTATCTGATCAGGCTGCAACCGGGTGATCGCGCACCCGATCAGGACGGCGCAATTGCGCTGGAGGCGCCGGGATCGGAGGTTTTGCTGGGCCGTCGGCTGGTCTTGCGCGTGCAGGGCAGCGATCTGGTTCCGGACGGTACGCTGGTGACCGAGCTCGTGACCGACATCCTGAACAAGGCCGCGATGCCGACCTATGGTTCGGTGATCCAGATCGGGCGACACCCGCCACTGATCACGCGCCAGAAACTGCCATCGCAGCGTTATCCCATGGGCAGCCTCGAGGTGTCGCTGGCGACGATGGAGGATATGGAGCGTTGCAACCAGCCCGAAGACCGGCGTGAAACCGACCTGCGACGCGTTTTTCAGAACACCGGCGCCGCGGAAAACATACCGCGCATCGGTCTGCGCCGGGCACCGCAGCTAAAACTGCCCGGGCGGCTCAGGCGCATGGTCGCCTGGTAATCCTCAGCGCGCGGCGGCGTTGCCTTGGAATGGATGAAGGGCAAGCATCTCGGCCTGGGCCTGCGTCAGGGCCTCTGGCAGGATCAGCGTGGTGTGAATCGAGAAGACGACCGCGCCGCTTTGGGGCAGGCGGATCAGACATTGACGCTCGGACCGGATATAATTGCCATAGGCGGCATCGCGGCTGTAATCGGCGCTTCGCGGCTGATAGAGCGCGGGATCATCGTAAAGCAGCGCATTCGAACGCCAAAGCGGCCGTTCGGGGCGGATTGCATCAAACAGGCGCTGCACACGTTGCGCGACGTCATCGTCATAGTCGTCGACCGGAACATGTATCGCGGGCAGACCCCGGCCGATCTTTTCCGACAGGCTCCAACTGGCGGGAAAGCATAGCACCGCCGCGGTCAGTTTGTGCACTTCGTCCTCTTTCTGCAGCAGGCAGAAATCTTCTTGCACGATGCGGCCGAGCGTTGTCATCGGATCACCCGGATCAAGTTCCGCGACATGGCCGTCTGGGCAGGAAATCCACCCATCATTCAGCGCGAAACCCGGCTTTGTCGCGATATGCGCCAGCACTGCCGACAGCAGTTCCTCTGCCGCTGCCTCGGCACCCGGCAGCAGCGCATGCACCTGATCGTGACGCTCCTGCAGCAACCGCCGACGCTCGGCCATCTGGCCGGCATAGGCGTCATCAACACGCAGCCAGTCATCGGGATCCAGCGGCTGTATCCCCGGCAGCCGCCGTGTTGCCGGGGACATCCATGGCGGGTCATCGGGCAGGCAGGATTGCAGGATCGGTTCGCGCATGTCCGGGGTCCTTTGGCCACGCGGCCACCCATGGGATGGCGCAGAGGGTTGGGAAACAATCCGGCCATATTACCGGGATTGTCGTCAAAATATCAACGCAAAGAAGACCGGAGATTTACCCAATCCGGTCCTCAAGGCTTCACAATGCCCCGTCAGAACAATCGCAACGGGAAAACCACAAAACGCCCGATTATTGAGAGCAGCTTCCGAAAGGACGAGGTCATGAGACCCACAGGCTACATACTATTCTTCCGCGGACCGGATGTACCGTCGCGTTCGGATGTATTCGAACGGGCCGGGTTCAGCCTGGTCCATAACGGGCCCTTCAAGGAACGCTCTGGCACGGTTCAGATGGACCGGCGCGTCTTTGCCAGCGATTTCGGCGAAGTCCATATCGAGTTCGGGGATGCCGACCGTGGAATTCTGTTCACCAAGGCCAAGGCGCTTGCCGAGGATCAGAAACAATGGCTGCCACTCTTGGCGGTACAGCAGATTTTCATCCGCATCAGCGTCCAGACCACCGACACCGCCAGCGAAGCCCAGATGAACATCCTGCGCAACGCGGCATTCGAGATGGTTGAAGAGGTCAGCTTTCTGGGCCGGTTCGATTTGGTCTATAATGACAGCACCGATACGTTTTCGCCCATCGCCTCGTGGCTGGACGAGCATGCGCTCAGCTATGACATGGCCGCTGCGGCGCTGGCAGAAATTGAAAACGACGCGCCCATCGACCTGACCGACTGGGACAGCATGCCCGAACCGGGGGAAGAGGCCGATATTCTGACCCTGACCCGGCCCGTTGCGGCCACGGCGACCGCAGGGCGAACAGTCTTTGAAGACCCCGACAGTTTTGAGATCGGCCAGAACCACGATTTCTTTGAAACAGGTGATGGCATGGTCGAGGATCTGGAGCGCATTCGCGCCCTCAAAGAGGCGCTGGCCCATGATCCCGAAGAGGAGGACGCAGCGAATCGCAAGGCACATAACGCCCGGATGATCCGCGCCGCCGCAATGGCGTCATATTGCGCGATGGTGGTTTTGCCCCGCACGGCGGCAGCAGGACAATTCTCGCATCTCGCATCCGTGTTCTGGGGGGCAATGTAAACCGGCAGGTCCATCGCGGCCTGCCCCAAAAAAACAGGTAAAATCGAGCAAATCGCAACAATCAGCCGGTCCTGACCGGCACTATTTCCAAAATCGCCAAAGTAATGGCAAGTGCGCAAAACCACCCCCGTTTTGCCACAATCATGGCGCTGGTGCGCCCTTTTCTTTTCACGAATCTATCGCAGCGTCGGTTTATGGAAACCAGCCCGCCAAAGAAACAGGAGCGCGCGGGCACGATGCGAGGACAAGACCGTGAAACCGACTGGTTACATTCTGTTTTATAAAAGTGGTGAGGCACCCGACATGCCGTCTCTTTTGGACAGGCTGTGGCTGAACCTGATCAGCGGAGGCAAGTTTTTCGATTCATGCGAAAAACAGCGTTCCGACCGGCAGCTTTTTACAAATGCCGATGGCACCATGGAGATCAGCTTTGGGCCGGCCAACCAGGACATACTCTGGGGCAAGGCCAAAAACCTCTCGGACAAGGAAAAGCTGTGGCTGCCGCTCCTCGCGGTTCAGACAGACTTTATCCGCGTATCGATCTGCACGCGCGATGACAATGACGAGTTCCAGCTGGACGCGCTGAACCGCGCGGCACTCGACTCGATCGAAGAGATTGCAACCGTCGCCTTCCCCAGCATCATCTACTCGGCCAAGGATGATCGTTTTTCCACGTCGATCCTGCGCGAAGAGCTGGGGGCCGAAATGCCCGGCATGGCCGGGCCCGTTTTCGGCGATCCCGAGCCGCTCTCGTTTTCGCACTACGCCGCGGCGGTTGATGACGCCGACAATTCGCGCGTTCGCTCGATTTTTACCGCAGATGAGCCCGAACCCGAGGTCGTGGCGCAGCCAGCGGCAAACACCCACATGCTGCGCGCGGCATCACTGGCGGCCTATTGCTCGCTCTCGATCCTGCCGCAGGCTGCCGCCGCCGGTCAGTTCGAAGCCATCAGCGCCATTTTCACCAGCGTATTCTGATCCCGAACAACCTGCCCGACAGCATTGTCATCCCGCAGCCCGCTCCGCCGCCTGACCGGTCGTCGGGGCATGGGCCGGGATGCGGGCGCCTGTCGGCCCGGGGCCTGATCGCCGGAAACCGACATCGGGTGCGAAACCGGATGTCGGTTTTGGATTAGTGATCTGCCTGCCCATTGTGCACCCTTCAAAAAGGGAGGCGTGCCATGAACGAACATTTCAGTCAGACCCGGAAAATCGACCCGTCGCGGGGGACACGGCTGGCCGACAACACGCCCAACGACGCGGATCGCATCGAAATCGGGCCGACCCAGCTCGCCTTTGCCGAGTGGGAGATGGCCGGACTGACACCCCCTGATCTGCAGGCGATGCGCCACTATCGCTGGGAACGGCTAACCCGCCATATCGCCGAAAGGGAACTGGCCGGGCTGCTGGTATTCGACCCCCTGAATATCCGCTACGCCACCGACAGCACCAATATGCAGCTCTGGAACACGCATAACCCGTTCCGCGCGCTCCTTGTTTGCCCCGACGGGTATATGGTGCTTTGGGATTACAAGAATTCACCCTTCCTCAGCTCGTTCAACCCGCTGGTCAAAGAGGTCCGTTCCGGTGCTGATCTCTTTTACTTTGACCGGGGCGACAAGATCGGGCCAGCGGCCGATGTCTTTGCCCGCGACGTGCGCGAGATCTGTCGCGAACACGCGCCCGGGCATGACCGTCTGGCAGTGGACAAGATCATGCTGCATGGTCTCAGATCGCTCGAGGCGGTCGGCTTTTCCATCGAGGATGGCGAAGAGGTCACCGAGAAGACGCGCGCGGTCAAAGGCCCGGACGAGATTCTGGCGATGCGCTGCGCCTCGCACGCCTGCGAAACCGCCGTCGCGCATATGGAGGATTTCGCCCGCACGCGGATACCCGGCGGAAATATCTCCGAAGATGACATCTGGGCGGTGCTGCATGCCGAAAACATCCGTCGGGGCGGCGAATGGATCGAAACACGGCTGCTGGCCTCGGGTCCGCGCACCAACCCATGGTTTCAGGAATGCGGCCCGCGCATCGTGCAGAATAACGAGATCGTGGCTTTTGACACCGATCTGGTCGGGTCATACGGCATCTGCGTCGACATCTCGCGCACATGGTGGATCGGTGAAGACCGGCCGCGCCCCGACATGATTTACGCCATGCAGCACGCGCATGAGCACATCATGACCAATATGGAGATGATCCGCCCCGGTGTGTCGATCGACGAACTGACCTTTGGCACCCATGTGCTTGACGACAAGTTCCAGAAACAGAAATATGGCTGTCTGATGCATGGCGTCGGGCTTTGCGATGAATGGCCGCTGGTTGCCTATCCCAACAAGCATGTGCCGGGTGCCTATGACTATGTGCTCGAACCGGGCATGGTGCTCTGTGTCGAGGCGCTGGTCGGCGAAGAGGGTGGCGACTTCTCGATCAAGCTCGAAGATCAGGTCCTTGTTACCGAAGACGGGTATGAGAATCTCACGCAGTACCCGTTTGACCCGATGCTGATGGGGCAATAGCCGCAGTAGCCATGGCCGCCGCCTGATCGCCCCTGCCAGTGGCGCATCTGCCACAGGCCGCAAAAACAGGACGCGCGGGCGGGCACATCCCTTCACACTCGCGAGAGATCGCAGCCGCTGGCCTTGCCCGGTGCATGGGGCGTTTCCAAACTATGGGGACCCCATCGAAAGGACACGCCCCCATGCCCACCGAACGCATCACATTTCCGGGTCACAATGGTGACGCGCTGGCCGCACGGCTGGATCTGCCCGAAGGACCACACCTGGCCACGGCACTTTTTGCGCATTGTTTCACCTGCTCCAAGGATATTCCCGCGGCCCGGCGCATCTCTGCCCGGCTGGCGGCGATGGGTATTGCAGTGCTCAGGTTCGATTTCACCGGGCTTGGCCATTCGGATGGTGAATTCGCCAATACGTCCTTTACGTCAAATGTCGGCGATCTGGTGGCGGCGGCGGACTATCTGCGCGGGCGCGGCATGGCGCCCAGCCTTTTGATCGGGCATTCGCTGGGGGGTGCGGCGGTGCTCAGGGCGGTGGAGGAGATCGACGGGGTTCGGGCCGTTGCAACATTGGGGGCGCCGTTTGACCCGGCGCATGTGACGCATAATTTCTCACACGATCTGCCCAAGATACGCGCCGAGGGCGCGGCCGAGGTGCATCTGGGCGGCCGGCCCTTCCGGATCACCCAGAGCTTCCTCGACGATATCGAGGCCGCATCGCTCGCGCCACGGCTGGCAAAATTGCGGGCAGCCCTTCTGGTCATGCACGCACCGCGCGATCAGATCGTCGGGATCGAGAACGCCGCACAGATATTTCAGGCCGCCAGCCACCCCAAGAGTTTCGTTACGCTGGACGAGGCCGACCACCTGATTACCCGGGCCGAGGATGCCGAATACGCCGCCGAGGTGATCTCGGCATGGGCAGGCCGCTACCTTGACCTGTCGCCCCCTGCCCCGCCGATCGGCGCACCCGAGGGTGTGGTGCGCGTCAGCGAAGCGGATGCAAACGGTTTTCTGCAGGATGTGAACGCCGGTCCGCTGCACCATGTGCTGGCCGACGAACCACTGGCCTATGGCGGCACCAACAAGGGCATGACGCCCTACGGTTTTCTGGCCGCCGGTCTGGGCGCCTGCACCTCGATGACGATCCGCATGTATGCGCGGCGCAAGAAAATGGCGCTCGAAACCGTCTGGGTCGATATCCGCCACGACAAGGTGCATGCACAGGATGCCGAAGGGAACGGTTCCAAGATCGATACTTTCGTGCGCGAGATTCACCTGATCGGCGATCTCAATCCGGATGAGCGTCAGCGCCTGCTCGAAATCGCCGACCGCTGCCCTGTGCATCGCACGCTGGAAGGCTCATCGCATATCGAAACCCTGCTGGCGGACTAACCCGAAACCAGTGCGCTCTGGCCACAAAAAACGGCGCGTCCCCCGCGGGCCGCGCCGTTCAATCGCATATCACCTGGCTCAGGTGCGGGCGGAACCGATCAGTTTCCAGAGCCCCGGCACCAGCAGCGCGGCCAGCGCCAGCTTGATCAGGTCACCGATGACAAAAGGCGTCAGACCCCAGGTCAGCGTCTGGTTCCAGGCGCTTGAGAATTTGCTGGCGTCAAACCATGCATTCGCCTCGACCAGATAATAGAGCCAGGCCACACCGGGCACGTAGATCAGCACATTGCCGATCAGCATTGCGACACCCATCCACAGGATCGAGCGGTCCCAGCCACGGCGCGCCGCCCAGCCCAGCGCCAGTGTCGCCAGAATATAACCCACCAGATAGCCTCCGGTGCCGCCGATCATGTAGCTCCAGCCGAATTTCTCGGCGCTGGAATTGGCAAAGACATCAAAGCCGAGCGCGCCGATGATCATGTAGCCGATGATCGTGGCCAGACCCAGACGCGGGCCATAGGCCGCGCCGATGGTCAGCACGGCAAAGGTGCCCAGCGTGATCGGAACGGGGCTTGGCCAGAGCGGCACCTTGATCTTGGCCGCAATGGCCAGCGCCGCGATCCCCAGCACGACCAGAACGGCACGCTTGATCCACAATCCGGTGCCTTCGGCCTCCCAGATGGCTTCGCTCAGAACTTTGTCATTCGTCGTCACTATCCGATCCTCCCGGTTCTCAAAAATGTAACGTAGCGGCCTTGTGCACCAGCAGCATTTATTCTGCAAGCCTGATTAGATCACGCGAAAATAACTGGAAACCATGCGATAATCCTTGCGCGGACCGCGCACCTTCCATGTACTCGTCCATTCCGGCCAGCGCGCGAAATCAAACGCCGCGTCATAGCTGTCGGGCTCGCAGAAATGCCGGTCGTGCGGGTGTGGTGTATTCAGCGCGAACCCGACAAGCGGACGCTCATCCTCGAACCGGATCTCGACGCGACCACCGGCCATGCGCCACAAGTAGCGCCGGGTTGCCGGCAACGGGTCGGCCGAACCATAGCTCAGCATGCCGTCTTCCAAACAGATCAGCCCCTGCGCGTCAGACATGAATTCCGCGGTGCCCGCGAATATGCCGGACAGGCCCAGCATCCTGTCATCAATGCGCCGTTCGATGCTCCAGAGGCCCACGAATTCATCCAGCCCCTGCGGCAGTGTCGTCATTTGTCCAGCGTGCCCTCGGTGCTGCTGCCGTCACTGGCCACGAACCGAAGGCGTTTGCCGTCGGTATGGGCGTCCATGTCATAGCAATCCCATTGCTCACCCGGCGGCCATTGCGAGCAATACTGATCATTATCGACGCGCCAATAGCCCCAGCTGTCACGACCCGCATGATAGAGTGTTCGACCCGATTTATAAAAAATCTGGTTCGCCCCCTCATAGGTCAGTGTCTGGTCGGTCAGACGCGACGTAATTTCAGTTCCGGTCATTGCCTCCCACTCCTGGGCCGCAACCTCCTGGGCCGCAACAGGCCCGCCGCTCAGCAATACAGCCAGCGCCACGATCAGCATTCGCATCAGGGGTCTCTCCACCTTGCTCATCCCGCGTGGCAAGCCTAAGAGAACCGCGCCTGATGCTCAAATGAAAAGGTCGTGCTGATGATCCCCCGCTATTCGCGCCCCGAAATGGTTAATATCTGGTCGCCGGAAACCAAATTCCGCATCTGGTACGAGATCGAGGCCCATGCCTGCGACGCGCAGGCCGATCTGGGTGTGATCCCGCGCGAAAACGCCGACGCGGTGTGGAAAGCCAAGGATGTCGAGTTTGACGTGGCCCGCATTGACGAGATTGAGGCCGTCACCAAACATGACGTTATCGCCTTTCTGACCCATCTGGCCGAGCATGTCGGCGCGGAAGAGGCGCGCTTTGTGCATCAGGGCATGACGTCTTCGGATGTGCTGGATACCTGTTTCAACGTCCAGCTGGTGCGTGCCGCCGACATTCTGCTGGCCGATATCGACGCGCTGCTCGCTGCGCTCAGACGCCGGGCCGAAGAGCACAGGATGACCGTGCGCATCGGGCGCAGCCACGGCATTCACGCCGAGCCGGTGACCATGGGCCTGACATTTGCCCGTTTCTACGCCGAGATGGACCGCAACCGCACCCGCCTGCAAACCGCGCGCGCCGAAATCGCGACCGGCGCCATTTCGGGTGCTGTTGGCACCTTCGCCAATATCGATCCCGCGGTCGAGGCGCATGTCTGCCACCAGCTGGGGCTGGAGCCTGAACCGATCAGCACCCAGGTCATCCCCCGCGACCGTCATGCAGCGTTCTTTGCCGCGCTGGGTGTCGTGGCCGCATCGGTTGAAAACATCGCCACCGAAATCCGCCACATGCAGCGCACCGAGGTGCTGGAAGCCGAAGAATTTTTCTCCAAGGGGCAAAAGGGGTCGAGCGCGATGCCGCACAAGCGCAACCCAGTCCTGACCGAAAACCTGACCGGGCTTGCCCGGCTCGTGCGCATGGCGGTGGTGCCGGCGCTCGAGAATGTCACGCTCTGGCATGAACGCGACATCAGCCATTCCTCGGTCGAGCGCAATATTGGCCCCGACACCACGATCACGCTGGATTTTGCGCTGGCGCGCCTGACGGGTGTCATCGACAAGCTGGTGATCTATCCCGACAATATGCTGGCCAATATGAACAAGTTTCGAGGTCTGGTGATGAGCCAGCGTGTTCTGCTGGCCCTCACGCAGGCAGGCGTCAGCCGCGAAGACGCCTATCGCCTCGTACAACGCAACGCGATGAAAGTCTGGGAGGAAGACAAGGATTTCAAAACCGAGCTTCTGGCCGATGCCGACGTGACCGCTGCACTCAGCGCCGAAGAAATCGAAGAGAAATTCGATATCGCCTACCACACGAAACATGTCGACACGATTTTTGCGCGCGTGTTCGGCGACTGACCGGTGTCGGGACTTCACGGTAAATTGCAGGTGAATTGACGCCCTGTTCCGTCCATCTGTGCCGGATTTCTGCTAGACTAAGCCCAAGTCTATCCGGCACTTCAGCAAAACAGGAGTTTCAACCATGCTGCGCATGACAGCCATTGCGGCAATCATGATCCCGTCGGTCGCGCTTGCCGTGGGTTCGAACACCGATACGCAACCCACCCAGACGAACACCACCGCCGAATGCATCAACGGTCAGGTCTGGGACGAAAAAACCAAGGAATGCGTCGATGCCCAGGACAGCAGGCTGGACGATGACACCCGCTATGATGCGGTGCGCGAACTGGCCTATGACGGGCAATATGACAATGCGCGCAAGGTGCTCGCGGCCATGTCGGATCAGGATGATACGCGCGTCCTGACCTATCGTGGGTTCATCAGCCGCAAAACGGGCGATACCGAACGGGCCTTTGACTATTACGAACAGGCTATCGCCGCCGATCCCGACAATGTCCTCGCGCGCAGCTATTATGGTCAGGGGCTGGTCGCGGCGGGCAAGACGGCGGCGGCAGCCCGTCAGCTATGGGAAATCCGCAATCGCGGCGGGGCCGGTGGCTGGGCCGAACAGGCGCTGAACGATGCGCTGAAGACGGGGGTCAGCTCGGATTACTGATACGATTGGCTAAGCAGGCGGCGCATCCCTGCGGGCATTGCACCGGCAAGGCTTTCTGCCTAGGTTTGGCGCATGACCAGACCTCCAGAACACCGCTGGCACGACATGGGCGGACAGGATGCCGGTGAAGTCGCCATGGACGGCCATGATTTCGCGCTGTGGGAAAAACGGGTCGATGCGTTGATGGTGCTTTGCTCGGGCAAGGGGTTCTTTACCGTCGACGGGTTGCGCCGCGTGCTCGAGGATATGGGCGAAGATGCCTTTGAAACCATGAGCTATTACGAACGCTGGGTGGCTTCGGTAAACCAGAACCTGATCGAGGCAGGGGTCTATAGCACACAGGAACTTGCCGAAAAGCTGGCCGAAGTGCAGGCGCGCGGCGCGGATTATGCAACTGCCGCCACCCCGGAAATGGCCACTCCGGACCACACGGCGTGAGCGACACGCCACCCTATCTGATCACCGCTGAAGATCTGCGCGCCATCGCCCCGGAATTCACGCCCGATCAGGCCATGGATCAGGATCGTATCATTGCCGAGCTTGGGCCGTGCCTGTCGGGCATACTGGCGGAATATGGGCTGTCATCCAGACTACGCATGGCGCATTTTCTGGCCCAGATCCTGCACGAATCGGCGGGGCTGCGCACCACCGTCGAATTCGCCTCGGGCGAGGCCTATGAGGGCCGTCTGGATATCGGCAATACAGAACCGGGCGACGGTGTGCGCTACAAAGGGCGCGGCCTGATCCAATTGACCGGGCGCCGCAACTACCGCGACATCGGTGCGCGTATCGGTGTCGATCTCGAGGCCGGGCCGGAACGCGCCGCCGAAACCGTCCTGTCGCTGCGTCTGGCGCTGGAATACTGGATGTCGCGCGAGATCAACGCCATGGCCGATGCTGACGACCTGATCGCCGTAACCCGCGCCGTGAATGGCGGGCTCAGGGGGCTTGATGATCGCCGACGCCTGCTCTGGCGTGCCAAGTGCCGCCTTGCTTTTATCATGGCCCCCGGGACATTGGGGCCTGGATCAACCGGGGAAGCGGTCATCGCGCTGCAATCCGCGCTCAGGCAGGCCGGGTCCGCGATCTGTCTTGATGGGTATTTCGGGGCCGCGACGGAACTTGCGGTTCGGCAGGCGCAGGCTAGAATGGGCCAGACGGCCACCGGTCTGGCCGATGCGACATTGACAGAGGCTCTGCTCACGACATGAAAATGCGCGTCAAGGCGATGTTTCCCCCGGGCCATGTCCGAACGCCCTTCTATCTGCGGGGCAAGACAGGGGTGGTCGAACGCACACTCGGATCATTTCCCAACCCCGAGGCTTTGGCCTATGGGCACAAGGCAGAGGATCAGACACTCTACCGTCTGCGCTTTACCATGGCCGAGATCTGGGGCGCGGCGGCGGAAAACCCCGATGATACGCTGGATGCAGAGATTTACGCCCACTGGCTGGAGCCCGCCTGATGCCCCATGATCACGCTGACCACCTGTCGCCTTCGGGCCATCCCTACCGCGCCGATAATGACGGCCCGCTCAGCTATTGGCAGAGCATGGAAATCGCGATCCGCGAGATTCTGATCGACAAGGGCGTGACGACACCGGCCGAGATTCAGGCCCAGATCGACGCCATGGATGCCCGCTCGCCCGCCGATGGCGCGCGTGTCGTGGCACGCGCCTGGGTCGATCCTGAATTCCGCGCGCGCCTTCTGGCCGATGCCTCTGCCGCCAGCCGCGAAATGGGCTATGATATCGGCGCGCTCAGGCTGATCGCGGTCGAAAACACCGACCGGGTGCATAACATGATCGTCTGCACGCTGTGCTCCTGTTATCCGCGCAACCTTCTGGGTCTGCCGCCCGACTGGTACAAGACCCGCGCCTACCGGTCTCGGGCGGTACGCGAGCCGCGCGCCGTTCTGGCAGAGTTCGGCGTCAGGCTGGGCGATGATGTTACCGTACGCGTGCACGACTCGACCGCCGATATGCGCTATATCGTCCTGCCCGCGCGCCCGGCCAATACCGCGGACATGGACGAAGAGGCACTGGCCCGTCTGGTGACGCGCGACAGCATGATCGGCACCGGCCTGCCGAAATCACCCGCGCCATAGGTTCGGCTGAGAGAATGGCAGCCCCGTATCGACCGGTTCAGCGACAGCCCGCAGAAGCGCCCGACATATCATGAATTTCGAAAAGCGTGAACGCCATCGCCGCCCCGAGCAGGGCCGAGGACCGACAGACTGGCTGTTCAACGTCGTGCTGGTCATCCTGATCGGTCTGGCCCGGACAATCCCGTATCGGCCCCGCATTGCCGTTTCGGGGGCGCTGCTGCAGTTTCTTCTGGGCTGGCTTGGGGGCTATCGGCGGCGGTCGCTCGCCAATCTTGCCTATGCGATGCCCGAACTACCGCCCCGGGACATGCAGCGCGTCGCGCGCGGTGCTGCCAACAATGCCGGCCGGGTTCTGATCGAATATTATTCCGGCGCTGCGTTCCGCAAACGCGCATGTGCACAGCCAATCGCTGGCGCAGGGCTGGACGAGCTTCGCCGCGCGACGCAAAACGGTCGTGGCGCACTGCTGATTTCCGGGCATTTCGGAAATTACGAGGCCATCCGCGCGGCTCTGAACGCCGAGGGGATACCGGTCGGGTTCTTCTACCGACCGCTCAACAATTACTACGCCAATCAGCACTACGAGGCTGCGCTGCGCGATATGGGTGAGCCGGTCTTTGGCCGGCGCAAAGAAGGGTTCGGCGCGCTGGTTGATCATGTCCGTCAGGGCGGCGTCGCGTTGGTTCTGAACGACCAGTATTTCTACGAAGGGGCAGAGCTGAGCTTTTTCGGCCAGACCGCCACCACCGCGCTCACGGCGGCAAAAGTGGCCATCGCGAATGATATCCCGCTCTTTCCCGCCTATGCAGCGCGGCTGGAAAACGGTCTGGATTTTTCGGTGACTATCGAACCGGCGCTTGCACCGACGACGGCCCCCGAAATGACGCAATGCGCCAATGACAGCCTCGAAGCACGGGTCAGATCACATCCCGAACAGTGGATCTGGTTTCATCGCCGCTGGAAACCTCACCGTGATGCAAGGCGTGCGGCGGCCAATATGGGCCCGTAGTCGCGTTCCTGAACCAGAATGACAACGGGGTCATTGCCTTCCAGATCAAGCTTTGCCTCGAACGGCTCGCGCCCGTTCCAATCGGCAATGCTGTCCCAGTCGGTCACGATATTCGAATATGTTATGGTGCGCCCTGCATTCTCACCCCGTTCGATGGCAACCGTCGCTTCGGGCATGTAGCGGATCACCTGAATGACGGCGCCCGTGGCCAACGGCCCCGCAGCCACGGCCGATACCAGCACCCCGCCTGCCATCGGCGTGATCGAAACGCGCACCCCGTAATCCTTGCTGCGCTGGTTCTGAATGTAGTCAGCAAGCGCCATCGGTTTGAAACCCACGACATGATCCTGACCGCTGACAATCATCTGCGGGGTATAGATCGTGCGGCTCCCGGCCTTGTAGGCATATCCCTTTTGACGCTTGGTATGGCTCGGATCGGCAAAGATATCCTTCCAGCCGATATAATCCCAATAGTCGACATGAAAGGCCAGCGGGATAACGTCATCACGCGTTGACAACTCGCGCAGCAGTTCATCCGCCGGCGGGCAGGACGAACAGCCCTGCGACGTGTAAAGCTCGACAACAACCTGCCGCGCCTGGCCATAGGCGCTCGTCGCCCAGCCCAGCGTCAGAACGACAACGATGTTCAGTATACCGCGCATCAGCATCCTACCTGCTCTTTTTCACACATCGTGTCCTATCCCCCTCCCGGCTGAAACACCAATCAAGGTTTTGCGATATCGCTGTGTCCGGCGGTCACACCCACTATAGGCAAGTCCGCGCCAAAGCGAAATCACCGCGTACCGGGGTCTTCACCAAAATATGTGTACTATGGTATACAAAATCGCGACCGCCCACTTGAATGACCACCGGCCTTGATGCATTAGGGCCGCAATCCCGGAATTCTGACATATCGGAGGACAGCCATGACCGTCACCGTCGGCAAGAACAGCGCCAACACCCGCAAGACCCTCAGCTATGGCGGCAACAGCATCGATTATTATTCGATCAATGCCGCGCAAGAGGCCGGTCTCGGCGATTTTTCGAAATTGCCCGCCGCGCTGAAAGTCGTTCTCGAAAACATGCTGCGCTTCGAGGATGACGGGCGCACCGTGTCGCTTGATGATATCCGCGCCTTTTCGGACTGGGCGGCGAATGGCGGCAAGAACCCGCGCGAGATTGCCTATCGCCCGGCCCGCGTCCTGATGCAGGATTTCACCGGCGTTCCGGCGGTCGTGGACCTCGCGGCGATGCGCGACGGCATCGTCGGACTGGGTGGCGATCCCGACAAGATCAACCCACTGAACCCCGTCGATCTGGTGATCGACCATTCGGTGATGATTGACGAATTTGGCAACCCCCGCGCCTTCCAGATGAATGTCGACCGTGAATACCAGCGCAACATGGAGCGCTATACATTTCTGAAATGGGGGCAGTCGGCCTTTAACAACTTTCGCGTCGTCCCCCCCGGCACCGGTATCTGCCATCAGGTCAACCTCGAATATCTCGCCCAGACGGTCTGGACCGATACCGACCAGAACGGTGTCGAGGTCGCCTATCCCGATACGCTTGTCGGCACGGACAGCCACACAACCATGGTCAACGGCATGGCGGTCCTTGGCTGGGGCGTCGGCGGGATCGAGGCCGAAGCGGCGATGCTGGGCCAGCCCATCTCGATGCTGATCCCCGAAGTTGTCGGGTTTGAGCTGACCGGATCGATGGTCGAAGGCACCACCGGTACCGATCTCGTGCTCAAAGTGGTCGAGATGCTGCGCGAAAAGGGCGTTGTCGGCAAATTCGTCGAATTCTACGGCGCCGGCCTCGACCACCTGCCGCTGGCCGACCGCGCCACCATCGCCAACATGGCCCCCGAATACGGTGCCACCTGCGGCTTTTTCCCCATTGACGGCGAAACCCTGCGCTACCTGACCACCACAGGCCGCGACGAAGACCGCATCCGCCTTGTCGAGGCCTATGCCCGCGAAAACGGCCTCTGGCGCGATGCCGATTACGCGCCGGTCTATACCGACACGCTGCATCTGGACATGGGCACGATCGTGCCCGCCATCTCGGGCCCGAAACGCCCACAGGATTACGTGGCGCTTGACACTGCCCAGGCCGCCTTCCGCAAGGAAATGGAAGAGACGTTCAAACGTCCGATGGACAAACAGGTTGCGGTCGCGGGCGAAGACTATACCATGTCCTCGGGCAAGGTGGTGATCGCCTCGATCACCTCCTGTACCAACACGTCCAACCCCTATGTCATGATCGGTGCAGGTCTGGTGGCGCGCAAGGCCGCCGCGCTGGGCCTTGACCGCAAACCCTGGGTCAAGACCTCGCTTGCCCCCGGATCACAGGTTGTCAGCGCCTATCTCGAAGCCGCCGACCTGCAAAAGGATCTCGATGCCATCGGCTTCAACCTCGTGGGATATGGCTGCACCACCTGTATCGGCAATTCCGGCCCGATCCAGAAGGAACTCTCCGAGGCTATCGCCGAAGGCGATCTTGTCGCCACCTCTGTCCTGTCTGGCAACCGCAACTTCGAAGGCCGCATCAGCCCCGATGTGCGCGCCAACTACCTCGCCTCGCCGCCCCTTGTTGTGGCCTATGCGCTGGCGGGGACCATGGATATCAACCTGACCACCGATCCCATCGGCCAGGACAATGACGGCAATGATGTCTATCTCCGCGATATCTGGCCCACCTCTCAGGAGGTCGCCGATCTGGTGGCCGAAACCGTCACGCGTGAGGCGTTCCAGTCGAAATATGCCGATGTCTTCAAGGGCGATGAGAAATGGCAGGGTGTCGAGGTACCCGCCCAGCAAACCTATGACTGGCCTGCAACCTCGACCTATGTCCAGAACCCGCCCTATTTCCGGAACATGAGCGCCGAGCCCGGCACGATCTCGAACATTACCGGCGCGCGTGTCCTGGCCATCCTCGGCGACATGATCACCACCGACCACATCTCGCCCGCCGGATCGTTCAAGGATACGACACCAGCCGGTAAATACCTTGTCGAACGGCAGGTCCCCCAGCGCGAGTTCAACTCCTACGGCTCGCGGCGCGGCAATCACGAGGTGATGATGCGCGGCACTTTCGCCAATATCCGCATCAAGAACGAGATGCTGGACGGGGTCGAAGGTGGCTACACGCTCGGCCCTGATGGCAAACAAAGCGCGATCTACGACGCCGCCATGGCCTATCAGGATGCGGGCACGCCGCTCGTCATTTTTGGCGGCCAGCAATATGGCGCCGGCTCTTCGCGTGACTGGGCGGCCAAGGGCACCAATCTCCTCGGCGTCAAGGCCGTCATCGCCGAAAGCTTCGAGCGTATCCACCGCTCCAATCTCGTCGGTATGGGCGTTATCCCGTTCGAGTTCACCGGTGGTGACACCCGCAAGTCACTGGGCCTGACGGGTCAGGAAACCGTCGATATCAGTGGGCTCGAGGGCGATATCAAACCGCTTTCCGAGGTTGCCTGCACCATCACCTATGCCGATGGTTCAACCAAAGAGATCACGCTGAAATCGCGTATCGATACCGAGGTCGAGATCGAATATCTCGAACATGGCGGCGTATTGCATTACGTGCTCAGAAACCTCGCCAAGGCGTCCTGATCCGCCGCAAACTGCCCGACAGCAGCTCAGCGCCCGCCTCTCTGGCGGGCGTTTTGCATTGGTGATCTCATTGTTCTTTCAATACCTTGGGGGAGGCCCGTTTCGACGGGCCGGGGGCAAAGCCCCCTTTTGCCCGCCCCTTTTTGTCCGCCCCCTCTTTCGGGGGCAGGCCGAAAGAGGGGGCGGACGGACGCGGCGGGCTGGCGAAACACCCCCGGGTGGCGCCGCGCGCGTCAGTGCAGCTTGGGATCAGAACGCGATCTCATAGCGCGCCCTGATCCCGATATCGCGCGTATCGGCCCGCAGCCTGCCCGCATCGATATCGATGGTCAGATCACCGATCCCCAGCTTTCCGCCCAGACCCAGCCCATAGCGCGGCGCGGTAAAGCGGCTGATACCGGCGCTCGTGCTCTCCCAGCGGCCATGATCCAGACCGATGCTGAAATAGGGTGCCAGATCACCCCCCAGCAAACCGGCCTTCGCTTCCAGTTTGATCGATGCCGACAGGGTTTTCGACACGATCCGGTTCGCCGCTGCCGTACCCACTGCCGGCTGCTCCTCGACAAAGGCATGATAGCTCAGCGACGGCGACAATCCCCAGCCGCCGCGTTCGACATCACCGGTCAGCGACAGGCCCGTCGTGCGGCGCGTCGCGGTAAAATTGCCCAGCGTCGTCTCGTATTCGGGCCGTGCAAATGTGAGAAAGCTGTCGATGGTCAGGCCATTGGTATCGACCGCCAGATAGGGGCCAAAGGCCAGCGACTGCGCCTGCGCCGTATCCATGCCGTTGGAGATATCCAGCACACCATAGGCCAGCAACGCCCCGATCAGTACATTTTCACCAAGCTTGCGGTCGACCCCCATGACAAGATCGGCCGCCTGACCATCCAGACCGCCCTCCAGCACCCGAAATTCGGCCGAGGTCCAGATATTCCAGTCCGGCGCATTTGCCCGGCCAGCCGTGCCCAGAAAAAACCGGTTTCTTTGCACTGATGACTGCGATTGGCCAAAGCGGCTTTGCGAATTCAACCCGACACCGGTGGCCGTGGCCTCGGATTGGGTGACGCCGCTGATCTCTGCGCCCATGACAATGGCGCTGCTGGCGGTCGCGGCCGGTTTGACCGTGGTGCAGGTGACATCGAAATCCCCCGCACCCCCCCGGGTCGAGAGCCGCGCCGTGCCGTCCGCCGTCGCCGTATACCGTGCGGTCACTGACAGATCACCGGCATCGGTAAAACCGGGGCCGCTCAGACGAAAGGGCGATGAAACGATGCCCGGCCCGAAATCGGGGGTAATGGTCAGCACCTCGCCCGGGGCCATGGTCACGGTCAGAAACCCGCCCGCGTTCAGATGGTGGACGGCCCCGCCATCCGTCGGGTCAATGGACTGACAGGTTGCCGCCCATGCCGCCTGGCCAATAATGGATAAACCGATCCCGATCCCGGCCACCAGCCCACGACTGGAGAACCGGCTGAATGCCTGTTTCACTGCCTTTACCTCATGCCTGAAGGCGCCGGGAATCCGGCGTTATTTCAATAATTTAGAAGACTGCTGTCGGTTTCGTTATTTTTTCGTTCCGGGCAGCTTTATGGCGGGAATGTGGCCCGTTCAATTCCCGAAATTCAGGGTCACAAAACACGCTAAGGATGCAAAATATCGATATTGTGCAGGATTTCCGGACAGTGCTGTCCAGATATTGTCAAATTCCGGTTCAGGGACTCAAATTATGGATTCGCCAATTCTGAATCGGTTCGATATCTGCAAAATCCAGCATGTCAAAAAGTGGCAGAAAAAAGGCAGAATTCTGACACAGCTGACATATTTGAATCCGGCTTTGCAATATTCGTGAGGTGTATGGGCATTTACGCTGCAACTAACAGGGTATTTGCGCGCGAAAAGAATGCGAATTACCCGGCAATCTGCACGAACAAAGGCATCGTATTGCAATGATTTTCGTGGTGATGGCCGAGAAATCCGATGCCCACCCGCTCCTACCTGCGCCGCTCAGCCGCTGCCAGCCGGGCCCTGACGGCACGCGCGCGCAGGATCGATATCAGGACAATGCCACCCAAAATCAACAACGACACGCCATAGGCCATCAGCACATCACCCGCATATTTTCCAAGATCGGGCATCATGCCAGACGCTCCCGCCGCTCCAGCGCCTTCAGCCGCTCCAGTCGTATTTCGGTACGGGTGCGCAGCAGCAGAAGCGTGACAAATAGCAGGCCAAAACCCACCATCGCGATCACGAGGGGGATGAAAAACACGTCATCAACCGAGCGGTTGCCCGTGGCCACCGGCACCGAGGTTCCCTGATGCAGCCCCTGGTTCCAGAAATTCACCGCATAGCGGCTGAGCACGGCAAAGACCGATCCGACGATACAAAGGACCGAGGTCAGATCCGCCGCCGTGTCCCGATCCTCAATCGCGGCCCAGAGTGCCATATACCCCAGATAAAACAGGAACAGGATCAGAAACGAGGTCAGGCGCGGATCCCATGCCCAGTAGGTGCCCCACATCGGTTTGCCCCAGATCGCACCCGTGGCCAGCGCGATCAGCGTCATGGCCACCCCCACCGGCGCGGCGGCCCGCGCAGCCAGCGCGCTGACATTGTGGCGGCGCACCAGCCAGATCAGTGAAGCCACCAGCATCATCAGCCAGGTATTGATCGCCATCAGCGCCGAAGGCACGTGCAGATAGATGATCTTGACCGTCGAACCCTGGCGGTAATCGTCAGGCGTGAAAAAGAACCCCCAGATCAGCCCGACGGCAACAAATCCGGCCGTCAGCCACGAGAGCCACGGCATCAGCCGACCCGACAGGTCCATGAATTTTTTCGGATTTGCATATTCCCAAAGAGACATGGCGCGATCCTATCCATTCCGGCCCGGGTTTCAATGCGCCTTTGCGGCAGTGCTCAGCGCAAATTGACGCGCAAAACCAGCCCCGCAGCAAAGGGCAATGCGGCAAAGCTTGCCAGTGATATCCCCGTCAGCAACAAAAGCGGCGTCTGCACCGCCGCCCCCTCGGCACCACGCCGGGCCAGTTCGGCCCCGAATATCAGCGTCGGCACGTAAAGCGGCAGCACCAATAACGACAAGAGCAACCCGCCGCGCTTCAGCCCCACGGTCAGCGCCGCGCCAAAGGCCCCGATCATGCTCAGCGCCGGCGTCCCGATCAGCAGCGATACCGGCAGCCACAGATAAGCGCCGGGCGCCGCATTGAAAAAGACCGCCAGCACCGGCGACAGGGCCACCAGCGGCAGGCCTGTCGTCAGCCAATGCGCCGTCGCCTTGGCCATGACCATCGCTTCGGCGGGTATGGGAGATGTCGCCAGCAGCGCCAGCGAGCCATCCTCGAAATCCAGCTGGAAAATGCGGTCCAGCGATAACAGACAGGCCAGCATCGCCCCGACCCAGAGCACCCCCGGCCCGATGGCCGACAAGAGATCGCCGTGCGGCCCCACGGCAAAGGGAACCAGCACCGCCACGATCAGGAAAAACCCAAGCGCGAGGCCAAAGCCGCCCCCGGCACGCATCGCCAGCCGGATATCGCGGATCAGGAGCGCCTTCAAAACGCGCCCTCCGTCAAAAACGGATCACCACTCTGGTCTTCGCCGGTCACCCGCCAACGCCCGAGATCCAGCACGCTTCCTTCAATCCCCAGATCGATATGGGTGGCGGCAATCACCACGCCGCCATCTTTCAGATGCGCCCTGATGATATCGCCGAAACGCGCCGTGCTGTCGCTGTCAAGCGATACAGTCGGTTCATCGAGCAGCCAGATTCGCCGCCCGCTCACGGCCAGCCGCGCCAGCCCCAGCCGCCGTTTCTGGCCCGCCGACAAGGCCCCGCCCGGTCGATCCGCCAGCGCCATCAGCCCGAAACGCTCCAGCGCCGCATCGATGGGACCAAAGCCAAACACCTCGGCCCAGAAACGCAGGTTCTCCGACACGCTCAGCTGTGCCTTGATCCCGTCCTGATGACCGGCATAGACGATATCCTCGGGATCGACCGCAATCTCGCCTTCCCACGCGGGCTGAAGCCCGGCAAGGCTGCGCAAAAGTGTTGTCTTGCCCACGCCGTTCGGCCCCCGCAAGACCAGCATCTGCCCGCTGTCGGCGGTGAATTCCACACTGCGCAGCAGCGCCACACCGCCGCGCCCGACGCACAGATTGCGGACCGTGATCACCGCCCCCTCAGCCGGTGCCAACCGGGATCAGCGCCACCGCGATGCGACGCCCCTCGGACAAAAGGATATTATAGGTACGCGCCGCCGACGCCGATGACATCACCTCGAGCCCGAGGCCGATCTCGTCCATACGTTCCTGCAGCGCCTTTGGCGGATGGCGGATATCCGCGCCCATGCCCATCAGCAACACATCGACCTGACCCTGCACCGACAAGAGCGGCCCGTGATCCGTGACGCCGGCCCATGGCTGCACACCGTCAGGTGCCACCAGCACACCACCCTGATGCACGGTGCCGCCCACGCGAAAGAAATCCGGCCCGTACCCGTCAACGGTCAGCCCGGATGTGATCCTCATTTCGTTCAAACGCATGTTCCGGCACTCCACTGCCGCCCCTGCGATACCCGCAATTCATCCGACCGTCAAAGCAGCGGCCGGTTCGCTAGCTGTCGATATCGGCGAAACGATTGCCTTGATTGCTGTCTGGTTTGCTCCAGTCACGCTTGACCCCGAGCCGCAGCAGGATGGCAGAGGCCACGAAAATCGAGGAATAGGTACCCACGATCACACCCCAGATCATTGCAAAGACAAAGCCGCGGATCACGTCCCCGCCCAGCACGAAAAGCGAGATCAGCGCAAGGAGCGTCGTGACCGAGGTCATAACCGTCCGGCTCAGCGTTTCGTTGATCGACAGGCTCATAACTTCCTGCAGGTTTCTCTTCTTGTATTTCCGCAGATTCTCGCGCACCCGGTCAAAGACGACCACGGTATCGTTCAGCGAATAGCCCACAATGGTCAAAAGTGCTGCGATGATCGCCAGATCGAACTTGATCTGCAGCAGGCTGAAAATGCCGATGGTCAGCGTCACGTCATGCACCAGAGCCGCCACCGCACCCAGCGAAAACTGCCATTCAAAACGCAGCCAGATATAGACCAGAACCGCCGCAATCGCGAGGATAACGGCAATTACTGCTGTGCGGATCAGCTCTCCCGAGACTTTGGGGCCCACGGATTCGACCGAAGGAAATGTCATGGCCGGGTCGATGACCCGCAGCGCATCCTCCATGGCGGCGATGGTCTCGGGCGAGACGCTCTCGTCGCCTTCCTGCGCCTCGATCCTGATCTGGGCAACATTCTGATCGGGACGGGTCGGGTCAAAAACCTGAGTGATCGAAACATCGCCCAGATTCAGTGCCGACAGTGCATCGCGATACGCACCCACATCGACCGCCAGCTCGCTGTCGATGCGGATGGTTGTACCGCCCCTGAAATCGATGCCGAAATTCAGACCGACAAGCAGAAACAGCAGGACCGAGGCCACCATCGCCGCGGCCGAGGCACCAAACGTCATCTTCCAATAGCGAAAGAAATCCCAGTTGGTCTCTTTGGGAACCAGTCTCAGCCGCATCTCAGACCTCAATCTTCTTGGGGCGACGGTATTCGAACCATGTCACCACCATCAGCCGTGTAACGAAAATCGCCGTGAAGACGGATGTCATGATGCCGATCCCCAGCGTTACCGAGAAACCACGCACTGGCCCCGATCCCATGGCAAACAGGATCACGGCAGTGATGAAGGTCGTGATATTGGCGTCCAGTATGGCCGACAATGCCTTCTCGTAGCCCAGCTCGATGGCCCGCGCCGGGCCGCGCGCTGTCTTCAGCTCTTCCCGGATACGCTCAAAGACCAGCACATTGGCGTCGACCGCCATGCCGATGGTCAGCACGATCCCGGCAATACCCGGCAGCGTCAGCGTCGCGCCAATCAGGCTGAGAAGGCCAAAGATCAGCCCGACATTCAGGATCAGCGCGATATTGGCAAAGACACCGAACAGCCCATAGGACAGCCCCATGAAGATCAGCACGCCGGCAAAGGCCACGACCGAGGCGACCTTGCCCGCATCGATACTGTCCTGTCCCAGCTCCGGCCCGATGGTACGCTCTTCCAGAAACGTGATCTTGGCCGGCAATGCGCCCGCGCGCAGCAGAACGGCAAGCTGCGTCGACTCCTCGACGCTGAAGCTGCCGGTGATGATGCCCGATCCACCCGGAATATGTGACTGGATCACCGGCGCTGAAATCACCTCTTCATCCAGCACGATGGCAAAGGGCTGGCCGATATTCTCTGCAGTGTAGTCCCCGAATTTCCGCGCGCCCGAGACGTTGAACTGGAAACTGACCGCCGGGCGGCCGTTCTGGTCAAACGATGGCTGGGCGTTATTGAGATCTTCGCCAGTGACCACCGGCGTTTCCTCGAGCACATAGTAAAGCCCCTGTTCGCCCGCATCGATCGAGGGGTACATGACCGTGCGCGGCTCCAGCGCCTGATTGGGATCGGACGTGGTGCCGACGACATGCTGGAAATTCAGCTGCGCCGTCGTGCCGATCAGCGCCTTCAGCTCTTCGGCCGAGCCGATGCCCGGCACCTGAATCAGGATGCGGTCGGCACCCTGTCGCTGAATGGTCGGCTCGCGCGTGCCAACCTCGTCAACCCGGCGGCGGATAATCTCGAGCGACTGGAGCATGGTGCGGTTGTCTGTGGCCAGACGCTCGGCATCGGACAGGCGCACCACGACATCGGCGCCATCGGTCGACACCTCGATATCCGTGCCGCCCAGCCCCGAAAGCTGAACGATGGGCCGCGCCAGCGTGCGCACGGCGGCAGCGGCGGCCTGTATCTGGTCGGGCTGGGAAATACGCACCCGCAATTCGTCGCCCGGCGCGGGCTGGCGGCGGATCGTGCCGACGGTGGCACGCTCGGCGCGCAGCACATCGCGCACCTCGGGCCAGTAGGCATCCATCCGGCTGGCATAGACATCCTCGACCTGAACCTCACCCAAAAGATGCGCACCACCGCGCAGATCAAGGCCCAGATTGACCAGACCCGAGGGCAGGAAACCGGGCCAGAGCGCCAGATCGGCATTCAGATCACCACCGGACTGGCCCGCGGCAATCGCCGCCGCCGCGTCATTCGATTTCTCGACCCGTGTGTAAAAACCGTTGGGCAGGGCCAGGATCAGCCCCGTCAGGCAGATCCCCCAGATGACAACCCGTTTCCAAAGGGCGATTTGCAGCATGGGATCAGGACGCCGGTTCGGTCTTGTTCAGGACCTGGCTGATGGTGGACTGCACGACGCGCACGGTCACGCCCTTGGACAGTTCCACCTCGATCTCGTTATCTTCCTTGACGCGCGTGACCTTGCCGATCAGCCCGCCCGAGGTCACCACCTGATCGCCCTTGCGGATCGCCTGCACCATGGCGGCATGTTCCTTGACCTTCTTTTGCTGGGGCCGGATCAGCAGGAAATACATGATCGCGAAAATCAGGATCAGCGGAATGAAAGAGCCCAGCCCCCCCGCGCCGCCCACCGACTGCGCATAAGCAGGTGTAACAAGATACATCAATGTGACCTTCTCTGTTGGGGCCCGCGCCCCGTTTCCGAATTTCGCCGGACCCTATCGCCGGGGCCGAATATTGGCAAGGCGGGTTGCAGGCTACATAGTGGCGGGGACGAATATTTGAAGAAATCGCAGCAGGAAAAAATCGTGTCTGACCGGGAAAACGAACTCGCATCGTGGCTGGGACTGGGCTTCAGGCCAAAAAACAGCGCGAAACTGGGGCGGGTGATCGGCTTTGTTCTCGGTTTTGTGTTCCTGATGCTTGTCATACTAGGACTGTCTTTACTCGGTTATCTGTTGGGCCTTTCTCTGGGATTTCTTGAGAGCGAGGATCGCGGTGCAGATATCCGGAACATAGGCCTGGTACTGGCGGCGGTGTTCGGTGCGCCCTTTGTCGCATGGCGGTCCTTCATCGCACAAAAACAGGCCGATGTTGCCGAACAGGGCCACATCACCGACCGGATCAGCAAGGCGGTTGAGCAGCTGGGCGCGGAAAAGACGGTTGAGGATGGCGATGGCAAACGGACCGTCCCCAATCTCGAGGTGCGGCTGGGCGGCATCTATGCGCTGGAACGCATCGCCCGCGACAGCGACCGCGATCATGTGCAGGTCGTGGAAATCCTCTGCGCCTATATCCGCGAAAATGCCGGGCTGGTCGAGGTGACGTCAGCCCAAACAGACAAGGACGGGAACGAACAGCCCGCAGAGGTCAAACAGCGCGTCGATACCCAGGCAGCGCTGACCGTGCTGGGCCGCCGCACCGATGAACAGATCGTGCTGGAAGGCGACTACAGGCTCGACCTGCGCGGCGCCGACCTGCGCAAGGCGGATATGGCGAACGAGAAATGGCAAGAGGCGCGACTCGATGGGGCCAACCTGCAAGAGGCGCAGATCAATTGGGCCAACCTGCAAGGGGCGTGGCTCGGTGGGGCCAACCTGCAAAAGGCGCGGCTCGATGGGGCCAATCTGCAAAAGGCGTGGCTCAGTAGGGCCGACCTGCAAGAGGCGGTTCTCTATAGGGCCGACCTGCAAGGGGCGCGGCTCTATCATGCCAAGCTGCACAAGGCGCAACTCTATCGTGCCAAGCTGCACAACGCGCGGCTCCATCAGGCGGAACTTGGATCGGCGAAGCTGCGGGGCTGGTCAGGTGCCCGCACCTCCCTCAGATCGGCAGATTTGAGCGTGACAAGGTACCTTACACAGGAAAGTGTCAATACAACTTTCGGTGTCAGATCAGGCTACGGCAAAACCCTGCTGCCCGCCGGGCTGACACCGCCGGATCACTGGCATGTCGCGGCTGACGCGGACGAAGACACGCCCAAACTGCAAAAAGCCTACCTATCCGCCTACAAAGATTGGCTTGCTACCCTCCCCGATGATCCCGGTCCCGCATAATCCGTCTGGTCCTCTGCCCGCTGGCCTGCCATAACGCCGCCACGATACACCAAAGGCCGGGATCAGAGCCATGCATGACATTCGCGCCATTCGCGAAAACCCCGATATCTTCGACGCCCAGATGGCCCGTCGCGGCCTGTCGGGCATGTCATCCGAGGTGCTGGCCATCGACACGGCCCGGCGGGCGAAAATCCACGCCGCCGAACAGGCACAGGCCGAACGCAACGCCGCCTCGAAACAGGTGGGCGCCGCCAAGGCCGCCGGTGACGAGGCCGAGTTCGAGCGTTTGCGTGCCCTTGTGGCCGACAAGAAATCCGAGATTGCCCGGCTCGAGGATGAGGCACGGGCCGAGGATGCGCGGCTGAACGATTTGCTGGGCGGTCTGCCCAACGCGCCGCTTGACGACGTGCCCGACGGCGCGGACGAGGCCGACAATGTCGAAATCCGCCGCTGGGGCACGCCCCCCGGCCTGAATTTCACCCCGTGTGAGCATTTCGACCTGCCCGCCGTGCAGAACGGTATGGATTTCGAAACCGCCGCGAAACTCTCGGGGTCGCGTTTCGTTGTGCTGTCAGGCGCGGTCGCCCGCATCCACCGGGCGCTGGCGCAGTTCATGATCGACACCCACACCACCGAGAACGGCCTGACCGAAGTCAACACGCCCGTCCTTGTCCGCCCCGAAACCATGTATGGCACCGGCCAACTGCCGAAATTCGCCGAAGACAGCTACGAGACCACCAATGGCTGGTGGCTGATCCCGACATCCGAGGTGACGCTGACCAATATCGTCGCCGGGCACATGCTGGACGCTGATTACCTGCCGCGCCGCTATACCGCGCATTCGCTGTGTTTCCGGTCCGAGGCCGGCAGCGCCGGTCGCGATACCGCCGGCATGCTGCGCCAGCACCAGTTCGAAAAGGTCGAAATGGTCTCGGTCACCCATCCCGATGACTCGCGGGCCGAGCTGGACCGGATGACGCGCTGCGCCGAGGGGATACTGGAGAAACTCGGGCTGGCCTATCGCACGGTTGTCCTGTGTATCGGCGACATGGGCTTTGGTGCCCGGCGCACCCACGACATCGAGGTATGGCTGCCCGGCCAAAACACCTATCGCGAGATTTCCTCCTGCTCGGTCTGCGGCGATTTTCAGGCCCGGCGGATGAACGCGCGGTTCCGCGATGGCGACGGCAAGCCGCAATTCGTCCACACGCTGAACGGTTCCGGCCTCGCGGTCGGTCGCTGCCTGATCGCGGTGCTGGAAAACGGCCAGCAAGAGGACGGATCGGTCATCCTGCCCGAGGCGCTGCATCCTTGGCTCGGCGGCAAGACGATGCTGACAGCCGACGGCACCCTCGCCTGACCTGCGCCCCGCATTGCTGAATTTTCTTGCCATGCGGGGGCAAAACCTGAGACCCTTGACCAAGTTTATTTGAGCTCGGGGGGAATTTATGCGGTGTATACTGGCTTTGGTCGGGGTGGTCTGGCTGATCCTGCCGGGCATAGCGCTGGCACAATCTGTCTGCAATTTCGAATTCGAAGAGAAGCTGGTCGAAAGCACCGGCGCCGATCTGCAGATCCTTGGCCTTGACGGCAACGCCTCAACCTATGACGGCAACTGGACGCCCGTCAGGCTGCGCGAGGCCAATGACCGCATCCGCAAATTCGGCCGCAGCATCGGGCGCATGGATGTGTGCTGGGAAAATGATGAGGGCAAGACCTTTATCAGCTATTGCACCGCCACGCTGCTGGAAGGCAACCGCATCCTGACCAATTCCCACTGCACCAAGCCACCCCGGAACAGCCGCATCGTGACCGCCGGATACCTGCCGGTCGAAGCGCGCCTGCTAATGGGATTTGAAAGCGTGCGCGATCCCGACAGCGCCCGATATTACACGATCATCCTGCCCGCGACCGCCGCCTCACCCATTGCCGAGGCTGATGCGGCGCTTTTCCGGGTGCGGGGAAATCCGAACAAGGACTGGGGTTTTAACCGCATGGTCGCCGCGTCCGACATCACACCAGGAGAGGCGCTGGTCATCGTGCATCACCCGGGCGGCATCGCCAAGATGTTCAGTTCGATCCGCTGCGCGGTGCACCGAAACCAGGACCCGGCCAGCCAGCGCGAAATTCAGCATACATGCGACACGATGCAAGGCAGTTCCGGCTCTCTCCTTCTGCGCGAAAGCGATCTGGTGATCGTCGGTCTGCATCATCAGGCCGGGTTGCGCCCCGATGATCCCGACAGCGCCAACAAGGCGATCCGCATATCATACGTCGCAGATGCGTTGAACATCGCGCTGGCGGCGCCGGAACAGCAAAACGGCACCGTCACGCAGAACCATTGCAATGGCGCGGCGACAGAATGGTCGGGGCTGAGCCAAAGTACCAGCGTCACCGATCTGCAATCCTTTGTCGGGCGCTACGCACTATGCAGCGATTACGTACTGCTGGCCGTCAGCCGCATGGGCGAACTGGCGACCGGGTCGGATACCGGTGATAACGATACGACGGTGACCGTGGTGGCCCAGCCGCCCCGCGACAATGATGCGGATGGCGGCAACGGGATCACGGTTACCCCCGCCGGTCCCGATCCGGCGCTCGTGCGGCTTGCGCGCGAATGCGATGATGCCGCCGGTCTGCCCTGGCATCCCGACAATCTGGACGGCACCGCCAGCTATCGCGGCATCCTTTACCGTGACGATATCGATGCGCCACGCGCCATCAGCACATGTCGCCGCGCCGTAGAGGCTGACCCCGACAATGTCCGCAGCCGCGTGCATTACGCCCGCGCCCTCGCCGCCGCTGACCGCAATGCACAGGCGCTGAGAGAGCTGGAAACCGCCATCGACATGGGTGATGCATCGGGCACGGCGATGATGGGGACGATGTATTATTTCGGCAAGGGCGTTGCCCAGAACTATGCCACCGCCGCTGATTTCTATGGCCGGGCCGCGCGCATGGGCTCACCGCGGGCAGCCAATAATTTCGGGCTGATGTTTCTTGGCGGCACCGGCGTGACCCGCGACTATGCCACCGCGCGGCGCTGGTTCGAAGAGGCGATAGGCTATGATTTTCCGGCCAGTTATTCGAACCTTGCGGTTATCTACGAGCGTGGCCATGGCGTGGCGCGCGATCCGGTAAGGGCGGCTGATCTTTACATGCAGGGGATTGCGCTGGGGCATCGCTGGCCGATGACACGGCGTGGCGGCGACTGGAACAACGCCACCGCGCGCGAGTTGCAGAAACGCCTGCGCGACGAGGGGTTTTATTCAGGCGCCATCGACGGCGCGGTCGGGCCCGGCACGATCAACGCGATGTGGGACTATCAGGCGGCATCCCTGCCCTGACGCGTACAGGCCTCTGGCCGGTTTCAGTAGCCCCGGATCATATCCTCGAGGTGCCCCTTTTCGGTCTGCACCTCGTCGATCCGCGCCTTGACGACATCACCAATGGAAATCATGCCGATCAGCTCATCATCGCGCATGACAGGCAAATGGCGGAAACGGCCCTGCGTCATCAGTTGCAATGCCTGTTCGGCGCTGTCGCTGGTGGCACAACTGGTGATTTTGCTGGTCATGACACTGTTTACCGGCCGCGTCAGGCATTCGGCGCCCGTGCTGCCGATCTCGCGAATGATGTCACGCTCGGAAATGATACCATCAATCGATTTGCCATCTTCGCTGACCAAGAGCGCGCCGACGCCCTTGGCGGCAAGCGAATCCACCGCGTCTGATACCGTTGCGTTCTGAGATATGCGAAACACGACCTGACTGGGTTTCGCCTCCAGTATCTGTCCGATCAGCATCGTCAAATTCCTTCCCGCTGCTAGGTACGACTCAGCCTAGCACAACGGAAAGAGATTTCAATTTTTCGCTTATTCTGCGGCAATTTGCGCAGGCTTGAGCATGGTCTTGAGGTATCGTCCGGTATGGCTGGCCTTGGCCTTGCTAACCTCTTCGGGCGTACCCTTGGCCACGATCCGGCCGCCGCCATCACCGCCTTCCGGGCCGATATCGATGATGTGATCGGCGGTTTTGACCACGTCCAGATTATGCTCGATCACCACGACCGTGTTGCCCTGATCCACCAGTTCATGCAGCACCTCGAGCAGTTTGCGCACATCCTCGAAATGCAGGCCGGTCGTCGGCTCGTCAAGGATATAGAGCGTGCGTCCTGTCGACCGTCTGGCCAGTTCTTTTGACAGTTTCACCCGCTGCGCCTCGCCGCCTGAGAGGGTGGTCGCCTGTTGGCCCACGCGAATATAGCCCAGCCCGACCCGCATCAGCGCGTCCATCTTTTCGCGGATGCTGGGCACAGCCTTGAAAAACGCCTGTGCATCCTCGACCGTCATGTCCAGAACATCGGCGATGCTCTTGCCCTTGAAGCGGATTTCAAGCGTTTCGCGATTATAGCGCGCGCCATTGCAGGTCTCGCAGGTGACATAGACATCGGGCAGGAAATGCATCTCGATCTTGATCAGCCCGTCGCCCTGACAGGCCTCGCAGCGCCCGCCCTTGACGTTGAACGAAAACCGTCCCGGTTTATAGCCGCGCGCCTTGGCCTCGGGCAGGCCGGCAAACCAGTCGCGGATCGGCGTGAACGCCCCGGTATATGTGGCCGGGTTCGACCGTGGCGTGCGCCCGATCGGGCGCTGGTCGATATCGATGACCTTGTCCAGATGCTCCAGCCCCTCGATGGTCTGACAGGGTGCGGGGGTCTGGCGCGCGCCGTTCAGCCGCATCGAGGCCGTCTTGAACAGGGTCTCGATTGTCAACGTGGATTTGCCCCCGCCCGAAACGCCCGTGACACAAACAAACTTGCCCAGGGGAAATTCGGCCGTCATGTTCCGCAGGTTGTTGCCCGTCGCCTTGACCACGGTAACCGATTTGCCATTGCCCGACCGCCGCGTCACGGGCACATCGATCTTTCTGCTGCCCGAGAGATACGCCCCCGTGACCGAGGCCGGGTTTGCCGCAATCTCGGCGGGCAGCCCTTCGGCCACCACCTGCCCCCCATGCACACCCGCACCGGGCCCGATATCGAAAACATAATCCGCCTCGCGGATCGCTTCTTCGTCATGCTCGACCACGATCACCGTATTGCCTTGATCGCGCAGGTTTTTCAGCGTCGCCAGCAGGCGGTCATTATCGCGCTGATGCAGCCCGATTGACGGCTCGTCCAGTACATACAGCACGCCCGTCAGCCCCGATCCGATCTGGCTGGCAAGGCGTATGCGTTGGCTTTCACCACCGCTGAGCGTGCCCGAAGACCGGCTCAGCGTCAGATATTCCAGCCCGACATTGTTCAGAAAACCCAGACGTTCGTGAATTTCCTTGAGGATGGCGCGCGCGATCTCGTTTTTCTGCGTGCTCAGCCCCTCGGGCACGCTGCCGATCCAGTCCAGCGCCTCGCGGATCGACATCCGCACAACTTCGCCCACATGCAGCCCGCAGATCTTCACTGCCAGCGCTTCGGGTTTCAGCCGATAGCCGTCGCAAACCCCGCAGGGCCTGTTGTTCTGATAGCGTTCAAATTCCTCGCGGATCCAGTTGGAATCCGTCTCGCGATAGCGGCGTTCCATATTCGGGATCACGCCCTCGAACGACCGCGTCACCTCGTAAATGCGCCCGCCTTCGTCATAGCGGAACCGGATTTCGTCATCGCCCGAACCATACAGGAACACCTGCTTCACATGCGGTTTCAGATCCTTCCACGGGGTTTTCGGGTCGAATTCGTAGTGGCGCGCAATTGCTTCGATGGTCTGCAGGAAATAGGGTGACTTACCCTTGCGCCATGGCGCCAGTGCACCGTCAGCCAGTTGCAGCGCTTCATCCGGCACCACCAGCCGCTCGTCGAAAAACAGTTCAACCCCCAGCCCGTCGCATTGCGGGCAGGCCCCGAAAGGCGCGTTGAAGGAAAAAAGCCGTGGCTCGATCTCGGGGATGGTGAAACCCGATACCGGACAGGCGAAATTCTCGGAAAACGTCGTGCGCTCGGCCTCGCCTTCGGTCGGTGCCGTCTCCAGCACCGCGATCCCGTCGGCAAGGTCCAGCGCCGTGCGCAGACTGTCGGCCAGACGCGTCTCCAGCCCTTCGCGGATCACCAGCCGGTCAACCACCACGTCGATATCGTGGCGGAATTTCTTGTCCAGCACCGGCGGCTGATCCAGATCGTGAAAGTCTCCGTCGACCTTGACGCGCTGGAAACCCTGCTTGCGCAGTTCCAGAAACTCTTTCTTGTACTCGCCCTTGCGGTCGCGCACGATCGGCGCCAGCAGATAGGCGCGCGTGCCTTCTTCCATCGCCATGATCCTGTCGACCATGTCCTGCACCTGCTGCGCCTCGATGGGCAGACCCGTTGCGGGCGAATAGGGCGTGCCCGCCCGCGCGTATAATAACCTCAGGTAATCATATATCTCTGTGACCGTGCCCACGGTCGAACGCGGATTTTTCGACGTCGTCTTCTGTTCGATGGAAATCGCCGGGCTGAGGCCGGAAATGTGATCGACATCCGGCTTTTCCATCATGTTCAGAAACTGGCGCGCATAGGCCGACAGGCTCTCGACATAGCGGCGCTGGCCCTCGGCATAGATCGTGTCAAAGGCAAGAGAGGACTTGCCCGATCCGGACAGGCCCGTGATCACGACCAGCTGATCGCGCGGAATATCGACATCGATCGATTTCAGATTATGCTCGCGCGCTCCGCGCACCTCGATCGATTTCTGCTCGGCCATGCTCGCCCCCGTTAACGGTTTAGACATAGTTCAAGCTGACCGAGTCTCCAACAGAAAATTGAGAACAAGTCGGGAACATTTGTGCAGGGCGGAATTTCGGCGTCAGGGTCCGCCGGACTGGGCAAAATCCCCCGGAAAGGCCAGATGCCCGTGATGGGTGATGCGAGACTTGGTATCGACCCAGATCTCGCCGCCGCAATCCTTGACCCAGCGCAGGCAAAAGGACTGATCCTCGCCATAGATCGCATCGCCTTCGTCGCTGTAGCGATGCGAGAAGAAATCCGCGAAAAGCGGCGCGTCCTGATAGATCGGCAAGAGCCCATTGCGGGGCAGTTTCTGTGCCGCGCCCCTGGCGACAATGGTTTCCGGCACAACCCTTTTGAACAGCATGAACCCCGTCGCCACCGTTGCCGTCCTGCGGAAATCGCCGCGCTGTTCGTCGATCGGCGCACCACCTTTCTGCATGTAGTAGCTCAGATTGTATTTCATCGACCGCGCCAGCAATTCGCGTGTAGGCGTCGCGGTGCCCCCGGATTTCAGATCCTGCTCCACGGCCTGACGAAACTTTTCCAACCGCAGGTTCCGCTGTGGATAAACGCCCGCCACGAAATCTTCGTCGAAATCAAGGAGGCGAAATAACTGCTTGGGTGTAAAAGATAAATCACTATCTACCAACAGGCAGTGCGTGAAATTCCGGCTGGATAGAAAATAGGAAACCAGATAGTTGCGCGACATGACGATATCGGAAAACTCGTAGGTTTTCAGCGCAAAAGGCACCCGGCGTTTGCGCAGGCCCTGGGTCAGGCCGACAATCGATTTCATGAACTCGGTCGCAACCAGACCGGGGGTCGGCACGGCGATCAGTATCTGGGTCATGGAATGTGCGCCCGCTATGTTTTGACCGGACTATGCCGCAAGCGGCAGGGCAGGTCCAGAAACCCCTGCCCGCCCGGTTGCATATGACGCCATGCGGCGGTGCCGCCTGCTCAGATATGGATGGCGCGGTGATAGGCGTCCAGCACCGCCTCGTGCATCATCTCTGACAGGGTCGGGTGCGGGAAAACCGTGTTCATCAGCTCGGCTTCGGTCGTTTCCAGCGTGCGGCCCACGACATAGCCCTGAATAAGTTCTGTCACCTCGGCACCCACCATATGCGCTCCCAGCAATTCGCCGGTTTTCTCGTCGAACACGGTCTTGATCATCCCCTCGGGCTCGCCCAACGCGATGGCCTTGCCATTGCCGATAAAGGGAAAGCGGCCGACCTTGACCTTATAGCCCAACTCTTTCGCCTTCGCTTCGGTATAGCCCACCGAGGCCACCTGCGGCTGGCAATAGGTACAGCCCGCGATGCTCTCGGGTTTGACGGGGTGCACATCCTTCTGCCCTGCAATCAGTTCGGCAACCATCACACCCTCGTGGCTGGCCTTGTGCGCCAGCCATGGCGCGCCCGCGATATCGCCGATGGCAAAGACGCCGGGCACGTTTGTCCGGCAGAACCCGTCTGTCACGATATGTGTGCGGTCAACCGTGATGCCCAGCGCCTCCAGCCCGATATTCTCGACATTGCCAACGATGCCCACCGCCGAAATCACGGTGTCGAATTCGTGCTTTTCGATCTTGCCGCCGGCTTCGATATGCGCCGTGACCTTGCCACCCGATTTCGACGGTGCCCGGTCCAGCTTCTTGACCATGGATTTCTCCATGATCTTCATGCCCTGTTTTTTGAATGCCTTCTTGGCAAAGGCGCTGATTTCGGCATCCTCGACCGGCAGCACCCGGTCCATGACCTCCACAACCGTCGTCTCACAGCCCAGCGTGTTGTAGAAACTGGCGAACTCGATGCCAATGGCCCCCGACCCGATCACCAAGAGCTTTTTGGGCATGCGCGGCGGGGTCAGTGCGGTCTTGTAGGTCCAGACCAGATCGCCATCGGCCTCCAGCCCCGGCAATTCACGCGCCCGAGCACCCGTGGCGATCACCACGTTCTTTGCCGTCAGGGTCTGGCTGCCCTTGTCCGTCTTGACCGATACGGTGTTGGCGGCGATCAGCGCCGCCTCGCCCATGATAGCGGTCACCTTGTTCTTTTTCAGCAGATGCCCGATGCCACCGCTCAGCTGCGCAGCCACGGCACGCGACCGTTTGACGATTCCGTCCAGATCATAGCCGACGCTGCCGGCCTTCAGCCCGAACTCTCCGGCCCGCTGCATCAGGTGAAAGATTTCAGATGACCGCAGCATCGCCTTGGTCGGGATACAGCCCCAGTTCAGGCAGATACCCCCCATATGCTCGCGTTCGACGACGGCCACTTTCAGGCCCAGCTGCGCAGCCCTGATCGCGCAGACATAGCCGCCGGGCCCGGCACCGATCACGACCAGATCAAATGATGAATCAGCCATTTCGGCCCTCCTGAATCAAATTGGTTGAATGTTAAACCAATTTCCCCAGGACAGCAATCACACCGCCTGTGCAGATTGCGCAGCCGGGGTATTCCCGGCACGCAAGGCTTCGACCACATAGCCATAGCCCTGGTTGTTCACAAAGTTCTCTTCGACAGGACGGCTGCACCGGCCCAGCGCCTTGTTGCGGGTGGGGAAACGGCCATAGGTGCGGATGATTTCGCGATGGGCCTTGGCATGCAACAGAAAGTCTTTGCCATGCTCGGGCATGCGGGTCACGAACAGGCGCACGGCGCGGTCCTGATCCACCAGCGATTCCGAATGCACGATGGGCATATAGAAAAACTGCCGCGCCGGCTCGTCGATCTTCAGATCCCAGTTCTTGTGGATGGCCATCTTGACCGCCGCCAGCGCATAACAGTCGCTGGCAAAGGCCTTGGCAGTGTCGCGGAACATGTTGCGCGGGAACTGATCCATCAGAATGGAATAGGCCAGAACGCCGCTCGGATGGGTCAGCCACAGCGCGCAGGCGCCATCCATTGCCCTGTCCCACGTATCTTCGGCGAAATCGCGGACCTGCCGGTCCAGCGCATCGCCCCCGGCATACCACCCCTTTGGCCCGACCTCATCCAGCCAAAACGCCAGAACCTCATCCGGCTTCAGCATTGGCACCTCCTCCGCTGCTGCGTCCCCCAACGTCGTAACAAAAACCGTTGCACGAACTTATCCACAGGACAAGGGGGAATCACTTATGTTGCGGATTCTTGCAGTTCTTCCTGCGCGGCCTCGATGGCGAATTCCTGCGCCACCTCTACGGCCACGGCGGTCGCCGTTTGCGAGATATGGGCATAGGTACCGGTGTCGGAGACCTGCGGCGCGGCGCGGCGGGTCGAGCGCCATGCACCATAGATGCCGATACCCGCCAGCATGAACCCGATGAACATGAAAAATCCCGACGGCCCTGCGAAATCCATCAGCTGTCCGGTAACAACCGGCCCTGCAATCGCACCGATCCCGTTGATGAATATCAACCCGCCCGAGGCGGCGGCCATATCCTCCAGCTCCAGAAAATCGTTGGTATAGGCGATCAGCAGCGCATAAAGCGGGTTGGAAAAGCCGCCGATCAGAAAGGCGCACACCAGAATGGCCGGGAAATATCCCCCCAGCATCATCGCCGCGACCGCCGCCGCCGCCCCGGCAATCGACACCGCCATGATCAAAAGACGCCGGTCCATACGGTCCGACACCCAGCCGATGGGAAATTGCAGCACCAGCCCGCCCAGATAGATCGAGGCGATAAAGATCGATATCTCACCAAGGCTCAGCCCTTCGGACGTGCCATAGACTGCCGCCATGCCAAAGAGCGCCGAAAACACACCGCCCAGCAGGAAAATCCCGACGCAGCCCAGCGGCGAGGCGCCGAACAGCTCACGGAAACTCATGCTCTTGGTCGTGTCAAAGGCCGGTGCGGGCGTGATCGACAAAAGGATCGGCGCAAAGGCCAGCGACACCAGAACCGACGGCACGATGAACAGGATGAAGCCCGACGGATCGCCCAGCGCCAGCACACCCTGCGCGGCCACGATCCCGGCCATCTGCACGATCAGGTAAACCGACAGGGTCTGGCCGCGCGTCTCGTTCGTGGCGGCATTGTTCAGCCAGCTTTCGGCGGTGACATAGACGCCGGAAAAACAAAACCCGATCCCCACGCGCAAAAGCGTCCACGCGATCGGATCAGTGATCACCGGAAACAGGATCAGTATCGCCGAGATGAACGAGCCCAGCGCCGCAAAGACCCGTACATGCCCAACCCGCCGGATCATTTCCGGTGCCATCTTGGAACCAAAAAGGAACCCGACGAAATAGCCCGACATGATGATCGACAACTGAAAGGTCGAGAAACCCTCGATATCGCCACGCACCCCCAAAAGAGAGCCTTGCAGCCCGTTGCCCACCATCAAAAGCAACATGCCCAGAAACAGGGCCCAGGACCCACGAAACACCGAGATCATCGCGCAGCTCCTTTCAACAAGGGTTTCACCCGGCCTAGCTGATTCCGCCCGGGTGGAAAACCATCACTGCGACACATCCCCTGTCGGTTTTGAGGCAGGACAGAGCAGCGACGCATCCCCGTAAGAGAAAAAGCGATAGCGCTCTCGGATGGCGTGGGCATAAATCTCTCTGACCCGCGCTGGCCCCATCAGCGCCGATACCAGCATCATCAGCGTCGATTTCGGCAGGTGGAAATTCGTCATCAGCGCGTCGGTCACCCGAAACCTGTAACCCGGTCGGATGAATATATCCGTCTCACCCGTCCATGCGCGCACCCGCCCCGCATCATCCGCCGCCGTTTCGATCAGTCGCAGTGCTGTCGTGCCAACCGGGATGATCCGACCGCCACGTGCGCGGGTTTCATTGATCTCGGATGCCGCGCCCGGCGTGACCTCTCCCCATTCGGCATGCATCCGGTGCTGCGCCACGTCATCCGTCTTGACAGGCAGAAACGTGCCCGCCCCGACATGCAGCGTAACATGGGTGAAATCGACACCTCTTTCCGCGATACGCCCCAGCAATTCGGCGTCGAAATGCAGGCTTGCCGTCGGTGCGGCCACGGCCCCGTTGCGGGCTGCAAAGATGGTCTGATAATCCTGATTGTCCTGCTGGTCGGCGGCGCGTTTGGCCACGATATAGGGTGGCAGCGGCATCTGGCCGACCTGCCTGAGTGCTTCATCAAACGCATCGCCCCTGAGGTTGAAGGCAAGCGTCGCCTGCCCATTGCTGCGCGCAATCATCCTGGCCTCGAAGCCGGAGGCAAAGTGAATGACCTCACCGTCGGCGACCTTGCGCAGCGGCTTCAGAAGCGCGCGCCAGTTGCCATCGGCATCGGGCGACAAAAGCGTGACCTCGATCCGCGCGCGCGCCTCGCCCCGGCGACGCTCGCCGGTCAAACGGGCGGGGATGACCTTGGTATCGTTCAGCACCAGCCGGTCACCCGGGCGCAGATAATCGGGCAGGTCGGTGACATGCGCATCGCTGATCGCTTCCCCGGCCACCAGCAGCCGCGCTGCTGTGCGCGGGCGCGCCGGGCGCACGGCGATCAGCTCTTCAGGCAGCGCGAAATCGAAATCCGACAGCTTCAATTGGAAACCTTCGGCGGCGGACGTTTGAAAATTTCGCGAAAAATGCCCGGCGTGAATGCCGAAAGCGGATTGATCGAGGTCACCGGGTCCGAGGCCGGACCGCGCATGGCATAGTTGAACCCGACAAGGCCCTCGCGGTTACGGGTGAAAATCTGGCCCAGACCATTCAGTGCATAGATGGGCGATACCACGCCCTGAACGTCGATATTGCTGTTGGCAAAGGTATAGTACCCGTCTGCCGAGACACCCATCGAGGGGCCGATCGCACTGCTCGAGGTGATGATGATCCCCTCGGGGGACAACCGGAACCGCGCCTGTACGTCGGAAAATCCGATCCCCTCGCCCGCGAGTTGCTGCAACAGGCCGACCACGCTGATCGCCGAAAGAAGCTCGGCCAGCACATTGGCCCCGACAACGTTGATATTCTTGATGCTGAGCGCGCCGTCGAAACTGCCGCTGCTGCCGGTGGGTTGCAATAACAACTCCATCGTGCCTCCCCGCCCCTTGGAAAAGGCGCCGGTCGATTTGATGACGGGGCCGGCTTCGTCGCTGCGGATGCGGATCGCCGATCCCCGCGCCGTCGGCACCAGATCGCCCGTCACCCGGCCCTCGCCATTGACGAGGCCGGAAAAGCCGCCGCTGAAACCGCCCTGCTGCGTGAAATCGCCGACAAAGGCGTTCAGCGCGATCCCGTCCGATATCCTGAGTTCATTCAGCCTGAGCGTTACGGGGCCGCCTTCGTTGCTGGGGCTTGAGCCTGCGGCAACCATCCCCCGGATATCCAGCCTGCCTGAGGGCACCTCGATCTCTACCGCGCGTCCCGGCCCCCTGCCCTTGATATTGGCCACGACATCCAGCCACCGTCCCAGCCGTACCGAGCTTAACCGCACGGCATCAAGCGACCGGTCATCGCGCAGCCCGACCGTACCCGCCGCCTTAAGACCGGCAGCGTCCAGTTCCAGCTTTGTCACCTCCGGTATCTCGGCCAGCCGCGCCTCGACGTCCAGCCTGCCAGCCACGTTCGCCCCCTTGCGCCAGCCCAGTGCCGGGATCGCCAGCACCAGATCGCGCAGCGATGATGTCAGCGCCAACCGGGGTGCCTCACCCTTGTTCAGATCGATGACGATATCGCCCTCGCCGATGCCCGCAACCGACCCTTTTGGCAGTCCGATCTGAAAGGCTTCGATGGCGCGTTCGGACAGTTCGATATGACCGACAAGCTGGCTCTTACCGGCATGGGCCGGACCGATCTTCTGGGTCCAGGTCGCGTTGACAGGCACACCGTCCAGTGTCCCGTCCCCCGAAATGGCAATCGATGCGTTATCGGCGCGGATCGCCAGCGCTGCCGCCTCGGCCACGCGGCCCGGAATCAGCAGATCGGATCGGACATTGCGGGCGGATGCATTGACATCAAACGACAGTTCATCAAAAGGCACCCGTTTTTTCAGTGGCAGTTTGACCACCGCGTCCACCGAGACATCGCCCGTGGCAACATCAACCGATTGCCCGGCCTTGTGCATCAGTTCCAGTGGCTTTTTGTCGATCATGCGCAGGGCCGCGGGCAGGGCACTTTCGGTCTTGATATAGAATTCCGCCGGGCTGGGTTTGATCGTCATATCGGGTATGCGCATATACGAACCCGCCATATCCACCGGCAAACCGGGACCGGCCATGGTAAACCCGCGGTTCAGCCGCAGGGTGAAACTATTATCCTCGATCGCGACGTGACCGACGCCCTTTTCCATCGGTGGCATGAATTTCATGTAGCGCACCGAGGTATCAACGAAATCGAAATCGACCGCCGTGCGTCGCGGCGCGCCAGGCACAAGGCGGATCGCGGCATTCAGGTCCAGGATACGCCCCGACAACAGATTGGCCATGATCCATTCGCGGGTTTTCGGGATCAGGTTCACCGGCCATATCTCGGGCAATTGCGCGACCGACAACTGATCGATGCCGGCATCCAGTGACACCCGCCAGCCATCGGCCCGGGCCTCGGCATTGCCGCTCGCCACCAGTTGGGCGTCATCCTTGACCAGCGACACCTGCCCGATCTCGACCGTGAACGGGTCGATATTCATACGAAAATCCAGCGCCCCAAAATCGAAACCCAGTTCGTTTTCGAACACACCGTCCGGGTTCAGGTCCAGCCCCGACAGCCTGAGTTGCCCGACAAACCGGTTTCCCGTGCCTTCGACCAACTCACTCAGATAGGCAAATCCCTGCCCCCGGATCGTCGCGAGGCGCGAGTTGAACTCGATTTCCGTCAGGTTAAGCCGCCCCTCCTGCCCGTCGAACTCAAAGCTCAGCGCACCGCTTTCAAAGGGCAGCGACGCGGTGGCCTCGGTCGGTGCGAGTTGCCCGTCTCCCAGCGCCAGTGTGCCGGACATGGTGGTCAGCGTACCGTCTTCCTGCAGCGTGGTGCGCATCTCTCCGGTTACGCGGGCATCCAGAACCGACAGCCACGCGAGCGCCTCGATCTCGTCACCGATATCCTTGGCCGAGACCTGATCCAGCACCACGCCCAGATGCGTCTCGCCCAAGACGCGCACCCGGTCGATCTGCAGGGTGATCCCCGCAGGCGCGCCCGTATCGCTTTGGAACGGTATTCTGGCATCCAGTGACAGAACATCATCGTCCTGTACAAATGTCATACCGGCATCGGCCACGGTCCATATACGGCCGGTTTTCTGATCATCGTAAATCAACGACAGGTTTTCGAAACGCACCTCATCCAGCAGGCCCAGATTGTCCTCGTCAAAGAGTTGATTGACCCCGTCCAGCAGCGCACCAACCGAGGCAAAGCTTTCATCCTCCAGCTCATCCGTCGGCACCTCGATGCCAAAGCTGCCGCCTGCCGACCGGCTGATGCGGGCGCTGCCACCCGTCACCGTCAGCGTGGTGGGCGCAAATTTACCCGTCCACAGGAATTCCGGCAAAAGCCGCGCTTCAACCTCTGACAGGACCACCACCTCGCCGCTGTTGCGCCGCAGGTTCAGGTTTTCGACAATCAGCGTCGGCTGAAATCCGGCCTCGAAAGACAGGCGCACGGTTTCGACCTCGACCTGCGAACCATCTGCCATGTCTGAAAACAATATTGCCAGTTGCCGGTTGGCCCATTTCGGGCTGGTGATCGTGCCATAGTTCAGCACCCACGCCCCGGCCAGCACCAGAACCAGCAACAGTCCACCCGTCAGCGGCAGCCACAGATGGCGGCGGCGCCGCCGTCGCCCTGCCCTCTTCTCCTGCTGGTGATCCTGCGTCATCGACAAACCTTGTTTCGGGGGCCCTTTTAGCGCAATAGACGTCGGGAACCAGTCAAATCCAGCCCAGGATCATCACATGCTCGAAACCGGCCAGACCGCACCAGATTTCACCCTGCCGCGCGACGGGGGTGGCACCGTTACGTTGTCGGCGCTGCGGCCCGGGCCCGTCGTGCTCTATTTCTATCCAAAAGACGATACCTCCGGCTGCACCAAAGAGGCGATCGGCTTTACTGAGCAACTTTCCGCCTTTCACGAGGCCGGGGCTACGGTGCTGGGCGTGTCGCGCGACAGCGTGGCCAAACATGACCGTTTCCGCGACAAATACGATCTGGGTGTCACGCTGCTTTCGGATGCCGAGGGGACGGTCTGCACGGATTACGGCACATGGGTCGAAAAGAGCATGTATGGCAAAACCTATATGGGGATCGAGCGCAGCACCTTTCTGATCGATGGCACGGGGCAGATCGCGCAGAACTGGCGCAAGGTGCGCGTGCCCGGCCATGTCGATCAGGTGCTGGACGCGGTGCGCGCGTTGTGACCATGCCCGCCGCGTCTGCTGGCCAAACATTGACCGGGATGGCGGTCGCGGTGCTGAACACCGCTGATCCGATGCAAAAGACAGCCCTGTCGCGCGCCTGCGCCCGGCAATGGCAGGCGGCCCGCGCCGGGGATGGCCGCATCGAAATCGGGCGGGCAACGCCGCCTGACGCCCCCGCGCGCCCGGCCAAGCCCGATCTCCTCAGCCCCCGCGACGTGCCCAAGCGGCGGCCCGGCACACCGGCGGGTCGCATCGCGCTTTTGCATGCGGTGGCCCATATCGAGCTGAACGCGGTAGATCTGCACTGGGACCTGATCGCGCGCTTTGGCGGGCGCATCGATCTGCCGCCCGGTTTCTATGATGACTGGGTCAAGGCGGCAGATGAGGAATCCAAGCATTTCAACCTGATCTCCGATTGTCTTGCCGAGGCAGGGTCACACTATGGTGCGCTGCCTGCCCATGCCGGGATGTGGCGCGCGGCCGAAGATACGGCAAACGACTTCATGGGTCGGCTGGCTGTCGTACCCATGGTGCTGGAGGCGCGCGGCCTTGATGTCACGCCATCGATGATCTCGATCTTTGAAAAGGCCAAAGAGTCGCAGGCAGTCGAAACGCTGAAAATCATCTACAGCGAAGAGGTGGCGCATGTCGCCTATGGCTCCAAATGGTTCCATTTCATGTGCGGTCGTCAGAATTCGGACCCTCGCGATACCTTTCACGCGCTGGTACGCAAATATTTCCATGGCCCGCTAAAGCCCCCATTTAACGAAGAAAAACGCGCCGAGGCCGGCATTGCCCCCGATTTCTACTGGCCGCTAGCCGACGAAATCGACATACCCGCCGCGCTGCAATAGGCAGGCGGAATCTTGCGCAACACATGAAGCGGCTGCCGCAATGCGCTCAAATCGCTCAAAAATCTTGCATGACAGGTTGCAAAGCTCTATTGCTCTTGGGGCGCGGCTGGCACCTGCACCGGTCGCGATTCTGAACAAGGCTGCTGATACGGCTGCTGACGCGAGGGGGTGGGGTATTTGTCACTGAATTTGACGCGCTGGATCGAGAGAAAGCTGCCAGAGCAGCGCCTCTTTCTCAAAACGGATGATGCAACCAGATTCGTGCGCCTCGGCTCCTATTCCCAGGCTTTCATGCTGGCCGGCGGCGCCATCATTCTCAGCTGGTCAATTCTGGCCACCGCGATCCTGCTGATGGACAGCATCAGCGCCGGATCGACCCGAGAACAGGCCGAACGTGAACAACAACTCTACGAAGACCGCCTGAACAGTCTGTCGGCCAGTCTCCGTCAACGCGCCGAAGAGGCAAGACTGGCGCAGGAGCGTTTCAACGTGGCCCTGCGCGAGGTGTCAGAAATGCAGTCGCGGCTGCTGGCCTCCGAGGATCGCCGCCGCGAGCTCAGCTCGGGTATCGAGGTGATCCAGTCCACGCTGCGCCGCACGATCAAGGAACGCGATGCCACCGAGGACAGGCTCGCCGAATTGCAGGCCGAGCTTGAGGCCGAAACCGGCAACGGCAAAACCAATGTCGGCCTTCAGCGCGAGATGGAAGGAACCATCGATTTTCTGGCCGGGCAATTGTCGGAAACCGCAGAAGAGCGTGACGCAATCGACGATTCGCGCCTGATCGCTGAACAGGAAATCGCCGAACTTAAGCGGGTGGCCAAGCTGAACCAGGCCCGTCAGGACAGGGTGCTGTCTCAGCTCGAGGACGCCGTGTCGATCTCGCTGGAACCGCTGGACAAGATGTTTGCCGTGACCGGCATGTCAACCGATCGCATTCTCGATACCGTACGCGAGGGGTATTCCGGTCAGGGCGGACCGCTCGTGCCGGTGACGATGTCGACCAAGGGCGTGCTCGAGGAAACGGAAAATTCGCGCGTCGGCGCGCTGTTTGAGCGGCTGGACGAATTGAACATGTACCGCATCGCCGCCGAGAACATTCCCTATACCACGCCTGTCAGGGCCGCCTATCGCCTGAGCAGCAAATTCGGCATGCGCCGCGATCCCAAGAACGGATCGACCAAGATGCATTCCGGTTGGGACATGGCTGCGCCCGCGGGAACAGCGGTCTATGCGCCGGCCGATGGTGTCGTTATTCAGGCGGGATGGGCGGGCGCCTATGGCCGTCTGATCAAGATCCAGCATGAGTTTGGCTATGAGACAAGATTCGCTCATTTGCTGCGAATCCGCGTGAAACCCGGCCAAAGGGTCTCGCGCGGGGATAGAATCGGTGATATTGGAACCTCTGGACGTTCTACCGGCAACCATCTTCACTACGAAGTGCGTCTCGGCGGCAAGGCCGTCAATCCCATGAGCTACATTAAGGCTGCGACAGATGTTTTCTAAAAGTAGGATCAATGAACCTGGCCCCGGTACGGGGAACGAGGATATGAACGCGGCGCCGGTCCCGCCGAAACCCAAACTGCCTGACGGGCTGCCAACCGGTGCGCCCGTGGCGAAACCCAGCGCCTCGGTCATCTCGACCGACCTCGTTGTCAAAGGTAACATCAAGACCTCTGGCGACGTGCAGGTCGAAGGTCAGATCGATGGCGATATCCGCGCCCATCTGCTGACGGTCGGCGAAGGCGCTGTAATCCGGGGCGAGGTGATTGCCGATGACGTTGTCATCAACGGCCGCATCGTGGGCCGTGTGCGGGGCCTCAAGGTACGCCTGACCGCCACCGCCCGCGTCGAAGGCGACATCATCCACAAAACCATCGCCATCGAATCCGGTGCCCATTTCGAAGGGTCGGTTCAGCGTCAGGACGATCCGCTGAATATCGGCACGAACAAGCGCGCCGAAAAGCAGCAGGCCAAGGCCGCCGCCGCAGCCCCGGCCAAGCCCGGCTAAGGCAATACTCAGCCATGAATGTGGTGCGTGAAGCAGGGGCGGTCAGCCCCTGTTGTCGTTTCAGGCGTCATGGCAGGCGCTGCCGGCTCAAGGCGCGGTGGTAAAACGCGAAATCTGCACGATGACTTCGGGCTTTTTGCCAATGTCATCCGAGGCGACGCGCCGGGCAACCTTTCGCACTTCGGCCTCGACAGCATCATCATCGGTCAGCAACTTGTGCTTGGCCCGCGATAGCGCGTCCGACACCGCATCCTCGACCTCTTCGGCAAGGTCACGGCCACCCTCACCCGTCTCGGACAGGCCATTGACCGCCGCATAGATTTCAGCGGCATATTCATCCTCTTCATCGATCAGCACCGCAATCGCCAGCACACCGTTCAGCGCCATGCGGATGCGGTCACGTACGATACCGTCCAGCGCACCGATCTTGCGGCTGCCATCGAGATAGACGCGGCCCGTTTCGACGTAATCCACCACTTCGGGTTCCGGTCCGCTCAGATCCAGCATCGTGCCGTTGACAGCCACCGCCGCCGCCAATCCGCCCTCGCGGGCGAGACGGGCATGTTCGCGCAGATGCCGGTGCTCTCCGTGCATCGGGATCAGCATCTGGGGCCGGAAAATCCGATGCACCTCCTGCAGATCGGGCCGGTTGGCGTGGCCCGAGACATGATATTCGCCCATGCTGTCATCAATCACGTCGACGCCCATCTCGGAAAAGGCGTTCATGATCCGGATCACGCCCCGCTCATTGCCCGGGATGGTCTTGGACGAAAACAAAAAGAGATCACCCTCTTTCAGCGTCAGTCCCAGATGTTTGCCCCGTGACAGCTGGGCCGAGGCCGCGCGGCGTTCACCCTGCGAACCGGTCACGATCAGCATCAGGTTCTCGCGCGGGATGCTGACAGCATCCTCGACATCGATCACGGGTGGGAAATCCGTCACAATGCCGGTCTCGACGCCGGTGCGCAACATTCGCTGCATCGCCCGCCCCAAGAGGCAAACCGACCGTCCCGCCGCCTGCCCGGCCTCAGCCAGTGTCTTGAGCCGCGCGATGTTCGAGGCAAAAGTCGTGGCGACGACCATCCCGGGCGCGCCGGCCACCAGATCGGTAATTGCTGGCATGACGGTGGCTTCCGACCGGCCGGCATGGCGCGAATAGACATTGGTCGAATCACAGACCAGCGCCTTGACGCCCTGACCGGCGATTTCGGACCAGAGATCGGGGTCAAACGGCTCGCCCAGAACGGGTGACCTGTCCAGCTTGAAATCGCCCGTATGCACCACCCGCCCGGCGGGCGTGTCGATGATCAGCCCCGCCGCTTCGGGTATGGAATGCGAGACCGGCAGGAATGACACCTCGAACGGGCCCGCCCCGGTTCGGGCCGGATAGCGTTCCACCACATGCACCGCATCGGGGCTCAGCCCCTGTTCCTCCAGCTTGCGCTCGGCGATGCGGGCGGTGAATTTCCGGCAATAGACCGGCACCTGCAGGTTCGACCAGAACTGGCCGATCGCGCCGATATGATCTTCATGCGCGTGGGTGATGAATATCGCCTCCAGCCGGTCGCGGCGCTCTTGCAGCCATGCCAAATCGGGAAAGATCAGATCCACCCCCGGCGATCCGTCCATATCCGGGAATGTCACCCCCAGATCCACGAGGATCAGCCGTTCCTTGCCCTTGGGACCATAGCCATAGACATAGGCGTTCATCCCGATCTCGCCTGCCCCGCCAAGGGGCAGATAAATCAATCTCTCTTTGCTCAATTCATTCTGCTTTCTTGTTATAGTCATGGATGACGGTCAGCCCGTGCATCGTCAGGTCGTCCTCGAACTCGTCGAACAGATCGACCGATTGTTGAAAGAGCGGTGCCAGACCGCCCGTGGAAATCACCCGCATCTTGCGGTCACGCTCGGCGCGGATGCGGTCGCAAATCTCGCGCACCAGTCCGACATACCCCCAGAACACCCCCGATTGCATGCAGGCCACCGTGTTGGTGCCGATCACCTGCTGGGGTTTTGATATATCGACATGTGGCAGCGCCGCCGCCGCCTCGTGCAGTGCCTGCAAAGACAGATTCACGCCCGGCGCAATCACCCCGCCGATATAGGCACCATCCTTGGCCACCACGTCAAATGTAGTTGCGGTGCCGAAATCGACAAGGATCAGGTCGCCACCGTAAAGGTCATAGCCCGCCACGGTGTTGACGAGCCTGTCCGGCCCCACCGCCGTCCCCTGATCGACCCGCACATCGACCGGCAACAAGCAATCTGGCTTGCCCACGACCAGCGGGCGCGTGTTGAAATAGCGGTCGGCAAAGACGCGCAGGTTGAAGACCACGCGCGGCACGGTCGAGGATATGATCACCTCGGTGATATCGGCCTCGACCTCCTGAAAAGTCATGAGCGTCTTCAGCCAGACATAATACTGATCTGCCGTGCGCTGCGTCTCGGTCGAGGTGCGCCACGTGGCGAGGAACGTCTGCCCGTCCCAGATCGAAAAGACGGTGTTGGTGTTGCCGCAGTCAATTGCCAAAAGCATGTGAACCCCCCGGAAAATAGATATCCGCCGCCGGTATGGCGCGTTGCCCGGCAGCTGTCTTTAGGACAATCGCACCTGTTCCATCAATGGTGTCGAACCGCCCCGTCACCTCGTCCTGCTCCATGCGCGCGGTGATCACCTCGCCGATGCGGGCCGCCCGGTTCAGCCACTCGGCCCGGACCGGTTCAAATCCGAAATCCCTGAACTTGGCTTCCCAATAGGCAAAGGCGGGCGCCAGCGCGTCCAGAAACTCTTCTTCGCTGACCCGGCAGCCGGTCTCGCTCAGCACGGAAACCGGTTGGTTCGCCCCGGGCGGCAGCGCCGCGTGGTCGGGACAGTCGGCAAGGTTGACGCCGATCCCGACCGCCAGATGGGATACATTACGCGCCACACCGATGCTTTCCAGCAGGATACCGGCAACCTTGCCGCCATTGATCAGCACGTCGTTGGGCCATTTCAGCGCCAGCCCGGCGGGGCGGCCCGTCACCATCGCCAGCGCATCAAAAAGCGCCAGCGCCGCCACAAAGGACCGCAGCGCCACGATGTCGGGTGTCTCGGTCGGCTGCATGACCAGCGTGGCCGCGAAATTGCCCGGCGGGTGCAGCCATGTCCGCCCGCGCCGACCGCGCGCGCCGGTCTGATCCAGCGCCAGTATCCATGTCGGCCCCGACAGGTCAGCGGCGCGGCGCGCGGCTTCGGAATTGGTGCTGTCGACCCTGTCCAGAACGATCTGCCCGACCCCGTCGGGCCAGGCCACCGGGCGCGTGCTAGTTGACAAGCGTCTCTGCCGCTGCCGCCGCCAGTGCCTCGACACCGAATAGGTTCACTACACCGGCAACCATGATCACCGCAGCCCCCACCAGCGCCGCCCAGTTATAGGCGTTCATCGGCGTCTGGATCGCATCCCGCTCTTCGCCGAAATACATGAAATAAACGATCCTGAGATAGTAGAACGCCCCGATCACCGACGCGATGACACCGGCAACCGCCAGCCACGCCAGATCGGCATCAACCGCCGCCTGCAACACGTAGAACTTGCCAAAGAAACCCACCATCGGCGGCACGCCCGCCAGCGAGAACATCAGCACAAGCAGCGCCAGCGCCTTGAGCGGCTCTGCCTTGGAATACTGATGCAGCCCGTCAATATCCGTCACCGGCTGGCCGTCCCGCTCCATCGACAGGATAAAGGCAAAGGTGCCGATATTCATCACGACATAGATCGCCAGATAGATCAGCATTGCCTGAATGCCGAACATCGTGCCCGCCGCCAGCCCCATCAGCGCGAACCCCATATGCGCGATCGAGGAATAGGCCATCAGGCGCTTGATATCGCGCTGGCCGATGGCCGCGATTGCACCCAGAAACATCGACACGACCGACAAGAGCGCGATGATCTGCGTCCAGTCCGCCGTCACCGTGCCAAAGGCATCATGCGCCACACGGGCAAACAGCGCCATCGCCGCCACCTTTGGCGCGGTGGCGAAAAAGGCGGTGACCGGTGTGGGTGAGCCTTCGTAGACATCCGGCGTCCACATGTGAAACGGCGCCGCCGAAACCTTGAAGGCCAGCCCGGCAAAAAGGAAAACCAGACCCAAAAGCAACCCGATGGGCATCTTGCCATCAGATATTGTTTCCAGAATACCCGAGAAAAGCGTTGTACCCGCATAGCCATAGGTCAGCGAAGCACCATAGAGAAGCAGCCCCGATGACAATGCCCCGAGCACGAAATACTTGAGCCCCGCCTCGGTCGAACGCTGATCATCCCGATGCAATGCCGCGATCACGTAGAGCGACAGGGACTGCAATTCGAGCCCCATGTAAAGCGCCATCAGGTCGCCCGCGCTGACCATCATCATCATCCCCACGGTCGCCAGTGCGATCAGAATGGGATACTCGAATTTCAGGATCCCGATCCGTTCCATATAGGACTGGCTCATCAACAGGATCGCCGCCGCCGACAGCAGGATGATCACCTTGGCAAACCGTGAAAATCCGTCATCGATAAAGGCCCCGCCAAATGCCGTGGCCGCGCCCGACCCGCTGATGGCGATCCAGACACCCAGCGCCGCCATCAATGCGGCGGTGCTGCCCAGGATCAAGGGCGCGGTCGCATCCTTGCCAGTATAGACCGCGAACATCAGCGCGCCCATGGCATAGACCGCCAGGATCAGTTCCGGCAGGACAATATTCAGATCAGCGGAAATCATATCGCCAATGCTCCTTAGTTCGCTGCCAGCATCGTGGCGCCGCCGTCGATCAGGGCGGTCTGGTACTGGGACAGCAGATGTTCAACCGATGGGCCGATCACATCCAGCACCAGCGCCGGATAGACACCCAGGATCAGCGTCATGGCCACCAGCGGCGCCATGATGAACCGCTCGCGCGTGCTCATGTCGCTGATGGTTTTCAGGCTTTCCTTGATCAGGTCACCCATCACCACCCGACGATAGAGCCAGAGCGCATAGCCAGCCGAAAAGATCACACCCGAGGTTGCAATCAGCGCCACCCATGTATTGACCTGGAAAATCCCGATCAGCGTCAGGAATTCGCCGACAAAGCCCGAGGTGCCGGGCAGCCCCACATTGGCCATGGTGAAAAACATGAAGACCAGCGCATAGACCGGCATCCGGTTAACCAGCCCGCCATAGGCATCGATCTCGCGCGTGTGCATCCGGTCATAGATCACACCCACCGCCAGAAAGAGCGCCCCGGAAATGAAACCGTGGCTGATCATCTGGAAAATCGCACCGTCGACCCCTTGCTGGTTCACGGCGAAAATCCCCATGGTCACGAACCCCATATGCGCGACCGAGGAATAGGCGATCAGCTTTTTCATATCCTCCTGCATCAGCGCCACGAGCGAGGTATAGACAATCGCAATCGCCGACAGCCACAGGATCAGGGGGCCCATCACCTCGGAACCCACGGGGAACATCGGCAGACTAAAGCGCAGGAACCCGTATCCGCCCATCTTCAACAGGATCGCCGCCAGCACGACCGAACCGCCGGTCGGGGCCTGCACATGCGCATCCGGCAGCCAGGTATGCACCGGCCACATCGGCAGCTTGACCGCGAAAGAGGCGAAAAATGCCAGAAACAGCAGCGTCTGCAACCCGCCCACGACCTGTATGCCCAGCAGGCTGAATGTCTCGGACCCGAACTGATGGTTCAGAAGCGTCGGGATATCCGTCGTGCCCGCATCGATCCACATCGCGATCATCGCGACCAGCATCAGTACCGACCCCAACAGCGTATAGAGGAAGAACTTGAAGGCCGCATAAATCCGGTTGGCCCCGCCCCAGATGCCGATGATCAGGAACATCGGGATCAGACCGGCCTCGAAGAAAAGGTAAAAGAGGATCAGATCCAGCGCCACGAAAACGCCGATCATCAGCGATTCCAGCACGAGGAACGCAATCATGTAATCCTTGACGCGGGTATCGACCTCCCAGCAGGACAGGATGACCAGCGGCATCAGGAAGGTCGTCAGCAATACGAACAGGATGCTGATCCCGTCCACACCCACCTTGTAGGTCAGCCCGGCCAGCCATGTCCGTTCCTCGACAAACTGGAAACCGGGATCGGCCGGGTTGAAATCGGCCAACAGCCCCAGCGACGTCAGAAAGGTCAGTACCGTCGCGGCCAGCGCAACCCATTTGGCATTCTGCCGCGCCGCCCGGTCATCGCCCCGCAGGAACAGGCCCAGGATCGTGGCCGCAATCAGCGGAATGAAGGTGATGATCGAAATCAGGTTTTCCATCAGATCGCACCCCCGCGGATCGTCATCCAGGATACAAGGAACACGATGCCCAGCACCATCCAGAACGCATAGGTAAACAGATATCCCGACTGTGCCCGCCCGGCGAGGCGGGTAAAGAACGGCACGATCCCCATCGCCACGCCGTTCAGTGCGCCGTCGATCACGCTGCCGTCACCGCGTTTCCACAGGAACGATCCCAGCGACTTGGCCGGGCGGACAAACACGGCATCGTAAATCTCGTCGAAGTACCATTTGTTCAGCAGGAACAAATATAGCGGTCGCTGGTTCTCGGCCAGCTTGGCCGGCCAGTCCGGGCGCCGGATATACATGACCCAGGCACCAAGGAACCCAAGCAGCATGGCGATGAACGGGCTGACCTTCACCCATTTCGGCACATAATGCGCATCATCCAGCACCGTGTTGTCAGGATGGCGATAAATCGCGCCCTTGCCCGGTTCGGCAGCGGCCTTCTTTTCGCCGTCATGCGAGGATGACGGTTCTTCTTTGCCGTTTTCCGCCGCGTTGGCCGCACCGATCAGCGACAGGGACGCATGCGAGCTTTCGGCTTTGGCGGTTTGTTCCATGCCAAAGAATGTCTCTACCGCGCTGGTTTTGCCAAAGAAGTCATTGTACCAGACCATCCCGGAAAAGATCGCCCCGATGGCCAGAACGCCCAGGGGCACCAGCATCGTGCGCGGGCTTTCATGGGCGTGTTCATGCGTGTGCTTGTCACCCCGCTCGGTTCCGTAGAATGTCATGAACATCAGGCGCCAGGAATAAAAGGCCGTCATCACTGCCGCCGATACCAGCAGCCAAAAGGCAAAATTGCCTGCAGGCGTGGCCGCGCCATAGGCGCTCTCGATAATCGCGTCCTTGGACAGAAAGCCCGAAAAGCCGATCGCCGTCAGCGGTATGCCGACCCCGGTAATCGCCAACGTCCCGATCATCATCGCCCAGAACGTATAGGGGATTTTCTTGCGCAGGTTGCCATAGTTGCGCATGTCCTGCTCGTGATGCATCGCGTGGATGACCGAACCGGCACCAAGGAAAAGCATCGCCTTGAAAAACGCATGCGTCAGCAGGTGGAACATCGCCACCGAATAGACCCCGACACCGGCGGCCACGAACATATAGCCCAGCTGCGAACAGGTCGAATAGGCGATGACGCGCTTGATGTCGTTTTGCACAAGCCCCACCGATGCCGCGAAAAACGCGGTCGCTGCACCGAGATAGACGATAAAGGTCTTGGCCTCGGGCGCGAATTCATAAAGCGGCGACATGCGCGCCACCAGGAATACCCCCGCCGTCACCATTGTCGCGGCATGTATCAGCGCCGAAACAGGTGTCGGACCCTCCATCGCGTCCGGCAGCCATGTATGCAGAAAGAGCTGCGCCGATTTGCCCATCGCCCCGACAAAGAGAAGGAACGCCAGCAGATTGGCCGCGTTCCACTCGGTCCAGAGGAATGTCAGATTGGTTTCCGCAAGCTTCGGCGCCGCGCGGAACACCTCGTCAAAGCTGATGCTGTCAACGAGGAAGAACAGGCCAAAGATCCCCAGCGCGAAACCGAAATCGCCGACACGGTTGACGATAAAGGCCTTGATCGCGGCGGCGTTGGCGCTGGGTTTGCGATAGTAAAACCCGATCAGCAGGTATGAGGCGACGCCGACGCCCTCCCAGCCAAAGAACATCTGCACCAGATTGTCCGATGTTACCAGCGCCAGCATCGCAAAGGTGAAAAACGACAGGTAGGCAAAGAACCGGGGCTTGTATGTCTCACCCTCGCGCCATTGCGGATCGTGATCCATGTAGCCAAATGAATAGAGATGCACGAGTGACGACACCGTGGTGACGACGATCAGCATGATCGCTGTCAGCCGGTCCAGCCGGATCGCCCAGTCGGTGCTGAGTGTCCCGCTTTCTATAAAGCGGAAAATCTGGATTTGCTGCGTCTGGCCGTCAAAGCCCAGAAACACGATCCAGCTTAGCAGCGCGGCCAGAAACAGGAGGCCGGTCGCCACCCACATCGCGGCCTTCTCGCCGATGATCCGCCAGCCAAAGCCGCAGATCAGGGCGCCCACCAGCGGGGCAAACAGGATGATCGAGGGCATCGGTCTTCAGCCTTTCATCACATTGACATCTTCAACCGCGATCGTGCCGCGGTTGCGGAAGAAACAGACAAGGATCGCCAGCCCGATCGCGGCCTCGGCGGCGGCAACCGTCAGCACGAACAGCGTAAAGACCTGCCCGACCAGATCGCCCAGAAAACTGGAAAAGGCGACAAGGTTGATATTGACCGCCAGCAGCATCAGCTCGATCGACATGAGGATGATGATGACGTTTTTGCGGTTCACGAAAATGCCGAAAATACCGATCACAAAAAGCGCCGCCGCAACGATCAGGAAATTCTCGAGTTCTAGGCCATTCATGGTTCAGTCCCTGCCTTCGGTATTGCCGCGCCGGGCCGCCAGCGCGAGGATGACGACAAAGATCAGGCCAATGGCGATGACGGCCAGTTTGGCGATAACCATGCGATCTTTCCTTTCGTCCTTGCCGGGCCACACCGGACCCGTGTTGTTGTTACGTTGCCGGGCCGGTCAGAGCCCCTGCCCCGGTTTCACATTCTTCAGTTCCATCGCCTGCGCCGGATCACGGTTGATCTGTGCGACGATATTCTGACGTTTGATATTTGGGCGGTGGCGCAGCGTCAGCACGATCGCCCCGATCATCGCCACCAACAGGATCAGGCCGGCAGCCTGAAAGAGATAGATATATTGCGTGTAAACGATCTCGCCCAGCGCCTGCGTGTTATGCGCCTCGGACAGGGACGGGGTGACCGCCTGGCGCAGATCCCCGGCCTGGTCGGCAAAATTCCAGACGCCGAATACCAGCCCCAGCTCCATCAGCAGCACGACACCGATCAGCATCGCCACCGGCATGAACCGGGCCATTTCCGCCTTAAGCTCGGCAAAATCCACATCAAGCATCATGACGACAAACAAGAACAGCACCGCCACCGCGCCGACATAGACGATCACCAGCAGCATCGCCACGAACTCGGCCCCCAAAAGAACAAAGAGACCGGCAGAGGTGAAAAAGGCCAGGATCAGCCACAGCACCGAATGCACCGGGTTGCGCGACAGAACCGTCAGAAGCCCGGCCAGTATGACGATGGTGGAAAAGACGTAAAAGGTGAACACGGCAAGCGTCATGTGTTTTCCTCTTTCTCGAAAACGGACTGGGCGATCTGCATCGCCTTGGTCATCGACGGCGCACCGCCATAGACAGCGCTTTGCATGATCACCTCGATGATTTCCTGACGTGTGGTTTCGGTTTCACGCAGGTTGCGGATGGTCATGCGGATTTGCGGCTCTTTCAGGCCGGCGCCACTGGCCACCATTGCCGCCAGCAATGCCATCAGCCTTGTCTTGGCATCCAGCCCGTCCTTGTTGAAGGATTTGCCAAAGGCCGCTTCCATCATCTCGGGCGGCATCGCGGGCATCATGTCCACAAGCTTGTCAAACGAAAACGCGCCCCTGGTCGGATCGAACTCATCCGCCATGCGCTTGCCCTGTTCGAGCATCGTTTCAAAAAGCTTGGAAAAATCGTTCATCGATACGGTGCATCCAGGCTGATATTGCGGGCGATTTCGGCCTCCCAGCGGTCGCCATTGGCCAGCAGTTTTTCCTTGTCATAGAACAGTTCTTCGCGGGTCTCGGCGGCAAATTCGAAATTCGGACCCTCGACGATGGCATCCACCGGACAGGCCTCCTGACAGAAACCGCAATAGATGCATTTTGTCATGTCGATATCATAGCGCGTGGTGCGCCGTGATCCGTCATCGCGCGGCTCGGCGTCGATGGTGATCGCCTGTGCCGGGCAGATCGCCTCGCAAAGCTTGCAGGCGATGCAGCGCTCTTCGCCATTGGGATAGCGTCTCAGCGCATGTTCGCCGCGAAACCGCGGGCTGAGCGGGCCTTTCTCATGCGGATAATTCAGCGTCGCCTTGGGCCGGACGAAATATTTCAGCCCCAGCCCCATGCCTTTGACGAAATCCCCCAGCAGGAAATACCAGGCCGTGCGCTTCAGATCGATTGCCATCTGTTACCCTCCCACGGCCCAGCGGGCATAGCCGCCCCAGAACCATCCGAACTGCGCCGCAAAGGCGACAAAGGTGACCCATGCCAGCGAGAAGGGCAGGAAAACCTTCCAGCCCAGCCGCATCAGCTGATCGTAGCGGTAGCGCGGCACGATCGCCTTGACCATGGCAAAGAGGAAGAAGAAGAAGCCCATCTTTGCCACCATCCAGAGCGCGCCGTCAGGCAGGCCCGGAATGGGTGACAGCCAGCCGCCAAAGAACAAGAGCGTGATCAGCGCGCACATCAGGAAAATCGCGATATATTCCCCCGCCATGAACAGCAGGAAAGGCGTCGAGGAATATTCCACCTGATAGCCCGCCACCAGTTCCGATTCCGCTTCGGGCAGGTCAAAAGGCGGGCGGTTGGTTTCCGCCAGCGCGCTGACGAAAAACAGCACCACCATGGGCAGATGCGGCCAGAGATACCAGTTGAATATGCCCCAGTCGCCATCCTGCGCCCGCACGATATCACCGAAATTCAGCGATCCGGTCGACAGGATCACACCGATGATGATCAGCCCGATCGACACCTCGTAGGAAATCATCTGCGCCGCCGAGCGCAGCGAACCCAGGAACGGATATTTCGAGTTTGACGCCCAGCCCCCCATGATCACGCCGTACACCTCGAGAGAGGAGATCGCGAAAACATAGAGGATCGCCACGTTCAGATTGGCCAGCACCCATGTATCGTTGAACGGGATGACCGCCCAGGCCAGGATCGCCAGCACAAAGGACATCATCGGCGCCAGCATGAACACGGTCTTGTCCGCGCCCGCCGGGATGACGATTTCTTTGAATACATACTTCATCGCATCAGCGACCGATTGCAGCAGCCCCCATGCACCCACGACATTCGGCCCGCGCCGCATCTGTACCGCCGCCCAGATCTTGCGGTCGCCGTAAACCAGGAACAGAAGCGAGATCATCACAAAGGCGATCAGCGCCAGGCTCTGGGCGATGATGATCAGCGCGATCCCGAGATTTGTGGCAAAAAATTCAGTCATTCTTACACCGTCGGTATTCCGTTCGATTTACATTGTGCCACCACATCATCAGCGCGAAGCGTGACGACACCGTCGGGGAACTCTTGCGAGATGGTATAGACAGCATCCGCCGCCCAAAGCCCACCCTCTTTCCCGGTTCTTGTGCGAATATGTTGCGCGAAACTGTAACCCCGGATCAGCGTATACTGCGCCGCTGCACATCGCGAATAGGCGGCGACGTCCTCTGCGTCGCGCGCACCGCGCATCTGAACGACGAATGAGATCAGATCATCCTGCAAAAGCCGCGTCTCCACGCCCAGATATTCAGGCGTGAATTCGGCCCGGCTGACCGTGTCCGCAAGCGGCTCTTCGGTTGCCGTACAGGCACCAAGGCCCATGAGGGCCAGTGCGGATATCCGGGTCAGAAGACGCAACCGCCCGTCCTACTCCGCCGCCATCGGCGCGGCGGCCCGCGCGGCGGCATTCGCGCTCAGTTCCGCCATCAGGCGAGAGGCGCGGGCAATCGGGTTGGTCAGATAGAAATCGCGGATGGGCGTGGCCAGATCCCCCTTGCCGGGTTTCACACCGCCCGCATCGGCAATTTTCCATTCGTTTTCAGGCACCTGGTCAATACGGCCCAGATGCGGCACTTCAGCGATCATCGCGCTGCGCAGCGCGGCGAGGCTGTCATAGGGCAATGTTGCGCCCAATTCCGCCGACAGTGCCCGCAGGATGGCCCAGTTCTCTTTGGCATCACCCGGCGCAAAGCCCGCGCGCATCGCCATTTGCGGACGGCCTTCGGTATTGACGAAAACGCCCGGTTCCTCGGTATAGGCCGCGCCCGGCAGGATGACATCGGCGCGGTGTGCGCCACGATCCCCGTGGCTGCCCTGATAGATGACGAACGGGCCCTTGCCCAGTTCCACCTCGTCCGCGCCAAGGTTGTAGATCACGTCGGCGCCCTCGGTGATGGCGGCGATCCCGCCTTTGGACACCGCCCCGACATCCATCGCGCCCACGCGCCCTGCGGCTGTATGAAGCACCATGAATTTGCTGTCCGTGGCCTCGGCCAGTTGCATCGCCATGGCCAGAACGGCGGCACCATCCGCCCCGGTAACGGCACCCTGACCGATGATCACCAGCGACGGCACTTCCAGCACCTTGCCGAAATCGCGGCTCAGCAGCCCCTCAAGCGCGGCGCGGTCGGTGCCGACATGCGCCACGTCATAGCTCAGATCGACCGGCGCGCCGACATGGCCGATATCGGCCCCGGCCAGCCACGCCTTGCGCAGGCGCGCGTTCAGCACCGGTGCCTCGACCGACGGATCGCAGCCGATCAGCTGGATCATGCGGGCGCTGTCAATATCCTCGATCCGTGCCGTCCCGGCATAGGCCGCACGGTTGTCTGCAGGCAGTTTCGCACCGTCGGTCCGGCATTCCACCGCACCGCCCTGCCCCTCGATCAGCGCCTTCAGAGCATAGGCCGCTTCGGTCGGTGCCAGATCGCCGACCAGCCCGGCCAGCTTGGTCGCGCCTTTGATCGCCGTGGCAGCGGCGCTCAGCGCCTCAGGCCAGCTTGCCGGGCGCAGCTTGCCGTTTTCACGCACATAAGGCTTGTCCAGACGCTGGCTGCGCAAACCGTCCCAGACAAAGCGCGTCTTGTCGGAAATCCACTCTTCGTTCACGCCGTCATTGTTGCGCGGCAGGATGCGCATCACTTCGCGCCCCTTGGTGTCGACGCGGATATTTGCGCCCAGCGCGTCCATCACGTCGATGGTTTCCGTCTTGGTCAGTTCCCACGGGCGGGCGGTAAAGGCATATGGCTTGCTGACCAGCGCCCCCACAGGACACAGATCGATGATGTTGCCCTGCATGTTGGAATTCAGCGTCTGGCCCAGATAGGATGTGATTTCCGCGTCCTCACCGCGCCCGGTCTGGCCCATCTGGGTGATGCCGGCGACCTCGGTGGTAAAGCGGACGCAGCGCGTGCAGGAAATGCAGCGCGTCATGTGGGTTTCCACAAGCGGGCCCAGATCCAGATCCTCGCTCGCGCGTTTGGGTTCGCGGAATCGGCTGAAATCAACGCCATAGGCCATGGCCTGATCCTGCAGGTCACATTCGCCGCCCTGATCGCAGATCGGGCAATCCAGCGGGTGGTTGATCAGAAGAAACTCCATCACCCCCTCGCGCGCCTTCTTGACCATGGGCGAGTTTGTCTTGACCACCGGTGGCGCACCGTCGGGGCCGGGGCGCAGATCGCGCACCTGCATCGCGCAGGACGCGGCGGGTTTCGGCGGGCCGCCCACCACCTCGACCAGACACATGCGGCAATTGCCGGCAATCGACAGGCGTTCGTGATAGCAAAACCGCGGGACTTCGATCCCGGCCTGTTCGCAGGCCTGGATCAGCGTCATCGCCGGATCAACCTCGATCTCCTGATCGTCGATGATGATTTTGCGTAGGTCACTCATGGCATTACCTGGCCTTTAATAGCCGTCCTGATTGGCTGTTTCGCGCGATCTCGGATTTTCCGAATTCGCAATAGGATTGTGGGGAATTCAGCGCAACACCATTCTGGGACAAATATGCATCCACCCGGTCCTGCATCAGCGCCTTTTCCGCCTCGTTCTCGATATGATCCTCGACCGCCCGGTCGCTGAAACCCAGTTCCCTGGCGCGGCGCTTCAGCTTGTTCTGGAAACCCAGCGCCCGCAGGATGCGCGGCTTGATCGCATCGCATTTCTTTTGCAGCTCATAGGCCACGGCAAAGGTAAAGAGGCCCTGATCCAGCATGGGATCATCGCGCAGCGATTTGGCCGAGAGCGGCCCGGCGGCCAGCATCAGCGCCATCAGGGCGGCAACAGGTCGTGACATGACAGATTCCTTTTTCACGGTTGAAACCGCGAAATCAGGCCGCGCTGCCCCCCTGTTATGCAATAACATCGCCGGGATCAGGCCTGTGGACAGCCGGAATTTCGCCAATGCGACCACAGCGTTACGCGAAAACCCGCCGAAATGGCGCGCATGCGGGGATATGCAGCACTCAGGCAGCATCCGGCTGGCACCCCCCGGTTCTGAACCTGTGGGCATCTTTCAGCCATGACCAGCCGAAAGCCGCATCACTGTCACCATGCAGGCGCAGATGTTCCAGCCGCGCCATCCCCTCGGCAAGGGTCGGGCGATGCCCTTCGTCAACCCACCACATCACGAAATGCTGCTCACCCAGCAGCTCGAACCATTCGGCACGACGTTCGTAAAACTGCTTGTGCACCGTGCCCCAGACAAAGGTCTCCAGCGCGCCGACATCCTCCCAGACGGTCAGGTTGGCCACGAATTGCGGATCATCACCAATATTGTTCTCGGTATTTCCGGTGCCCGGCTCGCCCGAGCCTTCCATCATCCAGACGAATCCCGGCATGCGTTTGCCCAGCCCGTTGATCCGGTCGAGCGCCGCCATGAAATCCTGCACCCTTGGATCATCTGTCGGCGCCACCAGCCGCCCGATATTCAGTTCGGCCAGATGCATCACCCGGCCTCGCCAACCGGCCGGGCCCGCGATATGCGCCCCAACGCCATCGCTCTACTCCGCAGCCACCGCGCTGATCCGACCGGTGCGCTTGGCCTTGATCCGATCCTCGATCTCGTCGCGGAAGTGGCGGATCAGGCCCTGAATCGGCCAGGCCGCCGCATCGCCAAGCGCGCAGATCGTATGGCCCTCGACCTGCTTGGTCACGTCCAGCAGCATGTCGATTTCCTCGGGCTCTGCTTCGCCGGTCACCAGCCGGTCCATGACCCGCATCATCCAGCCCGTACCCTCGCGGCAGGGCGTGCACTGGCCACAGCTTTCGTGTTTGTAGAACTTGGACAGACGCCAGATCGCCTTGATGACATCGGTCGACTGATCCATCACGATCACCGCCGCCGTGCCCAGCCCTGACCGCTGTTCGCGCAGCCAGTCGAAATCCATGATCGCGTCCTCGCGCATCACCTCTCCGGGCAGCAAAGGCACCGAAGACCCGCCGGGGATCACCGCCTTGAGATTGTCCCAGCCGCCGCGAATGCCGCCGCAATGGCGTTCGATCAACTCGTCAAAGGTGATCGACATCGCCTCTTCGACGACGCAGGGATTGTTGACATGCCCCGAAATGGCAAAAAGCTTGGTACCGGCATTGTTTTCCCGGCCAAAGCCCGCGAACCATTCCGCGCCCCGGCGCAGGATCGTCGGCACCACGGCAATCGATTCAACGTTATTGACCGTCGTCGGACAGCCGTAAAGACCCGCACCCGCCGGAAAGGGCGGCTTCATGCGCGGCATGCCTTTCTTCCCCTCAAGGCTTTCCAAAAGCGCGGTTTCCTCACCACAGATATAGGCCCCGGCCCCGTGATGCAGATACAGATCGAAATCCCATCCCGATCCGGCGGCGTTGCGGCCTATCAGCCCGGCATCATAGGCCTCATCAATCGCAGCCTGCAGTGCCTCGCGCTCGCGGATATATTCGCCCCGGATATAGATATAGCAGGCATGCGCATTCATCGCGAACGACGCGATCAGACAGCCCTCGATCAGGGTGTGCGGATCATGGCGCATGATCTCGCGGTCCTTGCAGGTGCCGGGTTCACTCTCGTCGGCATTGACCACCAGATAGGCGGGGCGCCCATCGCTTTCCTTGGGCATGAAAGACCATTTCAGACCGGTTGGAAAACCAGCACCGCCGCGCCCGCGCAGCCCGGATTTTTTCATCTCGTCGATGATCCACTCGCGGCCCTTCTTGATCAGACCCGCCGTGCCGTCCCAATGCCCGCGCGCCTCGGCGCCTTTGAGCGTACGGTCATGCATTCCGTAAAGATTGGTAAAGATCCGATCCTTATCCGTCAGCATTCATTTGCCTTTCATTCCTCGCGGCGCGCACGCCAGAGCCAATACACATTCACAAGCGCCCAGACGAAGGCCGCCATGGCCGCAAAATCAACCAGCAGCGCGATCCGCGCCGACAGCCCAAACGCCAGCCACTGAAACGCCAGCCACAGGATTGCCGTTCCGGCGATGACGATCCCGATCAGGCGGGCACGCCGTGCCTGGGCCAGTTCCTGGTCATCCGGTGCGCTCACGGCTGTTTCCCTTTTTGGCCGGGCCCGACCCGCATGTGACCGGACCCGTCAGTTTCTAATAAACGTCGCCGTCATCGACGCGCTTGGAAAAGGCGGTGTCCTGTCCGGATGCCAGCGTCTTTGCCTGGTCGATCCATTCATCGCGCGTGATCCGGCCCTTGAACTTCAGCCGGGCATCCACCCATTCCACATGCGCCGCACCCCAGGCGGCGATCTGGTCAAAGTGATAAATGCCCAGTTCGTTCAGCGTTTTCTCCAACCCCGGACCCACGCCCTTGATCCGCTTGAGATCATCCGCGGCACCGCCGCGCGGCCCGTCCAGCGTCACCGGCTGAACCTCGGCCACACCGTCGCCATCGCTATCGCTGTCGGATGCGGCGGGTGCGGCGGGTGCGGCGACATTGGCCGTGGTCGTTGCGGCGGCCACTTCTTCTGCCGCGCTGGCATCGGCTGCCGCCTGCGCTTCGGCGGCGCGTGCCTCTTCGGCGGCTTTGGCGTCTGCGGCGGCTTTGGCCTCCTCGGCGGCGGCGGCTTCACGCGCGGCGGCGGCACGGGCCTCCTCGGCGTCGCGCGCGGCAGCTTCGGCACGGGCGCGCTCGGCCTCTTCGGCATCGGCGGCGGCCTGGGCTTCTGCGGCCTTCGCTTCGGCGGCTCTGGCTTCGGCCTCGGCGCGGGCCTCTTCGGCGGCGCGCGCATCCGCAGCCGCGTCCCGGGCACCAGCTTCAGCCGTGCTGGCAGACACGGCAGGCGCGGCCGAATACCCGCTGCACAAAAGCCTGATCAGCAGGAAACCTGCGACGATGAAACCGATGATCCCGAGAAAGAGCGATGACCCCCACCCGAATTCGCCGACAAATCGCAGGAGCAATGCCACGATTATGCCCACAGCAAGCGCCATGAGCCAGCAATTGCGCCGGCAGGCCATGTGATCAGCGTGTTGTGTCATCCTTCATCTCCTCTGTTCGGTGCGGCGAATGTCAGTAAACATCCCCCTTCTTCACCCGGCGCGAAAACGCGGTTTCCTGTCCATCTGCCAGCAATCTGGCCTGCGACACCCATTCATCGCGTGTGATGCGCCCCTTGAAGCTGAGCGCATCGTCGACCCAGGATACCTCAGCTTCGCTCCATTGTGCAATTTGATCGAAATGATAATAGCCCAGCCCGTTCAGCACCCCTTCGAGCTTGGGACCCACGCCCTTGATCTTTTTCAGATCATCGGCCCCACCCGCGCGCGGTTCACTGAGCGCCGCCGGTTTGCGGGCCGGGCCCTGATCCGCCGTGGTTTCCGTCCCGGCGGCCCCATCAGCGGGTTTGGCAGCGGGTTTTGCAGCAGGTTTTGCGGCGGTTTTTGTGGCGGCCGATCCTTTGGGCTCTGACAGCCACGGCGTCAAAAGCGGCACTTCGGCCCCGTCGATCCGTTTGATCGTGTCACCCAGATCGGCGGCGCGCTGCGCCGACGCATTATATTGCGTGCGGCCGCTTTCAAATTCTTCAAGGCTCGTCAGGCCCGACAGCGGCTCAGCCGCGTAACGCCCGTTCTGCGGCCCGGCAACCGGCACCCGCCCCTCGGCCAGCGTATCGATGATCCCGGCAAATCCCTCTGCCGTCAGGTCCTCGTAATAATCCTTGCCGATCTGGGCCATGGGCGCGTTCGAACAGGCCCCCAGGCATTCGACCTCTTCCCAGCTGAACTTGCCATCAGCCGACAATTCATGCGGGTTGGGCGCGATTTTTTCGCGGCAGACCGCGATCAGATCCTCGGCCCCGCAGATCATGCAGGAGGTCGTGCCGCAAATCTGGAAATGCGCCACGGACCCCACGGGCTGAAGCTGGAACATGAAATAGAATGTCGCCACCTCGAGCGCACGGATATGCGCCATGCCCAGACGGTCGGCGACATGTTCGATCGCCGCGCGGGTCAGCCAGCCCTCCTGCTCTTGCGCGCGCCAGAGCAGCGGGATGATCGCCGAGGCCTGCCGGCCCTCGGGATATTTGGTGATCTGCGCATCGGCCCAGGCCTGGTTGGCCGGGGTAAAGGCGAATGTGTCGGGCTGTTCGGGGTGAAGACGGCGGAGCATCAGGCAAACGACCTCTGGCGTGGCACCGGCCGGACGCCTCCGGCGGGAGTATTTTGGCAAAGAAGAATGAGAGACAGCATCACCGGTCGATCTCTCCGAAGACGACATCCATGGTGCCGATGATGGCGGCGCAATCGGCCAGCTGATGGCCGCGCGCGATATGATCCATGGCCTGCAGGTGCAGGTAGCCCGGCGCGCGGATCTTGGCCTTGTAGGGTTTGTTGGACCCGTCCGAGACGAGATAGACGCCAAACTCGCCCTTTGGGGCTTCGACCGCGGCATATATCTCGCCCGCGGGGACGTGGAAGCCCTCGGTATAGAGCTTGAAGTGATGGATCAGGCTTTCCATCGAGGTTTTCATGTCGCCGCGCGCGGGCGGCGTGATCTTGCCGCGCGCCAGCACGTCGCCCGGTTCGTTCCTGAGTTTCGAGATGCACTGGCGGATGATCTTGAGGCTTTCGCGCATTTCGGCCATGCGGCAGAGATAGCGGTCATAGCTGTCGCCGTTCTTGCCCACGGGGATCATGAACTCGAACTCGTCATAGCATTCATAAGGCTGGGCGCGCCGCAGATCCCAGGCCATGCCCGAGCCGCGCACCATCACACCGGAAAAGCCCCAGTCGAGTGCTTCCTGTTCGCTGACCACACCGATATCGACATTGCGTTGCTTGAAGATGCGGTTTTCCGTCAGCAGGCCGTCGATATCATCCAGCACAGCCGGGAATTCGTGGCTCCAGCTTTCGATATCGTCGATCAGCGCATCCGGCAGATCCTGATGCACGCCTCCGGGGCGGAAATAGGCGGCATGCAGCCGCGCCCCACAAGCGCGTTCATAGAACACCATCAGTTTCTCGCGCTCTTCGAACCCCCAGAGCGGCGGGGTGAGCGCGCCGACATCCATCGCCTGGGTGGTGACGTTCAGCAGATGGTTCAGGATGCGGCCGATTTCGGAATATAGCACCCGGATGAGCGAGGCGCGGCGCGGCACCTCGGTTCCGGTCAGCCGCTCGATCGCCAGGCACCAGGCATGTTCCTGATTCATCGGTGCGACATAATCGAGCCGGTCGAAATAGGGCAGGTTCTGCAGGTAGGTGCGGCTTTCCATCAGTTTTTCGGTGCCGCGATGCAAAAGCCCGATATGCGGATCGCACCGCTCAACAATCTCGCCGTCAAGCTCCAGCACCAGCCGCAGCACACCATGCGCCGCCGGGTGTTGCGGGCCGAAATTGATGTTGAAATTGCGGATCTTCTGTTCGCCGGTCAGCGTGTCGTCAAACCCTTTTGAGCCGTCCATCATGCTCTTCCTACCCTTCCAGCGCCGGACCATCCATGGTCCGGAACACCTTGGTCATCAGTTTCCATCCGCCGTCGACCCGCACGAATCCGAGATGATCCTCGAACCGGCGTGGCGGCACATCGACCCAGAGATGCGCGCGCGCCGTTTCACCGCCGGCACAGTCGACATCGAGTATTTCGTAAGACGGATCACCGGCAAAGGGCGCGCGGCCCCGCACACGCTCAAGATAGGCCGCCTTGTCCCAGAAAACCGCCCCGCCCGTACCGGTAACTGCGGTCATCAGGAACCGGTCATGGCACATGTCTTCAAAGATTTCGGGTCGCGAATGGTGAATGCCCTCGCAATAGGCCACGGCAAGGGCCCGGATCGTTTCCAGATCTCCCGCCGCTGCCACCGTCATTTGGCGGCCTCCTTGTCATCACCGGGCAGGATGTATTCCGCACCCTCCCATGGAGACATGAAATCGAACTGGCGGTATTCCTGCACAAGGCTGACAGGTTCGTAGACCACGCGCTTCTGCTCTTCGTCATAGCGCAGTTCGGTATAGCCGGTGGTCGGAAAATCCTTGCGCAGCGGGTGGCCGCGAAACCCGTAATCGGTCAGGATGCGGCGCAGATCGGGATGGCCCGAGAACAGGATGCCGTACATGTCGAACACTTCGCGCTCGAACCAGTTGGCCGAGGGATGTACGGACACGATCGAGGGCATGACCTCGTCCTCGCGCAGGCGCGCGCGCACCCGGATGCGCGTATTCTGATACATGGACAGGAAATGATAGACCATGTCGAACCGCTGTTCGCGCGCCGGGTAATCCACCGCCGTGATATCGACAAGCGATGAAAACTGGCAGCCACGTGCGTCGCGCAGAAACTCGACAAAGCCCACGATCATGTTCGGCGTGACCTCGATGGTCAGTTCACCGTGGGAAATCGCGTGGCCGACAACCGCATCTGGCTGCTTGGCTTCGATCAGCGCGGCAAGTTCCTGCAGGGCCTCACTCATCGCCATCCTCCCGGAGCACTTCGTCGTAAAACGTCGCCTCTTCATCGTAAGTCTTGAAGAACTTTGCCATAAATTCGGGCAGTACCGTGCGGTTCGGCTGATCTCCGGCAAATGATGCGATCGCAGCCAAATCCCGCCATTTCGTCAAAACCATCACGTGACACGGATCATCATCGCACCGGGCAAAAAAGGAAACACCGCGAAAACCATTCACGGCGCGCATTCCTGGCAGTACACGCGCGCGAAACGTTTCCACCCACGCATCAACATCGGCGCGGGCCATGGTCGCGTCCCACCTCCGGATAACAGCGTCGCTCATCGTACTATTGTCCCTGTCCGGCGAATGCGCCGCTGAAGCTGAAGCAACCCGTACAAAAGCGCCTCTGCCGTGGGCGGGCAGCCCGGCACATACAGATCGACGGGCACGATCCGGTCGCAGCCGCGCACCACGGAATAGCTGTAATGATAATAGCCGCCACCATTGGCACAGGACCCCATCGAGACCACATAGCGCGGCTCGGGCATCTGATCGTAAACCTTGCGCAGCGCCGGAGCCATCTTGTTGGTCAGCGTGCCGGCCACGATCATCAGGTCCGACTGGCGCGGGCTGGCGCGGGGTGCCGTGCCGAACCGCTCCATATCATAGCGCGGCATGGCGGTATGCATCATCTCGACCGCGCAACAGGCCAGACCGAACGTCATCCAGTGCAGTGAACCCGTGCGGGCCCAGTTGATCATGTCCTCGGTCGTGGTCAGCAGGAAACCCTTGTCCTGCAATTCGCGGTTCAGCGCCTGGGTCGCGACTTCACGGTCGCCCCCGGCGGTGTTCGCCCCGGTTATCACTCCCATTCCAGCGCGCCTTTCTTCCATTCATAGGCAAAGCCGATGGTCAGGACCGCAAGGAACACGATCATCGACCAGAACCCCAAGAGCCCCACATCCTTGAACGCCACCGCCCACGGAAAGAGAAAGGCAATTTCGAGATCGAAGATGATGAACAGGATCGACACGAGGTAGAACCGGACGTCGAATTTCATGCGCGCATCGTCAAAGGCATTGAATCCGCACTCATAAGCGCTGACTTTTTCCGGGTCGGGATTGCGGACCGCGATCACCGCCGCCGCCAGCAAGAGGACAAGCCCCAGACCGATGGCAATCCCCAGAAATACGAGAATCGGGAGGTAGTTCCCCAGCAACTCACCCAAACCTGGCTCCTTTCCCGCGCGAGGGCGCGGATTATGGCTGACCCTCGTTTACTTGTGCCCCCCGGGGGGGTCAACCAGAGGCGGCAAAAAAACAAAGGGGCGCGGCGGCCGCCAATGGCCCTGCAAACACAGGTTTCAACGCCGGATTTACCAGAAACGCCGCAATGCAGCAATCGCAGGTGTCAGCCGGGGTGCCGGGCGGGATACCGGGCACCGGCCCTTTGTCGCTGCGGGCCGTCACGGGGCAGTATGCCCGAACGGGCAGACCAAGAGTCAGTTTTCGCCGCCCCAGCCCCCCAGATAGAGCACCTGCCGCCCCGTTTCGGCCATCAGACAGCCCAGGAATGCCGGGCCGCGCCCGGTGCCCATGCCCCATTGCGAGGCTTCGTATTCGCATTTGCGGTCGCGGAAATCGATCCATGCGCGCTGCATGTCGCGCAACGCCAGTTCGATCGAGGGCGCCGCACCATCGCTGTACTCGGCCTCTTCGCGGTCACGTTCGCGCATGGCCTGACGCAGTGGGCCGTAAATCCGGTTCAGCTCATCATCCCACCATGTCAGTTCGCGGTCCAGACAGCCGCCCATCCCATAGGTGGAATAGCCGCCCGGCGTATTGTCCATACAGGCATTGGCCGCAGCGCCGATACAGGCCTCGCGCGCGGCCAGATCACGCGCGTCCCGCAGGCATTGCACGGTGGGCGCCGGTGAAAAGACCAGATCCTGTGCCGCACCCACCTGAGGCAGGGCAAATATCAGCGCGAATATCGCCAAGACATGTTTCATCTGCATCACTCCGCTGCCTGTGCCTGATAGACCGCGCTGACCTCGGCTCGGATGATGCGCGCGATCATGGCACAATCCTCAAGGCTGAAGGTCAGCGGCAGGCGCATATCGATCAGTTCGCGCAAGATCCGGTCGGTCTGCGGCAGGGACTGGGCGGGCGCATAGCGCCAGCTGTCATAGCGCGAGGTAAAGGCAACCGGCTCTGCCGCGCCGAACCACTTGAGTTCCACCCCCCGCGCGCCGCAGCGGGCGATAAGCCTGCCCACCGCATCATCATCCCAGCCGGGCAGCAGAAACTGGATGGACGAGCCGACAAAGGCTTCGGGCCCGGGCCGTTCGATGATCCCGAGGCCCGGCGTGCCACGCAGCCCATCCTCGACCGTGTGATAACGCGCGTTCCATGCCGCGGCCTGATCGGCAAGGATGGCCAGCTGAGGCCGCAGGATCGCCGCCCTCAGGTTATCCATCCGCCCCGATACATTGGGCGTGACATATTTCACCTTGTCAAAGTGCGCCGGCCCCGGTGCCGCCAGATGCCGGTGATAGAGCATGTAGCTGCCCGAAAGGATGGTTGCGCGGGCCATCAGATCGGGATCGTCCGATACCAGAAACCCGCCTTCCCCCGAATTCACGTGCTTATAGGTCTGGGCTGAATAGCATCCGGCAATGCCATGCCGGCCCGACGGCACACCGTTCCATGCCGCCCCCATGGTGTGCGCGCAATCCTCGATCACCCTGACACCCACGGCATCACAGAGTGCCATCAAAGCGTCCATGTCACAGATATGTCCGCGCATATGGCTAAGCAGCAGATATCGCGCACCGGAGGAGTGGATCTTGGCCGTGAGATCATCCAGATCGATGGTCAGACCCGCCGTCACCTCAACAAAAACCGGTTCCGCGCCGAGGCTGGCAATCGCACCGGGCACCGGGGCCAGCGTAAACCCGTTAGAGAGTACCCGGTCCCCCGCCTGAACACCCGCTGCCCGCAGCGCGCAGCCCATCGCATAGCCGCCCGACGCGACAGCAAGACAGTATTTCGCCCCTGTCAGCGCGGCAAATTCCTGCTCCAGCAGCGCGGTTTCGGCGATTTCGCCATCCTCGACATTATAGCGGTGCAGCCGTCCGTGGCGCATCACCGCCAGCGCAGCCTCGATCCCCGCCTCGGGGATGGGTTCCTGCTGGGTAAAACTGCCTGTGAAAATTTCCGTCATCATCGCATCCCCGAATTGGCGCCAGAATAACCGAGCGCGTCGCGGCTGAACAGTCAGAGAGCGGCATTTTCAGATTTTCACGACATCGGGTTTCAGCGATCGAAAGACAGCCGCCACCTCAGCCAACCAGAGATCGGGCAATCTCGGGCAGGTCGCGGTAATGGGGCAACAGCGCCTCGGGCTCCAGCCGTCTGATCCCCGCACCCTCGGGGCCAAAACCCACCAGCACACAGGGCACCCCTGCGGCGCGCGCCGTCTCGCGGTCGGTCACCGTATCGCCCACCAGCAGCGATTGCGCCACGCTGCCACCCGCATCTGCGACTGCCCGGCGATAAGGTGCCGGATCGGGTTTGCGCACAGGCAGCGTATCCGCCCCGACCATCGCGCTGAAATGCCCGGCAATGCCCAGCCGCCGCAAGAGTTTATGCGCCAGCGCCTCGGGCTTGTTGGTACAGACCCCCAGCCGCCAGCCCGCCCCCGCCAGTTCATCCAGAACGGCCACAACATCCGGATAAAGCGTCGTGTGGTGATCGATTGCCGCATCGTAAAAGGACAGGAGCCGGGTGAAATCCGCCTCGACCCGCCCGGCAATCGCGCCCGCGTCCAGCCCCCGCCGTTCTGCCCCCAGACGCAGCATCGCGCGGCCACCGGCAAAGCCCGTGGCCTGATCCAAAAGCGGGTCCAGCGGCGCACCCTCGCCGCGCGCCTCGAAACAGGCATTCGCCGCCGCGATCAGATCGCCGCTGGTGTCGGCAAGCGTCCCGTCGAGATCAAAAATAATCGTGCGCACGCAAAGGCTCCGTCGGCATGAACCCGCCTCATTTACTACAATTGGCGAAATGACAAGTGATACGCCAAACCCTTGCGTGATCCGGGCCACCGGCTAAAAGCACCCTGCACCAACGAAATGACAGGTCGCATGAACAAAGCCTTCGTGATCCTTGCCGCCGGAATAGGCAGCCGCATGAAATCCGACCTGCCCAAGGTGCTGCATCCGCTGGGCGGTGCGCCGATGCTGATCCATGCGATGAAAACCGCCGCCGCTGCCGGGGCGGAACGCATCGTCATCGTGACCGGCCATGGCCGCGACCGGGTCGAAGAGGCCGCGCGCGCCTTTGATCCCGACGTCACCTTTGCCCATCAGCCCGAACAGCGCGGCACGGCCAACGCCGTTGACGCCGCCCGCGATCAGCTGGCGGATTTCGACGGCGATGTCTTTGTCCTTTTCGGCGACACACCCTTTGTCAGCGCCGATACGCTGGACAGGCTGGCCGCAGCACGCGTGGCATCGGATGTCGTCATTCTGGGCTTTGCACCCGCTGATCCGGGCAAATATGGCCGACTGGTAATGGATGGCGACCGGCTGACGCGCATCGTCGAGTTCAAGGACGCCACCGATGACGAGCGACAGATCGGCCTCTGCAATGGTGGCGTGATGGTGGCCGAACGACGAACGCTCTTTGATCTCATCGGCCGCATCACGGACGACAATGCGCAAAACGAATTCTACCTGACCGACGTGGTTGAACTGGCCGGTAAGGCGGGGCTGCGATCCGGTGTCATCACCTGCCCCGAGGCCGAAACGCTGGGCATCAACGCGCGCAGCGATCTGGCCTTTGCCGAACAGGTCTTTCAGAATGGCCGCCGGAGCGAGGCCATGGAAAACGGTGTCACGCTGGTTGCCCCCGACACGGTGTTTTTCGCCCATGACACCGTGATCGGCCGCGACGCGCTGATCGAGCCTCACGTCGTCTTCGGCCCCGGCGCCACGGTTGAAAGCACCGCCACAATCCGGGCCTTTTCCCATATCGAGGGCGCGCATATCGCGGCAGGCTGCGTCGTCGGGCCCTATGCGCGCCTGCGCCCGGGCGCCGAGCTTGCCGACGGGTCACGCATCGGCAATTTTGTCGAGGTCAAGAACGCAACCATCGGCGAAGAGGCCAAGGTCAACCACCTGTCCTATGTCGGTGATGCCACCGTCGGCGATGGTGCCAATATCGGCGCGGGCACGATCACCTGTAACTATGACGGTGTAATGAAACACCATACCGATATCGGGCCGGGCGCCTTTATCGGCTCGAACACCGCGCTGGTGGCCCCGGTCAGCATCGGGCGCGATGCGATGACCGGTTCGGGCTCGGTCATCACCCAGAACGTCCCCGAAGGCGCCATGGCCATCGCGCGGGCGCGTCAGGAAAACAAGCCGGGCCTCGCCGTCCGACTGCGCGAGCGTCTGACCGCGCTCAAGGCGAAACGGAAAAAGGGATAGGAACATGTGCGGAATTGTAGGGGTCCTTGGCGATCACGAGGCGGCACCCATCCTTGTCGATGCCCTCAAACGTCTTGAATATCGTGGCTATGACAGCGCCGGTATCGCCACGATTCGCGACAACCGGCTCGAACGCCGCCGCGCCGTGGGCAAGCTGGTAAATCTCTCCGATCTGCTGGTGCACGAGCCACTGTCGGGCAAGGCGGGCATCGGTCATACCCGCTGGGCCACGCATGGTGAGCCCTCGCTTCTGAACACGCACCCCCACCGCGCCAGCCGGGTCGCCGTTGTCCATAACGGCATCATCGAGAATTTCCGCGAACTGCGCGAGGAACTGGCGGGGCTTGGCATCCCGTTCGAGACCGAAACCGACACCGAAACCGTCGCGCTGCTGACCGACCATTACCTCGGCCAGGGCATGTCCCCCAAAGAGGCCGTCAAGGCCACGATAGACAAGCTCGAAGGGGCCTATGCGCTCTGTTTCCTCTTCGATGGCGAGGCCGATCTGATGATCGGCGCGCGCAAGGGCTCACCGCTGGCCATTGGTCACGGGGATGGCGAGATGTTCGTGGGATCCGACGCCATCGCGCTCGCGCCGATGACCGACCGCGTCACCTATCTGGAAGAGGGCGACTGGGCCGTGATCACCCGCGCGGGCGCTGAGATCTTTGACCAGCGCGGCCAGCGCGCAAACCGGGAAATGCGCCGCATCGCAACCGAGGCCACCAAGGTCGACAAGGCCGGCCACCGCCATTTCATGTCGAAGGAAATCTTCGAACAGCCCACGGTTTTCGGCAATCTGGTCGATGCTTACCTGCCCGCGGGCAGCAGCCGCTTCTCGCCCGAAATCGAGGCCCTCGATTTCACCGGCATCGAACGGATGACAATGGTCGCCTGCGGCACGGCCTATTATGCCTGCATGACGGCGAAATACTGGTTCGAACAGATCGCCCGCCTGCCGGTCGAGATCGATATCGCCTCGGAATTCCGCTATCGCGAACCGCCGGTTGCGGCCAATACCGCCGCGCTTTTTGTCAGCCAGTCGGGCGAAACCGCCGATACGCTGGCCGCGCTGCGCTACACACAGGGCAAAGCGGCGCGCATCATCTCGGTCGTTAATGTGCCCGAAAGTTCCATCGCGCGCGAATCCGATACCATCCTGCCCATCCATGCCGGGGCCGAGATCGGCGTGGCCAGCACCAAGGCCTTTACCAATCAGCTTGGCGTGCTCCTCTGCATAGCCATCAAGGCCGGCTTTGACCGGGGGCATCTCGGGGCGGATGACCTCGCGGATATGATCGACCAGATGCGCCATCTGCCGGGTCTGATCAATCAGGCGCTCGCCATCAACAGCGCCATCGAATCCGTGTCCGGCAAACTCGCCGAGGCGCGCGATATCCTCTATCTCGGGCGCGGCGCAATGTATCCGCTGGCCATGGAAGGCGCGCTGAAGATGAAGGAAATCAGCTATATACACGCCGAAGGCTATGCATCAGGCGAACTGAAGCACGGGCCTATTGCCCTTGTGGACAAAAAGACACCCATCGTCGTTCTCGCCCCGCGCGATGCGCTTTTCGACAAGACCGTCTCGAACATGCAAGAGGTGATGGCCCGCAATGGCCGGGTGCTGCTGGTCACCGATTCGCAAGGCGCCGCCGAGGCCGGTGATGGCGTTTGGAAATCGCTGGTCATGCCCGACACGCCCGAGCTTCTTTCGCCCATCGTCTATGCCGTGCCGGCCCAGCTTCTGGCCTATCACACCGCCATCGCCAAGGGCACGGATGTTGACCAGCCGCGCAATCTGGCCAAATCCGTGACGGTGGAATAACCTTGTTAGGGGGTAAGTCATCCCCTAACGATGTAGATGCTTATCTCTGCTTTCATCTCAAACTTCGTGCATCCCATCTACTGGTTGCACCCTATTCTGATTATCAAGAATTTCTCTATCAAACCATCTCTAAACATTTAGAGATGGGATGGAATTACCAACAGAGTGCCGATTGGTTGAATGACAACGGTTATACAACACCAAGAGGTAAAAGATTTGGTAATGCTCACACGCACTCCATCGTCAAAAAGAAGAATATTAGAGAAGTTAGAATAACAAAATTCTATGAACCAGAACTAACTGATTTTCAACTTAGATTTGTTGATAAAACAATTCTAAATCAATAACTTATTTCCAAAAATCTATTGACTAAACCATATCATTTTGATATGATGTTTATATTGGTTAGGGGGTGAGTAAGGAGTTGAAAATGAAGGTTGCGATTTATGCTAGAACATCCACAACTAAAGACCAAAGTTGTGAACGACAGTTAGTTGAACTTCGTGAAGTTGCAGAAAATCACGGTTGGGTAATCGTTGATGAGTATGTAGATGAAGGTGTGTCTGGTTCTAAAAAATCACGACCCGAGTTGGATAGACTCGTTCAAGATGCAATGTCTCGTAAATTTGATTTAGTTGCGACACTGGAACTCTCACGACTTGGTAGAAGTGTGAAGAATATGTGCGAGATTGCAGATTTGTTGAAACAGAAGAACATTAACTTGTTCGTCAAAAATCAGAATATTGATACGACCACGATAGTTGGAGAGTTGTTCTTCAACATCATCAACTCCATCGCACAATACGAGTTGCAACTCACCAGAGAACGCATCGTAAGTGGTTTAGAAAATGCGAAACGCAAGGGTAAAACTCTTGGACGGAAAACCAATCTGAACTCACAAACCAAAAAGACAATTTTAGAAATGAAATCTAGAAATGTCGGACTCAAGAAGATTGCTTCAGAGACTAAGGTTGCGGTGAAAACGATACGAGAATTTTTATCTACCGCAGATTTACCGCAAGTTGCGTAAAAGATACGCACACTGATGAAACCTTGATTTGTATAAATATGATGAAACGAGAAATATGAAAAAGAAGGGTATGCCGTGGTGTTCTTTAACTGCTGTGTATCAGTTGTCAAATGAAGATGAAAAAAGAAGATTTACAAGAATGGTTGGGTGGATTGAAGTGTTCGCATTTCATAACGATTGAACCAACACCGCATTTACCATTCTCACGATACGAAATTGAACAACGATTAAGAATTGTAGAGTTCAAGTTGAACAAGAGGTATTTGGGGAACTCATTTACTAAATGGAAAAATGATGAAGATAAATTCTACTTCATCGTCTTTCCAGAAGGTGATGGTGTTTACAAACAGAAACATTATCACGCACTGCTTCATACACCCCAAACAGTTATGAAGAAGAAATTTTGGTATGAACAAGGTGTTGCAAGAGACTTGAAAGATTATTGGTGCATAGTGCCATCCAAAAATCCAACAACTCACAAACTTAGAAATCTTGAAGAACTCAGAAATATTTTGGATATAGAAAAAGTGACGAGTTGTTCTGCTTCTTCAAGGTATGCATCTAAAACCTACAATGCCTGGATTGAACGACTTGGGTTTGGTGATGAGGAGAAAAGGTATTTCTTCACCACACCACCGAAGAGTCAAAAAAAACAAAGAATGAGAGTTCAGTAAAATAACGAACTATCCAGTTGTTAGACTGCGAACTACCTAGTTGTAAGTCCTATCTCTCTATTTAGAACAAACAGAGTGCCTCACGCACTCTGCATCGTATTCTATTGTCTAAAGAAAGATATTGGAGTGATGAAACCACCTAAATAGTTCTATGAAAGACCTAGTAGAACTAACAAGACTTCACCTAAACGAGACACCAGACAGTGACGATGTAGAACTCTTGAATGAGTTCATCGGACTGAGAACTGGTGCAATCGTAGTTGGACTAGGAAAAGTCAAACAATACGCATCAAAACTAGACCAAGAGATTGGTTCACTCAGAAGAGATTTATCAGACCTCAGAAAATCTACACCAGAAGATGCACCTCAAAAACTTGCTGATGCACTAGAAACGATGGGGAAACTATTCTGGTTACAAAGAAAGATGGGGATGTATACCGCACTAACTGCTGCCGCAACTGGTGTGGGTGTAGATAAATCAACCAAGATACTTCAACGAATGGAGAAACAGAAAAGATGAACTACTTACACACATACCCTGCTCGTATAGACGCACAAATTTATGATGACCTAATGAAGATTAAAGATTTGGATAACCGTTCCATCAATTCTCTACTTCAAGAAGGTGCCAGATTGGTTCGTAACAAATATGTAGAACAGGTTGCCCACGATAGGAAAACCAGAACCACCCTACAATCACGATACGAAATGTCTAAGTGATGGATATAACCCTTCACTCAAAACGAATTGACGCATCCAGTAAGAAACTGGTGACACTTGGTAATGAATACTCCAAACCGAAGTCCGATGAAATAACTGCGAGAAAAGTCCTCGTGAAGATGTTTCTGGAAGTCGCACAACAGAACACCTTGATTGGAGAACAGATTGCTCAGTTGGATAGAAATATCAAACTGAAATCTTGAAAATTAGGGGGGTTTTTAACTCCCCCTAATTTGAGGTGTGACGTTGCCCCCTGATCCGGGCCGTTCAGGTGTAGAATCCGTTCCTGTTTCTTTCTCCTGATTGGTTTGTGGTCAAGACCGCCTGAACGGAGCCTTTGCGGAGCTCAAGCGAAGCCGGTCGGGTGGAACGTAGCCTTTGGGCGAACTCAACTGGTGTCTGCCCGGCCAGCGACGTGTGTGGTCTGTGAATGTTGTAATCGATCCTCCATGTTTCGATGATCCGGCGCGCCTCTGCGAGGTTGCCGAAAAGGTTTTCATTCAGGCACTCGTCGCGGAGCCTGCCATTGAATGACTCGACGAATGCGTTCTGCATCGGTTTCCCAGGCGCGATGTAGTGCCAGCCAACGCCGGTGTCCTGGCACCACCGCAAGACGGCGTGAGACGTCATCTCGGTGCCGTTGTCGCTGACAATCAGGTCGGGTTTACCCCGCCTCCGGATCAGCTCATCCAGTTCCCGGGTCATGCGCCGCCCGGACATGGAACGGTCCACAGCCGTGGCCAGAGCCTCGCGGGTGCAATCGTCCACGATGCACAGCACGCGGAACCGCTGGCCATCAGACAGAGCGTCAGAGACGAAGTCCAATGACCAGCGCTGGTTCGCCCTGTCGGGCACCAGGATCGGCCTCCTCGTGCCCAGGGCACGCTTGCGCCCGCCCCGTTTACGGACTGTTAACCGTTCTTCCCGGTAGAGCCGGAACAGCTTCTTGTGGTTCACCTCGACGCCTTCCCGCTGCAACAGGATGTGCAGCCGCCGATAGCCGAACCGGCGCCGTTCATTGGCCAGCTCGCGCAACCGCTTTCGCAGCGGCTCGTCGCCGTCGTCCTGCTTCTCGTATTGAAAGACAGACCGGTTCAGGTCTGCCAACTGACACGCCCGACGCTCAGACAAGCTGTGCCGATCCATCACGTCCCGCACGGCCCGTCGCTTCACGTCAGGCGTCAGTAGTTTTTTGTCGCCAGGTCCTTCAAAGCCGCATTGTCGAGCATCGCTTCAGCCAGCATCCGCTTCAGCCGGTTGTTCTCGTCCTCAAGAACCCTGAGCCTCTTGGCATCCGACACGTTCATGCCGCCGAACCTAGCCTTGTACTTGTAGAAGGTCGCATCGCTGATCCCGTACTTCCGGCACACCTCCTGCGCCTTGGCACCAGCTTCATACTCCTTGATCATCTGAATGATCTGTTCGTCTGAAAATCTGCGTTTCATAGTCCATCCTCTTCTTGGACGGATCACTAACACCCAGTTGGCCCGGTTTCAGGGGGCAACGTCA
>JASBTX010000009.1 GCA_030148225.1 Paracoccaceae bacterium
ACCCGGACGGTGATGGGCATGGGGGTGGACACGTGACTATCCTAGCAGAAGAAGCGGCGTGGCCAAACCCGGACTATCATCTCTGCGGTTCCCTCATCTTCGCCATCCTAGCAGAAGAAGCGGCGTGGCCAAACCCGGACAATGTCGCGCAGCGGGCTGAACAATCAGCTATCCTAGCAGAAGAAGCGGCGTGGCCAAACCCGGACCAGCGCAACAGATAGCTGCTGACCGGGGTTATCCTAGCAGAAGAAGCGGCGTGGCCAAACCCGGACCAATCCCCACAAACTGAATAATAATTGCCAATCCTAGCAGAAGAAGCGGCGTGGCCAAACCCGGACTATCCAATCTGAGCGGAACATTTCAGGACAATCCTAGCAGAAGAAGCGGCGTGGCCAAACCCGGACGCAATAGCGACAGGCAACCTCTTGTCCGTTATCCTAGCAGAAGAAGCGGCGTGGCCAAACCCGGACGGGCCGCATCCCATGGACTTGAGAGAAGGAATCCTAGCAGAAGAAGCGGCGTGGCCAAACCCGGACTTTTCTTCGAGTAACTCCTGCCACGCAGTAATCCTAGCAGAAGAAGCGGCGTGGCCAAACCCGGACTAGTATTAACCGACGTCTGAAACGCCGCCGATCCTAGCAGAAGAAGCGGCGTGGCCAAACCCGGACACCATACCCGGTCGCTTTCGCCACCCCTTCATCCTAGCAGAAGAAGCGGCGTGGCCAAACCCGGACAAATGGCGGGCGATCCTGACAATCCGATTGATCCTAGCAGAAGAAGCGGCGTGGCCAAACCCGGACTGGGATCGAACTGTTTTTCAAGTCCCATGGATCCTAGCAGAAGAAGCGGCGTGGCCAAACCCGGACGACTGTGACGGCCCACAGAATACCAAGGCAATCCTAGCAGAAGAAGCGGCGTGGCCAAACCCGGACACGATCCACAGGGCGGCACTGCGTGATCCTATCCTAGCAGAAGAAGCGGCGTGGCCAAACCCGGACCGAAAGAATACGACCAAGTTCAGCGCCAGTATCCTAGCAGAAGAAGCGGCGTGGCCAAACCCGGACACGGTCTGGTTGGGTTACAGATCGTCCGCAATCCTAGCAGAAGAAGCGGCGTGGCCAAACCCGGACACTATCGTCTTTGAAGTTTCGCCAAACAAAATCCTAGCAGAAGAAGCGGCGTGGCCAAACCCGGACGGTGTTTCAAGCCAGCCGATCCAGTCTACATCCTCGGGCCCGGCGATGCGATCAAACCACAGCCAGCACTTGTTCAGTAGCCCCATGCGCAGCCCATCGATGGCCGCCTGACGATTGCGCGCCAGGGGTGCGGCAAAGCGGACACGGCCCGACCGCAACACATCCAGTGGCAGGGAGCAGACTACCCGATCCGCCGCGACCCGGTTGCCATCAGCCAGCCGCACCTGCCCAGGTGCGGTCTCAGTTACCTCCGTAGACAAGTGGATATCCAGACCATGTGCCAGATTGGTGGTGATCTGATCGAACCCATCCTGGAACAGCACTTCCGCCCCGCCGAACTCTTCGTCCTCCTGCCCATACCAAGGGCACCTGAAGTTGGTCGTGTTTGGCAGGCTTCCAAACCTCGCTGCCCAGCGTCAGAGCCCACGCAAAACGGGTGAGAAAGGGGAAGGTGAACTCGACACCTCACAATGAGAACACCTTAAGATTTTTCAAAGTGACAGGTTCTCACGTGTGTAATGAAAGCTGGGTTGAGTACCGCTGGGTCCGACACTCAATGAAAATCTAGTCACCACCTCGCTGCAATCCCGGAATCTTAGATATTGGGGAGTTTTTGCTCACCTTTAGGTCTTCCCAGATTACTGCTAAACTGGATTTCGACATGGCAGACGCAGCCGTGTTGGGGCGTGGAAACCTTACTGCAACTAGGCCGATTTGTCGGCTGAAACCTTTGACCTATGGTCGGGGTGCCTGTGTTATACAACAGGCCCCGGCTAAGGCACAGGGTCCGTGTTGCAGCGGATTTCCAACACCCCGATAACCAGTCAATCGCGGGGACGCTCGCAGATCGGGAGGCGGCATCATTGAAAGATCCCACGCCAAGTGTTTTGAACTAGGACCTCGATAGCTTTCTTAGTGCTTGGTCTTTGAATTCGCCGTTCTTGAACTGATTATTGGTTTCCATTCGGGGGTCAGAAAGATGCCGCTCTGAAACTAAGGAGCCTTGTCCGTGACGATTTTGGGTATCGAATTGCTGCATGTATTGGCAACGGCAGCGTTTGTTGGATGGACAGTTTGGATTTTTCGAGATGTGAGAGCGAAAGGAGGGAAATGGTTTGAAGCAATTTGGAAGTCTGTTGGCGGTGCGATCCTCTTGACTGTGATTGTCTTCTTTTTGCCAGACCTTTATTGACCACGTCGTTCGATCTTATCAAACACAGTGTTTCTACTTTGGCCAAATTCTTTTCAACGTGACAGGTTTTCGCGCGCGCAATGGAAGCTGGGTAGAACTGTTTACTGTCAAACAGCCAAATAGAATTTTCAAACTGAGTCAAAAAGCCATCTGTAGAGAGTATACGTTGGAAGGTTTGTAAATCAATGGAACCCAAACCAAACACCCGCCAAGGAAGTGGTAAAAAGTCCACGCCGCTAAAAATACGACTGATCGAGAGCGCTCTGCTATCTGCTAGGCGAAAGAACAAAGAGCCGACGATGATAGAGGCCGGAAGGGAGTTAATCGAAGAGATGGACGTCGAGTCCAACGCCGAACACCCTCAAGAAACATTGCAGCCTTTTGAGAAATCAACACAGGAATCACAGCCAAGAGCGTCTAACAATAACGAATCTCAAAAGGAAAGAGGAAGAGGAATGAGAATTTTTCGTCGGATGTTAATTTTAGCAATGCTTGTTTCAATATTTGTTGCGATTGTTGGTGCGAGCCAACCAAGAATCGACGATCTCGAAATAGTGATGATTATATACGGCGTGGTGTCCTTCTTTGTTCTGGTTTTTCTTATTCTCATTAAACCGGTTGGAGACAGTTGGTTGATGTTGGAAATCGAAGCAAGAAAAGCTAAGCTCAGAAGGCGTATTAGAGATCTGGAAACCAACGTTTGACTCTATTCAGGTTTTTGGTGTGGTCGTTTCTCGTCGCTTACACTTGGCTCGATTTTCATTGAATGAGAGTGGGAAGACTACTCAGAGTGGCAATATCGTGCTACGATCGTACTGGTTATCGCATTTGTCGGCATAACGGCCTACTGGATTAGGCGCGAAGAGAACCCACTAGATCTGATCATTGAAATGCTCAGCGTAAGATCCGCTCGGACTGTTGGGAGATATAAGAAATCGAAGATCGAACGGTCATTTTTTGCACAAGTATCGGAGATCTATTAACTGAAGCTTGATATAAATTTCACAACCAAGCAAAACTTAGATCAAATTGGTCGCTCTTAACTAGACGAAAAAAGCGGAACCACTAAAAACAATCTTTAGTGTCGCACAATGCGAACAGAAAACCGCTTGAAGGCCGCTCCGAATTCCCTAAAGGCGGGTCCTGCGTCAGCTCAAGTTGCTTCAGACTGACGTTTTGTCGAATCTGACAAACATAATATAAGTAATAGACCCTTTTCCGCTCAGGATTTGCGCCGAGGCAGTTTTTCAACATTCGGCAAAGTAGGCATGGGTCGAGAAAGTTGATATCGGCGTTTGCATCGACCTGCACGGTGGTTTTTAGCTACTGAAAGCAGACCAAGAGAAATGAGACCATCGCGCGCCGCGATAAATCTGCGTAGCGACATGCTCACAAGGCCGTTCTCCCTCATAGCCGCATAATCGAGCACGAAGGTTTTTCCAGGACAGTGACCATGTGCCTTTACCAGTCTTGAATACAGTGCGAATGCGTCTTCTGGAGCTGACAACCTGGTGAAGATCAGATTGTCATGCTGGCGGCTTATCCGGAATGCAGAATTTAATTTGCTGTACAATTGCCCCTCGAGCCGCAGTTTCCATGCCCAAGCGGCAATTCCTTCGACTTCGCCCTCAGTCATGGATTCAGGATTCTCGTGAGTCTCGTCACGCAGATAGAAGAGTTTCTCCGCTAGCTCGCTTTGTGAATCGACAAACTCGACCATTGCCTTTGCCTCGTTAACCAGATGATTGTGGCGATTTCCCTCTTCCACCCGTCTCTTCCCAGCAGGTGGCAGCTTGATCATCGGTAAAGTTGCTGTGGCCAAGTCGTCTTTTACCGACAGGTAATCTCCTCCGTCTGTACGGATGGATCCTGGTCCAGCCACGTAGGAATTTGCGCCTCGTTTGATATCAACCGGGAATCCCTCCTTCTTGAGGTTTGGCAGTTTTCCTGGCCCCGCGCTGTAGTACAAGTGTCGGCCACGCGGTGTCTTCACATGTACCGGTGAGACACCAAATCGACGTTCCATCTCTTGAAGTAGTTTCGGATCGTCAGAGTCTAGATCTACTACCACCAACCCATCCAGCCGGATGCCATACATCAAGGAGCGGCGATTGTGCATTGGAGCGAGTATCTGACCAAGTTTACGGCGCGGCCGACCCACTAATTTTCCAAGCGGGGACTTCCCGTCATCGCCGCCACCCAAGGGAATCAGGCTATACTTGGCTCTTTGTAACCGGGCAATTTCTTCCGCAGGTGGACGATTTTGTATTTTCGAAGGGGAAAGGGTCATCGGCCATTACCCCGGAAATTCTCCGGCAATGCTTCCAATGAGCGGAGCGCTAAGGGGTCAATCGGGCCACAGGAGGTGGCGCAGAGCCGCAACAGAGCGGCTTTAGTACGAAAGTAGTGCCTACCCCTCCACGGCCGCTCTGCGCTGCCTCCTTGACGATTTTGTATGATCCATTGGATGTCGTCCTTACACACGACGACACGCCAGCGGTAATTGAGGTGCGCAATGACCCCAGCGTATCGATCCGAAGTTTCCTGCCTCGACACTGATGTGGGTGCCGTCCGATTAGCCTTGGAAAAAGCCATGCCAATCACGCTGACTGACGTGAATTGAACCACGCTTCGATATCGGACATTTTCCAAGCGACGGCGCGCCTGCCGACACGGACCGGGCGGGGGAATTCTCCCCTTTCCATCTGGTCATAGATCGCGGAGCGGCTAAGGCCGGTCAGTTCCTGGACTTCGTGGCGGCGGATCAATCTTGTGGTCATTTTCGTCCTTCCAGTATCTCGGTGGGATGTTCTGGAAGGATGAGGAAAGTATTCTTCGCGAAATAGCCGTCAGGATTAATCGTGTGTCAGAATTTCGGTCGCCGCCCCGGTCGGCTGAGTTCAGGATATTTTTCCGTAACCTGATCCCAAATCCGCTTCCAAGGCCGAGGCCCGAGATCTGGGGCAACAGTATTCTTCAGTATTTCATTAGATAGTCCGCTAGTGCCGTTCTCCTTGATATGTTCTAGGGCTCGTTTGAGAGCGTCAGATTCCTGAGCAACACGGCGCCTAGCAACTTGATGTGTCTTGAGGCGAAGCCCGAGAGCCTCCATGACATCAATGTACTGTTGCTTGTCGAGGAGAACGACACTCTCTTCGAACTTGCCATGGCCTAGGGAAACACAGTCGTTGTAAGAGCGATCCGTGGCATCCACAATTGAACCGGGATTTGCCAGGCACACTCCACAACAACTTTCAGGCAGCAAGGGAAAGCGCTGCATCGGCTCGCCTTGAGTTCGAAGCGGCTCGCCCGGCAAACGAAAGCGTGGGAGCGGCGCGCCGGGAATGGAAATGACTTTTGGGCGAAGAAAAAACGGAGGTCCATCGTCTTCTGTTTCAAGCACCTCTGCCGAACCGTCACGCATCAAAGCAAAGCGTCGAATCTTGGACAAAACCTCCCAAGTGGCCTGCGAGACCAGTTCTGGCCCATCGCCATGACCTACGTACGGAGGGCTCGCGGGTCCCGGTGCAAGACGGACTGCAATCTCTCCGTAGGCATCGCGCAAGGCAATCCAGCCTTTTGGAACCGCTAACATCGATCTGGCAAAGGGCGGAAGTTCAGACATCTGCTGCTCGAATGCCGATGATCTGAGCGCCTCCAAGCGAAAGGTATTGCTCCCAGCCTATCATCAGCTTTCGGCGCTTTTCAAAAAGGTCCGATCGCGCATAGGCCGCCTCTGCCTTGTCCTTGAGCGTATGGGCAAGGGCTGCTTCCGATACCTCATTAGGCGCGTTCGTACGTTCCTGAGCCCACGTCTTGAATGAAGTACGGAAGCCGTGGACGTGCGCGTCGTACCCAAGCTCCTTCACGAGCTTTGACAAAGTCATGTCCGAAAGAGGTTTTCCAGGTTTTGTGCCCGGAAAGACAAATCCCTCGCCAACACCAAGTGTCTTCGCGTCATGCAGAATCTCTATCGCGCGACCGGAAAGCGGAACTCGGTGTTCTTTCTTTGACTTCATACGCGAAGCCGGCCGCGTCCAAACCGCCGCCTTCAAGTCGAACTCGGACCAATCGGCAAGCCGGACTTCACCCGACCGAGAAGCTGTCAAGATGACAAGTTCGAGTGCCAACTTTGTTGCGGGACCGGCGCCCGAGGTTTGGAGGTTCTCGATGAATTCACCAACCTGATCGTAGGGAAGTGACTTATGATGCCTTTGAGTCCTATCCTGTTTCGGCAAAGCTTGGCTAATCGCATCAGCTGGATTATCCAGCCTCCATCCATTGGCAACCGCCCATCTCATGATTACACCAATGCGTTGCCTGACGCGTCGGGCCGTTTCTGGCTTTTCTAGCCAGATTGGTTGCAAGGCAGCCAGTACATCTGCGGTAGAAACTTCGGACACCTTGAGGTTGGCCATGCATGGGAATGCGTATGTCTCAAGTGTCGAAAGGAATTGCGCGGCGTGCTTAGCGTTCTGCCAAGTCGGCTTGTGAAGCGTATGAACCTTTCGGACGGCTTCCTCGAAGGTCAGCACCGCCTGTGCTGAGCGCCTAGCCTGCAGGGGATCGCCACCGGACCTTGCCAGCTTGCGGTTCTCCAGCGCTATTTCGCGGGCTTCGGCCAAGCTCACTAGCGATACGGAACCGAGGCCGATCTCTGTACGCTTCCCACGGATTACGATCCGCTGCACCCATCGCTTCGCGCCACTTGGTACGACCTTGAGAATCAGGCCGTGGCCGTCTGTGTACTTCCCAGGTTTAGTAACAGTACGAACAAAGGCAGCGGAGAGTGCCTTTTCGGGGTGTTTGCTTGCAGGTTCGTTTTTTATTTCGATTTTCTTGTCCGCCATAGCGTCCCCCAAAATATGCTGGAATATGGGGGATGTTGCTGGAACAATCAAGACTTTGATTGAAGGCAACTATCTGAAAATAGGTATTTTATGGAACCGTATGGAACAACGTTTGGCGGACTTCGTCTCCGCCACTACACATTGATTTCATGAAATAAATTGGATGTGCGGCAAATCTACCCGCGGTCTGCCCGCCCGCCAGATCTGCTTTTGAACCCATTCGTTTCTTGAAGCAGCATTCGCCTGCGTCAACGGTGTGTATTCGATCATGTTCCCTTCTAAATGACTAACAATTGTTTCGCTTCCGCCCTTAGCTGGAATTCGGGCGCACCCGCGATCGCTACTTCGCCGGCTCTGAACTGCGGCACTTCGCCCATGCGTTGAATTTCCCGCGTGACATCCCGCATATGACGGTTCTAACTTGCAGGACCTCCCGTAAACAAAAATCAGGAACCGCCACATGTGCCTGTCTCAGACCGTCAGCTACACCGCCAGCGCATTCCTTGTGGTCGGGGGCGGATTTGCCGTGACGCGGGCATGGCAGATCAATCACCGCTATCTGCCTGTCGCCCTGATGCCCGTGTTTGCCGGGTTGCAGCAATTCATGGAAGGCAATGTCTGGTGGGGTGTGAACACCGGTGATCCCGCCGCGACGCTGATGGGGGCACTTGGGTTCATATTCTTTACCTGGTTCATGTGGCCGTTCTGGATACCGCTGGCATCATATGTTCTCGAACCGCCGGACAGCCGCCGCCGGCCATGGATGGCGGCGATGTCGGTGGCCGGTCTGGCCTTTGGTCTGGCGCTCTATGTACCGCATCTGGTCAACCCCGACTGGGTCGCGGTGACGGTAAACCAGGACAGCCTGGCCTATGAAGGCACGATGATCCTGGACTATCTGATGCCGCGCTGGATGACGTATGTGATCTATCTGTTCCTGATCATCGCGCCGCCCGCGATATCGACATATTACCATATGCGCTGGTTCGCGCTGACGATCGTCGCGGTGGTCGTGGTCGACATTTTGTTCCTGAGATACGCCTATATATCGTTTTTCTGCCTTTTGGCCGGTCTCGGAACGCTGCATTTGATCTATATCATTGTACGCAACAAATGCGCGCGCGAATGTCCTGTCCTGTTTGCCTGAACCGCGTGGCCGATTCGCGGGCCGCGCTTGCAAACCGGGGTGAATGCAATGAACACGAAGTTTGCCCGGGATGAGCCCAAGCTTTCGGCGGCGAAAGCCGATGAGTTGCGACTGGAACGGGCGTTGACCGCGGGCCGGAGCGCATTTCTGGGGTTTTTGATGAAACGGCTGGGAAACCGTGCCGATGCCGAAGATGTACTGCAGGATTTTTGCCTGCGCGCGCTCAGGCATGGTGATCAGCTGGGGGATGTGGCGCGCATGGACGCATGGCTATATGCCTTCCTGCGTTCGGCGCTGAACGACCATTATCGCAAAAAAGGTCGCTCAAGACGGTTGGCCGAGGCCTGGGAGATGGAGCTGCAAACGGCGGAACAATGCGAGGAATCGGCCGAGGCGATGGGCACGATCTGCAAATGCGTCGCCGATCTGATCCCCGAGCTTCGCCCGCAGGATGCGCTCTTGATCAAACGCATCGATATTGACGAGGTGGAACACACCACGGTCGCGGCTGATCTTGGTGTCCGGCCCGGCACGCTGAACGTACGGCTGCACCGCGCCCGCACCGCTTTGCGCAATATTCTGGTGAAACACTGCGGATGCTGCTGCGCGCATGGGTTTGACGATTGTTCCTGCGGATCCCGGCCCGATGCGGCCTCCCGGGATCATGCGCGTGCCGCTGGCAACACTATCGTCCCGCATGTGCGCGTCGCCCGGCACTGAAATCCGGCGGTGAAAATGTAACGAATATCCTTTTGCGGCGTCTTCCTTGTGGAACTGTCGAAACAAGCGCCACCCGGCGCGGCAACCGAAAGGATGAACGCCATGACACTCCAGACCACAACATTCCCCGCTCCACATATTCCGATCCGCGCGCTTGGATGGAGCCTCGGCCTCTTTCTGGCGATAACCTACACTGTCTGCGTGCTGTTTGACCTTGCTTTTCCGGGCGAAAGCATGACGGGTCTCTGGGCGCCGCTACTGCCATGGGTCGAAGGGATCAGCCTTGGCAGCTATGTCCTTGGTGTGATCGAGACCCTGATCTATGGCTGGTTTGTTGCGCTGATCTTCGCACCGCTTTTCAACCTTTTCGCTGAAAGGATGCGTTGATGGGCACCAAGACCGCCAAAGCAAGAAAGCAGTCGGTCATCAAAACAGCCCCAGCCGGTGCCGCGCCCGAAAAGACGGGCGCGGAACTGCGCCGCGATCTGGCAATGGGCACGAACTATGTGCGGGATGCGGCTGAACGCTGGGTGCTGTTTCTCGATGCGCTGCGGGCGCGTGCCGACAACATGATCGAGCATGAACGTCAGGGCATGCCACCCCTGCTGGATTTTCGCTATGAAACACTGCTGGACGCCCGACATTTTGACAGGCCGGCGAATTACGCTCTGCTGCGTATCACCGAAATCGGCGATGATTGCTGGGAAGACTGTGTTGACGAGTCTCTGGCCCCGGTGATGGTCATCGACCCAAGGGCCGGGCACGGACCGGGCATTGGCGGATTCAAACGCGACAGCGAAGTCGGCCTCGCCATGCACGAAGGCCACCCGGTATATTTCGTGGCGTTCCATCCCGAGCCTATGCCGGGCCAGACACTTAGCGATGTGCATCACGCGCTGCGCCGTTTCGTGGCCGAGGTGGCGCGCCGCCATCCCGATCACCCGCCCGTGCTCTATGGTAACTGTCAGGCAGGATGGGCGGCGATACTGTTGGCGGCGGATTGTCAGGGGCTTTCAGGTCCGGTTGTTCTGAATGGCTCGCCCCTGTCCTACTGGGCGGGTGAGGCCGGAACCAGCCCGATGCGCATGATGGGTGCACTCAGCGGCGGGACCTGGGCCGCGCATCTGGCGTCTGATCTGAACGATGGCCGCATGGATGGCGCGAACCTGGCGCAGAATTTTGAGAACCTGCAGCCTGAAAAGGCGATATGGGATAAATACGCCCATCTCTTTTCCCACATCGACGACGAGCGCGAACGCTTTCTGGAATTCGAGCGCTGGTGGAACGGGTTTTATGCCCTGAGCCGGGAAGAGATACTCGCCATCTCTGAGAATCTCTTCATCGGCAACAAGCTTGAACAGGGCAGCTTTCGCATCGATGATGACTGCCGGGCGGATCTGCGGCGCCTGCACAGCCCGTTGGTGATCTTTGCCTCGAAGGGGGACAACATAACACCGCCCGAACAGGCGCTGGGCTGGATTCCAAAGGTCTATACCGACACGGATGCGCTCAAGGCCGCCGGGCAAAGGATTGTCTATCTGATCAATCCGCATGTTGGTCATCTTGGCATCTTCGTCTCTGCCTCGGTTGCGCGGTTGGAACATCGCGCCATCCTGGACAATCTGGACGAGATCGAGGCATTGGCGCCGGGACTTTACGAGATGAAAATCGACAATCCCACGGGCGATCCTGATTGCCGCAAGCCTGCCTACTCCGTCCGGTTCGAGCCGCGCGAGGTCAGCGATATCGGCCCGGCAGAACAAAACGCGGCACTGGAACGGGTGGCGCAGGTATCACGCATCAACGAGGCGGCCTATGACATGTTTCTTGGTCCCTGGGTCCGGGCCATGACAACGCCCGCAACTGCAGAAACGCTCAGGGCGATGCACCCGATGCGCTGGACCCGGCTGATGTTTTCCGAACGCTATAACCCCTGGATGCGTCAGCTGCGTATCGCGGCTGAAAATATGCGCGCAACACGGACACCCATGCCCGAGGCGCATCCCGCCATTCAGGCCGAACGCGAGGCATTTGCCATCATCGGCTCGGCCATCGGCACCCTGCGCACTGCCCGTGATGAGGCTATCGCCGCAACCTTCCGCGCGATTTTTGAGCCTGGGCTGCACTGGCCGGGCAAACCGGAAGGCAAGCAATGAACTGGATTATTGAAAACTGGGTCGCCATCCTTCTCGTTGGTGGCATGCTGGTGTTTCACCTCTTTGGCCATGGTCATGGCCGCAGGCAATCAGACGATCCGGTGTCTCGTGTGGCCAACAAAAAACGCAGGGCATCGCATGATCAGGGATCCAAAGATGGCCGGATTGGCTGAGATGCAAAGGTCGACCGTTCTTGTCCTGAATGCGGGCTCATCCAGCCTCAAATTCGCGCTGTTTGATGCTGATATATCCGGTCAGGATATTCTGCGGGCTGAGGTGGTTGGTATCGGCACACCCACGGCACACCTGACGCTCGGCCAGGATATTGCGCGTAAAGTGGGCGCGGCCCGCCTCGACACGTTGCAGGGCGCGCTGGAAGCGGTTTTGTCGCTGCTGGATGAATGTGGCCTTCTGGGGCAGATCAGGGGTGTCGGGCACCGGTTCGTACATGGCGGGCCGGATTGCGATTGCCCGATGCCGGTCACGTCGGATTTGCGGGCACGGCTGGGCGCGCTCGTTCCGCTTGCGCCGTTGCATCTGCCGGGCAATCTGGCGGGCGTGGACGCGATCAGCAATCTGCGCCCTGATCTGGCGCAGGTCGCCTGTTTTGACACCGCGTTCCATCATGGCCTGCCGCGCGTGGCCCAAATGACAGGGCTTCCGCGTGACTTCGAAACGCCGGAACTGCGGCGCTATGGATATCACGGGCTTAGCTATGAATTCATCCTGTCGGCGCTTGAACGTGACGGGATTGATGTCGCGGCGGAACGGATCATCATCGCGCATCTGGGTAATGGTGCGTCTCTTGCCGCGATCCGGGGCGGCAGATCGGTTGAAACCACGATGGGTTTTTCGACCATCGCCGGTGTCCCGATGGGAACGCGTTCGGGCGATATCGATCCCGGCTTGGCGCTGCATCTTCTGCGCGAGGGTGATCTGACGGTGCCCGAGTTAGAGGATCTGCTGACGAACCGCGCTGGCTTGCTAGGTCTCAGTGGCGAAAGCCGCAACATGGCCCATCTCATCGATCATCACGACGAAGCCGCCGCCGAGGCCATCCGGTATTTCTGCTATCATGTCCGGCGACACCTCGTGGCGCTGACCGCCCCGATCGAGGGGCTGGACCGGCTGGTGTTCACTGGCGGTATTGGCGCCAACGCCGCGTCTGTCCGGTCGCTGACCCTTGCCGGGTTGGGGTATTTGGGGTTGGAGTTGGACGATGTGGCGAATGAGGCGGGGCAGGGCGTCATCTCGGCCCCGGACGCACCCGTGACGGTCGAGGTGCGGACCACGGATGAAGAGGCGATGATCGCCGCGCATGTCGCCCGGCTTTGCCCGGCTTGCGGAGATGAGGAGGTTCGGGCAGCATCCTGATCCCCAAACGCAAGGCTTTATCCCGCCCGTTCACCCTGTACGGACGGTGCAAAGCCCGCAGCTAGTTCTGCGACCATCGATTTCGCACCGCGTGAAACCAGACCCGAATAGGCCGTGCGCACGGCGTCGGTAAATTCGCGATCCTCTGCAATTTCAGGGGCAAAAACTTCGCCAACCGACAACAGCGCATTGACCTTGGCAGCCGGCTGATCGGCGCTGTCTGAAAGAGACCTTAGCCGGGTGGCCAGCGGGTCACGTACATCTATCGTGTCGCCTTGTTCGTCAATGCCACCCACATATCGCATCCAGCCTGCGACGGCGAGTGCTATACCCGGCACGTTCAGGCCCCTTGACCGGGCGACCATGGCTGTCCCAAGCAGGCGCTGGGGAAGCTTTTGTGAACCGTCCATGGCAATCTGCCACGTGCGGTGGCGAATGGCGTCGTTTCGGTAGCGTTTCAGCAGTGCATCGCAGTAGGCGTTAAGGTCTTCGCCCTCTGGGCGGGTCAGTGTCGGGATAACTTCGTGCGACCAGAGACGCTGGCAGAGCCTTGCAAAAGCGGGATCGGCAACCGTTTCGGCAATCGTTTCATACCCGGCGAGATAGCCCAGATAGGCCAGTGTCGAATGCGTGCCGTTCAGGCAACGCAGTTTCATCGTCTCATGGGCAGTCACATCACGCACGAATTGCGCACCTGCGTGGTTCCAATCCGGCCTCTGGTGATCGACGAAATCATCCTCGATCACCCATTGACGGAACGGTTCGTGAAAAACGCAGGCCTCATCCCGAAAGCCCGTGTTCGTCGCAAGGCGATCAATATCCGCGGGCGTCGTGGCCGGGGTAATCCGGTCGACCATGGTGGCCGGAAATCGCGCCTCATCCGCGATCCAGGCTGACAGATCCGCATCCCTGATCGCGGCGAATTCCAGCGTCAGATCACGCATCATTGGCCCGTTTCCCGGCAGGTTGTCACAACTCAGCACGGAAAACGGCCTCATCCCGGCATCCCGCCTGCGGGCCAGCGCCTCTACGATTAGGCCGATGGCCGAACGGGGTGCGTGGGGATGCCGGATATCGTGATCGATATCCGGATGATCCAGATGCAGCCTGCGGGTGCTGGGCGCGTGGCAATACCCCTTTTCCGTGATGGTCAGCGAGATAATCTTGACCGCAGGATCGGCCATGCGCGCCAAAACCTTCTGCCGGTTTTCTGTCGCCAACAGGCACTCCGATATTGCATTGACAACATTGTGTTCTGCACCGTCATCGCCAAGCGTGACCGAGGTATAAAGCCCACCCTGCGGGGCAAGCTGATCATAGGCGCGCGGGCTTTGCAGGCTGACCGCAGAAATGCCCCAGTCACCGCCCCCCCCGGCCAGAACCTCGGCCGTATAGATGGCACCAAAGGCGCGGAAAAAGGCACCGGGTCCGAAATGCACGATCCCGATGGGGTGGCGCGGCTCTGACAGGCGGGTCAGCCTTGGGTGATCTGTCACGTGCAGTCCCTCTCCCGCCGTCACAGCCGATAGGCCGATTTGGCCAATCCGTAGGTCAAGTCACGCGCCAGTTCAAAGGCGTCCTCCTGTCTGAGCCGTCCTGATCGCACCAGCCCGGCCAGATAGGCACAATCCGCGCGGCGCGATACGTCATGGCGGGCCGGGATCGAACAAAAGGCGCGCGTGTCGTCGTTGAAGCCGACCGTATTGTAAAACCCGCATGTCTCGGTCGTGACCTCGCGGAAACGCCGGATACCGTCGGGCGAGTCGAAAAACCACCATGGCGGCCCCAGACGCAGCGCCGGATAAGCCCCGGCCAGCGGCGCCAGTTCGCGGCCATAGGTCGTTTCATCAAGTGTGAACACGATGATAGTTGCGCGCGGGTCCATGCCCACCACATCCAAAAGCGGCTTGAGCGCCGCGACGTAATCTGTGCGGGTCGGGATATCAAATCCCTTATCCCGGCCATACCCGGCAAAAACGCTGGCAGCATGGTTGCGCCATGACCCGGGATGTATTTGCATTACCATCCCGTCATCCAGACTCATCCGGGCCATTTCTGTCAGCATCTGGCCGCGAAAGGCCTCGGCCTCGTTCGGGGTGCATGTGCCGGCACGGGCCTTCAGAAACAATGCCTCTGCATCGGTCTGGGTCAGGTTTTCGGTCCGGGCCGTCGGATGGCCATGGTCGGTGGCGGTGGCACCGAATTCCCGGAAATGGGCCCGGCGAACGCGATGCGCGTTCAGATAACCCAGCCATGTGGTGGTATCTTCGCCTGTCATCTCGCCCAGCCGGTCAAGATTGGACGTAAACCCCTCGAATTCCGGATCGATCACCGCATCGGGGCGATAGGTGGTGATGACACGCCCCGGCCAGCCGCTAGCGCGGATCTTGCGATGCCACGCGAGATCGTCCAGCGCGCCCTCGGTCGTTGCCAGCACCTCGATCCCGAACCTGTCAAACAGAGCACGGGGCCGGAACGCCTCCTCTGCCAGCCTTGTATCAATATGATCATAGCAGTCATCGGCGTTCTCTGCCGTCAGCGGCGCGTCCATGCCAAAGACATGAGCAAATGAATGCTCGAGCCACAGCGCAGAGGGCGTGCCGCGAAACAGGTGGTAATGCGCTGCAAAACGCCGCCAGATATCCCGTGGATCGGTTTCAGACGTCGTGCCATCGACGCGCGGAATGCCAAGCGCATCCAGGCTGACACCCTGACTGACGAGCATGCGGAATACATAATGATCGGGAATGACGAAAAGCTCTGCCGGGTTGGGAAACCGGGCGTTTTCGGCAAACCAGCGCGGATCGCAATGGCCATGCGGGCTGAGGATCGGCATATCGGCGATGCTGAGATAGATATCCCGCGCAAGGGCGCGCGCATCCGGTTCGGTGGGAAAAAGCCGGTCAGGATCGGTCAGGAGCATGGTCGGGCGGTCCTGCAAAGAAGTGGCGTTTCATAATGCTGAAAACAAAGACATCTTTGTCGCCAATGTCCAGTCGGCAGATCAAATGCCACCAGCGGGTGTCGGCGATATCCGCCGTTCATGGCCCGGCAAGCAGCCTGAAGGCCAGTACGAAAAGCAGGAATGACAGCAATGCGTAAACGCCGTTCCACCGCCATGTCAGCGTAGTGGGCGCGATACGGGTGATCGACGCGATCAGCAATGTGGCCGACGCATTGGGGGATGCCGACATGCTGAGCGCCCAACCCGCGCCCAGCGCAAAGACGATCAGATTGGGATCGGCCGGAAGCACGGGCAAGGCGTTGATCACCGCGCTCAGGAACACAACAACCATGATCGGGCTAAGCGCCAGTTGTCCGCCCAGCGTGATCAGCACAGGCAGCGTGGCCAGAACGATCCAGCCCGGTACCGCCCAGGCCTCGAGCTGATGGGCAAAAAGGTCAATCGGTGCGATCGCCGCCGCTACTTCGCCGATATAGCCCGCCGTACCCAGGATGAAGGCGCTGCGCGCGGGGTCGCGAACAGTGCGAAAAAATATGTCAATGAGGGTCTGCCCGGCGGATGGGCCGTCACCCGGTTTGTCAGCCGTCAGGCTTTGCGCATAAATCCATGCGATCATCACCAGCGGCGCGACCAGCATCAGCGCGACAGCGGCGCGCATACCGGTGAGCATTGCCACGGCCAGCGTTGCAGAAATCAGCACAAGGCAGATCAGCGCAAATCGGCGCGCAGAGCGTCGGGGAAGGTGGGGCGGATCAGATCTGGTCCCCGTCCCCTGCACACGCAATCCCTGCCATGTCACGCGGTCAACAACACGCCCCAGCAACACCATGACGATTGATGCCCCGATCCCCAAGAGGATAACCAGCCCCGTGTTTGCCCCCGGAAACGCGGTAAAGAGAACCGCCTGCGTCAACGCGGTAGGCGCCCACATGATCATCCATGAAAACCCTCTCAGAAGGGCGGATATCTGTTGTTGTTCAAGCTGCTCGGCGCTGGGGCCACCACCGCTGCGGGCCATCGCCCGCGCCCCGCGTTGGATGAGGGGTGTCAGCAGGCTGATCGCACCGAAATTCAGCAGAACCCCCATCGCATGGCCGCCAAGGGCAAGAGAATAGTATCGTCGCCCCTGCGGTTGCCGTGTCATGTAGACACCCAGGTCAAGAACCGAGCGCGACCTTTGCGCCGCCTCCTTGAGTAGGGTCACAAGATAGATAAACGCCCCGAAAAAGGCTGCCCTGTCCAGCGCGTAGAGCATGGCGCTGGCGTCGCCTTTCAGCCAGAGGCCCAGCGACAGGATCACCGCCAGCGCCGTCATGGCCCATTCGCGCAGCGTGAAATGCGGGATCAGCGCCGGACAGAGCAGGAGGAAGATCATCCGTGACAGGACCGAGCCCGATCCATCGCCCAGATAGAGCCGATATAACTCGGACAGCGACAGGAGGATCAGCACGATGGCCGGAAAGAGTGTCAGGCGCAGCATCAGGATCGCCACAACGCAGCGGTCCACCTACCCGGCGGTGGGCAACCTGTTTGATGCGCTGCCGGTCTCAGCATAACGTGAACGGATGAATGAGTACCGGATCAGCCTCTATCGCCGTCACCTGACACCCGAAACCCCCTTGGTTCCGGGACCGGGGCATCATGCCATCTGGCTTAGCGCCGGACATGTCAGCGTGGATGACACCGCGATAGAGATCGGTGAGGGGGTAGGCTGCGCAGGTCCCGTCAGGGCAGAAGGGCCCCATGCCGAATTGCTGCATTTCGCGGTAACCAGGACAGCGCCGGCGGAGGCCGACGGCGCGATCATGAGTGAGCGGTTTTCCTGGGATACGGAACATGCGCTTTTGCGGCTCGATCAGGTCAGTTTTCCACCCCATGCCTGTGCATGGCGTCATATCCATCCCGGCCCCGGCATTCGCTGCCTGATCCGGGGAGAACTTGAGATCAGGACAGATCATGGTGTGCAGATGATGCGCAGGGGTGATGCCTGGTATGAACCCGCGAATAACCCGGTTCAGGCCACGGCGGGGGCGCAGGATGCGGCATTTGTCCGGGCGATGATCCTGCCGTTGGAATATCATGGCGAACCGACGCTTCGACTGGTTGATCCTGCCGACGCATCGCGTCCGAGGCTTCAGCAGAACCGGCGTTTCGTCGATCAACGCATTCGCCTCCGTCCTGCCTAGCGGGGGCTGTCTGACAGGCTAGAGCTTTGCCAGTTCGGGTCAATGTCGGCAGGTTCGCTGGCCAGTCCGGCTGCGTGAACCGCAGTGATTGCGCAATATTCATCCTTTTCCGATGTGTCGCCGCTAATGCCGACGGCGCCGATCGTATGGCCCTCACCATCCTCGATCAGCACGCCACCGGGAACCGGCATGAAACGACCATCAGAGGCCGCCGCCAGGGCATTCTGAAACGCCGGGCGCTGGGCCAGACGATCACGGATCAGCCGGGATGATATCCCCATGCCCAGCGCGCCCCAGGCCTTGCCCAGTGCAATATCGAACCGCAGAATGCCAGAGCCGTCTTCGGATTTGACGGCGATGATCTTGCCCCCGGCATCCAGAACGACGACGGTCAGCGGCAATAGCCCGGCTTTGCGGCCCTCACGCAGCGCCGTATCGACGATCTCTTCGCCCTGTTGAAGTGTCAGGGTGGGCTTCAGCTTCATCTCGATGCTCTCATCAGTTCGGGCAGCCAGGTGACGATTTCGGGAAATGCCAGAAGCAGTGCGATGGTGATCACGTCGGCGATAAAAAAGAGCGCGATCCCGCGAAAGACCTGTGACAGCGAAATATCGGGCCTCACCCCGTTGACGACGAAACAGTTCAGCCCAATGGGCGGCGTGATCAGGCAGACCTCGGCCATTTTGACGACGATGATGCCAAACCAGATACTGTCAAATCCAAGGGCCGTAACCGCCGGATAAACGACCGGCAGCGTCAAGAGCAGCATGCCGATGGCATCCATGAACATGCCCAGCAGCGAATAGGCGATCAGGATGCAGATCATGATGACCATGGGTGAGGCGTCGAGGCTGAGTATCCACTGTGTGAATGCCTCGGGCAGGCCGGAAAAGCCCAGAAAACGGACAAATATCAGCACGCCCCAGATCAGCGAAAAGATCATCACCGTCAGTTTCGCGGCCTCCATCAGCGCATCGCGGATGGTCTGGAATCGTGTGCCCCGGAACAGCGCCATAACAAAAACAACCGTCGCCCCCAACGCACCGGCCTCGGTGGGCGTGGCCCAGCCGTTGTAGATTGCCGACATGATGATGGCGACGACGATGAATATGGGTGAAATGCCGGGCAACGAAAGCGCGCGGTCCTTCCAGCTATAGCCTGTGACGGCGGGGGCATCAGATGGTTTGTACATTGCCCAGACGACAATGATCGCGGCATAGATCAGCGCCGATACCGCGCCGGGCAGAAAACCGGCCAAAAGCAACTCGCCGACCGACTCTTCAACGATGATGGCATAGATCACCAGAATGGCTGATGGCGGGATGAGCGAGGCGAGCGTGCCACCTGCCGCAACCACGCCCGCGGCGAGTTTCTTGTCATAGCCATAGCGCAGCATCTCGGGGATGGCGACGCGTGAAAACACCGCTGCCGTTGCCGTGGAGGCGCCGGAGACGGCGGCAAATCCGGCGGTTGCGAAAACGGTTGCGACAGCGAGGCCACCGGGCGCCCAGCCCACCCATTTTCGTGCGGCATCAAATAGTTGCTGCGTCATGCCTGCGTGAAACGCGAGAAAGCCGATAAAGATGAACATCGGCAGAACGCTGAGCGCATAGGTCGAGGATTTCGAATGCGGGATCGTGCCAACGATACCCGCCGCCGGTCCCCAGCCCAACAGCTCCACCAGGCCCAACAGTCCGATAACCGCTGCGGCGAATACCACCCGCACACCCAGAAATACCAAGACAAACAGGGCGGCCAAACCGATCAGACCAACGAGAAACGGATCGTCAAAACCAATGCCGATGATCATTTCGTGTCACCTTCGCCGCTGTCCCGAGTTTCATCGGCGTCTTGGGCATCGTCCTTGCCAAAGGTCTCTTGAATTTCTTCGCGGGCGTGTTCTGCCGCTGACTGGATAACCACCACGCCAACCGGTTCGCGGTCGGGATCGATAAACAGTCTGACTGAACCGATAAGTTGAATGAAGAGCCGCACCCACCATACCGAAAATGCGATGGGCACCAGCAGTTTGGACGGCCAGACCGGGTATTCGGCGTCAATCGTGCTGTCACCCAGCTGATAAGACCTCAGGAAGTGACCCCAGCCGTACCAGATAAGAACCGCGATGATGAAAAGTGCAACGAGCGTACCGAAGGCCTCAAAACCCCAGAGCGTCCGGCCACTGAAGCGTCCGATCAGGATTTCCATGCGGATATGGGCGCCCAGCCGCTGGCAATAGGCAGCCCCCAGAAAGGCCATGCTCGCCATCGATAATTCGACCAGATCGATATAGCCCGCGATGGGCGAGTTGAAGACTGACCGCAGGACAATCTGCGCGCTGCCCAGCAGCATCAGCGCAAATATCGCAATCGCCGCCAGCATATTGATGCCATCTTCGATCGGGCGCATGAAACGGTCTGCCGCGGCCAGAGCGCCTTGGTTGGGATTGGCGGCGGGGGTATGGGGCATGTGGGCGACCTGTCTTGGAATTGGCTGCGCAGAAGGAATAACTGAACCCCGGGGGCAGCCTGGGCCGCCCCCGGGAATGCCGGAAGAACCGGGTTACTGCATCTTGGCTTCGTCAGCCAGACTCCAGATCGCGTCAAACACACCCTGGGCGTCGAACTTGTCGCTGTTGGCGGCAATCCATTCGTCCCAGACGGGCTTGCCTGCGATTTCACGGAACCGGGCAAGCTCTTCGTCAGTATAGACGATCTTGGTCATGTTTTCTTCGAACATCGGCAGGTTCTTGGCGTCCTGTTCGGCATAGGCCGCCTGCGTCACGTCCATCACCATGTCGCGGTTATCCATGAGAAGCTGCTGATATTCCGCAGGCAGCGCTTCGTAGGCTGTCTTGTTGAATACCCAGCTGCATTCCGATGTACCGGGTGCAAGGTTGCTGGTGAACCATTCCGCCTCGTCGCTGATCTTGAACGCAACATGCGCATAGGTGAAGGGGAAGGCGGCTGCGTCAAGCGCACCACGCTGGAATGCGGTTGAGGTTTCGCCGGCAGGCAGCGTCTGCTTTACCGCGCCCAGCTTCTCCATCGCTGTTCCCAAGCCACCACCTGCACGCACGCGCATACCGCTCCAGCCCTCAAGCGTGGTCGGCGCGGGGCCTTTGCCCAGGATTTCGTACTGGGGCAGCAGACCGGAAACATATGGAATCGCGTTCCACTTCTCCATGTCCGCAACAATCGCGGGATGCTCCATCATCTTGGAGCGGACATATTTGTCGACCTTGGGATCACCCAGCGGCAGGAACGGGAGCGAGAACACCATCCACGCAGGGTTCTTGCCCGGATGATAGAAGTTGCAGAATGCCGCGCCTTCGAACGCATTCAGCTTGAGCCCGTCCAGATTTTCACGGTTGCTCGAAAGTTGAGCGCCGTAAAAAATCTTGATATCAAAATTGCCGCCGGTCTCCTCTGCGACCTTCTTGCTGAGTTCCTCCATCCCTGCAGACAAGGCGCGCGGGTTGCCCCACATCGAGATTTTCCAGAAGACCTTGGGCCCGGTATCGCTGCCGGCCTGAAGCGATGTCGCAAGGCTCGATCCGACAAGTGCCGTCGCCAGCGCAAGTGTCGTTGTGAGTTTGGTGAATTTCATGAGTTCCTCCCCGTTGCTGGTCAGAGCGTATCGATAGCCCCAGACCGCGTGTTGATGCAATCGATTTTAAGATTGCGACTCCTAAAATACAACATATTTTGACCAATATCGCAAAAACATCGATTTTTTGTTGAGTTTCTGCCCCGCACTGCCCTAAGATTAGACAATGGTGCGCTCTGGATGAGCGCGACCAGATGCTGCCCGGCCCGGCGCAAGGGCCGAAACACGGGAGGATATCATGAAAACCATTCGAACTTGGCTGACCTCGGCGACAGTGGGCATCGGCCTAATCGCGTCCGCCACCATCGCGGGTGCGGCGGAACTCAGGATCGGCACGGCCAGTCAGGGCGGGGCCTTTTACCCGGTAGGTCAGGCAATATCGACGCTGGTCGGAAGCTATGCGGATGATCTGACCATGGTGCCCGTCGTCACGCAGGGCTCGGTTCAGAACCCCCGGCTGGTGAATTCGGGCGAGGTTGATGTGGCGATCACCAATAACAATCTGGCGGTGCTCGCCAACAAGGGTGTCGGGCCTTACAAGAGTGGTGGCGCGATGAACCTGCGGGCGCTTGGATCGCTCCATTTCAGCGTGTTGCACATGATGACGCTGGACGGATCGGACATCGCGGGTATTGCCGATCTGAAAGGCAAGCGCGTTGCGGTCGGCCCCGCGGGCGGTGGCACCATACCGTTTCTGACTCAGGTCCTAGGCCTTTATGACATGACAATGGACGATATTACGCCCAGCTTCCTTTCATATGCGGACGGGTTCAGCCAATTAGCAGACGGCAATGTTGATGCGGCCTTTGCGCTGAGCGGCTATCCGGCGGGCGCTGTGATGCAGGCCCAGGCCAATACCAAGCTGAAATACATTCCCCTGACCGACGAAACGCTGGCCGCCGCGCTTGATAAATACAAGAATTACAACAGGGTCGTCATTCCCGCGGATGTCTACAACACCGATGCGGATGGCGTTTTGCTGGGGGTCAACAACATGCTGATCGTCGATGCGGGTATGGACGATGAGACCGCCTATCAGATCACCAAGGCGATCTATGAGAACATGGATGAGTTCCGGGCCGAAAACGCGCATGCGCGCCAGATCGAACCCGAGCGTTCGTTGGAACTGAAGATTCCCCTGCATCCCGGGGCCGCGCGTTATTTCAACCAGTAGCGCCCGCCACCACCTGAGCTGACGGTCCGGGCGCTGCGTATGCGCCCGGGCCTTTCCGCGCCAAAGGTCCTGAAATGAACCAGCTCCTAGATCGGCTATTTGCCCATGCAGTGACGGCGATTGCGTTTGTCGTGGGGTCATTTCACCTGCTGAACGTATCGGGACTTTATGTGCTGTCGACACGCGAAATTCGCGTGTTTCACTTGATGATGATGCTGGCGATCCTGTTTCTGACGCGCGCCACGATCCGGCGTCTGGAGCAATCGCTCATCGACAAGGTCTTTCGCCTTGTGCTTGTCGCACTCAGCGTCGGGGCGAGCATCTATATCCTGAGCAGGTGGAAGGATATCGCATTCAGTGGCGGTGCGACCGTGCCCATGGATGCATGGGTCGGTGCGCTGCTGATCGCGTTGGTGCTCGAGGCCGCGCGGCGTGGTGTGGGGCTGGTGCTGGCGATCATCTGCCTGATCTTCTTTGCCTATCCGTTCTATTCCGAGTTGCTGCCGGGCGTCCTTTATAGCCGTGGCTACAGTTTCGTCAGGATGTCGGAATTCCTGACAACCACGTCTCAAGGGATTTTCGGCATCCCGCTTGGCGTGTCGGCGACATATATCATCCTGTTTTCGATCTATGGCGCCTTCCTCAGCGCGTTTGGTGCGGGCGACTTCTTTTTCAGACTGGCAAACCGCCTGACGCGCGGCATGCGCGCGGCGGGTGCAAAGACGGCTGTTATCTTCAGCACGCTTCTTGGGATGATTTCAGGTTCGGCAGCGGGCAATGTTGCGGTGACCGGAACGCTGACCATCCCGATGATGAAAAAAGAGGGCTATGCCCCGCATCACGCAGGCGCAATCGAGGCCGTCGTGTCGACGGGCGGGCAGATCATGCCGCCGGTTATGGGTGCGGCGGCCTTCATCATGGCCGAAATCGTCGGTACGCCTTATGCAAACGTGATGAAGGTGGCGCTGATCCCGGCCATATTGTTTTTTACGTCACTGTTTTTCGTTGTGCATCTTCAGGCCGGACGCTCGGGCATTGAGCCGATCACACCGGAAGAAGAGGATGACACGCCAACCTGGCTGATCGTCGCGCGTGGCGGGGAATACATCATTCCCTTCCTGACGCTCATCGTGCTTATGCTGAACGGCTATTCACCCTTCAAAGCCAGCTTTGTTTCGATCCTCGTTCTGCTGGGTGCGCATGTGATCTGGACGCGACGTCTGTCACCGGACATTGCCACGAAATCGGCGCGTGCCATTATCGATGGCGCAAAGGCGGTTGTGCCGATTGCCATTGCCTGCGCGGCGGCGGGGATCATTGCCGGGACGCTGGGTATCACGGGGTTGGGTTCCAAGATTTCCGGACTGATCATCACCGCCTCGGGGGGGGTCACGCTGATTGCGCTGATCCTGACCATGATCACCGCGATCATTCTGGGCATGGGTTTGCCGACGACGGCGGCCTATCTGATCCTTGCAACTGTTGTTGCACCGGCGCTTGCCAAAATGGGGGTGCCGCTGTTGACCGCGCATCTCTTTGTTTTTTTCTACGGCTGCGTTTCGACAATCACGCCCCCTGTCGCGCTGGCATCTTATGTCGCGGCCGGTATCGCCAAGGCCGATATCAATCAGGTGGGCTGGACCGCGTTCAGGTTCGGCATCACCAGTTATATTCTGCCCTTCATGTTCTTTTACGGCTCGGCCCTGCTGATGCAGGGCGACTGGCCCGTGATCCTGCTGGCGGTTATCAGCGGTGGTATCGGTGTTGTGGGCATCGCCGCATGCGTTGTGGGCTATCTGCGGGTGCCGCTGCCCGTTTTGCCGCGTATCGTCATCGGCCTGGCCGGGATCGCTCTTTTGCACCAGTCGCTGGTCACGGACGTGCTGGGCCTAGCGATTTTGCTGGCAGTAGCGGCGATGCATAATCCCACGCGGCGCCACCGTCAGACTGAAAGTATCTAATCGAATACCAATATCGCAATAGGAGGCCCGGAATGGCACGAGAATTTCGCCGCGTGGTGACAGGCCATGATGCCAACGGCAAGGCGGTTGTCATCAGCGACAGCACGGCAACCCAGTATCTTGAGCGCCCGAACCGGCCCGGTGTGCGGCTTACGAATTTCTGGATCGAGCGCGGCAGCCCGGCCGAATATGACGGGCCGGAGGAGACATGCACCGGCGATTTCCGGCTGCATCCGCCGCCTATGGGCAGCACTTTTCGCTGCGTTGAATTCCTGCCCGAAGACCCCGAAGTGCTGAAGAAGCTGGACGGCAGGTCCGCCTTTGGCGAAATGGGCGCCAGTGCCAATATCGTCGAAGATGGACGCCATCCCTTCATGCATCGCACCGACAGTCTGGACTATGCGATCGTGCTGACCGGCGAGATCTGGATGATGATGGACGAAGAGGAAGACGACCTGCTGCTCAGGGCCGGGGACGTGCTCGTTCAGCGCGGCAACAACCACGCCTGGTCGAACCGGGGCACAGAGCCCTGCGTGATCGCCTTTGTCCTGATTGACGGTGTGACATCGCGCGATGCGCCCGCCGGTAAGGATAAGGGCATTCCGTCGCGCGATTGACCAGAGCGAATTGCCCACTGGCGGTTTTGCGCCACAATTAAATCCCCTCTGTCACCGATGCCTGAAGGATCGCGGCGAATCTGGTTGCGGCGGAAAATCGGTGGGTTTCCACGCGCATTGTGATGGGTGCAAAATTCGACAAGGCATGTATTAAAATGACACCAAAAACGACAATTCAGTTAATACATAGGTGAAAAAGTATATAACCACGACGAAAAGGTATTGGCGAACTAGGGGGTTCAAACCCCACGATTGCGCCATCTTGCCCAAGTCGGGGCAATTTTAGGGAGGAATCCATGACCAAATTTAAATCGACCGCACTGGGGCTGACCCTTTGCGTTACCGGGGCCATGACGGCATCGGCACAGGAACTGACAATCGCGATCGTGAACAACGGTCACATGATCAACATGCAAACTGTTGCCGAGGCATACACAGCCGAAACCGGCGTAACCCTGAACTGGGTCTCGCTGGAAGAAGGCGTTCTGCGCGAGCAGGTCACGTCGGATACGGCAACCGGTGGCGGTCAGTATGACGTCATCAATATCGGTATGCAGGAAGCACCGATCTGGGGCGCCGCAGGCTGGATTGAGCCGCTGAACTTTGGCGCCGATTACGACATCGACGACATGCTGCCAGCCATCCGCAACGGCCTGTCCTACGAAGGTACGCTTTACGCCGCGCCTTTCTATGGTGAATCCTCGATGGTCATGTATCGCAAAGACCTGACGGATGCCGCGGGCGTATCCATCGCCGACAATGACAGCTGGGACAATATCAAGGCGGCCGCGATGGCCATCCATGATCCCGATAACGGTGTTTACGGCGCATGCCTGCGCGGTAAGCCGGGCTGGGGCGACAACATGGCCTTCATCACGACGATGGTGAACTCGTTTGGCGGTGCTTGGTTCGATGCCGACATGAAGCCGACCATCGACAGCGACGAATGGCGTGCCGCGATCAACTTCTATGTTGATCTGCTGGGCAACTACGGACCTCCGGGTTCGGAAGGCAACTCTTTCAACGAGATCCTTGCGCTTTATAACGAAGGCAAATGCGGCATGTGGATCGACGCCACCATCGCGGCTTCGTTCCTGACGGTTGACGGTGTTGCCTATGCGCAGTCGCCGAATGCCGGTAACCCTGTTGGTGCCAACTGGCTGTGGGCATGGGCGATGGCTGTTCCTGCCGGTTCGCCAAATGCAGATGCCGCAAAGGCGTTCATCGAGTGGGCAACGTCCAAAGAGTATATCCAGGCCGTTGCAAACCATCCTGACTTTGGCTGGGGTTCGGTTCCGACCGGTACGCGCGCCTCGACTTATGCTTATGACGAGTTCAAGGCTGTTGCCGGCTTCGCCGAAGCCGAAATGATGGCCATCGAATCCGCTGCACCTGAAGCGACTGACCTGAAGCCATATGTTGGTGTTCAGTTTGCCGCGATCCCTGAATTCCCAGAGGTTGGCAGCGCCGTTGCTCAGGAAATGGCCGCAGCGCTCTCGGGTGCCAAGTCGGTTGACGAAGCGCTGGCCGCTTCTCAGGCCGCCGCAGACTCGATCATGCGTGAAGCTGGTTACTACTGATCAGTTGAAAATACCCGAAAGGTCCGGCCCTGATTGCCGGGCCTTTCACCCAAGTCCGAAAAGCTCACCAGCCGGGGCCATGACCCTGACGTGACTGACGGCAATCGACCATCTGTCCGCGCTTCTGCCACTGGCGATGGTATCGCAATCAGGGTTTACTGAGATATGTCCAAACGAACGCTCCCCCGCCTGCTTCAGACACCGGCCGTCATACTGCTATTGATCTGGATGCTGATCCCTCTGGGGATGACCCTGTATTTCTCTTTCATCCGCTATGTTCTGAACAACCTCAGACGGCCCGAATGGACAACCCCCAGCCTGAGCAACTGGCGTGGCTTTGGAAACTATGAATACGTGCTCTTCGGCGCCAAGGATTTCTGGTTCGCTGTCAAGAACAGCGTTTTCATCGTCAGCAGCATCATCGTTCTGACCGTGGTTCTGGGCCTTGCGATTGCCGTTCTTATCAATCGATCATTCCCGGGGCGCGGCATTGTCCGGGTGTTGCTGATTTCACCGTTTTTCGTCATGCCGGCCGTGAATGCGGTCTTGTGGATCAACATGATCCTTGACCCGGTTTTGGGTCTGCAGGGGCTGGCCGTTTCCGGTATTAACGAGCTGGTCGCCGGTCTGAGGGATGCGCCTTTGATTGGCTGGTTTTTCTCACTCTGGCCGGAGATCGAGCCGATTTCATTTCGTGCCACCCAGACCTCGGCCTATGCGGTGATCATCATGGTGACATGGCAATGGACACCCTTTGCCGTGCTGATTTTCATGACATCGCTCCAATCCGAAGATCAGCAGCAGAAAGAGGCCGCCATTCTGGACGGGGCAGGGGCCTGGGCGCAGTTCCGTTTCCTGACCCTGCCGCATCTGGCAAGACCCGTGGCGATCGTGGTCATGATCCAGGCGATCTTTCATTTGTCGCTTTATGCCGAAATCGAAATCGTGAGCCGGGGCAACGGCAACAAGAACCTGCCCTATCTGATCGGCGAGTTTGCTTCGAACAATATTGGCGCGGCAAGTGCGACGGGCATTTTCGCGGTCATTCTGGCCAATATCGTGGCGATATTCCTGCTGCGCATGGTCGGCAAGAGCCTGATGGAATAGGGGGGCGGAGTATGGCAATCGTCGCGCAACAAACGAAGTTCAGCAAAATCTTCTGGCCGGTTCTGGCATGGTTCATCGCGCTGATATTCTTCTTTCCGATCTTCTGGATGGTCCTGACCAGCTTCAAGACAGATGCCGATGCGGTAAAACCGGAATTCCTGTTCACGTTCAAACCGACGCTGGAAAACTATCTGAACATGACCGCAAACTATGACTACTGGCGCTTTGCCACGAACTCGGTCATCACGTCGGTCTTCGCGACAGGTTTTGCGCTGGCGGTCGGTGTGCCCTGCGCCTACGCCATGGCATTCAACCCCAGCCGCGCCACCAAGGACGTGCTGATGTGGATGTTGTCGACCAAGATGCTGCCGGCGGCTGCGGTGCTCTATCCCATGACTTTTCTGACCAAGAATTTCCTGGGTGTGTTCGATACCAAGTTTCTGGTCATCGTGGTGCTCAGCCTGATCAACCTGCCCATCGTGATCTGGATGCTGTTCACCTATTTCAAGGAGATCCCCAAAGAGATCATCGAAGCCGGCAAGATGGATGGCGTCAGCACCTGGGGTGAAATCAAGGATATCCTGCTGCCCCTGGCATGGGGCGGGCTGGCGTCAACTGCGCTCCTGACCTTTATCTTCTGCTGGAACGAGGCTTATTGGACAGTGCGCCTGACGACGACCGAGGCGGCCACCCTGTCGAAACTGATCGAGGGCAACCGTGCGCCTGAGGGGCTGTTCTTTGGCCGGTTGTCGGCCGTATCCGCCGCTGCGGTGGGCCCCATTATCGTGCTGGGCTGGTTCTGTCAGAAGCAGCTTGTTCAGGGTCTGACATTCGGTGCGGTGAAATGAGACTTGATCCGGCCCCTGTTGACCTGACGGGCAAGACCTGTCTGGTGACCGGTGCCAATGGCGGCATCGGCGCGTCAACGGCCGCGCATTTTGCGGCGCTGGGTGCACGGGTGATGACCACCGACCTGTCGGACCGGTTCGACGGCGAATGCGACAGTGATCATCGCGGCATTGATCTGCTGGACAATCAGGGATTGCAGGAATGTTGTGACTGGATTGCCGCCGAGACGCCGGACGTGGTTTTCAACAATGCTGCCATTTTCGACATGGGAAGTGTGCTGGATGCCGGGCTGGATCAGTTCGACAAGCTCTTTGGCCTCAATGTCCGCGCAATGTACGCGGTGATGCAGGCCGCCGCCCGTGCATTGGTATCGGCGGGCCGCTCCGGCTCCATCATCAACCTCGCCAGCCAGGCAGGTCATCGTGGCGAGGCGCTTGTCGCGCATTACTGCGCCACCAAGGCCGCCGTCATCAGCTATACCCAATCGGCGGCACTGGCACTGGCGCCGCATGGTATCCGCGTCAACGCGATCAGCCCCGGCGTCGTCGACACGCCGATGTGGGATAGCGTGGACGCCCTTTTTGCCCGCTTCGAAGGCAAGGAAATAGGCCAGAAAAAGCGTGAGGTCGGCGAAGCCGTGCCGCTGGGCTACATGGGTCGTCCCTTTGAAATCGCCCGCGCTGCTGTGTTTCTGGCGACCGATCAGTCCCAATATGTCACCGCCCAGACCATCAGCGTCGATGGCGGCAGTGTCCTGAGGTTCTGAGCCATGTCGATCATCCAGCCAGAGTTTGAATATGTCGACCGCGCGACCGAGACCATCCGCTATCTGGAGCATGGCTGGCCGACCGAGCTCTGCCGCTGGCACAGCCACGAAGAATACGAACTCCACCTGATTGTCGCGACCCGGGGCAAAGCCTTTGTGGGTGACTATATCGGTGACTTTCAGCCGGGAGCGCTGTTCCTGACAGGCCCGAACCTGCCCCATAACTGGATCACGGATGAAATCACCAGTCCCCGGCCGGTCGAGATCAGGGACATGCTGGTGCAGTTCAGCCAGGACAGTATCGATCAGCTGACACTGGCCTTTCCCGAATTCACAGAGATGTCGGCCATGTGGGAACTGGCCAAATCGGGCATCGAATTCGTGGGTTTCGACCCGACATTCGCACGCGGGCATTTTGAACGCATTCGCAACACAAGGGGCGCGGAGCGCATCGCGGCCTTCATTCGCTTTCTCGTGCGTGTGAATGAACATGCAGAAAAGCGCGCGCTTTCGGTGGTCAGCATGATGCAGCCCGAAGGCAACAGCCGACAGGCGCGCATCGCCGATGTCGTGGATCATATCATCCAGAACTACGCCGAGGAAATCTCGCTTGAGCAGGCCGCGGGCAAGGCAAATATGAGCGTGACGGCGTTCTCCCGGAATTTTCAGAAGGTAACCGGCAACAAATTCGTCGAATTCGTCAATCGCGTGCGGATCGGCCATGCCTGCTCGATGCTCTATGCGACCGACGATCAGGTTTCGACCATTTGCTATGATGTCGGTTTTCAGAATCTGGCGAATTTCAACCGCCATTTCCTCAAGATGAAAAACATGACGCCGACAGCTTATCGCGAGCTCGCGCGCAGTGAACTTGTTCCGAAAGGAGCAGCATCGGCATGAAACACCAACCCGTCATCTACAAGACGGTCTATGACCGCGCAGCCGTCACGGTTGGTATCGTGCACGTGGGATACGGCGCGTTTCACCGCGCACATCAGGCGGTCTATCTTGATGACTACATGCAGATCAGTGGCGATCTGCGCTGGGGAATTGCCGCGATAAATCTGCGCCCATCGGAAAGCGATGCATTTGCCGCAGCCCAGAGATCGGGCGACGGGTATCTGGTCAAGACGACAGCGCCGGACGGCAACCGCAGTTTTCGCACCGTCCGCGCTCATCAGGAATTTGCCGACTGGGCAGAGGATGCCGCTGCCGCCGAGGAATTGGTCGCGCGTGCCTCGGTACATGTCCTGTCGATCACCGTGACCGAAAGCGGATATTATCTGAATGACACCGGCGCGCTCAATGTCGATGACCCCGTTATCGCTCAGGAGATTTCGGGCGGCGCGGCGCGTTCGGTCTATGCCTTTTTGTCACGCGCACTTGCGCGGCGTCGGGCGGCTGGCGGTCCGGGCCTGACGATCCTCTGCTGTGACAACATCCGTTCAAACGGCCGGATGCTGGAGACGAATTTCAAGACCTATCTGGCAGAAACGGGCCTTGACGAACTGTTGGATTGGGTCGCGGTTCACGTCACCTTTCCCTGCTCGATGGTTGACAGGATCACACCGCGCGCAAATGAAATGCTGACAGACGAGGTTCAGGGCCTGTTGCCGGGCTCGGATCTGGCACCGATCCATGCCGAGGATTTTTCGCAATGGGTGCTCGAAAACAGGATGGCGGGCCCCTTTCCCGATTTGGCACAATCAGGCGTTCAGATCGTCGATAATGTCGATCCGTATGAAGAGGCCAAGATCAGGATCCTGAACGGTGGACATACTGGGCTGGCCTATCTGGGGGCACTGGCGGGCTACGAGACCTTTGATCAGGCGATGCGCGACCCCGCCCTGCGCGAACATTTCGACGGATGGGAATATCAGGAGGTTCTGCCGGGCCTCACGCTCGACCTGCCATTCGACAAGCAGGCCTATACCCAAAGCGTCGCCGAACGGTTCGGTAACGCGGCAATAGCGGATCAGTTGGGCCGGATATGTATGGATGGCTGGTCCAAGATGCCGATCTATGTGCGGCCGACGCTGGCGGCATGTCTGGCGTTGGGTATCACACCCAAATTCGGCTTTGACTGCATCGCCAGCTGGTATGTCTATGCCCGCCGCTTTGCCGCCGGGACAATGCCGATCACCTATCACGAACCCTATTGGGATTTGTTGCTGCCGCTTCTCGCGCGCGGGCAGGAAGATGCCTTTGCGCGGGTGCCGGTTCTTTGGGGTGATCTGCCGCAAACCTACTCAGAATTCGTGCCGGGGCTCATCTCGGCCATCGAAAGGATGGAAGAAAAATGGCCAGCTTGACGATTCAGGGCGTGTCGAAATCCTATGGTGATGTCGAGGTGATGCACGACATCGATCTCGATATTGCCGATGGAGAGTTTGTCGTATTTGTCGGCCCGTCGGGCTGTGGTAAATCCACGCTACTGCGGATGATTGCCGGGCTCGAGGATATTTCGGGCGGAACCGTTGCCATCGGCGATCAGGTCGTCAACGAGGTCGCACCGGCCAAAAGGGGTGTGGCCATGGTGTTTCAGACCTATGCGCTCTATCCGCATATGAACGTTTACAAGAATATGGCGTTTGGCCTCAGGCAGGCAAAAATGCCCGAGGATGAAATCGACAAACGCGTGCGAGGCGCTGCAGAGGTCTTGCATATCACCGATTATCTGGATCGGACGCCGCGCGCGCTTTCGGGTGGTCAGCGACAGCGGGTCGCCATCGGGCGCGCCATCGTTCGCGAACCCGAAGTGTTCCTGTTTGACGAGCCTCTTTCGAACCTTGATGCCGCGCTCAGGGTGCAGACCCGTCTGGAAATCGCCCGCCTGCACGAACGGTTGGGATCAACCATGATCTATGTCACCCATGACCAGGTCGAGGCGATGACGCTGGCCGACAAAATCGTGGTACTGCGCGACGGCCGGATCGAGCAGGTAGGCTCTCCCATTGAACTTTATGAGCGGCCCCGGAACGCCTTTGTCGCGCAGTTTATCGGCAGTCCGAAGATGAATTTTTTCGAGGCGTCCACGCTGTCGGAAAATGCCGCCACCGCGCTGGGCATCACAATAGACGAGAGCGCCATTGTGGGCATCAGGCCCGAACATCTGAGGGTATGCGCCGAGGGGCAGGAGGCGATCCGCGCCAAGCTGGAACTGGTCGAGCATCTGGGTGAACACGTTCTGGTTCACATGATCGCGGATGACGGTACAGAGTTCATCACCAAAATGGAAAAACCGCCCCAAACCGCCCGGGGGGATTATATCGCCTATTCGGCCGATCCCTCGCTGGTTCATCAGTTCGACAAGGCAAGCGGCCAGCGCAGATAGCCGGGCCCCACCGGCGCCCCGATTTTCTGTCCTTCAGGTTTCGTACCTTTGGCTGAACTCAGCGCGGATCGCGTCGGTATGTTCCCCCAGCCGTGGCAATGGCTTTGCGGTGTCGCCGGTCGCCGATGCCTGTCCCGCCGGGCGCGGTACGGACACGGTTGCGCCGGTATCGAGCCTGACATCCAGACGGCGGAGTGCCGGATGGCTGCCCAGTTCGCTGACCGCGGTCTGACGGGACCATGCGATGCGCGCCGCCGCGCAGCGTTCTGCGGCCTCGTGGCAGGTCATCGCGGCGAATGCGGGCGAAATTTCCCGATCCAATGCTTCGCGATGTACCACCCTGAGCGGATTGGTGGCGAAATCGGGATGATCGGCCAGATCGGGGCGGTGCAGCGCATCGCGACAGAGTGACTGCCATTCTGCCGCTGTCTGTACGGCAATCAGAATGGTGCCATCGGCACAGTCAAAAGGCCCGTAGGGATAAATCACCGCATGGGCCAGCCCGTGGCGACCGGTTTCGATGCCGCCCTGCTCATGATGCAAAAGCGGCACCGCCATCCAGTCGGCCATAACGTCAAACATTGGCATCTCGATATGCTTTCCCCGCCCGGTCTGTTCGCGTTCGATCAGCGCCTCCAGAATGGCGGCATAGGCGTTCGAACCGGTGGCGATATCCGCGACCGAGACACCAACCTTGGACGGGGTGTCCGGCGTGCCGGTGACGGCGCTGACACCGCTTTCGGCCTGAACGAGAAGGTCATAGGCCTTCATCCCCGCATAAGCTGTGTCCTGACCATAGCCGACGATCGAGGTTACGATCAGACGGGGATATTCACGCGACAATCGGGCATCGTCAAACCCAAGGTGTGACAACGCGCCCGGAGCCAGATTGCTTACAAGGATATCTGCACGGGCCAGCATCCGCGCCAACAGCTTGGCATCGTCATCTGTTCTCAGGTCCAATACAGCGCTTTCCTTACCCCGGTTGAGCCAGGTGAAATGCGCCGATGTGCCCTGTACGGCGGCATCATAATGGCGCGCCGTCTCGCCACCCGGGCGCTCGATCTTGATAACGCGCGCCCCGGCATCGGCAAGGCGCAATGTGCAAAGCGGTGCCGCAACGGCCTGCTCCAGCGATATGACAAGCCTGCCTTCCAGCGGGGCCATCAATATGACCTCGGCATGCCCAGCACATGCTCGGCAAGATAGGACAGGATCAGGTTGGTCGAAATGGGCGCCACCTGATAAAGCCGGGTTTCGCGGAATTTGCGTTCGACATCGTATTCCTCGGCAAAGCCGAACCCGCCATGTATCTGGACGCAGGCATTTGCCGCCTCGAATGAGGCATCGGCAGCCAGAAGTTTGGCCATGTTGGCCTCGGCCCCCGGGTTCTGGCCGGCCTCGTAAAGGCGCAGTGCCTCGTCGACCATCAGCGCACTGGCGCGCATATTGGCATAGGCACGGGCGACGGGAAACTGCACGCCCTGATTGGCCCCGATGGCGCGGTCGAAAACCACCCGCTCACCTGCGTATGTCACGGATTTGTCGATGAACCACCGGGCGTCGCCCACGCATTCGGCAGCGATCAGGATACGCTCGGCGTTCATTCCAGACAGGATATAGCGAAAACCCTTGCCTTCCTCTCCGATCAGATTTCGCGCCGGTACGCGCAGATTGTCGAAAAACACCTCTGTCGTCGCGTGGTTCATCATTGTCCTGATGGGGCGGATCGTCAGGCCATGGCCAAGGGCATCGCGCAGATCAACAAGGATCACCGACAGGCCAGCCGTCTTTTTCGCGCCTGCCTCGCGGGGGGACGTGCGCGCCAATAGCAGCATCAGGTCAGAATGCTCTGCACGGCTGGTCCAGATTTTCTGTCCATTGATGACGAAATCATCGCCATCGCGCGTGGCCGTCGTCTTTAGCGCGCCGGTATCGGTGCCGTTGGTGGGTTCGGTCACACCAAATGCCTGCAGGCGCAGCGCACCGGACGCGATCCGGGGCAGGTATTCCTGTTTTTGTTCCGCGGACCCATGCCTGAGAAGTGTACCCATCGTGTACATCTGCGCATGGCATGCCGCGGCGTTGCAGCCTTGGGCTTGCATTTCCTCAAGTATCGCGGCGGCGGCGGACAGGGGCAGGCCCGCGCCGCCAAATTCCTCGGGGATCAGCACAGACAGCCACCCGGCATCGGTTAGCGCCTGCACAAATTCCGTGGGATAAGATTTTGACCGGTCCAACTCACGCCAGTACTTGCCCGGAAAGTCGCTACATAGTCTGGCGATGGCGTCGCGCAGCTCCGCATAGTCGTTTCGCATTCGCCGTCCCCGGTAAGATCGGCGTCAGTCTAGGCTGCGATTCCGGAAATGAACAGGCAGGGTGTGCCGGAACACTTTTGCCTTTCTGTTCAGCGCTGGGCTGCGAATATGCCCGATGCCAACAGCGCGGGCAGTCGGCGGGTTTTGAACCGTCTGAGCGTTGTGGCCGCCCATTCCGGCCCGATCTCTGCCGTATTGAGCTTGCGCCGGACGGTGGGTTCGGACTGATATCTTTTGGCTAGCGCCAACAGCGCTGATGCGTGGTCTTCGGGCGCGTTCCCATCGATCGCAGTGGCACAGAGACCGTCGATCAACCCCAGCCTGAGCGCGGAACCCAGACAGGCCGAGGCCAGATAGACACGCCCGTCCGGGACAAGACGTTCGCTCAGGAATTCACGGTTCGTCGGTTGGGTCAGTGAAAGCGTGTCATTGTCAGTGACATCGACCGGGCAAAGCGGCTCGGCCAGCGGCACCACGTGGCCCAATGCGATCAGATCATCAAGCGCCGCCAGAATTGCGGGCAACGCCTCGTCTGGCGTGGTGGTATGTTGCATCACCGCGTCAAATCGGCATCCATCCCCGGCCAGCAATCGTAGCAACGCCCGATACGGCGCGCGACGCAGGTCGATCCGGCGCCGTCCAAGGGGTTGAACAGGTTTGACCTTTTGTCCCGAGGGCAACGCACCAAAGCGCATCGGGCCGAGGCAGTCGGTAATATGTCCGGGGTCGGACGTACAGGTGCCGCGGGCATAGACATCCCACCGGAAACCTTCATTCCGGATAAAGCTCGACAGCGCCTCTCGCTCGGTCGGGTCGTCGATGACCTCCAGCACTGGGGAAAAGCGTCGTGAGAGAAGGTTTTCAGGATTGTTCCGGTCAGGTCTGGCCGATCCGGCATAAGAAAACCCGAGCAGACCATATGTTGATGCGGTATCGGCAAAGAACTGCGGCTCAAAGGCGCTGTTGCCGAATTCGTGCAACAGGTACGCCAGGTCGCGCTGGCCGATTTTGTCGACACGCCGCTTTGCGGTTGGGTGGTCCTGAAAAAATTTTGCATTCAGCTCGGCAAGGTCCTCCAGCACCGCCAGACCTTCGGGCACGGTCTGAGCGATTCCCCTCCCGCTCTTGCGGCCATGGCTGCGCATGACCTTCCAAAGCGGGATCAGTTTGGCCGCGCCCGGCATGGCGTTGTAACACTGATACAGGATGCAACGCGGCCCGGCATGACGGTCAATGAAATCATGAATTTCTTCGCGGACATTCTGACCAACCCAGCTGTAGATGCCGTGCAGGGTGATGAAGTCAAACTCAGGGAAAGGCCGGCCCAGTGCCTCGGCAAACGAACAATCCAGAAAGGTCACGTTGTTCAGCCCGGCGCGCGCAGCGCTTTGGCGGGCATTGTCGATATGTTCGGGATTGATATCGATGCCCCAGAAACGCGCATTCGGGAAACTCGCGGCCAGCATGTTGACGGTCACGCCGTTTCCGCAGCCCAGATCGACATAGCTGAATGCGCTGTCAGCAGCGGGCGGCCGAAAGCCTGCCCGGGCGGCAATGTATGACAGTAATGTCGGCGACTGATATTCGAAAAACCCCCATGTATAGGGCAGTTCCAGCACATATCCGCCAGCCTCCGTATCTTCGGCGACCGTCATGTCAGCGCCCAGGCGACCAGCTTGCGGACATCGCTATCCAGCGTGCTGCCCGAGGGATCGGGCAGGCGCAGGCGATCCTGCGACCGGAAGTTCTTGTGATCCGAATACCACGGGCGCTGATAGACGAGGCTAAGGATGGGGCGAATCTGTGTGCTGTGATTTGCCAGCCCCTGATGAAACAGCCGTGAATCCATCAGATAACACGCGCCCGTACCAACCAGCGGATCGGCATGCGCCACATCCGCATAGTTTGAATATCCTTTCCGATGACTGCCCGGCCACAAACGTGTTGTACCGGTTTCACCGGTCAGCGGGATCAGCGGAATGATCAGCGCAATCGAAAAGCTGGGCAGATCATGGCCCGGCATCTCGGCGAAAAGGGGGGGATTGTCGCGATGAACACTCTGATCACCGGCACCGGGTGCCGAGGCCACCGCCGTCACGCTGCCGAGGATCAGATCGTCAGACAACAACGACCGCAACAGGGGCAACAAAAACGGCGATGCCAAGAGAGATGGCCGCGCCAGCTCATCCTCAAGTGTCGGTGTCACCATGAAGCGGCGATCCCCGACCCTTAGCGCTGCTCCCTGATCTATATCTTTTTGAAACGATTGAATTTCCTGCTGAAACCGTGTCAGGCAATCCGCGATCAGCCCGGGATCGAATACATCCCTGAGGACAAGCGTGCCAAATTCATCAAAGCGTTTTGTGGCCTTGTCCAGAGTGTCCGACTTCCATTCACCGGCTGATCGTTCTGCGTCTGAAAGGGTCAGGTCGAACGGGCCGAGATTTTGGCGAGCGTTTTCATCTTTTGGATTGCCGGGTGCCGGGGTGCTGGCACCTCCCGCGATGCGACGGGCCCGCGCGCTCCGACCCGCGCGGCGAAATGCTTGCCCGATGCCATCTGCCCGGTCCGGTTCACGGGTGGCCAGCAACTCGGTCAGGTCAAAGAGGTCGGAAATCCGCCGACGGACATTGCGCTTGATCGCGCTGCGCGAGGTTTTGCTCTCGACCCGGTAGGGCGCAAAAGCAGAGATATAGTGCATGACGCCCGCAATCGAACTGGCACGCAGACAATCATCCAGATCACCCTTGGCAAAAGGGCTTTCCGCAAATGCCTGTCGATAAGCCTTCAGCGCCCGGGCGTCGCGCATGGTTGACGGGTTTTCGAATTCCGATCCCGCATCCAGCGCCCGGTGAACGCGGCGCGCGCCGCTGAACTGGGCATGCAGCGAAAAACCGGGCGGCGCCCATATCGCCTCATCCCAGTCAAAAATCACGATTGACCCGTCATCCCTTGCGGCCACATTGCGGGATCTGAGGTCACAGTGGTTGATCGTTGGCGGCAGGGCGTCGGCGCGGTCGAACAACGGCATCAGCAGGGGGCCAAGCGCGTGAAATACGGTGTAATAGCCCGCAACGGAAGCCGGGCTGAAATACCGGAAAGGGTTTCCGGGATTGGCGTCATCCCCGGTATCGGACGCCGCGGCGATCAGCGCCAGAAAGTTGCGATACGCCGCGCCGCAGGTCAGATGCGGCAGTTCATCCGCCAGATCGGTATTGCCAAATGCGCGCACCTGCAGGCCACCATAGCAGGACAGAAGTGCGGTCTTTAACCCCTCATCCAGCGATCCACTCAGCACCGTCGCGTTGAAATCGGCATAGAGAAACAGACCACGCTCGGCCTGTGCATGGAGGAGGTGCGGGACGCAGTCACCCCCCACCGCCGACAGGGTGACAAGGTGGCGGCCTTGGCGGGCAGTCTCGTTGAACGCGACCTTGAGGTAACATGCACCATCTTTGGTCTCGATCCGATAGGTCCGTGCCCAAGGATGGTTGGTTATCTGCTGATACGACTTTATCCCGACGTGCTCTGACGCCCAGGCAATCGCCTCTTCCTCGGAAAATCTGCTCTTGAGCACGCGGACCTCATTCGGTGTTCGCGTCGTGGCTAGCAGAATATTCTGTCCAAAATATGGAGGTCAGGCAGCCTTGTTCTTGCCTTATCCCAGCATTTCCGCATGACGATCGACCATGCGTTGAACCATCGGCGCAAAGTGCCCGAAACCGGGCGTGCTGAGTTCCGGGTCCTTGCCGGCCTCGTCAAGGTAACGAACCGCGATGATCTGCCTGAGATGGGGGTTTTCCTCGAACGCGGCTACTTCGTCAGGCTGCATCGGTCCACCCTGAAGGTTGAGGGAATGAACCGACGCGGCAGAGAGGCGCGCGAAATACTCGGGGCGGGTCGCACAGAGATATCGCTTGGCCGCCACGTGATAACGGCAGCAATCGGCGATCACGGCCGGGAAAAACCGATCCAGGATCTCGGCACCGGCATCTTCGTGATGGCGGTCCTCGGTATCTTCCATGGTGAAGGTGCCGAACGCGCTGGTGAAATGCCCGATATCATGCAAAAGCGCGCCCACGATGATTTCCTCGGGCTGTCCGTTTCTTTCGGCGATTGTCGCCCCCTGAAGCATGTGCTGGCCAATTGTCACAGGCTCCCCCAGATATTCCTCACTCCCCCGATCCCTGAATATCGAGGCGAGGTAATCGACGATGTTGTCACGATTCAGGCTGTTCATATCGGGCGTCATTCCGCGGCCTCCCGCCCGGTGGCCGCTCGCATTGCATCAAGTGTTGATCGCAGGCCGTCCATGTCAGAGTAACAGCCCTGCAGCCAGCGTGTTCCGGCACCCGAATAGCCCTTGCGCGCATGCAGGACGCGGGTGTTGTCGACGACAAATGCTTCACCCGGATCAAGGCGGAATGTTACCTCCATCGCCGGATCGTCGATAATCTCGGACAATCTGCGATAGGCCGCATAATATTCCTCCATCCGGTCAAAGGGCACATCCGTGATTGCCGCCAAAGAGCGGTTGTTGAAGCGGACCCCGGTCATTTCCCCGTCGGGGGCCAGTTCGATCATCGGTCGACGTGATGTCAGACAGACACCTTCTTCACCGGCAAATCGGAAACGCGCCGCGTGATCTGCGAGAATGCTGAATTTATCCGGGTCCTCGTCGCGCAGCCGCCGGGCGGCAGCAAAACCATCAACCACCATGTTTTCGCCACCAGCAGCCGAGCTTTCGAGGCAGTAAAGCACCTGCACTGTCGGAACAGGGTCGCGATAGGGGTTGTCTGTATGCGCCTGCAACCCCAGCCCGGTATAGGCCAGATTGGTGGGGTTAACGGCGGTGCGCACCTCGAAATGGCGGCCATAATTGGTCTCGCGGACAAAACCGAACAGATCGACAACGTCAAACAATGCCCCTTCGCGGACAGGCCCGTTCGCGATCTTGCCAAACCCGTATCTCGTGACATCGCCCAGCCATTGGGCCAGTGCCTCACCCCGCGCACCCAGTTCTGTGAAATCCGCTGTGGGGACATGGGACATGAGGCCGCTGTCCCAAAGTTCGATATCATCGCGTGTCCAGCCGCGCTGATCCGGCGTCGGGCGATCATAGGCATGGGCAATTAACCAGTTGATATCAAAGACGACGGTCTTGCCCTCGGGCGCGAAATTGATGTTCAGCGATGCGCCGTCAACGCTGGCCGCAGCAATTCGGGTGTCGGCGGGGATATCCCCGACCGCGATCAGGCGCTGACCGTTCGAGGCGGATCGGGTTTCGGGATCGGCGGCATTGTCCCGCAACCAGACGGCATGAAAACGATAGCTGCCCGATGATGTTTCAAGTGTGAGGATGTTTCCGGATGTGTCACAGCTGACCTTGGTCATGGGTTCCCCCGATGCGGATTGAATTCCGGTGCAGGTTCTTTCAATTTATCTATAAGATCAAATTAGGATTATTATGATAAAGGCGACGTTTGTCTTATGGATAAGTCCGATTTCACCCTGCCGCCGCTTGAATGGATCCGGGCATTCGAGGCTGCGGCGCGGCTGGGCAGTTTTACAGAGGCCGCGCGCGAAACCGGGCTGACGCAATCGGCAATCAGCCAGCGTATCGCGCATCTTGAGCGGGCATTGGGTACCATGCTTTTTCATCGGCGAGCGCGCGCTATATCGCTGACGCTGGAGGGTGAGGCTTGGTTGCCCTATGTCCAGACGTCGCTGGACGGGCTGCGCGACAGCTCCGAGGCGCTTTTTGGGATCGGGCGCGCTCGCCTGACGATTTCGGCCAGTCAGTCGGTCATCGCGCTCTGGCTTTTGCCCCGTCTGGCCGGGATGCGTGCGGCAATAGACGCACCGATATCGGTTCAGACACTGGTGTTGGGCGCGCATCAGAGCCCGCCAGAGGGGATCGTCAGCATCCGCTATGGTACAGGCGATTGGCCGCATCGCTACAAGGCGCAGCTTTTTGCCGAGGAGATCGCGCCCCTCGTATCACCCGAACTGATATCCGCCGGGCAGGACTGGATGTCGCTGCCCAGAATTGCATTTTCGGGCCCGCGACCGGGCTGGAACGAGTGGACCGCCCGGTTCGGGGTGCCGACGACACCCGTCGCGAGGCTGCGATTTGATACGTTTCAGCCCGCGCTGGACGCGGCGCGGGCAGGGCAGGGCGTTGTTCTTGCGTCTTTGCCCCTCAGCCAGACCGATATTGCGGCGGGCAATCTCGTCCGGGTGGGTGATGACATCCTCAGTCATCATGCCAGCTATTGGATGATCGCTGATCGCGACGCCATATCCCAGAGCCAATGGGATCGCCTCTGCGCGTTGTTTTGAATGCGAAAGCGAACCTGCCAGCGGTCGGAACCAGTTTCAGCCAGTCAGCCGTTTTCCCAGCCGCTTCAACATCCTGCAACAAAGTTCCAACTGTTCCAGCGACAGATATTCATCGGGTTTGTGCGCCTGCTCGATCGAGCCCGGCCCACAAACGACAACATGCATACCAAGACGCTGAAAGAGGCCCGCCTCAGTGCCAAAGGACACAACACCGGTTGAGTTATTGCCGGTCAGTTCGGCAACCAGCGCCCGCGCCTGATTTTCGGGCATCGGCAGCAGCCCCACGACGTCTCCGATGGTTTCGGTCACGATATCCGCGTCGGGCCGGATGCGCCGCATCTCTGGCAACAGTTTTTCATCTCGATAGCGGGCAAGCGCCGATGTCACGTAGGTCGCGTCCGATGGCTGTACCGGGCGCATTTCCCAATCCAGTTCGGCCTTGCCGACGATCACGTTATGCGCGACGCCGCCCGCGACCCGCCCGACATTGATGGTGGTCCATGGTGGCGAAAACGGGCTTTGGGCGGGCGCACGCGCTTTCAACTCTTCGCGCAGCTCAAGAAGCCTGCCGATGTAGCGCGCGGCGTATTCCGCCGCATTCACACCTGCCTCGGGCAGTGATCCGTGCCCTTCAAGGCCAGTGAACCGCGTGGTGTATTCGCAGCAACCCTTGTGCCCCTCGATGATCCGCATCTCGGTGGGTTCGCCCACGATGGCAACGTCGGGCAGGTGCTCTTCATCTTCCAGCACGGCGACGAGGTTCTGTGCACCCAGACATCCCGTTTCCTCGTCATGGGTAAAGGCGAAGTGCAGCGGTTGCTGCAAATCGTCATGCTGAATTTCGGCGGCGAGGGCGAGGGTGGCAGCGACAAATCCCTTCATGTCACAGCTGCCCCGCCCATAAAGCCGCCCGTCACGCGACGTCATGATGAAGGGATCGCTGGACCAGTCCTGATCCTGAACCGGGACAACATCCGTGTGCCCCGACAACATAACGCCGCCGGGTATATCAGGGCCGAGCGTGGCAAAGAGATTGGCCTTGGTCCCGCTTGCATCCGGCATCACCCGGCAACGCGCGCCCATGGCCGTCAGCCGGTCGTCCAGATAGGCGATGATCTCGAGATTGGGCGCGGTTGAAATCGTGGGAAAGGCGATCAGATCGTCAAGGATGCTGACTGCGCGCTCCAGCATCAGGGTTTTACGAACATCTGGCGCGGGCGGTCGCAGAAACACTCAGCCGGGCCGGTTTCCCTGATCAGGATGGATTCGGTGATTTCAAGCCCCCAATCATCCATCCAGAGACCGGGCATGAAATGAAATGTCATACCCGGTTCCAGAATGGTTTGATCTTCGGTTCTGAGCGATATCGTGCGTTCCCCCCAATCGGGCGGATAGCTGAGCCCGATGGGATAGCCGCAGCGCGCGCCACGTTCGATGCCCGCACGCTCGAGCGGGGCGGCGAGGGCATCGGCAATATCTGCCGCACGGTTTCCGGCACGCGCGGCGTCAAGCCCGGCCTCGAGCCCCTCGACAAGCGCGGCCTCGGCTGATTTCAGGAACGCTGGCGGTTCGCCCAGAAATACGGACCTGCAGAACGGCACGTGATAGCGGCGAAAACACCCGGCCAGTTCGAAAAACGTGCATTCACCTGACTGGAATGGTCGTCCGTCCCATGTCAGATGCGGCGCAGCGGCATCGCTGCCCGATGGTAGCAGCGGCACGATGGCGGCGTAGTCGCCCCAGTCTTCGCCGACACCCGAAATCGCGTCGTGGTAGATTTGTGCGACAAGTTCATTTTTTCTGAGCCCGGGTTCGATGCGTTCGATCACCCCGTCGATCACGTGTTCGGCGATACGGGCCGCGCGGCGCATCAGATCGATCTCTTCGTCGGATTTGATGCCGCGCTGCCAGTTGACCAGCGCGGTCGCATCAATCAGTTCCGCTCCCGGCAGTTCCTTCAGCAGTGTCAAATGCGCCTTGGCCGAATAATAGTAGTTTTCAAGCTCTACACCGATGCGGCTGTCGGCATGGCCGTATTCCCTGATCACCCGTGCGAGGTCCTGCATGGCGTGCCGCTCGGTCGACTGAACGAAATTGTCGGCATAGCCATGTACACGGTCAGCACCCATCCAGACGGTTCTGAGCGCGCCATTGGCATCCTGCCCGCGCCCCCACCAGACAGGATCGGCATCCAGAAATATCAGCGCCCCCTGATGGACATAAAAGGACCAGCCTTCGTATCCGGTCAGCCAGGCAATATTTGAGGGGTCCTCGACAAAGAGGAGATCCAGCCCCGCCGCCGACATGGCGTGCCGCGTCTTGTCGAGACGGCGCTTGTATTCTGCGTCGGAAAAGGCGGGATCAGGATGGGGCATCGGGCCGGTCTCGCGGATACATCATATGGGTAGGGCGGCGGGTTTGCAGCCGATGCGATCACGCCCAAGCCGATAAAGCAAGCCAAACTTCGCGCACCTACGCGCCCCGCAAGCGGATGTCCAAAGCGGACCCCAAGTTGATGCTCAACTTAGCGCGCCAGTATTTGGCTCACCAGTCGGGGTAGATCCTCAAACCTGTCAAAGCTTTCAGCGTGCGGAATATCGTGGACCGGGCTGTGGCGATAGCCGGATGTGAAGAGCAGGAAAGGCACACCGGCGCGTTTGGCTGTCTCGGCATCGACCTCGCTATCGCCGACATAGAGGCGCGGTCCTTCGCCGAGTTCTTCGAATGCGGCGAGAAGGGGCGCGGGGTTGGGCTTGCGGGCGATGGGATTGTCACCGCCCCAAATACTGGAAAAGTAATGCATGATCCCAAGGTGTCCCAGCACGGCCTTGCAGGGCTGTAGAAGTTTATTGGTGCAGATGCCGAGCCGATGACCGGCGGCCAGTTGCTCCAGCGCCGGGATGACACCTGGATAGGTTTCCGTCAGCGTTACAGCATCGTCGTACCGGGCGATGATATCAGCCAGAAGAACCTCTTGCATGTCGTCAGGAATGCTGCGGGCCTTTCGCATCTTTTCGACGAATACCCCTATGCCGTTGCCGATGAATGACCGTGTTTCCTCGAGCGAGATCGGTTCTGCATCGACGGTCGCAAGGCAGGCATTCGCGATGGCATTGATGTCCCGGGCGCTGTCGATGAGTGTGCCGTCGAGATCAAAGACGATACGCGCGCTCATGGGCGGGCCACGACGTAATCGGGCACAATGCCGGATGTAGCGATTGCCGCCGCGATGTCCTCGCCCGCAAAAAAGCCGAATTCTGACACGAGGGCCGAGGATATGCCGGCGGTCCGGGCGCCCAGAATGTCGGTGTGAAGGCTATCGCCCACCATCAGCACACGGGATTTGTCGATGCCTCCTAGCCGCGCAAGGGCGAGGTCGTAGATATTCCCGAACGGCTTACCAAAGAATTCCGGCGTTATTCCGGTTTTGTCGGCGAGGCGATGCGCGAAATACCCCGGCTCGGCAGAGAAACCATTTTCACGCGGGGCGACGATGTCCGGATTTGCAACCAGTACGCGGCGGGGAACCTCTTGCAACGCGTTCTCCAGCAATGACTGTCGTTTCTCGGTCCATGTACCGCTGCCGATCAGAAGGAAACCGTCTGCATCTCGATATGCAGCGCCGTCGTCCCCAAGTGACGTGAGTGCCAGCGCGGAAAAATCCTCCATCGGTGCATTTGAACCCTGCATCACTCCCCAGGTCATACCTTTGGCGCCGCGCATGAAAGCCGCCATTGTATCGCGGCTGGTGATGATGTCAGCCTCAGGAAAGTCAAATCCCAGCCGATCATATTTCGCGCGCAGTTCGGATTTCGCGACGCTGGCTGCGTTCGAGACAACCAGCACCCGCTTGCCCGCCGCGCGAAACCCTTCGATCCGCTCAGGCACGCCCGGGATCGCGGTCTCTCCGATGTTCAGCACGCCAAATGCATCAAGGAGGAACGCGTCGAACTCAGCCGCAACCTCGTCAAGCGTGTCGATTTCCCGATAGGTGGCCGCGCGGATCTGTGCGGCGGGCAGTCGATGGCGGACAGCCTCGTAGGCGGCAAAGGCCTCCTGCGCGGAGATCGAAATCAAATGATCGCTCCGCGAACCTTGGCGGATACCCATTCGCTGATAACCACGGCCACCAGAATCACGACAAGGATCAGGCTGACCTGAGGCCAGGCAAGAACGTTGAGCGAAGCAGAAAGCTGCAGCCCGATGCCGCCCGCGCCGACCAGACCAAGAACGGTTGACTCGCGGATATTGATGTCCCAGCGGAACACGGCAATGCCGGCAAAGGCAGGCAGGATCTGGGGAACAATCCCGTAGGCCATGACCTGCCACCGGCTTGCGCCCGTGGCAGTGATGGCTTCCACCTGCGTGTGGTCAATCTCTTCGATGGCCTCATAGAGAAGCTTGGCGCAAAAGCCGATGGACCGGATCGCAATGGCGACGACGCCGGCAAAAACACCCGGTCCGATGATCGCGATCAGCAAAAGCGCCCAGATCAGCGAGTTGATCGAGCGTGTCGAGACGATGATGAGCAGCGCCACCGGGCGGATGAATAGGGCCGAAGGCGTCGTGTTCCGCGCGGCAAGGAACGCCACCGGCACGGCGAGGCAGAGCGCGATCAGCGTACCGAGTGTCGCGATGTTGAGCGTGTCCCAGATCGGGCGACCAAGCTGCGAGATATATTCCCAGCGCGGGGGTGTTGCGCGGGTCCAGATGTCATTGGCGATGCGCGGTGCGTCCCAGACAAAAAACCACGTTGTCGCGCCGCTGATCCGCTGCCACGCGAACAGGAATACCGCGATGCCGATCAGCCAGCCAAACCAGCGCACCATGCTTTCGCCGGTTGTACGCCTGCGCCAGACCTGCACGTCACCCCGTTTCAGAACCGGCATTACTGTACCCTCGCGCGGATGATGCCGGACAGATATTCCAGCACCATGACAATACCGATGATGAGGATCAGGATCGCGGCGGCAGTATCATACTCATATCGGTCAAATGCGGTATTCAGCGTTGCGCCGATGCCACCGGCGCCGACAAGGCCGAGGATCGCGCTCTCGCGAAAATTGATGTCTACCCGGTACATCGACAATCCGACGAGGCGCGGCATGACCTGTGGCTGAACGCCATAGTTGATCCACTGCATCCATTTTGCACCGCTCGCCTTGATCGCTTCGGCCTGGGAACGGTCCATGGCCTCGATATCTTCGGCAAGAAGCTTTGAGAGGAAGCCGATGGTTGCAAAAGACAGTGTCAGGAACCCCGCCAGCGGACCAAAGCCGAAAATGGCGACAAGCAGGATCGCGACGATGATCTCCTGCAACGCGCGGCTGATCGCGACGATGCCACGGCAGATGACATAGACCGGCAGCGGGGCGATATTGCGCGCGGCACCAAGACCGATAGGGATCGAGATCAGGATACCGACGACTGATGCTGCAACGGTCATGACGATGCTCTCTATCAGACCGTTCCAGATATCGCCCCAACGGGAAATGAAATCCGGGCGCGTGAATGACAGGATGAATTGCCACCCCCGGTCCAGCCCTATATAGACGCGGCCCCAATCGACCTCGATCGTTGCAAAGGCCGCGATGATATAGGCAACAAATCCGACAATCAGCACCCAGCGAAGCCACGCCCGCTTGACGAATGGCGGCTTTTTCCACCCTTTGCCAAGGACGTCGTCCAGAGCTATGTCACTCATTCCGCGGCCTCGATATCTGCGTCCTCGTCATCATCGACCTTTTCGATCGTGGCTTCCCAATCCTCTTCGCCGTAGATTTCGGTCAGCTTGTCGGGTGTCAGGCCCGTCGGACCGCCATCGTAGACAATTTCGCCCAGCCTCAGCCCGACGACACGGGGCACAAACATCTGCGCCAGTGCCACGTCGTGAATATTGATAATCGCCGCCAGCCCGCGCTCGCGGCAAAGTTCGGTGATGAGCCGCATGATCTGGCGGCTTGTCTTCGGGTCGAGCGAGGCGGTCGGTTCATCGACAAGAAGGAGTTTCGGGTTCTGGATCAAGGCCCGGCAAATGCCGACACGCTGCCGCTGTCCGCCGGAGAGTTCATCGGCACGCTTGTCGGCCATGTGCAGCAGGCCAACGCGGTCGAGCAGACGAAAGGCCTCATCGACATCCGATTGCGGATAACGCCGCAGAAAGCTCCGCCAGAAACCCACGAAACCAAGCCGCCCCGAAAGCACGTTTTCCATGACAGTCAGGCGTTCAACGAGCGCGTATTCCTGAAAAATCATTCCCATCTCGCGCCGCGCCTTGCGCAATGCGCCCGACCCGAGCCTGGTCAGGTCGGTATCATCCAGCATGACCGCGCCGCCGGTTGGCTCCACCAGGCGGTTGATGCATCTGATCATGGTGGACTTGCCCGCACCGGAGGGCCCGATCAGCGCCAGCACCTGGCCCTTTGGCACCTCCAGATCAATCGCCTTCAGCGCCTGATCACCGGTTTTGTAGGTTTTTGTCAGTTTCTCTAGGCGCAGCATGGGCGTCCCTCTGCCAAGGGTGAAGTGGCGGGCCCGACAGGACCCGCCCTGTTTTTCTTATTATGCTTTATTCGCAGGCGTAAGACACGCCGTTGGCTGCGTCGATCTTTCGGATGACTTCCCAGAATTCCTGATAGGTCATCTCAAGGAACTGGCCTTCGTTCGATTTGGAGAACTCGGCCTCCAGCGTCGTGCCTTCCCATTCGAAGTTGAAGAAGGCGTTGCGGATCTTCTCCTGCAGTTCGGGCTTGAGGTTGTAGACCACGCCGAAACCGGTCGTCGGGAATGTCTGCGACTTGTAGATCGTGATGACATCTTCCTCTTTGATGACATCGCGCGAAATCATCCGCGATTTCACCGAGTTCGCGATAGACGCGGCCATGTAGTCCTTGTTCGCCACACCAAGGATCGAGTTATCGTGCTTGCCCGAGAACACCGGTTCGAAGTCGCGCTCAGGCAGCAGATCAAAATCGCCCTTCAGGATCGCCGATGGCGCCTTGAAGCCGGAATTCGACGTGGGCGAGGTAAAGGCAAGCTGTCCGCCTTTGATGTCCTCGACGCTTTCGATACCCGATCCGGGATAGGTGATGATCTCCATCTCGTAGCCAAAATTGCCGTCCTTCGATGCCATGATCGTGAATGGCCGGAAGCCCGCGCAGTTCACGGCAAGCGGGTTGGAGCCGGTGTTAAAGCCTGCAATATGCAGGCGGCCCGAGCGCATGGCCTCGATCTGGGCCGCGTTGTTCTGAACAGGGAAGAACACCACTTTCTTGCCCGTTTCAGCTTCGAGATGCTCGAGGAAGTCCGACCACGCTGTTGCATAGACCGCCGGATCTTCAACAGGGGTATAAGCAAAGATGAGCGTGTCGGGATCGATCTGATCCGCAGGATCAGACGGAATATCGGCGATCAGGTCACCGTCGGCATCGCAAAAGCGTTCGTCAAGATCGCCACGCGGGCATTCCTGAGCGGAGGCCGTGCCGCCAAGCGACAGCAGCGCAATGGCCGATGCCCCAATCCAGAGTTTGATATCGAGTTTCATGTTTCCTCCCAGGTTGTTGGTCGCTATCGACCGCTCTTCGAATTTTCGTTTCAGTTCGTGACGGTAATCTCTGCCTTCGCGGTATGAAGCGCGCTGAGCAGATCGCCTTTCGGCTGCTCGTCCGCGATCACTGATGTGAATTCCTCCAGCCCGCCGACTATGGCGAGGCCTTTGCGACCGAATTTTTCGGCATCGACCAGCAAATGGCAATTGTCGGCGCGTTGCAGCATGACGCGTTTGACAGCGGCAAATCCACGGACCGATTCAGACGGGCCCTCGGCGGACAACCCGTATGACCCGATGAAACAGCGATCCACGTTGAAACGGGCCAAGTATTCCAGTGTCTCGGTGCCGACAACAGCGGATTCCGCTGCGAGGTATTCCCCGGGGCAGAGCAGCACTTGCGAGGCACCATGGCCAAGGGTCATCGCCACCGGGATCGAGTTCGTGATGACCGTGCAAGGCGTGTCCAGATAGGCCAGCGCGCGCGCCATCTGGACGGTTGTCGAGCCGGAATCGATCATCACCGTCTCGCCGTCGCGCACCAACTCAGCCGCCCGTCGCCCGATCCGTTCCCGTTGATCTATCCGCGCATTCGATCGCTCGTCGAGGCTGGGATAATACCCTTGGGTTGGCGCCGATGCGCCGCCGTATGCGCGCGATATCAATCCGTCTGCCGCCAGGGTGTCAAAGTCTCTGCGCACCGTCTCGGTTGAGACATTGAGCCGCCGCGACAACTCGCTGATGCGAACATGCGGGCGCAGCTTCAGTTCCAGCAATATTTGCCGGCGGCGTTCGGATTTCTTGAGCCGCCCGGCATGCTTTTCCTTGGTTTTCGCTTTCGACATGGTGCGCTTTCAAAGAATCTTGGCTTTGAAAATGTGGTAATTTGCGAAACATTTCAAATATTTTTGTTGCATATGCCAATTCTTGTGGTGAATTGTTTGGGGAGTACACAAATTTCAGCGGTTCTCGACGCCTGAACATCACACCTGCCAATTGCGAGCGCAGGAATGGGCAGGAAACAGAGGAAACTATTTGCGGGAAGGCCGACAAGCCGAAAGATGAACCGAAACCGACAGCCATGCTTTGGAAATTGGCTAAAAGCCAAAGAGGTGCATTCTGTAGAAGATATCGGCCCGGATTTTTAAACCGGGCGCACAAAACCGGGACAACCGGACAAAACCTAGGGAGGAAAATATGAAAAGACTCACACTTATGGCCGCCGGATCAATGGTTGCGCTCGGTGCTTCGCTTGGTGCGGCTCAGGCGGACAAGCTGACCCTGTATTGCTCGGCACAGGAAGATTGGTGCCAGTTGATGGCGCGCAGCTTTGAGGATGCGACCGGGATCGACGTTGACATGACCCGGAAATCCTCGGGCGAGACGTTTGCGCAAATTCGTGCGGAATCCTCCAACCCCAAGGGTGATGTCTGGTGGGGTGGCACCGGTGATCCGCATCTTCAGGCCGCCGAGGAAGGCCTGACGATGGTATATGTATCACCCATGCGCAACGAACTCCACGAATGGGCGATCAGCCAGGCGGAAAGCGCGGGCAACAGGACCATCGGGATTTACTCGGGCGCGCTTGGCTATGGCTATAACACCGAACTTCTGGCGGCCAACAACCTGCCGGAGCCAGCCTGCTGGAAGGACCTGCTGAAGCCTGAATACAAAGGCCACGTCCAGATGGCGAACCCGAATTCTTCGGGCACCGCCTATACGACGCTTGCGTCGATGGTGCAGATTTTTGGCGAAGATGACGGTTTCGATTTCATGAAGGGCCTGCATGCCAACATCAACCAGTACACCAAATCCGGCTCGGCACCGATCAAGGCAGCGGCGCGTGGCGAAAACACCATCGGCATCGTCTTTATGCATGATGCGGTGAAGCAGGCAGTATCCGGCTTCCCCATCAAAGTCGTCGCACCATGCGAAGGCACGGGCTATGAAATCGGATCGATGTCGATCATCGATGGTGCCCGGAACGAAGACGAAGCGAAAATGTTCTATGATTGGGCGCTGAGCGCGGAAGCACAGAACCTCGCGCTTCAGGTCAATGCCTTCCAGGTGCCGTCGAACAAGGGTGCTGAAACCTCAGAAAGCGCACCAGACATGTCGACAATCAAGCTCATCGACTATGACTTCAAGCTCTATGGCTCATCTGATGAACGCAAACGCCTCTTGCAGAAATGGGATGAAGAGGTTTCTGTCCTGCCGCAGTAAGTGACTGTCGCAAATACGAAAACGACCCGCCCGGTTCTGATCTTCTGGATCGTTGCCGGGTGGGTCGGATACTGTCTTCTGCCGTGGTACATGGTGGATGACGGGTTGTGGTCTTTCAAATGGCTCGTGGATGGTTATCCGTTCGACGATGACTATGCGCCAGCTGCCTTTCTGATCGGCCAGGGCGTCAAACTTTGGCTGGCGCCGATACTGATTCCGCTTGCCATGCCGCTTTTGGTGATTGGCCGCCCGAAATCCGATCCGCTCTATGCGCGTATCCTGATTATTTCCGGCGCGCTCGGTTTCAGCTGGCTCATCGCGCAAGGCTTCAGCATTGGCATTCGCGGGTTTAACTATGACTGGCTGAAACTGCTGTTCGGGGAACCCAGGATACGTCAGTTCGGCATGGGCTATGGGGCAATGATCAGCGCCTCTGCGTTCCTGTTTCTGTTGACCCAGGGCATCGCGGCGCGCGGGGCGATCAATGGCGATGTATTTGTCGTCAGCGCCATCGGCGGCGTGATCACCATCGTCACCGCGTTCGTTTTCTACCCGATTGCGAATATGCTGTTTTCTGCCTTCATCACCGAGGATGGCGCTTATTCAATAAGTGTTTTCGCGGCGAAATTCTTTGATGACAGATTATGGGGCCTTGGTTGTCTTGCAGGGGCAAGATGCGGCGCGGCGTGGAACTCACTGTTTCTTGCCATCTTCGTCGGCGTCATCACCACCGCGCTCGGTCTTTGCTTCGCACTTGTCGTCACCCGTTCGGGTTTCCGCTACAAACGCACGATCCGCGCGCTGACCGTGCTGCCTGTCATCACGCCTCCCTTCGTCATCGGACTTGCACTGATACTGCTTTTCGGGCTGTCGGGGTCGGTGACCGTCTTTTTCGCGGATCTTTTCGGGATTCAGCCAACCCGCTGGCTATATGGCATGCCCGGCATCCTAATCGCGCAGACGCTTGCATTCACGCCCATCGCCTTTCTTGTACTGATCGGCGTGGTCGAAGGCGTCTCGCCCTCGATGGAAGAGGCTGCGCAGACGCTTCGCGCCAACCGGTGGCAGACTTTCCGTACGGTATCGCTGCCGTTGATGCGCCCGGGGCTGGCCAACGCGTTCCTGCTTGGCTTCATCGAGTCGATGGCCGATTTTGGCAATCCGCTGGTCCTTGGCGGGAATTTCGATGTTCTTTCGACCGAGATTTTCTTTGCCATTGTCGGGGCTCAATACGATCAGGGCCGCGCCGCAGTGCTGGCGATGGTGCTCCTCTTTTTCACGCTATCGGCTTTCTATGCCCAACGCGCATGGCTCGGGAAAAAAAGTTATACAACCGTCACCGGCAAGGGCGACGCGGGTGTGCATCCGCTGATGCCTGTCGGCCTGTCATTGCCGGTCATGATCATCGCACTCACCTGGGCGCTTTTTACCGCCGTCGTTTATGCCATGATCGTCTATGGCAGTGTCGTGGAGCTTTGGGGCGTCAACAACACGCTGACATTCAAGCATTATGTCACCGCCTTCTCGTTGCGCATCGAGGAAGAAGGCATCCGCTGGACCGGTGCTGCCTGGGACAGTTTCTGGACCACGCTCAGCATTGCCGCTATCGCCGCACCGCTTACCGCTGCCGTCGGCCTTGTCACGGCCTACCTGCTCACCCGACAAAGTTTCGCGGGCAAGAACGCCTTCGAGTTCGGCACCATGCTCTCGTTTGCGATTCCCGGCACCGTGATCGGCGTCAGCTATATCCTCGCCTTCAATGTGCCCCCTATCGAGATCACCGGCACCGGCGTGATCCTTGTCGTCAGCTTCATCTTCCGCAACATGCCCGTCGGTGTCCGGGCGGGCATCGCCAGCATGAGTCAGCTCGACAAATCGCTGGATGAGTCTTCGCTCACACTTGGCGCGAATTCGTGGCAAACCTTTCGCCGGGTGATCCTGCCGCTCTTGCGACCAGCGATCCTCGCGGCGCTCGTCTACAGCTTTGTCCGGGCGATGACAGCAATCTCTGCCGTCATATTCCTTGTCTCGGCCAAGTATGACATGGCCACGAGCTATATCATCGGGCGGGTTGAAAACAACGATTATGGCCTTGCTATCGCTTATTCCACGACGCTGATCTTCGTGATGCTTTCGGCGGTCGGGCTCTTGCAACTTATCGTGGGCCGCGTTCAGATCGGACGCCGCTCGCAACTGTCAGTTAAGGACGCGTCATGAGCGAACCCACCATCAGTTCCAAAGCCGCCACAGTCCGGTTCGACGGCGTATCAAAGCTATTTGGCAAGGATGTCGTGGCCGTCGACAATATCGACCTCCACGTCGCGGCGGGAAAACTCGTGACGCTGTTGGGTCCGTCGGGATGCGGCAAAACCACGACGCTCAGAATGATCGCCGGGTTGGAAATGGCATCGTCAGGGCGCATCCTGATCGGTGATCGCGATGTAACCAAACTTCCGGCGACCGACCGCGACGTGTCGATGGTGTTCCAGTCCTATGCGCTTTTCCCGCATATGAGCGTGCTCGAAAACGTCATGTATGGCCTGACCTTTTCCGGCTTTGCCAAGGATGAAGCCCGCACGCGCGCATTAAAGGGTCTCGATCTTGTCGGTCTCAAGGGCTTTGACACCCGCCTGCCGTCGGAACTCTCAGGCGGTCAGCAACAGCGTGTCGCCGTGGCTCGGGCTCTGGTCCTTGAGCCGCAGGTGCTGTTGTTCGACGAACCGCTCTCCAACCTCGACGCCAAGCTGCGCCGTCAGGTGCGCGAAGATATCCGGGCGATCCAGCAGGATCTTGGCCTGACCGTCGTCTATGTTACCCACGATCAGGAAGAGGCGCTGGCCGTCTCTGACGAGATTGTCGTCATGCGCAACGCCGCGATTGCCCAGATCGGTACGCCGCGACAGCTCTACGACACGCCGAACGACCGATTTGTTGCCGATTTTATCGGCGAAGCGAACCTGCTAGAGTGCCAGATCACCGATGTCAGCGGCGATACCGCCACCATCGAGATCGCCGGGCACCGGCATCAACTGCCGTCGCGCGGCCTGACATCCGGTCCCGCCACGCTGGCGGTGCGTCCGTCGCGCATCCTGATCAACGAAGCATCAGGCATCCCGGCCACGGTTGATAAGGCGACCTATGTGGGTGTGCGGATGGAATATACGCTGACCGGTGGCTTTGGACAGGTTTTCGCGGTGCAGGACGACGTTGACGAGCCCATCGCACCGGGGACCGAGGTAAAGATGACCTTCGCCCAAAAGGGTCCGGTCCTTTTGCCCGGGGAATAGCCCTATCGCCCCCAGGCCGTGTCGCAAATAGCTTTCAGCGTTTCAAATACGTCAGGCGTCCCGACAACAACTCGTCCGCCCCGGGCGATCATGTCGTTGGCATTCTGCATCTCGACGACGCCCCCGGCCTCTTCGATGAGCAACTGGCCCGCAAGGCAATCCCATGCATTCATGTGCTCTTCCAGATATCCCAGCAATCGCCCCGCGGCGACATACGCCAGCGAGAGCGCGCCGCTGGCGTTGCGGTGAAACATTGCGCCATGGGCCATTACCTCACGGACCACGGGTATGACATTCGCAGCCTCCACCCGGTTGGAATAGCCGACAGCGACGGTGCCATCAGCCAGATCAACGCCCGATGCGACGCTGATACGCACCCCGTTCAGGGTGGCACCTCTGCCGCGAACCGCGGCAAAAGTCTCGGACATGTTCGGATCGTGAATGACCCCGAGATGCGTGCGCGCGTCCGAGACACCTGCCAGCACGATTGTCCAGTTGGGAATGGCATTGACGAAATTCGTCGTCCCGTCGATCGGGTCAATCACCCAGTCGAACCCGCTGTCGCCCGACGCCGCGCCATGTTCCTCGCCAAAGATGCCGTCCAAAGGCCACGCCTCGGCAATCCGTTTCCGAAGGAAAAGCTCAACCTCCTTATCGGCCTCGCTCACCCAGTCCTGCTGCCCCTTGCGATCCACCACGAGAGATGCGCCGCGGGAAAAATACGACAGGGCCAGCTCACCCGCCTCCCGGCAGGCAGCGATTGCGAATTCCTGACGCTCTGACAGGTCCAATGTTGAAGACCTCCGTTTGGGATTGCGATAAGACAATGACCGCATCATAACAGAACACTTCCTACAACAGAAAGCTAGGCATCGCCCCTGAATGCGCCGCTCAGCTTGAGGCAGCATTGCCGTAGCCATGCCATCATGAATCGCCGCCTTCGGGCGACTCAGTGGGGCTCGCATATTTCATGCGCGAAGCAACCGATGCGGGGGGGAATTGAAAGAAGTGGCAGTCCCTAGGGGAATCGAACCCCTCTTTCCAGGTTGAAAACCTGGCGTCCTAACCGATAGACGAAGGGACCGCAGCTTCCGTGCAGAGGTCTTTAGGAAAATGGTGGGTTGGGTTCAAGCAGAAAATGACTCTGTTTCATCCGCAAATGCCGCATCTTCGAGCTGAAGCTGGGGCGAGCTGCGTCCGCCCCATTCATTGATTTCCAACCGCCCCGCCAGATGAACCAGCCGGTGTCCGGCCGAATCAAGTGCCGTGCCAAGTGCGCTATCGAATGCGCCGAAACAGATCGCATCCAGCCTGCCGCCGCTTTCATCGCCAAAGGAAATTTTCAGGTGGTTCTGGCCTACCTGCCGGGCTGACCTGATCCGCTGGTTGGGAAAGGCGAACCGTGGCGCAGGCGCGCCGGCACCAAATGGTCCGGCGGCCTCAAGCTCTTCGATCATATCGACGCTGGCGGCTGCGGCCATCAGCATGCCCGTGAGCTTCAGATCGGCCGGCCCTGCCGTTCCGGCACCCTGACGCGCCAAAAGATCGGACAGCCGCGCCATGGCCTCCTCCAGCCGGGTGGCGTCAATCGTGAGGCCGGCGGCCATCTTGTGGCCACCACCTTTCAAAAGAACCCCCTCGGCGCTGAGGCGCTGGATCGCTGCACCCAGATCAACGCCCGAGACAGATCTGCCCGATCCTTTGCCGATACCATCCTGCAGGCCGATGACGATGGCGGGGCGGTTTGTCTTTTCCTTGAGGCGCGAGGCGACGATGCCGACCACGCCGGGGTGCCAGCCTTCGCCCGCTGCCCAGACCAATGGCGCGGTGAGGTCGCGGGCCTCTGCCTGCGCCAGCGCCGCGTCGCGCACCTGATTTTCGATCTGCCGCCGTTCGGCGTTCTGGCGGTCAAGTTCTGCGGCAATGGCCGCGGCATCCGACTGAGAGCGGGCTGTCAAGAGACGAATGCCAAGGTCCGCCTGACCAACACGACCACCTGCGTTGATGCGCGGACCCAGCACATAGCCCAGATGATAGCCCGATGGTTTCCGGTCGATGCCGGCGATATCCGAAAGGGCGACCAGCCCGGGCCGCGCGCGTCGGGCCAGCACCTTGAGCCCCTGAACGACAAAGGCCCTGTTGACCCCGGTCAGCGACGCCACATCCGCCACCGTCGCCAGCGCGACCAGATCCAGAAGCGACATGAGATCCGGCCCCTCACGACCCGCTTCGCGCATTTGCCGGTTGCATTCGACGAGCGTCAGAAAAACAACAGCGGCAGCGCAAAGATGCGCCAGCGCACCATCCTCGTCCTGCCGGTTGGGATTGACCACGGAATGTGCATCCGGCAGCACCTCGGATGCGAGGTGATGATCCAGCACGATGACATCCACCCCCTTGGCCGCGGCAATCGCATCATGCGAGAGCGTTCCGCAATCCACGCAGATGATCAGGTCATGTGCCTCTGCCAGTGTCGCCATCGCCGGGATGTTGGGGCCATATCCTTCATCAATCCGGTCGGGTACGTAGATCGTGGCGTCAGATCCCAATTGTCTGAGCCAGATGACAAGCTCTGCGCCTGAACAGGCACCATCGACATCATAATCGGCAAAAACGGCGATCCTCTCGCTCTGATCAGCGGCTTTCAGGATGCGCTCTGCCGCCAGCGGCAGGTCCTTCAGACCGCGCGGATCGGGCAGCAGGTTACGAAGAGAAGGCGCAAGATAATCGGCGATTTCGGGGGCTTCGACACCGCGTGCGGCCAGCAGACGACAAAGCGTCAGCGAATACGACGTCTGTTGGGCCAGGGCTTCGGCGCGCCGCTCATTGTCGGCAGATGGCGCGACCCAGCGGCGGCCGGTCAGCGACGTTTCAACACCAAGAAAGGCGGTGCTGCTCACAGGCTCGGGTTGCGGTAGGTCATGCGCCGGACCGATCCGGTTTTCGACCGCATCAACAACGTCTCAGTCGTCAGATAGCCGACCTCGCGCTTGACCCCGGGCAAAAGCGAACCGTCGGTTACCCCGGTTGCAGCAAAGATCACGTCCTGGGTGACCATGTCGTCGCGGGTGTAAATCCGGTCCAGATCCGTAATGCCTGCGCTGCGGGCGCGCCCGGCTTCTTCCTCGTTTCTGAATTGCAACCGGCCGAAAATCTGGCCGCCCATGCATTTCAGCGCCGCCGCCGCCAGAACGCCCTCGGGTGCTCCTCCAGAACCCATATACATGTCGATCCCGGTCACGTCGGCCTCGGCGCAATGGATCACCCCGGCAACATCACCATCCGTGATCAGCCGGATGGCGACCCCGGTCGAGCGCAGCTCGGCAATCATCTCTTCGTGGCGCGGCCGTTCAAGGACGCAGACGGTGATATCCTTGGCGGCGCATCCGCGCGCTTTGGCAAGCGCTCTGACCCGTTCGGAAGGCGACATGTCCAGCGAAACAATTCCGGGCGCGTATCCCGGACCGATGGCAAGCTTGTCCATATAGACATCCGGCGCATGCAGCATCGACCCCCGCGGCCCCATCGCGATCACGGCCAGCGCATTGGGCATATCCTTGGCCGTCAGTGTCGTCCCTTCCAGCGGATCAAGCGCGATATCAACCGCCGGGCCTTCACCGGTGCCGACCTCTTCTCCGATATAAAGCATCGGCGCCTCGTCACGCTCACCTTCGCCGATGACGACGACACCCGCGATTTCCAGCAGATTGAGCTGTGTGCGCATTGCGTCGACAGCAGCCTGATCCGCAGCCTTCTCGTCGCCGCGCCCGATAAGATTGGCCGAGGCCATGGCAGCCGCCTCGGAAACCCGCGCCAGACCCAGCGAAAGCATGCGGTCGTGAAATTCCTGTTTGGTCGTCATACTTTACCTTTCTCGCGTTTCCAGCACTGCAATTGATCCCGCTAAACGTCTTCGATTCTGAGCGACACGATCGGCCCCTTGACCACATCCAGCCCTTCGATTTTGGCCACCGCGTCCTTGAGGGCGCTGCGCCCGGTCTTGTGGGTGACGATCAACACTGGTGCTGTCGTTGCCATGTGCCCGTACTGGCGCATGCGATCTATTGATATTCCGGCCTCGCCCAGCGTTGTAGCCACTTTAGCCAATGCGCCGGGTTTGTCGGCGAGCGACAAGCGCATGTAATAGGGGGCGGGGGTTGAGCTGTTGGCGGCAACCGCATCCGCAAGCTGGCTGGCGGGCTGGCCAAAGGGGGCAACGCGGATGCCACGGGCAATGTCGATCACGTCTGACATCACGGCAGAGGCGGTCGGCCCTTCGCCGGCACCTGCACCGCGCAGCACGACCTGTCCGACCGCGTCGCCTTCGACCACAACCATGTTGGTGGCATTTTCAAGCTGGCCCAGCGGGCTTTGGGCCGGGACCAGACAGGGCGACATGCGTTGTTCGAGACCGCGCCCGGTCATCTGCGCAACACCCAGAAGCTTGACCCGAAATCCCATATCCGCAGCCTGTTCGATATCGCCCGTCGTGATGTTGCCGATCCCTTCAAGTTCGACGGCAGGGAAATTGACCTTGGTGCCGAACGCGATGGCCGCCAGCAATGACAATTTGTGCCCGGCATCGATGCCGCCGACATCGAGATTGGGGTCGGCCTCCAGATAGCCAAGCTTGCGCGCGTCCTCGAACACCTCTTCGTAGGGCAGACGCTCATTTTCCATGCGCGTCAGGATATAGTTGCAAGTCCCGTTCATCACACCCATCACGCGCCTGACGTCATTGCCGGCCAGACCCTCGGTCAGTGATTTGACGATGGGAATGCCACCGGCGACGGCCGCTTCGAACCGGATGGTGCGCCCCGTATCCTCGGCCATTGCTGCAAGGTGCTGGCCATGAACGGCAAGCATGGCCTTGTTGGCGGTCACCACATCCTTGCCCGTATCAAGCGCTGCCTCGGTCGCCGCCTTGGCGGGGCCGTCCGTTCCGCCCATGAGTTCCACGAGAACATCGATATCATCACGGCGCGCCAGCGCGACAGGGTCATCCTCCCAGGCGTAGGCCGACAGACGAACGCCCCGGTCCTTGTCGCGCGACCGCGCAGAGACGGCGGTGATGTCGACGGCCCTGCCTGCGCGGGCTTCGATCATTGCGGCGTGGCGCTGAACGATTTTGACAACACCGGCGCCCACCGTTCCAAGACCGGCAATTCCAAGACGGATGGGGGTAGTCATATCAGCGCTCCGCGACAAGAAATCTGTTCACGCCATAACCGCGAAGTTCCGGGCAATCAACCGGACCCGGGCGTCAGCCGCGGCTTTGCTGTTTTTTCAGCAGCGCCAGCAGGCGTTTGCGTGTCTGATCATCCATCTCGTCGGCGCTGCGCAGGATCTCGGCCCGGGCGCGAAGCGCGGCCTCGCGGTTTTGCAGCGTTGTCGCTGTGGCGTTGGCCTGTTCGGCGTCTTCGGGCGCGATTGCGCGGGCGCGAACGGCCTTGAGAAAGGGAAAACCGGCCATTCTGGCACCATCGGTCACCATGCCGTCCAGATCGGGCGCGGGCGAACATGCGGCAACCGTTCCCAGAACCACCAGCGATTTCAGTATGTGCCGCATCTCTGCCTGCCAATCGGTCGGATGACCAGATCATAGCGTCATCGGCATCATCCCACAAGCTGAGCGCCAGCCCCTTTGATCACCGGCGACAATCAGCTAGGAAACCCCATGGCGCGCACACAAGGTTCCCATTCCGCCCATACAGGGCCAAAGGTTCGCACGGCCGCAGAGCGGCTGTTTGCACGGCACGGCTATGCCGCCGTCTCGATGCGCCAGATCGCCGCCGAGGTCGGGGTGCAGGTGGGTGCGCTTTATGTCTATACGCCGGACAAGCAATCGCTTCTGTTCGAGATGATGAAATCACATCTCGAAGGGTTGATTGCGGCCTTGCCGCAGGTCAGTGGCGAACCGCTGAAGCGTCTTGAAGCGTTCACGAGGTTTCACGTCCGGTATCATCTGGACCGGCCCGAACCGGTTTTCATCGCCTATATGGAGCTGCGCAATCTGAACGCCGAAAACTTTAGTGTTATTGAGGCGTTGCGCGGGAAATACGAAGCGTTTCTCGAGACCATATTGCGCCAGGGGGTCGAGGCCGGAGATATGTCGGTCGAGGATAGCAAGGTGGCGACGCTTGCCATAATTGCAATGCTGACCGGGATCACGACCTGGTTTCGCGACGATGGCCGTCTGACCCGCGCCGAGGTCGAGGAAATCTATTGGGATATGGTGCGCCGGATGGTCGGCGCCTGAAATGCAATCGCGACCGGATTGATGCCGGATCGGCGCGCCGCGCCGCGATTGCACGGGTGTCTAAAGACGCGGTCAGGCCGGGCGGATGAAACGGTTGTTGCGCAGATCGGCAAATGCCTGATGCAGTTCCTCCTGCGTGTTCATCACGATCGGACCATGCCAAGCCACAGGTTCCTGAATTGGGGCACCCGAAATCAGCAGAAAACGAATACCTTCATCGCCCGCCTGCACGGTAACCTCGTCACCGGTGCCGAACTGTACCAGTGTCCTGTCGCCGCTGAGGTCGCGGATATTGACCTCCTGGCCCATGACTTCCTTTTCCAAGAGCACACCTGCAGGTGGGGCGGCATCCGCGAATGTACCGGCACCGTCGAATACATAGGCAAACGCACGGCGGTAGGTGTCGATCTTGAAGGATTTGCGCAAACCGGCGGGTACGGTGATATCGAGGTATTGCGGTTCGGCAGCGATACCATCGACCGGACCCGTTTTGCCCCAGAATTCACCGACGATGACTTTGACGCGGGTACCGTCGTCATCGATGATCTCGGGAATGTCCTTTCCTTCAACATCCTGATATCTGGGCGTGGTCATCTTCATCGCCCCCGGCAGGTTGGCCCAAAGCTGGAAACCATGCATCTGCCCCCGCTGGTTTCCCTTGGGCATTTCCTGATGCAATATGCCTGATCCGGCGGTCATCCACTGAACGTCACCGGCACCCAACGTGCCGGTATTGCCAAGGCTGTCGCCATGCTCAACCGTGCCATTCAGTACATATGTGATGGTCTCGATCCCGCGATGCGGATGCCATGGAAAGCCGCGCATGAAATCCTCGGGCCGGTCGTTGCGGAAATCGTCAAACAGCAGGAACGGATCGAGCATATCGGGGTTTTGAAATCCGAATGCGCGGTGCAGTTTGACCCCCGCACCTTCCAGTGTTGGAATGGCGGCTGAGGTTGATGTGACTGGGCGTACCGACATGAATGGCCTCCTTTTGACGGTAACTAGGCCGCCCGATGCCGCCGATCAAGCGCACGGATTGTTCCTGGCCTGATACATTCTGTGAAAATTTGCACATCTCTGCCCATGTCGGTTTTGGGCGGTATCCGTTTCACTGCCGTGGCAAATTGCGCAGAATCACGCAGGAGAGCTTTCAATGAGAATCGGATTTATCGGGCTTGGCAATGTCGGCGGCAAACTGTCCGGCAGCCTGATCAGAAACGGCATGGATGTCACGGTTCTGGATCTGAACCAGACACTTGTCGACCAGTTCGTCAGCTTGGGGGCCAAGGCCGGCACAAGCCCCGCCGACGTTATGCGCCGCTGCGACTACGTCGTCACATGCCTGCCCAGCCCAGCGGCTTCGGCCTCTGTCGTTGAGGGCGAGGATGGTCTACTGGAGGCGATGGGGCCAGGCAAGGTCTGGATGGAAATGTCGACGACCGACGAGGAAGAAGTTCTGAGACTGGGCGCCAAAGTGATTGCTGCCGGGGGCGAGGCGGTGGATTGCCCGGTGTCGGGCGGATGCCACCGTGCGGCAACCGGCAATATTTCGATCTTTGCCGGGTGCGAGCGCGCAACCTTTGACCGGATTCTGCCCCTGTTGACGACGATGGGCCGCAGGGTGCTGCATACCGGCGGGCTTGGTTCGGCCTCGGTGCTGAAGGTTGTCACCAATTTCCTCGCGACTGCCAACCTGATCAGCTGCGCCGAGGCGCTGACGGTGTGCAAAGCATCGGGCATGGATCTGAACACCGCTTTCGAGGCGATCCGGATTTCGTCGGGCAATTCGTTTGTGCATGAGACTGAAAGCCAGGTCATTCTGAACGGCTCCCGCGACATCAGTTTTACCATGGACCTCGTGCACAAGGATATCAGCCTCTTTCAGTCGGTCGCCGACCGGGCAGGGGTCCCGCTTGAAATGAATCCGCTGATGATCGAAATTTTTGAGGATGCGATCAGCCGCTATGGCGCGCGCGAATTGTCGCCAAACGTGATCCGGCGGCTTGAGGATGCAACGGGTCTGGACATCCGCGCGCCCGGATTTCCGCCAGAAATGGTGGATGATGAGCCTGAAGAGCCGGGATATGAGGTTGTTTCCCACCGCCCGGCGTGAGTAAACCCCTGACGACAGGAACAGGGGGTCAGACCATGGACGATCCAATCGCCATCCTTCGGGTGTCACCGGTACGCCGGATACTGGCGCTGACACTGATGGGCGCGCTCGGTGCGCTGATCCTCTATCTGCTGTTCACGTCGCCCCCGGCTGCGTTCATCGGGCAGGCCTTCCTTTTGGGGCTGGGGCTTTTTGCGCTTTACAATGCAACGCGGCTTTATCAGGCGACGCAATCCTCGATCTATCTCTATGCCGACCGGATCGAGGATAGCGAGGGCACGTTGCTTTGCCGCCTTTCGGATATCAAATCTGTTGATCGTGGCCTGTTCGCGTTCAAGCCGTCCAACGGGCTGCTGATTGTGACGCACAAAAGGTTGGGGCGGCGCTGGGCACCGGGGCTCTGGTGGCGAATGGGGAGCTATATCGGCATCGGCGGCGTGACGCCGGCATCCGAAGGCAAGGCGATGGCCGAGGCCATCGCTTCACTTACGACGCATAAGTGAGCTTTGGGATAAAGCGCGGGCGGATGAAGATCTTGTTGGTAAAGGTCAGATCATCCAGAAGCAGCGTGATGTAGGACCGATAGACCTCCGACGTCTCGATATAGATGATGCTGTCGCCATCGGCCATGAGCGGCAACGAGCCTACCAGCGTGTTCACATCTCCCTGTGTCATGGTGACGGCCGATTCATTGCCCGCCACATCCGACCAGTCCAACGTGTATTGGTCTGTCGGTTCAGAGTAAGAAATGGATGATACCCGCAAAAATGCAGAGCCGTCCACCGAGCTGCTGATGAAATCATAGACATTCATCATGCCGTCAATATAGCTCGCATCCACCTCTGTCGTCTCGCGCGAGATCAGATCAGATACCGTGAACGCCGCTTTTTCGCTGGTGTTCTTGGCCTTGTATACACCAAAATATGCAAAACCCATCACATAGGCGATGATGACCATTGGCAAAACGGTGATGAACTCAACCACCAGCCCGCCGTCTTCGTTCCTGAAGAACCCGGATCGCCTGATTCTGAATGCGCGCATGATCACAGCCTTTCCCAATTACGGTTCGTTCACGAATACCGAAGCAGAGGTGATGTAATAGTCGCCATTATTCGTGTCGTTCATGATCTCGCCATAGCCAAACGTATCAAACAGCGGATCGACGATGACACAGGCGCGAAGCAACATAAGCTCGCTTTCGACACCGATCTGGAACGTGGTTACCGGATCGATATCTTCCTGCCGGTTATAGCAGGGTGTATCGTTGTTCGGCATCGCCCATGTCGACCGGTCAATCGGCTGGATTTCAAGCACCAGATTGGCGGCGCAATCGTCAATGATGGCGATGTCTTCACAGATCGAGTTGGTCAATGTGGTTGTTGAGGGCACCGATCCAAGGCGCAGGCTTCGTACGTTGATATCGACCGCACGTTCCAGCATCATGTATTTCGCCAGCAGCAACCCGCCATCGATGGATGACAGTGCCATCATGAAAAGCGCGGGCATGGTATAGAGGAATTCCACCACCTGCGATCCCGTCTCATCGCCCAGAAAGCGGCGCATGAACCGGCCCATGCGGGTCTGATACCCCGGTGTGACGCGCCCGATCATTGGGTCAGCCTCAGCTTTTGGATCGAATTGGCAATCGCGTTAAAGGCAGTCGCGATCTCGATCCCGTCGGCAGAGTAGAAATGCGCCGATGAGGATGCACAGGTTTCCAGCTGATATTCGGCGTCATTGTTGGTCTCAAAGCCGATTGTAAAGACCGTTATCCCTTGCGTTTTTGCAGCGGTACAGCTGGCCTGCATCAGCGTATTTGCCTCGCTCGGTGAACGCGCTGAATATGTCAGCCAGTCATTATAGGCGCTGTTCGAGTTGGTCACATCGCGATAGAGGTCGATCGGCATTTTGCCCCAGGCCTCTTCCCAGCTCAGGCGTGTGACGGTGTCGCCCTGCATCGACGTGGTCCATTGGCCGGAATCGACATTGTAGTACCAGCTGCCATCACGGATATAATAGCGCTCGATCGTTCCTTCGCTCGCCTCCGAATAGGTGCAGGTATAGTAATGGGGATAGGCACTGCAGGCCCATTCATGCGCCGGGTTGGTGGAGTACCAGCTCGAGAAGTTGTAGTCGATGCGCAGGAATTCACCACCGGCAGAGCTGTTGTCCTCGAACGTATAGTAGACGTCGGAATTGGCACCGCGATAGTTGTTGCCGAAGCGGCGTTCCCACCAGTTTTCACCATCCGACATCATCACGATAACCTTCATCGTATCGGTATTGGTGAAGTCGACCGGCACATTCGCAAAGGCTGCGTTCACATCGCCTTCGGCAATCATATTCGCTGTAGGCGACAGGGACGAAACGTCTTTTTGCTTGCGCATATCAGGATGCAAGAGCGCCAGGCCCCATTTGATGCCGACATGACCCGCTGTTGACCCGTTGGCCTGAAGCGAGTTGATCTTGGCCTGCAGTGTCGCAACAGAGTCCTGATAGGGCAGGATCTGATAGTAGTCGTTGTTCAGGCAAGAGCTCCAGCCATCCTGAAAGTTTTCCCAGCTGGTATAGAGTGCAGTATAGACAACCTGTTCCTGCATCTCGTCCGGCGCGATCGAGTTTTCGCTGAAATCAGCGTCATCGAATTCGAGGCAGCGCGAATAGGTATGCGTTTCATTCACGGTCAGCGCGTCATAGAGCGACTGATTGGGCGAAACTGCCGAACTGAACGGAATGATCGAGATCACAACGTCACTGTCGCCGCTGTCTTCGATCATTGTACTGACGAAATCATTGGCCGCAGATTTCAGGTTTGTCAGACGGGAGTTGTTCGCCATTGAGCCTGAAACGTCGAGCACCAGCGAGATCTCGATATTCGGAATCCGCTCCGACGCGGTGCTGGTCGCCACCACATCCAGTGTTGCGATGTTCAGCGTATCCAGGAATATCGTGTCCAGCGTGGTTGTCGCGGTTGCCGTGACGTCGCGATAGTTCAGACCTTCGGACGCCGAAACTGCGAGATTATACTCGAAATTGATATCGGATTTTTCCATAAAATCGCGTACGACCGCCTCGGCATCAAGTGACTGACGCAAAGAGGCGCCGGCCAGAACGGCCTGATCCAGATAGGCCTGAAGCTTGGCCCGCTCGCGCTCGAAACGCATGAAATCGACGCCAAGCCCGGCGGCGCCGATCATCAGGACGATCATGTACACCGCGAAATAGGCGATTGATCCATCTTCCTGGCGGGCTTTGATGCGCAAGAAATTCCGGGCTGCGTCTGCAAAACGCTTTCTGATCGGGGCACGTCCTGTGCTCCGATCACCATCCGGTCCGACATTCATAATACTTAGTGTCACTTGGGTTGCTCCACTAAACTGTTATTGCCCACTCATCCAAAACTGTTTTGAGATCGGGGTGGGGCAGAACTGTGACACAAAATGGATAATTGGATGCCGAAAGCGGGGTCTTTCTGCAGCAGTTTCCGATAATTCAACATTAATCGCAGACGCGCCGGATCGTGTCGCGAATTGATCTTGATACTGGACACAGGTGTTGATTGAGTGGAGCTGACAGCGGATGGGGGCGATGCGGTATTCGGCTTGGCAAATACTCAAACAGGGTCTGACCGGGAATGCGGGCTGGAAACCGATCTGGCGCTCACCGGAACCCAGCCCGGAATATGACGTCATCATCATCGGCGGTGGGGGTCATGGGCTTTCTACCGCCTATTATCTGGCCAAAAACCACGGCATCACGAACGTCGCGGTGCTGGAAAAAGGTTATATCGGTTCCGGCAATGTCGGGCGGAACACCACGATCGTCAGGGCCAATTACTATCTGCCGGGCAATTCCGAGTTCTATTCGCACTCGCTAAAGCTCTGGGAGGGGCTGGAGGCGGATTTCAACTTCAATGCCATGTTCTCGCAACGCGGGATCATCAACCTGTTTCATTCTGACGGTCAGCGCGATGCGTTTGTGCGTCGAGGCAACGCGATGGTCAACCAGGGTGACGATGCGCGCCTCTTGGATCGCGGCGAACTCAGGAAAATCCTGCCTTATCTGGATTACGATCAGGCACGGTTCCCGATCTATGGCGGCCTTTATCATGCGCGCGGTGGATCGGCGCGGCATGACGCGGTCGCATGGGGCTATGCCCGGGGCGCGGATATGCGCGGGGTCGACATCATCCAGAATTGCGAAGTCACTGGTATCAGTATCGAAAACGGCCGTGTGACAGGGGTCGAAACCACCCGCGGACCCATCCGGGCAAAAAAGGTGGGCATGGTTGCAGCCGGACGATCAGGCCGTGTGGCGGCGATGGCCGGTCTCAGGCTGCCGATTGAAAGTCATGTGCTGCAGGCCTTTGTCAGCGAGGGGATCAAGCCCTGTATTGATCATGTCATATCCTTTGGCATGGGACATTTCTATATCAGCCAGTCCGACAAGGGCGGACTGGTCTTTGGCGGTGATCTGGATTTTTACGCCACCTACGCGGCACGCGGCAATCTTCCGATGGTCGAACATGTGATGGAGGCGGGCATGACGCTGATGCCGATGATCGGCAAGGCCAAGGTCCTGCGCAGTTGGGGCGGGATCATGGACATGACGCCTGATGGCTCTCCGATTATCGACAAGACACCGATTGACGGGCTCTATGTCGATGCGGGCTGGTGCTATGGCGGCTTCAAGGCGGTGCCGGCATCGGGGTGGTGCATGGCGCATCTGATGGCCACCGACCGCCCGCACGACGTGGCGCGAAACTTTCGTCTGGACCGTTTTCGCCAGGGTAATCTGATGGATGAGGAAGGCACTGGCAGCCAGCACAACCTGCACTGAGCCAGACCATGAAACGGGGAAACTGATCTCATGCGCATAAAATGCCCCATCTGCGGAGAGCGGGACCGGCGCGAATATTACTATGTCGGTGACGCGATTGCGCTGCGGCGGCCCGAACCGGATGCCGGAGAGGAAGCCTGGGATGACTATCTGCATCTGAGGGACAATCCGGCGGGCCGGACACGCGACCTCTGGTATCACGAAATGGGGTGTTCAGCCTGGATCGTGGTGGAGCGTGATACGCTCACACATGAAATCTATGACACCGGCCTTGCCAGCGCCGTCACAAAGGCGGGTGAATGATGCGCGTTGCGGGCAGGGGGCTGATTGATCGGGAAACGCCGCTTGGATTTCGGTTCGACGGGCGTGAATATTCAGGTTTTGCGGGCGATACGCTGGCCTCGGCGCTTTTGGCGAACGGGGTGCGTCTGGTCGGGCGTTCGTTCAAGTATCACCGACCGCGCGGCATTCTGACCGCCGGGTCCGAGGAACCCAATGCGCTGATGGAGATCGACCGCAACGGTGATATCACGCCCAATGTTCGCGCAACTGTTCAGGAATTGCATGACGGGCTGGTGGCCCACTCGCAGAACCGGTGGCCGTCACTTTCCAACGATCTGATGGCCGTCAACGACCTGCTCTCACCGTTTCTGGGTGCCGGGTTTTACTACAAGACATTCATGTGGCCGAGCGCCTTTTGGGAGAAGCTCTACGAGCCTGTTATTCGTCATGCCGCCGGACTGGGACGTATGCGCCGCGTTCATGACGATACGCGCAACGAAAAGGCATTTGCGCATTGCGACGTTCTGGTGATCGGCTCTGGCCCGGCGGGCCTGATGGCGGCGTTGACCGCTGCGCGGACAGGTGTTGATGTCATTCTGGCCGAGCAGGACAGCGATTTCGGCGGGCAGCTTCTCTGGTCGGGTGAAACCGTGGCGGGGCAGCCGGGCACGGAATGGGCATCAGATATCGTCCGGGAACTTGGTGCCATGGACAATGTGCGCCTGATGCGCCGCACGACCGTGACCGGGGCCTATGACGGCGGCGTTTATGGCGCGCTTGAACGGGTTTCGCAGCATCTGGCCACCCCTGAGGCAGATATGCCAGCCGAGACGTTCTGGCGTATCACCACCCGTTCTGCCGTACTGGCGGCCGGTGCCATCGAGCGGCCGGTTGCCTTTCCGATGAATGATCGCCCTGGTGTCATGATGTCCTCTGCCGTTCAGCAATATCTGAACCGGTTTGGCGTGCTTGCCGGGAAACGCGTGGCGATATTTGCCAACAATGACGGCGCGCACAGGCTTGCCGACGATCTGATGGCGGCGGGTGCAACGGTTGCGGGCGTCATCGACAGCCGCGCTGACGCGCCTCGATCCGACGCCTTTCGGGTTTGGCCGGGTGCGGTTGTGACCGGCACCAAGGGACGGCAGGCGATCAGATCGGTCACGATCCGGTCGGATGGACGCACCTTTCAGGAAGAGGTCGATTGTCTGGCCATGTCGGGCGGCTGGAACCCCAGCCTTCACCTGAGCTGCCATATGAATACCCGCCCCGAATGGTCCGATGACATCCAGTCCTTCGTCCCACGGGATGATGCGGTGCCCGGGCTTTTCGCGGCGGGCGCGGCCAATGGTGACATGTCAACCCGCGCCTGCCTGAATTCGGGGATCGCATCGGCGAAATCGGCACTGAAACGGATCGGCGTGACAGCCAAGGCCCCAAAGTCGCCAGAAGCCGAGGACCGGCGCTATGTGATTGCCCCCCTCTGGGAGGTCAGCAATGCCAAGGGCCGGGCATGGCTGGATTTCCAGAATGACGTGACGACCAAGGATGTGCATCAGGCCGCGCGCGAGAACATGCAGTCGGTCGAGCACATGAAGCGCTATACCACCCAGGGCATGGCAACCGATCAGGGCAAGAACTCCAACATCAATGCACTCGCGGTTCTGGCCGATACCACCGGGCGCAGCATACCCGAAACCGGCACCACGACATTCCGGCCGCCTTACGTCCCCGTCTCGATCGCCGCGATGGGCGCGGGCGGGCGGGGCAAGGGTTTTGCGCCTGAACGCTTTACCACCAGCCACGACCTGACCGATCAGCAGAAGGCACCCTGGATCGAAGCGGGTCTCTGGTATCGGCCCAGCTACTTTCCCGAAGCCGGGGAGAAAACATGGCGTGAATCCTGCGACCGCGAAGTGCTGATGGTGCGCAACAGCGTCGGCGTTTCGGATGTCAGCACACTGGGCAAGATCGACATCCAGGGCCCTGATGCGGCGCGGTTGCTGGATATGGCTTATACAAACATGTTTTCCACGCTGAAGACCGGGCGTGTGCGCTATGGCCTGATGCTGCGCGAGGACGGGTTTGTCATGGATGACGGCACCACGGCGCGTCTGGGTGACAATCATTACCTGATGACAACCACGACAGCTGCCGCCGGGCAGGTAATGCGCCATCTGGAATTCATCACCCAGTGCCTGCATCCCGAGTGGGATGTCAGGATCATCTCGGTGACCGATCAATGGGCACAATTCGCGGTGGCGGGGCCGCGGGCGCGCGCCGTTCTGAACGGAATTCTGGACAAGCCGGTTGAGGACGCGGATTTTCCCTTCATGTCCTGCGGAGATGTAGCCATCGGCGGTATCGCCGGGCGGCTTTACCGTATCTCGTTCTCGGGCGAGCTTGGTTACGAAATCGCTGTTCCCGCAGGCTATGGCGAGAGTCTCTATGCACTCTTGCTGGCTGGGGCCCGTGCCGAAGGGGGCGGGCCATACGGGATGGAGGCGCTGAATGTGCTGCGCATCGAAAAGGGTTTCCTGACGCATGCCGAAATTGACGGCCGGGTGACGGCGTTTGATGTCGGCATGGGTGCGATGGTATCGCCGCGCAAGGACTGTATCGGCAAGACCGCCTCAGAGCGGCCGGGCCTGAACGGTGACGCGCGCTGTCAGTTGGTGGGCATCAGGCCCACGGGCGCCGTCAAGCAGTTGACGGCAGGGGCGCATCTCTTTGCTGAACGGGCGGCGGCTGTCCGTGAAAACAGCGAAGGCTGGGTGACGTCGGTCGGCTATTCGCCGGTACTCGAGAGCTACCTTGGCCTTGCCTTTCTGAAGAACGGTCGCGCCCGGCACGGCGAAAAGATCAGGCTGGTCGATCATCTGAGAGAGGTTGAAGCGATTTGCGAGGTTTCGGGACCTGTGTTTTTTGACCCTGACGGAGGGCGCGCACGTGGCTGAACTAAGCTGGAAACCCGCCACGGAACTTACCGGCGATCGGAAAATCGGGCAGGCGACGCTGAGCGCACTGACACCTGAATTCATAACGTCGATTGCACCATTTGATCACGCAGCGAAAACCATTGGTGCAGTGATGAAGTCGGCCCATGGTATGGCGCTGCCTGCCCAAGGCCGCATGACGGGCAAGGCGGCGCTGAGGTGTCTATGGACCAGCCGGGGACAGTATTTCCTGATCGGTGACGCGCCGGCCGACCCCGCACTTGCCCCACATGCCGCACTGAGTGACCAGAGCGCGGCCTGGGCCGGTTTTCGGATCGCTGGCGCGGATTGCGAGGCGGTCATGGCACGGCTGACGCCGATTGACCTGCGTGCTGCCACCTTCAAGCGCGGTCACGTCGCCCGCAGCGATTTCAGCCACATGATGGCCATCATCGCGCGAAGCGGTGCCCAGCAGATGGATGTGTATGTCATGCGCTCTTTTGCAAAAACCGCGGAACACCATCTGGTTGAGGCGATGAAATCTGTCGCTGCGCGGCGGAATTCAGAAATCGTCACCTAGAATTTGAAGACCTGCGCACCGGGCAGGCTGGAGATTGGGACCGGATCGCCATATGTTTGCCCCATGAGCCTGCCGCCCGGATTCCTTGACGAATTGCGCACCCGCACCAGCCTGTCGCAGGTGGTTGGGCGCAAGGTCATGTGGGACGCCCGGAAATCCAATCAGGGCAAAGGTGATATGTGGGCACCCTGTCCGTTTCATCAGGAAAAGACAGCTTCGTTCCACGTCGATGACCGCAAGGGGTTCTATTATTGCTTTGGCTGCCACGCCAAGGGCGACGCGCTGTCTTTTGTTCAGGAAACTGAGAATGTGGGTTTTCTGGAGGCGGTCGAAATTCTGGCGCGCGAGGCTGGCATGCAGATCCCTGCGCGGGATCCGGGTGCGCGCCGTCGCGCTGATCGGCAGTCGCAGCTGGCTGCCGTCATGGAACAGGCGGTTCGTCACTACCGGCTGCAACTCAATACCGCAGCCGGTGCCGAAGCACGTGAATATCTGGAACGGCGTAAACTCTCGACCGACATGCTGGAGAGATTCGAGATCGGCTTTGCCCCCGATGCGCGGACCGGCCTCTGGCAACATCTGACCGGTGCCGGCGTGGCGCCCGAGATGATCATCGATGCCGGTCTGGCCGCCCGTCCCGATGATGGCGGCGCACCCTATGACCGTTTTCGTGGCCGCATCATCTTTCCCATCCGTGATGCGCGGGGGCGGGCCATTGCGCTGGGCGGGCGGGCGATGGACCCGAATGCGCGCGCGAAATACCTGAATTCACCGGAAACCGATCTTTTTGACAAGGGACGCAGCCTCTATAACCACGCACCCGCCCGGGAAAGCAGCGGCAAGGGTGAGCCGCTGATCGTGGCCGAGGGCTATATGGATGTGATCGCGCTGGTGCGGGCCGGGTTTGGCGCAGCAGTCGCCCCGCTGGGCACCGCGATTACCGAGGATCAGCTTCGCCTGCTTTGGCGGATATCGCCCGAGCCGGTGATCGCCCTTGACGGGGACAAGGCGGGGCTGCGGGCGGCAATGCGGTTGATCGACATCGCGCTGCCGCTGCTCGAGGCGGGGCGTTCGCTCAGGTTCTGCATTCTACCCGAAGGACAGGACCCGGATGATCTGATTGCTGCGCAGGGTGCCGGCGCGATGCGCGAGCGGATCAGCAATGCGATGCCCATGGTCAATCTGCTCTGGCAGCGAGAGACCGAAGGGCGCAATCTGGACAGCCCGGAACGCAAGGCCGCGCTCGACAAATCGCTGCGCGAAGCGCTCAGGCTGATACGCGATCCGTCTATCCGGTCGCATTATGGCAATGCGATCAGGGACATGCGCGAAGAACTTTTTCACAGCGCCATTCGTACCCGACCGCGCCAGAACTGGAACAGATCAACGCCCGGTGCGCCGCTGCCGTCGACGAAATCATCCCTTTTGGCGGCGGCCAATTCAGGGGTTGAGGACCGGGTACGCGAGGCGGTGATCCTGGCGTCACTGGTCCTGCATCCGCAACTGATCCCCGAATTCGAGGCTGAACTTGAAGATCTGGATCTGGCAACCGATCACGATCTGATCCGGCAGACGCTTTTGGCTTCTGACCCCGATCAGGCGGGATTTGCCGAAAATCTGGCCGGGAAAATTCAGGCCCCTCTTGATAAGCTCTTTGCGCTTAACCATGTGCAACTGGCCCCGTCGGTGCGCCGTCCCGAAGACACGGAACTGGCGCGAAGATGCATCACGGGCGAATTGCAGAAACTTTCCGCGCGTCGGGGTGCCAGCCGCGAAATCGCCGAGGCCGAAGAAGACCTGGGCGGTCTGGCAGATGAGGGGGTCACCTGGCGGCTTGGCCAGGCGGCAGAGGCGCGCAACAAGGCGGAAAAGCAGCATACTGATCAAGGGGCCGAAAGCGATGAGGACGCATCGGCAATGTCGGAATATCTTCAAAGCCTTATCGATGGTGAGGTTTGGGTAAAGAAAAACCGGTAAATGGGTGCGCATCTGACCGATTCGCGCTATTGAAACGAATCAGGGTACGAAACGAATCACCCGCTTCTAGAGGAGCCCTTGTATGGCCGCCAAGGACACGGAAGATCGCAAGCAGGACGACGCTGAAAACGAACCGATGCTGGACATGAGCCAGACGGCCGTCAAGAAGATGATCGCCGATGCGCGCGAGCGTGGCTATATCACTTACGGGCAGCTCAATACCGTGCTGCCGCCCGATCAGGTTTCGTCCGAGCAGATTGAAGACGTGATGTCGATGCTCTCGGAAATGGGGATCAACATCATCGAGGATGAGGACGTCGAAGAGGCCGAGGCCAAATCGACCGAGGTTGCGACGACCAATCAGACGCGTGAAGTTGTCCTGGGTGGTGCCGAGACCGAAAAACTTGACCGCACTGATGATCCGGTGCGCATGTATCTGCGTGAAATGGGCTCGGTCGAGCTTTTGTCGCGCGAAGGCGAGATCGCGATCGCCAAACGCATAGAGGCCGGTCGCAACACGATGATTGCGGGCCTGTGCGAAAGCCCGCTGACCTTTCAGGCGATTACGATCTGGCGCGACGAATTGTTGTCCGAAGACATTTTGCTGCGCGATGTCATCGATCTGGAAACCACCTTTGGCCGATCCATGGGTGAAGAGGATGACGAAGAGAGCGTCGTTCAGGGCCTGAATGTCGATGCTTCGGCCAATAATACGTCGGCACAGTCCAAATCGACCGAGCAGGAACTGGATGCTGACGGCAATCCAATCTCCAGCGATGATGATGACGACGACGATGATGATGATCAGGCCAACCTGTCGCTGGCGGCGATGGAAACCGCGCTCAAGCCGCGGGTTCTGGAAACGCTGGATCTGATCGCGCGCGACTATGCCACCCTGTCCGATATTCAGGATGTCCGGATTTCCGCCACGCTGAACGAGGATGAGAGTTTTTCCGACAAGGAAGAAGAAGCCTATCAGAAGCTGCGCTCGGAAATCGTTGAGCTGGTGAACTCGCTTCACCTGCACAACAACCGGATCGAGGCACTGATCGACCAGCTTTATGGGATCAACCGCCGGATCATGTCGATCGACTCTTCGATGGTCAAACTGGCCGATCAGGCGCGCATCAACCGGCGCGAATTCATCGATGCCTATCGCGGGCACGAACTGGACCCGACATGGGTTGACCAGATTTCCGAAAAACCGGGCCGGGGCTGGCGCGCTCTCTTGGAGCGCTCGGTCGACAAGGTCGAGGAACTGCGCGCCGACATGGCGCAGGTCGGCACATATGTCGGTCTGGATATCAGCGAATTCCGGCGGATCGTTCAGCAGGTCCAGAAAGGTGAGAAAGAGGCGCGCCAGGCCAAGAAGGAAATGGTTGAGGCGAACCTGCGTCTGGTGATCTCGATCGCCAAGAAATACACCAATCGCGGCCTGCAGTTTCTGGATCTGATCCAGGAAGGCAATATTGGCCTGATGAAGGCTGTCGACAAATTCGAATACCGCCGCGGTTACAAGTTCTCGACCTACGCGACATGGTGGATTCGTCAGGCGATTACCCGGTCCATCGCGGATCAGGCGCGTACCATCCGCATCCCCGTGCACATGATCGAGACGATCAACAAGCTGGTGCGCACCGGTCGCCAGATGCTGCACGAGATCGGTCGCGAGCCGACGCCGGAGGAACTGGCCGCCAAGCTTCAGATGCCGCTCGAGAAAGTCCGCAAGGTGATGAAGATCGCCAAGGAGCCGATTTCGCTCGAGACCCCGATTGGCGACGAGGAAGACAGCCAGCTCGGCGATTTCATCGAAGACAAGAACGCCGTATTGCCGTTGGATTCCGCCATTCAGGAGAACCTGAAGGAAACCACGACGCGTGTTCTGGCCTCGCTCACCCCGCGCGAAGAGCGTGTGCTGCGCATGCGGTTCGGAATTGGCATGAACACCGATCACACGCTCGAAGAGGTTGGTCAGCAGTTCAGTGTTACGCGTGAGAGGATTCGGCAGATCGAGGCCAAGGCATTGAGAAAGCTCAAGCATCCCAGCCGGTCGCGCAAATTGCGAAGCTTCCTGGATCAATAGACCCGGGCCCTTCAAATTTGGTGCAAAGTTTCGCAACTTGCTGATTTCGGTCGTCCGGCTCTAACGCCGCGTTAACCTGCCCGCCGCATGCTGCGACCCGAGGAGGGCCGGAATGCGGATCGCTGTCATATACCTGCTGGTCTGGCTGTCATTCGCCGGACCGGGCCGGGCGGATGAAAAGAATAACATCTGGATCATGTGGGAACGTGTTATCGACGAACGTGGCGATTGCTCAGGTGCGGGCTGCGCGGACATCCGCGACTTTCAAAGCCACTTCCTGATGAACCTGCCCGCGCGCGATGCCACCAGCCTGTTCAGCAGCCTTGCGCCAATGGCGCGACGCTATGGGTCGGCAAATGTACGGCACGATGCCCTGCCGCTCTGTCCGGCAGCCGTAGGTGGGGATGAACCGCTCGAACTGTCAGACAAGGTCGATACACTCAGGGGGCTCGACGGTATTTTTGTTGACCTCAGAGGCGTACGCGGCCCGGCAGGTTATCAGGGCCAATTCGGCGCCGATGCGCAGGCCTATCTGACGGACAGTTTCGCCATGGCAGGCATCGCCATGAAAACCCGTGCGGAATACGAAAACAGTCAGACCGTAGCGGCGCTCAGCCTGCGCTATTCGCCCGATGTGGCCGGATGCAGGCCCTGGTCTGTCATCCTCAGCCTCAAGCAGAACGCCACATTGCTGCGCGATCCGGCAATCATGATCGAGGCGGTCACGTGGTCGGCCAGCGCGCGCCAGGACGAAAACAATATCGAGTACAATGCAGGTCAGGCGGCGCAGGATGCAATACGTCTGTTCGTCGCCGATTATTTGAAGGCCCAGCAGTCCGAAGCACTGGCAGCTCAGTAATTCAGGGTTGTTGGCGACGCCGGGACAAAGCGGATTTGAGCCACCCGGGCACTTGCGGTTTGCGCCTCGCTTGCCTGCCCGGCCCAATCGGCCAATGCGGGTGAGGCCGCCCAGAGATTGACAAAGAGGCGTGCGGGCAACCGGGGCAGGGGACCATCTGCCGCGCTGCGCCGATAGACTTCGCGCCCATCCACGAACCAGCGGATCTGATCGCGCTGCCAGTCAAACCCGTATCGATGCAGCCCGTCACGCGCATCGAAACCCAACGGTATCTCGCGGCTCCAGCGATTGCCATCGACGAAAGTCGTGATGATCATCGAGGTCATTGAACGGCCCAGAAATTCGATATCAATCTCGTCATGGCGGGTGCCATAGGCAGGGCCGGTATAGAGGAAAAAACCGGTTACAATGCCCGCGCCCGGTGCGGGTCGCAGCGTTGCCTCGTAATATCCGTATCCGGTGGTGGCACGACGTCGAAGCGCGCTACCGACGAAGCGGTTGTTCCCACCTGTCCGGGGTGCGAGGCCAAGGGTCAGGCCCCCGTCAAACCGGATCATTTCCCGCCGCCAGTCGGTATCAAATCCGGGGTGATCGAAATCATAGTCGGCAATTGCCCAGCTTCTGCCCGGCGCATTCTCAAACCGTTCGGTAAACCCGGCCGCCACGGCCTGACCCGCAAATGCAACAATCGCCACACTGACCCACATTCTGAACATCGACACCCCCAAACCCGGGATGAGGTTAGGTTTGCCCGGTGTTCTGCGCGAGGGATTTATTAACAAATGGTTAACGCAGGCGGGCCGTCGGCAGCATTGCCATCAGGCGCGCATTGCTGCATGCAGCGAACATCCAGACAGGTTTTGTGCGATGATATCCGAGATTGGCGTTCAGACGCGTGGACAAGGGCTTTATGAGTTCACCAACCTGTTTCGGTCAGAGATCCGCCTGACCGGTGACGGCCTTGTGACGCTCTTTGTTCGCCACACGTCCTGTTCGCTACTGATACAGGAAAATGCAGATCCCGATGTCGTGCGGGATCTGAAGGCTTTTTTTCACTGTCTGGTGCCGCCTGCCGATGATCCGTCAATGCACTATCTGCGCCATGTGGCCGAGGGGCCGGATGATATGCCGGCGCATATCAAGGCTGCGATGCTGCCGGTCAGCCTGAATGTGCCGGTGCGTGACGGTCAACTCATGCTGGGGACGTGGCAGGGGCTCTACCTGTTTGAACACAGAACCGCACCGCACCAACGCCGCATCGCGATTCATTTCAGTCGGGATGCGGCTGCGCCCTAACTTTTGGGGAGCTTGAGCGTCAGGCTCCTGCCGGATTTGATGTAAGAGAGCGATGATTTGTCGATCGCGGCCACCCTGCCGCCATCAACCTTGTCGCCCACCGCGACCTTGACGAAGCGGCCACTGGGCAGCCGCACCAACGCCCGCCGGTTTGAGGGAGAGCCATAAACGCCGATCAGACTGACTTTCTTCAGCGAGATCGCGTTCTTGATCGTGGCTTCCTTGGCGACCGATGCGCGGGTCGGCAAAATGGGGGCTTCTTTCTTGGTTTCGGTCGGAACCCGCGCCGCCTCTGACGGTTCTGTTGCGCCCTGCTCTTCGATGATTTTGGCGACCGTATCGGCAAAATCGGTCGGACGCTGGCGCGGATTGAGCGACGCAACCACGGCAAGTTCACTTGCCGCGTCGGGATCGACGGCATCTTCGGCGCCAACGGCCTCAAGCGCAGCCGCGATGGCAGCAGCCTGATCGGAAACCGGGCGCTGACGCGGCTTGATCTCTTGCAATTCGTCACGCGTCAGGCCGCCAAGTTCACGCCGCTCGATCAGGTCCGCGATATTTTCGGGCCGCTTGCGTGGTTTGAATGATGCAAGGCGAACGGTGGCGTCTTCCGTGTTCTCTGTTGCGGCATCGGTATCCGCCCCGTCGTCTGTTGCGGCAACCTCCTGCACCTCTGGTGTTGGCCGGTCACCGGGCCGCAAAGGTGGGATCTTGCTGGGTTTGCCAGCGATCACCAACGCACCTTCAGGCGTTTCGGCACCTTCCGGTGTTGCGATGATCAACCCGTTTTCGTCAAATTCGAATACCGAACCGGCGGGTAGTGGATCGGCGGCGCGAATATCCGGCTCGACCGGAAAGATGATCGAGGCAGAAGGCAGCGCCACCGCGTCATGCGGTACGATATCCCGGTCAATCGACGCGAAATAGACATCCTCGAGACCGACGGATTCGGCGGGGATCGCCTGAACCGGCGCCAGTTGCCAGATGCCGGTCGTGACATAGAGAAGCTCCGCCGCTTCGGGCGAGAGAACAAACTCGACCGGTGCCTCGACATCCTCGGTCGTCAGTTCCGGTTCGTCCAGCAATTCAATCGGGTCGATCTCCAGATCGGTGGTTGCATTTGGCAGGCTCGCAACAACAATCTCGACCCCGGTTTCGACATCACCTGCGTTTGCCTTGCCCGGTTCCTCATCCGCGACCAGAAAGTCCCCCGGATCCTGCGGACGGAAATAACCGGCGATGGTGTCGCTCAGAAATATCGACGACCAGATGGCGATCACGGCGAGCACGACCAGAAGGATCAGCGTAAGCACCAAACCCATTCGCCCGGAATTGCGTTGTTCGGCGGCGCGTGCACCGAAAAGGGTCATGGCTTCGCGCTCGTCTGCCTGCGGGTCCGGGGCTTCGTCACCGCTGAACTTTTTGCTGAAAAAAGCAAACCGGCGCGAAGGCGTGTTTTCACCACCGGCGTTACGGTCGGCGTCAAAAGGCTCTAACGAGGCTGCGGCTGCGGCAGGCGGTTCGGCGATTGGGCCGGGGTCAAAACCCCTGTCGATCACGGCTGCGCCGGGACCGGGATCGGCATCGGGCATCGCGATAGGCGGCGCTGCCCCCTCGGCAACCTGCTTGTCGGCGACCACATTCTGGGGTGCCTGTGGCATTTCATCGGGTGGAAAGACCATCGGTGCCGAACGCCGGGGTTTCTCGTCTTTCTTTGCCTCCGGTGCGACGGCAAACCGGGCACTTCTGTTTTCAAGCGCCGGAGCGGCTTTTTCGGCAGTCTGTGACTGATCACGCCGCGATGAGAACGAAAAACTGCTTTGTGCCGCGTCGTCGGTCTGCGAAGGTGACTTCTGGTCCTCAGCCGATTTCGCGGCTTTCGATTTCGTCTTTGCGCGCGATTTGGGCGCGGGTTTGATCTCGGGTTCTGCAACTGCGGCCGGTTCGGCAACAGGCTTTGGCTCAGGCTCTGGGGCGGGCGCCGGTGGCAGGGATTTGATCGCGCCCTTGACGACGACAGGCTTGCGATCCCGCTCGACCTTTTCGCCCTGCAGGAATCCGGCGGCAAAGGTTGTTTCGCCGAAATGCGGCTCACCATCAAAGCTCTGATTTTCGGGCATGGCGACAAAAGATACCGGGTTGAAGCGGTTTTCGACGGCGAAACTCTCTGCTTCTTCAAGGGTTTCGCGCGCAACGACCGCTACGCGCGCATCCTCTCCGATCTGGCGCCAGTCAAATACAAGCTCGGACACGTCATAGGGGGTGCGTCCCTGCAACTGGCCCGTGATCTGCTGCCGCCGTTCTGCATCGCTGGGCCCGGGGGCAAACAGCGTCGCATAGAGGATCTGGCTGTCCGGAATGATCAGCTTGGTCGCGATACCGCCCTTTTCCAGCGTGGTCGCCGTATCGCGCAGGATCGAGAGCGTTCCCGCCGTATCGGGATCGTCCAGTGCAACCTCGCCAACCGTCAGCCAGCCAGAGCGCCCGCGATGCAGCAGACTGATGCCGTCATGCGACAGGTTCAGCGCAAAATTCGGTTTCATACCGTGTGGACTACCATGCAATTTTTCCGGCGAAAATTACGTCTTATCCGCCAAGGCAGGCTACAGCAGGAATTCGCCTAAGGAAAGCCAAAGCGCGCAGCGGTGTTTTGACTTTTGGCCGTCAATCGGGACCATGATCACCGAAGGAGAACAATATGCGCGCATTTCTGGTTTTTGTTATCGCGATTTTGGCCAATCCCGTCCTGGCACAGGGAAGGATCACCGTTGTCGGGCAGGGAATGGTGGCGGGTGTGCCGGATATGGCGACGGTGTTCATGGGAATCAGTGTCGAGGAAAAAACCTCCGAAAAAGCGCTGGATGCGGTTTCCGCAGCCGTGGACAAGATGACGGGAACGCTTGGGCGGTTTGATATTGCTGCGCGTGACATCCAGACCTCGGGGCTTAATCTCTCGCCGCGCTGGAACAATTCCAGCAGCTCGTCCGACGCCCGGCTGGTGGGCTTTTTCGCGTCCATCTCGCTCTCGGTGCGGGTGCGCGATCTGGATCGGCTGGGGCGCATTCTGGATGCGGTTGTTACCTCTGGCGCCAACCAGTTTCACGGGCTCGAGTTTGGTTTGCAAAATCCTGGCCCCGCGCTTGACGAAGCGCGCAGAATGGCGGTGCGCGACGCGCGGCGCAAGGCGGAACTTTATGCAGAGGCTGCCGGTGTCGGGCTGGGCCCGGTTCTGTCGATCTCTGAACCATCCGCGCCGGCAGCGGGCCCTGTCATGATGCGTGAAACGGCGGCGCTTGTGCTTGACGCGGTGCCGGTTTCCGAGGGCGAAGTTTCGACAAACGCCACGATCACGATCGTTTTCGAGATTTTGCCTTAGACCGGGTTCCGGGTTTCGGTGCCTCTTCCTGCCGTGAAATGCCGAGCTGGTCGGCAAGGATACGCGGTTTGATCTCGCTGACCTCTCCGGGCTTGAGTTCACCCAGCCGGAACGGTCCATAACTGATGCGGATTAGCCGGTTCACCGTCAGCCCGACCATGTCCATTGCGCGCCGGATTTCCCTGTTCTTACCTTCGCGCAATCCAACCGTCAGCCAGGCATTCGCACCCTGCTGGCGATCGATCGTGACGCGCATCGGCTGATAGTGTTGCTCTTCGACATGAATACCTGCCTCGAGCGGGGCGAGTATCTCGGGCGTCGGGTTGCCCTTGACCCGAACCCGGTATTTGCGGAGCCAGCCGGTTGAGGGCAGCTCCAGTCGACGCTTGAGCGCCCCGTCATTCGTCAGGAGCAACAGCCCCTCGGAATTCATGTCCAGCCGTCCCACCGACATGACGCGGGGCAGATCATCTGGCAGCGTGGCAAAAACGGTCTCGCGGTTCTTTTCATCGCGCTCCGTGGTCACGAGGCCCGCAGGCTTGTGATAGAGCCAGAGCCGCGATTGCGCGGCCTCGGCAACCGTGGCGCCGTCGACGGTGATGATATCCCCGTCGGTGACGTTCAGTGCCGGGCTGTCGATCTTTTGCCCGTTGACCGTGACACGCCCCGCCACGATCATTCGCTCGGCCTCGCGGCGCGATGCGACGCCCGACCGGGACAGGCGCTTGGCGATACGTTCGCCCGGAACATTAGTGCGGGGGGTTGATTGCGTCATGGTCGGCGGCTTATCGCGTCGGGCAGAACAAGGAAAGATGATTGTGTCCGCTACGCCTTCAGCAGAGTTTCGCAGCTACATGGATATCGCGCTGGCCGAGGCCCGCGATGCGCGTGACCGTGGCGAGGTGCCGGTGGGTGCCGTGGTCATCGGGCCGGATGGGGCGGTGCTGGCACAAGCCGGTAACCGGACCCGCGAATTTTCCGACCCTGCGGCACATGCCGAGATTCTGGCGATCCGGGCAGCCTGCCAGGTGCGCGGATCAGAACGGCTTGCCGACGCAGACCTTTATGTCACACTGGAACCCTGCCCGTTTTGCGCCGGGGTGATCGCTGCGGCGCGGATCCGGCGGCTGTATTTCGGGGCGGCGGACCCGAAATCCGGTGGTGTGTTGCAGGGGCCGCGCATCTTTGACCATGATCAGTCCCATCATCGCCCCGAGATCTATGACGGCATCGCTGAACGCGAATGCGCCGCGCTGATGCGTGCGTTCTTTGCCGGACTGCGCGGCTAAAGCTCGATCGGGACCATAACCTCGAGTTCGATCACATCGGCAAAGGGCACGCCCTCGGCCAGTTTCTCTGCCGATTGTTCGAGTATGGGAAATGTCCGGTAGTGGCAGGGAATAATCGTTTCAAAGTTGAAAAACGTTTTCGCGGCATATGCTGCGCGGGCCATGTCCATGGTGAAATGACCGCCGCTGCTTAAAATGCCGATATCGGGTTCGTGCAGGTCCTGAAATACCTTCATGTCGGCCATCACGTCCGTATCACCCGAAACATAAATCGTCCGGCCTTCGGCGGCGATCATGTAGCCCGCTTCCGACCCCGCATAAGCGGGCCCGGTTTCACCGGCAACGGACGAGGAATGGACAGCATTGACCATCGTTACCGCGACATCGCCCAGCCGGATCGTTCCGCCCTTGTTAAAGCCGATGGTTTCGATACCCTCTGTGGTTTCCCAATGGCTCATCAGATCGTAGATGCCCGCAACAGGTATGCCAAGTTCGCGTGATATCGCCACCGCGTCACCTGCGTGATCGCCATGCCCGTGGGTCAGCAGAATGTGTGTGGCGCCCTTGATGGCCCGTCCCCGGCGACGCTGCGGAAAAACCGGATTTCCTGTCAGCCACGGATCGATCAGCAGAACCTGATCCGCGATTTCGATGCGAAAGCCCGAGTGGCCAAGCCAGATGATTTTCAACTTTTTGCCTCCCTTTGTACCAATTGAGCCGCTATGAACAGCATAGACAGGTTTGAGGCAAAGTCATGGATTGGTCCGTATATCTCGACAATTATTGCGAAAGGCTGGCTCCGGGTTTGTGGGGTGAGCCGCTGAATACGATCTCGAACCTCGCTTTTCTGATTGCCGCCGCCATCATGCTGCGTCGCGCCCGGGGTCACGGGTTGATCAAGGCGGATATCCTGATTGGCCTGCTGGCCTTTGTGGGTGTCGGATCGCTTCTTTTTCATACATATGCCACGCGCTGGTCGGCCATTGCCGATGCGCTGCCGATATTCCTGTTCATCCTTGTCTATCTTTATGCCGCCAGCCGCGATTTTATCGGCATGAAACCCGGGTGGGCCTTTGCCGTGGTTTTGGCCTTCCCGGTCTATGCGGGTTATACCGGTAATCTGCTCGAGGCGATACCGGGCATCGGCGGCTCGGCCGGCTATGCCACCATACCACCAATCATCCTCGGATATGCCGCGCTGATGGTGTCGCGCGCACCCGAAACGGCCAGATTTCTGGCACTTGGTGCGATGCTTCTGATCGTTTCGATCTTCTTTCGCAGTATCGACCTGCCGGTTTGCGCATCCTTCCCGCCGGGCACGCATTTTATCTGGCATCTGCTGAACGCGGTGATGCTTGCCTGGATGATCGAGCTTTACATCCGTCATATGGTTGCGAGCCCTGCCGACGAGGGCTAAACGTCGCTGCGTGACGCCAAATCGAAGAGTCGGTACATGAGCATTGATGAGGAAACGGCTGCAAAAGTCGCCAAGCTGGCGCGTATCGCGGTCGACGAAGAGGCGCTGCCGGCGCTGGCCAAGGAACTGAGCCATATTCTCGGGTTCATGGAACAACTCAACGAGGTCGATATCGAGGGTGTGGAGCCGATGACCTCGGTCACGCCCATGCGCCTTAAGCGGCGCAAGGATATGGTTACCGACGGCGATCAGCAGGAAAAAATTCTGAAAAACGCCCCCGATGCGCGCGAAGGCTTTTTCGCGGTTCCGAAAGTGGTGGAATAGACATGAGCGAACTGACATCGTTGACCATCGCCGAGGCGCGGGAGCGCCTGCGCGCAGGCGAGGTTACATCCCGCGAACTGACCGAGGCATGCCTGACGGCGATTGACGCAGCGGATGCGCTGAACGCGTTTGTGCACAAGACCCCCGAAATCGCGCTGGAGCGTGCTGACGCCGCCGATGCGCGTATTCAAGCAGGTGACGCACCGGCCATGTGCGGCATCCCTGTAGGGATCAAGGATCTCTTTTGTACCGAGAAGGTGCCGTCGCAAGCGGCATCGCGCATCCTTGAAGGGTTCAGACCCGAATATGAATCTACCGTCAGCCAGAACCTGCTGGATGACGGTGCCGTCATGCTGGGCAAGCTGAATATGGATGAGTTCGCCATGGGCTCGTCCAACGAGACTTCGGTCTATGGTGATGCCGTCAGCCCGTGGCGGCGCGGCAATGACACCACGCCACTAACTCCGGGCGGATCATCGGGCGGCTCTGCATCGGCGGTCGCCGCCGATCTCTGCCTCGCCGCGACGGGTACAGATACGGGCGGATCGATCCGCCAGCCAGCGGCCTTTGTCGGCATCACGGGGCTGAAGCCCACCTACGGGCGCTGTTCGCGCTGGGGTATCGTGGCCTTTGCCTCTTCGCTGGATCAGGCCGGTCCGATGACCAAATCGGTGCGCGATGCAGCGATCATGCTGGGCTCAATGGCCGGTCACGATCCGCTGGACAGCACATCAGCCGATCTGGCCGTGCCGGATTTCGAGGCCATGATCACCGGCGATATCCGGGGCAAGAAAATCGGTATTCCGCGCGAATACCGGATGGATGGCATGCCCGACGAGATCGAGAAGCTCTGGGTCGCGGGCGCGGATATGCTGCGCGATGCAGGGGCCGAGATTGTTGATATTTCGCTCCCGCATACGAAATACGCGCTGCCGGCATATTACGTGATCGCACCTGCCGAAGCCTCTTCAAACCTCGCACGCTATGACGGAGTACGCTTTGGTCACAGGGCCAAGCTTGCCCAGGGTGACGGGATCACGGAGATGTACGAAAAGACCCGCGCCGAGGGCTTTGGCGATGAGGTCAAGCGTCGCGTGATGATCGGTACTTATGTTCTGTCGGCGGGGTTTTATGATGCTTACTACAACCGCGCGCGCAAGGTACGCACCCTGATCAAGAAGGATTTCGAGGATGTTTTTGCCGCCGGTGTCGACGCGATCCTGACACCCGCCACGCCATCGTCGGCATTTGGTCTGGGCGAAATGGCCGATGCCGACCCGGTGCAGATGTATCTGAATGACGTCTTTACCGTGACCGTCAACCTTGCCGGTCTGCCGGGCATTTCCGTGCCTGCGGGGCTGGATGCGCAGGGCCTTCCATTGGGATTGCAGCTGATCGGTCGCCCCTGGGAAGAGGGTGATTTGCTGAATACAGCGCAAATTCTGGAAGATTCTGCAGGATTCCTAGCCAAACCTGCGAAATGGTGGTAAAACACGCCTAAAATAACAAAGTGGCAGTGTTTCGATGCGGTTTTATGTTCCATTCGTGGGCGTGTTGGCGTTGGCGGGCTGCGCCAGCTATACGCCCGTTCCGGACTCGGCGCGCGGTGTCGGGTTCGAGAGTTATGACGCCTATCTGGCAGCAGAGGAAGAACGGCGCGCGCGATTGCGCGGCGACCAGCTCTTGGCGCTGACGACGGTTCAGGCCCCGGAAAGGCGCGTCGCCGCCGTTGAAACCGGCGCGGAAACTACAGCTACCGTCAAGAAAACCGCGACCACCACAACAGCCGAGACCGAGATTGCCAGCGTTGCCGCTGAAACGCGTCAGGTGCTGGCACGGACCCAGACGGCCGAGACGGTCGCCAAGGAAACCCCTGCCGAAATCGTATCCGAGGCGACACCGACCGCGCTTGCGCTGGCCAATAACCCGACGATTTCGGATGAGCAGGATTTCGAGGCCGTATCAGCGCGCGAGTCGATCGAAAGTGACAAGGCGCGTCTCAAGGAACAGCGCGAGCAGTTCACCGTGATCGAACCCACCGCCGTTCCTGTGCGCACCGGCGTCACAACGTCGAATGTGGTGGAGTATGCACTAGCGACGACCAACCCGGTCGGAAACAAGATTTACCGGCGGACCAAACTGGCCAGCGCGGCATCGCATGCACGCAACTGCGCCTCGTATGGTGCACCTGACATCGCGCAGGAGGCATTCCTCGAATTGGGCGGCCCGCGCAAGGACCGCAAGAACCTTGATCCTGATGGCGATGGGTATGCCTGCGGCTGGGATCCGACACCGTTCAGGCTGGCGGTTAAATCGGGCGGGTGAGCGCACCCCGCTGGCATCCTTCTCCGAATTTCGGGCCGCGTCGACTGGCGCGGCTGCCCGACATGATCGTCATACATTACACGGCCATGTCCAGCGCCGGGGCCGCGCTCGAAAGGCTGTGCAATCCCGTGGCCGAGGTTTCGGCGCATTACCTGATCGAGCCGGATGGCAGCGTCATACAGCTTGTGAAAGAGGAGGCGCGCGCTTGGCATGCCGGTGCCGGCAGTTGGGGCGGCACCGATGACGTGAACTCTGCCTCGATCGGGATCGAGATTGCCAATCCGGGCGATACACCCTTTGGCGAACCGGTGATGACGTCGCTGGAAGGGCTGATCGGCGGGTGCATGTCGCGCTGGAATATTCTGCCTGCGCGGGTGATCGGGCATTCCGACATGGCGCCCACGCGCAAGGGCGATCCGGGGCCGCGGTTTGACTGGCGGCGCTTGGCGCTGAGGGGGCTGGCAGTCTGGCCCGAGATGGTGCCTGATGGCGTTGCCGCCCGCGCCGATGCGGATGAATTTCTGGCCCGGGCCCGTCATTTCGGGTTCACGAACGGGGAGTTTCCGGCTGTACACAGGGCGTTCCGGCTCAGGTTCCGGCCCTGGGCCGATGGCGGGCTGGATGGCTGGGATATGGCGATGATCACCGATCTGGCGGCTCGATACCCCGTTGACGCAGGACCTTACCCCGCGTAACCCCGCATGGCGCGGAGGGGCGGATGGCCGCGGCAACGGGCGACCGAAGTCGAGGAAAGTCCGGACTCCATGAAACAGCGGTGCCGGGTAACGCCCGGCCGGGGCAACCCGAGGGAAAGCGCCACAGAGAACAGACAGCCCGGACATGTCCGGGCAATGGTGAAACGGTGGGGTAAGGCCCACCGCGTGCCGGGCAACCGGCGCGGCATGGCAAGCCCCACCGGGAGCAATGCCAAATAGGGATCCCGCGCAGGCAACTGCGGGTCGTTTCAGCCCAGGGATCCGGGTTGGCAGCATGAGGGCCGGGGTAACCCGCCCCCCAGATGAATGGTCATCAAACCGGGTATTTCGGTGCCCGGGGAACAGAATCCGGCTTATAGCCCCTCCGCGCATCAGCCCTCGAATTTGCGGCGTCTTTTTTGGGTCTGGGCGGTTGACTCGGCGGGCTGTGGCTATAAAAGGCGGGCTTCGAGATACCTCAGGGGTCTGCCCCGCATCGGAGACGAAAAATGGCGAAGCCAACCACAATCAAGATCCGACTGAATTCGACGGCGGATACCGGCCACTTCTACGTGACCAAGAAAAACGCGCGGACCATGACCGAAAAGATGGTTGTGCGCAAATATGACCCGGTCGCGCGCAAGCATGTCGAATACAAAGAAGGCAAGATCAAGTAACGCCTTCGGACGTCCAGTCGAAAAGGCCGCGCCATTGCGCGGCTTTTTGCGTTTCTGGGTATGCAAAATTCGTGTCCCGAGGTGACCATGTTCAGCGTAAGAACTGCAAATCATTCGGATATTCCTGCCGTTGATGCGCTATTCTCGCGCAGCTATCCCATTTTGCTGAAACCGCATTACCCGCCCTCGGTTCTGGTAACATGCCTGCCGCTGATCTCGCGCGCGCAGCCGCGTTTGGTGACATCCGGTACGTTCTACGTCGGATTGCTGGATGGTGAGATAGTGGCGGCGGGCGGCTGGACGCACCATGGTCCGCAAAGCAACAAACAAACGCAGCGCGGCCATATCCGCCACGTTGTGACCGATCATCGCCATACCGGCAGGGGATTTGGCCGCGCGTTGATCACGCATACGCTGGAACAGGCAAATTCGGCGAGCATCCGGCATATGGAATGCCAAAGCACCCTCATGGCTGTAGGTTTCTATCGGGCGCTTGGTTTTGACGAGATCGGGCCGTTTGAGATCGAGCTGCGGCCGGGAATTATGTTTCCCGCCGTGCAGATGATCCGCAAAATTTAGGTAGAATTTTGCCGAAAGGTTTCCGCATTCGCTCCTTAGCTTGGTCACACTCATCTGTTTGTCTGGCCCGCAATCGAAGCAAATGCGGGCAATAGCTATGGCGTTGAATTACGATTTCGACATTCATTCCATTCTGCCGGACGAGGTGCGGCGGAACTCACCCAAGGGGTTCGCGATGGCGCGGGATCTGGGTGTTACGGGTAGGTCTATCGCCAACAAGCAACCACTGTTTCGCGACCCCAAGACTGTCGAGGCCCTGTCCGAGGCCCCGTTGGTGGTCCAAAGCCTTGTCGGTGAAATGGGGTTTGGCCCCGGCACAATGGAAAGCGGCGCGCCTTCGGGCACCTATCCCATCTGCGATCACGAGGCGCGGCTGCATTTCGTGGGCAAGCTGATGGAGAGCCCCTATCTGGAGCCCGCCATGCAGTTCACCACGCCCTTCAACGTCAAGGAATTTGTCGAGGCGGCGAAATCCGCCTATCCCGTTCACGCCCGCAGCAGCCGCAACGGCAAGAAGCTGAACTGGGAAAAGAGCCGCACACTGAAATCCGTGGCCGAGATGTCGGGCGAGGTTGTTGAAGAGCGGCAGGGGATGAGCATTTTCGTGCTCTTCGGCCTCGCGCTTTCGGTCGTGACCTACAACATGGCCCCCATGTTCGGGCTTTGATCACGGGCGCTGGCTGCGCCCTTGGGCGTGTGATAAGAATTCGTCGCCAACGAAAAAGGCCGGTCGCTTGACCGGCCTTTCGTCTGTGATGTGATCCTGATTATTCGCGGCTGCCCAGAAATTGCAGCAGGAACATGAAGAGGTTGATGAAGTCCAGATACAGGTTCAGCGCCCCCATGATAGCCGACTTATCAAGCCATTCGGTATCGCCCGAATGCGCCATCTGCAGGTACATGTTCTTGATGTTCTGCGTGTCATAGGCCGTCAGCCCGGCAAAGATCAGCACGCCAAGCGCTGAAATTGCGAACATGATGGCGGGCGAGCCCAGAAAGATGTTCACGATCGAGGCGACGATCAGGCCGATCACGCCCATGATCAGGAACGATCCCCAACCCGAAATGTCCTTCTTCGTGGTGTAGCCCCACAGGCTGAGACCGGCAAAGGCAATCGCCGTGATCAGGAAGGTCTGGATGATCGAGAAACCGGTGAAAGTCAGGAAAATCCAGCTGATCGACAGGCCCATCAGCGCGGCAAAGCCGTAAAATACCACCTGCGCCATGCCGGCGGAAATACGGTTGATCGCAGCACCAAAACCAAAGACCACGATTAGCGGGGCGAACATGATGACCCAGCGCAGGGGCGAGGTATAAATCGCCGCACCGAAATTTGTCAGGTATGTGCCATTGCTGATCTGACCAGCCGCAAGACCGGGATCGGTCGTCACCGCCAGCCCGGAAATGGCCCATGCCGCGAGCGCCGTGATCAGCATACCCACCGACATCGTGCCGTAGACCTTGTTCATATGGGCCCGCAAGCCCTCGTCGATTTCGGCCGCGCGTGCGCCAACAGCCGTTACCGCATCAAATTGTGCCATTCTAAGCCTCCAATAGCGTTTCGTTGATCGGCCAGAAACATGGCCGCGATCTGCGCTAAATATTGGGCAGATGCGGCCAAATTTCAAGAATGGGAAGGGCTTTAGCCTCAATAAAAGCCCAAATTATGGCGAGGTCAGCAACCTTGCCGCGCGGGAAGGTCCCAGAATGGGCGGGCGGCCTCTTTCATTGCCATGGTGCGGGTGATGCCGATATCCGACAATTCGCTGTCAGACATGGATTTCAGCGCCTGGCGCTCCTTCCAGACCGCCAGGACGTTCAGCAGGCCGGTCTTGCGCTGACCGGGGAATTCGATGGGCAGGTGGCGGACGACTGAGATCAGGGTGGTCATTGGACTATCCTTCATGTTTCGTGATTATTGTTGATGTTCAGATCAACGATATTGATCTTTTGGCAGATTCGGTTCAATAATGAAAACGAATGTTATTTATGCATCACATCAAGGATGGTGATATGTTGAGAAATCTGGATATGACCGCGTTGCGCAGCTTTGTCGCGGTGGCGCAAACCGGCGGGGTCACCAAGGCAGCCGGTTTCCTGAACCTCACACAATCGGCGGTCTCCATGCAGATCAAGCGTCTTGAGGAAAACCTGAATCTCAATCTGCTGGATCGGTCAGCGCGCAGTGTGACGCTGACGGCGGCGGGCGAGCAATTGCTTGGCTACGCACGGCGCATCGTCGATCTGAATGATGAGGTCTATTCGCGCCTGACATCGCATGAATACGAGGGCGAGCTGACGCTTGGCGTGCCGCATGACATCGTCTATCCGGCAATCCCGCATGTCCTGCGCAGCTTCAATGCGGCGTTTCCGCGGGTGCGGGTGCATCTCTTGTCGTCCTACACAACGCGGCTCAAGGAATTATTCGCGCGCGGCAAATGCGACATGATCCTGACCACGGAAAATTCGGTAGCGCCCGGCGGTGAAACGCTGAACGAGACTTCGCTCGTCTGGGTCGGCGCACCCGGCGGCACGGCATGGCGTAGTCGTCCCCTGAAACTGGCATATGAACATAATTGTATCTTTCGCGGGCAGGTGCAGCGAGCCCTGGACGAGGCCGGCATAGGCTGGGAAATGGTTGTCGAAAGCGATTCGAGCCGTACGGTCGAGGCCAGCGTCAGCGCCGATCTCGCGGTTCACACATCGCTCAAAGGCATGTCACCGCCTTACTTTGAGGAGATTCAGCATGGCGGCGCATTGCCTGAACTGCGCTCGATCGGGATCAACTTCTACTGCGCGGATGTCACCAATGACGAAGCTGCAAGGGCGTTGGCGCGGGCCGTCAAACAGGCCTATCGCGCGCATCAGGTCATCTCGACCACAACCTTGCCGGTTGATTTGCGCGAGCGCAGTAACTCGAGCGCGGCGGCCGCGTCACTTAGTGCATAGATGTGATTGACCTGCGGTCGAAGATTGCCGTTTTCGTACCACGCCATCAGTTCACGCAGGCTGGCAGCAATGCGGTCCGGTTTGAATGCCAGATAGCCGCCCCAGTAGAACCCGATGACCGATATGTTCTTGACCAGAATGATGTTGGCCGGGACCTCTGAAATCCTGCCCGATGCAAACCCGATCACCAGGACGCGCCCGTCGCGATTGGTGGCGCGCAACGCGGCGCTGAACTGATCCCCACCCACGGGGTCATAGACGACATCCGCGCCACCAAGCTCGCGAACGGCGGTTCTGATATCCGTGTCCTCGCTGCTGATCAGATGGTCAGCCCCGGCACGCGCGGCGGCGGCAAGTTTGTCCGCGCCGCGTGCGACAGCGATGACGCGGGCACCCATCAGTTTGCCAATTTCCACCGCAGTCAGCCCGACCCCGCCCGCAGCACCCAGTACGAGGAGCGTTTCACCCGGCTGAAGCCGCGCATTCTGCAACGCCATATGTGACGTGCCGTATGCCACCTGAAACGCCGCGGCGATTGTTGACGGCATCACCGGCGGTACGACCACACAGTTTTCGGCGGGGAAACAGCCAAATTCGGCCAGCCCGCCTTGTCCGCCGAAAACGGCGACACGGCTGCCGATGGTCGGCGACGTCACCCCGTCACCCAAGGCTGTGACAATTCCCGCAACCTCGAGCCCGAGCGTGAAGGGCAGGGGCGGACGCTCCTGATACTCACCGGTGATCATCAGCAGGTCAGCGAAATTCAGACCACAGGCTTCGATCCTGAGTTGAACCTCGCCCGGTTCGGGCATCGGCGCCGCGATTTCACGCAATTCGGGGGGTGAACCGCGCTCGATAACCTGAAGTGCCCGCATCCGATCCATCCCGACTGAAAACCCGGGCACTGTATCGCGTCAGAACCCAAAGGATGCAATCATGATTCCCCACACACCCATCACCCGGCGCAATCCGATTCCCGCTTTAGGCCGACCAGCGGTTGTTTTGCATTTTGCAAAAAACACTGTCAATCCAAGGGGAAGCGTGAAAGAAACGCAAAAAAAATGGCATGAATCCGCCGGAAAATTGCGATTTTCTTAGATTTGTTTTCATTTTCCGTTTAGAATTCAAATACTTTGAAGTCCAATAAGACGGAAATACGGGTCGGGCTTTCTTTAACGAGTGACGACTAATCGTAGATTGTGTGGGAGAATAAAAATGAAACACCCGGTTGATGTTCATGTAGGCAAGCGTGTCCGCCAGCGCCGCTGGATGGTGGGTATGACACAACAGCAGCTTGCCGAACGGGTCGGGATAAAATTCCAGCAGATTCAAAAATACGAGACCGGCATGAACCGTATCAGCGCCTCGCGGCTCTGGGATATTGCCGATGTTCTGGATGTGCCGGTCAGCTTTTTCTTTGAAGGTCTCGAGGACGGTGAGGCAGCAGAAAAATCGGGTACGGTGCCGGGTGACCTGCTTGCCGACAAGGAAGCGCTGGAGTTGATCCGCTCGTATTACTCGATCCCGGAAAATCAGCGCAGGCGCCTGTTCGAACTGGCCCGTGTCCTGAGTGACGCTGCCTGATCAGCCACTTGATCTGAGACAATCCCGAGGGTAGCTGCCTTTAGGTGGCCGCCCTCTTATTGTTTGGAACAAGATCATGACGCCGTCAGAGCAGGATCACATTATCGGTACAGCGCATCGTATGGCCGATGCTGCGCGTGCGGCCATATTGCCGTTTTTCCGCTCAACCGATCTGGGAACGGAAAACAAAGAAGAAGGCGGATTTGATCCGGTGACCCGCGCCGACCGCGAAGCCGAGAAAGCCATGCGCCGCGTGCTGTCGGAACATCGCCCGGATGACGCCATTCTGGGTGAAGAATTCGGCAGCAAGTCCGGAACAACCGGCGTGACCTGGGTACTGGACCCGATTGACGGTACGCGCGGTTTCATTTCCGGCACGCCGACATGGGGTGTACTGATCGCAGTGGCGAATGCCAACGGTCCCATCTTCGGCATCATTGATCAACCCTATATCGGTGAGCGGTTCGAGGGGGGCTTTGGACGCGCCGGAATGACGGGCCCGCATGGCCCGCGCGATCTGGGCACGCGTGGGCAAACCCGGCTGGATGAGGCGATCCTGTTCACGACTTTCCCTGAAATCGGCACGAGATCAGAGCAGACCGCATTTCAGGCCGTGGCCGAAAATATGCGTCTGACGCGCTATGGAACGGATTGCTATGCCTATGCGTTGCTGGCGCTGGGTCAGATCGATCTGGTGATCGAGGCGGGGTTGAACGCCTATGACATTCAGGCACCGATCGCCGTGATCGAGGCGGCAGGCGGCGTGATTTCGGACTGGGATGGCGGCCCGGCGCATGAGGGCGGCCGTGTTCTGGCGGCGGCCAATGGCAGCATACACGCTGCGGCACTGGATATCCTGCGAAGCAATTCTTGAGCAGAGACAGCGCCGGCGCTAGGATGGCGCTGCGCCGAGTCCTTCCTGATTTCTGTCGGTGCCGATGTGATGATCCGAAGCAGGTGATGTATCGGAGGAACACATGAGCGAAACCCTGATCAGAAACGCACGTATCATCGTCACGATGAACGACAGTAAAGAAGAGCTTTCCGGGCATGACCTGAGGCTTTCGAATGGAATCATATCCGAAATCGGACCGGGTCTGAGCACGTCGGGCGAGGTTCTGGACGCCAGTGGCATGGTCATCACGCCGGGGCTGGTCAACACCCATCATCATCTGTTTCAGACGCTGACCCGTGCAGTGCCCGGCGGGCAGGACGCGTTGCTTTTCGGCTGGCTCCGCACGCTTTATCCGATCTGGGCGCGATTCGGTCCCGAGGAAATCCGTGTCTCGGCCCTGACCGGTTTGGCCGAACTGGCCTTGTCCGGCTGCAGCATGACCTCGGATCACCTCTATCTTTTCCCCGGTGGTGCGCGGCTTGATGACACGATCGATGCTGCCGGAGAGATCGGTCTGAGATTTCACGCGACCCGCGGGGCGATGTCGATCGGCGAAAGCGCCGGTGGTCTGCCGCCTGACACGCTGGTCGAAGACGAAGCGGCTATTTTGAATGACATGATCCGCCTTGTAGACCGGTACCACGATCCGTCGCATGGTGCGATGACGCGGATCGCGCTGGCACCGTGTTCGCCCTTTTCGGTCAGCCGCGAGCTGATGCGCGACAGCGCCATACTGGCGCGGGACAAGGGGGTGATGCTGCATACGCACCTTGCCGAAAATGACGAGGATATCCGGTATTCGCTGGAAACATTCGGGTGCCGGCCCGGCGAATACGCGCAATCGCTAGGATGGGTCGGCGATGACGTCTGGCACGCCCATTGCGTGAGACTGGACGATCAGGAGATCGATCTTTTCCAGCGAACGGCAACGGGTGTTGCACATTGCCCATGCTCGAATTGTCGCCTTGGGTCGGGTATTGCGCCAGTGCGGGCCATGCGTGATGCCGGTGTGCCTGTGGGGCTGGGTGTGGATGGCAGCGCCTCAAATGATGCGGGTAACCTGATCGCCGAAGCCCGCATGGCCATGTTATTGCAGCGCGTCCGGAACGGGGCAGATGCCATGTCTGCCCGCGAGGTGCTTGAGATTGCCACGCGCGGTGGTGCGCAGGTGCTGGGCAGATCGGATTGCGGTCAGATCGCGGTCGGCAAATGTGCCGATATCGCCATCTGGGATTTGTCGGGTATCGAGGCTGCCGGGGCATGGGACCCGGTCGCAGCGCTTGTCTTGTCGGGGCCGACGCGGGTATCGCATCTCTTTGTTCAGGGTCGCCGCGTGGTGGCTGATGGCCGGATCGCAACGCTTGACCTGACCGCTGTCATCGCGCGCCAGAACGCTCTGGCGCAATCTCTGATGCAATAGGCTCAGACGTCAGGTTTGGCTTGGGGTTTGCCACTGATCCAGACCTGATCGATGGCCCGGTCATCGCCCATCATGATGGTTGGAAACAACGCCTCCCACAGCGTGTCCGCAACCGCGCTGCGCTGGGCGATGGCCGGGGTCGATGCAAGGTTGATCGACACGATATCGGCCTCGGCCCCGACACGCAGATTGCCGATCCTGTCCCCCATACCGATGGCATGAGCAGAGCCACAGGTGGCCAGCCACCAGAGCTCGGCCGGATGCAGCGCCGTGCCGCCCAGCTGTCCAATCTCATAGGCTGCGGCCATGGTACGCAGCATCGAAAACGAAGACCCCCCGCCGGTATCGGTTGCCAGACCGATCCGCTGTTCGTCTGCCGCCAGCGCCCGCGCCCGGAAAAGACCCGAGCCAATGAACATGTTTGATGTCGGGCAATGGATCAGCGATGCGCCGCTTTCGCGCAGGCGGTCCCGCTCGCGGTCTTCAAGGTGGATGGCATGCCCGAAAAGCGCGCCGCGCCCGATCAGCCCGTATTTTTCATAGGTATCCAGATAATCCCGCGCATCGGGAAAGAGCGAGCGCACCCAAGCGATCTCTTCTGTCTGTTCCGAAAGATGCGTCTGCATCAGGCAATCGGGGTGCTCGGCCCAAAGCGCGCCCAACGCCTCGAGCTGCGCTTCGCTTGATGTCGGTGAAAATCGCGGTGTCACGGCATAGCTCAGCCGGTCGACGCCATGCCATTTCTCGAGCAATTTCTTGCTGTCGTCATAGGCCGATACCGGCTCGTCACAAAGCCCCGGTGGCGCATTGCGGTCCATGCAGCATTTGCCGGTAACCGCCCGCATTCCCCGCGCCTGTGCCGCCGTGAAAAAGGCATCGACACTCTCGGGATGAATGGTCGCAAAGCTGACCATTGATGTCGTGCCATAGGATATGGCGAGATCGAAATACCGCTCGGCGATCTCGGTTGCGTAGTCGGCATCGCTGAACCGCATCTCCTCGGGGAAGGTATAGTCATTCAGCCAGTCCAGCAGACGCTTGCCCCAACTGGCGATCATTGCGGTTTGGGGGTAATGCACATGCGCATCGACAAATCCCGCCGTCAGAATGTTGTCACCCTGATCCGAGACCCGGGCATCCGGATGGTCGCGCCGGAGTGTTTCGGCATCACCCATGGCCGAAACCAGACCGTTTTCGATCAGGATGGCACCGCGGCTGTTATGCTTGACGGCATCTTCCGGACCAGTCCGGAAGGGATCGGAGGCAAAGGCCAGCGTCTGCCCGAGTATCAGGAGTTTGTCGCTCATCATGGGTCAAATCTAGCCTTTGTGACCGACCGAGGTAAATCGCCCAGGGCTGCCGTTGGAAAAGAAGCTCTTTCAAAGAGAACAGGGCAATGATTTTGGCCCTTGCCCCTGCAATTGGCCTGTCCCTCGCGATTGCTGGTGACTAGACTGAGGGCGTGAGTAGGTCGGGGTAGGCATGGTCGAGGAAACGGTCACACCGGAAGAGCGGGAAGACGAAGACTTTGCACTTGATGCGGTGCAGGTCGATGCCGTGCTGGACGCGGTGGACAACCGGGACGCAACCGGGCTGCATGAATTGCTGGATTCCCTGCACTCGGCAGATATCGCAGACCTTCTGGAACAGATCGGATCGCGCGAGCGCGAAGATCTGCTGTCGCTCTGGTCCAGGGAGATGGACGGCGACATTCTGTCCGAGCTTGACGAAAGCTTGCGCGAAGAGGTCATCCAGCATCTGGAGCCCGAGGTTCTGGCCGGGGCGGTCAGGGATATGGAATCCGATGATGTTGTCGACCTCATCGAAGATCTGGACAGCACCCAGCAAGAGGTGATCCTTGACGCGCTCGAGGATTCCGACAGGGCTGCGGTCGAACAGTCGATGTCCTTTCCCGAGGATTCGGCCGGCCGCCTGATGCAGCGCGAAATCGTGACCGCGCCAAGCCACTGGTCCGTTGGCGAGACCATCGACTATGTGCGTTCACGCGAAGATTTGCCCGAACAATTCTATCACGTCATTCTGGTCGATCCCCGCCACCGGCCTGTTGCCTATGTCACTTTGGGCAAGCTTTTGTCGTCGCGCCGTGACGTGGCGCTGACAGACATCACCGAAGACACGTTTCGCACCATTCCCGCCACCCAGCCCGAGGCGGATGTTGCCTATGCGTTCAATCAGTATCACCTGATCTCGGCGCCGGTTGTGGATGCAGATGATCGGCTGGTCGGTGTGATCACCATCGATGATGCGATGGTCGTACTCGAGGAAGAGGCCGAGGAGGATATTCTGAGGCTGGCCGGTGTCGGCGACGAAAGCCTGTCAGATCACCCCACGGCGATTGCCCTGCGGCGGTTTCCCTGGCTTTTTGTCAATCTGGTCACGGCGATCGCTGCCTCTCTCGTAATTGCACAGTTCGAGGATGCGCTGGCCAAGCTGGTCGCGCTGGCGGTTCTGATGCCCATCGTCGCGTCGATGGGTGGCAATGCCGGTACACAGTCATTGACTGTGGCTGTGCGGTCGCTGGCGACCCACGACCTGACCGGCGCCAATGCATGGCGGGTGGTCCGGCGCGAGATGCTGGCCGGGGTAATGAACGGTCTGGCCTTTGCCCTGATCATGGGTGTCGTGGGCTATGTCTGGTTCGGTTCGGTCATGCTGGGCGCGGTGATTGGGGTGGCCATGATCATCAATCTCTTTGTGGCAGCGCTGGCGGGTATCCTGATCCCGCTGGGCCTTGACCGGATCGGGATCGACCCGGCGCTGGCATCGGGTGCCTTTGTAACGACCGTGACAGATGTGATTGGCTTTCTGGCCTTTCTCGGCCTTGCGACGATGGTGCTGTTTTGACATTGGACGAACAGAAAGCCGCCGCGCGCAAGGCCGCCTTTGCGCGCCGGCGGGCGGCACATGCAGCGGGGCAGGACGCCTTGGCCTGTGGCTATCTTGATGAGGTGCTGTCGGATACCGGTGGCGGCGCACTGGCGGGATATATGCCCATCCGGACCGAGATTTCGCCGCTGACAGTCATGGCTGCGTGGACTGGTCGCGTCGGAGTTCCGGTCATTCAGGGGGCAGGGGAGCGCCTTCTGTTTCGGGAGTGGACCGAGACCTGCGAGATGGTCGAGGGGCCCTTTGGTGCGGCGATCCCCGCGTCGGGGCAGGAATTTGATCCCGACATCCTGATCGTGCCGCTGGTGGCGTTTGGCCCTGGTGGTCAGCGGCTGGGATATGGCGGCGGGTTTTATGACCGGACGCTGGAATATCTGAGGGCGCAGAAACCCATCACGGCAATTGGTTTTGCCTATGATGCGCAGATGGCGGCGGACCTGCCGCAAGAGGCAACGGATCAGCCGCTCGACATGATCGTGACAGAGGCTGGTGTGAAACGGCTCTGAAGTTCAGACCTCGCGCGTCAGGCAACCCGCTACAAAGGCCATCAGGTTGCGCAGCGCCTCATCCGCTTCGGGCAAGCGGCCATTGAACATCGCGGCCACATGCGGCGCGTCATCCAGCACATGCTGGCGGATTTCCAGCCCCTCATTGCGGAGCCGGTCGATCAGCCGCAGGCTGTCGTCGCGCAGGATTTCCGTCTTGCTGAACTGAATAAACAGCGGCGGCGCACCGGTGAAATCGGCAAAAAGGGGCGAAACACCGGGGTCAGCGCGATCCGTTCCATCCAGATAATAACTGGCGACAAGCTCGTTCTGAGCGGCGGGCAGGATCACGTCACTTTCGGCGTTTTCGGAGATGCTGCGCCCTGAAAATGTCAGATCGGTAATCGGGCTGAGCGCTGCAACACCGGCGGGTCGCGGCAGGTCGAGTGCAAGGATATCGGCCAGGAGACCCAGCGCCAAACAGCCGCCTGAACTGTCCCCGGCGATCACGATGCGATCCGGCGCGCAACCCTCTTCCAGCAGCGCCCGGTAGGCATTGAGCACATCTTCACGGGCCGCGGGATAGGGATATTCCGGTGCCAACCGGTAATCGGGCAGGGCAGCCGTCAGGTTCAGCGGGCCTGCGATGGCGGCGGCAAAACGGGAATGCGTGGCCGGACTGCCAAAGATGAATGCCCCACCATGCAGATACAGAAGGACACCGTCCTGCCCTTCGTTCGCACCGGCAAGCAATCCGGGTCTGCGAAATTCGCCAAATCTGAATTCTGTGGGCTTGGTCCAGTATCCCCTCGGTCGCCGCAGAAACAGCCAGCAGTCCCATTCGAACCGCCGCCTGATCCGGGCCGGCACTCTGGCGCGCGTCAGATGTCGTTTAACCGTGAGTTTCAGAACCCGGTTCGTGATGGACAGGCGTAGCGACATATTTTTCTTGTTCCCCCGTCCCTGACTAACAGAGCTGATTAGGCGAGCCAAACCCCTTGCAGGCTGTCAGGCCGCGACATAGAGATTGCGGATGCGACTGTTGTTTTTTGGGGACATTGTCGGGCGTTCGGGGCGTGCGGCAATCAAGGATAATCTGGTCCGGCTGCGCAAAGACTGGCGCGCCGATTTCGTGATCGTCAATGCCGAGAATGCCACAAGCGGCGCGGGCCTGTCCCCAGCGCATGCCAACGAACTCCTCTCGTCAGGTGCCGATTGCCTTACGCTGGGCGATCATGCCTTTGATCAGCGCGACATGCTGCAATTCATCGACAAGGAACCGCGCATCATCCGACCGTTGAACTTTGCCCGCACCGCGCCGGGCCGTGGCGCGGCAATTTTCACGACAACACGCGGTAAAAAGGTTCTGGTCGCGCAGGTGCTAGGCCAGGTCTTCATGAAACGCGCCTTCGATGATCCCTTTTCCGCAATCGACAAAGTGCTGAAGTCGCATCCGCTGGGTGGCGCCGTTGCGGCAACCGTCGTGGATATGCATTGCGAGGCCACGTCCGAAAAGATGGCTATGGGGCACTGGTGTGACGGGCGTGCGTCGTTGGTGGCAGGCACCCATACGCACGTGCCGACGGCTGATGCGCAGATCCTTGATGCGGGTACGGCCTATCTGACCGATGCGGGTATGTGCGGCGACTATGGTTCCGTTATTGGCATGAACCGCGACGAGCCGATGCGCCGCTTTGTAACGGGCATGAGCAAGGGCCGTTTCCGACCCGCCGAAGGCGAGGCGACGCTGGCTGGCGTTTTTGTCGAAACAGATGACACGACCGGGGCGGCGACATCCGTGCGTATGATCCGGGCAGGTGGCCGGCTGGAGCCCACCGCCTCGTGAATCAGCGCGCCTTCTACGTACTGATCCTGATATTGATGGGGGCAGGCTGGGGCCTGACCCAGCCCCTCGCCAAGATCGCGGTAAGCGGGGAATATCGCCATGTTGGTGTGCTGTTCTGGCAATCGGCGATCAGCGCTGCTGTGCTGCGGTCCGTGCTGGCCCTCCAGGGTAAACGACTGCCGATGACGGCCGATGCGTTGCGATTTTACGTCCTGATCGCGCTTATTGGTACGGTATTGCCGCAAACGGCGAGCTTTCAGGCGCTGGTTTACCTGCCAGCTGGTATCGTATCCATATTGCTCTCGCTGGTCCCGATATTCGCCTTTCCGATTGCGCTCGGCTTCAGGCTCGAGCGTTTTCGCATGATCCGGCTTGCCGGGCTCTTGTGCGGTGCGTTTGGTGTTTTGCTGCTGGTCGCACCCGAGGCGAGCCTGCCCGATCCGGCCATGGTTTGGTTCATACCGCTCGCGCTGATTGCCCCGGCATTTTATGGGCTCGAGGGTAATTTCGTTGCGCGTTTTGGCACCGGTGGTACAGACCCGATCCAGCTTTTGTGCGGTGCGTCGATCATGGGGATATTCATCACGCTGCCTTTGGCGCTGGCGACGGGCAACTGGATCAGCCCGCTGCCGCCCTATGGTGCGCCCGATTATGCGCTGGTCGCATCGTCGGTGATCCATGCCTTTGTCTATACAAGCTATGTCTGGCTGGTTCAGCGGGCCGGATCGGTGTTTGCCGCGCAGGTTTCCTATACCGTTACAGGTTTTGGTGTGTTCTGGGCGATGCTTATCCTTGGCGAAAGCTATTCGGCCTATATCTGGGCGGCGCTGGCGCTGATCATGCTTGGAATTCTGCTGGTCCGGCCACGTTCGAAAAACGTCTCCGCAACGCCGGGCTGAATTGCCCAGCCGATGCATTGATCCTAGACTGACCCCATGCTGGATCTGCCGCTGACACCCCAACAGGATGCCCTTGCCGCGCTTGCGGTCATGGCGCTCATGTTCATTCTGTTCCTGCGCGAAACCTACCCGACAGAGGTTGTCGCCATCGGGGGGGCGGCGCTCCTGATTCTGCTGGGCTATCTGCCTGCGGATATGGCCGTTGACGTGTTTTCGAATTCGGCGCCCTGGACGATTGCGGCCATGTTCATCATCATGGGTGCGCTGGTGCGAACCGGGGCGCTAAACCGGCTGACACAATTTGCCGACCGGCATGCCGACAACCGGCCACTTATGACCGCTTCGGTGCTGGTGTTGTTTGTCGTGCTTGCCTCGGCCATCCTGTCCAACACGGCGGTGGTCGTGGTGATGATACCGGTGTTCATCCAGCTTTCCAAAACACTGGGCACCAAGGCGTCCAAGCTGCTGATTCCGCTATCTTATACGGCTATTCTGGGCGGGTCGCTGACGCTGATCGGCACGTCCACCAACCTTCTGGTCGACGGGGTCGCCCAGACCGAAGGCATGCGCGGCTTTGGCATATTCGAGGTGACGCCACTGGCCGCAATTATCGTGATCTGGGGGATCATCTATCTGGTGGTGCTGGGGCCAAAGCTGTTGCCGGAGCGCGACAATCTGGCCGCGCTGCTGACCGATGGCTCCAGACGCAAATTCTTTACCGAGGTGATCGTGCCCGATGGCAGCACGCTGATCGGCCAGTCGGCGCGGGGTGTTGACCTTTTTCGTCGTGACGGTGTGCGGCTGGTGGATGTGGTTCGCGGTGACACCTCGCTGCGTCGCAATCTGGCCGGGGTCGAACTGGCGGCGGGCGACCGCGTGATCCTGCGCTCGGCCATGGCGGAATTGCTGGGACTGCAGGCCAGCAAGGATCTGCGGCTTGTTGATCGCGTCGGATCGGTCGAGACGCGCACGGTTGAGGTTTTGATCACGCCCGGCTGCCGCATGATCGGCCGGGCGCTGGGTGAATTGCGCCTCAGGCGGCGCTATGGTGTCTACACGCTGGCCGTCCACCGGCGGAACCAGAACCTCAGCACCCAACTGGATCATGTTGACGTCAGGGTTGGCGATACGCTGCTGCTGGAAGGCAGTACCGAAGATATTCAGCGGATGGCGAAAGCTGAAAAGCTGGTCAATATTTCGGCACCTTCCGAACAGGCCTTTCGCCGGAGCAAGGCGCCAATTGCCATCGGTGCGATATTCGGTGTTGCAGGGCTTGCCGCGCTTGAGGTTGCCCCGATATTTCCCCTGTCCGTCGTTGCCGTGGCACTGGTGCTGATTACCCGCTGCATCGACGCCGAAGAGGCGTTTTCCTTTATCGACGGGCGGTTGCTGGCGCTCATCTTCTCGATGCTGGCGGTTGGCAGCGCGCTGCAGCATACCGGCGCGGTGGCGATGATCGTGGGTGCGGTCGCGCCCCAATTGCAGGGCATTTCGCCGTTTTTTGTTGTCTGGGCAATCTACCTGCTGACGTCCATACTCACCGAACTGGTGTCCAATAATGCCGTTGCGGTGGTGATCACACCCGTGGCCATCGGATTGGCGACGTCTTTGGGCGTTGATCCGCGCCCGCTGATCATCGCGGTGATGATTGCGGCTTCGGCGAGTTTTGCCACCCCGATCGGCTATCAGACAAATATGCTCGTCTATGGGCCGGGGGGGTATAAATTCACCGATTTTATGAAGATCGGAATCCCGCTGAACCTGACGACGGGGCTGTTGGCATCGGCGCTGATCCCGGTGTTCTGGCCCCTTTAGAGCGGCCAGAACATCAGCAAGGCCGGGACGCTGACCACGATAATGATGATTTCAAGCGGCAGGCCCATACGCCAGTAATCCCCAAAGCGATAGCCGCCGGGGCCAAGGATCAGCGTGTTGTTCTTGTGTCCGATAGGGGTCAGGAACGCTGCCGATGCGGCAATGGCAACAGCCATCAGGAACGGATCGGGATTGACGCCCAGGCTGGTTGCCATCTGGATGGCGACCGGGGCGGCGACGATGGTGGTCGCCGTGTTGTTCAGGATATCGGACAGCGTCATGGTGACAACCATCAGAACGGTGACGATCATCCATGCGGGCATGCCATCCGTGACCGAGATCAGGAAATCCGCAATCAGCGAGGTGCCACCCGAATTCTCCAGCGCTGACCCGAGCGGGATCATCGACCCCAAGAGAACCACCACCGGCCATTCGACGTGGTTATAGACCTCGCGCGCAGGAATGATGCGCGACAGCATGAAGGCCACGACCACGCCACCCAGCGCAACCGGCAGATAAACCCAACCAAGGCTGGCCGCCGCCACCGCCGCCGCAAAGAGCCCGATGGCCAGCCATGTCTTGGTATTCTGGGTCACGGCAAGGCCGCGATCAGCAAGAGGCAGACAACCCAGCCATTCGATCACGTCGTTCTGCGCATTTGACGGCACCAAAAGCAGCAGTATGTCGCCCTCGCGCAGCGGGGTTTTGCGCAGCTGTTTGCGGATCGATTTGCCGTTACGCGAAATCCCCATCAGAACCGACCGCTGCCGCCATGCAAGGCCCACCGCCTGGGCGGTGCGGCCTTTGAGCCGCGATGTTTCCGTCACTACAACTTCGACCAGCGTCACGCCTTCGCCGACCGCATCCAGATGGGCCTGTCTGCCGGCATCGGCAAAGTCAAAGCTGACGGCAGCGCGAAACTCGTCCAGCGCCTCTGGCGTTGCCTCAAGCACCAGCGCATCTCCGGCAACCAGCAATCTGTTCTGCGCCGTGCCATAAAGACGCTTGCCATCCCGGACGATGCCAAGGATCGCCACATCGGATTTCTCTGCCGTTTCCCTAAGCGTATTCAGCCGCTGACCGACATATTTCGATCCCTCCGGCACGGTCAGTTCCGCGATATAGTTTGCCACATCTGCCATCGGATCGGCCTTGGTATCGCTGTCGGTGGCCATCGGGATCAGCCGCCAACCGATCACCGCGACAAAGGCCAGTCCCGCAATCGCGGCGATGCCCCCGACCGGTGCGAAATCAAACATCGCAAATGGTTCGCCCAGTGCGTCTTCGCGGATCGCGGCGATAATGATGTTGGGTGGGGTGCCGATCAGCGTCACCATACCGCCAAGGATCGTCGCAAAGGAAAGCGGCATCAGGGACAGGCCGGGCGAGCGGCCCGCCTTGCGTGCGGTCTGAATATCGACCGGCATCAGAAGGGCCAGCGCTGCGACATTGTTCATGAAGGCCGACAGGATACCGCCGATGCCGCCCATCAGCGCGATATGCGCGCCAAGGCTGCGCGAACTGTCGACAAGCGTGCGCGTGATCAGGAACACCGCGCCCGAACGCACAAGCCCGGCCGAAACGATCAACACAAGCGCCACCACCAATGTAGCCGGATGACCAAAGCCTGAAAATGCATCTTTTTCCGGAACCACGCCAAGGATGACACCGGTCACAAGCGCACCAAAGGCGACAAGATCATATCTGATCCGCCCCCAAAGCAAGAGCGCAAAAACCGCACCAAAAAGCGAGAAGAGGATGATCTGGTCCTGGGTCATCCCCCGCTCATAGCCCGTTGTCCGTCTCAGGCCAAGGCGATGGGCACCACCGACAGGATCAGGAGTGTGGCCATTGTCCAGTTGAACAACCGAAGCCGTCTGTCATGGCCCAGAAATCCACGCAGCGCCCTGCCCATCAGCGTCCATAATCCGATCGATGGCAGGTTGATCAGGCCAAAGACCAGACAGACGATGGCAATGGCTAAAAGGCTGTTATCGGGTGCATAGGCTGTCATGGCCGTCAGCGACATCGCCCAGGCCTTGGGGTTGACCCACTGAAACAGCGCGGCCTGAAAAAACGTCATGGGTTGGCCTGACTGCACCGAACCCCGGGGCGGCGCAGCCTGCGAAATCTTCCACGCGAGGAAAAGGATGTAGATCAGGCTGAACAGCCTGAGGATCTGATGGATGACCGGAAACGCATCAAAAAGCCGGATCAGCCCCAGTCCGACAAGCCCCAGCATCACAACAAAGCCGATGGCGATCCCCATCATGTGCGGCAGCGTGCGGCGCAGCCCGAAATTGGCCCCTGAGGCCATCAGCATCAGGTTGTTCGGCCCCGGCGTGATCGATGAGACGAGCGCAAAAAGGGCAAGGGCGGGGACAAGGCTAAGATTCATGGCGCGATAATTTGCGAAATTTTCAGATATTTAGTTGTGAATGCCACGAAAAATCGATTAAATTTGCAACTAATGAGCGGCTTGGATGATATTGACAACAAAATATTGCGCACACTGTCGCGCGATGGCCGGATCAGTAACACGAATCTTGCCGACAAGGTAGGATTGTCACCCTCTGCCTGTCTGCGCCGGGTGCAGGCGCTGGAAAAATCCGGCGTCATCAAGGGCTATCGCGCGGTGCTGGACAAAGAGGCGATGGATATGGGTTTCGTGGCCTATGTACTGGTCGGGCTCTCGAACCATTCAAAATCAGCGCAAGAGGAATTTGAACGGGCAATGCAGCGCGCACCCGAGGTTCAGGAATGCCACAATACTGCTGGCGTGACGGAATACCTCCTCAGGGTCGAGGTTTCGAATCTGCCGGCATACAAGCTTTTCCACACTGAAATCCTGGGCACGCTGCCGCAGGTCAGTGCGATCACGACCTATGTGGTGATGGGCTCGCCCAAGGATGAACGGCGGTGAGTGCAGTTCAGATGAATTCGGCCTTTTCCTCGCGTTCCGGTTTGGCGATTTCCAGCGCGTCGGCGAGGTTCACCGTTTTGTCAAACAGGGCCCGCCCGAGGATCGCACCGGATACATAGGGCACGTATTTCAGCCGGGAAATGTCATCGAGACTGCGCGCCATGCCGCGGGCAATGACGGGCGCGCGGGCGACATCTGCCAGCCGCGTCACCAACGCAAGGCTGTCTTCGGTGACTTCAATCTCGGAATCGATGTCGCTGACGATGATCGCGGCCAGCGGATCATTGTCGAAGGTCGCCGCAAACTGGAACGGATCAAAGGCCGAGGCATTGCGCCAGCCATCCGTCATGACCCTGCCTTCGAATACGTCGATAGCGAGCACGATCTGGTCGGGATAATATTTTGCCGCTTCCTTGACGAGGTCGGGCTGATGCACGGCAAGGGTACCGATGACCACGCGCCCGACACCCAGATCGATCCATTCCTCGACCCGCTCAAGCGTCCGGATACCGCCGCCAAGCTGTACCGGGATACCGGCGCTTCGAATGATCTCGACCACGAGATCGTGGTTTGTGCTGTCGCCGCTGATCGCGTCGAAATCCGTCACATGCAGCCATTCGGCCCCGGCCTCGGCAAATTCACGCGCTTTCTGGATCGGGTCGACATGCCAGATCTGCGGCTCTTCGAGGCGACCGCGAAACAGGCTGACACACCGGCCATCCTGAAGTTCGATAGTTGGGTAGATTCTCATCTTCACCTCCCCTGATGCTGAGGCAAATCCTAGCCCCATTGCAGCGAATTTTCCGCTCTAAAACGCCATTTCACCGGCGCAAAGCGCCCCGTCCTGAAATCGGGGTGGCGGGATTGCCGTTTTCGGCCCCGTTTAATAGAAGGTGGCCCGAGCAATTCTGAAAGGAAAGTCGATGGCCGGCCATTCAAAATGGGCAAATATTCAGCATCGCAAGGGCCGGCAGGATGCCGCACGGTCGAAACTGTTTTCCAAGCTGTCCAAAGAGATCACCGTTGCCGCCAAGATGGGTGATCCTGATCCGGAAAAGAACCCCAGGCTGCGCCTTGCGGTAAAAGAGGCAAAATCGCAATCGGTGCCCAAGGACGTGATTGAGCGGGCGATCAAGAAGTCGCAGGCCGGTGACGGTGAGAATTACGATGAAATCCGCTACGAGGGGTATGGCCCGGGTGGTGTGGCGGTCATCGTTGAGGCGATGACCGACAACAAGAACCGGACAGCATCAACCGTGCGGTCCACATTTTCCAAGAACGGCGGCAATCTGGGGGAAACAGGTTCCGTCGGCTTCATGTTCGAGCGCAAGGGCGAGGTGACCTATCCGGCATCTGCGGGCGATGCCGATACCGTGATGATGGCGGCCATCGAAGCGGGGGCCGAGGATGTCGAAAGCTCTGAGGACGGCCATATCATTACCTGCGCCGACACCGATCTGAACGAGGTGTCGGGTGCGCTGGAAAAAGAACTTGGCGAATCTGACTCTACCAAACTGATCTGGCAGCCGCAGACGACGACCGAACTGGACCTTGAGGGCATGCAGAAGCTCATGAAATTGATCGACGCATTAGAGGATGATGATGACATTCAACGCGTCACCGCCAATTTCGAAGCGTCAGACGATGTTCTGGCGCAGCTCTGATCCGATGTTGGGGCTGTCATGAAAGCCGCTATAGCCACTGCGCGCGGTGCCGCGCGCGATGTCCTGCGGATCATTGACACGGAAACGCCAGCACCCGGCCCGGGTGAGGTGCTGGTGCGCATCCAAGCCTCGGGTGTGAACCCGTCGGATGTGAAATTGCGATCGGGGGCACAGGGGCCGATGATTGCCGATCAGGTCAGGGTACATAATGACGGGGCCGGGGTGATTACCGCACTGGGGCCGGGTGTCGATGATGCGCGCGAGGGCGAGCATGCTTGGCTTTATAACGTGAACCGGACCGGCGACGGGATGGGGCAGGGCCCCAACGGTACTGCGGCGGAATATGTCGCCGTGCCGCAGGAACTGGCCGTTGCGATGCCCGAGGCAACCCCATTTGACCAAGCCGCCTGCCTGGGCGTGCCGGCGATGACCGCCTATCGGGCTCTGTTCTGGGCCGGAGACGTCATGGGCAAGGTCGTCTTGGTGACCGGGGGTGCAGGTTCGGTCGGGCATCTGGCGGTTCAGATGGCCCATGATGCAGGTGCGGTTGTCGCCACCACTGTAAGCGGTGATGCAAAGGCCGAACTGGCGCGAAAGGCCGGCGCTGACCTGATCATCAACTACCGTGAACAGGATGTGGCGACCGAACTGGCCAAAGCGTATGGTGCCAATGGTGTCGATCACATCGTCGATGTCGATTTTGCGAGCACCATCCGGATCACACCGGAAATATTGCGCCGGAACGGGACCATCGGTGCCTATGCCTCGGGCAGTGATCTGACCCCCTGCATTCCCTATTACCCGGTCATGTTCAATAATACTGCGATCCAGACGGTGTTTGTCTATGCGCTGCCGCGCAGCGTGTTGTCGGCGGCTGCGGCGCATATTTCGGCCATGCTGGCCCGTGACGCGCTGGTTCCTGTTGTGGACAGGCGGTTTGAACTTGATGAAATTGTCGCGGCGCATGAAGCGGTCGAGAGCGGCACATTGCAGGGCAACGCCGTGTTGACCCTTGACTGACATAGGCCGCGGTGCGGACCCGATGACTTCATGCCCGTGAACGACCAGACCAGAGGCATTTTCTGGATGCTGGGTGCTGGCCTTTGCTTTGCGGGGCTGACGGGAATGGTGCGCTGGATTGGCGACGATCTTCCGCCTGCCGAGGCAGGGTTCATCCGGTATCTCTTTGGTCTCATTTTTGTCCTGCCGTTGATGGGCAGAATTTTGCGCTCTGAATTTTCGCGGCTTGATCTGCGGCTTTTTCTGCTGCGCGGACTCGTTCAGGCGCTTGCCGTCATTCTCTGGTTTTTTGCGATGGCGCGGCTGCCCGTGGCCGATGTGACGGCGATGGGCTATCTGACACCAATATGGATCACGATTGGTGCCGTTCTCATATTTGGAGAGCGGATCGCGGCGCCCCGTATCGCCGCCATCGTGCTGGCATTTGTTGGCGTGATTGTCATTCTGCGCCCAGGCCTGCGTGAACTGGGTGCAGGCTATATCGCCATGCTGGGGGTCGGGCCGGTCTTTGCCATCTCGTATTTGTCGGCCAAGGATCTGACCAAACGTCATTCATCGGCGGTGATTGTTGGTGCGCTTTCCGTCGCCACCACTATTTTTCTGGCACCATTTGCGTTGGCCCAATGGGTGACGCCAAATCCAGAGCAGTTGGCGGGGCTGTTTGTCGTGGCGGGTTTCGCGACGGCGGGGCATTTCATGATGACGCAGGCATTTCAGTATGCACCTATGACGGTCGTGCAACCGGTCACCTTTCTGCAACTCATCTGGGCGACGATGATCGGCGTTCTGATTTTCAACGAACCGATTGATATCTTCGTTTTGGCTGGTGCCCTGATCATCGTTTCTGCGGTGACGTTCATTGCCTTTCGCGAGGCGCGGGCAGCGGCGCGGTAAAGTTTGCCGGCGCCCAAAACCAGACTGCCCTGACCGGGTGGTCAATTGCGGCTTGCGCGGATCGACACGATGGCTAGGGTCGTGCTGACACCACTAGGGAGGGCATATGTTCCGCATATTTTCAGTCGCTTTCCTTGTCCTTGTTGCTTCGGCGCTTGCGGCGCAGGCCGGGTTGACCATCTGCAACGAAACGGACTCGAGAAAAAGCGTGGCCATCGCCTATGCCGCCGATGATAGCTGGACATCCGAAGGTTGGTGGAACATCGACAGCGGCGAGTGCTCGCTGGTGCTGAGTGGCGATCTGTCCAACCGCTATTACTATTATCGCGCCACGAGTGGCGGAGAGCAGTTTAACAAGGATGATGTCGAGTTCTGTACGGAGCCGACCGTATTCGAGATTTCGGGTGATATAAGCTGCGCGATGGGCGGCTATGACAGCAGCCCGTTCGAGAAGATCGATACCGGACAGACCGCGCGCGAATTCACATTGCGTTTGGTCAATCAGGACGCCCCGGCGCCCAGAGGCGACAACGCCGATTTGCCGGAATATGGCACTGATCAGAATGCCGGACGATTTGGAGAACCCTATCAGGCCAGTGGCTATTTTCAGGGCTGTGATATCGAGGACGGCGCTGAATATTGCGCCTGGGTTATCGACGGGATGATCCAGTTTGCCTATCCGGATGCCGGCACCGCGCCCGAACTGATGCATGCGCTGGAAAGCTTTCCGATTAACACACCGATGACCGTTTGGGCCGATCTTGTTGCCGTATATGATGCGACGACCGAGCTGGTTGTCCGGGGATTTTCCTATGCCGATGGATTTGATCCCTATATCAACATCCGCGATGATCTGCAGGGACAGTGGCTGGAAGAGGGCGGAGAACCGTCCAGTCTGTTTTTCTACGGTGCCCGGCAATATGCATATTATGACGGCGAATTGGTCGGCGATGCCCTGATCGAAATCAGTGACAGCTGCGATGTTAGCAATGGCGAAGGGCCGGTTCTGATCGTGACCCAACGCGAAGATCCCGAAGACAACGCCTGTTATCTGATCGAGAGTTCGAGCTGGTACAACCTTCACCTCGTTTATCTGCCACGTGGTGTCGATATCCTGTACCGCAAAGATGGTTAGGCGACGCTTCCTGCGGATTTGCCAACACACCAGAAGCATAGGGGAAGCGCGATGGGCGCAAAGCCGAATATCCTGATATTCATGGTCGATCAGCTGAACGGCACGCTCTTTCCTGACGGGCCTGCCGATTGGCTGCACGCGCCTAACCTGCGCGAACTGGCAGGGCGTTCGACGCGGTTCGCAAATGCCTACACGGCTTCGCCCCTCTGTGCGCCCGGTCGGGCCTCGTTCATGTCGGGGCAACTGCCGAGCAGGACGCGGGTGTATGACAACGCGGCCGAGTTTTCCTCATCCATTCCCACCTATGCCCATCACCTCAGGCGAGCGGGCTATCAGACTTGCCTGTCGGGCAAGATGCATTTTGTCGGACCCGACCAGATGCATGGATTTGAGGAGCGCCTGACCACGGATATCTATCCCGCAGATTTCGGATGGACGCCGGATTATCGCAAACCGGGCGAGCGGATCGAATGGTGGTATCACAATATGGGCTCGGTGACCGGCGCGGGCGTGGCCGAGATTACCAATCAGCTTGAATATGACGACGAGGTTGCCTTTCACGCCACTCAGAAACTCTATGATCTCGCGCGGGGTGCCGATGACCGTCCATGGTGCCTGACGGTCAGTTTCACGCACCCGCATGACCCCTATGTCGCACGGCGGAAATACTGGGACCTGTACGAAGACTGTACCCATCTGGAACCCGAGATTCCGGCCATGGACTACGCCGATCATGACGCGCATTCCAAACGCATCTTTGACGCGAATGACTGGCGAAATTTCGACGTAACGCGAGAGGATGTGCGCCGCTCTCGCCAGGCCTATTTCGCCAATATCAGCTATCTGGACGACAAGATCGGCGAGGTGATGCAGGCGCTGAATGCGACCCGGCAAGAGGCGATCATTCTCTTTGTGTCCGATCACGGCGATATGCTGGGGGAACGCGGGCTTTGGTTCAAAATGTCATTTTACGAAGGCTCATCGCGCGTGCCGCTGATGATCGCAGCCCCGGATATGGCGGTGGGGCGGATCACGGCGCCGGTTTCGACGATCGACGTCACGCCGACGCTGGCCGCGCTGGCCGGAATATCACTCGACGACGTCGCGCCATGGACCGACGGAGAAAGCCTTGTGCCACTGGGTCAGGGCGGTGAACGGACATCGCCGGTCATGATGGAATATGCGGCCGAGGCATCTTTTTCGCCATTGGTATCTCTGCGGTACGGCCAATGGAAATACAATCGCTGTGCGCTCGATCCCGAACAACTCTTTGATCTTGAAAACGATCCGCATGAATTGGCCAATCTGGCGGATGATCCGGCCCATGCCGGGACACTTACCGCACTCAGGGCCAAATCCGAGGCACGCTGGGATCTGGACAGGTTCGATGCCGAAATACGCGAGAGTCAGGCCCGCCGATGGGTGGTGTACGAAGCGTTGCGGAATGGAGCCTATTATCCATGGGACTATCAGCCGCTCAGGCGGGCATCGGAACGCTTCATGCGAAATCACATGAATCTGGACAATCTGGAGGAAAGCCAGCGCTTTCCACGAGGAGAATGACATGATCGAAATTTTCGGACGGGCCACATCGTCGAACGTGCAGCTTGTGATGTGGGCGGTGGCCGAACTTGGGCTGGAGTATGAGCGTCATGATATCGGTCTGGAATATGGTGGAAATGACACGCCCGAATATCTTGCGATGAATCCCAATGGTCTGGTTCCTGTCATTCGCGACAGTGATGTCACCATGTGGGAGAGTGCGGCCATCCTGAGATATCTTGGCGCGCGTTATGGCGACGCGGCATTCTATCCCGCTGATCCGGTGGAACGTGCACGGCTGGACATGTGGGCCGAATGGATCAAGTCCACCTTTGCCAATGTACTGCAACAACAGCTTTTCTGGCCGTTGGTCAGGCGGGACCCGGACACGGTCGACTTCGACGCCGTCAGGCAGGCCGCCGACCGCATGGGTCAGCTGGTCGGGTTGCTGGATGCACGTCTTGGCAATGGGCCTTATCTGGGCGGGGAAAATCTGACATTTGCCGATATCATGGTCGGCCATCTGCTCTATCGCTATGATACGCTGGAATTTGCCAAGCCGTCGGCACCCAATCTCTGGGACTATTATCAACGTCTGTGTCAGCGTCCCGCCTATGCCAAACACGTGATGGTGTCCTATGAACCCTTGCGTTGGTCCGCGCCGGATTGATCAGGTTGCTCCGTCCGCCTCGATCACCCTGTTTCGGGCGATCACGAACAGGATCGAAAACAGACCCGCCAGCGTGGTTATCCACATCACCCATTGCAGCGGCGCGCTGCCGCTGTCGGGTGAAAGGACAAGCCCGCCCATAACCGACAATGCGGCACCGCCGCCAATCATGATCGCACCGCCGAGGCCGGATGCCGTTCCGGCAAGCTGTGGACGCACGGAAAGCATACCGGCGCTTGAATTCGGCATCACAAGACCATTGCCGATACCGACCGACACGCAGAAGCCGAAGAACACATAGACGCTGTCAAAACCGGCATAGGTCAGCAGCAATGACAGGCTCAGCCCGGCAAGCGTGAAGACCGTGCCAAAAAATATCAGCCTGTCGACGCCGAAGCGCACGGCGTTGCGCCCCGTCAGATAGTTGCCGAACGCATAGCCGATGGCGGGGAAACCCAATACGAGACCGCTTCCTGCCGATGAAAGCCCGTAGATTTCGCTTGCCACATATGGCGCGCCACCCAGATAGGCGAAAAAAGCACCGGACGCGAAAGCGGCGCAAAACACATACCCCCAAAAGCGGCGCGACGAGAGCAATTCGGGATAGTCGCGGAACTGGGCGATGAAACTGGCTGAACGGGTGGTGTTCGTCTCGCCCAGATCGAACCAGATCAAGACCCAGATCGCGCAACCCGCCAAAGCGACAGCGACAAATATAGCCCGCCAGTCAAAGGCCTCGGTCAGGGCACCGCCGATTGCCGGGGCGATCATCGGCACAAGCGCCATGCCCATCGTCACATAGCCGATCATCGACGCGGCCTGGTTCTGGGGTACCATATCCCGCACGATGGCGCGCGACAGCACGATCCCCGTGGCGATAACCGCCTGCAGCATCCGGAATATCAGGAAACTCTCGATGGTTTGCGACAAGAGGCAACCGATTGTTGCCGCCACGAAAAGCGCGGCAGAAGTCAGCAGAACCGAACGTCGGCCATAGCGGTCCGATATGGGCCCGATCACCACCTGCAAGAGCGCCGTCGAGGCGAGATAGAGCGAGACCGACAGCTGAACCACCGCGTAATCTGCATCAAAATATTCGGCCATGACCGGGAGGGCTGGCAGAAATATGCTCATGTTCATTGCCGAGATACCGGCAACAAAGACAAGCGTAACGATATGCGGTGGTGTGGTCCTGTCGAACAGCCGGACCACGGGTGGTGTAGTCATCCCCGATCGCTAAACCTGTGCACCGGAATTGTCCATGGCCGCGCTGCACATTTGGCTGCGCGGCCCTGCACAGGGGTCAGGTGTCAGAGTTCGATTTCCTCGCCCTCGCTATTACCCTCGACCGGCGGTGGCAAAGGTGTCCGTCGGCGGATTATGATGTCGCCATTCGGCAGAACCTCCGGCGGGTGATAGGCGTTCAGATTGCCCAGCGCGTCACGCAGTTCCTGCAGCATCGGGTCCATTTCGTTGAGCAGACCTTCAAGCAACAATCGTGTCCCCTCGGACAACAGGTCCATCCCCTCTTTCATCTGATCGGATTGGGCGTTCACCGGCTGAGCCAGCAACAAAAGGGCAATGGCGAGCTGTTTCATACGCTCAAGATAGTGCCGAACACCAATCGTTTGAAGATCAGAGATCGATTTCGAGCGTGACCGGAAAGTGGTCTGAGGCGTCCAAGAGCGCGGATTGCAACCCGGGATCTGCAAAACATTCTGCGTTGTCAAATGGATGCCAGATGCACCAGTGGGGCCGCTTGGACATCAGGCCCGGCGACAGCATGATATAGTCCAAAAGTGCCGAGAGATAGCGGTTTTCGTGGTGCAGAAAGAAACGAGCTGTCGAAACCGTCGCGCCGACACGTGAGCTGAGCGCCATTTGCGCATGCGGATCAAAGAGCTGTTCGCCCGCAGGCTTGCCTTCGCCCATGACGATTTCAATGCCGGAGCTACCGAAGAGTTTTTCATACTCATCCAGCCCCGGCCCGTCATTGAAATCGCCCAGAACGATCACGTCCTCATCTTCGGCAAGATGGTCATCGATACGTCGGCGCAGCCAGATGCATTGCGCCAGTTGCTTGCGCCGGTTGGCGATGGATATCCGCATTTCCTCTTGCGCATTACGCGCGCCATGGGGTGCCTTGGATTTGGCGTGAACCCCGATCAAACGGAACGCGGAATTGCCACCCTCGGCATAAAGCTCCAGTGGCGGTTTCGAGAACACGATGGGGTCCGGATAGGTATCGACATCGATATCGATGGCGAGGCTCTGATCGAAACGTGGGGCCAGAATGCTGGATTTCGGATCATGGCGGGCCGAAATTCTGTCCGGATCAAAGAGGAAAATGATTTCCTGCTGGGTATCGTTTGAAAACCCGATCACCGCCTCACGGGCGCGCAGGGAAAACCGGGCGGCAAAATTTTCAAGCGCGACCAGACCGTTGCGCCGGTTGTGCATGTCCGGCGCCTCGACCACCATGATGGCATCAGCATCAAGCGCCTGAAAGACCCGGCCAACCGCAGCGATTTGCTGTTTTCGGGTGATATTGTAGCGGGCCGACCACGCATCATCGTCCATCAGCTGACCGTCATCATCGAACAGCGCATAGAACCATTCGACATTATAGGTGGCGATCTTCACGCGGCGCGTTCCAGTTCAATCTCTTCCCAGGCGCGGTTGATGGCGACCAGTCGCTGCTCGGCCATCTTGATCGCCTCTTCGGGAACGCCACGCGCCATCAGCTGATCGGGATGGGATTCGCGCACCAGCTGACGCCAGATACGGCGCATCTCTTCATAGGTCATATCCGGATGAACGCCGAGGACATCATAAGGGTCTGGTTCGGCATCGGGCACGAACCGGGTGCGCAGGGCGCGAAACTGTCGGCTGTCGAGTCCGAAAATCTCGGCGACGTGGGACAGGAAATTATCCTCGAGGTCGTTATAATTTCCGTCGGCGATGGCGATATGAAAGAGCCCCTCCATCAGATCGAAGAGAACCTCGGGATCATCATAAAACATCGCCGCGATCCGGGCGGCATAAACCTCGTAACCGGCGGCATCGGTGCGGGCCAGATTGAAAACACGCGCCGCCTGTTCCTCGTCTTCCGGACGGATGTAGAACACTTCGCGAAAGGCGGTCACCTCGGCACGGGTTACCGTGCCGTCGGCCTTGGCGGCCTTGGCACCCAGGGCGATCACCGCGATGGTAAAGGCGATTGAACGTTCGCGTGGGCCGCGCAGATGTTCAAATACCTTCCAGAGCGGTTCGCCCTTGGCGAGCGCGGCAAGCGCATCGGCTATGCGGGTCCAGATCGACATCGGCCTCAGAGAATCTTTTGCATGACGACAAGATCGAGATATTGCCCGAACTTGAACCCGACCTCGGGCAGCCGGGCGATTTCGCGGTAGCCTAGCGCCGCATGAAAGCGGATACCAGCCGGATTGTGGCCGCTGACCCCGGCGATCATGGAATGCACATTTCGTGACCTCGCGTGATCCTCGATCGCCGCCATGAGGGCACGACCGATACCGCGCCCCTGCGCAGTGTCGGCAAGGATGACGGTATGCTCCATCGTACGGGCATAACCTTGGCCCGCGCGAAACTGACCGTAATGGGCAAAGCCAAGGATTGCGGCCTCTTCTTCGACAACAAAGAAGGCGCGCCCGTCTCGGTTCCGCGCATCGATCAGGTCAACGATATCACCGGCCGATTTGATGACGGGGTTGAATGTGGCCAGGCTGGTTTCCAGCACGGGCCGCCAGATATCGGCGATCTGATCAGCATCACTGTGGCGCGCCGGGCGTATCATGCCAGTACCTTTGGACCGGCGGGTGTCTGAAACGCGAGCGTGATTGCCGGGTTGGGCGCTTTCGTGATATTCACCGCGGTCGTCAGGCCAAGTGACTGCAGGCTTTTTTTCAGTGCATCGTCCCTGGGATGGGTGAGGGTGAGCGTCTTCAGACGGATGCCATGATCCGGCAGCCGTGTCGCCGGATGCCTCCCCTTGCGCCACTGAATGAGCGGTGGAAAGAGCCCGTCAAATGGTGACTGCCCCGAGGGCGCAATCGTAAAGCGCCACTCCAGATCGCCGCGCGACAGGTCGAGCGGTGAGCCGACGCCATCCGGCGCCCTGGCAACCGCGTCGTCCAGTGCTGCGGTCGCGCAAATCCAGCTTGCAGGGCGCGGCGGCCCTGAAAACCGGTCGAGATCAAACCACCGTGGCCGGTCCGGTCGTGTTCCATCGGGATCGATGGTGATCACCTCGAGATACTGCTCGGGACCAAGGCCAAGCAGGCGGTTATGCGTTCCCATGTCGAGATGTTTACCGCCCGGCGACAGCGTCACGCCCAGCCGATCCTCGACCCATGCGGTGCCTTCATCCAGCGTTTCGGCACAGATCGCCACGTGATCCAGCCAGATCATGGTTTGGCCCTCGGCGGCCTTTCGGCAAAGGCCACGTCTTGCAGTTTTGCCCGCCCCAAGGCCAGAAGCAGCAGTTGTTTGGGCAAAAGCCAGATTTCGTAAAACCCGCGTTTGAGCTTGCGCCACTTCAGTCCCAGCCCGGTTGGCGCTGCCGCCTTGCCCAGATGGGCGATGTCCGAATTATAGGCATAGGCCCGCTGGGTTGCCATCGCCGGATGGACCATGACCGGGCGGAACCGGCGGGCGAGCGGTGACACATTTGGATTGAACCACAGGTGATCGACCGGAACGTGCACCCGTCCGGCCATATCGAGGCCTGCCTGTGCCGCCTTGCGCGACAGGATATAGGCCGCACCGCCCACATGCCGCGACCGCAGTTCAAAGGCCGCACGCCCCGCAACGGGCAGTTCAATCCGCCTGCCGAGCAGCACCCGCGATGTCCCCTCGCCAAACTTTTCGAGCTTGATCACCTCGATACCGTCGGGGATCCACGCGTCATCGGCCAGCAGATCGGCCAGATCGGTCGAGAAATAGGCGTCATCCTCGACGATCAGGCCGTAGGCGAGGCCGCTATTCAGAAAATCCTGCCAGGCGGTCATATGGCTGACGGTGGCTGTGCGGTCGCCCCGGCCAAAACGGCCCAGTGGCCCGGTGTCGCTGACGCGCTGATCCAGATAGGTATCAGACACCTCGGTGGCGTCTATGGCCTCGGTGCGCTGCCATGTGACGCCACGCGACTTCAGATGATCACCAATCCGTTCAAGCCTGTCGGGACGCCGCGCAAGATTGATGACGAATATGCCGATGGCCTGTTCCATGTGCGCCTTCTGCCATGCGGTTCGGCGCATTGCCAGTCCCGCAAGGCGGGCAATGAACGTGCGCTCAGCCCTGGCGGATTAACGACATGATGTTGCGCGCCGCATCTGGAATATTGGTGCCCGGCCCGAAAATCGCTTTGACCCCGTTTTCATACAGGTAGTCATAGTCCTGACTGGGAATAACCCCGCCGCAGACCACCAGAATATCCTCGGCCCCCTGCGCGCGGAGCGCCGAGACCAGTTTTGGTGCAAGCGTCTTGTGCCCGGCGGCCTGCGAACTGATGCCGACAACATGCACGTCATTGTCGATTGCGTCCTGCGCGGCTTCCTCGGGGGTTTGAAAGAGCGGTCCCACATCAACGTCAAAGCCGATATCGGCAAAGGCTGTCGCGATGACCTTGGCACCACGGTCATGCCCGTCCTGGCCCATCTTTACGACCATCATGCGGGGTCGCCGCCCTTCGGATGCAGCAAATTCTTCGATATCTTTCTGTATTTGTGCAAATTCCGCGTCACCCTCATAGGCGGCGCCGTAAACTCCGGCCAATGTCTTTACCTCGGCTTTGTGGCGCCCGAATACCTCTTCGAGTGCGGTGCTGATTTCACCCACGGTAGCGCGTGCGCGCGCCGCTTCGACCGCTGCCGCCAAGAGGTTACCATTTGACGATGCCGCATCACGTAGTGCTGCCAGGGCAGCGTCGCAGGCAGTGCTGTCACGGCTGTCACGGATTTTGTTCAGGCGTGCAATCTGGGCGTCGCGCACGGCAGCATTGTCGATATCGAGAATATCGATTTCTTCTTCCTCGGTCAGGCGATATTTGTTGACGCCGACCACAACCTCTTCGCCCCGGTCGATCATTGCCTGACGACGCGCGGCGGATTCCTCGATCCTGAGTTTGGGCATACCGCTGGCAACGGCCTTGGTCATGCCGCCCATTTCTTCGACTTCCTCGATCAGTTTCCATGCCTCAGTGGCAAGCTGATCGGTCAGGCTCTCGACGTAATAAGAACCGGCCAGAGGATCGACGACATTGGTGATGCCCGTCTCTTCCTGCAGGATTAGTTGGGTATTGCGGGCGATCCGGGCGGAAAAATCTGTCGGCAGCGCCATCGCCTCGTCTAGTGCATTCGTGTGCAGCGATTGTGTCCCGCCAAGGGCGGCGGCCATCGCCTCGTAGGCCGTGCGCACGACGTTATTGTAAGGGTCCTGCTCTTGCAGGGATACGCCTGACGTCTGGCAATGCGTGCGTAGCATCATCGATTTCGGGTTTTTCGGCGCGAATTCGGACATGATCCGGTGCCAGAGGAGACGCGCAGCGCGCAGTTTGGCGGCCTCCATGAAGAAATTCATGCCGATAGCGAAGAAGAACGAAAGACGCCCGGCAAATTTATCGACATCCATGCCCCGGGCCAATGCCGCGCGTACATATTCGCGCCCGTCGGCCAAAGTGTAGGCCAGTTCCTGCACAAGGTTCGCCCCGGCCTCCTGCATGTGATAGCCAGATATCGAAATCGAGTTGAAACGCGGCATTTCGTTAGACGTGTATTCGATGATATCGGCCACGATGCGCATCGACGGTTCCGGCGGATAGACATAGGTGTTGCGGACCATGAACTCCTTGAGAATGTCGTTCTGAATGGTGCCGGAGAGCGCTGCGCGATCCACGCCATGCTCTTCACCCGCGACAATGAAACTCGCCAGAACCGGGATCACGGCACCGTTCATCGTCATTGAAACCGACACCTTATCAAGCGGAATGCCATCGAACAGGATTTTCATGTCCTCGACGCTGTCGATGGCGACACCGGCCTTGCCGACATCACCAATTACGCGCGGATGATCGCTGTCATATCCGCGATGTGTTGCCAGATCGAAGGCGACAGACACACCCTGCTGACCCGCTGCCAGTCCTTTGCGATAAAATGCATTGGATTCCTCCGCGGTTGAGAACCCCGCATATTGACGAATGGTCCAGGGGCGGCCGGCATACATCGTGGCCTTCACGCCCCGCACGAAGGGTGCGTCGCCGGGAACGGTCTGCAGATGGTCGATATTGCTCAGGTCCTGCTCAGTATAGAGCGGCTTAATGCGGATACCTTCGAGCGTATCCCAGTTGAGATCATCCAGTGGCCGGCCCCTGAGTTCGGATTCAGCGCGTGATTTCCATGCCTCTGTATTGCTGGCCATAGATTTCGTCCCCCACCTTTGCAGCCCTGTCCGACTGTTCACCTGTGGTGCCCAGCCAGGTCACTATCTGATCTGCCCCCGCTTTTAACCATTCCACATCTTCTTGGTATGTGGCGTTTAGTATCGCCTGATGCGGCTTGGAAAACGGCGGCCATTGCCCGTGGTTTAGTGTGACATCAGGTGGCAAAGCAAGATTATTTCGCAACTGCAGCATTTTCAGAACCCGATCTGGTGAGGCCGAGCGGTTGTGCCAGCGGCGCGCGCGCCTGAGGCCCGACGGAACTGAACCATCCAAAAGAAGCCCAAGCTGCAGGTCGGCCCGCCCGATCAGTTTCTCGAATGGCCATGCAACGATTTCGGTTGCGGGAAGGGCCTGAGCGGCGGCCTCGAATAGGTTCCGCCAGCGATTGGCATGGTCGCTCAGCGCCATTGAACGTGCGGGGCCGCGCAACCCAAACTGTTGCTCGGCGGCGAATGCCAGAACCGAACACCAATAGGTGGCGGGATGGCGGATCGCCACCGCCAAACGGTTGATCGGTCTGGGGAAATAGGTCTGGAAATGCGCCAGCCTTGCCCGCGCAAAGGGATAGAGCCCACCGTGCAACAGATTTTCGCGCATCGATCCCAGCAGGTTTTCATCGCTGACGATCAGCGTTTTGACCCCCTCCCGCTCCAGCAGGTTAATTCGCCGGGCCAGTTGCCGACAACTTTCTTTGGCCTGGCGGCAATCGTCACGGTCCAGCGAGATCGGGTTTTTGATCAGGCCGGCAAACGCGCCGGTTCTTGTCGTTTCCGGGCCCCATGCCACAACGGCCCTACGGCGCAGCGGGGCACCGCTTGCCGACAACATGCACTGAAATGAGGTTGTTCCTGTCCGGTGGGCACCGGCATGCAGTATGATGTCCAATCCATCCCCCAAGGTCGGGGAAATGCATAGGGAGTCGAAGTCTCGGACGATTTAAGCGCCGGGCGCGGAATAGTGAGGATTTTAGCTGGCCTTTCACTCGCAACCCGCAAAAATTAACCTATATTTCCCAGACGGAGGTGCCGATGCTGCGCGTATTTACCCTTGTATTTGCAGGTTTATTTGCTGCGACCGCATTGGCGGGAACTGATGAAGAACCATCGGCGCCAGAGCGGTGGAACGAAGATGGATTAATCATTTTTGATGCGGAAGACATCAATTTGAATGATTTTCTGTGGATTGCACGTCCCGTTGTCATCTTTGCCGACAGCGTCAATGACCCACGATTTCAGGAGCAATTGAGGTTCGTTCAGGAGGTCCCCGAGGCGGTTACCGAACGAGACATCCTGATCGTGACCGACACCAACCCGAACGAATTGAGCGATCTGCGCAAACGTCTGCGCCCCCGGGGTTTCATGCTGGCGATCCTGGGCAAGGATGGCGGCGTCAAACTCAGGAAACCCTTCCCGTGGGACATGCGTGAGATCGGCAGGGTGATCGACAAGATGCCGCTGCGCCAGCAGGAGCTGCGGGAGCAGCGGCAGAAATAGCCAGCCTGACTATTCGAACTCCATGATCACTTCATCGACCGCGAGGCTGTCGCCGGGTGCGGCGTTGATGCGGGCGATGACGGCCTTTTTCTCGGCACGCAGGATGTTTTCCATCTTCATGGCTTCGACGGTGCAAAGCGCCTGACCCTCCTGCACCTCGTCGCCTTCCTCGACATCGAGCTTGACCACAAGTCCCGGCATCGGGCAGAGCAGCATCTTGGAGGTATCCGGCGGCAGCTTCTCGGGCATCAGCATGGCCAGTTCGGCCTGGCGCGGTGTGCGCACATGAACCTTGAGATCGGCCCCGCGCGAACGTATTCGCAACCCGCCGCTGATCTTGCCGACCTTCAGAAGCAACGTCTCTCCGTCAATGTCGAGCCGCGCAAGCTGATCGCCGGGTCTCCAGTCGCTGCTGACTCTGAGCGCCTCGCCATCCGAAAACGTCACTGTCGAGCCTTCATGATCGGCATCGATGCTTACGCCCAGATTCTGACCCTGGGCTGAGACGACCCAATCGCGCCCGACATGGCGTTCGTGGTTGTCCATCCGGCCCGAAACCCGGGCGCGGCGTATTTCAGCCACCCTGTGCATCGCTGCCGCCGCTGCCGCGACCCGCCGCACGGCCCGGTCATCCAGCGTGACACCTTCGAAACCGTCGGGATATTCTTCGGCGATGAAGGCCGTCGTCATGTCGCCCGAGACAAATTTTTCGTGATCCATTACCGCCGACAAGAAGGGCAGGTTGTGGCCAATCCCCTCAACCTCGAACCCGTCGAGCGCGTTGCGCATGCCGTCGATGGCCGCGCCACGGTCGGGTGCCCAGGTGCACAGCTTGGCGATCATCGGATCATAATACATGCTGATCTCACCGCCTTCGAAGACGCCAGTATCATTGCGCACAACAGCCGTTTCAGAGGCGGTCTCAGCAGGGGGGCGATAGCGCGTCAGGCGCCCGATCGAGGGAAGGAAATTGCGATATGGATCCTCGGCATAAAGCCGGCTTTCGATCGCCCAGCCGTTCAGCTTGACGTCTTTCTGGGTGATCGACAGCTTTTCACCATTGGCCACGCGGATCATCTGTTCGACAAGATCGACGCCGGTGATCAGTTCGGTCACCGGATGCTCGACCTGCAGGCGCGTGTTCATTTCCAGGAAATAGAAATTCCGATCTCCATCGACGATGAATTCAACCGTTCCGGCGCTGGTATAGCCTACCGCACTTGCCAAGGCACAGGCCTGTTCGCCCATCGCTTTGCGCGTCTTGGCGTCCAGAAACGGGCTGGGGGCCTCTTCGACGACCTTCTGGTTGCGCCGCTGGATCGAGCATTCGCGCTCTCCCAGATAGATGCAGTTGCCATGTGAATCCGCCAGTACCTGAATTTCGATATGGCGTGGCTGGGTCACGAATTTCTCGATGAAAATCCGGTCATCACCAAATGAGCTTGCCGCTTCGTTCTTGGAGGATTGAAACCCTTCGCGCGCCTCGTCATCATTCCAGGCGATCCGCATACCCTTGCCGCCGCCGCCGGCACTGGCCTTGATCATGACGGGATAGCCAATCTCCTGACTGATCTTCACCGCTTCCTCGGCATCCTCGATCAGCCCCATATAGCCCGGAACCGTGCTGACGCCGGCATCCTGCGCGATTTTCTTCGACGTTATCTTGTCGCCCATGCTCTCGATGGCGCCGACGGGGGGGCCTATAAAGGCGACCTTCGCCGCGGCGAGTGCTTCGGCAAATTTGGCGTTCTCGGACAGAAAGCCGTATCCGGGGTGGACAGCTTCGGCACCGGTTTCCCGAATGGCCCGCATCACGTTGTCGATGACGATATAGGACTGGTTGGCAGGGGGCGGGCCGATATGAACGGCCTCATCTGCCATGCTGACATGGAGCGCATTGGCGTCAGCGTCGGAATAAACGGCGACGGTCTGGATCCCCATTTTCCGCGCGGATTTGATGACGCGGCAGGCGATTTCGCCACGGTTTGCAATCAGAATCTTTTTGAACATGCCTATCCCCCGGGCACCGCTTGGGATGCCTTACCCTATTGCTTCGGTTTGCTTGAAGCACAAAAAAACCACCGGCCACAAGGTGGCCGATGGCTCTTTGCATGTGACCATTAGTCGTCAGTTACAGATGTTCACGTCGTCGCAGATGGCCCCTGCCAATCCGCCGATGGCAGCGCCGGTCAGAACGTTACCGTTAACAACGGCAGCCGTGGCTGCGCCTGCCGCCGCGCCCGCCGCCGCGCGCTCGGCGTCATTTTGCAGACATCCCGCTAGTACCAGCGGCACAATAAACAGGACGCCAATTGATTTTACAGACATATACCTTGCCTCGTTGATTGTTGTGATCACGTGAATTCGTAGTGCCGAACACAGCAAAAATTTGTAGAAAAATCAATTCATATCGTATCTTCGCGGGGGAAAAGGGCGGAGGTCTGAAGGTACGAACGGATCACAGACCTCCGCCAAGGGGAAGGGTAACGGTACTTGAAGTTGGCGGCGCCTTGGGGAAGCTCCGCCCCGCGTGCGGCAGGTCTATCAATTGCTGGCGCAGAGGCCAGACAGAGCCGTGACGGAACGAAAATTGCGCCGTTTCCCGCCCAAATCTGGGGGCTGCAGGCGAATTCACGCCGATATCTAGTCGAACAACTCGGGAAAGCTGATGCGGGTGGCGGCGACATCAATGCGCAACAGCGCCTCATAATCGCGGGGATCAAACGCATCGTCGGCTGCCACGACCTCGCGGCCAAAAAGCCATGACAGCCGGCCGGCATCTAGGTTGCCGCGCTGGAACGGCTCTTCTGCGAAATACGTCCAGAGTGCGTGCATGAAGCCCAGATCGGCGCGCTTGTCCGCCGGACGGCGATCTGCAAAGCGTTCGCGCGCGATCAGCGGTGTGGCACCGTTCTTGTTGGGACGACGGATGGTGAACTGGTAATCCGTGCCCTGCAAACGGCCCGGAAAGCCGCGATGTTTGAGCATGTAGGGGAGTGCCATGAGGCGGATTTGCTCGGGGCGGGTCAGACCCGCCCCGATGAGATTATTTAATTTTGCCGTTGAAAATCGGCTCCGCGATGACGGGATCCGGTTCAACGAAAACAATCTCTTCCTGTTGCCCGCCGCCACAGGCGGAAACAAGGGCGACAAAGCCCAGGGCAACAAAAGTTGTGATGCTCTTGGACATCTTGCTCTCCTAACGTTAGTCGGGGCGGTACGACCCCGTCGAGATACAGACCGCGTAAAACGATCCACAGGAACCTAGCTCAGATCACATTGAAAATACACAAAATATTTCAGTTATCCACAGGATGTGATACGTGCGCATCAGATCGGATCACTGCAATATGGCAGACCCCAATATATGGTGGAACCGTTAAAACAGCTCCCAAATACAGGTTTCATTTTCGACACGAAAGAGCGCAATGAATTTTGTAACATCGGGATTCGTTTCACCCCGCGGCGACGGCTGATCGATCAGAGAGACGATGATCTGGTCGGCCTTGCCACGATTGACAAGGTCGATCCCGTCTCTCTGACAGAGATATTTCAGATCATCCTCGGCCTGCGCAAAACTGATGGTGCCTGTCTCGCGCGCGATGGCCGGGGCGATATATCTGAGGATGCCGATTGTGTTCCCCGCCTGATCCTCGAACAGCGTCTCATGGGGGGTAATCGACTGGCCCGAAGGTGCTGATACGGGCGATGGCTCGTCCTTGCAGGCGGCGATGGCCAGCAGGGCCAGAGGAACCAGCCGCTTCATGCGGGTGCGGGCCGTCGGGCGACGCAATCAATTTCCACCAGTGCACCCACAGCCAGTGCGGTAACGCCCACTGTTGTGCGGGCCGGGCGTCGGTCGTCCGGAAAATAGCTTGCATAGGTCGTGTTGAATTGGGCGTAGTCCCGATCGAATTCTGTCAGAAAACACCGGCACTGAACGACATGGCTCAGATTCAGTCCCAGCTCCCCCAGGATCAGCTCCAGATTTTGCATGACCCTGTGCGTCTGTGCGTCGATACCATCGGGAAGGGGCGCATCGGGTGCATTCGGGTCCGTCGGCATCTGCCCTGTCAGGATTACCCAGCCATCGGTTTCAATCGCATGGCTGAACGGCGCGACGGGGCGCGGTCCGGTGGGGAATAGATGGAAATCAGGCATCTGGCACCATCCTTGGCGAGGTTGCAACGCGTCGGCACCGTTTATACGCAATTCATCCCCAGAAGAAACCGGTAGGCAGCGTCAGACAGTTTCGTCTTGCCCGCGAGGCCGACAGTACGTCGTCGCGCCGTGTTAAGCCGTTGAATCAAAGCGGAATGTTGTCGTGCTTCTTCCATGGGTTCTGCAGTTTCTTCCCGCGCAGAGATGCAAATGCCCGGCAAATCCGTTTGCGCGTATTGCGGGGCATGATCACCTCGTCGATAAAGCCTTTTTCGGCGGCAACAAAGGGATTGGCAAAGCGATCTTCGTAATTCGCTGTGCGCTCGGCGATCTTGTCCGCATCGCCCAGTTCAGAGCGATACAGGATCTCAACTGCGCCCTTTGCACCCATCACGGCAATTTCAGCCGTCGGCCATGCATAGTTGAAATCGCCGCGCAAATGCTTTGACGACATGACGTCATAAGCACCGCCATAGGCCTTGCGGGTGATGACCGTAACCTTGGGAACCGTGGCCTCACCATAGGCAAAGAGCAGTTTCGCCCCATGCTTGATCACGCCGCCATATTCCTGACTTGTGCCGGGCAGAAAGCCGGGAACATCCACCAGTGTCAGCAGCGGAATTTCAAAGGCGTCGCAGAAGCGCACGAAACGGGCCGCCTTGCGCGAACTGTCGATATCCAGACAGCCGGCCAGAACCATCGGCTGGTTGGCCACAACGCCCACGGTCGAACCTTCGAGCCGGATGAATCCCGTGATGATATTCTTGGCGAAATCTTCCTGCATCTCGTAAAAATCGCCTTCATCCGCGATCTTTTCGATCAGCTCTTTCATGTCATAAGGCGTGTTGGGATTGTCGGGGATGAGCGTGTCGAGGCTGGTTTCTGCGCGGCTGACTTCGTCAAAGAATGGTCGCACCGGCGGCTTTTGACGATTGTTGAGCGGTAGGAAATCGACCAGGCGGCGTACTTCGGCCAAAGCCACCACATCGTTTTCAAACGCGCCGTCGGCGACGGATGATTTCCGCGTATGCGTTGATGCACCGCCCAGCTCTTCGGCGGTCACGACTTCATTGGTGACGGTTTTCACGACATCCGGGCCGGTGACGAACATGTATGAACTGTCGCGCACCATGAAGATGAAATCGGTCATCGCGGGCGAATAGACCGCGCCACCTGCGCAGGGTCCCATGATCACGCTGATCTGAGGCACGACGCCGGAGGCCATGATATTGCGCTGAAATACTTCGGCGTAACCGGCGAGTGATGCGACGCCTTCCTGAATGCGGGCACCGCCGGAATCGTTCAGACCGATGACCGGTGCACCGTTCTGGACCGCCATGTCCATGATCTTGCAGATTTTCTGGGCATGAGTCTCTGACAGCGAGCCGCCGAATACGGTGAAATCCTGCGAGTAAACATAGACCATGCGGCCATTGATCGTACCCCAGCCGGTGACCACGCCATCGCCCGAGGGGCGTTGTTCCTGCATGCCGAACTCGGTGCAGCGATGCGCGACGAACATGTCGAACTCTTCGAACGAGTCCTCATCAAGCAGAAGTTCGATCCGTTCGCGCGCGGTCAGCTTGCCCTTGGCGTGCTGTGCGTCGATACGGCGTTCGCCACCACCCTGGCGCGCGGTGTCGCGGCGGGTCTCAAGCTCTTGCAGGATGTCCTTCATCCGGTGTCCTCCCGTAAATTTCGGCGAGTGTATGCTGCGCATGCGAGAAAGCGAAGCGGAATTCGCGCGCTGGGCCAATTCGTCGCCCCCGGTCGTTTTGGCGGTTCGGGCAGGCCCGAGGCACCATGGGTGATTGACTCTGACCGGCGTTGCATCGCCAATCGCGACAGAGACAGTTCAGAAGCCGTCGAAAGGACGCACCGATGCACAGCGGAAAATTGATCCAGATCGTGTCTGCCCATGCTGAGGGCGAGGTTGGAAATGTCATTACCGGCGGGGTATTGCCGCCGCCCGGCGAAACCTTGTGGGAAATGCGCGACTGGCTTGAAACTGACGGCACGCTCCGGTCGATCGTGCTGAACGAACCGCGCGGGGGCGTATTCAAGCATGTCAATCTTCTGGTGCCGCCGCGCCACCCGGATGCGGCTGCCGGTTTCCTGATCATGGAGCCAGCCCATACCCCGCCAATGTCAGGCTCGAACGCCATGTGCGTGGCGACCGTTCTGGTCGGGACCGGCATGATTGCCGCGCGCGAACCGTTTGTCGACTTCACGCTTGAGGTTCCTGCCGGTCTTGTTGCGGTGCGCGTCTATTGCGAGCAGGGTCATGCGCGGTCAGTCGAATTGCAGAATGTCCCTTCTTTTGCCGACAGGCTGGATGCACCGCTTGAGGTCGAGGGATTGCCGACACTAAGCGTTGACACGGCCTTTGGCGGCGACAGTTTTGTCATCGTTGATGCCGAAAAGCTGGGCTTTGCCATTGCGCCGGACGAAGGCCACGATATCGCGACTCTGGGCGCGCGGATCACCCGTGCGGCCAATGAACAGATCGGATTCAGCCATCCCGAAAAGGAATGGAACCACATTTCCTTTACCCAGTTTTCCGGGCCGCTGACGCGTGAAGGTGATGTCCTTTCTGGCAGAAACGCGGTGGTGATTGATCCGGGTAAGATCGACCGGTCACCCTGCGGAACTGGGGCATCTGCGAAAATGGCAACGCTGAGGGCAAAGGGGCATATGGCACCACGCGAGACCTATCTGGCGCGCTCGATCATCGGGGGCGAATTCAACTGCGGCTTTCAGGATATCAAACTGTCCACCGGACAGGCGGCAATTGCACCTCGTCTGCGCGGCCGCGGCTGGATCACGGGCACGCACCAGATCATGGTCGATCCGACCGACCCCTGGCCCGGCGGCTATCGCGTGTCTGATACATGGCCAAGTGCGTGAAGCCCGGGTTCAGGGCCACCTGATCCTTGATGTCCCGCCAAGCGCGGATACCAGCGCCTCAAACCGGGCTTCGGCGACCTCGCCAAAGAGATCAACGCTTTCGGGTGTCAGTTTCAGGTGCAGAACGCGTTTTTTGGGCTGCCAGTGTAGTTTGCCCATCAATTCGGGCTGGCGCACGGTGAACATCGAGCCAAAGCGCATGGCCTTGCCGACAACTTCGGCCAGTCGGATGTCACGCTCATCCAATAGCGATAGCAGGCTTTCAAAGCGACCGGGGCGCGTGTTCTTGTAGCGGTGCAGCAATGCGATGCCCAGAAAGACGCGGCCACGGTGATCCAGCCCACCCAGATTGGCGCGGGTGGCGTTGTCGAAACACACCTCGGCGCGGTAATCGGGATGCGCGCGCCAACTGACATCATGCAACAGGCAGGCCGCCCGGATCAGGCGCAGCGTTTCGAGATCGGCACCGGGAAACAGGGGCAGGATGAAATGATAGAGTTTCTTGCCAAAGCCGGGCAGGCGGGCATTTTGCTGTTCTGAGTACCGGCAAGCCTCGATCAGCGGGTCGCGGCGGCGCAACCGGTCGGGCATCTGCTCGTACAAAAGGCCCTCGCGAATACCATAGCTGGAGACATAGATCTTGCGCGGCGAAAATCCCGATACCAGTCCTTTGAGCACTTTTCCCGCCAGAGGAACCAGCGACATGCGTTCTGCCGACGTGCCGGTTCGCGCACGCAATTCCTCAAGATCGTTGTCGTAAATCCAGTTCACGGTTTTCTGGATATCGCGGCGGGTCATCTTGTATTCATGCAGGACGCTCAGCGGATAGCCGCGGCGTTCCATGTCCAGACGGGCAATGGCGCGCCAGGAACCACCCACCAGATAAAGCCGGTTGTGATCGGCGCCCATCTGGTCAATCAGGTCGTCTATACCGCTGCGGATATGGTCGCGCAAACCCTTCTTGCCGCCTTTGATATCGCGCAGTTTGAGCGGCCCCAGTGACGAGGTCACGCGCTTGCCAACCTCGCCATTCCCGACCATCGCCAGTTCCATCGATGAACCGCCGATATCGCAGACCAGACCTCGTGCACCGGGCCAGCCGAGCAAAACACCCTGCGAAGAAAGCCGCGCCTCTTCTCGACCGTCCACGATACGGATATGCAGATGTGTCGCGGCTTCGACCTCATCGACAAATTCCTGCCCGTCGGCTGCTTCGCGCACGGCGGCAGTCGCAACGGCCGTCAGGGGTGCGACCTTCATCGCGCGGGCCAGTTTGGCAAACCGTTTGATTGCGGCGAATGCGCGCTTGCGACCCTCGGGGTTCAGTCTGCCCGTATCCAGCAACCCCGCACCCAGACCACACAGGATTTTTTCGTTAAAGAAATACGCGGGCGAGCGCGCGGCGCCGTCAAACACAACCATCCTGACCGAGTTTGAACCGACATCGATGACGCCGACGCGGGATAACGCGCGTGCCTCGGGATCATCAAATATGGGCCGGTCGAACGCGTCCCAATCGTCGCCTGCGCGATCCGCCGTGCCGTCCATGAGACCCCCATCGTATTCTGGGGCGAGAGTGCCTGCGATTGCGCGTTCGAGTCAATCTTTGGAATGCGCGAGTTCGGGCGCATCAGACGCCCCGGCCGAGCCCCGCCCCGAAAGCGATGCATTCTCCATGAAAAACCGGTGGCAATTAAAGAGGTCGCTGGGGTCATCGGGCACGATGCGGGCAAATTGTCCGGTGCCGTCCATCACCCAGCTTTGCGCCTCGTCGCGCAGATTGGCGGCCATGATCTGTTTCATGATCTGGGCTTTGACGGTGTCGTTCTTGATCTGGACCAGCGTTTCAACACGGCGGTTCATGTTCCGGCCCATCCAGTCGGCGGAAGAGATATAGACCTTGGCTTTTTTTGCGGGCAGGCCGTGGCCGTTGCCGAAACAGACGATCCGAGAATGTTCCAAGAACCGGCCCACAATTGATTTCACGCGGATATTTTCTGACAATCCCCTGACGCCCGGGCGCAACCCGCAAATGCCGCGCACGACCAGTTCTACTTTGACGCCGTGCTGCGATGCCTCGTAAAGCGCGTCGATAATATCAGGCTCGATCAGCGAATTCATCTTGGCCCAGATTTCGGCGGGTTTGCCGGCCTGGGCGGCGGCGATTTCATCCTTGATCAGGGCGAGGAGCGTGGATTTCAGGGTGACCGGGGCATAGGCAAGGTTTTCCAGACCCTCCGGTGGCGCATATCCGCCAATATAGTTGAAAACCTTGGTGGCATCCCGCCCAAGCGACGGATCGCAGGTAAAGAGCGAGAGGTCGGTATATATGCGCGCGGTGATCGGGTGGTAATTGCCGGTGCCGAAATGCGAATAAGTGACCAGCCTGTCCCCTTCGCGGCGTACGACGACACTGATCTTGGCATGTGTCTTATAGTTCAGAAAGCCGTAAACCACATGCGCGCCCGCCCGTTCCAAACGGCGCGACTGCCGGATATTCGCGGCCTCATCGAACCTCGCTTTCAGTTCGACGAGCGCGGTGACGGATTTGCCGTTTTCCGCGGCCTCGCACAGCGCCTCGACAACCGGGCTTTCGTTGCTGGTGCGATAGAGGGTCTGCTTGATCGCCACGACATCAGGATCACGCGCTGCCTGCGACAGCATCCGCACCACCATGTCAAACGTCTCGTAGGGGTGGTGCAGCAACATGTCTTTCTGGCGGATGGCGGCGAACATGTCGCCGTCATGGTCCTGAACCCGCTCGGGCACGCGGGGGGTGAAACTGGGCCAAAGGAGATCGGGTCGGCTATCGACCACCAGCTCGCCCAGATCGGACATGCCGATCAGCCCGTCAATCTCGACCACTTCGCTGGATTCGACGGCCAGATTTTCGGTAATGACCGCAGAGAGTGCACGCGGTGCCTTGGACGATATTTTCAGGCGGATCACCTCGCCACGGCGGCGACGCTTGAGCGCGACTTCGAACTCGCGCACGAGGTCTTCCGCCTCATCCTCAACCTCGAGGTCACTGTCGCGAAGCACCCGAAACGCGCAGGCGCCCTTGGTCTTGTAGCCCGGAAAGAGCGAAGGCACCTTCAAGAGCAGCAGTTCTTCGAGCGGGAGATAGCGCAGCGTTTCCCCTTCGTCCGGCAATCTCGGGAACCGATCGATCTGATTTGGAATGGGCAAAAGCGCCTTGAGTTCCCGCCCGTCCTTGTCCCGCTTGAGGCTAAGCGCGAGGGAAAAACCTTCATTGGGGATAAAGGGAAACGGGTGGGCCGGATCGATTGCAAGGGGTGACAAAACCGGAAAGACCCGATCCATGAAAACATCGTCCAGGAATTTCGCGTCGTCCTTGCTGAGACGGTCCTGCGACAGGAGGACTATGCCCGCTTCCTCAAGCTCTGCCTTGAGACCTTCCCACGTGGTCTGCTGGTCGTGCATCAGGCGGCGGGTGCTGTCGTCAATCAGTTCAAGCTGCTGCGCAGGGCTCAGCCCGTCGGCGGCAGGTGTCGTGTTGCCCGCACGCGCCAATTCGCGCAGGCCCGCGACCCGCACGGTATAAAATTCGTCAAGGTTCGTGGACGAAATTGATAGAAACCGCACCCGCTCGAGCAAGGGAACACGCGGATTGCGGGCCTCGTCCAGCACACGCCAGTTGAACGAGAGCCAGCTCAGTTCGCGATTGACGAAACGCCCCGGGCCCGATGTGGCATCGGGCAGATCAAGCGGGGGCGGCGCCTCGGCCGATAGGAAATTCGCATAGGTCATAGCTTGTGGATAAGTGCCGGAAGCAACGGTAAGGAAACAATTATGCGTCGTTCGCGGAATGCTTGTCCAGTATGTCGGCCACAAATCTTTGGGTCAGCGCCCGCTTTTGGCGCAGGGCAGCCGCATCAATCGCGGCGACGATCTCGTCTGCGGCCAGCAGGGAACGGTCCATGCGCTGCGCGATATAGGTAATCAGCGCCGCGGGCGGCACAAGCTGACGATCCGAGAAATGCTTGACCAGAACCGCGCACAGCAGCCCGTCATCGGGTGGCTCCAGTACCGCCAGCGGGGTGGCCATCATCCGGCTCTTGAGATCAGGGAGCTGCGTTGGCCAGAAACCGGGCGCCCGTTCGGCAGTTATCAACAGGCGATGGCCGTTGCTGAGGATGCGGTTATGAAGATGGAAAAGGGTTTCCTCAGCCTCGGGCGAAAGCGGGTTCGAGGCATCCTCGATCACGAGATTGCCGTCACCCAAACCGGCCAGGTCGCTGGCGGCGAGGTCAGCGGCACTGCGCATACCGGCCCCGGTTTCCGATGCCCAGATCGCCGCCAGATGTGATTTTCCGGATGCGCGCGGACCGGTCAGAATCAGCTTGCCCTGAGGCCATTCGCGCCAGTTTTCCACAGTTTCCAACGCATAGGCATTGGACGGAGAAATGAAGAAATCCGACCGGCCCCTTGCCACTTTGCGCGGCAGGTCAAAGATGAGCTGTTCCGCCAATACTCAGTCCTCGTCGGTGGGTCCGTCCCTGTCGGTCATCCCGGCCAGTCCCTGATAGAGCCGTCCAGCGGTGTATTGCGCGATACCGAACCGCGCCAGCACCCCAAGCGCGGCAGCCACCGGCACCGCGACAAGCATCCCGACGAAACCAAAAAGCGACCCGAATACCGAAAGCGCGAACAAGAGCCAGACCGGATGCAATCCGACGCTGCCGCCCACAAGCTTGGGTGTCAGAAAATTACCCTCGACCATCTGACCAACGACAAAGATCGCTGCCACTGCCCCGATCGAGGTCCATTCGCCCCAGAACTGGAACAGCGCAAGCCCGATCGACAGCGCGCCGCCGACCAGAGCGCCGATATAGGGGATAAAGGTCAGCGCCCCGGCAATGGCACCGACAACCAGCCCGAACTGAAGCCCGACCAGCAAGAGAGCAATCGCGTAGTAAGTCCCCAGAATGGCGCTGACCATGCCCTGACCACGGATGAATGAGGCCAGAACCTGATCAATCTCGCTGGCGATCTGGCGGATGGTGGGCGCGTGATCCAAAGGCAGCATTTCGTCAATGCAGGCCACCATGTGATCCCAGTCAAGCAGCAGGTAAAAGGCCACGACGGGCACGATCACAAAAAGGACCGCGATATTTACGATCGACATGGCCGATGACAGCAGAGTGTTCAGGAGATCACCGCCCCTGGACTGAATGGTCGAGCCAAGCGACGACAGGGACTGGCGCAGCGGACTGGAATTATCGGCGAGGGCCGGAAAACGCTCGGACAGGAAGTCGCGCAAATTGTTGAAAAGGCTGGGTGCCGTATCAAAAAGGGCGATTGCCTGCTGAACCAGCAGCGGCATGAGCGCAAGGAACACGATCAGAAATACCAATATGGCGAATAGCGAAATGATGGTCGCCGCCACCGCACGCGAGCATCCCCAGCTTTCGAGCTTGTCGGCAATCGGATCCAGACAATAGGCGATGGCACCGCCCAAGACGAAAGGCAGGATCACATCCCCCAAGAGCCACATGATGGCCAGAAATATCGCCGCGGCGATGCCCCAGTATTTCAGCTGTTGTTGAACTGGCAGGCCCATGGTTCTCCTCTTTTGTTCTGTCTCGCCCAATGGGGCGCTGCGTGCAAGGGGGCAGCGGATTGGGTCATTCATGCCCAAGGGCGTGCCTACCCTTGTGAGGGCAGGGGACATGGCCTAAAGAATGGCCGCAATTGCCAAGTAAATCAGGGTCGTCACCAGATGCGTCTCAGCCGATATTTCCTGCCCGTTCTGAAAGAGAACCCCGCCGAAGCGCAAATCGTCAGCCACAGGCTGATGCTGCGTGCCGGGATGATCAAGCAATCCTCAGCCGGGATTTATTCGTGGCTGCCGATGGGTTTCAAAGTGTTGAAAAACATCGAAAACATTGTGCACGAAGAGCAGATACGGGCCGGTCATATTCCCATGCTCATGCCGACACTGCAATCGGCTGATCTGTGGCGCGAAAGCGGGCGTTATGACGATTATGGCGAAGAGATGCTCAGAATCTCGGACCGGCACGGGCGCGATATGCTCTATGGCCCGACCAACGAAGAACTGATCACGGATATTTTCCGCAGCCATGTCAGTTCGTACAAGTCTTTGCCCCTGACGCTCTATCATATTCAGTGGAAATTCCGGGATGAAATCCGCCCGAGGTTCGGCGTGATGCGCGGGCGCGAGTTCTATATGAAGGATGGTTATAATTTCGACATCGACAAGGACAGTGCGCTGCATGCCTATAATCGTCATATGGTCAGCTATTTGCGGACTTATGAGCGTATGGGGCTGCAGGCGATCCCGATGCGTGCCGACAGCGGGCCGATTGGGGGCGATAACACGCATGAATTCCTTGTGCTGGCCGATACGGGTGAAAGTGAGGTGTTCTATGACAGCGCCATCACCGATCTGAGCCTGGGTGAGCGCGTTGTCGATTACGATGATCGCGAAGAATGCGCCGCGATCGTCAAGGAATGGACAACGCCTTATGCCCGCACCGATGAGACGCACGATGCCGGGGTCTTTGCCCAAATTCCGGAGGGGCGTCGCAAGACCTCGCGCGGGATCGAGGTGGGGCAAATCTTTTACTTTGGTACAAAGTACTCTGAGCCGATGGGCGCGACGGTTGTAACCGAAACCGGTGAGAGCGTGCCGGTTCACATGGGGTCGCACGGGATCGGTGTCAGCCGTCTCTTGGGTGCGATCATCGAGGCCAGCCATGATGATAACGGGATTATCTGGCCCGAGGGCGTGACCCCGTTCCATGCCGGGATCGTCAACCTCAAGCAGGGGGATGCGGCGGCTGACGCGGCCTGCGAGGACCTCTACAAAGCGCTGGTCGGGCGGGGGCTGGAGCCGCTTTATGATGACCGGAGCGAACGGGCCGGGGCAAAATTCGCGACGATGGATCTGATCGGCGTTCCATGGCGTCTGACGGTGGGACCGCGCGGGCTGAAAAACGGGGTTGTCGAGTTGACCTCGCGAAGAACCGGCGAGAGCGAGGAACTGAGCCCCGAAATCGCCGTTGCAAGATTGGCCGAAATCTATGCTAGACCTGCGTCATGATCGTACGCATGCTGACATTTGCGGGTGGATTGGCCGGGGCCGCCGGGCTGACCCAGTTCCCGGAATACTCCCAGCAATATATTCAGCGGCTGGGTGGTGCGGTTGATGAACTGACGCTGGTCGTCGAAAATTTCGATACATCCGCCGCCGAGGCCGGCCTGACCCGCGAACAGGCGCTGGATGATTTGCAGGGCAGCGAGTTCAGAGCCAAACGCCGTGACGACATGAGCGATACGATTACCCGCCAGGAACGCCTGAGCGAGGATCTGGACGTTTTACGCGACGCGGGTCCCTATGATCGCCTGGCCAAGCTCTTGCGGTTCAATGATATTGAAATCGCACAGAAAGCCATGGAAGATTTCAAGCCTGCGGTTCCGCTGACAACTGAGGGTGCAGGCTTTGCGGCGATTGGATTTTTTGCCGGCTTCGGCGTGCTTTGGGCCTTTTTCGGATTTTGCGGTCATGTTTTTGGCCGCAAAAAAAAACACGCTGAAAAGGCAGTAGCGGCCCCGGTTGATGGGCAGGATGACAGTACGTCAAACGACCCAGCGGGAACGCAGGCGCTGCATGAGGTCAATTGGTCGGCACTGCCGGTGCCAACCGATGATGGCGGTGCCGACCATCTGCTGAAAAGCACCATTCCCCGCCTGCGGCTGATGGGAACCGATGGCAATGCGCACAAGCTGCGCCGTCTGCGCGGCCGGACGGTGCTCTATTTCTATCCGATGACGGCCCAGCCGGGTGTCGCGCTGCCGGATAATTGGGATTCCATACCCGGTGCGCGCGGTTGCACGCCGCAATCCTGTGCGTTCCGCGATCACATGGAGGATCTTCGGTTGATGGGGGTCGATCAGGTGTTCGGCATTTCGACACAAAGCCCGGCCTATCAGTCCGAAGTAGCCGAACGCCTGCACCTGCCATTCCCACTTTTGTCGGATGAAGAGTTGCATCTCGCAGAGGCGTGGAACCTGCCGACCTTTGAAGTGGCAGGCATGACTTTGTACAAGCGACTGACCCTGATCATGCAGGACAGCGTGGTCGAAAAGGTTTTCTATCCGGTATTCCCGCCAGATGAGAACCCGGCGGAGGTGATCGAGTATCTTGAAAGCGTTCAGGGCGATCAGACATCCGACATGATACGCGGGACGGGCTGAATTGACCCGGACACCCCGAGCATTTTCGCGTTTCGAGTGGATGATCGCATGGCGCTATCTGCGGTCGCGCCGTGCGGATGGTGGCGTCAGCGTCATGACCTGGATCAGCCTGATCGGTATCGCGCTGGCGGTGTTCGCGCTGATCGCAACACTGAGCGTGCGTTCAGGATTTCGCACGCAATTCGTCGATACGATCCTTGGGGCGAATGCGCATGTGACCGTTTATTCAACGCAGCGCACCAATGCCAATGGTCAGCAGTCGCGGCTCATCGAAAATTATGCGGCTATGGCCGATGACATACGCGCGATCAAGGGTGTCAGCCGGGTTGCGCCGCTGGTTCGGGGGCAAATTCTGGCGACGATGCGCAATCGCAACAGCGGCGTAGATGTCATTGGCATTACGCTGGAAAACCTGAAATCCCTGCCGGGAATGCAGGATCCCGAGCGCGCGCTGGGCGATCTGACGCGATTTGATGAAGGGATTGCCATCGGCATGGGGGTTGCCCGCGAATTGGGGGCGTCGGTGGGGGACCGTATCCGGCTGATTTCGCCGGACGGTGTCAAAACGGCATTTGGCACCAGCCCGCGCGTAAAGTCCTATGAGGTAGTCTACATATTCTCGCTCGGGCGCTACGATATCGACAGGGTGCGCGTCTATATGCCCTTTGCCGAGGCGCAGAGCTATTTCAACCGTGAAACGGGCGCCGATGAACTTGAGGTCATGGTCCAAGACCCTGATGCCATTGCAGATTATACGCTGCCGCTTTTACGCGCCGGTGGGGATGGCATATTGCTCTGGACGTGGAAGGATGCGTCGGGCGCGTTTCTGCGGGCCTTGGATGTCGAAGACAACGTCATGTTCATCATCCTGTCCATTCTGGTTCTGATCGCGACGATGAATATCGTTTCCGGCCTGATCATGCTGGTCAAGAACAAGGGGCGCGATATCGGCATCCTGCGCACGATGGGCCTGTCCGAGGGATCGATATTGCGGGTATTTTTCATCTGCGGCGCGTCAATCGGTGTGATCGGAACGATTACCGGTACGATCCTGGGGTGCCTGTTCGCGATCTATATCGATCCGATCTTTTCGTTCGTGAATGCCGTGTCGGGCGGCGGCGTCTGGGATCCGGCCATCCGGGGCATCTACCAGTTGCCCGCCGAATTGAGGCTGGGTGATGTGCTGTCTGCCGTGTCGCTGTCGCTGATCCTGTCCTTTGTCGTGACGATTTTCCCCGCCCGCCGCGCGGCGCGCATGAATCCGGTCGAGGCGCTGCGCTATGAGTAAGCCCGTGCTGGAGCTGAATGGGGTTCAGAAGAACTACAATGCCGGCAAGCCCGGTGAAATCAATGTGCTGCGGGATATCAACCTGAGGATTGAACCGGGTGAGATCGTGGCACTGGTGGCCCCATCCGGGGCGGGAAAATCAACGCTGTTGCACATTGCCGGTCTGCTGGACGCACCAAGCGCTGGTCAGGTAGTTATCGACGGTGATGACATGTCGTCAAAGAGCGATCGCCGACGCACAGCCGCCCGAAGGCAGACCCTGGGATTTGTGTATCAGTTCCATCACCTGCTGCCGGAATTTTCGGCATTGGAAAATATCACGCTGCCGCAACTGGCAAACGGCGTACTACCCGCGATGGCGGCTCAGCGCGCGGATGAGCTTTTGTCGCGGGTCGGTCTGGCCGAACGACGCGACCATCGGCCCGGTGCGCTCTCTGGTGGTGAACAGCAGCGCGTGGCGTTTTGCCGGGCGCTGGCCAATCAACCCAAGCTCCTGTTGGCGGATGAGCCGACGGGCAATCTGGACCCGGATACGGCCGAGTCAGTTTTTGCCTTGCTTTTGAGCATGGTGCGCGACACAGGATTATCCGCATTGATCGCGACACATAATCTGGAGTTGGCGAAACGTATGGACCGGGTTTTGCGGCTGCAATCCGGCAATCTGGAGGCCCTGTGATGCACGTCGATATCAAGGATATTTTCACTCAGTCCCACGCCGCGCTCACCCGGCATGGCGCCGAGGATTGGATCGCCGAAGAGGTTGCCAGCGCCATTGCCGCCGCTGAATCCCACGGCAACAAAATCTGTGGCCTTTACTATCTGGAAAGCTATTGCCAGCAGCTGGTTTCCAGACGGGTTTCTGGCAGCGCCGCGCCCGAGGTTTCGCACCCCCGGCCCGGTGTCGTGGCAGTTGATGCGCAGTTCGGCTTTGCGCAGGCGGCGTTTTCACGGGGTCTGGAGCCGGCGGTGCAGGCCGTGCGTGAAAACGGCATTGCCACCCTCGCCATCGCTCACGCGCATACCTGCACCTCGCTTGGTTATTTTACCGAGCAGATAGCGCGCCGTGGTTTCATGGCCATCGGTGCCACCAATGCCACGCCAGCCGTGGCACCGCCCGGCGGCAGGCTCAAGGCCATCGGCACCAATCCATTTGCCTTTTCCGTCCCCGATGGTGCGGGCGGGATCGCCATGCAGTTCGATTTCTCGACCAGCGCGGTTGCGCGGGGCAAGATCACTATGGCCCAGGCCGCCGGTCAACCCATCCCGGAAGGGTGGGCCGTTGATGCTGACGGGCAACCCACAACCGATCCTGATGCTGCGCTGGCGGGCTCTCTCGCGTCGATGGGCGGGTACAAGGGGTGGGGGCTTGGCCTGATGGTCGAACTGCTTGCTGCAGGGCTGACCGGTTCGCTCAATTCGGTCGATATCGCACCGCTCAAGGCGCCGGAGGGCGGGCCGCATGATATCGGGCAGACCTATATCCTGATCGATCCTTCATTCAGCCCCGATTTCGCCGATCGCTTTCGTCGGCTGGCCGAGGTGGTTTCGGCGGATGAAAACGGCAGGTTACCCGGCGCGGATCGGCAACCGATGCAGACGGTCGAGGTTGATGACGCGGTCTGGCGACAGGTTCTGGACCTGTCGGGGAACCCGCTTTAGACCTTTTGCGTCAGGAATATCCCCGCTGCCATCAGCAATATGCCTGAAAGGCGAACCATCGTCAGGGGTTCGGGCCGTACACCCAGCCAGCCGAAATGCCCGATGATCGTGGCCGAGATAATCTGCCCGAGAAGTACAAAGAAGATGGCGTTGCCGACGCCGAACTTGGGTGCAATCCACGTGATGGAAAGCACATAGAACGCCACCAGAACACCCGCCAGAAAGAGGTGGCCGGGTTGCTGGCCTGCCAGCCCAAGGCCCGGCGCGCCTGTTATCGCGGCGGTCACACTCACCGAAATCAGTGCCACGGTAAAAAGGATAAGTGCCGCCGACACCGGTGATCCCAGCCTGATGCCGAGCGCGGCGTTCAGTGCCGCGAGAACTGGTATGCCGATCCCGGCGGCAAGCATGGTCAACGCATATTGTGGCATGATGAGATCCCTGTATTGCCTTTGCACCGGATACCAATGCGATATCGGAAAAACTGCAAGCCCCGGTTCTTGCCCGCCACCATCCGGGTGGAGGTTGGCGGCGGCCACAAGCGATAATCCACATATTTATCCACAAGGCGTCCGTAACTTGCCACGCATCCTGAACCAATAGACGCAACCTATTGGCAAATATTGCGCGTTTCTGCCCCTTGCCAGCCTATGACGACGGCGTCAGTTCGCAGCCGCGAGACTGGAAAGGCATCCGCCAGCATCTGATAAAGCCGCTCTGTGCGCGGGGCGTCGGGATCAAGCGCGGCGCAGCAGACATATTCCTCGACGATGGCACCCTGCTGTTCGTATCCGAAGGACAGGAAATCACGCTCTGCCCCGGCATCAAACAGATAGGGGTCATCCTGGTTCTGATGCTCGGCCACTGCCTTGAGCGGGTGATAGCCCGTTTTCGCACGATTTTGCCATTGCCAGACATGCGTCATCTCATGGGCAAAAAACATTGCTTCGTAGAGATTGAGTGTTTCGGGATAGCCCTCCAGATAATTGTCGAGGACGTAGTCAGGATTAAGCAGGATCCTGTTGAAAAACGCAATGGCGGCGGGTGCCCCGGTCACCGTGGCACTGCGTGGCGGGGGAAAAATACGTTCGCTACAGGTCACGCGCGGGCGCACAGGTGTCGACATGGTGACCGTCTTGACCGGTGCACCATCCACAAGGCGTATGCGTGAGGTATCAAGTTCATCGCCGTGAATCTGCTGAATGAATGCCAGTTCATCCGTCGTCAGCGGACGCCCGCAGGCCGCGATAAGCGTAAGAACAAGGAAAGCAAGACGCAGCATATACCAACCCTGCCGTGGAAGCGGAAAGGTTGCAACGGTTGTTGAGGTGAGGTCAGGGACGATGAAGCGATATCAGATTCAAAGGTAGCGAATCTATTTAATGGTCGCTGTCCGGCAAAATCGGAACAGACAATCGTCGATATTGCAGGCTAAACATCCAGTTCTTCGACGAACCGGGCGTTTTCCTGGATGTATTCGAACCTCTTTTCGGGTTTCTTGCCCATCAGCCGTTCCACGAGATCGCCGGTTTCGCCGGGCTCATCCTCGTCGATCGAGACCCTTATGAGTTTCCGGCTTTCGGGGTTCATCGTGGTTTCTTTCAGGTCCTTGGCATCCATTTCGCCCAGCCCCTTGAACCGGGAGACGTCGATCCGGCCCTTGCCGCCCAGACCGCTTTCCATGAGTGCGTCTTTTTCCGCCTCGTCCAGACAATAGACCCGCCGTGCGCCCTGGGTCAGCCGAAAGAGGGGGGGGCACGCAAGATAGAGATGGCCCTGATCAATCATCGGCCGCATCTGTGTATAGAAAAACGTCATCAGCAACGCGGCGATATGGGCACCGTCGACATCGGCATCTGTCATGATGATGATCTTGTCATAGCGCAAATCATCGACATTGAACTTTGTGCCCAGACCAACGCCGAGGGCCTGACAAATATCACTGATTTCGGCGTTCTGGCCCATCTTGGATGACGCCGCGCCCAGCACATTGAGTACCTTGCCCCTGAGCGGCAGGAGCGCCTGCGTCTTGCGATCACGCGCCATTTTGGCGCTGCCGCCGGCGCTGTCGCCTTCGACGATGAACAGTTCAGTACCGTCACGCGCATTCGACGAACAATCCACCAGTTTACCGGGCAGACGCAGACGTTTGGTTGCGGATTTGCGGGCCGTTTCCTTTTCCTGGCGGCGGCGCAGGCGCTCTTCGGCCCTGAGCACGAGGAAATCCAGTATGGCACCCGCCGCCTTGGTATCGGCGGCCAGCCAGTTGTCGAAATGGTCACGCACTGATCCTTCGACCATTTTCTGCGCCTCTACCGTGGCAAGGCGGTCCTTGGTCTGCCCAACGAATTCAGGCTCGCGGATGAAACAGCTGACAAGGGCACCCGCCCCGGTGATCAGATCATCGCGGTTGATCTGGGCGGCCTTGCGGTTGCCCACGAGATCGCCATAGGCACGGATTCCCTTGAGGATTGCCGCCCAGAAGCCAAGTTCATGCGTGCCGCCCTGCGGGGTGGGGACGGTGTTGCAATAGGATTGAATAAATCCGTCGCGCGCGGGCGTCCAGTTGATGGCCCACTCCACCTTACCGGGTGCGCCGAACTTGTCCTGAAAATCCACCGTACCTGCAAAGGGTCTGTCGGCATAGGTCGTGGCCTTGCCCAGCGTTTCGGTCAGGTAATCCGAGAGCCCGCCGGGAAAGTGAAACACCGCGTCGGTCGGCGTTTCGCCGTCGTCGATTTCGGATTTCCACCGGATTTCGACCCCGGAAAAAAGATAGGCCTTTGAGCGGATCGATTTGAACAGACGGGCCGGTTTGAACTGTGCCTTGCCGAAAATCTCGGCGTCAGGATGGAACGTGACGGTGGTGCCGCGCCGGTTGGGGGCAGCGCCAAGTTTTTCAACCGGGCCAAGGGGAATGCCGCGCGAAAAGCTTTGTTCATAAAGTTCGCGATTTCGGGCGACCTGTACTGTCATGCTGTCGGAAAGCGCGTTTACAACCGACGCACCGACCCCGTGCAGACCACCCGATGTCTGATAGGCCTTGCCCGAGAACTTGCCACCTGCATGCAAAGTGCAGAGGATCACCTCGAGCGCCGATTTGTCGGGAAACTTGGGGTGTGGATCAACAGGAATGCCCCGGCCATTGTCGCGTATCGTGATCGCGTGACCGGCATGAAGTTCTACCTCAATCCGGTTGGCATGGCCTGCAACGGCCTCGTCCATTGAATTGTCCAGCACCTCGGCCACGAGGTGATGCAGCGCCCGTTCATCCGTCCCGCCGATATACATGCCCGGACGCTTGCGGACAGGCTCCAGCCCTTCCAGCACCTCGATGGATGTCGCGTCATAGGATTGCTCTGCCTGATGCGCAGAGAGAAGGTCATCGGCCATCTGGGCTGCTCTGGTTGGCTGTTGTTTTCAGCAGTCTACGGCAGAGGCAGGAGGCTCCGCAATGGCGATTGCGTACCGACCCCCGGCATCCGGGGGTCAGACATGTTCTTTGTTCAGACCAGCGCCAGGTTGATGGCGCTTTCGCGACCGTCACGGCCTGCTTCAAGGTCGTAGGTCACTTTCTGATTGTCAGCCAGACCAGTCAGGCCCGAGCGTTCGACGGCTGAGATATGGACGAATACGTCCTTGCCGCCGCCTTCGGGCGCAATAAAGCCGTAGCCTTTGGTGGTGTTGAACCATTTCACGGTGCCATTTGCCATTCCGTGTTCTCCTGTCATTTGCTGCCTGCGGAAGTGCTGCAGCCCGGCGTGTCAGTGCAGATCGAATTACTGAGCCGTATCAGGAGCAGAAGGTCGAGTGCGGTAACGGTCGCAGGGCGCATATGGGGTAGAAGCCCATACATTGCAAGAAAAAAGCCTTCCGTTTCAGTTGACCTTAGGAGCCTTCTACCACCTGAACGCAATCCGCAGGAGCGAGTAGATTGCGATGGCCGACCACAGCACCTCGATCAGGATCGCACCGGGATTGGGGCGATAGTATAGAGAAATCAGAATGAATATCGCACCCGTCAGGTTCAGGATATGAAAGGCGGCGCGCTCGGCGCTGACCCATCCACGCGATACGGCCAGATAAGCCCCCGCGATGATCAGTGACCCAAGCACGCCCAAGAGGTCGACGGCAGTGAGTTCGGCAAGCATGGGCACCTCGTTTCAGCATGGGCAGGGCCGCGCATTTTGCGAATACGCAAATCTGTGCGATACTAGCGGCGTTTTCTCACAAAACAAATGGGGGATGCATGAAACTCGTACTGCTTATGACGACAGCCGCACTGGTACTGTCGAGCTGCGGCCTGATCTGATTGACCGCAGACCGGAAATGACGCAGGCAGGCGCAAACCTGCCTGCGTTTTCATGATCGGAGCGGATGTGACGGACAAACCCGAAGGCGAACTGACGCTGCGCACGCTGGCGATGCCGGCGGATGTGAATGTAAACGGTGATATTTTCGGCGGCTGGGTGCTGAGCCAGATGGACATTGCCGGTGGCATCTCTGCCCGCGAAAGCGCCGGCGGGCGCGTGGTTACCGTGGCGGTCGACGCGATGAAATTTATCCGGCCCGTGAAGGTCGGCGATGTACTCTGCGTCTATGCGCAGGTCGGGCGCGTCGGCCGGACCTCGATGGGCATCGAGGTCGAGGCCTGGGTGCGCCGCGGCGGCACGGGTGAGCGCGAAAAGGTGACGGAAGCGGTTTTCACCTTTGTGGCGATTGACGGAGAGGGGAAGCCGAGAGAGGTGGATTAGGGACAGGCGGATTTGGTTTGTTCACCCGTTCGTCAGAAACATGATCGCAATGACGCTTTCTGTAGTAAACCGGTTCGATAGGCGACATTGACGGCGTTCCTCTCCTGTCCCTTCACCCCTCTACCTCGTAAACTTCTTATGCTTGATCCGCTTGGGTTCCAGCGCGTCGGGGCCGAGGCGGCGTTTCTTGTCTTCCTCGTAGTCTTCGAAATTGCCCTCGAACCATTCCACATGCGCCTCTCCCTCGAAGGCGAGGATGTGGGTGCAGATGCGGTCGAGGAAGAAGCGGTCGTGGGATATGACAACGGCGCAGCCCGCGAAATCGACCAGCGCATCCTCGAGCGCGCGGAGGGTTTCGACATCAAGATCATTGGTCGGTTCGTCGAGCAATAGCACGTTGCCACCGGATTTCAGCAGTTTGGCCATATGTACACGATTGCGTTCGCCACCTGAGAGCAATCCGACTTTTTTCTGCTGATCGCCGCCCTTGAAGTTGAAGGCAGAGCAATAGGCGCGCGAGTTCATTTCGGCGTCACCCAGCTGGATGATGTCATTTCCGTCCGAGATAACCTCCCACACGGTTTTGCCCTCGGGCAGGGCATCGCGCGTCTGATCGACATAGGAAAGCGATACGGTATCGCCATATTCGATCGTGCCTGCGTCCGGTGTCTCCTGTCCCGTGAGCATGCGAAAGAGCGTGGTCTTACCAGCGCCGTTCGGGCCGATCACGCCGACGATACCACCCGGTGGCAACGAGAAATCCAGCCCCTCGACCAGAAGCTTGTCCCCCATGGCCTTTTGCAGGCCAGCGACCTCGATCACCTTTGACCCGAGGCGCGGTCCGTTGGGTATGATGATCTGAGCGCGGCTCAGCTTTTCCCGCTCGGACTGATTGGCCAGTTCGTTGTAGCTGTTGATCCGGGCCTTGGATTTGGCCTGACGGGCGCGGGGGCTGGCGCGCATCCATTCCAGCTCGCGTTCCAGCGTTTTCTGGCGCGACTTGTCTTCGCGGGCTTCCTGTTCCAGCCGCTTGGCCTTTTGTTCCAGCCATGAGGAATAGTTGCCCTCCCACGGGACGCCCTTGCCCCGGTCCAGCTCAAGTATCCAGCCGGTGATATCATCAAGGAAATAGCGGTCATGGGTGACGATCAGGATCGTGCCCTTGTAGTCGATCAGGTGCTGCTGCAGCCAGGCGATGGTTTCGGCATCCAGATGGTTGGTCGGTTCGTCCAAGAGCAGCATTTCAGGGGCTTCGAGCAGCAGCTTGCACAGCGCGACGCGGCGCTTTTCACCACCCGAGAGGGTTTCGACATTGGCGTCGTCGGGCGGACAGCGCAGCGCCTCCATCGATACGTCGATCTGGCTGTCGAGATCCCAAAGGTCCTGGGCGTCGATCGTGTCCTGAAGCTGGGCCATCTCCTCGGCGGTTTCATCCGAATAGTTCATCGCCAGCTCGTTATAGCGATCCAGGATCGCCTTTTTTGCAGCGACGCCTTCCATGACGTTTTCACGCACGGTTTTCTGGGCGTCGAGTTCAGGCTCCTGCGGCAGGTAGCCAACCCGCGCCCCTTCGGCGGCCCAGGCTTCGCCCGAGAAATCCTTGTCGAGGCCTGCCATGATCCGCATCAGCGTCGATTTGCCGGCGCCATTGACACCAACGACACCGATCTTGACCCCGGGAAGGAAACTCAGGCGTATGTTTTCAAAGCATTTCTTGCCACCCGGATAGGTCTTGGACACGCCGTCCATGTGGTAAACATACTGATAGGCCGCCATGGAAATTCTCCGTTTGCAGAAGTTGGGGCGGTTTAGCCTTTCCGCTGGACAAGGGCAATCGTGATAGCGAATGGTGGGCGGTGGTAACAAAGGGTGGGGCGTGGCCGAGAAGTTTCTGCATCCCGGACAGTCTGTTGGACTGCTGGGCGGATCGTTCGATCCGCCGCATGAGGGCCATGTGCATGTAACGCTGGAGGCGCTCAAGCGGTTTCGGCTGGATCGGATATGGTGGCTCGTTTCGCCCGGCAATCCGCTCAAGAGCCGGGGACCCGCCCCCATTGAGCAACGCATGGCTGCCGCAGAGGCCATCATGCAGCATCCGCGGGTTCATGTCAGCGATATCGAAGCCCGTCTTCAGACACGATATACGGCCGAGACGCTGCGACGGCTGATCCGGCAATATCAGGCGGTCCGCTTTGTCTGGCTGATGGGTGCTGACAATCTGGCCGAGTTTCATCGCTGGCAGGACTGGCGGTGGATCATGGAAACGGTCCCCATCGGCGTATTGGCGCGACCGGGTGACCGGATTTCCGCGCGTCTGTCGCCTGCGGCCACGGCGTATCGCTTTGCCAAGCTGCCCGCCCGCCGCGCTGGTGAGTTGCCGTCGCGACCGGCGCCCTGCTGGAGTTTTGTGAATATGCCGATGCGGGATATATCCTCGACCGACATTCGCGCAAAGGGTGAATGGCGGCACTGACGCCATACTCGATTTAGAAACCAAATGTTTACCGATCCGGCCCTTGTCTGGGCGGTTGGGTTGGGTTTAGCTCCGCGCATGAGTTTGGAAAAATTCGTTTACAGCCGCCGTTTTGTTCTGGCGGGATTATTGGGTTCTGCGGCGAGCGCGGCCTTTGCCACGCCGCCCGAGGTTTCGTTGCGCCCGATCCCACGTCCGGGCGGTGTGCGGGTCACCGAGAGCACACAGCTTGCAGATCTGATCCGCAGCGCCGGATTAAGCGGCAAAGTTTCCTGCATGGTCGCCGATGCACAAAGCGGAGAGATACTGGAAACGGAAAACCCACTTTTAGCGCATCCGCCAGCCAGCGTTGTCAAGGCAGTCACCGCGCTTTACGCTCTCGAAAAGCTGGGCAGCGACTTCAGGTTCCGCACCCAACTGGTGGCGACCGGACCAGTTTCAGGCGGGCGGCTCAAGGGTGATCTGGTGCTTGTCGGCGGCGGTGATCCGTCGCTGAATTCGGACACGCTCTTTGAACTGGCGCGCATGCTCAAGGATGCCGGGGTTCAGGAGGTGACAGGCAAATTCAGGGTCTATGACAAAGCCTTGCCCCGCCTTGACGAGATCGATCCCAAGCAACCGGTTCAGGTAGGTTACAATCCGGGTCTGAGTGGGCTGAACCTGAATTACAACCGCGTCTATTTCGAGTGGCGGCGCTCAGGCAATGGCCACACGGTCACGATGGATGCACGCACCAGCCGCCTGCGTCCACGGGTTGATGTGATCGGCATGTCTGTGGCCGGACGCGACCTGCCGGTTTACACCTACAAGAGCCGCGCGAAGAAAGAGGAATGGACCGTCGCCCGGTCGGCACTGGGTAAGGAAGGCGGGCGCTGGCTGCCGGTGCGGAAACCGGGTGCTTACGCTGCAGATGTCTTTCGCACCCTGGCCCGCTCGCATGGTATCGATCTAAAGTCGCCGGTTTTTTCAAACGCCGCACCCAAGGGAACGGTGCTGGCGACGCAATCCAGTTCAAAGCTCAGTGATATTCTGTTGGATATGCTAGATCATTCCAACAACATGACAGCCGAGGCTATCGGCCTGAGCGCGAGCCTGCGCGCTGGAAAATCCGCAACAGCGCTGGATCTGTCGGGCCGGCATATGGCGAACTGGCTGGCCGAAAGATTTGATGCCAAGCGGCCCAAATTTGTGGATCATTCCGGGCTGGGTGACGACAGTCGGCTGACCCCCGGCGACATGGTCAAATGCCTGAATAAATCCGGCTTTGACGGTCCGCTCAGACCGCTGTTGAAAGAGTTTGTCATCAAGCGCGAAGACGGCAAAGCGGACAAGAGCCTGGGTGCAACGGTGCTGGCCAAGACCGGGTCGCTGAATTTCGTCAGTACGCTCGCCGGTTTCATCACCACAAGGGACGGTCGACAGCTGACATTTGCTATCTTTACCTCGGACATGGATACGCGCGCCAGGATTCCGCGCGAAGAGCGTGAGCGTCCGCCGGGCGCGCGCTCATGGTCGCGCCGTTCCCGGGCGCTGCAGTCGCAATTGCTCAGGCGCTGGATCGGCGGTGTCGGTTAGAGCGGGACGGATCAGGCACCGATATCAGGTGCGGGCAAAAGCTGTACCCCGTTGATACGCCAGCCCATTTCGGTACTGAGCATCTCGTAGTCGAGAATATGGAATGCTCCGGTCTGATCGCGGATCATGACCCGCTGCCAAGGGGCTCCGTTTACCTCTCTCAACTCGAGAAATCGGATGTCAGCGGGGCGCCAGACCATGGGATATCCATTGCGCACCATCTGGCCAAAACGATCCGAATTACCGAAAATCGATTTGATCGTGGGTGAGGCATAGGTGAAGGCCTGTTCAAAATCATCATTGATAAAAGCATCGATCTGGCTCTGGATCGTGTTTTCGATGCCCGACTGATCGGATTGCTGAGCGTGAAGCGGGCTGAAACTCGCCATGAACAGAAACAACGAAATGACAATCTGGCGCATCGGTACCTCCTATAATCCCATGCGGGGAAATTAGGCCGAATGCGCCCGGGGTCAAACCGCCAGTGCTTTAGCCAAGCTCACCATTGAGCCCGGACCGGATCAGTGCGATGGTTTCCTGAACGCCATACAGCGCGATGAAGCCACCGAACCGTGGCCCTTGAGAAGCACCTAGCAGCACCTCGTAGAGCGCCTTGAACCAGTCCCGCAGCGGATCAAAACCATGTTCCTTGCCCACTGCGAAGACAAGCGACTGCAATTCCTCTGCGTCCAGACCCCCCTGCCATTTGGCCAGACGATCCGCGAGGTCGCGCATTGCGGCGGCTTCGACATCGGTGGCCGCACGGTAGGTTTTTGCCGGTTTGACGAAATCATTGTAATAGCGCACCGCAAACCCTGCGGCGGCATCCAGACCCGGATGGGTATCGGGTGATGCCTCTGGGGCGTAGCGGCGAATGAATCCCCAAAGCGTCTGCCTGTCTTCGGCCGAGGCGACCGAGGCAAGGTTCAGAAGCATCGCAAAAGGCACCACCATATCCGATGCCGGGACATCGTGGTTGTGAATGTGAAACACCGGATTGGCGAGTTTCCGGGTCAGGTCCTGATCGGGATAAGCGCGCAGCTGCTGGTGATATTCATCAACCGCCTTTGGGATCACGTCGAAATACAGCCGCTTGGCCGTTTTCGGTTTCTGATACATGAAATATTGCAGGCTTTCCGGCGCAGCATAGGCCAGCCATTCCTCCATCGACAGGCCATTGCCCTTGGACTTCGAAATTTTCTGCCCCAATTCATCGTTGAAGAGCTCGTAGGTCAGGCTTTCGGGCGCTGGACGGCCAAGCGCGCGGCAGATTTTCGACGCCTGGGTGACACTGTCGATCAGATCCTTGCCCGACATCTCGTAGTCGACACCCAGCGCTGCCCAGCGCAGCGCCCAGTCGGGTTTCCACTGCATCTTGACATGGCCGCCGGTGACGGGGATTTCGACGCGATCTCCGTCGGGTTCCTGATAGACGATGGTGCCTTTGCCGACATTGCGTTCCAATGTCGGAACCTGCAGGACATGACCCGTTTTCGGGCTGACCGGCAGAAAGGGGGAATAGGTTGCCTGACGGTCCGGGCCAAGCGTCGGCAGCATGATCTCCATGATCTTGTCAAACCGCTCCAGCGCAACCAGTAGCATGTCATCGAAACGGCCCGAGGTGTAGTATTCGGTGGACGAGGCAAATTCGTACTCGAACCCGAATCCGTCCAGAAATTCGCGCAGTTTGGCGTTATTGTGCTGGGCAAATCCTTCGTGTGTGCCAAAGGGATCGCGCACCTTGGTCAGGGGCAGGTGCAGATCCTGAGTGAGTTCATCCTGCATCGGGACGTTGCCGGGAACTTTGCGAAACCCGTCCATGTCGTCGGAAAAGCAAAGGAGCCTTGTCGGTATGTCCGAAAGCTCCTGAAATGCGCGGCGCACCATGGTTGTGCGCGCGACCTCGCCAAATGTTCCCAGATGCGGCAGGCCCGAGGGGCCATAGCCCGTCTGAAAGAGAACATGGCCTTTTTCCGGCACCTTGCCGCCAATGCGCTTGAGGATGCGGCGGGCCTCTTCGAAGGGCCAGGCCTTGGATTGCATTGCAGCGTCGCGAAGTTCGGACATGGGGTCACCGGATGGGTTGAAAATTCCGCCCCTCCCTATTGCCCGTGGCATTCAGGGTCAATATTGAGGGGCCAGACGAACTGGAAAGATACGGTTGTGCCTGACATTCCCCACCCCATGAGCGAACAGGATGCACTGGTCGCGATTATGATCGCGGTATCGGCATCGGATGAAACGATCAGAACCGCAGAACTGGTCTCGATCCAGCAGATCGTGAATTACCTGCCTGTTTTCAGTGGTTATGACGGCGACCGGCTGAAGCAGGTGGCGCAGATCGTGTTTGATCTGTTCGAGGAAGAGGACGGGTTGCACGCCCTCTTCGGGCTGGTGGGTGATTCCCTGCCCGAGCGGCTGAACGAGACTGCGTATGCGTTGGCCTGCGATGTGGCGGCGGCGGATGGCAGGCTGCGCGAGACCGAGTTGCGGTTTCTTGAAGAAATGCGTCACGAGCTGAATATCGACCGTCTGAACGGGGCGGCGATCGAGCGCGGGGCGCGCGCGAGACATCAGAAAGTCTCACCTGCTTAACCTGCTCTTAACCCTGTTTGTCTAAAACCCCGCGCGGTTCAGGCTGCACGCCGGACATTCCCTAGTCAGAGTTATCGGAATTGATCCCCAACGGGGCGTGTTTCTGCATGCCGCAGCGGTGGCCGGCGTGCGCATCGATTGCAAAGGGGTAAGGACGACATGGCGATAACTGACGCATCACTCTTGATGCCACCGGCCTTTGAGGATGGATTGACCGTCTGGTCGAGCCAGGATGGAACGCCGGGCTCGGCAACATATGACGGGGCGACGAATGCGGCGATTGTACCGGCCGATCAGGATTTCGGATCCTGTCTCGAGCTGCTCAAGACGACCACGACGCAGAAGCTGCGCTACATGGGCGAGACGCCGCTGGTCGCGGGCTGCTATCTGAAAATCAGCGCACGGGTCAAAGCGATCAGCGGGAACCTCCCGTCGGTGCGTATCGCGGGTTGGGCTGGTGCTGCGGGTGGTGGCCATGTCGGCGGTCTGGTCGAGGTTGGCGCCAGCACGACGTTGACGGCCTATGGTGATATCGTCACGGTCGAGGCCATCGTCGGCGCGGGCGGGCGCACCGGGGTGTCAATGATCTGGGGCACTGATCCGGTTTACGGCCATTTCGGGCTGGACCTCACGGGGCCGAATGGTGGCGTCGTGCGCATCGACGATTTCGTCATCGAAGATGTCACGTCGGACTATGTGCGCGAAATGCTGGATATCGTCGATGTCAAGGATTTCGGCGCGGTGGGGGACGGGGTGACCGATGATCTGGCCGCGTTCAACGCGGCGGATGCGGCGGCCAATGGCCGGACCGTACTGGTGCCAGAGGGTGTATTTCGCGTCGCCAGCCACATGACCTTTGACAGTCATGTGCGGTTTCACGGCACCCTGAACATGAACCCGGAACATCGCCTGATGTGCCTGCGTGATTTCGAGCTGAACACGTATATCGATGCGTTTGGCAACGAAGTGGACGGGTTCAAAAAGGCGTTTCAGGCGCTGCTGCAGTTCAATGATCACGACAGTCTGGACATGAACGGACGCAAGGTTGATCTGAGCGCGCCGCTGGATATGCAGGCCATCGTCGACAACCGGACATCATTCGCGACCCGGCGGGTCATCCGCAATGGTACGTTTGCGGCCCTGACCAGCACAGCCTGGGACACGGGGGTTGTTACCTCATCGGCCAGCTATGCCACCAGCACGGCACGGACGCTGTCGAACGTGACCAATGTCGCGAATATCGAGGTGGGTTCGCTGGTCGAGGGCACGGGTGTCGGGCGAGAGGTCTATGTCCGCGACAAGGACGTCGCGGCGCAAACCATCACGCTGAGTGCCGATCTGTATGACGCGCAGGGAACGCAGGTTTATACCTTCAGGCGTTTCCGCTATCTCATGGATTTTTCGGGCTTCTCCAGCCTGTCGGCATTCAACTTCGAAAATTGCGACTGGCTGTGTTCGGGGCGGGCATCAGCGATCATGCTGGCCAAGGAAGGGCTGATCTTTCACCTCAAGAGCTGCTTTGTCACGCGCCCCAAGGACCGGGGCATCACCTCGATCGGGCGGGGTTGTCAGGGCATGTTGCTTGACCAGTGCAACTTTGCGTCAGACGAGACCTCGATGAAGGCGCAGGACCGCGTCTCCATCGGACTGAACACCAACGCCAATGATCTGAAAATCCGCGACTGCCGCGCCATGGCCTTTCGCCATTTCGCCGTTATCGGGGGTTCGGGCAATGTGCTGGTCGGCAATCACTGGTTTCAGGGCGATTCCGAGCCTGACGGTGTCAGGCTGGCCGGAATCGTGATGACCAAGACGAATGTCAAAACCCTGATCACAGGTAACTATATCGATAATGCATCGATCGAATGGGGCAACGAACAGGATGCATTTCCGGATCAGCTGAACGAATTTTCCTTTGGCGGGCTGACGATCACGGGCAACCATTTCACCACCATTGATGCCGCCAACTGGTTCCGCTTTCTGGTCGTCAAACCCTATGGGACAAACCACTTTATCGACGGGCTTTACATGTCGGGCAACGTGTTTAAGTGCATCAGCGGGAATATCGGCCGGATCGAAGGGGTGGACACTTCGATCGCCGATCTGAAAAAGAACACGATGCGCAACATCACCATCACCGGCAACACGTTCAACGGTGTGGACGTCAAGACGCAGAACCCGGCGACAATCTCGCATACGCAGTCGAGCAAAGCGTCGAACTGGCTGGTGGATTTCTCAACCTATCTGCCGTTTGACGGTTGGGCGCGGTTCATCGACAGCTTTGTGCTGCACAATGCGGTCACCAATACAGGCGGCGGCAATGTGTATCACACGCCCTATTTCTCGACCCAACAGGGGGCTGATCAGAAATCTATCCGGGTGAACTGGCCGGAAAACGTCTCGGGCAAGGTGTTCGTGACGGCGCGGATAGACAATCCTGCGTGATCCTTCCAAACGGGCCCGGCTTGTACGGGCCGGGCCCTAGAAGGATTTACGTGCCCGCAATGCGGCCGAGATCGTGCCGTCATCCAGATAATCCAACTCGCCCCCGATGGGGACGCCCTGCGCCAGCGAGGTGACACGGACGCCATCGCCGATTTGATCGGCAATATAATGCGCGGTTGTCTGACCATCGACCGTTGCATTCAGGGCCAGAATGACCTCTTCGATGCTTTCGGTTTTGAGGCGGCTGATCAGCCGGGGAATACGCAACTCTTCCGGACCGACGGCATCGAGTGCCGAAAGGGTGCCCCCCAGAACGTGGTAGCGGCCCCGGAATACACCCGAGCGTTCCATCGCCCAGAGATCGGCCACATCCTCGACGACACAGATTTCGCCGGTCGCGCGTTTTTCGGCGTTACAGATATCGCAGATATCGGTTGTGCCGACATTGCCGCAGTTCAGACATTCGCGTGCGGTCTCGGCTACGGCAAGCATGGCCTGGCCCAGCGGGCTGAGCAGGGCGCCGCGCCGCTTGATCAGGTGAAGGACCGCGCGGCGGGCCGAACGTGGCCCCAGACCCGGAATGCGCGCCATCAGGTCGATCAACGCCTCGATTTCACGCGGTGCCTCGCTCATCTAGAACGGAAGCTTCATGTCCGCCGGCAGGCCCAGACCTTCGGTCAGGCGTGACATTTCCTCTTGCGATTTGGCCTGTGCCTTTTGCTGGGCGTCCTTGATGGCGGCAAGGATCAGGTCTTCGACCACTTCCTTTTCGTCGGGGTTGAAGATAGACGGATCGATTTCCAGCGCCGTCAGTTCGCCCTTGGCGGTTGCGGTTGCCCGGACCAGACCCGCGCCGCTTTCGCCGGTGACGGTGGTGGCGGCCAGCTCCTCCTGCATTTCGGCCATCTTGGTCTGCATTTCCTGAGCCGTCTTCATCATCTTGGCCATGTCGCCGAGATTGCCTAGTCCTTTGAGCATTGCGTGTCCTCATAGATGTGCATTTTCACGGGTGTAGCCCGCCCGGGGGCAGGGCGACAAGCGGGTTGGTGGTCAGTCCTCTTCAAAGGGGTCCCACTCGCCGTCGACTTCGGGCAGGGCGTTGTCGGCGGCGGCGCTGGCAATATCCTCAAGCGTCGTGATCCGTGTAATGGACGCGCCGGGGAAAACATCGAACACCGCCTTGACCAGCGGATGCTCGCTGGCCTGCGATTTCAGCGCCATGGCTTCGGCATCGCGTTTTTCAGCGATGGTTTCGCCACCGCCCTCATTGACGAGCGTGACGCCCCAGCGCACGCCCGTCCAGCTTTGAAGCCGTGCAGACAGGCGCTGGGCGAGGTCCTGTGGCGCAGCCTCGGTTGGTTGAAACTCGATGCGTCCAGGGGCGTATGACACCAGCCTCAGTGTGGTTTCAACCTCGATCAGCAGTTTGACATCGCGGTTGTGGCGGATCAGCGCAACGACGGACTCAAAGCTCGGATAGCGTGCCAGTGCCGTGGGTGACAGGGTCTCGGGGGCCTGAACGGCGGCTCCGTCTCGGCGGCCCCGCGCCATGGGTGCCGGTCCCGGTGGTGTCAGGGCGGGATGATCAGGATTGCCACCGGTGTCACGGGGTGGGGGTGTTGGCGTCGATTGCAGTTTGCGGATCAACTCGTCAGGGGTGGGCAGCGTCGACACATGCGTCAGTCGGATGATGACCATCTCTGCCGCCATCATTGCGTTGGGTGCTTTGGCCACCTCGTCCAGCGCGCTAAGCAGCATCTGCCACATGCGCGAAAGCACCCGCATCGACAGGTCCTGCGAAGAGGTGATGCCGCGCGCCCGCTCATCGGGGCTGACGGTGGGGTCCTCGGCGGCATCGGGGGTGATCTTGACCACGCTGATCCAGTGGGTGATTTCGGCCAGATCGCGCAGGATGGCCATGGGATCGGCGCCATCGGCATATTGGGCCGACAATTCCGTCAGGGCCGCCGCCGCATCACCGCCTATGATCATGTCAAAGAGGTCGAAGACACGCCCCCTGTCGGCAAGGCCCAGCATCGCGCGCACCTGTGGCGCGGTCGTCTGGCCCGCGCCATGGCTGATTGCCTGATCCAGCAGCGACGTCGCATCGCGCGCCGAACCTTCTGCCGCGCGCGTGATCAGCGCCAGCGCGTCATCATCGATATCGGCCTTTTCGGCAGAGGCGATCCTGCGCAGCATCTCCATCGTCACCTCGGGTTCGATCCGGCGCAGATCAAACCGCTGGCACCGCGACAACACCGTCACCGGCACCTTGCGAATCTCGGTCGTGGCAAAGATGAATTTCACATGCTCGGGCGGCTCTTCGAGCGTTTTCAGCAACGCGTTGAAGGCGCTGGACGAAAGCATGTGAACCTCGTCGATGATGTAAATCTTGTAGCGTGCCGAGGCCGCGCGGTAGTGAACGCTCTCGATGATTTCGCGAATGTCGCCGACACCCGTGCGGCTGGCGGCATCCATTTCAAGCACATCGACATGACGACCCTCGGAAATGGCCCGGCAGGGTTCGCACTGACCGCAGGGCCGGGTTGTGGGGCCGCCATTTCCATCCGGCCCGATACAGTTCATGCCCTTGGCGATAATCCGCGCCGTTGTCGTCTTGCCCGTTCCGCGAATGCCGGTGAGAATGAAGGCATGGGCAATGCGGTCCGCGGCAAAGGCATTTTCCAGCGTCCGCACCATGGCGTCCTGGCCCACCAGATCCTCAAAGGTCTCGGGCCGGTATTTCCGCGCGAGGACCTGATAGCCCTGAGGCTGATGATCAGACATTCTGGCAATTCCCTTGTCGGCGCGCGGCGAATTTAGGCTGCTCCTTGCACGAGGTCCAGTGAAAGGCTAGAAAATCCTCGGGCCCGGCGAGGGGGCCGCCAGATCCGCGGAAAGCTGTATCAGCACCTCTTGAAGACATGACAGTCGACATTCGGTTTTTTCCGGCCCGAACAGCGGATCATCGGGGCAATGAGGAGAGACCACCATGACCCCCACACTCGACAATCTGCGCCGTGCCGCCAAGACGCTGGGCAAAGCCTATCGCAATAGCGAACCGGGTGCTGCCGAACGATTGGCACACTATCCACCGCGCGCGGGAACAACGGCGCCGAAACATGCCGATTTTCTGCATGTTATTGCGCGGGAGAACAATTTTGCCAGTTGGCCCGATCTGAAACTGGCCGTCGAAACCCATGGCATGGCGCAGGCCGCAAAACAGCAGCGGCTGAAACTGGCGCTGATGCATGGCCAGAACAAGGTTGTCGATCTGCTGCTGGATGATACGCCGGATCTGGCTGAGGGTCTGCCGGGGCTGCAGGCCGCGCTTTATGACCTTGACGCGGTGCGGCGGGCGCTGGCCGATGATCCCGAATGCGCCTTTCGCCAATTTGGGCCGCGCACCATGTTTCAGCATCTGACGTTCTCGCGTTATATTCACGCCCATCCGGAGAAAGAGCAGGATATGCTCGCGATCGCGGAACTATTGCTGGCCCATGGTGTCGACATCAACGCCGGATATCCCGCCGAACCGGGCAGCCCGCATATGCTGTCGCCGCTTTTTGGCGCGCTGGGCCATGCGGACAACATGGTGCTTGCGGGCTGGCTTCTTGAGCGTGGGGCTGACCCGAATGATGGAGAGTCCCTCTATCATGCGACAGAACTCGGCCATCTGCGCGGGCTCAGGCTCCTCCTTGAATACGGGGCAAAACCCGGTGGCACCAACGTGCTGCTCAGGGCACTGGATTTCAATGATCATGCAGCGGTTGAGTTGTTGCTGGCGCATGGTGCCGATCCGAACGAAGGGGTCGCTGACCACGCATCGGGTCAGCCAGCGCAGGTGGTTCCGGCGCTGCATCAGGCAGCGCGGCGGGGGTGTGATGCCCGGATGGTGCAGATCCTGCTGGACGCCGGTGCAGATAGTTTGGCGACCTATCAGGGGATGTCGGCTTATGTCCTGGCGCGTGCCTTTGGCAATGACGCAGCGGCCCATGTTCTTGCGTCGGTGACCCCCAACGCAGCCGTACCAGGTGATCTGGCGGTTTTCGTCGCCGCGATCGAGGGTAGAGTTCGGGATGGACAATATCTGGACCCGGCCAAGCTGCCGCCCGAGTTGCGGGGGATTTTGCGCAACCTCGTGCATCTGCCCGGGCGGCTGGATCAGATCAGGCAACTGGTCAGGGTAGGCATCGAATATGCCCGCCCCGACGATATGGGGCTGACACCGGTGCAAATCGCCGGTTGGGAGGGGCTGCCTGAGGTGCTGCGCTATTTCCTGTCGCTCAAACCCGATCTCGGGCATGTCAATGGTTACGGGGGTACACTGTTGTCGACGATTATTCACGGATCGGAAAATGCGCCGTACCGCGCGGATCGGGATCATGTCGAATGCGCGCGGCAGGTGCTGCATCTGGGTGTCTCTTTGCCCAGACGGGCGGTCGAACTGGCAGGCGCAGAGGAGATGTCAGAATTTCTGACCGATTGGGCCCGGCGTCATCCCGCGCAGGTAGTTGATCATGGCGTCGCCTGAATTTTCCGTCCATGATTTGCCGTTGCTGGGGGGGCGTGTCGGAATTTGCCCCATTCCCGGGCGTGGGGGGAATTACGGTGCCGATCTGGAGCGGTTGCTGCGCTGGAGGCCGGACCGCGTGATCGGGCTGACCAGCGATGCCGAGCGGCGCCGGGCCGGGGCGCTGGTGTTGCCCGCCGATCTGGCGCGTATCGGTGTCATCTATGATCAGGTGGTGGTGACGGATTTCGGCGCGCCTGATCCCGCCACGTCAGAGCGGCTGATCGCCCTTTCAAGGCAGGTGCGCGAGGAGTTGAGCCTTGGCGGGCGGGTGCTGGCCCATTGTTTCGGCGGATGCGGGCGTTCGGGTATGACGCTTTTGCGGTTCATGGTCGATGCGGGTGAACCCGCACACCCGGCGCTGATGCGACTTCGCCGCGCACGGCCCTGTGCTGTCGAGACGAATGCGCAACTTATCTGGGCGACGGATGGTGTTCTGGATCATCTGGATTAGGGACCGCACAAACCGATACGCGATATGCGCGCGTGAGCGGTTGGGGTGAGAGGCTGATCACGACCCGAACGGGGCTCGTTGCGGCTGCTTCCTTCCGGACCTGACCGGGTTGGCGAGGCGCTCGCCCGCGCCAACCTCTCACCTTCTATCTAGGTTGAATTTTCGGTAATGACAAGGCTGCCGGGGACGCGGGCGTGACCGTTTTCGGGCGGATTGCCGCAGACGACAATCCATGGCAGACCGGTCTGAGAGGCAGTGATGAAACATGCGGAAACAGTAACATTCGGTGGCTCGGGGCTGGATCGGGCCGCGCAATTGCGCGCCGATAGCGCGGCGCTGGACCGGCTGTCGCGGACTAAAGGTGCACAAACGATTCTTCTCTGGCGCGGAAAGCCGCTGATCGCGCGCGATCCCGGTTGCCGGGTGGCATGGCTGAATTCGGATCACGCGTTGTTACAGCATGAAGGCACGCGCATTTTCCTGGGGCGGGATGGGGACACGGCCTATTTCGCGCAGGACATTTCCGATTGGGAACCCCAGGATCAGGCGCTGCCGCAAAAGGTGTTTTTCGACGCCAGCGAGCAATCGCATCCCCAAGCGGACGAAGGTCAGATATTTGCCGAACTTCGTGGCTGTATGAGCGTGCTGGATCATCGTGATGCTGAATTGGCTGCGACCGCCAAGGCACTGTTTTCGTGGCATAAGTCGCACCAGTTTTGTGCATTGTGCGGGGCGCAGAGCCTGCTGTCGATGGCCGGCTGGCAACGTGGTTGCCCGGCCTGTGGCGGGCAGCATTTCCCGCGTACCGATCCCGTGGTGATCATGCTGATCACCCATGGCAATGACGTGCTGCTGGGCCGGTCGCCCGGCTGGCCCGAGGGGATGTATTCCCTGCTGGCGGGATTTGTTGAACCCGGCGAAACGATCGAGGCTGCGGTGCGGCGTGAAACGCTCGAGGAAACCGGCATTTCGGTTGGGCCGGTGCGCTACCTGGCGTCCCAGCCATGGCCGTTTCCCACATCGCTCATGTTTGGATGCGCGGGTGAGGCGCTTTCTCGCAATATCGTGTTGGATCCGCAGGAACTGGACGATGCCCGCTGGATTTCGCGCGAAGAGATGGTCGATGTTTTTGCGGGTACACACACAAATCTCACGCCGCCCAGAAAAGGCGCGATAGCCGCTTTTATCCTTAGAAATTGGTTAATGGATCGGCTAGACTGATCCGAAATTGAACAGGGCGGGCCATGCAATTCAAGACCAACGAGGATATCGAGGCACCAATCGAGTTCGTGTTTGACGCGATCACCGATTTCGAAGGTTTTGAGCGCTTGGCCCTGCGTCGTGGCGCGGATTTTCAGCGCAGCGACAACCTGAGTGAACCCGGTGTTGGAATGGCCTGGGCCGGGCAGGTCGATATTCGCGGAAAAATGCGGAAATTTGCCATCAGGATAACCGAATTTGACCGACCCAACGAACTGGGAGCACGCGCCATGATAGGCGGGTTCGAGATCGACATTTCGCTGGAATTGCTGGCCATGTCATCCTTTCGCACCCGGATGAGTGCAACGCTTGATATCCGGGCCAAGAGCATTTCATCGCGGCTCATGCTTCAGTCGGCCCGTCTGGCCAAGAATAATCTGAACCGTCGCTATCGCACCCGTATCAGTAAATATGCGCGCGATCTGGATGATCGGTATCAGCGCCAGGCAACGTCGTGAAATCGCGCGGATAGCTAAGCGATTTGCGCCACAAGCGCGATGAATCGATCGATTTCGGCATCCTCCAGCGACCAGTCACAGACAAGACGGGCCTTAAGGATTTCGTCCATATCTCCGTCAAGCGGCGCGTAGAACGGTGCCAGCTCGTATAACGCCCCTGCCTCAAAGGCGGCGCGATGTGCCCGGCGGCTCATGGTCAGGTAGAGCATGTTCGCCGCAGGTCTGTCGATGATCCCGACGCCTGGTATCCGCGAAAGCCCATCGACCAGCCGCGCCATGTTGGCGTTGGCCGCCCGCGCCGTTTCCAGCCAGAGATCATCTGTGAGATAGGCATCGAACTGCGCGGCGAGATACCGGTGCTTGGAAAACAGATGTGCCGACCGTTTGCGGCGCAACTCGAATTCCCACGCGCATTCCGGATCAAAGAGAATAGCACACTCAGCGCCCATCAGACCGTTTTTCGTGCCCCCGAAACTCAGCGCTGACACGCCCGATTTCCACGTCATCTCGGCAGGTGTTGCACCGCTTGCCGCAATCGCATTGGAAAACCGGGATCCGTCCATATGCAGCTTCTGCCCATGGCCGCGTGTCACCTCGTAGAGCGCACGGATCTCGGAGAGCTGATAAATCTGTCCTGTCTCGGTGATCTGCGTGATCGTGGCCGGGCCTGGCTGTATGGCGTGCACATCGCCGTTGCCGGTTGCGGACATCGCGGTTTGCAGAGCCTCGGGCGACATCTTGCCCGACTTACCGCCAACAGTGATCAGCGTGGCGCCGTCGGCGAAAAAAACCGGCGCACCGCATTCATCGACGGCGACATGGGCAACCTCATGCGAAAAGATCGCCTGCCAGGGCCGGGCCATGGTTGCCAGAAGCAGCGCATTGGCCGACGTGCCCGTTGGGACCAGATAAACGGCGGCCTCCGGCGCCTCAAAGAGTGCGCGGACGCGCTCGGTCACGCGCGCTGTCAGCGCATCCGTTCCGTAGGATGGCGCATACCCGGAATTGGCCTGACCGAGCGCGGCGAGAACACGCGGATGAACGGGCCCTGCATTGTCGGAACGGAACTGCATCAGATTTGCCCTTCTATAATGTGATCTTCCCATTCTTCTTCGGGCACTTCGAACTCGGGCACGGTCCAGCCCCTGACGGATATGCCTTCGTCATGCACCGTATCCGCGCTGCCCGAGATCAGCGGATGCCAGTCAAAGAGTGGCTTGCCTTCGAAGAGCAGGCGATAGGCGCATGTCTCGGGCATCCAGTAGGCGACATCTGCAATTGTCGTCGGGCTGAGCATCACGCATTCGGGCACGAATTGCCGACGGATATCATACTGGGCACAGCGGCAGGTTTCGGAATCCAGCAACCGGCAGGCCACGCGTGTAAAGGCGATTTCCTCGGTCTCGGGATCTTCGAGCTTGTTCAGGCAACAGCGACCGCACCCGTCACACAGCGCCTCCCACTCGCGCGGGGTCATGTTTTTCAGCGGAACGGCCTCCCAGTAGCGGGGGCGCAGGCCGTCGCGGTTGATCGGGTCACGCGTGTCAGGCATGGGCCAGCCGTTCGCGGGCCAGTTCGCAATCCTGCGCCATCTGGCGGATCAGGTCGTCCAGGCTGTCAAATGTGATTTCGGGCCTGAGATAGCTGACCAGTGCAACCGAAACCTCGGCCCCATAGAGATCACCTTCAAAATCAAAGATATAAGTTTCGATATTCGGGTTGTTTTTGCCGAACATTGGCCGCGTACCGACATTGGCCGCACCCAGATAGCTGCCCATATGCGGCCCGTCCAGAACGTCAAACTTGACGGCATAGACGCCAAATCTCGGCAGGTGCAGCCCGTCCAGTGACAGGTTCGCCGTCGGATAACCCAGGTCACGGCCCCGCTTTTCCCCGTGCAGGACGGGTCCATCGATGCGATGCCAGTGCCCCAGCATTCTGGCGGCACGTTCGGGCTCTCCCTGACTGAGGGCATTGCGGATATTGGTCGACGAGACCTCGATCCCGGCCGTTTCGACCATCTGGGCAATCGTGACACCAAAGCCCAGTTCTTTGCCGAATGCCACCAGATCCGTCGCATTGCCGCTGCGCCCTTTGCCGAAACAGAAATCCGCCCCGACAACCACATGCGCCAACCCCAGACCTTCGGCCAGAACCCCGGTCGCAAAGTCACGGGCCGAGAGCGACGAAAGGCGCGCGTCGAATGGCAGTTCGAAATGGATATCGACCCCGAGCTTTTCGAGGCGATGTGATTTCGTCTGGCGGTTCATCAGCCGGAAAGCCGGGGCATCGGGGGCAAAGAAGCTGCGCGGATGTGGATGAAAACTCATGACCGAGAGCCCTGATGACGACTGTTGGCGGGTCAGGTCCAGCACCGCCTGATGGCCCAGATGCAGCCCGTCGAAATTGCCGATGGCAGCGGCGGTGCCGCGCGCAGATGGCGGCAGATCAGTCCAGCTCGTAAAGGTCTTCATTCAGCCATGGCCCGTCCGGGCCAGCGGCCCCTAGTCGAATTTCGCGCTTGGGGCCAGAACCTTGGCCTCGCCCTTCAAAACGACGGTATCCCCCACACGGCATTGACAATCAAGGGTCACCCGGCGGCGCTGATGATCAATTTCCATGACCGTCACCTCGGTATTGACCACATCCCCGGGGCGCACGGGGGCCATGAATTTCAGCGTCTGTCCCAGATAGACGGTCCCGTGCCCGGGCAGTTGCTCTCCGATGACCGCCGAGATCAGCCCTGCGGTCAGCATGCCATGCGCGATGCGTCCGCCGAATATCGTGTCGCGGGCATAGTCATCATCCATATGCACGGGATTGCGGTCGGTCGAGACATCGGCGAATTTCTCGATGTCCTCATCCGTCACGATTTTCTGCAGGCTGCGGCTCATGCCGACGGCGAGTTCCTCGATGACAATTGTTCCGCGTGGTGCGTTGTCCAACATCCCTGACCTTCCCGGCGAAATTTCAACGCCCTCGCAACAATTTTCCGTCGAAAGGGCGCTTTGTGAAATTTAATTACTTCGCAAGCGCAGAAAACTCAAGTGATTCTCTTGTGGAAATGTGTCCACTGCCCGGCCATGCGGCAGGTCTATCTGAGTTTGCCGATGGTAAAGGTCGGGTCGAGCATGGCGCGTTTGAGATAGGCGCCGAGCAGGGCCGGATCGGGGTCATGTCTGGTGCCGGTCTCGGCAGCCGCCAGCCCGCCCGAAATGAAGAGGCAATCCAGATCCTCACCCATGGCACCGGGTACATCCGTCACGATCCCGTCGCCGATGGCCAGTATCTGTTCCTTGGGCACATCAACACCCAGTTCGGCCAGACGACGATAGGCCAGATCATAAATCGGCGGGTGCGGCTTGCCGAAATAGAGGCTCTCACCTCCCATTTCCGTATAAAGCTGCGCCAGCGCACCGGCGCACCATTCCCGCGTTTCGCCGCGATCCACGACGATATCGGGATTGGCGCAAAGAAGTTTCAGCCCCTTTGCCTTGGCATAGAGGAAATCAGCCCGGTTGACCCCGGGATCGGCCAGCGGATCAAAGGGTCCGGTGCAGGCAATACCCTCGGCCTCGGTCAGCGAAACCTTTTCGATCTGAACGGCATCCTGCAGGATTTTCAGGGGCTCAAAGAACGGGCCGTCGAATTCTGCGCTGCCGATATGATAGACGCGTTTGCCGATCACACCCTGAAACATCGCGGCACGGGCACTGTCGCCCGAGGTTGTGATCGTATCCCAGCAATCGCGGGGTACGCCGATCCGATCAAGCTGAGCCGCAACCGAAGTGCGGGGCCGTGGCGCGTTGGTCAGAAGGACCACCTTGCCATGACCGCCCTGCCGATAGGCCCTGAGCGCATCGACGGCGCCCGGAAATGGCCGAAGCCCGTCATGAACACATCCCCAGAGATCGACAAGCAGCGCCCGGTACCGGCCCTGAATCTCTGACAATGAACTGATGATCTGGCTCATGGGCGCGCTTTCAAAATGAAAAGGGCGCTGGTCGCGCCCTTTGCTGTTATGGCTGGTTCATACGGCGAGGTTGGGGATGATCTGCTTTTTCCGGCTGACAATCCCGGGCAGGATCACGCTGTCGCCGGTCGCCGAAGCCCCGAATGATTTCGTGGCCACGTTGCGCGCACGCTCGGTTGGCGTCAGCAGCGTTGCCTGTTCCTGAAGGATATCGACGACAAAAAGCAGCACCTCGTCGACGCCATCCTCGGCCGCGACGGTCTGCATGGCCTCAACCAGCCCCTCTGCGCGCTCGAGGACGAGGCCGGGCGTCGTGGTTTCCAGTACCGAAATCCGGAATTTTGTGCCGGATACGGTGTATTCCTTGGAATCCATGCGCAGAAGCTCTGCATCCGAGAAGGCGGATACATCTGATTTCGCGGCAAAGAGGTCGGCGGCGTATTCCGGGATCGAGAGGCCGAGGTCATCGGCCAGCGCATGCGCCAGTTCCCGGTCGCGCGCGGTCGTGGTGGGCGAACGAAATTCGAGCGTGTCGGACAGGATGCAGGACAGCATCGCACCCTTGATCTGTTCGGGCATATGCGCGGCATCATCGCCCATCAGATCGTGCATGATCGTGGCCGTACAGGCCAGCGGGCGGATAGTAATATCGATCGGTCCGCTGGTTTCGAGCCCGCCGACCAGCTTGTGGTGATCGATGATCGCCCGGATATCGGCATCATTGATTGCGTCGGGCAGTTCGGCAGGGTTGTTCGTATCCACGATCACCACAGGCTGATCCGGCGCAACATCGGTGATGATCGCCGGTTTCGTGAGGTCCCAGCGGGTCAGGACAAACGCAGCCTCGGTATTGGGTTCGCCCAGCAATACGGCTTCGGCCTCTTGCCCCATGACCTCGTTCAGGTACCACGCCCAGATGATCGGAGAGCCGGTGCTGTCCGTGTCCGGTGACTTGTGCCCAAAAATCTGCGTCTTCATCATCTGGTCCTCTGCCGATAAATTCGGCGGTCTTATAGGGGGGTGTGCCGGGGCTGTCACGCGGCATTGCTGCCCTGCGGCGTATCGCTCGGATCAGAGGATGCTGGCAGGCTCGTCCGTGCTGTCCTCGGCCAGCGATTTCGGCATCAACGGTTTTTGCAGCGCCGGCTTGACCTGACCCAGCGACACGGTGGGCTGACCGGTGTCGAAACTGTTGAAGTTCGGCAGCGGTTTCACCTCTGGTGCGTCACCACGAATGTCGTGCAGCAGCGTTTTGTGATCGGCGGTTTTCGCGACGATGTTTTTCACGTTGCCGCGGATATGCGTGAGGTAACGCTTCCAGCTGTCGGCGTCGAGCGAGCGGCGGACATTCAGCGTATCCTTGCCAAAACCGGTCTCGTAGACGCGCTTGCCCATCAGTACGGCCTGATAGGTCGATACCGGAAAGGTCGATTCAAATTCCAGATCATAGGGTGCGGGCAGGCCATGTTTCCAAAGCTCGATGTTTTCGGCAAGGCTGTCGGGAACCTCGAGCGCTTCGCGGGCGTCGAGCCAATATTGCGTGTCCGTCCGGTTCCCCAGTGCATAATGCAGGCAGATGAAATCGCGAACCTCATCGTACAGTTTGCCGTTCAGCTTGTTATAGCGGTCGCGCAGCGGCGCGGCAAAATCCCGGTCGGGGAAATAGGAAACCAGCCAGCGCAGCCCGGTATCGATCATGTGGATCGCCGTCGATTCAAGCGGCTCAATAAACCCGCCCGAGAGGCCGATCGCCACGCAGTTTTTGACCCAGCCGTTTCGCGTGCGCCCGACCCGCATCGGGATAACGCGCGGATCGGCATCCTTGCCCGATTTGCCGAGGTGAGCGATGAATTCTGCACGCGCCTCGTCGTCCGTTTTATGCGCGGACGAAAATACATAGCCCGTGCCGATCCGGTTAAAGAGTGGCACCCGCCATGACCAGCCTGCCTCGAGCGCGGTTGACCGGGTAATCGGCTCGATCCTGGTGGCCGAAGGATGCGGTATCTGGACCGCGAGCGCACGGTCATTGGCGAGGTATTTTGAATAGTCGACAAAGGGCTCTTTGAGCGCCTGATTGATGATCAGCCCGCGAAAACCGGTACAATCGATCACCAGTTCGACCGCATGACGCCCGTTTTCCTTGAGCTGGAGCGCGGCAACAAAGCCGTTTTCGTCCAGCTCGACATCCTCGACATCATCGAGGATGTGATTGACACCATTGGCGACACAGGTCTCCTGCATCAGCTTGGCAAAGCGGCCCGCATCAAGATGATAGGCAAAGCCGACGGTCTGATCATAGGGCTTGGCGCCGACGGGGCGGGGGCCCTGGCAGGCGCGGGCCAGATCGACCGAAGGCGAGATGACCTGCGTGAAATCCAGATCACCCGCGCCGTAGCGCAGGAAATACCACGCCGGATCGATCCCGTTGATGGGGGGGCCTTTGGCAAAGGGGTTGATATACCCAACAGGCTTGCCGTCGGGGCCGTTATTCCATTTGTCAAACAGCACGCCCAGCTTGAACGAGGCATTGCAGGCGCGAAAAAACTCCTGCTCCGAGATTCCGGCCATGCGCAGCGTGCGCGGCATGCCGGGAACCGTGGCCTCGCCCACGCCGACAGTCGCGATATTGGGTGATTCAATCAGGGATATCCCAACCGGCTTTTTCGTTGTCGGCACCGGTTGCAGAAGTTTGCTCAGCATCAGCGCCGCCATCCATCCTGCGGTGCCGCCGCCGACGATTGTGACATGTTCGATTGGTGCTGCCATGTGACGGCTCCCTGTTGGCGCTACGCAGCGAGCTTATCGTCTGGCGGCGCGGATCGAAAGACGAATATGCGCGCTGGGATTCCCAAATGCGCACCCCCGGTCTAGGGTGGCGCATGAGCCGTTTGCGCGAAGCCGATCTGTACCCCCCGATCAAGGCCTATCTGGAAGGTCAGGGCTATGAGGTCAAATCCGAGGTCGGACCGGCGGATATCGTTGCAGTCAGGCCCGGCGATCCGCCTGTCATCGTCGAGATGAAGACCGGATTTTCGCTGTCGCTGCTGCAACAGGGTGTCGCGCGCCTGTCGATCTGCGAGGCCGTCTATCTGGCGGTGCCAAGACCCGCCGGGCGGCGGGGCGGCGGCGCGTTGAAGGCCAATGTCAAAATTTGCCGACGGCTTGGTTTGGGGGTGCTGACCGTGCGCCCGCGTGACGGGGCCATCGACATCCTGTGCGATCCGGGCCCCTACAGTCCGAGGCAATCGATATTGAAACGCGAAAGGTTGCTGGGTGAGTTTCAGCGCCGCAGCGGCGATCCGAATACCGGCGGCACGAACAGGACCCTTGTGGTGACCGCCTATCGTCAGGATGCTTTGAGGGTGGCGACATTTCTAGCCGATCACGGTGCACAGCGGGGACGTGACGTCGCCCGCGAAACCGGGGTGCCGACAGCGACGCGGATCATGGCCGACAATCACTATGGCTGGTTCGAACGCGTTTCGGTTGGTGTTTATACACTGACGGATGCGGGCCATGCCGGTCTGGCGCGCTTTGGACGTCTTGGTCCGAATACTGCGCCTGCATTCATCGAATCGCAGAAATACGGCTAGTGCGGCAAACATTCATCTTTCGAAGCCAGATGAAAGCGCCTAGGGCAGACCCATTCAGAATGCAGTGATGACCTGCGCGGATTGCGGCGCGTACATGGCGACGCCAAGCCATACGTGCAGGTCTGTACCCACAACCAAAAAAAGGACTGGCAGACGTGACATGGTTTGATCCGTTTCCAGCACGCAATTGGCTTGATCGTGTCACGCCCACCAGCGTGCGCTCCGATCTGTTTGCCGGGTTCACAAATGCCGCAATCGTGCTGCCACAGGGTGTGGCCTTTGCCACCATTGCCGGGCTACCACCCGAGTTTGGCCTTTATACCGCGATGGTATCGGCGATTATCGCGGCGCTGTTCGGCTCGTCTCTTTTGATGATATCGGGTCCGACGACGGCGATTTCGGCGGTCCTTTTTGCCACGCTTTCCGATTTCGCCGTTCCGTCAACAGAACGATATATCGCCCTGGCGCTTGCGCTGACCGTGATGGTCGGGGTGTTTCAGATCATTGCCGGGATTGCCCGATTGGGTGGTTTGGTCAGTTTCGTGTCGCACTCTGTCATGACCGCCTTTACGGCGGCGGCGGCGGTGCTGATCGGCGTCAGTCAACTTGCCGGGGCGCTGGGCGTCGAGGTCGAGCGCGGCGGAAATGTCATGGAACGACTTTCGCGGCTTGGCGAACATGTGACCGAGGCCAATGGCTATGCTGTGCTGATCGCGGGGCTGACCTTTGGGTCTGCGGTGCTGTTGCAGCGATTTGCGCCCAAATTGCCGGGATTTCTGATCGCGCTGCTGATCGGATCGGCGGTGGCGTATTATATCGATGCTTCGGCCTTTGGCGTCGAAATGGTGGCGCCCCTTTCGGCTGCGCTGCCCAGCTATCAGATGCCAGATGTGGGGCTGCGCGATATCGGTCAGCTGGCACCCGGTGCGGCGGCCATCGCGCTGGTCGGACTGTTGGAGGCGATATCCATCGGTCGTACATTCGCGCTGCGCCGCAAAGAGCATTTTAATGCCAGTCAGGAAATGGTCGGGCAGGGCCTGTCCAACGCCGTTGGCGGGTTCTTTCAGTGCTATGCGGGTTCGGGTTCATTCACCCGCAGCGGTGTGAACTTCGCTGCCGGTGCGGTGACGCCGTTGTCGGGGGTGTTTGCATCGCTCTTTCTGGCGCTGATCCTGCTTTTTGTGGCGCCATACGTCGTCTATATCCCCACGCCCGCCATGGCGGGGCTGATCTTTTTCGTGGCGCTCAAGCTGATCAACTTTCAGGAAATCCGTCATATCGTCACCTCGCGCCAGTCCGAAACGCTGATCCTTGTGCTCACGCTGGCGGCTGGACTGTTGATCGAACTGGACTTCGCGATCTATGTCGGGGTGATCACATCGCTTTGTGTGTTTGTCTATGACAGTGCGCGCCCCGAAATACGGGTCATCGCGCCAACGACGACATCTGACGGGCGGCGCAAGTTTCGCAACGCCGTTACCCGCAACCTGCCGCAATGTCCCCAGGTACTTGCCGTTCAGCTGAACGGACCGCTCTATTTCGGTTCGGTCGAACATGTTCAATCCGAATTCAAGCGCCTGATCGGCAAAGGCGATGTTCGCAAACATGTGCTGCTCTATCTCAGCGGTTCGGGCCGTCTGGATCTTGCGGGGGCGGATATGCTGATCGACCTGATCCGCGAGACAAAGGACAGAGGCGGGACCTTCCACATCGTGACAACGTCGCCCCAGATGGAAGGCGATCTTGAGAAATTTCATGTCACAGATGTGCTGGGCGAGGGGGCGATGCATCTTTCCAAGGACGATGCCATTGCCGGGTTGACAGCCAAGCTGGATCGTGAAATCTGCCGCGCCTGCATGCTGGACGTTTTCCGTGAATGCGATGAGATCCGGGACGAGGCGCTGGACTGATCAAGACAAGTCCCGCCGGATGCGAAAATTTCTGCCTTAGACGTTGACTCGTGCAGTTCCCATCCCTACTTACGCGCCGTTAGCACTCGAACCGAGTGAGTGCTAATAGCGGACAAACTCTAACGAAGGATGTGTCTCAAATGGCATTGAAACCACTCCACGACCGTGTTCTGGTTCGTCGCGTCGAAAGCGATGAAAAAACCGCTGGTGGACTGATCATCCCCGACAGCGCCAAGGAAAAGCCCGCAGAGGGTCTGATTGTTGCTGCCGGCGAAGGCGCGCGCAAGGACAGCGGCGAGCTGATCCCGATGGCCGTCAGCGAGGGCGACAAGGTTCTCTTTGGCAAATGGTCCGGCACCGAGGTGACCGTCGACGGCGAAGAGCTCTTGATCATGAAAGAAAGCGATATCCTGGGCGTTCTGTCCTGATCGCCGCTTTCAACCAGTAATTCGAATTGAGGAGAAGCCAACATGGCTGCTAAAGACGTCAAGTTTGATACAGACGCACGCGACCGTATGCTCAAGGGTGTCAACACCCTTGCCGACGCGGTCAAGGTGACGCTGGGCCCCAAAGGCCGCAACGTCGTACTCGACAAATCCTTCGGCGCACCGCGCATCACCAAGGACGGTGTATCGGTTGCCAAGGAAATCGAACTGGAAGACAAGTTCGAAAACATGGGCGCGCAGATGGTGAAAGAAGTCGCCAGCCGCACCAATGACGAAGCCGGTGACGGCACCACCACCGCGACCATCCTGGCGCAGGCGATTGTCAAGGAAGGCATGAAATCCGTTGCCGCCGGCATGAACCCGATGGATCTGAAGCGCGGCATCGACCTGGCCACCGCCAAAGTCGTTGAATCGATCAAAGCCGCATCGCGCGAAGTCAAAGACTCTGACGAAGTGGCGCAGGTTGGTACGATCTCTGCCAACGGCGAAGCCGAAATCGGCAGCCAGATCGCCGGTGCGATGCAGAAGGTTGGCAACGAAGGCGTGATCACCGTCGAGGAAAACAAGGGTCTGGAAACAGAAACCGATGTTGTCGAAGGCATGCAGTTCGACCGCGGCTACCTGTCGCCCTATTTTGTCACCAACGCCGACAAGATGACGACCGAGCTGGACGACGCGCTGATCCTGCTGCACGAGAAAAAACTGTCTTCGCTGCAGCCTATGGTTCCGCTGCTCGAGTCGGTCATTCAGTCGGGCAAGCCGCTGATGATCATCGCCGAAGATGTCGAAGGCGAAGCGCTGGCGACACTCGTCGTCAACAAACTGCGCGGTGGTCTGAAAATTGCGGCAGTCAAAGCACCTGGCTTTGGTGATCGCCGCAAGGCCATGCTGCAGGATATCGCCATCCTGACCGGTGGTCAGGTTATTTCCGAAGATCTGGGCATGAAGCTGGAAAACGTCACGGTTGACATGCTGGGCACCGCCAAGCGCATTTCGATCACCAAGGACGAAACTACCATCGTCGACGGTGCAGGCGAGAAGGCCGAAATCGAGGCCCGCGTTTCCCAGATCCGTCAGCAGATCGAAGAAACCACCTCTGACTACGACCGCGAGAAACTGCAGGAACGCGTTGCCAAACTGGCCGGCGGTGTTGCCGTGATCCGCGTCGGTGGCATGACCGAAGTTGAAGTGAAAGAGCGTAAGGACCGTGTCGATGACGCGCTGAACGCAACCCGCGCTGCGGTTCAGGAAGGTGTTGTTGTTGGTGGCGGTGTTGCTCTGGTTCAGGGCGGCAAGGCACTGGACGGCCTGAAAGGTGAGAATCCTGATCAGAACGCAGGTATCGCCATCGTACGCCGTGCAATCGAGGCGCCGCTGCGCCAGATCGCTGAAAACGCAGGTGTTGACGGTGCAGTTGTTGCCGGCAAGGTCCGCGAAAGCGACGACGCAACCTTCGGCTTCAATGCGCAGACCGAGGAATATGGCGATCTCTTTGCCTTTGGTGTCATCGACCCGGCCAAGGTCGTGCGTACCGCGCTGGAAGACGCGGCATCGATCGCTGGTCTGCTGATCACAACCGAAGCCATGGTTGCCGACAAGCCCGAGAAGCCAGGCGCAGGCGCCGGTGGTGGCATGCCCGACATGGGCGGCATGGGCGGCATGATGTAATCCCGCCTCATCAAAATCCTGAAAGGGGTCGCTTCGGCGGCCCCTTTTTTATGTCTGCGGTCAGACCGCCAGGACCCGCTGCTTGGAATGGACGGGCGCTGCCGTTAGACACGGCTGATAATGGAATGGCGGGCCGGGACTAACATGACTGCGGGGGATATTCAGATCAGGGGCGCGCATGTGCTGACGCCCGATGGGTTCCGTCAGGCCGGGTTTGGTGTCTCGGGCGGCCTGATCACATCGCCGGGTGCCGGGCGCGCAATTGACCTCGGTGGATTTCTGGTTTTGCCCGGGATCGTCGATCTGCATGGTGACGGTTTCGAGCATCACATCGCACCGCGCCGGGGCGCCGTACAGGACCCGGCAACCGGCCTGATGGCGCTGGATGCGGTACTGGCGTCCAACGGGATCACCACTGCGGTTCTGGCCCAGTTCTATTCATGGGAGGGCGGTATCCGCAGCCCGGAATTCACCGAAAAACTGCTGACGGCTCTGTCCCGTATCCGGCCTCGTCTGATCACCGACATGCGTGTTCAGTTGCGCCTCGAGACGCATTTGCCCGCGCAATACGACCATGTCCTTGACCTCGTTGACCGATTTGACATCAGCTATGTGGTATTCAACGATCATCTGCCGCACGAAGCGCTGGCAGAGGGGCGTCGTCCGCCGCGCCTGACCGGGCAGGCTTTGAAATCCGGCCGCTCCCCCGAGGCGCATCTGGCCTATCTGAAAGCACTACATGATCAGCGCGAAGAGGTGGCGGAGGCGCTGCCGCGTCTGGCGCGGGAATTGCAGCGACGCGGCGTGCGGATGGGCAGCCATGATGACGCGACCACAACAGCGCGCACGAATTATGGCGATATGGGTGCCGATATTTGCGAATTTCCGCTGACCGAAGAGATCGGGCAAGCGGCGCGGGCCACAGGCGACGCGGTGATCCTCGGGGCACCCAATGTGGTGCGGGGCGGATCGCATTCGGGTGGTTTGCGGGCCGAAACGCTGATCGCCCGTGGCGGCTGCGACGCGTTGGTATCGGACTATCACTATCCCAGCCCGCGCCTTGCCTGCCTGCGCCTTGCGGGCGGACCAACGGGTCTGGACCGTCACTGGCATCTGGTATCGTCGGGACCGGCCTCGGTTCTGGGGCTGACTGACAGGGGGCGGCTGACGTCTGGTTGCCGGGCAGATTTTGTCGTGCTCGACCCTGAGAAAGGCGAGGTTCAGGCCTGTTTCACCGCTGGTCGGGCGGGCATTGTCAGGGGCGAGGTCGCCGAAAGATTGCTCGCGGCCTAAGATCATCGCACCGTGACTGGCCCTGCCCAGATGCCTTGGCTAGGTTACGGAACATGAAGCTCTTTTTTCTGACAGCGTTGACGATGATCGCCTTTGCCGCGAATTCAGTCCTGAACCGATTTGCCCTGGCCCATGGCGAAATTGACCCGATCAGTTTCGCCGCGATCAGGCTTTGGTCTGGGGCGCTGGCCCTGTGCATCCTTGTTCTCTTGCGCGATCGGCGGCTGGTGATCTGGGGTCGGCACAGGCTGGTGGGTGCTGTCTCTCTCTTGCTCTATATCGTCGGATTTTCGACGGCCTATGTCGCATTGGATACCGGGGTCGGTGCCCTGATCCTGTTTGGCGGGGTACAGATCACGATGTTTGCCGGTGCGCTGATCGCGCGCGAGGTCATTCCCGCCGCCCGATGGATGGGCGCAGGATTGGCATTTGCCGGGCTGGCATGGCTTCTTTGGCCGGGTGGGACGGGTGCTGTGCCGCTGATCTGGGCGGTGGCCATGTGCATCGCTGCACTCGGTTGGGGCGTCTACTCACTGGTGGGCAGGGGCATGACCGATCCGCTCGGATCAACGGCGGGCAACTTCCTCGTGGCCTCTCCGGTTCTGCTGGCCATGCTGCCGCTGTTGCCCGCGCAGATCGACGCCACGCCGACCACGTCCGTTGGGATAACGCTGGCTGTGGTGTCGGGTGTTGTGACTTCGGGTCTTGGCTATGCGCTTTGGTACAGCGTGCTGCCGCGCCTGCCATCCTCGTCAGCGGCGGTCGCGCAACTGACGGTACCCGTCATTGCCTTTGCCGGTGGTGTCGCCTTTCTGGGGGAGCCGCTGACATGGCGGTTTGTCGTTGCCGGCCTGCTTGTGCTCAGCGGCGTTGCACTGGCCAGCCCGAGTGGCCGGTCATCAAGCGCGGAAAAGTGACGCAACGTCCGTTTCTTCATGTCTCGAAATTTCTCTGCGGCACGGCTATGTTGACGGCATGAGAATTCTGGCCCTGATCCTGATCCTGCTTCCCGCGCCGGCGCTTGCCGATTGCGTGGTGCTGTTGCATGGGCTGGCGCGCAGCGAAGCGTCGCTGGGCATGATGGAGCGGGCGCTGAAGGCGGCTGGCTACCACGTGGTTAATCAGGGCTATCCCTCGACCGAGGCCCCAATCCGTGAACTGGCGCGTGAAACGCTGCCGCGCGCCATCGGCAAATGCGAGGACGGACCGGTCAGTTTCGTCACCCATTCGATGGGTGGTATTCTGCTGCGTACATGGCTGGAAGAGGTAGAGGAAAAGCCCGAGATCGGGCATGTCGTGATGCTGGGGCCACCCAACGAGGGATCGGAACTGGTGGACCGGCTGAGCTTCTCGCCGGTATTTGCCTGGGTCAACGGGCCTGCGGGTTTTGACCTCAGGACCGGGCGCGACGGGATTGCCACCAAACTTGGCCCGGTTGATTTCGAACTTGGCGTGATTGCCGGAACGCGGACGCTGAACCCGATCTATTCGGCCCTCGTCACCGGGCCGGATGATGGCAAGGTATCGGTCGCATCAACCCGGGTGGCGGGGATGAGCGATCACATCACATTGCCGGTGACACATACGTTCATGATGCTCAATCCGCTGGTCATCTCGCAAACACTGGCCTTTCTGGAAAGGGGTCGGTTCGATCGTGATCTGACTTATGCCCGCGCCACCTATCAGCTGGTTTTACAGTGATCTGACGCTCATCTGACAATGCGGTTGTAGTGCCCCATCTTGCGACCGGTACGCGCCTCGGCCTTGCCGTACATGTGAATGGCGACATTGCCGTCCGCCGCCAGCGATGGAAGTTGCCTGATATCATCCCCGATCAGGTTCACCATCTCGACATCCAGATGCCGCTTTCCGTCACCCAGCGGCCATCCCGCGATGGCACGGATATGCTGTTCGAACTGGTCTACGCTGCAGGCCTGCTGTGTCCAGTGGCCGGAATTATGTACGCGCGGCGCGATCTCGTTCACGATCAGTCCCGCATCGGTGACAAAAAGCTCAACCCCCATGACACCGACATATTCCAGCGCATTCAGGATACGGGACGCGATCAGCACGGCGTCGGTGCGCAATGCTGCGGAAATCCGGGCGGGCACCGTGGTCTTGTGCAGGATCCCGCCGCGATGCTCATTCGTGCCCGGATCGAAACTGGATATCTGACCGGAAGCATTGCGCGCAGCAATGACGGAGATTTCGGAACTGAAGGCAACGAAACCTTCCAGCACCGATGGCGCATCGGCCATTTCTGCCCAAACGGCGTCCAGATCACTTTCCGGCGAAAGCCTGATCTGACCCTTGCCGTCATAGCCGAAACGCCGCGTTTTCAGGATTGCCGCGGGGCCGATCGATGCCGACGCCGAATGCAGGTCACTGGCAGAATCCACCGCCTGATAGGGGGCGGTCATCAGGCCAAGGCCCGTCAGGAATTCCTTTTCTGTCAGCCGGTCCTGACTGGTGGCCAGCGCAAGCCTGCCGGGATGTATGGGTCGGTGCCGGCCGAGTATATCCAGCGCCTCTGCCGGAATGTTTTCAAATTCATAGGTGATGACATCGACGCTGTCGGCAAAGGCCAATAGCGCGGCCTCGTCGCTGTAATCTGCTGTCGTACATCTGTGCGCGACCTGCGCGGCAGGGGCATCTGCGGCGGGCTCGTATATATGCGCACGCAGGCCCAGCCGAGATGCAGCAACCGCCAGCATCCGGCCCAGTTGCCCCCCACCCAGAATGCCGATCGTGGCACCGGTTTGCAGCGGTTCACGCATCGTGCGGTGCATCGGGGATAGAGGCCGAAAGCGCATCGCGCCAAGCGTCCAGCCGCTGCGCCAGGGCGTTGTCCGAAAGCGCCAGAATACCAGCCGCCGCGAGCCCTGCGTTGACGGCACCAGCCTCGCCGATTGCCATGGTGGCCACCGGATAGCCGCGCGGCATCTGAACAATGGAATACAGGCTGTCAACGCCCGAGAGTGCGCGTGTCTGAACCGGCACACCAATCACGGGCAGGCGCGTTTTCGAGGCCATCATCCCCGGCAGGTGGGCTGCACCGCCTGCTCCGGCGATGATCACCTGCAAACCCCGTGTCAGAGCCGTCTTGCCATAATCCCAGAGCCTGTCGGGCGTACGGTGGGCCGAGACGATCTTAGCCTCGTATGTTACGCCCAGTTCATCAAGAATCCCGCCCGCATGCTTCATGGTCGACCAGTCCGACTGGCTGCCCATGATTAACCCTACCCGGATGTCGCTCATCTTGCCCCCTATGGCTGAGCGGCGCACTATAGCCGCTTGCGCGGGCTACGCAATGATGTCCGGCGTGATCTGATCCTCGAGTGTCTGGATGCGGTCCCTCAGGAGCAGTTTTTGTTTTTTCAGCCGCCTCAGTGCAAGGGCATCACTGCGCCCGGTCTCTTCGAGCGCGTGAATGGCGGCGTCAAGGTCACGATGTTCGCGGCGTAAAACTTCGAGCTTTACGCGCAAAACCTCGGTTTTATCCATCTCATTCGGCGTCGTCATGCCGGCCCCGGCCCAAATTTTGGTCCAATAATACCCAAAAATAGGGGAAATTCTGCCGCATATAAAGGCTTAGCTCTTGTGTGACAGCAATTGCACCCCCATCTTTTCGGGGAGGGCCGCCGTCAGGGGCCTTCTTATGCTGAATCGCTTGAACAAGGGTTTGTGCTGATGACCAAATTATCGCTTGGCGGGCACCCGTATCTTTTGGGTTTCGAACAGTTGGAACGACTGGTTGAGCGCACCGCAAAGACCGGCAATGACGGCTATCCCCCGTATAATATCGAACAAAGTTCGGAACATGCCTATCGCATCACGCTCGCCGTGGCGGGGTTTCGCGACGAGGAAATCAGCATCACGGTCGAAGACCGGCAGCTTGTGATCCGGGGTCGCCAGGTCGAGGAAGAGGAAGGCCGGATATATCTGCATCGCGGCATCGCGGCGCGACAGTTTCAGCGGGCTTTTGTTCTGGCCGATGGGGTCGAAGTATCGGGGGCGACAATGGAAAATGGTCTGCTGCATGTTGATCTGAAACGCGCGACACCCGAATCCGTCGTGCAGACGATCAAGATCAGCAGCAAATAGAAAGGGGATCAGTATGGATAGTGCGTACCGTTTTGAAGACACCCCGGAAAACCGTCTGGTCTATATCCGCGCGGTCGATGTCGACGATCTGCCCGAGGATGTGAAAGAGGCCGCGGGTGACGCGGAACACCTTTATGCCGTGCACTCGGCTGATGGCGAACGTCTGGCAATCGTGCGCGACCGCAACTTCGCCTTTGTCCTGGCGCGGCAGAACGACCTCGCCCCTGTCGCCGTTCATTGACAGCCTATCCGTTTGATTGGGTCGATGCCTTTACCAGCCAACCCTTTGGCGGAAATGGTTGTGTTGTTGTCCACAATGCCGATGACATTTCGATAGAGGATCGTCTGGCGCTGGTGCGGGAAACCTCGCTGGCTGAATGCGCCTATCTTGTCCCGAGCGATCACGCGGATTTCGGCGCGCGATACTACCTTGCTGACAAGGAAATCCCGATGGCCGGCCATCCGACGGTGGCCACGGTGACCTCGCTGGTGGCACGCGGCCTTGTGCCACTGAAGGACGGTCGCGCGGCGTTCACCCTGGAGGTTGGTGCCGGTATTCTGCCGATCCGGGTAGAGATGCGGGAGGGTCGGGTTTTCGTGACCATGACGCAGGCCGCCCCTGAATTTGGCAACAGATTCGACCCGGCAGAGATCGCCGGTATTTACGGGCTGCGCCCGGATGACATTCTGGCTGCGCCGCAGGTCGTATCAACCGGCACCCCCTTTTGCATCACTGTTCTGAAAACACGTGAAGCGCTGGCGCACGCGCAGATGGATATCACGGCGCTCGACGCATTCCGGCGGACCAGCAACACAACGCGTGCCGATCTGATGGAGCCCTTTCTGGTTACGCTTGGCGGTGAGACACCGGCGGGCGATACGTTTTCACGGCTGCTTCTCGCGCCGCCCAGCCTGCCGGAAGACCCGTTTACCGGTTCGGCCACGGGGTGCATGGCGGCCTATCTCTGGCGCCACGGGCTGATAGATCGCCCGGATTTCATTGCCGAACAGGGCCACTGGATGGGCCGCCCCGGCATGGCCGAAGTCAGCGTCATTGGCCCACCCGACGCGATCAAGGGTGTTGATGTCGGGGGCGAGGGCTATGTGCTGATGCAGGGCGAGATTTGCCTGAACTGAAATTCAGCGCCCGGATGATGGCGGATTGACGATTGCAGATCGCAAGAGGCGGCCATAGGCTGCGGCCTATATCAAGGACAGGAATGCACGATGCCCGCGCTGATGCCAACCGATTATACGGGCACCATTCAATGGCTGGGTGTGAATCTCGATCGGGATGATACCCTCAGAAATCAACCGCGTGACCGGGTGTATGCCGCGTTTGCCGGGGTGGCAGAAGAATCGCGCAGCGGTCTGACACGCCCCTCTGACAGCCGGGTCGTTGCGCAATATTCCAAGGGTACCGAAATTCGCAACACCCGGCAGTTTTCTATCGTTTCAGCCGAGGAAATAGCTGAAATCGCCGGGAAAATGGACCTTGGTGATTTCGATCCCGCCTGGATCGGGGCCTCGATTGTGATAGAGGGCATCCCCGATCTGTCGCATCTGCCACCCTCAAGCCGCCTGCAGACAGCCGCTGGTACAACGCTGACAGTGGATATGCAGAACCGCCCCTGCCACCTTCCCGCCGCGATAATTGACGAGGATCGGGCTGGTGCCGGTCGGGCATTCAAGGCGTCGGCGAAGGGGCTGCGCGGCGTCACTGCATGGACCGAGCGCGAGGGGTATCTGACAGTAGGTGACCCGATACGCCTGCATATTCCCGATCAGCGTCCATGGTCGTTGCAGGCGAACATCCTGACCGGCTAGCCGCATCCTGCATGCGAACATTCTGACTTGCATGGGAAACCCGCGCCACAGCGTCGGACGCTAGAGGTGTTCAATATGTCGGAAACATCCCTGACCTTTGGGGGCGCAGCCGGTATGGAAGTGCGGAAATTTCAGGCATCATCGCGGGGGGAGACCCATGGCTTACAAATCCGACATTGAAATTGCCCGTGAGGCAAAGAAGCGGCCCATTCAGGAAATCGGCGCCAAGCTGGGCATCGGTTCGGACGATCTGCTTCCCTATGGCCATGACAAGGCCAAGGTCAGCCAAGCGCTGATCAATTCGGTTCAGGAAAAACCGAATGGCAAGCTGATCCTTGTCACCGCGATCAATCCGACCCCAGCGGGGGAAGGCAAGACCACGACAACCGTCGGTCTGGGCGACGGTTTGAACCGGATCGGCAAGAACGCCTGCGTCTGCATCCGCGAAGCCTCGCTTGGGCCGAATTTCGGCATGAAGGGCGGTGCCGCGGGTGGCGGCTATGCCCAGGTCGTGCCGATGGAAGACATGAACCTGCATTTCACCGGGGATTTTCACGCCATCACCTCGGCCCATTCGCTGTTGTCGGCGATGATCGACAATCACATCTATTGGGGCAACGAATGCGAAATCGACATCCGGCGCGTTCAGTGGAAGCGGGTTGTCGATATGAATGACCGCGCGCTGCGCCAAATCACCTGTTCGCTGGGTGGTGTGGCCAACGGGTTCCCGCGCGAGGCGGGTTTCGACATAACGGTCGCCTCCGAGGTCATGGCGATCCTGTGTCTGGCGCGGGATCTGAAGGACCTGCAAAAGCGGCTTGGTGACATGATCGTGGCCTATCGCCGTGACCGGAGCCCGGTCTATTGCCGCGACATCAAGGCCGATGGCGCCATGACCGTGCTGCTAAAGGACGCGATGCAACCCAACCTCGTGCAGACGCTGGAGAACAACCCGGCATTCGTGCATGGCGGACCCTTTGCCAATATCGCGCATGGCTGCAATTCGGTGATTGCCACCACGACGGCGCTCAAGCTGGCCGATTATGTGGTGACCGAAGCCGGCTTTGGTGCCGATCTGGGTGCCGAGAAATTCCTGAATATCAAGTGCCGCAAGGCCGGGCTGGCCCCCGATTGCGTCGTGCTGGTGGCGACGGTCAGGGCGATGAAGATGAATGGCGGCGTGGCCAAGGCCGATCTGGGCGCCGAAAATGTCGAAGCCGTCCGCGCCGGTTGCCCCAACCTTGGCCGGCATATCGAGAATCTGAAATCCTTTGGCGTGCCTGTGGTGGTCGCGATCAACCACTTTGTCACGGACACGGATGCCGAAGTGCAGGCGGTCAAGGATTTCGTTGCCGAACATGGATCAGAGGCCATCGTGTCGCGCCACTGGGAACTCGGCTCGGAAGGGTCGGCCGATCTGGCCACCCGCGTTGCGGAAATTGCCGATAGCGGTCAGTCGCAATTCGCGCCGATCTATCCTGACGAGATGACGCTTTTTGAGAAGATCGAGACCATCGCCAAGCGTATCTACCGCGCAGACGAGGTATTGGCCGACAAGAAGATCCGCGATCAGCTGAGGCTCTGGGAAGAGCAGGGTTATGGCCATCTGCCGGTCTGCATGGCCAAAACGCAGTACAGTTTCTCGACCGATCCGAACCTGCGCGGAGCACCCACGGGGCATTCCGTGCCGGTGCGCGAGGTGCGTCTGAGCGCGGGGGCCGGTTTCGTGGTGGTTGTCTGCGGTGAGATCATGACCATGCCGGGCCTGCCACGCGTACCAAGCGCCGAGAACATCATGCTGAACGATGAGGGCCAGATCGAGGGTCTGTTCTGATCCGGTCCCGTGGCGGCGACGGTGAAAACCGCTGCCGCCGCCGCGGGGTTTTGCGCGCGTGCATGAGTATTTGGACAAAGAAGAAGGGATGCAGGGATGAGTGCTGAGATCATCGACGGAAAGGCCTTTGCCGCGACGGTACGCGAAAAGGTGGCCACCCATGTCGCGCGGCTGAAGGAAGAGGCGGGCATCGTGCCGGGGTTGGCGGTGGTGCTGGTGGGCGAGGATCCGGCAAGCCAGGTTTATGTGCGCTCGAAGGGTAAGCAGACCGTCGAAGTTGGCATGAATTCCTACGAGCATAAGCTGGCAGCGGACACGTCGGAGGCCGATCTTCTGGCATTGATCACGCAGTTGAACAACGATCCGGCGGTGCATGGGATTCTGGTGCAACTACCGTTGCCGGGGCACCTGAACGAGGATCTGGTGATCAATTCCATCGATCCGGCCAAGGATGTCGACGGTTTTCACATCTCGAATGTCGGGTTGCTGGGCACCGGTCAGAAATCGATGGTGCCCTGTACACCGCTGGGATGTCTGATGATGCTGCGCGATCATCTGGGCAGCCTGTCGGGGCTGAATGCCGTGGTGATCGGGCGGTCGAATATCGTGGGCAAGCCGATGGCCAACCTGTTGCTGGGCGACAGCTGTACCGTGACGATCGCGCATTCGCGCACCCGCGATCTGGCGGATGTGGTGCGGCGTGCCGATATCGTCGTTGCCGCCGTTGGCCGGGCCGAGATGGTGCCCGGCGACTGGATCGGGCCGGGTGCCACCGTGATCGATGTGGGCATCAACCGGATCGACAAGCCCGGGGGGGGAACGCGGCTGGTGGGGGATGTTGATTTTGCATCCGCCAGCGCGGTCGCGGGTGCGATTACACCTGTGCCCGGCGGGGTCGGGCCGATGACGATTGCCTGTCTGTTGGCCAATACGCTGACGGCCTGCTGCAGGGCCAATGGTCTGGAAGAGCCCGAGGGGCTGACCGCCTAGGCGTCCACGGGCACCATCGTGCCCATGAGGACAGCGACGGGCCTGAGGCTGCCATTCGCCTCGGCGTGAACATCGGCCCTGACCACAAAGAGCCGGCGGCCCGGTTTGATCACGTGGCCGGTGGCGATCAATGCCTCACCCGATGCGGGTGAGAGGAGGTTGATCTTGATCTCTGCAGTCACCACCTCGTGGTCCGGGGCCATCATGCTGAGCGCAGAATAACCCGCCGCGCTGTCGCCCAGCGCAAAGGTGACCGCCGCGTGGCCATGGCCCTGTTGCTGTGCAAAGGCCGGGCTGAGGGGGGCGCGCAACGTCACGCTGCCGGGCGAGATGCCGGTGATTTCGGCACCGAGGCTTTGCATCATGGTCTGACGCTGAAAACTTTTCCGGATGCGGGCGGCAAGTTCAGCCGATGCGGTCGTCATGGCGGCAGGTTATCCCCGCAAAACCGGCCGGCGCAAGCGCGTGTTCGCGTGGGGCCGGTCAGTGGCGCAGGGCGGAGCGGGGATACGCATCGCCTGCCTGCCGGTGGTGATGGCAAATGCGCTGGCGGGAAAGAGCCCGGTCAAGGGCGCTGCGTCCCAGGCGAGACCCCCGGTATAGGTGCCGAAAGCGGGCATGATCAGACGATGTTCGTCAAACAGGAAACAGGGGCAGGAGAGGTGGCCGCCGCGCGCGGAAAGCCGCGCCTTGGGGTGGAAATGCCCAGAAATCTCACCGCGGGTATCCGGGAGGGCACCAGGCTGGGCGATATGGCGGAATGTCAGATTTCCCGACAGATATTCAGCCAGGTGGCTGCCACCGAACCCGACCGGGCCGGGGTCATGATTTCCTTCGATCCAGATCCATTCGCGCCCTGCCATCAGCCGTGTCAGCAAATCATGATCCCCGCGCGACAGCGCATGGCTGGACTCGATATCGTCGAAACTGTCACCCAGGCAGATGACGCGCGCCGGTGCATATTTCTGAACCGCAGTGTCGAGGCGCATCAGCGTGTCGAGCGTTTCATAGGGGGGCAGAAGGCCACCGCCGCCGCGCGCGCGGCGCTCTGATTTGCCCAGATGCATGTCTGAGACGATCAGTGCCCGGTCGGATGGCCACCAGAGCGCGCCCGAGGCCGATGCCACAAGATGCTCTCCTGCCAGTGTGACGCTGCATTCGTTCATAGTTTGTTCTTATCAGCCGGTCAGGTTTCCGCAAGCCCTGCCGCAGCGATCAATGCGCTGGCTTCTTCTGCGAGCAGTCGCTCTTCTGCTGCGCCCCGGACGGGGACCTTGCCCATTTCCAGAAAGAGCGGTGCCGCCAGCGGGGTAACGCGATCCAGCCGCCTGAGATCGACGCGGGATTTGGTGCGCGCGATCATCTCTTCGATACGGCCGAAATCGACCAGCCCGCGCTGTGCCTCTTCGCGGGTGATGGCAAGCATCAGGTGGTCGGGATCGTATTTCAGAAGCGTGTCGTACAGGATATCCGAGCTGAAGCTTGTCTGGCGGCCGTTCTTGCGCTTGCCGCCCGGCTGATTGCGGTCGATCAGGCCTGCGATCGTGGCGGATGCCTTGAAGGTGCGTTTCATCACGGCATTTCCGGCCAGCCATCGGTCAAACCCTTCGCGAATATGCTGCTCAGCAAAGAGCGGTTCGGGATCGGTCAGCGGGGTGAGCCCCCAGATAAGCGTGGCATAATCCGTGGCGACAAATCCCAGCGGGTTCAGCCCAAGCGCCTCCATCCGCTGGGTCAGGAGCAGCCCGAGTGTCTGCATGGCGTTGCGTCCGGCAAATCCATAGACGCAGATATGTTCGCGGTTTTCATGCGGGAAGCTCTCGATCAGCAGGCGGTCGGCGGTGGGCAGGCAGGAGATTTCCTGCTGCAGGCGCAGCCATTCGGCGGTGTGCGCGGGCAGGTCGGGCCAGTCATCCAGTCTGAACATGTTCAGAATGCGTGATGAGAGCTGCGTCGAGGTAGCAAATTTTGTACCCATGAAAGTCGCGATGCGCGGTTTGCGGGCTGGCTGTTCGGTAACTTCGACCGTCATCTCGCGCAGCCCCTCGAAACGGACGATACGGCCCGCCATCAGAAACGTGTCACCATAGCTGAGCGTGGCGGCAAAGCTCTCTTCTATTTCGCCAAGCGCACGGCCACCACGCCGGTTCTTGAGGCGCACGCCCAGTTTGTCCGTGTCCTGTATCGTGCCGATATTCATTCGGATTTGCACAGCCGCGCGCGGATCGCGCAGCCGCCAGCGCAGATCGGGGTCTTGCACCAACCGCTGCCAGCGATCGTAAGAGCGCAGCGCATAGCCGCCGGTTGCACAAAACGCGAGGCATTCATCAAATTCCCCGCGTGTCAGATCGCGATAGGCACCGGTTGTTTGCACCTCGGCGCAAAGTTCGTCGGCATCGAACGGTCCGGCGGCGGCACGGATGAGAATGTGCTGACAGAGCACGTCGCGCGGCCCACGGCCCATGGGATCACCATCCAGTTCATGTGCCCGCACCGCATCCAGCGCGGCAGCACATTCGACAACCTCGAACCGGTTGGCCGGCACCAGAATAGCCTTTGACGGCGCGTTGTAGCGGTGGTTGGCACGGCCAATACGCTGAACCAGCCGTTTGACGTTCTTGGGGGCGCCGATCTGGATGACAAGATCGACATCGCCCCAGTCAATGCCGAGATCCAGAGAGCCCGTGCAGACAATGGCCCTGAGCGCGCCCGCGACCATCGCCGCCTCGACGCGTTTTCGTTGTTCCCGGTCCAGCGAACCGTGATGGATGCCGATGGGCAGATCATCGGTGTTTTCCAGCCAGAGGGCATGAAAGAAGATTTCCGCCTGCGCACGGGTGTTGTGGAAGATCAGCGTTGTGCGGTGTTTTTTGACTTCGTCTAGTACCGCCCGGATCGCGTATCGCCCGCCGCCACCGACCCAGGGTGGGGCCTCTTGGGTCAACAGCATCGAGATATCAGGATCGGGGCCGGGATCGGCGTGCAGGATGGTGCAGGGCGTGGGGTGGCAGGCGAGATAAGTGGCAATCGCACCGGGATCCTCGACCGTTGCCGACAGGCCCGTGCGCCGCAGGCCGGGGGCCAGCGTCTCGAGCCGGGACAGGCACAGCATGAGTTGATCGCCGCGTTTGGATTCCGCCAGCGCATGGATTTCATCAACGATCACGCGCTTCAGCCCGCTGAACATGTGCGCGGCATCTTCGTATGACAGCAAGAGCGCCAGACTCTCGGGTGTGGTCAGCAGGATATGGGGCGGGTCTGCGCGCTGGCGTTTGCGGCGCGAATGCGGTGTGTCGCCGGTGCGGTCCTCGATCCGGATCGGCAGGTTCATTTCGTCGACCGGCGTTCTCAGATTGCGCTTGATATCGGCGGCCAGTGCCTTGAGCGGAGAGATATAGAGCGTGTGCAGCCCCTGATGCCCGCCATCGGCCAGTTCGACAAGACTGGGCAGGAAACCGGCCAGCGTCTTGCCGCCGCCGGTGGGGGCAATCAGAAGGAGTGACCGGTCATCACGCGCATCGAGTATATCGCGCTGATGGGGATGGAGTGACCAACCGCGGGCGGCGAACCACGCATCAAATGCCGGGGGCAGGGACATGGGCCCGTTCTAGCCGGATCAGCAACGAAATGAAAAGCGGCGAACGCGTTCGACTGCCGCGCCCGGGGCGCAGGGCCTATTTCGCGATTTCTTCGTCGCGCACGAACATATTGCTCCAGGCCGCTTCCAGCATACCGGGCGTCATCTGATAAGGAATGCCTTCAAATTCGCAGATCGCGATTAGCTGGTCGATCAAAAAGACTGGCTGATAATTGGCAAAGTTGTTGTCGATCGTGGGGTATTTGGTCTGCATGAGATAGATGAGGCTATCCTCATCCAGCGGCATGCCTTTTTTCTTGGCCACGAGCGCGAATATCTTGAGAAATCCTTCGGCGTCGGGGCCGTCAATCTTGATCTTGTGGGCGATGCGGCGCAGCGCGGCGCCGTCAAAAATTTCGTTCGGGTGATAGTTGGTTGAAAACACCACAAGTGTATCAAAAGGCACCATGAATTTCTCGCCCGATTGCAGGGCAAGGATGTCCTCGCCCCCCTCGAGCGGGACGATCCAGCGGTTGACGAGCGCCTGTGGCGGGTCTTCCTGCCGGCCAAGGTCGTCGACGATAAAGAGCCCGCCATTTGATTTGAGCTGCAATGGTGCCTGATAGGTGCGGGCTGTCGGATTGTATTTCAGGTCCAGCATGTCGAGCGTCAGTTCACCGCCGGTGATGACGGTGGGGCGCACGCAATACACATAGCGCCGGTCAAATTGTGCGCCGGTCCTGCGCAGGCTGTTGCCTTGCGTTTCTTCGATGCCGACCGGTGTGTGAATGATCGGATCATAAACCGAAATGATCTGCCCGGAATATTCGATGGCCTGTGGAACATAGATCGTGTCGCCAAGCGCGTCGCGGATGCCGTTCGAGATCGAGGATTTGCCGTTGCCGGGCGGGCCATACATCAGGATCGATTTGCCCGACGTAACGGCGGGGCCCAGCTTGTCCAGCAGGCCGGGCGGCAGGATCAGATGCCCCATCGCGGCAATCAGTGCCTGCCGCGTGAGCCTGATCTTGCGGATCGACTGTGCCTCGACCTGTTTTTCGTAGGCGGCAAGCGGCACGGGCATCGCGCCGTAATATTCAGACTGAGCCAATGCATCCAGCGCGCGCGCCTTGCCGGCATCAGAGAGCTGATAGCTCATCTCATTGCTGGCGGCCGCGGCACTGAGCGTCCCCATCGCCTCGATCAGTTTCTGTTCGCGCGCCATATCGATCAGTTCCTGCGTCAGGGGCAGGGATAGCGCGATGCTTTTTGAAATGTCGGTTGCGCGTTGCAGATTGCGCCGAAAGATTGTCTTGAGAAGGATATCACGCATCATGACCATGGTCAGACCGGTTTCATCCAGCGTCTTGGGTGCGCGCGGGGCCATCTGGTCAATATTCTGAACGTTCACCGTATCATCCTCGGGCTGTCTGTTCTTGTCCTTGCACTCAACAATCTTAAAAAAATGGCCTCATCATGGCAGTTTATGTGTTTCGGCCAGTGGAATCGGGTGTCTGGTCATCCGCCCGCTCCGCGCAGCACGGAAAGCAGCAGATAGGCAAAGAGCGTAAAACTGATCGCCAGCCCCATGGGAAAGAGTCGCTCTTCCTGCCACGATTTCCAGTCTGGCGTGGCCCGCTGCATGGCGGGGATGAATTTGAAGATGCGGTGCGTGACAAAGGCCGCCAGCAAAACGCCGGAAAAGAGGAAGATCACAGGCATCGTGTCTTCGGGGGCGATGAATGGTGCCATTGCCGCGGCATATTTCGCATCCCCCGCACCCAGCACCCCGGCAGCGTTAAAGAGAATGCCCAGCACCAGGACGATCAGAAACTGCAGCCAGCGCCAGAGATAGACATCAAAGCTGAAGGCAAAGGGACCGATCACCAGAAAGATCAGCATCAGCGCCAGCACGGCCTGGTTCTTGATGAGCATGAATTTCATGTCGGTCCACGACACATAGATCGTAAGAAGCGCGACAAAGGGCAGGAACCAGATCGCCTCGGCGAAGGTGGTGTTCATGCCGTCAGCTTTCACTTTCCAGCGTTCTGAGGCTGCGTACGGCAGCCTCGAAATGCTGGGGATGCGTATCTATGGCATCTTTTAGCAGGCCCCGGCCCGTCGCGCTGTCACCCTGTTTTATCGCCGCAAGCGCCATCGTATAAAGAAGCTGCGCGCGTTCGACCTGGGTCATGGGCACGACCGGCAACTGATAATTGCGTTGTGCCGCACGGGCGAGGACCAGATTGTTCTTGGCCGTAAACAACTGATCTTCGTAAGTAATTGCCTCAACAAACAGCTTTTCCGCTTTGACATATTCCCCGCGCGTAAGTTTCGAATAGCCCCAGTTATTCAAAACGGTGGCGGGTTTTGTGGTCAGGCCAACGGCGGTTTCATAAAAGCTGTCTGCCTTTTTCCACTGCTCCTTGCTGTCGGCGATCATCGCCTCAAGACGGTAGCGTTTGAATGTTTCGTGGGTGGGGGGCACTTTGTTCAATTCGGCCTCGGCCTGATCCCACTCACCCGTTCGGATCAGCGCATCGGCATATTCGACACGGTCATTGTCGTTGGCGCCGTCCATGTCCAGTATCGTGCGATACACCCCGACGGCGCGTTCGGGTTTCTTGGCCCGGATCAGTGATGTGGCAAGCCCGCGCTGCAGATCGATCCGATCCGGCAATTCTTCGGTGGCGCGGCTGAAATAGGCCACTGCTTCGTCCGGGTCGCCAGCGGTCAGCATCACCTCGTTCAGGTTTGATTCGTCGATCACGTTGACGCTGTCCAGCGCGCGGTCGACATCGGCATTACGTGATTGCTCGCACGAAGAAAGAACAATTCCACCTGCAAGGCAGATTGCAATCGTCACGGGGTGGCGCATGTTCTGCGTCCTTTTCCTGCTCTCACCTTCCTAGGGTAGGGTACTCAGCTTGTAGGTGCCGGTCCCGGTTGTTGTTAACAGGAAGGTACTGTCCTCACCGGCACTATAGTTCTTGTTGTCGATTTTTGCGATAGCAAGGCGAAGATTTTCGCGGATGTGATCTGTTTGCCCGTTATCAAGCGCATAGGCGGTGCGAAACACCTCTTTCGCTTCTCCGATCTCGCCCTTTTCCATCAGCACGACACCCAGATTATTCCATGCCGGAACAAAGGATTTGTCCTGACTGATCGCATTGCGAAGGAGCTGTTCAGCCTGCCCAAGACGGCCCAGCCGCAGATTGGCCGATCCGATCGAGGTGATGATTTCCGGATTTGCGCCTTCTTCTGAGGCGGCCCTGAGATAGGATTTCAGCGCCAGTTCGTATTCACCGGCTGCCATCAGACGATGACCAACTGTCAGGCCGTCAACACTCGCGCGGGTGACATCCTGACCGGTGGGGCCGGTATCGACCGGGTTCAGATTGCCCGACTGCCCGCAGGCTGCCAGCAGGCCGAGTATCAGTAATGTTGGTCCCCACCGCTTCATGATCGCCGTCCTAGTTAAAGTTCTGTACGATGGAATAGACCGAGGGTCCAACCATGATGATCAAAAGAGCGGGCACACAGAACATCATCGTGCCCAGCGTCAGCTTCGTCGGCAGAACATTGGCCTTTTCCTCGGCCCGCATCACGCGTTTGTCGCGCATCTCTTCGGAATAAACCCTCAGCGCCTCGGCAATCGAGGTGCCGAAATTGGTGGACTGGATCAGCACGGTGACAAAGGACTGGATATCCTGAACGCCGCAGCGCTCGCCCAGATCCTTGAAGACCGTGGTCTTGTCCTTGCCGGCTTTGATTTCATAGGCCACGATTTCCAGTTCATCGGCCAGATCGGCAAAGCCTGAACGGATCTCCTGACTGACCTTGATGATCGACTGGTCCATGGACTGACCCGCCTCGACACAGACCAGAAGAAGGTCCAGCGCGTCAGGAAAACCGGCCTCGATTTCCTGTTTGCGGGTCGCCTGTCGGCGCGTCACCCAGTATTTCGGGGCCATGTATCCGACACCGCCGGGGATGGCGATATACATCATCAATGTCTTGGGCGCGAAATCCCCGTTGGCCATTGTATAAAGCGCACCCAGGATCAGCCCCGCAATCCCCAGCGCGAACTGAAGAAAATGATAGGTCTGGACGGCTGATTTCGACGTATAGCCTGCCTGCAGCAGTTTAAGCTTGATGGCGGAGTATTCCTCGGCGTCCTGCGGCTCGAGAAATCCGGCGAATTTATCGAGTTGATCCGAACCCTTGTTGCTCTCGCGCAGCGACTTGCGCTTGCCATCGACAACGGTTTCGGTCTTGGTTTCCTTTTCGGCCTTGTTCAGCTTGGTGAACGGATCGTTCAGGTTGGACATATAGATCCAGCCCGCGATGCAGATCAGGACAAATCCCAGCGCACCCACCACGATCAGCGGCCCAAGCTCTCCGAAAATGGAAACCAGTATTTCGTTGATTGCGGACATCTCTGGCCTCAGACTTTAATATTCACCATCATCCGCATGAAGATGATGTTCACGACAAGAAGGATGGCAACGATGATAACGGCCGGGATAAAGGCCGAGGTCGTCTTGACCTCGTCATAATAATCCGGAACCACGACATTGACGGCCAGCGCTGCGGCAATAGGAAAGCCCGACAGGAACATGCCCGAAAACTTGGCCTCGGATGTGATCGCCTTGACGCGCCGAAAAAGCTTGAAACGCGACCGGATCACATAGCCGAGACCGGCAAGGATTTCGGCGAGGTTACCGCCCGATTTTTGTTGAATACCCACCGCGACGGCCAGAAAGCGAAGGTCCTGGCTGTCCATACGCTCGGCCAGTTCCTTGAGCGCTTCGGTGATATCGCCGCCATAGGCCGCTTCATCGGCAATGAAACCGAATTCCGTACCCAGCGGGTCCTGCACCTCTTCGGCGACCGAACCGATGGCCGATGAAAACGGATGGCCAACCTTGAGCGAACGCACCATGAGGTCGATTGCTTCGGGCAGTTGCTCTTCCAGCATGGCCGAGCGTTTCTTGGCCTTGTTGTTGACCCACATATAGACCCCGCCAACCCCGACGCAGAGCGCGACGATGGCGCGAACCGGCAGTGCCGCTTCGGTGCCGAACGACAGGCCGAAGAACACGAAAACGGTAATCCCGATCATGATCGTGACCAGTTGCTGGGGCGAGAACGCGATATTGGCGCGCTGTGCGCGGTTGGCCAGAATGGAATAAAGCGGGATGCTGGTGCCGGAAATATGCTGGCTCATCTCCTTGCGGAGCTGTTCCAGCACCTCCTGGCGCTGGGCGCCTTTGTCCATCATCTCGAGACGACGATTGACGCGGCTGTTCAGGCTGATGGATTTGCCAAATACCGTCAGGTACAGACCCTCGACCAGCAGGATGACACCGATAAAGATGCCGATGTAAATGATTGCTTCGACGCCGAAACTCATGTCGATTACTCCCCGCGGGTCGGTTCGTATATGTTGGCCGGCAGGTCATAGCCCCACTGGCGGAAACGCTCGGCATAATGCGAGCGCATGCCGGCGGCAGTGAAATGACCGATGATCTTGCCACCCGGGCCAAGGCCGGTGCGCTGAAAACGGAAGATTTCCTGCATCGAGATAACTTCGCCCTCCATGCCTGTGATTTCCGTGACCGAAATCATCCGGCGTGAACCGTCCTGCAGGCGGCTGGCCTGCACGATCAGGTTGACGGCCGAGGCGATCTGGGACCGTACCGCCTTGAGCGGCATTTCGATCCCGGCCATGGCGACCATGTTTTCAAGGCGGCTGACGCCGTCGCGGGCCGAGTTGGCGTGGATCGTGGTCATTGAGCCGTCGTGGCCTGTATTCATGGCCTGCAGCATGTCGATGACTTCCTCACCGCGCGTCTCGCCGACGATGATGCGGTCGGGGCGCATCCGGAGGGCGTTGCGCAGACAGTCGCGCTGGGAAACCTCGCCTTTGCCCTCGACGTTGGGCGGGCGGCTTTCCATGCGGCCCACATGCTCCTGCTGAAGCTGAAGTTCCGCCGTATCCTCGATGGTCAGCACACGTTCGGCGTTGCCGATGAACGACGAGAGCGCGTTCAGCGTGGTCGTTTTACCCGAACCGGTACCGCCCGAGACGATGATGTTCAGACGACAGGCAACCGCCGCCTCGAGATACATCGCCATGTCTTCCGAAAAGGCGTCGAACTGGACGAGGTCGCGAATGCCGAGCTTGTCCTTCTTGAACTTACGGATGGAGACGAGCGAGCCGTCAACCCCGATGGGCGGGACCATTGCGTTGAAACGTGACCCGTCGGCCAGACGGGCGTCGACATAGGGGTTGGATTCGTCAACACGACGACCCACGGCCGATACGATCTTGTCGATGATGCGCAGCAGATGTTTTTCATCGCGAAAGGTTATCGGCGATTTTTCCAGCTTGCCGGCGCGTTCGACAAAAATGCTCTTGGGGCCGTTGATCAGGATATCGTTAACCGTCTCATCTTTCAGAAGCGGCTCGATCGGGCCCAGGCCCGTCACTTCGTCATAGAGGTCCTGATGCAGGGTGGCGCGCTCTTCCTTGTTCAGGACAAAGCCCATGTCGTTCAGGGATTCCGCGCAGATTGCCGAAATCTCGGCCCTGAGATCCTGCTCGGAGGCATGTTCAAGCGCAGACAGGTTCAGGTTCTCAAGCAGCGCCTTGTGCAGCTCGACCTTGACTTCGGTCAGCTTCTCGCGCCGCTTGGCCTCTTTGTCGGGCGGGGCAGGGCGCGCAGGTGTACGGGCGGGCTCGACCGTCTGTGCGCGAACCGGCGTGTTCGGCGTACCCCGGTCAGCCCGCGGGGGCGGGCTTGCGGGGTGGGGTCTGTTGGGTGTCTCGGTTTTTTTATATTTTGAGAACATGGTTTACTGCGGCCTCTTTGTTGATGTCTATGCGGCGACATCCGTTGCTGCGATTTCGTGAACTGACTGCGCGAGTTTCTGAATTTCCTTGCGCAGCGGGTTTTTTGGGGCCGTCTGCGCAAGCGACAATCCGTGATCATTGGATTGGGTGATCTGCTTGCCACCTTCGGGCAATTGCACCTCAAGATCGATTTCCAGGCTCTCGGCCATTTTGCGTACGCGCGATTTCCCCGAGATATCGGTGAATTTCGGCGCCTTGTTCAGCACGTATTTCATCTTTTCATAGGGCAGGTCCTCGGCCTTGAGGGCACGGACCAGGCGCATGGAATTCTGCGCCGAACGCAGATCAAGCTCGATCAGCGAGAAATAGACATCAGACTTGTCCAGCACCGTCTCAGACCATTGGACCAGCGTTGTGGGCATGTCGATGATGACATAGTCGAAATTCGAGCGCGCGCGTTCGATCAGCAGCTCGATGTCCTCTGGCCCCAGCAAATCAAGCGGCAACAGCTCGGGCGGATTGGACAGGACCTGAAAATTCGCATCAACCGTGACTAGCGCCTGCTGAAATACCTCGTCATCCATCGAGGCCACGTCAGACAAAAGCTCGAACACGACTTCGCGACGTGGCAGGTCCAGATATGTTGCCGATGATCCGAACTGCAGATCGAGATCCATCAGCAGAACCTTTGGATTATCGCCTTTTTCAAGATGCGACAGTTCCCATGCCAGATTGATGGCAAAGGTCGAGGCGCCGACGCCACCGGCCAGTCCATGGACCGCGAAAACGGCGCCGTTCCGGGTTGCACGCTGAGACTGACCCTGAGCACCGCCCATCTGAACGGGCACTTCGACCACTTTCTGGACGATGACTTCCTTAGGGCGGCTGATGCGCTGAATGGCATCCGACAATGCGCCCTGAGGGATGGGGTAGGGGATAAATTCATCTGCACCGAGCCGCATCAGCTGGTGCAGGATGGCCGGTGACACATCCTTGGTCACAAGGATCACCGCGATATCATATTCCTTGACGGTGTTGATGAGCGTCGCCGCGCGCAACAATACATCTTCGTCCCGACCCCAGACGGTGATCGCGACGAATTCAAGCTCTTCCGATTCCGGCGATTTCAGAAATGCCTCGGCGTCATCGAAATTGAGGTCGCCCCAATGTTCACCCAGTTCGGTGTCCATGGTTTCGACCAGTTGACCAAACTCGCCCAGGTCATGCGCGATCGTGCAGGCAACGATCGGCTTTGGTTCGGTTTCTGTTACTGCGCTCGACATGACGCCCGTAGTCCTTTTCCCAATCACAGAGAGGCAAAACGGAACCCTGTCTGCTTGTTTCCAAGCGCGCCCATCATGCCCCCAACGAGTGCATCATCTCCGCGATGCCACCCATTGCACTGGCGTGTTTGTGGCCGTCAAAAATGTTTTGATCAGGGCGAAATTTGGCCCAATGAAAGGTCTTATTGGGATGCGCCGGCGGGGGCTTATTGCGTGGCCGTTGTGGCGGCCAGCTCGGTGGTCGACGTGGTGTTCAGACCATGCTCTGGCGCTGCACTTTCGACATATTTGCGGAACACGACCTCGGCATATTTGCCGTTCAGATTGCCGGTTTCCGACCCCACGAACCCGGTGACTTCGGTCACCGTCCGCCTGTTCCGGGGCTCACGCCCCTGGCTGATGACGACAGGCTGGGTTTCGCCAAAGGACGCGACAGCCTCGAGCCGGGAACGCGATATCCCGCGCGCGCCGAGATAGGCCACGACAGCATTGGCGCGCTGCAGGCCTAGGCGCTTGTTATAACTGGCTGATCCCACGGCATCTGTATGCCCGTAGACGCGAAAACGAATTTCGGGAAACTGCGCGATCCAGCTTGCCTGCTTGTCCAGCGCCTGACGCGCCGTTGCATCCAGCTGTGCACTGTTGAAAGCGAAGTTGACCGTGTTGGGAACCTCGTTCTCAAAACGGCGCAACAATGTCTCGGTGGCGTCCCGCTTGCCTGTCTGCAACAGCATGTTGTTCATCGTCGGGTTGCCAAAGGCACCCTCGTCCAACTCTGTGCCGACGGGTTGGTTGAAATTTGAGGTTATGAATTGCTGGTTAAAGCCCTTGCCGCAGGCAGAGAGCACCACCAGCGTCAGGCCGGACAAGATCACGGATGTTTTCATCGTCTTCACCCCTCAATCCATCACATAGCCATAAGAGCCCGAGAAATCCTGCCGCGCCACCTCTGCTTCGGCGCCTTCCGTCTCGGCGCCGCGCTTCTTCTTCTCGTTGCCAGTTACAGCCCCAAAGAGAAAGAGATCACGCTCGGTGGGGATCTGGACACGGTCCGTCGGCAGCGCGAGCGCCTCTCCCCGGACAGGCGTGACCAGATGCGGTGTCACGATGATCACCAGCTCGCTCTGATTGCGTTCATACGAGGCACTGCGGAACAGCGCGCCCAGAATGGGCACATCGCCCAGCCACGGGACCTGACCACTCAGATCGGTAAAGTCATCCTGCAAGAGACCCGCGATGGCAAAGCTCTGGCCATCGCGCACCTCGATAGTCGAGGTCGCCTTGCGCGTCCGGAAGCCGAATACGGTGAAACCGGCCGAGTTTGAGACAGAGACGGTCTGATCAAGGCTGCTGACCGAAGTGTCCAGTTTGAGGTTGATTACATCGCCATCAATGACCGTGGGCGTAAAGCGCATTTCGACGCCAAAGGGGCGATATTCGATGATCGGGTTGCCTGCGGAGTCGATTGAAGGTGTCGGATATTCACCGCCCGCCAGAAATTCGGCCTCTTGTCCTGACAGGGATGTCAGGTTCGGTTCGGCCAGCGTGCGGACAACACCTTTGGATTCAAGCGCTTCGAGCAGGACCTGAAATCCTATTCCGCCCGCGTTCAGCGCGATGGAGAACGCGCCTTCGCGCTCGGTTGTTGAACTGACGCCTGTGGTTGCATCGCCGTCGAATCCGGTCACGAAGTTATTGCCGTCTGACAGCACCTGCGACGCACCCTTGACGAGGCTGTCAGCCTCACCCACCGACGCGCCAAGCGAGGCAGTCAGGTTTTTGGAGACCGAGCGCTGCATTTCAGCAAAGCGAATCTTGAGCATCACCTGCTGCGTGCCGCCGACGGACATGAGGTTTGACACCCGCGTCGGCGCGTAACGTTCGGCCAGGTCCAACGCGCGGTCCATGCGCCCGATCGACGAGACGACGCCGCTTAGAACAATGCCGTCATTGGCGGTACGAACCTCGATTTTCTCATTCGGAAGGATCTGTTGCAGCCGTTCCTTGAACTCGGCGATATCAGGGGTGACATGCACCTCGACATTCGTGATCAGCCGGCCCGAGCCATCCAACAGCGTCAGAGTCGTGCGCCCCGGCGCCTTGCCCAGCACGTAAATCGTGCGGTCCGACAGGGTTGCGATATCGGCGATGCCGGGATTGGCCACGGAAAGCTCGGCGAAAACGGATTCGCTTTCGACAACCACCGCGCGGTTCATCGGAACGCTCAGCGCCGAACTGGAGCTGCCCTTGAGCACCTTCAATGTTTGCGCGGAAACCGTGGGCACAATGGCCCCTGTGCCCAGCGCCAGGCCTGCGAGGCCCGCATAAAATAGCCGTTTCAGTTTCATGTGATCCTGCCTCGTTGATCACGTTTGTCGCGAATACTTTTCCACTGCCTTTGCTCGGCACAATGCGCCAAGTCAACTTTTTTTCAAGTTTCAATATGTTGTAGGCAATAGTTTGACTGTCCTTTCGCAACATGTTGTGTGGATAACTTTGCCCACTCCCCAGATCGGGGAATGGGCGTGTTCAGCCGTGCCACCTAATTCGAGCACGGAATGGGTATCTTGATGACTTCAACGCCTTTGCGGGTTGAGATCGTGCAGATCCGGGTTTTCTCGACCGAGACCACCTGTTCAGCCTGAACGCCCAAGAGCGTGTTCTGGTCAACATCGACCACCTGGGCAACGCTGTTATCGCTGGTGCCGACCAGTGACAGCGTCAGCTTGCCCGAGTTCTGGGCCTGGGTCAGGGCTGCGACCTGCTGGGGTGCGACGGCAACGGTGACGGTCCGTGCGATCTGTGGATTGGCCTGATCCTTGTCGGCGCGCTGATCCACGGCAATGACCTGCACATTTGTTGCGATCAGCTTGGTCAGGCCGCCTTCGAATTCGGTATTGCGCGATGCGGACCAATAGACATCGACACGGTCATCAGGGCGCACAAAGCCCGCAACACCGGTGGCGACATCGACCTTGATCGCAAAGGCACGCATGCCCGGCTCGAGCAGCGAGGCAAAGCCTGCGTTCTCACCCGGGCGGGTCACCTTGACATCCATCAGCACTTCACCGGCTTCGACACGGCGCAGGACAAAACGGGTTTCTTCGGGGTCCTCGGAAAAGAGGACAGCCATATCCTGAAACGCACCCTTGGGGATGCTGTCGACCGGAAAGAGCGCCTCTTTGACGTCTTCTTCGGCAAGGAGTTCACCATAGGAAAGCGCGCGCGTCGTGACGAATACCGTCTCGAGCGGTACGTTCGCTTCCAGCTTCTGCCGCTGCTCTTCGACAACGGACTGATACTGACCGATCCGGTCCTGCGCCATATAGACGGCAAATCCGGCAAGGCCGATGCCGAGGCAAAGTACAAATCCAAACAGGAGTCTCATGTTTCACCCTTTCGATGTCGACCAACAGGTCAGCCAAATGGCACCATGCCCAATTCAGCAGTTTCCTTTTGCGAAACAACTTGGTCAAAAACATGATCGGAATGGGGAAAATTCAGGCCGTGGGAAACAATGGACCCGGGCGTCAGGCGCCGTTGGAAATGTTGCCGAGTATGGTGGCGATCTTGTAGAGAATCTGCGGCCCGATCGTACCCCAAAGCATGGCGCTGATGATCAGCGTTCCGCCGCTGATCACGACCCACTCCACCGTGCAGCCGCCATCCTCGGCGCTGATAAATTTGCGGATCGATCTGTGCATTGCCATACTTTTTACCGGGGTTTCGGGCCAAGGTGCATCCGGGGATGGAGGCCCGAGTAAAAAGGGCCGCAGCGTTGACTGCGGCCCTGAATTCCAGTGTCATCCGCCATCAGGCGGCGACGCGGGAGTAGCGTCGGATTATGCACCGTCGCTGATGTTACCCGTGATGGTCGAGCCTTTCGACGTCAGGGCGGTACCAACAGTGGATACAACGCCAGCGCCCATCAGAACGACAGCAGCGGTCAGAACAACCCAGTCAACTGTTACAGCGCCGGACTCGTCTTTTGCGAATTTGAAAAGTTTCATGATTTCATCCCTCCAAGGATATAGATTTTGAGCCGCCTTCGAGTGATGACGGAATGACTGCAACTAGCCCCGGAATAGAGGCGAGATTGTGACCTGTTTCGCGTATTTTAAGGGTAATTCGGGGGTTGGCATTTCGCGATTTCGCGAAGGAAGATATGAAAGATACCAGATAAAAATTAATAAAAACAGTGCGATGCGTGGAATCGCGAATTTGATTCCCTGACAAATTCGCGCAAACGCCGCGCCGCACAGCGCTGGATGGGAATCTTCTGAACGCTTTGGTCGTTGCGCTGCTAGGGCGCCGCCGCACCCACAGAAAGCTGATAGGATGTGAAGCGGCTTGCGCTTTTGGGCTCTCGGTTTTCGATCCTCAGTGAAAGCGCCTCGGCATCGGCGGGCAGTTCGACGATCAATTCCTCACCAATGGTCTCGCCGCTCAGCCGTCGCGATGCGCCATCCTTGACCGATGCCAGCCGTATACGATGCCGGAAATCGGCAAGCTCGGGCGCAAAACGCACGGCAAAGCGGCTTACGCCCGGGATTGCAGGCAAAATCCATGTATCTTCGGCATCATCCAGCCCGATATGCCCTGTGATGGGAAATTCGGGGATGAGGGTGGCGGGCCGGTCCTCGGATGCATCTGCGACATCACCATCCGCCGCAGGCACCAGATCGATGGCAAAGAGCGTATCTGGTGCAACGTAATCGTAATTGTCGCCAATCCTGAGCGTGACACCGGTGCCGTCTGTATCCAGATACTCGAACCGAGCTGAGGTTCCGGGCAGATCGCGCACACGTCCCGGACGTGATCCGACGGGTTTTTCATTCGCATCGACGCCCGCAATCGTGAACGCCCCCAGCGCATAGTCGGTTTCCACCGCGTTGCCGGCAGCGTCCGGCAGGTTGCGGCGCGATTGAAGCAGGCCACGGATAACTACCCTCTGGCCCGCCTCAGAGGCGATGCGGTAATACCGCCCCTCACTCTTTTCCAGCAATTCGCCAATCGTGTAGAGACCGGGTTCAACCGGAACCGCCGTTTCCAGCGTTGGGCCACCCAAGAGCGGGTTGATGCATTTTTCGATGACACGTTCCTGTTTGCGCACGGTCACCCCGACAGCGTCATCAATGGCCCGCGCGAGCGACGCCTTGTCCCGCGCGTCGAAATAGGCGCCGCCACCCGCCTGTGCGATGGCCTGCATCTGGGCGCGCTGGTCGGCATCCAGATCAAAGCCCACCACATTGGTCGAGAGGGCGACACCCTGGGCATTCAGATCGGCTGCGGTCTGGACTGGATCGCCACCGCAGGTCTCTTCCCCGTCCGAGATCAGGATGATCATCCGGTCGCGCGCCTCGAGCGCGGCTAGGTCGATCCCGGCTGCCGCAAGGCTGGCAGCAATAGGCGTATACCCATAGGCGCTCAGCCCACGTACGGCACGCCGGTGCGCCGGAGCCGCGTCAGTGGCAAAACTGCTGATCAGTGCCGTATTGGGGCACGAGGCCGCTTCGGTCTTGTCGACACTGGTGTCAAACCCATAGGCGCGCAAACCGACCATCGCACTGGTCTGATCCAGCCGTCCCAGCGCCAGTTCCAGCGCGTCCTTGGCAAGCGACAGCTTGGTGTCGCCACCGATCCGGCCCGCCATAGAACCGCTGGCGTCAAAGATGATCTCGACGGCGACCGCGGCTGTATCTTCAGGGGTGATTTCTTGGCCATCTGAGCCGCGCGTCACCTCCAGTATGCGCCGTTGCACAACGTCAAAGGCCGGGCATTCGGGCACGTCGTTTGCCACCAATGTCGTTGTTGTCTGGCCATTGCCCGCGATGGTCGTGGACAACAATAATGCTGCGGCAAGCGTGCTGGTGCGGATCATCCTATCCTCCGGTTGTTGCCCATCGCATAGCACAGCGGGCGGGCATCGTCACCGGAGGTTGCGTTATGCCCCGCCGGGATATCCGAAATTACGAATGACACGCCGTGCTGCATCGACAAGCGGATCATGCAGTTCCGACAGGATGGCAACACGGTCAAAGCGTTTGGGATCGGCCGCCAGCACATCGCGCAATGTCGTTCCAAAGGCCATCCGAAGCTCGGTGCCGATGTTGAATTTGCAGATCGCACTGTTGCGGGCGAGGTAGAGACGTTGTTCGACGGGAACGCCCGAGCCTCCATGTATGACCAGCGGCAGATCGGTCGCCGCGTCGATGGCGTCGATCCGCTCCTGATCCAGCCCGCCCTCCTTGTTTTCCTGGAGATGCACATTGCCAACGGAAATGGCCATGGCATCCACACCCGTCTGCCGGGCGAATTCGCGCGCCTCCTCCGGGTCGGTGCCTGCGGAAGTCTCGCCGCCGGAATAGCCGACAAAGCCAATCTCACCCTCGCATGAAATTCCGGCCTTATGCGCCATTTCGGCGATTTCGGCGGTTTCCTCGATATTCTGGTTCAGCGGTTTGCGCGATCCGTCATACATCAGCGATGTAAATCCGGCATCCAGCGCCTCGCGGCATTCCTGCATGGTGTAGCCGTGATCAAGATGAGCGACCACGGGAACGCTGACCTCGTCGGCGAGGTGGCGGAACATGGCACCCAGTACGGGCAGGGGCGTATGTGCCCGGCACGAGGGACCGGCCTGAAGAATGATCGGGGCGCCTTCGGCCTCGGCCGCATGGGCATAGGCGCGCATATCCTCCCATCCCAAAGTCACCAAACCGGCGACGGCATACCCGTTGGTCAGTGCGGGTTGCAGGACCTCTTTCAGCGTCGCGAGTGTCATGGGGGCAGGCCTCTCTGGGGTGGTCAGAGAGACTCATAGCACTTTTGCAACCGGTTGCAATACCGGCGGGAGGCGCTGTCAGCCCCGCATCAGGCTGAATTCCGGGTCATAGAGGCAAGAGGGGACGACCGTGGCAGGTGTCGCCTCTCCGATCACCTCGACATGCAGCGCGGTTCCCGGGTGGCACAGCCGTGCATCCAGAAAACCCATAGCCAGATTCTTGCCGACGCGATAGCCCCAGGCGGCTGATGTGATGGTTCCGACAACATTGCCGTCCGAAAGGATGCTGTCGCCCGGATGGGCAGGGGCATGGCTGCACCCGATCTCAAGCGTGACGAAACTGGTCTTCAACCCGTTCACATTGCGCTCCAAAAGTGCGGATTTGCCGATGAAATCCTCCTTTTTCATGTCGACAAACCGGTCCAGGCCACTTTCGAAAGGGTCGTATTCGGTGATCAGGTCCGCCTTCCAGTGGCGGAAGCCCTTTTCGATACGCATGGATTCGACGGCATGGCCGCCAAAGAGCCTGAGGTCATATTTTGCACCTGCTTCGCGCAGGGCCAGATAGGCGGCATAAAGCTGATTATTGGGGATATGCAACTCGTAGGCCAGTTCACCTGAAAAGCTGACCGACATCACGATTGCCGGGGCGATACCGATAAAGGCAGGCCGTACCGACAGCCAGGGGAATGCCGCTGCTGACCAGTCCCCGCGCGCCACATCCGACAACAGATCGCGCGCCCGCGGCCCGGCGATCACAAGGATCGTCATGTCATTGGTGAGCGAGCGGATATTGACCGAACCGTCATCGGGCATATGGGCCCGCAGCCAGTCCATGTCATGCCACTCGGCCGCCGCTGCCGAGCCATACCAGACACGACCATCGGGCAGATTGCTGATCGTGGCCTCGGCCTTGACGCAGCCAGCGTGGTTCAACAGATAGCCAAGGCCGATCCGCCCGGACCGGCGCGGAACGCGGCTGCAGATCATACGATCCAGAAAGTCGTGCACGCCCGGCCCGGTCAGCTCATAGCGATTAAAGCCATTCACCTCGGCCATACCAACACCGGTGCGAACGGCCTCGACCTCGGCGGCGATGATGTCAAAAGTTTCGTTAAAGCGGAATGAGTGCGTTTCGTGGAAGTCCGGATCGGGCTTGTAGTAAAGGCTGCGTTCCCAGCCATTGACCACGCCGAACGCGGCGCCTTCCGCGGCCAGAACCGGCGTCAGCGGTGTGGTCTTGATCGGCCGCCCTGCCGGGCGATGTTCATGCGGAAAATGAAAGCGGAATTCGTTCTGATAATCCTCGATCGCCTTGAGGGCGGTCAGTTCGACATTGCCATGCCCGGTAAACCGGCGCGGATCAAGGCACCAGGTGTCATAGCAGGCCTCACCGTGCACGATCTGCTGGGCCAGCAACCAGCCATGTCCGCCACCCTCGCCCAGACCGGCGCGCAGCCCGATGATGCAAAAGGCGTTGCGCTTGCCCGGGATCGGGCCGACCAGAGGGGCGCCGTCAATCGTATAGGTAATGGGCCCGTTGACGATGGTGTGAATGCCAACTTCCTGCAGCGCTGGCATGCGCGCGAACGCCCCCTCCAGCACATCTGTGACCCGGTCCAGATCATCAGGGCAGAGCGCGTTGGTGAATTTGGGGTCGATCCCGTCCATTCCCCATGTCTTGCAATCCTGTTCGTAAAATCCGACCAGCAGCCCCTGCTTTTCCTGACGGCAATAGTAATCGCTGATCGGGCAGCGCAAGAGGGGCATCCGGTGACCGGCATCCTGGATCGCCTGTATCGGTTCGGTCAGGAAATACTGATGCTCCATCGAGGCGACAGGGTGATGCACACCCATCATGGCCCCCACCTCGTTGACGCGGTAGCCACAGGCATTCACGACGATTTCGCAATCGATATCGCCCTTGGTCGTGTGCACCGTCCAGCTGAAATCGGGATGCTGCGTCAGCGCGGTGACTGGCGTGTGGCGATAAACCTCGGCCCCTGCGTGGCGCGCGCGCCGCGCCAGCGCCTGACAGAGCTGCGCCGGGTCGATGTCGCCGTCCAGCGGATCCCACAGACCGCCGACCAGATTGTCGGTTGAGATCAGCGGGTGCCGGCGGGCGCATTCCTGGGCATCGATCACCTCGAAATTCACGCCCATGCCTTTGGCCATCGAGGCAAAATGGCGATAGCCTTCCATTTGCGCCTCGGTATTGGCCAGCCGGATGCCGCCGTCACCATGGTGATAGTTGATCGGATATTCCGGGTCTTCGGCAAGTTCCTTGTAAAGGTTGATCGAATGGGTCTTGAGCCCGACCATCGTCTGGTTCATGCCGAAATTCGTCACCTGCGCCGCCGAGTGCCAGGTTGTGCCGGATGTCAGTTCGTCCCGCTCGACCAGAACCACATCGTTCCAACCCTCTTGGGTCAGGTGATACAGGGTTGAGCATCCCGCGATGCCACCCCCGATGACAACGGCCCTGGTTTGCGTCTTCATGGTGATCCCTCGCTTTGCGATCTCAGATTTCCCGGAAGTCCGATGCCGTCAAGCCCCATTCGGTTTCTTTGTTCTTTGCCGAATTTCAGCTTTGGAAATTGTGAAATCGCTTGGGGCTGCTTGCAATGTCGCCCGGCCCGCATTTCTATGGTCGCGCTGTGCGGAGGGAACGATGGGCGCGAGACGACAGGGACGACGCGAAAGGCTGGCGGCGCGGGCGCTGCCGCCGGTATTTGATCCATGCCCGCCGGGGCAGATCGGCGGGCAATACACACCGCTGACCGAGGCCGATATGCGCGCGATCTACGACACAGCGCTCAGGCTTCTGGACCAGTTGGGGATGGGAGAGGTGCCCGACGCGCTGGCGCGCCAGATGCTGGCGCATGGCGCGCGGCAACGCGCAGACCGGATTTGTCTGCCACCAGCGCTGGTAGAGCGGGCCATGTCGACTGCAGCGCGGCAATTTCCGCTGCATGGGCGCGACCCGGCCCGGTCCATCGACGTGGGCGGCGACCGGGTTTATTTCGGCACCGGCGGAGCAGCGGTCCAGACGCTGGATCTGGACACGGCTTCCTATCGCCCCTCCACCCTCAGGGACCTTTACGACTTCACCCGCCTTCAGGATCAGCTTGCCAATGTCAGCTGGTTCACGCGCTGCTGCGTGGCTACGGATGTGCCGGATAATTTCGATCTGGACGTGAACACGGTCTTCGCGCTCCTGAAGGGAACGACCAAGCCTGTGGCAACTTCGTTCACGCTTGCAGCGCATATCGGCCCGATTGTCGATATGCTGAATATCGCATCAGATGGCGGATTTCGCGACCGTCCGTTCGTCAAGGCGCATATCAGCCCCGTCATCTCGCCCATGCGGTTCGGCGAAGACGCGGTGGATGTCACGCTGGAATGTCTGCGCCACAATATCCCGCTATCCTGTATCACCGCGGCGCAATCCGGCGCGACCGCACCAGCCACACTGGCCGGGTTTCTAGCGCAGTCCCTGGCCGAGACGCTGGCGTCACTGGTGATGGTCAACGTGTTCGAACCGGGCCATCCCATGGTATTTTCGAACTGGCCTTTCGTGATCGACCTCAGAACAGGCGCGTTCAGCGGCGGCGGTGGGGAAACGGCGGTGCTGAACGCGGCATCGGCGCAGATATCGAACTGGCTGGGCCTGCCATCCGGGGTCGCGGCCTCGATGACCGACGCCAAAGCTCTGGATGCGCAATATGGTGCGGAAAAGGCGATGACCGCGACGGCCGCAGCGCTGGCTGGCGGTAACCTGATCTACGAAAGCTCGGGCATGACGGCCGCGCTTTTGGGTGCCTCGTTCGAGGGTTTTGTGCTGGATGACGAGATGCATTCGCATATCTACCGCGCACTGAGGGGGATTGAAGTAAGCGACGAAACGCTTGGATTTGATGCCATCTGCGAAGCGGTGCTGGGCGAGGGCCATTTCCTGGGCGGCAATCACACCATGCAGGCGATGGAACGCGACTATTTCTATCCAAGGCTGGCGGATCGGGATGCGCCCATCACGTGGGAGGAAGGCGGTCGTCAGGACGTGTGGACAAAGGCGCGCGCGCGGGCCCGCGATATCCTGAGCACCCACCATCCCGAATATCTGTCTGCAAGTGATGAGGCAGCGATACGGCAGCAGTTTAACATTCTGCTTTAACTTTGCCGGTACAAAATTTAATCAACAGCGGTACTTTCTAAATTCATACACATATGTATGTGGAAAGAATTATATATTATAATCAATATTTTAAGATCAGAAATGCAGTCATAAGGTAAATATTGAAATTTCACTGCAAGAGAGTGAGTCACCGATATGGACTGTGTCCCCAGCCATTCTGGATAAATTTGTTGTTTAGTTTCGTGTGATTAATAGCAATTACACGACTCCGGTCTGACCTTTTCGATGATAAATATCGGAGCGCGTAGTCGTTTCGACCGACATTTTTATCCACAGAAATGCGCCAAAGATGATCGAAATTCGGGTGTGCTGGATATAATCAGGCACTGATTTTGACCTGTGGATAAGTCAGTTGTTTTTCGCACAAATATCGCGTGAAAACAACATTAATAGCTTTAAAATCAACAGGATATGGTCAGTTTCAATGCTGAAGACGGTGTTTTCTCGTCCTTGTCGGGCCGAAATTGCCGCCTAACCGGTGCTCATCGCAAGGACGCGGCTGATCTCGGTCAGTGGGCGTCCGGACTGGTCCATCCATGTGTTGAACGCGTCCTGCGTCTTGCGCATTGCCGTTTTGGATGTGGGCGGTTTGTCGATCACACCTTCTGCGATCAAACGTGCCACGACATCGCGCGACAGGATAAAACTGTCGACCCCTGAAAACCGCAGGAAATATTGACCGGTCGTTCCACCCAGCCGCGCGCCGCGCCGTTTCATCAACTCGAGAAGCCCGACAAAATCCCGCGCAGGCCATTCGCGAAACGCCTTGCCGGCGCTGCCATATTCCTGTGCCAGTTCGCTGACGAAGACCGCGTTTTCCTGTACCGCCCGGATTTTGGTACCATTGCGGATGATGGCAGGGTCGGTGATCAGCCGATCAAACCATTCATCATCCATCATGGCGCAGGCCGCGACATCGAACCCGCGAAAGGCGGTCTCGAAGCCGGGCCATTTCGCCTCAACAACCTTCCACGAGAAACCGGCCTGAAAGATCGCGCGCGTCATACGGGAAAGCCAGCGGTCGTCGCCTTCATCTAATGCAGGGCTCTTGGCGCCAGCCTCAGCTAGCCGGGCGTTCAGCGCAGCAGCCCCGCCGTGACGATTGGCCGAAATCTCGAATATCTGATCAAAGCTACGCATCGCCTGCCCCTCCGCCGGTTCGAAGAAGTTCATATCCCAAATGCGCGCCAATTGAAATTCGCGCGGCAAATTCAGGTCCCGCGCTTGCGCCCCGCCCGGCAATTGCCGATGAAAGGCGCGAGCGCGGAGATGGTTTCGATGAATGCCGAGAATATCCTGAGAGAGCTTTTCAAGGTAGCCGTCGATGCGGCTGATCCGATGCTTGCAGTGCCGGTCGCGCTGCCGCCCCGACCCGAAGGACGGATCGTCGTGGTGGGTGCGGGCAAAGCGTCCGCCCGTATGGCCGAAGCCGCCGAAACCGCCTGGGGCCCGCTGACCGGCCTTGTCATCACGCGCTACGGTTTTGGACGCCCGACAAAGGGTATCGAGATTGCAGAAGCCGCGCATCCCGTGCCCGATGCCGCCGGGCAGGCGGCGACAATGCGGATGCTCGATCTGCTGGATACTCTGGGTGGGGACGATTTCGTGCTCTCGCTCATCTCGGGCGGTGGCTCGGCGCTGCTGACCGCCCCGGCCGGCGATATCACGCTTGCCGAAAAGCAGATGCTGAATGATGCGCTTTTGCGCTCGGGTGCGCCGATCGACCAGATGAATACGGTGCGCAAGCATCTGAGCAGGGTCAAGGGCGGGCAACTGGCAGCGCGGGCCGCACCCGCACGGATGCTGTCGCTGATGATTTCTGATGTGCCGGGCGATGATCCGGCCTTTATCGCGTCGGGCCCGACTGTCGGAGATGATACCAGCCCTGCAGATGCGCTCGGAATTCTGGAGGCATACAGGATCACGCCCGTGCCATCGGTCAGGGCGGTCCTTGATGGGGGTTCCGGTGTGTTGCCGGTGGGTCATCCCGATCTCACCCATTGCCGCAACATCGTGATTTCCGCACCCTCGCAATCGCTGGCCGCCGCCGCCCGCGCCGCAGCGGCACGTGGACTGGATGTCGAGGTTCTGGGCGACGCGCTTGAGGGGGAGGCGCGCGATCTCGCGCGATCTCAGGCTAAGCTTGCGATGGATATACAAAGCGGTCTCAAGAAACCCAAGCTCTTGATTTCCGGGGGTGAATGCACTGTCTCGCATCGTGGCGGCGGCACCGGTGGACCGAACGCGGAGTTTGCCCTTGCGGCAGGCATCGCGCTGAAGGGCGCCCCGGGTATTCATTTGATTGCATGCGATACCGATGGCGTGGACGGCGCTGCCGATGTTGCTGGTGCCGTTGTTGGCCCGGACTTTCCCCAGCGCGCCATCACTGCCGGGGTTGACCCGCATGAGGCGCTTGATCGCAGCGATAGTCATGGGTTTTTCGAGCGGATCGGCGGGCAGGTGGTGACGGGCCCGACCCTGACAAATGTCAATGATTTCCGGGCCATTCTGATCGAGCCACTCAGATGATTCATATTCGCGAACTGCAAACGTCACCCGTTCGGAACGCCTTGGTATTGTCTCGTGTATCCGAATGAAATCAGTATCCGAACCGGAACTGACAGCCCCATAACGGAGTGCGCACGATCTTTGGCTGCATGAGGAAACACCGGGCCATCACCGCCGCACTGATCACCGGATGGGGTGTTATCCAGGCCCATTCGGCAGAGGCCCATGCGGCGGAGCAGGGATTTGTCCTGTTGTTGCCGACGGGATATTATTCAGCCGCCGGAACGGGGGTTGTATTGTTGACCATCGTCATTCTGGCCCGCCGCCGGTATAAACCTCTCTACAGCGCTCTGGTGCTTTGTCAGTTGTCCCCGCGCGGATGGCCCAGATTCCGGATTTTCACAAGTATACTAACATTCCTTCTGTTCCTGTTTCTGCTGTGGCAGGGGGTATTTGGCCCGGCCGATCCGCTGCGTAATCTGCTGCCGCTGGTCCTTTGGACGTTGTGGTGGCCGCTATTGCCCGTCGCGCAAGGGCTTTTTGGCAATCTATGGCGCTGGTGCAATCCGTGGGATGGCCCGCTCTGGCTTATCCGGCGCATGACAGGCCGCCGATATGGCCGCAAATATCCCACAAACCTCGGGTATAGCATTGGAATAATTTCCTTTTTGGGTTTCATGGGGTTCCTTGTCGTTGATCCTGCCCCCGCCGATCCTGCGCGTCTGGCCATGGTGGTGGGTTTGTATTGGCTGGCGCATCTTTTTGGGGGGCTTGTCTTTGGGCCGGTCTGGTTTCGACGCGCCGAAGGGATAACGATGGTGCTGCATCTCTTTGCCGGGGTCAGCATGCTGGGCCGTGCCCGTGCGCGCTTGAAACTGGGCCTTCCGGGCTGGCGAGTGACCGGGCGCCACGCACCGCCCCTGGGTTGGGCAATCCTCGCGCTCCTGATGCTGGGCAGTGGCAGTTTTGACGGTCTGAACGAAACATTCTGGTGGTTCGGAATGATCGGTATCAACCCGCTGGAGTTTCCGGGCCGCAGCGCTGTCATCCTGCCGAATTTCGTTGGCCTTTTGATCGCCAATTTGCTGCTTTTGACCATTTTTGCAGGAGTCATCCGGGTGGGAGGCACCATCGCTGGGCGGTCCGGTTCGTTTGCGCCGGATTTTCGGCGCTTTGCGCTGACGGTGCTGCCAATCGCGCTTGGCTACCACATTGCCCATTTCCTGCCGGGTTTTCTGGTTGAGATACAGTATGTTGCCCTTGCCCTGAACGATCCGTTCCGTACCGGTGCAAACTTTCTGGGGCTCGAAGGGTACTATGTGACAACCGGGTTTTTCAATACTCGCGACAGCGTGCGGCTGATCTGGCTGACGCAGGCCGGGGCCGTGGTGCTGGGCCATGTGATGGCCGTTTTGATGGCGCATGACTTGGCGCAAGGATCGGGTTCCGCGGCCGGTCGGAACCGGTGGGCAGAATTCCCGACAGCGATTTTCATGGTGGCCTACACGGTTTTTGGTCTGTGGTTGCTGGCGGCACCGCGCGGGCTTTAGACGGCGAAAAAACTAGACAAGTCTGAAAATTGTTAGCACGATATCGATTATCAGCGCCCGTCTGGTGGCGCTGGCTGGCTGGACACGGGGGATTGAGACATGACCAAATCGGTAAAATCAGGTGCGGTGACGACACGTCGCGGCGCATTGAAAACGCTGGGTATCGGGGCGGGCGCCGCCACGCTGCCGCTATGGGCACGTTACGCGGATGCGCAATCATCTGCACCGATCAAGATCGGATTTCAGGTTCACCGGACGGGGATCGGCGCGGCCTATGGGCGCTGGTATGATCGTACCACCACGGCAGCGGCAAAGATGATCAACGACAATGGCGGCATCAACGGGCGCATGGTCGAAATCATTGCCGAAGATGACGGCACCGACCCCAAGCGGGGCGCGGAAGTGGTAGAGAAATTCGCGACACAGTATAATTGCGATGTCGGTTTCGGCACGCTGTTCAGCCACGTGGTATTTGGATCTGCACCGCGCGCGGGTGAACTGAAACTGCCTTATTTCGTGGTTTCCGAGGGCCATCATGTGGCCAGTGGTGCGCTGAACCGCTATACGCTTCAGCCCGGTATCACCGATGTGAAAAGCCAGGTTCAGGCCATGGCGCCGTTCGTGGCGTCGAACCTGGGCAAAAAGGTCACGATGATCTTCCCTGATTTTGCCTTTGGGCATGATCACCGGGATTTCTTTACCGCCGCGATCGAGGCGCAGGGCGGTCAGGTTCTTGAGCATATCGCCATTCCGCCGACCGAAACCTCCTTTACCCGGTATTTCCCCAAGATCCCGCGCGACACCGAGGTGATCTATCATGTCATGGTTGGGCCTGCGGTGCTGACCTTTGTCAAAGAGCTTGGTGAATTCTTTGGCCCCAGCCGCCCGGAACTCTTTGGTTTCATTGATAGTCTTGAGGCTGTCGATATCGGCAGCGCCGGGCTGGAATTCCTTGACGGCACCTATTTCTGGGAGGGCAATCCGCGCTATGCGCAGGAAAACCAATCCGAATTTGACAAGGCCTATCGTGCCGCAGTTGGTGTGGACGACAATGGCGCGTCGCTGTCGGACTCCAAGGATATCGCGACCTATTCCCACATGTTCGGCTGCTGGGAGACGCTGAACATCATCAAGCGCGGGATGGAGGCCTCGGGATATGCCGGGCCGGATGATCGCGCCAGCCTCATCGAGGCCGTGGAGGCGATGTCGGACATGCCGCATTCGCTGGAACATCCGCAGGGGGCCAAACGCTTTAACGGCAAAACGCATCAGACATTCGGACACCAGTACATCACACGGGTGACCGATGGAAAACTGATCCTCGCGCATACAACGTCGATCGAGGATACGCTTTATCCAGACGAGGTCGATTACACGACACAGTCCTTCTGATCGGCGCTGATCCTGCCCTGCCATCATCGGTGGCAGGGCGGTGCCCCGGGGTGGTGAGCCGGATGTAACCCATGGAATTTGGTCCTTATCTCATGCTCGCCTCACTCGAAGGGGCGGTCACAACGGCGGTGCTGAGCCTGACAGCGGTCGGACTGAGCCTTGTTTTCGGGGTGATGCGGGTCGTCAACGTGGCCCATGGCGAATTTTTCATGCTGGGCGCGGTGCTGGCCTGGTGGATCGCATCCGCCATTGGCGGCATGGGGGGCAATCCGGCGCTGGGCTTTGTGATCGCGCTGGTGCTGGCACCGCTTGTGGTGGGCAGTATCGCCGCGGTGGCCGATCTGACCATCCTCAGCCGGATCGACTATGACCCCGAGCGGACGATCGTCGCAACGATCGGGCTTCTTTATATCATGCAGCAGGTCACGCTGATGACTTACGGTCCGGATGCCCGCCCGGTCGAGGCACCGTTCAACGCCCGTATCGCGCTGCCCTGGGTCGAATTCGCGGACGGGCGGCCCCAGATCTACTGGCCGTGGGGGTTTGGCACCACGACCTACAAGCTGGGCGTAATCGTGGCGGCGGCGATTGTGCTGCTTGGGGTCTGGTTCGTGATGGCGCGTACGCGCATCGGGCTGATCATGCGCGCCACACAGCTGGACCGTGACATGGCGCTAGCCTTTGGGATACCGGTGGGCCGGGTCTATGCCTTTGTTTTCGGTCTTGGGGCTGGGCTGGCAGCGCTGGCGGCGGTTCTGGTCGTGCCGATCCAGCAGGCGCACTACCTGATGGGGGGTGATCCGCTGCTCTTGTCATTTATCGTGGTGATCATCGGCGGGCTGGGCAGCCTGCCGGGCACGGTGCTGGCCGCGCTGCTGATCGGGATGAGCGATGGTATCATCTCGGTCTTTTTCTCGCCGACACTGGCCAAGATCATCGCGACGTTGCTGGTGGCGCTGGTGCTGGTATTTCGCCCGCAGGGCCTCTTTGGCACGCGGGCAACACGATGACGGCGGTGCGAAAATCACTGCTTCTGCATGGCGGGCTTCTGATCGTGCTTTTCGGACTTCAGTTCGTGCTGCCAGCTTATCACCACGGCAATCTGGCGCGGATCATGGTGCTGGCCAGCTATGCCATCGGATATAACGTGCTCTTTGGCTATACCGGCCTGCTCAGCCTTGGTCATGCGATGTTCTTTGCCGCCGGCATGTATGGCATGGGGCTTGGCATCCGGTTTCTTGAGATGTCACCGGCGCTGGCGCTGCTGGCGGGGCTGGCGGCGGGGCTGATTCTGGCGCTGGTGGTGGGGTATCTCGCGCTCAGAACGGTGGGCGTGGCCTTCATGATCGTCACGCTGATGTTCGCCCAGGCGCTGTTCCTGACGATCCTCTATTTCGGGAAATGGACGCGGGGCGACGAGGGCTTTGTCATCCAGCAGCCCGAGCGTGTGCTCTGGGGGATTGATCTGAGCGATCCGGTAAACCGGTACTTCGCGGCGCTGTTGCTGTTTGCCGTCTGCCTGCTGGTTTCGCTCTGGCTGATCCAACGACCGGTCGGGCGGGTGCTGATCGCGATCCGGGAAAATCAGGAGCGGGCCCGGATGCTGGGCTATGACATTTTCGCGCATAAACTGGCGGCGGTGATGATTTCGGGCGGAATATCGGCCCTCGCAGGGGCGGTCTACGGGCTGCTATTCGGCTATGTCGGGGCCACTTTCGCATCGGTGCAATATTCGATCTTTCCGCTCTTATGGGTCCTTTTGGGTGGTGCGGGCACGGTGTTGGGACCCTTTGTCGGAACGCTGTTCATGTTTTACCTGATCGATCTCTCGAGCGCGCTGACCACGGCACATATGCTGATCGCCGGGGTGGTGCTGGTGGCGGTCACTTTATTCGCACAGCAGGGGATCGTCGGTGAACTGCGCCGCCGGTTCTGGCGGTGGCTGCCGTGACGCTCTTGTCAACGCGCGGCCTGTCGCGGCAGTTTGCGGGTCTGCACGCGGTGCAGGACGTGGATTTCGATCTGCCCGCGGGTCAGATCAGGGCGCTGATCGGCCCGAACGGCGCGGGTAAGACGACCTTTGTGTCCATGCTTTGCGGCCGGATCGCCCCCAGCGCGGGGGAAGTGATTTTTGACGGACAGAATGTGACCGGCCTGCCAGCGCATAAACGGATATCACTGGGTATGGCCTATACGTTTCAGGTCACCTCGATATTTGCCAACCTGGATGTGGCCGAGAACGTCGCGCTGGCTGCGCGGCGGCATCTGCGCGGGGCGGCCCGGGTGCGCGGCGCTGTAGACAGGGCGCTGGAACAGGTGGGGCTGGCAGACCGGCGCGACCAGCCCGCGGGCGATCTGGCCTATGGTCATCAGCGCCTGCTCGAGATCGCGATGGGGCTGGTTCAGGCGCCGCGACTTCTGATCCTGGATGAACCGACGCAGGGGCTGTCGGAAGGCGAGATCGAGGATTTCGTGGACCTGATCAAGGGCTTGTCGGGGGAGACCACGATCCTGCTGATCGAGCATAACATGCGCGTCGTCATGGCCAGCGCGGATCACGTCTCGGTCCTGAATTTCGGAGAGATTCTGGCAGAGGGTACGCCAGACGAAATCCGTGCCAACCCGCAGGTTCAGGCCGCCTATCTGGGCAGCCCCGATGCTTGAGGTCCGCGACATATCCGCCGCATACGGGCCGGTGCAGGTATTGCGCGGGGTATCCTTCAGCCTGGGGGCGGGCGAGATCATGTGCCTCTTGGGGCGCAACGGTGCGGGCAAGACCACGGTGATGAAATGCATCATGGGGCTTTTGCCGCTGAGTGCCGGGCAGATCACGCTGGGCGGTATCGCGCTCGACCGGCTTGCCGCGCATGAGATCTCGCGCCATGGTGTCGGCTATGTGCCGCAGGGCAGGCGGCTTTTCTCCGAACTGACTGTGGCGCAAAATCTTGAGGTTGGCAGGCTGGCGCGCCGGAGCGGGCCCGAGGTGCTGGATCACGTTCTGGGCATTTTTCCCCGTTTGGCCGAGCGGCTGGATCAGCGGGCCGAGACCCTCTCGGGTGGTGAGCAGCAGATGCTGGCCATGGCACGGGCGCTGTGTCTGGAGCCGCGCCTCCTGTTGCTGGACGAGCCGACGGAAGGATTGCAGCCGTCGATGATCGAGGCGATCCGGCATGTGGTGCTGGATGTGCAGGCCGCTGGCGTGGCGGTGCTCTTGGTTGAGCAGCGGGTGGATGCGGTTCTCTCGGTGGCCAGCCGCGTGACATTTGTCGAAAACGGGCAGAGCCGCGAGGCGATGGATATCGAAGCCTTGCGCGCGGACCGGTCAGCGCTGGTCAGGTATCTGGGGGTTCAGTAGGGGGCGTTGCCCGCTCTTTGCCGCGCAGGCTGCGCAGCAAATTCACCCCGAAGGTATTTCAGAAACAATGAAGCGATCAGGTCGGGTTTTGCAGCCAGTCCGGCAGCCAGTCACCATGACGCGCGATCAGGGCATCGACGAGGGCCCATATCTGATCGAGATCCAGCTCGGCGCCGGTATGCGGGTCCATCATGGCGGCGTGATAGACGTGATCGCGGTTTTCTTCGATCAGCGCGGCGACGGTCAGTTCCTGCACGTTGATGTTGGAGCGCATGAGCGCGGTAAGTTGCGGGGGCAGCGCGCCGATATGGGTGGGCTGGATACCGTTGCGGTCAACAAGGCAGGGCAGTTCGACCGCGCAGCCGTCGGGCAGGGAGGTGATGTAGCCCCGATTGGGCACATTGCCGTAGATGACGGCGGGTTCACCCGTCCAGACAGCGTGCAGGATATCGGCGGCAAACTCGGCACTGTTTTCGAGTTCGATGGGCCCGGCCTCTTTCAGTTCTGCGGCCTGTTCCTGCCACTCGGCGATCTGTTCGCGGCAGCGCATCGGGTATTCGTCAAGCGGTATCTGGAATTTCTCGATCAGGTCCGGCCTGTGGGATTTGATGAACCAGGGCACGTATTCGGCAAAATGTTCCGAACTTTCAGTGACGAAATAGCCCAGCCGGGTCATCATCTCGTAGCGCACCTTGTTCAGGCAGCGCGCGTTGTCGCCGTAATTCGGTGCGCGGCCATCGCGGTAGGCCTGATGGAGATCGGGATAGAGATCGCGCATGCTGCCATCGGGCATGATCTCTTCGAATTTCAGGAAGAAGGCGACATGGTTGATCCCGGCGACATGGTAGCGCACGCGATCAAGCGGGATGCCGAGATCGGCGGCCAGCGCGGCAGAAGTATGCTGGATCGAATGGCAGAGCCCGACCTGGCGTATCTGCGGGAAGCGGACTGAAATCGCCCAGGTGTTGATCGCCATCGGGTTGACATATTGCAGCATCAGCGCGTCGGGACAAAGCTCGGTCATGTCTGCGCAGATTTTCCAGAGATGCGGCACGGTTCTGAGGCCGCGCATGATGCCGCCGATGCCCAGCGTGTCGGCAATGGTCTGACGCAGGCCGAATGTCTTGGGAACCTCGAAATCGGTGATGGTGCAGGGGTCATAGCCGCCGATCTGGAAGGCGACGATGACGAAATCGGCATCGGCCAGCGCCTCGCGCTGATCGAGATGCGTGGTGATCCGGGCCGGAACGCCAAGGGTTTCGACGATCTTGTCCGCGACGATGCGCGATTCCGTCAGCCGGTCGGTATCGATATCCATCAGCGCTACATGGGCACCGGCCAGTTCCTGCCGCCGGAGCACATCACCGACGATGTTTTTCATGAATACCGTCGATCCGGCGCCGATGAATGCAATTTTGGGAGCAGCGCCCATCAGGTGATCCTCGTCATTTGTGGCTGATCCGTGATTTAGCGCGAAGAGGCATCAGAATCTTCCGGGAATTGCGAATTAATCTCCGGATTTCGTGACTTGTGCCATTTGTTACGGTCGCGATAGGCGGTTGGGCTGAGGCCGGTTCTGGTGCTGAAAATCTCGTAGAACTGGGAAACCGAGCCAAAGCCGCTGTCGAGTGCGATGCTCAGCACCTTGTCATCGGTCTGCACCAGCAGCATCCGGGCATGGGCAAGGCGCAGACCCAGCAGGTATTCGCGCAGGCCCATCCCGGTGCCGCGACGAAAAAGGGCCGAGGCATATCCGGGGCTGAGATCAAGCGCCCGTGCCACATCGGCGATGGTGATCGGACGGGCATAGTTATCGGCGACAAAGGACAGCATGCTATCGACATGGGTCAGCGGACGGTCACGTCGTGCGGTGGACCTGTCCGTCGGGTGTTTCAGAACGCGGTAAGGCTCGAGCGCAAAGCGCAGGATACGCGCGCGTATCTCGGCCAGGATCAGCCCCTGCCATGCCGGGTCGCGCTGTTGGTCGCGACGCGCCCATTCCTGCGCGCGCGCCGCATCATTCGCGGTCGGTTCGGCATTTTCAATGACCGCGCCGCCCAGTATCTGCTGGCGGAATACGCCCGGCAAATGCCAAGCCAGCAATTCGCTGAGCGGCAGGTAGATATTGATCATGCGCCCGCCAGCATCGGCATGGGTGACCGAATGCGGGGCGGCACCCCAGAAAAGCGTGAAATGGCCCGGCGTCAGGTCGATGGGGTGATCAGAGAAGGTATAGCGCAATCTGCCCGTGATCAGAAGATTGACCTCGACCGATGCGTGGTGGTGATAGATCTGCTCCAGTTTGCGAGGGGCGTGATCCTGAATGAGATACCCGTTGGCACCCGGAACAAGTGAGGTTTCGGCAAAGGTGCCTTGGGGGTGCTGGTCGGGGTCGGACGCCATAGGGTTCAGTTCCTGAAATTCCGCAGGGTTGGGTGACGGTATTTATGCGCACGGTGCCCAATGCCTTGGTCTTGGGTGATATCGCCAGTGCGGGCGCAAGACCAGATACCGTTGCGCGTGTTCACGGCGGAAATATTTTTGGCAGTCACTGGTCATGGGTCTGGCGAAAATCCGGAGCGTATTCCATGGCTTTGAGCGTATAAGGATGCCGCTCCGGTCCCTTTATCCCGTCCGTCTCTCACCTTGGCGCAATGTCAATCTCCGCAGGTAAGTGCTCAGCGATTGTCCAGCACCCGCTTCGCCTTGCCTTCGGATCGCGCGATCGCACCGGGTTCACTGACCTGAACTTCGACGCTGATGCCCGAAACCTCGCGGATTTTCCGGCGCAGTGTGTCGGCGGCGGCAGTGCGCGCATCGGCATCCGTGTTGTCGGGCAGGGCTTCGACGTGAACGCGCATCGCATCCATCGCACGGGATTTGAACAGCTCGATCTGATAATGGGGTGATAATCCCGGTGTGGCCAGCATCTGTTCTTCGATCTGGGTCGGAAAGATATTGACGCCGCGCAGGATGATCAGATCGTCCGAACGCCCTGTTACTTTTTCCATGCGTCGCATCGACCGCGCAGTTCCCGGCAAAAGCCGGGTCAGATCGCGGGTGCGGTAGCGAATGACTGGCAGTCCCTCTTTGGTCAGCGTGGTAAAGACGAGTTCGCCCAGTTCGCCGTCCGGCAGCACCTCTCCGGTGTCGGGATCGATGATTTCGGGCAGGAAATGATCTTCCCAGATATGCAGGCCGTCTTTTGTTTCGACGCATTCATTGGCCACGCCCGGGCCCATCACCTCGGACAGGCCGTAGATATCCACGGCATGCATGTCAAAGGCGGTCTCGACCTCGTGGCGCATGGCATTGGTCCATGGCTCTGCGCCAAATATCCCGACCTCGAGCGAGGAGTCGCGCGGATCGATCCCCGCAGCGTGGAACTGTTCGAGGATATTGAGCATATAAGATGGGGTGACCATGATGGTTGTCGGTCTGAAATCGGTGATCAGTGTGACCTGCCGCGCGGTCATTCCACCCGATACCGGCACCACGGTCGCACCCAGTGCTTCGGCCCCGTAATGCGCGCCCAGCCCGCCGGTAAAGAGGCCATAACCATAAGCCACATGCACGATGTCACCCGCCCGCGTGCCGCTGGCGCGCATCGACCGCGCGACCAGCGCCGCCCAGTTGTCGATATCGCGTTTGGTATAGCCGACAACCGTCGGCTTGCCGGTCGTGCCCGAACTGGCATGCAACCGCAGGATCTGTTCGCGCGGTACGGCAAACAGGCCAAAGGGGTAGTTGTCCCTGAGATCGGTTTTGTGGGTGAAAGGAAACCGCGCAATATCGGCAAGCGTTGTCAGGTCATCGGGGTGCACGCCTGCCGCATCGAAACGCTCCCGGTACATGGGGACGTTCTGATAGGCGTGGTTCAGCGACCATTTCAACCGCTCCAGCTGCAGCGCGGCAATCTCGTCGGTCGATGCGGTTTCGATGGGTTCCAGATCGCCGGGTCTGGGGCTGAGGTCTCTCATGACGCCTCCTTGAAGAGCTGGCCTGAAATCGTACGGGACAAACCGCGCATTTCCGCAACGATCTGCCCGGTCTGATTGGTGACGCTCACGTCATAAATGCCGTTGCGTCCGTTTAGTGAGACTTCCTCTGCAATTGCCGTCAGCGCATCGCCTTCGTGCGCCGGAACGACAAAAGAAATCATGTTGTGCTGGGCCACGGTCGCCTGATTGCGACTGTTGCAGGCAAAGGCAAAGGCGCTGTCGGCAAGTGCAAACACGACCCCGCCATGGCAGATACCGTGCCCGTTCAGGTGGTGCGGTTCGACGACAAGGCTCAGTTCAGCCCGGCCTTCATGCATGCTGACAATGCTCAGGCCCAGCCAGGACGATGCCTTGTCATTTGCCCACATTGCCGCGGCGGCCATTTCGGCGCGTTCGTCAGGTGTCATCCTGATGCGATCCTCCCTCATCCTGCATCTTGGTCGCATAGTCGCCCCTTCGGGTCAAATAGGAGGGCGCAGGGGGCTGCTGCCACCGTCAAACGGCTGCGGCGCCGGTATGAACTGCCCGATGAGCTGAATGTGTCACCTGGGTTTGGGCATCCTCTAACCATCTGATATCGCGTGGAAATATTCTGTCAGTGATTGTTTCGCCTTTCATTCGTTGCGGCGGTGGGCCGTGGGCCGAGAACTGCAAGGGTTTACTCGGGCAAAGCCTTGCGCCAAAGGGGAGGTGACACGGAAATCTCGGGGGTGCTGAGGGCATGGGAACGGACATTCTGGAGCAAATATTTGCCACAGCGCGCGCGGCCCGACCGCGCGTTGTGCTGGCCGAAGGGGATGATCAGCGTGTTGTCGAAGGTGCCGCGCGCGCCGCGCGTGACGGTCTGGCCGAGATCCATCTGGTTGACGTGACCGGCGGCTTTGGCCGCTATGCTGGTCAACATGACGGTGCCGACCTGCTGAACGTGCATGATCCGCAAAATTCAGCGCAGTTTGAGCACTACACCGAAGCCTATTTCGCGCTGCGTCAGCACAAGGGGATCGATAAGGCCGAAGCGCGCCGGGTGATGGGCACAAATCTGGGCTTTGCGGCGATGATGGTGCGACAGGGCGACGCCGATGGGACGATCGGTGGCGCTGTCGCCACAACCTCGGACACCGTGCGCGCCGCGCTGCAGATCGTTGGGCGTGATCCGGGGGCCGGGATTGTATCCAGCTTCTTTCTCATGCTTCTGGCCGCGCCCTTCGCGCGCCCGGTTGTCTTTGCTGATTGCGGCCTGATCATCCAGCCCGACGCCCGTCAGCTTGCCGAGATCGCGGTCGCTTCGGCCCGGTCCTTTGCGATGCTGACCGGTCAGGACCCCCGGGTGGCGATGCTGTCCTTCTCGACCATGGGCAGCGCGCGCCACAGTTCGGTTGACCGCGCCGGCGAAGCGGTGGCGCTTGCCCGCGAGATTGATCCGGAATTGCAGATCGATGGCGAGTTTCAGTTCGATGCCGCCATTGTGCCGTCGGTCGCCGCGAAAAAGGCCCGGGGATCGCCGGTGGCCGGACAGGCGAATGTTTTTGTCTTTCCCGATCTCAACGCGGGCAATATCGGCTACAAGATTGCGCAGCGGCTGGGCGGTGCGACGGCGCTGGGGCCGATCCTGCAGGGATTGTCGAAACCGGCCAACGACCTGTCGCGCGGCTGTTCGGCGGATGATATCTATCAGATGATCGGGATCACCGCCGCACAGGCGGCCGGGGCCGCGGCAGAGGCGCAGAATTGACAGCCCGCCCTGACCGGGGTGTGATTGCGCCGATGTCAGCAATTGTCGGTATATGCGCCGGGTCAGAGAGGAAAACATGGAATGGGTTTTGGGTGTCGGCGCCTCGGTCATCGTGGCATTTTGCACGGCCTATTTCGCCGCCCGGGCCGAATTGGCAAAGCTCAGGGAAGAGTTGAAATTCGACTATTCTGTTGAAAAGGTCATCCGCCACCTTCTGAACCACCCCGAGCATCGCAAGCGCAGTTTCAGCGTCATTCGTCACCACCTCAGGGGGTTCGAGACAGACAATGATCTGCGCATGGCGCTGATGCGAGCGGGCGCTGTTGCCTTTGACAGCGACGATCTGGGCGAGGTTTGGGGATTGCTGGAGCGCAACGAGCGCGACATCACCTGAGTATCCCCTGGGACAGGCCCTATAACCTATTGCTGGATGGCGTCGGTCCAGCTGCGCAGAAAGGCGTCGCGTTTCAGCCGATCCAGAAAAACCAGAAGCTCGGGCCCAAGGCGGATCGGGCGCAACGCGTTGTTGGACCTCAGCGCCACTTCGTCGATCGGCGGCAATCCGGAAAGGTTGTTCAGCGCAGGACGCGCATTCAGCGTCGCCAGAAAATCGACCATGGCCTCGGCGGCGGTGATGTTTTCGGCGCTCGTCGGGATCACGGCGGTGCGCAGCATCACGCTCAGAAAATCGTCCATCTCGATGATCCTGAAACCGGACGTCGCGTGTTTCTGGGATTCGGCATAGCTGCCCAGGACGTTATAGGCAAAGGCCAGCTCGCCCGAGGCGACATCGCGGATCATATCCGATGAGCAGCAATAGAGACGGGCATCGAGGCTGCCCATCACCTCGGTCAGGCGCCAGTAACTTTCGCTGTTGCGCGAATCCTGCGTGGCAAACAGATAGGCCGCGCCTGATACGCGCACATCATAGGTGCCAACCCGGCCACGCAACTGTTCGGGCCGGTTGCGCAACAATTCGATCAGTTCCTGCCGGTTTCGCGGGACATCATCATCGCCAAAGAACCGCTCTGAAATCACCAGAACCGCAGGTTCCTGTGTGAAGGCAAAGACCTGATCGCGCCATTTCGCCCAGTCGGGCAACGCGGCGGTGGGTGCGGAAACATAGCTGCGGGCAAAGCCGTCATTGGCAAGTTTTGTTTGCAGATCCATCGCCGATGAAATCGCGAGGTCGAAAACCGCGCCTTCGACATAGATTGCGCTCATCAGTTCGGTCGAACTTGCGATGGTGTAGTCCACCGAAATACCGGGATTCTCGGATTGATAGGCCAGGATGATCGGCTCGAACGCATCGATATCGGTTGTCGAGATGATGCGCAGTACGCTTGTTTCGTTGGTTGCGGCGTAAAGTTTCTGATCCTCGATCTCAAAGCCGAATGCCGCCGTGTGGGTCATGATCCCCAGCACAAGCATCAACCGCATCATTGTTTTGGAAAGACCAGCGAAACGCATGCGCCAACTCCGTTCGTGTTCTCAGATATCTCCAGCCGCCCGCCATGGGTCAGCGCGACTTCGTCGGCGATCGTCAGGCCCAGCCCGGACCCGACGATATCGGATACGTTCGATCCGCGCGAAAACCGCGTAGTCAGCTCGGTGTGCGCTGCGCCGCCAAATCCGCGCCCCTCGTCACTGACACTCAGCCTGTAGGCATCGCCGTCAGTGGCGCGCACGATGATACGGCTGTCGGCGGGGGAATACTTGATCGCATTGTCCAGAATATTTCTCAGCGCGCTTTGCAGCAATATGCGGTCGCCCACCATCTCGCAGGGGTGTTCGGGCAAATCGCGGATGAGATCGATATCCTTCAGATCGGCGGTCGGTCCCAGCCGGTTGCACGTGTCGTTCAAGAGATCGGTCAGGTCGAGCGCATCACGCTCGTGACTGTCGGCGCGAAACGTGACCATGGCATGATCCAGCAATTGCCCGGCCGAGCGGGAGCTTTCGTCGATGGCGCGTATCATCTCGCGAATGGCCTGACGATGTTCGGGTTTGTTCAGGCGGTGATGGGTGATTTCAGCCTGAGCGCGCACGGCGGCAAGCGGGGTGCGTACCCGGTGCGCAGCCTCGGTGATCAGGTCTTCGCTGCGCGACAGCGAGGTTCCAAGACGTGAGATGAACTTGTTCAGTTCCTCGACCAGCGGGACCAGTTCGGTTGGTGTGTCGGTCACAACCGGGCGCAGGTCCTGCGGACCACGGCGCGAGACGGAGCGGGTCAGGCGACCAATCGGTGCCAGGGCGGAACGGGCCGCCAGCAGGATAAGTGCCATCGCTGCCAGGAAAAAGCCCACCGCGATCGCCGTCGCCGTTGCGGTGATCCGGCTTGATATCTCGGCCAGTCCCAGCTGGGTCTGCGCGACGGTTACCGTGACATTGACGGGCTGGTTGCCGACACTGACCGACCGCAGCACCGTGGCGACCCGCACGCTTTCGCCGCGATAGGGAAATGTGGTGAAATTCGGCGCTGGCCCCAATGTCTGTGCATCCGGGCTTGGCAGGTCGTCATAACCCGTCAGCGTCGTGCCATCCGCGACGACACGGTAAAATACACGATCCTGGCTGATGGTGCCCAGCATCGATATGGCCGAATAGGGCAGTTCCAGGCTGACAGCGTTATTGTCGGTATAAAGCGCATCGGCAATCGCAGTGGCCGATGCGGCAAGAATATTGTCCTGAGTGTCCTCGGCAGCCTGTCCGGCCACGCCACGCACGATCAGGAAAAACGCGACCGACAGCACCGCTGCAACTGCCGCCAGCTGCCCGACAAGGCGCAGCCGGATCGAGCCGCGACCGAAACGGCCTGTCATGTTCTGTCAACCATGCGATAGCCCAGACCACGCACCGTTTCGATCTGGACACCCGAGGATGTCAGTTTCTTGCGCAGGCGGCCGACATAGACCTCGATCGCGTTTTCCGAGACATCGTCGGAAAAGGAAAACAGGCGGTCCATGAGATGTGTCTTGGAGAATATCTGGCCGGGCGCGCCAAAGAACACCTCGAGCAGGCGCAGTTCCCGGTTGCGAAGCGTCGTGGTGCCCGCCGCGGTCGTAAGCGTGCCGGCAGTCGAATCAAACACGGCGTCGCCAAAGGTTTTCTGGTTCGCCGCATTGCCGCCCTGACGGCGCAAAACCGCCCTGCACCGGGCCTGAAGCTCGGAAAAATCGAAAGGTTTGGTGATATAGTCATCCGCACCCAGATCCAGAAGGCCCACCCTGTCGGACACTTCCGAGCGCGCGGTCAGCACGATGACGGGCGTGCGTTTTCGTGCCTGTCTTTGTTCTGTCAGAAAGGTGCGCCCGTCGCCGTCGGGCAACATAATATCCAGCAATATCAAATCATAATCGGCCAGACCTATGCTTTCGCGGGCCGAGGTCAGATCGGGGGCGTGGTCAACCGCATGGCCGTCCAGCTGCAGCCGGTCGGTGGTTGCGCGGGCCAGCTGTTCGTTATCTTCAACCAACAGGAAACGCACGGGGGTCCTTATTATTTTACTGGCGTGACAGGTAGGTGTCAGGTTCGCGACGTTGAGTGCAAGTGTGAGCGGGCGATGCCCGTTATGTCAATTGGGAGGACATCATGACAAAACGCATCCTGGCAGCGGCCCTGGCCGGTGCCGTAATGACTGTTGGCGCAGGCTTTGGTACCGTCGCCTCGGCGCAGGCTACTGAATGTATCGCACCCGCCAACCCCGGCGGTGGCTGGGATTTCACCTGCCGTCAGATCGGCAAGATCCTGTTCGATATCGGTGCCGTGGACAAACCCGTTCAGGTCACCAACATGCCGGGTGCCGGTGGCGGCCTCGCTTATAACCACGTGGTTTCCGAGCGTGGCGATGATGCTGATCTGATCGTCGCGGCCTCGTCGGCAACGACGACGCGCCTCGCGCAGAACGCCTATGCCGGCATGACCGCCGATCAGGTCCGCTTTGTTGGTGCCATCGGTGCCGATCCCGGCGTGATCGCCGTGGCTGCCGACAGCCCGTTCCAGTCGCTGGGCGATCTGGTTGACGCGATCAAGGCCGATCCGGGTTCGGTTGCCTTTGCCGGCGGTTCCGCGGTCGGTGGCTTTGACCACCTGAAACCGCTGATGATCCTGAAAGAGGCCGGTTTCACCGATATCACCAAGGTGAAATATATCGGTGTTGATGGCGGCGCGGACGCGATCACGCAGACAGTCGGCGGGTTCACGCAGGCCATGACGGGCGACATGTCCGAAATCGTCAGCTTCCTTGCCAATGGCGATATCCGTGTGATTGCCGTGCTGACAGACGAGCGTGTGCCGGGCTTTGAACAGATCCCGACCGCGACCGAGCAGGGCTTCCCTGTCGTTGCCGTGAACTGGCGCGGTCTCTATGTGCCTAAGGGTATCTCGGACGACCGTTTCAACGAATGGGCCGGTAAACTCCAGCAGGTTGCAGACAGCGCCGAATGGGCCGAAGCGATGGCAGCAAACGGTCTGGCACCGTTTACCCGTGTTGGCGGCGACTTCCAGTCCTATGTCGACAGCCTTGTCTCTGACATCAACTCGATGTCCAAAGAGCTCGGGGTCATTCAGTAATGGCTTCTGACCGGATATTTGGTCTGGTCGCTCTGATCACGGCGGTCGCGTATATCGCGGCCGCCACGCAGATTCAGACGAATTTTTTCTCGGGCGAGTTTCTGCCCAAGCTCTTTCCGCTGATGATCGGGGGCGTTGCCGCAATCTGTTCGCTGGTCATGGTCTTTCGTCCTGACCCCGAGCCGGACTGGCCTGCGGCTGGTTCGTGGATCAACATGGCGCTGGCCGTGGTTGTTTTGGCGGTCTACGCGGTGATGCTGTCGCCCTTGGGTTTCATCCTGCCTACGGCCATTGCGGCAGGTATTCTGAGCTATCAGATATCGCCGCGCGCAATGCCTGCAATGCTGTCGGGGATCGGATTGTCGCTGGGTCTGTTCGTCCTGTTCAAATTCGCGCTTGGGCTTGGCAATATTGTCGCCTACCGCATTCCCACGCCAGAAAAGCTGTGGGAAGCATTCGCAATTCTCATTCCATTCGTAGGATCCTGAGATATGGAAATCCTGTCTAATCTCGCGCTGGGCTTTGGCGTTGCGCTGTCGCCGTTTACGCTGTTTCTGGCTGTATGCGGCTGTTTTCTGGGCACGATCATCGGGGCGTTGCCCGGTCTTGGCCCCTCCAACGGCGTGGCCATCCTGATTCCGATCACATTCACCATGGGGCTGGATGCGACCAGCGCGCTGGTGCTGATGACGTCAGTCTATTACGGGGCGATGTATGGCGGCCGGATTTCATCGATCCTGCTGAATATTCCCGGCGATGAACCGGCGCTGATGACAACGCTGGACGGTTATCCAATGGCCAAGCAGGGCCGGGCGGGTGATGCGCTTGTCCTGTCGGGCGTGGCGTCATTTGTCGGCGCATTTCTGGCGACGATCGGGCTGATGCTGCTGGCGCCTTCGCTGGCGCGTGTGGCGTTCCTGTTCGGACCGGCAGAATATTTCGCACTTTACCTGCTGGCCTTCTGCACGCTGGGCGGCATGGCCTCCAACAACCAGGCCAAGTCGGCACTGGCGGCCTGTCTTGGTTTGGGTATCGCGATGATCGGGGTCGATTCTTCTTCCGGTCTGCCGCGCCTGACGGGCGGCAATCTGCATCTTTATGACGGCATTGATTTTCTGGTGGCAATCGTCGGCCTTTTTGCCATCGCCGAAGTGTTCTTTTTCATCGAAAGCCATGGCAAGGGGTCGTCCATCGGTGTCAAACTGGGCAAGGTCTCGATCCCGTGGAAAGACATACTTGTCAGCAAATGGACCATGCTGCGCGCCTCTGGCGTCGGGTTTATCGCGGGTATCCTGCCGGGTGCCGGTGCTTCGCTCGGGTCATTCTTGGCCTATATGTCCGAAAAATCGCTGGCCGGTGAAGAGGGCAAGTTTGGCACAGGTGTGCCCAAGGGCGTAGCCGCACCCGAGGCCGGCAACAACGCTGCCGCCGGTGGGGCGCTGGTGCCGATGCTGACGCTGGGTGTGCCCGGTTCGGGCACGACCGCTGTGCTGCTGGCGCTGCTGGTTACGCTAAACATCACGCCCGGCCCGACGCTCTTTTCTGACCGGCCCGAGGTTGTCTGGGGGCTGATCGCCGCGCTTCTGATCGCGAATATCGTGCTCCTTCTGATGAACGTGCCGATGGTCAAAATGTTCGTGCGCGTCCTCGAAGTGCCGGCATGGGTGTTGTTGCCGGGGGTCACGATGGTGTCGTTCGTGGGGATCTTCTCACTCTCGGGCAGCTATTTCGACCTCCTCCTCATGATCGGGTTTGGCATATTGGGCTATGTACTGCGCAAGCTCGATATCCCGACCGTGCCCGTAATTCTGGGCATTCTCCTGGGCGGCAACATGGAGGATGCGCTGCGCCGCGCGATGACGCTCTCGGACGGGGATGTCACATTCCTCTTTTCCAGCCCGATTGCTGTCGGGCTCTGGATTGCGGCGATTGCCGGGTTTGTCGCACCCATGTTCCTGCGCAATATTCTGAGGAAACCGCAACGTGTTACAGACTAAACCGGTTCGCGTCCTGATCCCGAGCGGGGCGCTGGGCCTCAACTATGACCCCGTTGCGCTGCAGCGGGGTCTTGACGCTGGGCCTGATATCATCGCCATCGACGGCGGCTCGACCGATAGCGGCCCGGCCTATCTGGGCCGCGGGGTTTCCAAATATTCCCGCAGTTCGACCCGGCTGGAGTGGAAGGGTCTGATGGAGGCGCGTGAAGCTGCCGGGGTGCCGCTGGTCATCGGCACTGCCGGAACATGCGGAACTGACAGCACCGTTGACTGGATGCTGGAGATCACGCGCGAGATTGCCGATGAACTCGGCCAATCGCCGCGCATCGCCGTTCTCAGATCCTCGCAGGACCCGGCCATGATCACGCGCAAACTTAACGCCGGGGAAATCAGCCCGCTGCCGCATGCGCCGCGCATCGACGCCGGGACCATCGACAGTTGCACCAATATCGTGGCACTTGCCGGGGCCGAACAGATCGCTGCTGCGTTGGAAACCGGTGCCGATATCGTCATCGCCGGTCGTACCACCGATACCGCGATCATCGCGGCGCTGCCCCTGATGCGGAAATGCCATGCCGGTGCCGCGTGGCATGGCGCCAAGATCGGGGAATGCGGCGCGCTCTGCGCCTCGAACCCCCAATCGGGTGTGATACTGGTCGATTTCGACAGTGATGGGTTCACCGTTACCCCGCTGGCGGACGGGGCGCATGCCACGCCGCACACGGTTTCGGCCCATATGCTCTATGAGAACAGCAATCCCTTTATCCTCTATGAGCCGGGTGGCCATCTGGATGTGACCGGCGCCCGGTATGATGCGCTGGATGAAAGGCGCGTCCGGGTGACCGGGTCAGAATGGATGCCCTCGGACACCTATACAGTCAAGCTCGAAGGCGCGCGGCTGGCAGGGTATCAGACGGTCATGATGGCCCTTTTGCGGGATGCACATTACGTCGAGAACGCCGAGAGATGGGCCGAGGACATCCTTGCCAAATGCCGCGCCAAGGTGATGGACCGGATGGGGCTGGGGGCATATGATTTCCGGATCGAACTGCGCCTGATCGGTCAGTCCGCCAGTTTCGGCGCACTGGAAAACCGCGTGGCCACGCCGGTCGAGATTGGCGTTTTGGGCATCGTCACCGCCGAAACACCGGAATTGTCCAACGAAATTGGCAAGATGCTGAACCCCTATCTGCTGCATCATCCGCTGACACAGGAAGAAGAAGTGCCGACCTTCGCCTTTCCGTTCTCACCGGCCGAGGTGGACCGGGGCGCGATCTACAGTTTCTGTCTCAACCATGTGATGCGCATCGACGATCCGATGGAGGCATTCACACTAGAGGTTCTGGATCATGGCGATGCTTAAGGACGTAGTCCAGAAGGTCAGGTCCAAGAATGCCGGCCCTTTCTGGCTGACGGTTGACATATTCTGCGGCAGTTCGGATGCGTTTCAGATCGTCACGAACGGGTTGTCGGGCGACCGTGTGGCGCAGGTTTTCGGGGCCGATCCGGCCGATATCAACACCTATCACATCCCGTCGCTCAACGTGGTCAAGTTCAGCCTGCCGCGCCCCACCATTCAGGGTTCACCCGAAGACCGCGATATGCATGGCGCGTCATGGGCGGCGCTTTTGTCCGAGGTGGAACTGAACGGCTGAGCCCTGCGTTGACCGCCCGTGCGGCGTATCGTTATGGTTGTTTCATTGGAAAAGCGAACAGCTACCGGTGCCGGTTGCGGCGCCCGGTCAGGGGGATGCCATGCAGCTTGGAAATTTTTCCGTCAGTCTGACGGTGAAGAATATTGCGCGGTCCAGGGATTTTTACGAAAAACTCGGCTTTCAGGCGATCAGCGGAGAGGCGGGCGCGGGCTGGCTGATCATGGCGAATTCCGGCTGTGTGATCGGCCTGTTTCAGGGGATGTTTGATCGAAACATGCTGACCTTCAATCCGGGTTGGGACTCAGACGGCAATACGCTCACGGAATTTCAGGATGTGCGCGAGATACAAAAGGCGCTCAGGTCAGCAGACGTCGAATTCGTCACCGAGGCCGATGAAGACACATCCGGCCCCGCCAGTTGCATCGTTGTCGATCCGGATGGCAATCCCATCCTGATCGATCAGCATGTGTGATCATCCCTTATGAATCCATCCGCCGCCCAGAACGCGCGAGCTGTCCTGTGCATAGAAAACGCAGGCTTGTCCGGGGCTTACGCCCTCTTCCGCCGTCAAAAGCTCAACCTCTGCCGTAGTGTCGGAGAGTGGCCGTAGGATGGCAGCGCGGGGTGGGCGGGTTGAGCGTATCTTGACATCGATATCGATCTCTCTGCCCTGTACAAAAGGCTGATCGCCCAACCAGTTCACCTCTTTCACCGGTACCTTACGCCGGGCGAGCAACTCTTTCGGGCCGACGACGACCCGGCGGTCCTCGACATCCAGTCTGACGACATAGAGCGGGTCTGCCAGGCCGCCGATACCCAGCCCCCGGCGCTGGCCGATCGTGTAGTGGATAACGCCCTCGTGCCGGCCCAGAACATGGCCATCGACATCCACGATCTCGCCGGGTTCGGCGGCCCCGGGGCGCAGTTTCTCGATCACGGCAGCATAATTGCCTTCGGGCACGAAACAGATATCCTGGCTGTCGGGCTTGTCGGCAACAGACAGCCCGTAGCGCCGCGCGAGATCGCGCGTTTCAGCCTTGGATTTCAGATGTCCCAGCGGAAACCGCAGGTATTCCAGCTGTTCGCGGGTGGTCGAAAACAGGAAATAGCTCTGATCGCGCACCGGGTCGGCTGCCATGTGCAATTCGGCCCCGGCAGGCCCGGATTTGCGCTGAATATAGTGGCCGGTGGCCATGCAATCCGCATCCAGATCACGCGCGGTTTCCAGAAGATCGCGGAATTTGACACGTTCGTTGCAGCGAATGCAGGGCACCGGTGTCGCACCGGCCAGATAGCTGTCGGCAAATTCGTCGATCACCGATTCCCGAAAACGATTTTCATAATCGAGAACGTAATGCGGAAAGCCCATGTTTTCGGCAACGCGCCGCGCGTCGTGAATATCGCGCCCGGCACAACACGCACCCTTGCGGGCAAGCGCCGCGCCGTGATCATAAAGCTGCAGCGTCACCCCCACGACATCATAGCCCTGTTCGGCCAGATGCGCGGCCACGACCGAACTGTCCACGCCGCCCGACATCGCAACAACAACCCGCGTGTCAGCGGGTGCCTTGGCCAGGCCAAGCGAGTTCAGCTCGGGTTTCAATGCAATAGCGGTCATAACGTCCTCCGGGGATGATGCGGAATATAGGAAAATGCCACCTACTCTCAACCCCCCGGTTTCACGCTTCGTTAGGGCAGATGGCGAATTCTGCGCCGGTAACGAGGGTTCTGATTGTGTATATCCGAAAATCCGATTGGCCGAACGTTGTCCGGCTCCCCGATGGCAGCTATTTGTCCCGGTCTGATCTGCCGCCGCCGGATACGCGGCGCTGGGTCGCCAGCCGCAAGGCCGCCGTGGTCCGCGCCGTCCGATATGGGTTGCTGTCTCAGGACGAGGCCTGCGCGCGATACGACCTTTCGCCCGAAGAACTGACAAGCTGGCGCGAAGCGGTCGCCAGTCACGGGGAAGCCGCGCTCAAAACAACGTCCTTACAGAAATATAGACAACTTTAAATTGTATATATACTTTTGGAGTATCGATAATATTGCATTAACCAATTGGCGGCAAAGATCGGAGAGCAGTCAAGTCGGAGAATTCGGATGCGTGTATTACTGGTCGAAGATGACAAAACCACCTCGCGCAGCATCGAAATGATGCTGACCCATGCGAATCTGAACGTCTACGCGACCGAATATGGCGAAGAAGGCGTCGATCTGGCCAAGCTCTATGATTACGACCTGATCCTGCTTGATCTTGGTCTGCCGGATATGAACGGCCATGACGTGCTGCGCAAGTTGCGGCTGGCGCGCATCGAAACGCCGATCCTGATCCTGTCGGGCTCTGATGACACGGAAAGCAAGCTCAGGGGCTTTGGCTTTGGCGCGGATGACTACATGACCAAACCCTTCCATCGCGAGGAACTCGTGGCGCGTATCCACGCGATCATTCGTCGCTCAAAAGGGCATTCGCAATCGATCATCGAAACCGGCAGCATCGCGGTCAATCTTGATGCCAAAACGGTTGAGGCCAAGGGAACGCCTGTGCACCTGACCGGCAAAGAATACCAGATGCTCGAGTTGCTGAGCCTGCGCAAGGGCACAACCCTGACCAAGGAGATGTTCCTCAATCATCTTTACGGCGGCATGGATGAGCCCGAGCTGAAAATCATCGATGTCTTCATCTGCAAGCTGCGCAAGAAACTCAGCCAGGCCACGGATGGCGAAAACTATATCGAGACAGTGTGGGGCCGCGGCTATGTGCTGCGCGACCCGGTGGAAGAGGAACTGACACCCCGTCTGGCCGTAGCGGGGTAAGCGCACGGCGTTGCCGCCGCTGCCACGGCCGGCGGGTACGAGTGAAGCGGCCTGCACCCTCTCTGCAGGTGCAGGCCGCGCGTGACCGCACATGGCCAACTGCCATCGTGACAATTTCCCGAGCAACCGTAACTGACATCTGGACCTGTCCCGGACCGCCTTTTATCTACAAGGCAATCCGGGGAAAGGTTTCGCATGTCCAGGGAAATTGCGATTGATGCGCTGAATGCCGAAGAGGCCGCCGAGGAACTGGCGCGGCTGGCACGGCTGATCGATCAGGCGAACAGGGCCTATCACGCCGAGGATGCGCCGGAAATATCGGATGGCGAATATGACCGGCTGAAGCGGCGCAATCAGGCCATCGAGGCCCGGTTTCCCGACCTTAAGCGCGCCGACAGCCCGACAGGACAGGTCGGTGCGCCGGCGGCATCCGGATTTCAGAAGGTCACCCATGCCGTGCGCATGCTCTCGCTTGGAAACGCCTTCGAACCGGGCGACGTAGACGAATTTGTCAGCCGGGTGCGCAGCTATCTGGGCCTTGCCGACAGTGACCCTGTCGCCTTTACGTCCGAGCCCAAGATCGACGGGCTGTCGCTGTCGCTGCGCTATGAAAACGGCAGGCTGGTCCAGGCCGCCACCCGCGGCGATGGCAGCGTTGGCGAGAATGTCACGGAAAACGCCCGCACCATCAGCGATATCCCCCTGGTGCTGCACGGCGCGCCCGATCTGCTGGAGGTCCGGGGCGAGGTCTATATGACCCACCCGGATTTCGCGGCGCTGAATGCTGCTCAGGCCGAGAAGGGGGAGCGCGCCTTTGCCAATCCGCGCAATGCCGCCGCCGGTTCACTGCGCCAGCTTGATCCGGCGATCACGCGCGCCCGGCCGCTTGCGTTTTTTGCCTATGCCTGGGGCGCATTGTCCGAACCTTTGGCCAGCACGCAATCCGGCGCGATCGACAGGCTGAAATCACTGGGATTCTCGACCAACCCGCTGACCGGTCTGGCCGAGGATGCCGAGGGGCTGATCAAGGCTTACCGCGCCATCGAGGCAGAGCGCGCCGCGCTGGGCTATGATATTGATGGAGTTGTCTACAAAGTTGACGATCTCGCATATCAGCGCCGCCTCGGCTTTCGTTCGACAACCCCGCGCTGGGCCATCGCCCATAAATTCCCGGCCGAGCTTGCCTGGACCCGGCTGGAAGGGATCGACATTCAGGTCGGACGCACAGGTGCCCTTTCACCCGTTGCGCGTCTGGCCCCCGTGACGGTTGGCGGCGTCGTTGTCTCGAACGCCACGCTTCACAACGAGGATTATATTCGTGGCCTCGACAATACGGGCCAGCCGATCCGCGAAGGCAAGGATATCCGCGTGGGCGACCGGGTTCAGGTCTATCGCGCGGGCGACGTGATCCCCAAGATTGCCGATGTTGACCTGACCCAACGCCCGGATGATGCAGAACCCTACATCTTTCCCGATACCTGCCCTGAATGCGGCTCGGCCGCCGTCCGCGAAGAGGGCGATGCCGTCAGACGCTGCACTGGCGGGCTGATCTGCCCCGCGCAGGCGGTTGAAAAGCTGAAGCACTTTGTCAGCCGTGCCGCGTTTGACATTGACGGTCTGGGTGCCCGCCAGATCGAGATGTTTTATCGCGACACCGACCTGCCAATCCGCGAACCTGCCGACATTTTCACCCTCGAACGGCGGGACGCGGCCAATCTGGGCAAGCTGCGGAACCGGGATGGTTTCGGTGAAAAATCGGTCGGCAACCTTTTTCAGGCCATCGAGGACAAGCGGCGGATCGCGCTGAACCGGGTTCTCTTTGCGCTCGGTATTCGTCATGTTGGCGAAAGCGCTGCCATGCTGCTGGCAACCCACTATGGCAGTTGGGCGGCGCTGGCGGACGCGCTTGAGGCGGCACGGGATCAGTCTGGCGAGGCCTGGGATGATCTGATCAGCATTGATGGCGTTGGCAATGTGTTGGCGGCGTCGCTGGTCTCGGCCTTCGCGCAACCGGCCGAGCGGGCATCGATCAACCGCCTGGTGAATGAGCTGGAAATCATGGATGTAGCCGCACCGGACAATACCGAAAGCCCGGTTGCGGGCAAGACGATCGTCTTTACCGGCTCGCTGGAAAAAATGACCCGCGCCGAGGCCAAGGCCACTGCCGAGGCGATGGGCGCCAAGGTGGCAGGATCGGTGTCAGCGCGCACCGATCTTGTGGTTGCCGGGCCGGGTGCAGGTGCCAAGGCGCGCAAGGCGGCAGAACTCGGGATCGAGATCATTGACGAGGATGACTGGCTCTCGATTGCCGGGGCCGGCTGAGGGCATGGCGGGTCGGCCCGATATCCTGTTCCCGCTTTTCGCAGAGCTCGTCTCGCTCGCGGGGGTGGGCCCCAAGACGGCGGGGCATTTCCGCGCGCTGAATGTTGAGCGCCCGCGCGATCTGCTCTTTACCCTGCCTTATGCCATCGTCGACCGGCGCCTTGGTGACAGCGTGCAGGGCAAAGAAAGTGGTAGCATCGTCACGGTGGCCGTGACGGTCGAACGACACATCGCCGCCCCGTCGCGGGGCAGGCCACATCGCGTCATCGTCAGCGACAAATCCACGACCTTTCCGCTGGTATTCTTTCATGCCAATGCCGAATATCTTCAGCGTCAGCTTCCCGTTGGTCAGCGCCGGATCATCTCGGGCAAGCTCGAGATCTTTGACGGTGTCGCCCAGATCGTGCACCCGGATCATATCCTGCGTGAGGCAGAGCAGGATGAATTGCCCGCGTTCGAGCCGGTCTATCCGCTGACGGCGGGGATCACGCAGAAAATCATGGCGAAATCCGTCGCCGCCAGTCTGGAGCGGCTGCCTGATTTGCCGGAATGGATCGACCCGGCGCTGTGCCGGCAACGCGACTGGCCCGGTTGGGCGATAGCGGTCAGGCGGGCGCATCACCCGGAAGGAGCCGGTGATATCTCGCCCGAGGATCCCGCGCGTCAGCGCATCGCCTATGATGAGTTATTCGCCCATCAGCTGACCCTTTCGCTCGCGCGTCAGAGGCATCGGACACGGCCGGGCCGATCCTCTGTCGCGAGTGGCCGGTTCCAGTCTCGGGTTCTGGCCGCGCTGCCCTATACGCCCACGCAGGCACAGGAACGCGCGATCCGTGAAATTTCAGACGACATGGCCGCCGAGAGCCGCATGAACCGGTTGTTGCAGGGTGATGTCGGTGCGGGCAAGACGCTGGTGGCGTTGATGGCGCTGCTGGTCGCGGTCGAGGCTGGGGGGCAGGGGGTCATGATGGCACCCACAGAGATATTGGCGCGCCAGCATCTCGAGGGGCTGCGCCCGCTGGCCGAGGCGGCAGGGGTCGTCCTCGACATTCTGACCGGGCGCGACAAGGGTGCCGAGCGACGCGCCAAGCTGGCGGCACTGGCGGCGGGTGACATCCAAATTCTGGTCGGCACGCATGCGGTGTTTCAAAAGGATGTGGAGTTTGCCGATCTGCGCCTGGCCGTGATCGATGAACAACACCGTTTTGGTGTGCGTCAGCGGCTGGAACTGGGCGCCAAGGGGCAGAAGGTTGACATTCTGGTCATGACGGCGACACCCATCCCGCGCAGCCTGTCACTGGCGCAATATGGCGATATGGACATTTCCGTCCTTGACGAAAAACCGCCGGGGCGGACGGCGATCAAGACGGCGCTGATCCCGACCGACAGGATGGACGAGGTGACGGATCATCTGCGCCAGGCCATCGCCGACGGGAAACAGGCCTATTGGGTGTGCCCGCTGGTTGATGAGAGCGAACTAAGCGACCTGACCGCGGCTGAAGAAAGGTTCAAGCGGCTGCGCGCCACGTTGGGTGAAGGTCAGGTCGGCCTCGTTCACGGCCAGTTGCCGCCACGGGAAAAAGATGCCGCGATGCGGGATTTCGCATCAGGCAAAACATCTGTTCTGGTGGCCACGACGGTGATCGAGGTTGGTGTCGATGTGCCCAACGCAACGATCATGGTTATCGAGCGGGCAGAAAATTTTGGGCTGGCCCAGCTGCACCAGCTTCGCGGTCGTGTGGGCCGCGGGGCTGCGGCGTCGACCTGCCTGTTGCTCTATCATGCGCCGTTGACGGAATCGGCTGAAAGGCGGCTGCGGATATTGCGCGAGAGTGAGGACGGCTTTCGCATTGCCGAAGAGGATCTGGCCATCCGGGGCGCGGGCGACATGATTGGTACGGCGCAATCGGGATTGCCGGTGTTCCGCGTAGCCGATCTTGAGCGTCAGGCCGGTCTCATGGAACTGGCCCGCAATGATTCCCGCAGCCTGCTGGCGCAGGACCCGACGCTGTCATCCGAACGTGGGCGCGCCGCGCGCGTCCTGCTCTGGCTGATGGAACAGGACAAGGCGATTCAATTGATTTCAGTTGGTTAGCGTTGATATTTTCAGTTTGTTCACAAATGTTCCTAAAAAGTTCTTTACAATTCGGGTGTGATATGAGAACAAATTAGCAACAAAAGCAATCAAATACAGGTTTCCATCATGATTACCCAGATCAAAACGGTGTTTCGTCGGTCCCCGCTGGATTTCCTTGAGGATTTGCTTGGCGTGTCATCGCTGTTTTTTCTGTTGATGGTCGGCCTGTCCCTGCCTGGCTTGTACTGACCTCTGCCTGCGGCACTCGTCCGGTCAGAACATGTCGTCTGTCCCCAAATTTGTCGGCATGATTTCGTCCCACTGACCCGCGCCCCGCCTCAATACGGCGCGTCACCCGGAAAAGAGAACCGCACCTTGCCGCCGCCTTGCCACCTGCAAGTGCGGCGGCTTTTTTATGACTTGGCCAGCGGATGGTGTTCCAGCACCAGTTCGCGCAGCCGTTCATCCAGCACATGGGTATAAATTTCGGTGGTCGAAACGTCGGCATGACCAAGCAACACCTGTATCGACCTGAGATCAGCACCATTCGCCAAAAGATGGGTCGCAAAGGCATGCCTGAGCGTGTGCGGACTGACACGCGCCGGATCAAGGCCCGCTGCCAGCGCCAGCTCTTTGACAATCAGGTAAAACCTGTGCCGCGTGAGGTGGCCGGATTTGCCCTGTGACGGAAAGAGAAACGGAGACTTTGATTTTCCGGCCTCATGTCGACGACTCTCTGCCGTGTCGCGCTGCACGAGCCAATCTGCCATCGCCTGCCGAGCAGGAGGTGAGAGAGGGACCATGCGTTCCTTGCCGCCCTTGCCCCGCACCAGCAGCATGCGCGGATCGCCCCGCGCTGCCGCAACCGGTAGCTCCACAAGTTCGGAAACACGCATTCCCGTGGCATAAAGCAACTGCATGAGACATTGGTTGCGCAGGCGGTCACGATCCCGACCCGAGGTCTCGGTCGCTTTTAAAAGCGCGTCAACCTCATCCACGCTCAGCGTCTGTGGCAGGCGGTGGTTGCGGCCTGGCCCCTTGATCTGCTGGGCCGGATTGTCCTTGCGCCAGCCTTCTTCATAGGCAAATCGATAGAATTGGCGTATCGCCGACAAAAGTCGCGCCCGGGTCGACGCGGCCAGCCCGTCGGATTCGCAGGCGATCAGATAGTCTTCGATATCGCTCTGCGCCGCCTTCTCGTCCGAAAGCCCGCGATCCCCGAGCCATTCCGCGAAATCCGTCAGGTCACGCGCATAGGCCAGCAGCGTATTCTGCGCAGCGTTCAGTTCTGCCGCCTGTGCATCCAGAAAGGCCGAGATACGCCGCTTCACGCCGGCCCACGTGCCAGCAGCAGCACCTCGAGCGCGGCCTGTCGCGCCACACGTTCAAACCCGTTTTCGCGCAAAAGCGACAGCGCCGCCGTCAGATCATCCGGATCAACCGTTTCGCCCCCGCCGATCAACAGGATCGATTCCAGCAGGGCCTCACCCATCCGGCCATCGCGGATGCGGGCGGCGAAATGCGTGCTGAGCTCAGGTGAGGTGAATGCGGCCAGTATGGCCGCCTCGCGCGGGTCATTGGATGCCAGCCCGTCAACTTTGCCACGTGCAATTCCGCCCAGAATTCTGTCCTGGTCAGTCTCGGGTACGCGCGCAACAGATGCCGGTTCAGCGATGTCGGAAAGGAGCATCACCGGATAGGCGACCATTGCCGCCTCGGCCGGCAGAGGCAGCCCCAAAAGGCGAACGCCGAAATAGCGCGCAAATGCCGGGGCCAGATCGGCATTGCGGAATTCCGACCATGCCTCGGGCAGGATACGGGCCGTTTCGGCCGTGTCGCGCCGTTGTGTTGCCTTTTCCAGATCACGGACATGACGTGCGCGTTCCCAGACCCCGCCCGAAGCAGCAGGCGTACGCAGGGCATAGATGCTCATCAGTTGCGCGGCATCTATCGCCCCGTACCGGGACAGGCGCTCGGCGGCTTCGATCTGGGCCTTCCAACCGGCATCTGCCGTCAGTTCCGCATGGGCAAATGCCACGGGCAGGCCGCTTGTCGGGATCGGCTCTCCGATGGCCTGAAGCATGCGGAAGGTCAGCGGTGTCATCGGATCGGGCCGCGCGAGTGGCGCCTCTTCGTCAGCCAGGAACGGATCAAGAAACTGTCTGAGGAGATTGTTCTCGTCTTCGCGTACTTCGCCGAGAGCGGCAGCTGTTTCCAGTGTCAGCGCGGCAGCATTCCAGTCACCCCCCCGCGCAAGGCAGAAAATGCGCGCGCTCATCGTCGGGGCGATCTCGGGGCTGTCGCGCATACTGGCGCAGGCCCGGTCCTCGCGCGAGATCAGAAGCGAGGCGTCAAACCAGCGGCGAAACAGTTCGGCCTCATCGGGTTGTGCCTCAACCAGCAGCGCCAGCACCTGATCAACCGCACCGAAACGCAGCAACGTGTCAATCCGCGCCAGCAACAACTTACCGTCGCCGCCTTGCGCGGGCGGTGCCTCCAGTTCGGCCAGGATTATGGAAAAAAGTAGTTCGCGCAGCGACGGCAGCAGATTTGTGGGCATGGCGCTGATCAGTGCAGCCACATCTTCGGCCTGCGAAGCCGACCACAGCGTCACCGGCAGACCGGCCGCGCGCGCCGAAATGACCCCGGTCGCATCCTTCCGGGTCTGGTCCAGCGACGAAACCGTGATCTCATCGAGCGCGGCACCGCTGGCCACCGGCTCTTCGTTTAGCCGTTCGGATTCATTGACGACCGACTGGCTGAGCCAGTCAATCGCAGAGAGTGGCGTTTGCGCCGACAGAGGCGCAGGAAATATCAGTGCAAAGAGAAGGCCGGCCCTATAGATCATCCAGATCAACCGATTTGGTGATGATGCCCGTTTCGGGGGACAGATCCCCCAGATAGGCATATCCAACCACGCCGATTCCCCCGAGGATAGCGAGGTAAATCAGGCCCTTAACCACTCGAAACATTCTGCATCCTTTGCAAATATATGCCTATTGGCTGGCATCTTCGCCTTTTATATATGGCTTTTTCCAGAAACTCACGTCATTCAGGTCGAAAGATTTGACCAAGCAGGACACTGCCGACTGTGGCGCGCAAACTGACAAGAACCGTCGTGATGGTTGGCATGATGGGATCGGGCAAGACAGCGATCGGAACCGCGTTGGCGCGCAGGCTGGCGGTGCCCTTTCTGGATTCGGATCACGAGATCGAGCTTGCTGCGGACCGTACCGTCGCCGAGATTTTCAGCCGCGACGGAGAGGCGTTTTTCCGCGCCAAGGAAACGCAGGTTATCGAACGGTTGCTCGAAGGGCCCTGCGGTGTGCTCTCGACCGGGGGCGGTGCGTTTCTGAAGGAGGAAAACCGGGAAATCATTGCAAGAAAAGGCGTATCGCTTTGCCTGAAGGCCGATGTTGATCTGCTCTGGTCGCGGGTCGCGCATAAAACGACACGGCCGCTTTTGCTGACAGACAACCCCTTTGAGACGCTGAAATCGATCTATGCCGAGCGCGCGGCAATTTACGAAATGGCGCAGATCGTTGTACCTGTGTCGGCGAAATATTCGATCGAGGAAACCACGGGCCGGGTTGAGCAGGCGCTGATCGATCACGGGATTCTGGTTTAGGAGCAAGGCGTGGAAACGGTACATGTCGATCTGGGTGAGCGGTCGTATGACATCAGGATCGGGCAGGGTCTGATTGACCGGGCCGGTGCGGAAATCGCACCGTTCCTTGCGCGCCCGCGCGTTGCCATTGTCACGGATGAGACCGTCGCCGCGCTGCATCTGGACAGGCTGGTGGGTGCGTTGAAGGCAGCGGGCATTGTCGCCACGACCCACGCTCTGCCCCCCGGCGAAGCGACCAAAGCCTGGCCTGCCTTTACCGAAACCGTCGAGTGGCTGCTCGAGGAACGCATTGAGCGGCGCGATGTCGTCATCGCCTTTGGCGGCGGTGTCATCGGCGATCTGGCCGGTTTTGCGGCTGCGGTGCTCAGGCGCGGAATACGCTTTGTCCAGATACCGACCAGCCTGCTGGCCCAGGTCGACAGTTCGGTTGGGGGCAAGACCGGAATCAATGCACCGCAGGGCAAGAACCTGATCGGTGCCTTTCATCAGCCCAGCCTCGTTCTGGCCGATATCGATGTTCTGGGGACAATGACGCCCCGCGATTTTCTGGCGGGTTACGGCGAAGTGGTGAAATACGGGTTGCTGGGGGATGACGCGTTTTTTTCCTGGCTCGAGGAGAACGGCCCGGCCCTGGCGGCGGGAGACGCGGCAAAGCGCATTCATGCGGTCAGGCGTTCCTGCGAGATGAAGGCCGAAATCGTGCAGCGGGATGAAACCGAGCAGGGGGACAGGGCGCTTCTCAATCTGGGGCATACCTTCTGTCACGCACTCGAGGCAGCGACGGGGTATTCAGATCGTCTGTTGCACGGCGAAGGCGTGTCGATCGGCTGCGCGCTGGCCTTTGAACTGAGCGCGCGGCTGGGACTGTGTGCGCAAGAGGACCCAAGCCGCGTCCGTGCCCATCTGAGCGGGATGGGCATGAAGACCGATCTGCGGGATATTCCCGGCGATCTGCCGGATGCCGACGCGCTTCTGGCGCTGATGGCGCAGGACAAAAAGGTGATTGACGGTCAGCTTCGTTTCATCCTCGCGCGGGGAATTGGCGATGCCTTTGTTGCCAGCGATGTCCCCACCGACGTGACCCGCGCAGTGATGCAGGACGCGCTGGATATGCGCGTGGTGTCAGACTAACGGATAGGCGGGCGTAGCATTTTCCCGTTAGAACGGGATTTCGTCATCCATGTCGGACGGGCCAGAGGACGGCCCGCCAAAGCCGCCAGAATAGCCATCATCAGACGACCCGCCCGCGCTGTAACCGCCGCCACCGCTATCGCCGCGGCTGTCGAGCAGGGTCAGTTCACCCTTGTAGGGCCGCAGCACAACCTCGGTTGAGTACCGGTCCTGGCCTGACTGATCCTGCCATTTGCGGGTTTCAAGCTGACCTTCGATATAGACCTTGGAACCCTTGCGCAGATATTGTTCGGCGATGCGCGCCAGAGGTTCCGAGAAAATGGCCACCGAATGCCATTCCGTGCGCTCGCGGCGTTCGCCTGTGTTGCGATCCTTCCAGTTTTCCGATGTGGCAATGCGCAGGTTGCACACCTTGCCGCCGTTCTGAAATGTCCTGACCTCGGGGTCGCGCCCCAGATTTCCGATAATGATAACCTTGTTTACCGACCCTGCCATCGCAGCCCCCATCGAATCTGATTTGTTAACCATGAACTCTAAAGTGTGAAGGCAGGTTTAAAAAGCGGCATTCGCTGAATTGGTGGAAAAACCGGTCCCGAGTTGAGTGTGGAAATTTCTCTGTGCTGGTATTATATTCCCGGCAGTTCGGAGGATGTTCAGATAAAGCTGCTTGCTGGGTCCCTGATGGTGTTGCTGCTGCCTGCGCTGGCGCTGGCACAGTCGCGCACGTCCTTGTTTTCGGCGCAGACCAAGCTTTTGGATTCGCGACTATCCAATCAGTACAACTATTCGACGCGGCTTCAGCCCGGCGCATCTCAGGCCATTACCGTGCTGCCGCGATACACCGGCAAGTACAAAGGCCAGTATCTGCGGATGGCGCGCAAGGCCGCGCGCAAACATGGTGTACCCGAGGATTTATTCCTGCGACTGGTCCAGCAGGAAAGCGGCTGGAACCCCGGCGCGGTTTCGGTCAAGGGGGCGATCGGACTGGCGCAGCTCATGCCGGATACGGCCAGCCTGTTGGGTGTCAATCCCGCTGATCCCAAGGCCAATCTGGAAGGCGGCGCGCGTTATCTGCGCCGCCAGTTCGAACGCTTCGGCACATGGCGGCTGGCGCTGGCGGCCTACAATGCCGGTCCCGAAGCGGTTGAGCGCTATGACGGCATCCCACCCTATGAAGAGACGCAGAACTATGTGCGGATCATTCTGGGAAGCTGAATTCAGGCAAGCCCACAGCCTTTGAACTAACGGGCCCGGGCGCGTTGCCGCAATGACATTCCGGTCACGAAAACGGGAGTGTAGCTCCCCCGTAAGTCACAGAAAAGTCAGTAATAATTCTCGCTCTCATGGCATTGAACGTGTTTTGCCATGTCACCGGTACTGCCCGTAAGAAGCGCTTGTCTGAACCATTGAGAGGAGACAGAGAATGAAGAAAATGTTCCTGATGACGGCTGCCGCCACGCTTTTTGCCGGGGTTGCATCCGCCCAGTCCATGGCCACCACCTATTCGGTCACCGTGACAAATAACATGGCCGAGGAACTGCTCGCGCCGATCCTGATCACCGACGCGATGAATGATGCGCATATTTTCAAGGGCGACTATGTCACTGCCGAGGCAGAAGAGCAGATCCTGACCGGCGATCCTGGCAAGCTGGCGATGCGGATCGGTCCCGATGCCATGGTTGGCAAAGGCACTGACGGACCTCCGGGTGTGCTGCTGGCGCCCGGCAAATCGGTGACATTCGAAATCACGACCGAAGCGACATCCGTGCGCGTTCTGTCGATGGTCGCGCCCACCATGGTGCCGGATAATTATGTGTCCAATGTGGTTGATCTGCATGCACAGTCGATGGTCGCCACGGATCTGAACCGGTTTGATATCGGCTATGATGAAGGTACGATGAAAAACATGGCCCTGGATGAAACTGCCCCGGCCACAATCACCTTCAAAAAGCTCTGAACAGAGCCATTTGGCGAACGGTGCGGACGGGCGGCTTTGGCCGCCCGTTTTCGCGTTCAGCCTCCGCGCAGGAATTCAAAAAGCGCGTAGCCCGCAATCGTATCGATATAGCGAACGTTCAGGTTTTCGGTCCGTTCGATCCGGTTGAGCGCGATGCGCCGATGCGGTGGTGATGCAGGGCAGAGCGGTACCATCAGGAAATCCGCTGCCGCGAACCCCTTGGCGTCGCCGTAATACCAAGGCGCGCTGTCAGGCACCGGCACGGTATCACTAAAAAGCCACATGACCGAGACGATATCGGCAACAAAAATCGGACGGTCCCGGGCCACGCCCAGCTTGTCCAGTGCGGCACCGGCCTCTTGCAGCGCTGCCGGATACCCCGTCATCAACTCGCAAAAGGGCAGGTCTACGCCGCCAAAGCTCAGGAATTCGGATGCGGTCGGCCCGGTCGGATCAGCCCATTCTGCTGGCGATCCGTCCGGAATATAGACCTCAGCCTTACCCCATGGCTGTTTCAGCCGGGTGATCCTGATATCGGCAAGCGCCGGTTTGGCAAATGCAGGGGTGTAATCGGCAATCGGCGTGATGGCATGATTGACGGTGCTGCGCGCCATATTCACCGCCGTGGGCGCGATGACGATCAATGCGACCAACGCATATATCTTGAGCACTCTACGCCGCTGTTGCGTTTCGACGTCGCGTCCGTTCAGCACGAATGCAATCTGGAGCAGGATCACCGCCAGCGGCAGCAGCCACAGCTGATCATTGCCGAAATTCTGATAGGTGATCCAGATCAGACCGGGTGCCGCGGCGGCCAGAACCACCGCCTCGCGCGCCTTGCCGGTGGCATAAAGCTGAATGGGTGCTGTCAACAGAAGGAGCGAGCCGATGAAAGCATCGGGTTTGACCACCACGTCATAAAAAGTTGCCGTGGCGTAAGGCCGGGCAGGTGAGCGCGAAACAGCCAACAGATCCCTTGCGTAATCCGCGATCAGGCTGGGTGAGCCCGCCAAGAGGCTGACGGCACCGCTCATGACCAGTCCCGCCAGCAACCCGGCGAGGAGGGCCTTCCAGCGGCCGGCCAAGATAAGCGCGATCAGCACCGCCGGGAAGAGGCCCAGAAAGTAGGTAACCTTACCCAGCGCCAGAAAGGCCATCATCAGGCCCAGAATGATGCCATCGGCCAGATCATAGCGCCGGTTGCGCAGGGGCAGCATGATCGCGGTCAGTACGCAAAAGGCCACCGCCCATGCCCAGCGATTGTAATGCATGGAAATCGCGAGATTGGGCGTTGGCCCCACGACCATTGCAAACAGCATAATCTGGGCCGAGATGACAAACAGGACCGCAGTGGCAAAGGACAGCCGCGTTTGCGCAATCCAGAACAGGAAAGGCGCGGCGATGACCGAAAACAGGATGAAGCCCGACAATATCGCCTCGCCCATACCCGTGCTGCCACCGGTAAAGGGTGCGAATGGTGCAAACATCAGGATGCCGATCGGCGTCGTAAAGTCCTGATGTATCGTCTGGCCCAGCGACAGGCGGCCCAAGATATCGACGAGGTGGAAAGTGTCGATCTCGTGCAGGCTAAAGGAAATGCCGTCCGGCAGCCACAACAGTAATGCGCCGATCAGCGTCGTGATCACCACAAGAAGCGCGTTTTGACCAAGCCTCGCCAATGGTCCCTCATGCCCGATGGGTTTTTGGTGACTATATCGGATGCCCGCCGGTTGAACAGGGATTTGTCAGCTCATCCCCGGAACGGCCTGTTCACGCCGGTTACCACTAAAAAGGCGCCGGAATGACCGGCGCCCCAGTCTCGTATTCTGCCTGGCTTATTCGGCAGCAATCTTGATCACCGGCTCCATCTTGTTCAGGGAATCCGCACTCAGATGGCATTTGATCTGATGGCCGCTGGCCAGCTGTTGCACCGGCGGAATTTCTTTGTCGCAAAGCCCCCCGGGCACTTCGGATTTCCAGCGGCAGCGTGTCTGGAACGGACAGCCCGATGGTGGGTCCATCGCCGACGGAATGTCGCCCTCCAGCACGATATGCTTCTTCTCGACGCTGGTATCGGCGATGGGCACCGCCGACAACAATGCCTCGGTATAAGGGTGATAGGGCGGTGAGAAGACCTGTTCGGTATCGCCCAGCTCAACCACATGTCCCAGATACATGACCATCACCCGATCACTAAGATAACGTACAATCGACAGGTCGTGGCTGATAAACAGCAGCGTCGTCTTTTCGTTGCGCTGGATCTCCATCAGAAGGTCTGTCACCGCCGCCTGCACCGACACGTCCAGCGCCGAAACCGGTTCATCGGCAACCACGATCCGCGCACCGCCGGCAAAGGCCCGCGCGATCCCGACCCGCTGTTTCTGCCCGCCGGATAACTGACGCGGCATACGCTCGGCAAAGGCGCGGGGCAGCTTGACCAGGTCCAGCAGTTCCAGCATGCGCTTCTGCCGGTCGGCATCGCTGTCGCCGATCTTGAAGATCTCCAGCGCCCGCACGATCTGGCGCCCCACCGACATTGACGGGTTCAGCGTATCAAACGGGTTCTGGAATACCATCTGGACAGACGACACGGTTTTGGTGTCCCGTTCTTCGATGGGTGTGTCCTGAATGGATTGGTTGTCCAAGAGGATTTCACCATCGGTCGCCGTTTCCAGCCCCATCAGCACCTTGGCAAAGGTGGATTTACCGCAACCGGACTCGCCGACGATGGCCAGTGTCTCGGACTCGCGGGCCTCGAAGCTGAGCGTTTCATTGGCCTTGACGACCTTCTTGCCACCGCTGCTGCCAAAGAGAGAGTTGGCCGAGACCTCGTAATATTTCTTGAGATCGTCCATTTTCAGGACAACATCGCCGGGTTCGGCCTTTTCTGTCTGGTTGCCCGCCTGAATGGGGGCATTCCAGTCGATTTCCTGAAACTTCAGGCACCGGCTGTCGTGGCGTTCGTCCCCCTCGATCGGGGCCATTCGGATATCGGTTGCTTCGCAGCGGCCCTCTTCGAAATAGTCGCAGCGCGGGCCGAAATTGCAGCCGTTCGGCCGCTCATGCGGCAAGGGAAAGTTGCCGGGAATGGCCACCAACGGGCGCGCATTTTTGTCCGCACCGGGAAGCGGGATCGAACGAAAGAGCGCCTGCGTATAGGGATGGCGCATCTTGTCGAACACATCCTCAATCGAGCCGGTTTCCACGGCCTCACCGGAATACATGACCGTGATCCGGTCGCATGTTTCCAGAACCAGCCCGAGGTTGTGCGAGATAAACAGCATCGATGTGCCGTATTTCTTACCCAAATCCTTGACGAGTTCGACCACCGCCGCCTCGACCGTCACATCCAGCGCGGTTGTCGGTTCATCAAGAATCAAGAGCGACGGCTTGGACATCAAGGCCATGGCGATCACGATACGCTGCTGCTGACCGCCCGAAAGCTGGTGCGGATAACTGTTCAGCATCCGCTCGGGGTCGGGCAGGCGCACATCGGTGACAACTTCCAGCGCGCGCGCGGCGGCCTCTTCGGCACTGACCCCTTCGTGGATCATCGGCACTTCCATCAGCTGGCGCCCGATCTTCATGGCCGGGTTCAGTGATGCCATCGGTTCCTGATAGATCATCGCGATCTGAGAGCCGCGAATATCGCGCAGTTCCTCATCGCTCATCTGGTTCAGATCGCGGCCTTTGAACTTGATCGAGCCGCCGACGATGCGGCCATTCACGCCAAGGTCCTGCATCACGCCGAGCGCGACGGTGGATTTGCCACAGCCGGATTCCCCGACAAGGCCCATCGCCTCGCCGGGTTTGACCACACAGGAAAAATCCATCACCGCCGGAATTTCCCTGAGCCGCGTGAAGAAGCTGATCGAGAGATTGTCGATCTCAAGGATCGGGCCGTCATATGTTTCGTCAGACATGTTGTTCTCCCTAGTCCTTGAGTGACTCTTCGCGCAGGCCATCGGCCAGCAGGTTCAGGCCCAACACCAGCGACAACAGCGCCAGCGCCGGTGTGATGGCCGGATGCAGATAGACCGACAAGAGCTTGCGCCCCTCGTTAATGGTCGATCCCCAATCCGGGCTTTCGGGCGGCAGGCCCAGCCCAAAGAAGCCGAGTGTCCCCAAAAGGATGGTGGTATAGCCGATGCGCAGACAGAAATCGACGATCAGCGGACCGCGCGCATTGGGCAGAATTTCCCACAGCATGATGTACCATGCGGATTCACCCCGCGTCTGGGCCGCAGCCACATAATCGCGCGATTTCAGGTCCAGTGTCAGCCCCCGTATGATCCGGAAGATCGTGGGCGAGTTCACGAATACCACCGAGACAAAGACCACCAGCACGCCGCCCGGAATGTTGAAAAGATCAAGCGCGCTGGGCCAGAAATCGACCAGTGTTCCGCGACCCCATTCCGAAATGGTGGAGAGATACACCCAGATGCCGATGATCAGGAATATCGCGATCAGCCGGTTCCTGAGTTTGGGCAGCACGTGATAGCGCGAATTCAGAAGTACGGTGACAAAGATCAGCGGAAAGACAAAGAACACCGCCGCCATATAGCTGGGGATACCTGTCGCCACGATTTCCGGAGTGACCAGCAGGTAAAAGAGCAGGATGACAGGAAAGGCCAGAATGAGATTGGCCATGAAGGACAGGATCGTGTCCAGCCTGCCGCCGTAATAACCCGCCGGCAGACCGAGTGTTACCCCGACGATATAGCCGAACAGCGTCGCCAGCGGTGCGATGGCCAGCACGATGGCCGAGCCCTTGACCATGCGCGTGAACACGTCCCGCGCGAGGTTGTCACCACCCAGAAGGTAATAGACATATTGCCCGTCCTCGGGCCGGGGCAGGGGGGTGCCGGGTGCCTTGTTCTTCATGCCCGATAGCTGCGCCAGCGGGTCATGCGTGGCGATCAGGTCAAAGAAACCGGCGTAAAAGGCGGTAAAGACCCAGAATGTCACAAGGCCATAGCCGATGATGCCGATGGGGCTGTCAAAGATGCGGCCATAAAGGCCCAGCTTTCGTTTGAAGGATATCGAGGCCAGAAACACCACCAGCATGGAAATCCAAACCGGGATGAACTGATAAAGAATGCGGGTGATAATCTCGAAAGTCGTCAGAGGTTCCATATCTTCACCCTCCTTATGATATTCTGATACGAGGGTTCAGGTAGACATAGCCGATATCCGAGATCAGCTGGGTCAGCAGCACAATCACCACCGACACCACGGAAACGCCCAGCAACACATCGATATCGTTGTTGCCCGCCGACTGAACCAGCAGCCAGCCGAAACCCTTGTAGTTGAACAGGGTCTCGGTGATCACCACGCCGGTCAGCAGATAGGGGATCTGAAGAATGATCACGGTGAAAGGGGCAATCAGCGCATTTCGCAGCGCGTGTTTCAGAACGATATTGGGAAACGACACGCCCTTGAGGCGCGCGGTTCGGATATATTGCGCGGTCATCACCTCGGTCATGGATGCGCGCGTCATGCGGGCGATATAGCCGATAGAGAATAGTGCAATCGTCAGCACCGGCAGCGTGAAATTGACCAGATTGGCATCGTTCATTGCCGAAGCTGCCGATCCTTTAAACCATTTCAGCCCCACGGCTGATGACGAGAATATGGCGATCAGGACCACCCCGGATACATATTCCGGCGTCGCCGATGTGATAATCGAGAATGTCGAGAGGCTGCGATCGGTCCGCGAGCCCTCGCGCATACCCGCAAGGATGCCGACCACAAGCGCGGTGGGGACGGTGACGATCAGCGCCCATAGCATCAGAAAGCCCGTCAGCTTCAGCGCCTTGAACATTACGATGCCAGCGGTTTCCTTGGCGCGGGTAGAATACCCCCATCCCCCCTGCAGAATGCCGCAATATCTTGGTGCATCTTCCAGCGCGAGGCCGCGCGGGGCGCAGCGCGCCCGGGTTTCCCCGTCGCTGCCCTCGATGACATAGCCGGGTATCACCCCCAGCCATTCGCCATATTTAGCCACAGTGGATCGTGTATACCCCCGGTTGCCAAGCCAGGTGGCAACCTCTTCTTCCGTCATGCGGAAATTGCCCTGCGTTTTGGCGAGTTTTTCAAGGTTGGGGTAAAGGTTGGTCAGAAAGAAGACCACGAATGTCAGGCAGATCGCCGTGAGGAGCATCACCCCGAATCGGCGCAATAAGAACAGTCCCATATCAATCCCTGTGGTTTTTGTTGTCCGGCGGGCCCGCAGCAGAAGCGGGTTGAAACCCCGTCAGAAAAAAGGCCGCCCCGTTTGGGGGCGGCCTCGTGTCGGATCAGGTGCTTAGGCAGCCCAGCCCCACTTGTAGATTTGCGGCAGGTACGCGATGTGCATATCCATGCCGACTACGCCTTCGACGTGGTGACGCGTAATGGTGCGCCAGTATGGCTGGATGGTCACGCCTTCATTGATCATGATGGCCTGCAGTTTGCCCATCACGCTGCGACGTGCATCCGCATCCGCGATCGAGTTCGCTTCGGCCAGCAGCGCGTCGAACTCGGCATTGGCAAAGCCGGTTTCGTTCCATGCTTCGCCCGAGCGATAGGCCAGACCCAGAACCTGTGTGCCCAGCGGGCGGTGGTTCCAGTTGGTCGAGCTGAACGGATATTTCGCCCAGTCGTTCCAGAAGGTCGAGCCGGGCAGAACCGTCCGCTTGACGTTGATACCCGCGTCGCGCAGCTGTGCGGCCACGGCGTCGGTTGTCGGCTTGCGCCAGTCATCGTCAATCGAGATCAGCTCATGCTCGACATCGGCCATGCCAGCCTCATCGATCAGCGCCTTGGCACCTGCCGGGTCGAACGGAATGCGGGTGACTGTCGGATCCCATTCAGGATGGACCGGACCCACATGGCTGTTATCGGCCGGGATACCCTGACCGTTCACACCCAGTTCAAGGCAGACCGCATTGTCGACCGCCATCGCCAGTGCGCGGCGAACGCGCACGTCCTTATAAAGGTCCGAAGACTCCTGGTTCGGACGGATAACGATGGTCGCGCCGGAAACAACATCCGACTGCACAAGGCCAAGGCCGGTCATCACGTCGATGAATTCACCGGTGGATTCCCAGTTGGCATCGATTTCTTCGGCTTCGTAAGCGGCGACAAATGCGGCTGCATCAGTGCCGTAGTCGATGAACTCGATCCGGTCCAGATAACCACCCTTGCCAGCGGCTGTACCCCACCACTCGTGGCCTTCATTGCGCACGATAGAGCCGCGCACACCAACTTCGAGCGTTTCAGGCATCATGTAGCCCGTGCCAACAGCCGTACCCAGCATGTCATCGGGGTTATGGCTGGAATGGACGATAGCTGCAGGATAGTCTGCCATGCCCGGAATGATCGTGATATCCGGGTTTGGCAGATTCAGTTGCACCGTGTGGCTGTCAACGACAACAATCGCACCGTCGATCGCCTTGTTCGTTTCCGGATCGATCATGCTCGACATACGACCGGCCATCGAGTTACCTTCGACGTCCTTCTCGCACCAGCCTTCGATGTTGCGCGCCACGTCCTCAGCGGTGAAGTCATCACCGTTGTTCCACTTGACGCCTTTACGGACGTTCAGCGTGTACTGCGTGGCGTCAGCGTTGGCTTCCCAGCTCTCGAGCAGCATAGGCTCGAAAGAACCGTCCGAGTTATACTCGACAAGATACTCCAGCCAGCCGGCGGTGTAGGTCGCGATCTGGGTCCAGTCAAAGGTCCGCGGATCCTTGAGCGCGCGCACTTCCATCTGAAGGCGGATCGTGCCGCCCTGCTGTGCGTTGCCTGCGGCCTTGGCCGGTGCAGACACACCGAGCACGCCATAGGCGCCCAGTGATGTTGCACCCAGCGCGGTTGCGCGCGCCATGAACTCGCGGCGGCTCAGTTTGCCAGCTGCGACTTCTTTCGCATACATCTCTACTGCGGGATGCATGGGCGCTCCGGTTAGTGTTTTTTGCGTCATAATTTTCTCCCTGTGACACAATGATTGGTTCGTTCTGGTGCTGGTGGCGACGACGCCTCAGACACGCGCGCCCATCGGGCGGGCGGACATTATCCATTCGGTATAAGCAGCACGAGTCACCTTGATATGGTCGACTGTACAGGCGTGAATAGCGTATCGTACCAGCGACATATATGCATCAAAAGCGACATTTGCGTTTTATGCAACAGGGATTCAGCGCAATATCGAAAAATTGACAGGCCGCGATCCTGCCGGATGCGCGACGCCTCAGTCAGGTTGATCTCAGTTCGCAGCGGTGTTTTGACCCCTGATCAGTTCGGATCCGACCTGAATTCCGAAGGCGGTTTGCCAATGCGCTGCGTAAAGGCCCGCGTGAAATACGCCGCAGAGCGAAAGCCGAGCCGCGCAGCGATTTCCTTGATCGGCATCGACGTCTCCAAAAGCAGCCGACGCGCCTCGAAGAAGATGCGGTCCATCAACAGCGCCGAGGCCGATTTGCCGCATTTGGCACGGCACACCCGCGACAGATGCGTTGGCGTGACCTTGAGGCTGGCGGCATATTCGGCCACCGTCTTGCCCGAGGAGTAGTCGTGGGACAAAAGCGCAGTATAGGCTGAGACCAGACGCGATGCCGCGTCGCCCGGGCCTTCATCCTCGGCCTCGCTCTTGTAGCGCTGCATCTTGACGGCGAGCAGGTCCAGAATGGCGTGACACGCCGCAACCTGACCGTCGCGCTCGGTTTCAAGCTCGAGTGCCAGTTGCTCGATCAGGCCCTGCATCATCACCTGTTCCTGCAGGTCGGTCAGACGCGTAGTGATCGGCTCGTCAAACAGGTCAGTGGCGTAATTGCGGGGCCAGAAGATCGCATGGCCCAGCACCTGATTATTGACCTGAAATCCGTGCATCACGCCCTTGGGGACCAGCGCCATCGTACCCTTGCTGTAGCCGAATGTGTCGCCAGAGAGGAAAAACCGCCCCTTGCCCTGACTGAATGAATAGAGAACCGGTCGCGCATGGCTGCGCATCGCCTCTGTCCGCCATCGCCCGCCGCGCGAGAGCGCCACCAGCGATATGACCCGCATTCCCCCCAAAGGAGAGCTCGATTGAGTATTATATATCTGCACGTTACCCTGCCCGACGCACTTTTTTTCAACTCTGAACCGGAAATGTCCGATTTTCAAAGGGATTTACTGAATTTTATCCACAGGTTGTCCACAGGCGTTGCAATAATGCTACGGCAGGTTTCGGGCAATCCAGTCGCTCATCCGGGCGCGGAACCATGTGCGCTGACGCTTAGCATATTGCTTTGTCGCGGTTTTTCCCTGCAATATCGCCGTTTCCAAAGTGATCTCGCCGCGAAGATACCCGATCAGTGTCGCGGCGCCGATGGCCTTGGAGGAAGGCGCGGTTGGGTCCCAATTCCGCAGGTTTTGTCGCGCCTCCGCCAGCGCGCCCATCTCGATCATCTGATCGAAACGGGCGTCGATGCGACGGTTCAGCCAGTCTGTATCGGCGGTCATGACGATCCGGGTGGCCCTATCCGGAGCGATCAACGGTAGTGGCGTTTCGCGCTGCCATTCACTGATGGGGCGGCCAGTCTGTTCCAGAACCTCCCATGCGCGCTGCACCCGCATCCTGTTCATCAGATCGATACGGGCATGGGTGGCGGGATCGTCCCGGGCCAGCCGGTCCTGCATCGCCCGCAGGCTCAGCCCGTCGGCTTTTTCACGAATTTCTGGTGAGGTTGCCGGTATCTCGGCCAATCCCTGCGTTAGTGCCGAAAAATACAGCCCTGTTCCCCCAACGATGATCGCCCGGCCAACCTCGGGCAGCAGTGCCGCGACCTCGCGCAGCCATCTGCCGACCGTATAGGGATCGTCACCGGCAATATGACCATAAAGATGATGCGGCACCCGCGCGACATCGGCGGCGTCGGGGCGCGCGGTCAATATACGCCAGTTCGCATAGACCTGAAGCGCATCGGCATTGACAATAACGCCGCCGCCCGTTTCGGCGATCTCCATCGCCAGCGCTGATTTGCCAGATGCTGTTGGTCCCGCGATCAGCACGGGACGGTCATCGGGGATGTCTCGGATTTCCACTTTCGTTCCTCGCCCCTGCCGGCGCAAACCTTTGCAACATGCCCGGCGGGAAAACAGATTGATTAGCCGCCGCTTTTCCGACATGTAACGCGCAAATAACCGAAAAGACGGAGCGCTGCCAATGGATGAGACCGAGATCCCCGAGGTGAATGCGACGTATAAGCGGGTTATGCTGAAAATTTCGGGTGAAGCGCTGATGGGGGATCAGGGTTTCGGCCTGAACCCCCCTACAGTCGAACGTATCGCGACCGAGATCAAGCGGGTGCATGATCTGGGTGTCGAAATTTGTATGGTCATCGGTGGCGGCAACATCTTTCGCGGGTTGCAGGGCAGCGCGCAGGGAATGGAGCGCACCACAGCTGACTATATGGGTATGCTGGCCACGGTGATGAATGCGCTGGCGATGCAAAGCGCGCTCGAGGCGATGGGCCTCTATACCCGCGTGATCTCGGCCATTCCCATGGATCAGATCTGCGAGCCCTATATCCGGCGCCGTGCCGTGCGCCATCTGGAAAAGGGCCGGGTCTGTATCTTTGCAGCCGGCACGGGAAACCCCTATTTCACGACAGACACCGCCGCGACGCTCAGAGCCAGCGAGATGAGCTGCGAAGCGATCTTCAAGGGCACAAAGGTTGATGGTGTCTACGACAAGGACCCGGCGCTCTTTCAGGATGCGGTGCGCTACGACGATATTTCCTATGACGACGTGCTGCAAAAGCGGCTCAGGGTCATGGACGCATCGGCGATTGCGCTGGCGCGCGACAACGATCTGCCGATCATCGTGTTTTCGCTGGATGAGCCCGGCGGATTTCAGACCATTCTGCAGGGGCATGGCACCTATACAAGAGTGCACGGTTAGCGCTATAGGAAAGCAGATCAGAACGCCGGGAAGCAAAAGAGCGCATGAATGTCAGAAGATGATCTTGATATCGACCTAGACGATTTGCAACGGCGGATGGAAGGCGCGATGAATGCATTGCGCACAGAGTTTCTCTCGCTCAGGACGGGCCGCGCCTCGGCCTCGATGCTCGAACCGGTGATGGTGGATGCCTATGGGCAGAAAACCCCGGTTAACCAGGTCGGAACCATCAATGTGCCAGAACCACGGATGGTTACCGTCAACGTCTGGGACAAATCCATGGTCAATGCGGTCGAAAAGGCATTGCGCGAGAGCGGTCTGGGTATCAACCCGGTCGTGGATGGCACGATCATCCGCCTGCCGATCCCCGAACTGAACGAAGAGCGCCGTCGCGAACTGACCCGTGTCGCCGCGCAATATGCCGAACATGCGCGCGTGGCCGTGCGCAATGTGCGCCGCGACGGCATGGATCAGCTGAAAAAAGCCAAGGCGGCGGGCATGGGCGAGGATGATAACAAGCTCTGGGCGGATGAGGTTCAGGAACTGACCGACAAGTTCATCGCCAATGTCGATGAGGCGCTGGAATCCAAACAAGCGGAAATCATGCAGGTCTGAAGTAAACCGGGCGGTTAGAGGTTATTTCGTGAACACATTGAATACTACGGATTTCAAACACGTTGCGATCATTATGGATGGCAACGGACGCTGGGCCGAGCAGCGCGGGCGACCCCGCCTGATAGGCCATCAGGAAGGTGCGCGCCGCATCAAGGAGATCGTGCGCGCCTGCCCGCATCTGGGTGTGTCACATCTGACCGTGTTTGCGTTTTCGACAGAGAACTGGAAGCGTACCCAGGCCGAGGTTGCGGGCCTTATGTCGCTCTTTCGCCGCTATATCCGCAAGGAAATGCAGGATTTCATGAAAGAGGGCGTCCGCGTACGGTTCATCGGCGATCGTATCCGTCTGGATGCCAAGCTGCGCGGGCTGATGGACGAGGTCGAGGAACTGACCCAGAACAATTCCCGCATCCACCTGACGATTGCGCTGAATTATGGTGGCCGGGATGAGGTTGCGCGCGCATCACGACGACTGGCCGAACAGGTGGCGCTGGGGCGGATCAACCCGGCAGATGTGGATGAAACCACGCTCGCCCGATTCCTCGATACCTGTTTCCTGCCCGATCCCGATCTGGTGATCCGCACCTCGGGCGAGGCGCGGATTTCGAACTTCCTGCTCTGGCAGTCCGCCTATGCGGAATATGAGTTCATCGATACTTACTGGCCTGATTTCACCAAGGAAATCTTTTCCGAGGTCATGCAGCGTTTTGGCAAGCGGGACCGCCGTTTCGGGGCAGTCGTGGCGTGAACAAGGCCAGCAATCAACCCGGACGCTGGGATGATCTGATACCCCGTATCCTGTCAGGTGCGGTGATGTCGGCCATCGGTGTCGGTGCGATCTATTTCGGTGGCGCGTTCTTTCTGTTTGTTGTTGCGATCTCGGTCGGGCTGATGGTCTGGGAATTGTCGCGCATGGTTGCGCCCGATGCCCGGCGCGAGGCGATGCTGCGCGGCTTTGCCTCGGGTGTTGTGCTGGTGTTGGTGCCCTATCTCGACGCGGTGCTGATCGGTGCCATTGCGCTCGTTCTGGTGCTGAGTGCGGCGGTGACGGTGGCGTCATTCCGACAAAGCTTTGTCCTTTATTTCCTCGCGCTTCTGGTGGCAGGCTATGGGCTGATCACATTTCGCGCGCTGCATGGGGGAACATGGCTCTTTTGGCTGGTGCTTGTCGTGATCGTCACAGATATCGCCGGGTATTTTGCCGGGCGGCTAATCGGCGGGCCGAAATTCATGCCCCGCATCAGCCCCAAGAAAACATGGTCCGGTACGGTCGCGGGCTGGATCGCTGCCGGGCTGGTGGGGTGGTATTTCATTTCGATCACGCGCGCGGGCTGGGACCTTTTGTGGATTTCGATGATGCTCGCCTTTGCCAGCCAGTTGGGCGACATCGCCGAAAGCGCGCTGAAACGGCGCGTGGGCGTCAAGGACAGTTCCAACCTGATCCCGGGGCATGGCGGGCTTTATGACCGGTTTGACGGGCTGCTCGGCGCGACGCTCTTTATGCTGCTGGTCGCGCTGATCGTCGATGTGCCCGACGTCATCATTCGATAGCGTCCCCGATGGTGCGGCGCGTATCGATTTTTGGCGCAACCGGCTCAATCGGTGAAAACACGCTTGATCTTATTGCCCGCCGCCCCGAAGATTTCGACGTTATCGCGCTCACGGGCGGTCGCAATATCGACCGTTTGGCCGCACTTGCCCGAAAGCATAGCGCCTGCATCGCCGTGACTGCGTTTGAAGACTGTTATCAGCCACTTGCAGAGGCACTGGCCGGTTCGGGCATCGAAGTTGCGGCCGGACCGGATGCGATCGCTGCCGCCGCTGAACGCCCGGTCGACTGGGCCATGTCGGCCATCGTGGGTGCGGCGGGTCTGGTGCCCGGTCTCGCCATTCTGCGTCAGGGGGCAACGCTGGCGCTGGCCAACAAAGAAAGCCTCGTCGCCGCCGGGCCGCTGGTCATGCAGAGCGCGCGTGATCATGGCGCGACGCTCTTGCCCGTCGACAGTGAACATTCGGCAGTGTTTCAGGCGCTGACCGGCGAAGACATCGCGCGCGTCGAGCGTATCGTCATCACCGCTTCGGGCGGCCCGTTCCGGGACTGGAGCACAGAGGAGATGCAGCAAGCCACGCTGGCAGAGGCATCGGCGCATCCGAACTGGTCGATGGGCCAGCGCATCACCATCGATTCCGCCTCGATGTTCAACAAGGCGCTCGAAATGATCGAAACGCGCGAGTTTTTCGGTGTGCCCCCCGAACAGATCGAGGTGCTGATCCATCCGCAGTCGATCCTGCACGCCATGGTGGGCTATTGCGACGGCGCGATGATGGCGCATCTCGGCCCGCCGGATATGCGCCATGCCATCGGTTTTGCCCTGAACTGGCCCGAACGCGCGGAATTGCCGGTGGCGCGGCTTGATCTGGCCGGGCTGGGCGCGCTGGAATTCAGCAAACCGGACGAAGGCAGATTTCCCGCCCTGCGGCTGGCGCAAGAGGTGATGGCGGCAGGTGGCCTTGCCGGTGCGGCCTTCAACGCGGCCAAGGAAACCGCGCTGGACCTCTTTATCGGCGATCACCTGAAATTTACCGATATGGCAGGTCTTGTAGAGCGTACTCTTGACAAGATTTCGGCGGATTTCGGCCCGAAGCAGGCCGAAATTACCCTTGATAACGTGCTGTCGATGGACCATTTGGCACGCGTAACTGCCCGGGAACTGGCGCAGAGCGCACACTAGCAGGCGAGGATTTTCATGGTTGAACTCATTCCATCCTTTGGCGGGGTGCTGGGAACAGTGCTGGCCTTTGTGGTCGCCCTCTCGGTTATCGTGGCGATCCATGAATACGGTCATTACATCGTCGGACGGTGGTGCGGTATCCATGCCGAAGTGTTTTCGCTGGGGTTCGGGCCGGTGATCTGGTCGCGCGCCGACCGACATGGCACGGTCTGGCAGATCGCGCTCTTGCCGTTTGGTGGCTATGTGCGGTTTTTGGGGGATGCGAATGCCGCCAGCGGCGCTGATGGCGAGGCGCTTGCAGAGATCAGCGAAGAGGATCTGAAGCGCACGATACATGGTGCAGCGCTCTGGCGGCGTTCGGCCACAGTCGCAGCCGGGCCGGTCTTCAACTTTATCCTGTCTATCCTTGTATTTGGCGGACTGGCCCTGTCGCAGGGCGTCACGGTCGAAGAGGCCGTGCTGGGCAAGATCAAACCGTTGCCCGATCCCGTGACCGAATTGCGCGAAGGCGACCGCATTCTGGCGATGAACGGCATCGAGGTGTCGGGTTTCGATGACTTTGCCAAAAGCATCGATCTGATCGATGTGGGGCCTGTGGATTACCGGATTGCCCGTGGTGATCAGGTGCTGAACGTGACGGGGCCTTACCCGCGCCCGCCGCGCGCCGAGGCCGTGCGCCCGGGTTCGGCGGCGGATGATGTCGGTATCAAGGAAGGCGACTACATCTTTGAGATGGAGGGGCAGGGGGTTCAGTCCTTTCGTGAACTGATCGCCATCGTGACCGCCTCTGAGGGGCGACCCCTGACCGTACGGGTCTGGCGCGACGGCACCGAATTCGACGCCACGCTTGTGGCGCGCCGCTCGGACGAGCCAAAGCCCGATGGCGGCTTCGAGACGCGATGGCTCCTTGGGATTGTCGGGGATATCTTCTTTGAACCGGTGACGGAAACGCCCGGCGTTTTCGAGGCCGTGCGCCTGGGCGCGGAAAGTACATGGCGGGTCATCCGCACCTCGCTTTCGGGACTGATGCATGTGATTTCCGGTGCGATCAGCACCTGTAACCTGCAGGGTCCGATTGGCATTGCCGAAACCTCGGGCCAGGCCGCCAGCCAGGGGATCGTGAGCTTTATCAGCTTTATCGCGGTATTGTCGACGGCTGTCGGGCTTTTGAACCTGTTCCCGATACCGGTTCTGGATGGCGGGCATCTTGTGTTTCACGCCTACGAGGCCGTGGCAGGCCGCCCCCCGAATGACAAGGTGCTGCGCATCCTGTTTGCACTGGGGCTGGGCCTGATTCTGACACTGATGATCTTTGCCTTATCCAACGATCTGTTCTGCCCGTGAAATCGTCACGCTCCCGCTGCCTGACCGGACGTTTTCGACATTGCCGTAATTTGGCCCCATTCATGGGTTATGCAGAATGCGGTTACGCAGAAGACAGGAGCACACAGTGCAGCATATCAGATCAGGTTATAAGGGTCTCTCCCTCCTTTTTGCCCTGAACGTCGATCGCTTGCTTTGGCCGCTTGCGATAACTGTTGCGCTGATTGCAGGAAATTACGTCGGTACGCTGTAGCCGAATAATCCTCCCTGAACTTGGCGGCGACTTGTGGATAAACTCCACAATCGCCGCTCTTGCCTTTTGACATTTTGCAACATTCTGGGTACTCAGAACCAATAGGTTTTGAAGCAGAAGAATCGCAACAATGAAAAACAAATTCGAGCGGAGCAGCGATATCTTGGGGGGCAGCAACCTTAAAGCGGCAGGTGTGGTATTCGCGCTTGTCTTTCTGATGTCCTCCCTGACCCTGTTTTCCACAGTCAAGGGCGCGGTGGCGCAGAACTTTGTCTTTAATTCCGTGGTGGTACAGGGAAATGACCGGATCGAACCCGAGACGGTCCTGAACTATGCCGCCATCCCTATCGGGCAATCGGTATCGGGTGGTCAGTTGAACGCGGCCTACCAGCGGGTGCTGGGATCGGGCCTGTTCGAAAGCGTGGAAATGCTGCCTGAAAGCGCCCTGCTTCGGATCGTGGTCTCTGAATACCCGACGATTAACCGCATCAACTTCGAAGGAAACAAGCGCCTGAAGGATGATGATTTGGCGTCGATTGTTGCATCAAAGTCACGCCGCATCTACAGCCCGTCACAGGCCGAGAGCGACGCCGCAGCCGTGACGGACGCCTATCGGCAGGCCGGGCGTCTGGCTGCAACCGTCAATCCCAAGATCATTCCGCGCTCGAACAACCGTGTTGATCTGGTCTTTGAAATTACCGAGGGCCGGGTTGTTGAGACCGAGCGCATCAGCTTTGTCGGCAACCGCAATTTCTCGGATCGTCGTCTTCGCCGCGTGTTGGAATCCAAGCAGGCCGGCCTGTTCCGCGCCATTATCGGCAGCGATACATTCATCGCCGATCGTATTGAATTCGACAAACAGGTGCTGCGCGATTTCTACCAGTCGCGCGGATTTGTCGATTTTCAGGTGCTTGACGTTACGTCCGAGCTGACACGTGAGCGGGACGGCTTCTTTATCACCTTCGATGTGCGCGAGGGGCAAAGATTCAAGTTCGGCAACCTCACGGCATCCTCGGACCTGAGCGAAGTGGATATCGATGAGTTCATCGCCGTCAACAAGATCAAGACGGGTGATACATACAATCCGGCTGCTATCGAAAACACCATTTTGCGGATGGAACGTCTGGCGCTGAACAAGTCGCTGAACTTCATCCGGGTCGAGCCGCGCGTTACGCGCAATGATGCCGACCTGTCGCTGGATATCGATTTCGCCGTCACACGCGGCCCGCGGATTTTTGTCGAGCGGATCGATATCGAGGGCAACAACACGACGCTTGACCGGGTGATCCGGCGCGAGTTCCAGACTGTCGAGGGCGATCCGTTTAACCCCCGCGCCATCCGTCGCGCGGCAGAACGTATCCGGGCACTTGGCTACTTTGAAACCGCCGAGGTACAGTCGCGCGAAGGCACGGCATCGGACCAGATCGTGCTGGATGTTGACGTGACCGAGGCGCCGACAGGCTCTCTCTCTTTCGGGGCCAGCTATTCCACCGATGACGGTGTCGGCCTGAACTTTGGCTTTTCCGAGCGCAATTTCCTGGGTCGGGGGCAGCGGGTTGCACTGAACTTCAACACGACGCCGGATGCGCGCGCCCTATCGGGCTCGTTCTATGAAACACGGGTGATGAACCGCGACCTCGCGGCGGGGCTGGTTTTTGGTTACACCGAAACCACCTCGAACAGCGTGGCGAGCTATAATACCGCCGTGTTCGAATTCTCGCCCACTGTCGATTTCCCGGTCAGCGAAAGTGCCCGACTGGCGTTGCGCGTAGGTGCCAAAAGCGAAGAAATCAGCAATGTCAGCGCGACGAGTTCAACGCTGATCATCGCTGATGCGGGCAAGGTCACCTCGACCAGCATCGGCTATACCTACACCTACGATTCCCGGAATATCGGCCTGAACCCAAGCGGCGGTTTCGTCTTTCAGTTCAGTCAGGATTATAATGGGCTGGGGGCGACCAATCAGTATGTGAAATCCATTGCCTCTTTCGAAGGCGAACAGCGTATCATGCGCGAGGATGTCGCGCTGCGCCTTGGCCTTGAGGCGGGCATCGTGAACGTGGTTCAGGGCAAGACGCGCATCACCGACCGCTTTGGCCTGTCATCGACGCAGATGCGCGGGTTCGAGCCGTTTACCGTTGGCCCCACCGACACGACCGTCGCCAATGCCGACATGGTGGGTGGTAACCAGTATGTCGCCGCCCGGCTCGAGACTGAATTCCCGATCGGCCTGCCCGAGGAATACGGGATCACTGCCGGTGTGTTTCTGGATATGGGGTCGGTCTGGTCGCTGGATAACAAGGGCGGTGTGGCCATCGATGATACCTTCAAGCTGCGTTCGGCGGTGGGTTTCTCGATCTTCTGGACGACGGGGATCGGACCGCTGCGCTTCAACTTTACCGAGGCACTGGCCACCCAAACCACGGACCGTACGCGCGGCTTTGACCTGACGATATCATCGACATTCTGATGCGCAGGATATGCGCCACCCTTTGGGTCGCATTCTGGATGGCGGCTGCGCCCGGCTGGGCGCAGCAGGCTGATCAGGTTTCGCCGTCAATTCCGTTTTCGGTCTCAACGCCGATACTGACATTGAATCAGGAAAGGCTGGTGCTGGAGACGCTATTCGGCAAACGCATCCAGTCCGAGCGCGAGGCGGAGTTCGCCGCGCTGGCAGCAGAAAACCGCAAGATCGAGGCCGAGCTGCTGGCCGAAGAGCAGGCACTGACCGACCAGCGCCCGACGATGGAACCTGATGCGTTTCGCGTATTGGCAAACGCCTTTGATGACAAGGTTGTCGCCATTCGCGAGGCACAGGATGCCAAGCAGGTAACCATATCACGCAAGGCCGAAGAAGATCAGCAAAATTTCCTGCAAAGGGTGGTGCCTGTGCTGGCCAGCCTCGCGCAGGAAAACAACGCTGTCGCCATTCTTGATGCGCGGTCGCTGATCCTGTCATCGAACGCCATCGACATCACCGATATCGCCATCGCGCGGATCGACGCGACCATGGGCGATGGCACTTCGTCACCCTGAATTTTCATCCCACCACGCACCGGCTTGTTTCGCATCAGACGACTTGCTAGGTGTCTTTGACGCCAACAGGGGGGGGACAACCTTAGATGACTGAGCAGCCGATCACCAGCGCGGATCTGGACCTGATCCAGCGGATCATTCCGCATCGCTATCCGTTCCTTCTGATCGATCGAGTAGAAGACATCGTCTATGATGAATTCGCCAAGGGCGTGAAGAATGTCACGTTCAACGAGCCCCATTTTCAGGGTCATTTCCCCGGCGCCCCCATCATGCCCGGCGTGATGATCGTCGAGGCGATGGCGCAGACGGCAGCTGTCGTGGTGGGCCTCTCGATGGATCTGGTGGACAAACCCCTGCTGGTCTATTTCATGGCGATTGATAAATGCAAATTCCGCCGCAAGGTCGTGCCGGGCGACGTGCTGGAGTTGCATGTCACCGTGACCCGCCGGGGTGGCAAAATCTGGAAATTCCATGGCAAAGGCATGGTTGATGGTCAACTCGCCGCCGAGGCTGAGTACACGGCGATGATGGACCTGCAGGGGGAATAACGCTCGTGGCCATTGACCCCAGCGCAGAAATTCATCCGGCCGCCTATGTCGACGAGGGCGCGATGATCGGGCCGGGTTGCCGGATCGGTCCATTCTGCACCGTCGGCGCAAATGTTTCACTGGGCCGGAATGTCAAACTCAAGAGTCACGCCGTGCTGACCGGGTTTACCGAGGTCGGTGATGACACAATCGTGTTTCCCTTTGCGGTGGTCGGAGAAATTCCGCAGGACCTGAAATTTGACGGCGAACGTTCCGAGCTGATTATCGGTTGCCGTAACCGCATCCGCGAGGGCGCGACGCTGAACCTCGGGACGCGGGGCGGGGGCGGGGTCACCCGTGTGGGCGATGATTGCCTATTTATGACGGGGGCGCATGTCGGGCATGATGCCATTGTCGGCAACCGCGTCGTCATGGCCAATCAGGCCGCGCTGGCAGGCCATTGCATCGTCGAGGATGATGTGATCATCGGCGGATTGTCGGGCATCCATCAGTTCGTGAGGATCGGCAAGGGCGCGATCATTGGTGCTGTGACCATGGTCACCAATGACGTGATCCCGCACGGGCTGGTGCAGGGACCGCGCGGTGCGCTGGACGGGCTGAATTTGGTCGGACTCAAGCGCAAGGGCGTGGACCGGGCCGCGATCATGGAACTGCGCGCGGCCTTTCAGGCACTGGCGCAGGGCGAAGGAGCGTTTCAGGAACGTGCGCAACGCCTCTCTGACGAGGCCGAGAGCCCGTATGTCAAAGAAATCGTCGAATTCATTCTGGGCGGCAGCGACCGTTCATTCCTGACCCCGTCCTGAGCTGATGTCAGCCGATCTTGCCATTATCGCGGGAAAAGGAGCGCTGCCCGAACTGCTGTTGGACGCGGCGCCGGGTGCGGTGGTGGTCCGGCTTAGGGGTGTTCCAATTGGATTCACACCGGAACAAGTGATCGATGCCCGGTTCGAGCGGTTGGGCGCACTATTCGACACGATGCACCAAACTGGGATCACTCATGTCTGTTTTGCCGGCGGGATGCATCGCCCCGATCTGGACAGGGCCGCTATGGATGAGGCCACGGCAGGGCTAATGCCCCGGCTGACGGCGGCCATGGCGGGGGGCGATGATCACCTTCTGCGCGAAATCATCGCCGTGTTCGAAGAACAGGGCTTTGGCGTTCTTGGCGCGCATGACATCCGTCCCGATCTGGTCGCCGGGCCAGGATTGGCCATCGGGGATACCGATCAGGCGCTATACAATGACGAGGCGCGCGGCAAGGCCATATTGGATGCGCTGGGTCCGCTGGATGTTGGTCAGGCGGTCGTGGTTGCGGGCGGGCATTGTCTGGGGGTCGAGGCATTGCCGGGCACTGACCGGTTGCTGGAATTCGTCAGGGATACACGCCGTGGCAGCGGAGGGGTGCTGATCAAACGCTCCAAACCGGGTCAGGATCTCAGGATAGACATGCCTGCAATCGGTCCGGCGACAATCCGGTTGGCCGCTGCTGCCGGGTTGGAGGGTGTTGCGGTCGAGGGTGGCTGCGTGCTTCTCTTAGATCGCGACGGGATCATCGCCGCGCTTGATGACACGGGGCTTGCCCTCTGGTCATCGCCATGACGCTTTCGGTTTACCTCGTGGCGGGTGAGCCGTCGGGTGACCGGCTGGGCGGGGCACTGATGGCCGGTCTGCGCATGCTTCAGAAAGACATTGCGTTCCTGGGTGTCGGCGGTGAGCTTATGCAGCGCCAGGGGCTGAATACGCTTTTCCCGATGTCCGATCTGTCAGTGATGGGCATCGCTGAAATCATACCCAAATACCGCATGCTCAAGCGCCGGATCCGCGAAACGGCAGAGGACATACTGGCAAAAAAACCAGATATCGTGGTGACCATCGACAGCCCGGATTTCAACAAGCGGGTGGCGCGGATCGTCAAGGCGCGTTCCAAGGTCAAGATCGTGCATTACGTGGCGCCGTCGGTCTGGGCATGGCGACCGGGCCGGGCGGCCAAGCTGGCCAAACTGGTCGACCACGTGCTGGCGCTGCTGCCCTTTGAACCGCCTTACATGGAGGCCGTCGGCCTGGGCTGTACTTTTGTCGGCCACCCGGTTGTTGCCGAACCGCAGGCCAATCCGCTTGAACGCGATGCCTTTCGCGCGCGGCTGGGTCTCGGGCCGGATGCGCCGCTTTTACTCGCGCTGCCCGGATCGCGCCGGGGTGAGGTTGCGCGTCTGGCCACCGTTTTCAGGGATGCGCTGGCCGGGGTTGTCCTTGCTCATCCCGATGCGCGCGTCGTGATCCCGGCAGCCGCGCCCGTGGCCGGTTTGGTAACCGAACTTTGCGCCGACTGGCCGGGAAACCCTCTGATCATCGATCCGCGCGAGCTCAGGCCAGAGGCCGCAGCCGCTGAAAAGCGCGCGGCCTTTGGTGCGGCGGATGTCGCGCTTGCCGCGTCGGGGACTGTGTCGCTTGAACTTGCGGCTGCAGAAACGCCCATGGCGATTGCCTACCGGATGAACTTGCTCTCGTTCCATCTGATCCGACGCATGGCCCTGATTGATTCCGTGACGTTGGTCAATCTGGTCACCGAAACCCGAACCGTGCCCGAATTTCTGGGCCCGGATTGCAAAGCCGAACCGATTGCGGCTGCGCTGAACGCGCTGCTTTCGAACGGGGACAAGCGCAAGGCCCAACTGACGGCCATGCGCCAGACCATGGCGCGCATTGGCGCCGGTGACAAAGAACCCGGCCTGCGCGCCGCCGAAGCGGTGCTGCGTCAGCTTTAGGCAGATTTTTCGGGGATGATTTGCTGGAGGATGCCCGCCAGCAACAGATAGACTGAGGTCAGTACAAGCCCCCAATGCGCCCAGCTTTGCGGATCAAAATCCACCCAAGCCGCCCAGAACCCGAAAAATGTCCAGGCCAGCGCCATGGGCAGCGACAGGTTGCGCCAGCGTTGGGTGCGGACCGGGTGGATGAATTTGAGTGGAGTGAACATGGCGATCGCCAGAATGGTGACCAGTCCGACGATGATCCAGAAATTGGGTTCGATGGCAAAGAGTACCAGAACAACCATATTCCAGCATCCGGGAAAACCGGCAAATGACTTGTCCTTGGTCTTCATCCGGGTATCGGCGAAATAGATGACGCTGGCAAAGGTGATTACGATGATCACGAACCAGCCGGTCCACCCCTCAAGAAGCCCGGAAGAAAACAGCGCAAAAGCCGGGATAAAGACATATGTCAGATAGTCGATGATCAGGTCCAGAAGAACGCCATCATATTGCGGTGCATGGGTTTTGACGTCGTATTTCCGCGCCAGCGGCCCGTCGATGCCATCCACGGCGAAGGCCACCACGAGCCACAGAAACATCAGGTCCCATTTGGCCTGAACCGCCGCCAGCATCGCCAGCATAGCAAATACCGCGCCCGTTGCCGTCAGCAGATGAACCGAGAGTGCCTTGAGTGCGGGTGTCATAAGGGTGTCATGCAGGATATTGGTCTGATTGGCAATTCCAAAGGCTTGGCCTCAGGCCTTGGGATGTGTCTTTTCATAGACGGCCATCAGATGGGCCGTGTCGACAGCCGTATAGGCCTGAGTGGTCGAGAGTGAGGCATGGCCAAGCAGTTCCTGTATCGTCCTCAGATCACCCCCGGCCTCCAGGAGATGGGTGGCAAAGGAATGGCGCATCGCATGCGGCGTGGCACTGGCAGGCAGGCCCAGCTGCATGCGGGTCTGGGCAACCGTTTTCTGAATGGCGCGCGGATTGAGCGCTCCGCCGCGCACACCCAGAAAGAGCGGACCATCCGCCGCAATCGCATGCGGGCAAACCTGAACATATGCCGATACCGCATCGCGGGCGACCGGCAGGACAGGGACAATACGCTCTTTCCCGCCCTTGCCCCGGATACGCAGCACATCCGACAGGGGATGATCGGCACCGGTCAGTGCCAGCGCCTCGGAAATCCGCAGGCCACATCCGTAAAGAAGGGTGACAACGGCGGTATCGCGCAGACCGACCCATGTGCTGGACGATTGCAGTTCCGTGCGGTCCAGCACCGCGCGCGCGGCATCGGGCGACAGCGGACGGGGCAGGGGTTTCTGAAACCGGGGTGCACGCGCCGACAGAACGGCGGTGGCATCGATGCCTTCACGCTCGGCCAGCCAGCGGAAATAGGATTTGACCGCCGACAGCCGCCGCGCCAGCGACCGCGCGGACACACCCGTCCCACGTTCTGACGCCATCCATGCGCGCATGTCACTTTGACCGATACGCGACAGGGGCCCAAGCCCGGTGCCCGCGCCGCGATGGCCGGTAATGAATGTCAGGAACCGCGTGAGATCACGACGATATCCCGTCACGGTATGGGCGGATGCCCCGTTCAGCGCCGACAGATGTGTCAGCCAATCCTCAAGAGATTTGCCTGCCGCGGGCGATATCAAGACAACCAGCGGCGCATCACACGCTCGAAGCTGCCGGCGAAAAAGGCCAGCAGGTCGGTTCCCTGATTGGGTTTGAAGAGATGCGGGTCCTCGGCCCCCAGCACCAGCATGCCCGGCAACCGTCCTTCGCCGAAATCGAGTTTCAGCAGGGCTTCGGAATGGATCCAGCCTGCCGCATCGCCATAAACCTCGGCCGAGGCATTGGCGACCTGACGCAGCGTGACCGGACGCATGGGCGCGTTGCGACCCGCGGTTACGTAATCCTCGACAAATCCCTGATGCACCACCGACAATACGGTGCCCAGCCGGGTCACGGTCGGATCATCGCTGCTTTGCACGGTTTCAAGCACCAGCTTGATGGCATCAACCCGCAGAATCTCTGCGACTTCGCTGCCAAGGCTCATCAGGAAATCCTCGAACTCCGCGATATCCAGCAGTGTCAGAACGGCCTTGTGTATCTGATTGGTACCGGCCAGATTTTCATAGGCGGCGGCGATTACGCTGCGATGCGTATCCTCAAGCCTGTCCAGCCTGCTTTCGAGCCGTTCCATGGCGATGCCGCGCAGATCGACGATATTGTTGCCAAGCTGTTTTTCATTGGCGGCGATCAGCGCCTTCATCAGGTCGCGGTCATCCAGGATGACCGTGGGGTCCGACATGATCCGTTCTTTGACCGAATCTAGGCTGGGTTGGCTCATGCTCATGCGTGCCTCCGGCTTTATTCTCAGCAGGTTATAGCAAAGAAATGTCCGAGGTCAGAGGATTTTCTGACCCGTTTTGGCCCAATCTTTGAGGAATGCGTCTAAACCTTTATCCGTCAGCGGGTGATCGGCCAGCTTTTTGATGACGCCGGGTGGTGCGGTGATCACATCGGCACCGATCTTGGCCGACTCGGTAACGTGGTTCACACTGCGCACGGATGCGACCAGAATTTCCGTGTCGAAATCGTAATTGTCATAGATTTCGCGGATATCGGCGATCAGGTCCATCCCATCGAGATTGATGTCATCCAGACGCCCGACAAATGGCGAGATGAACGTGGCACCGGCCTTGGCGGCGATCAGCGCCTGATTGGCCGAGAAACAGAGCGTGACGTTGACCATCTTGCCTTCGCCGGACAATACTTTACATGCTTTCAGCCCGTCCCAAGTCAAAGGAAGCTTGACCGTGATATTCGGCGCGATCTCTGCCAGCTTGCGGCCTTCGGCGATCATGGCATCGGCTTCGGTCGCGACAACCTCGGCGCTGACCGGCCCGTCGACAAGGGCGCAGATCTCGCGCGTGACTTCCAGAATGTCGCGGCCCGATTTCAGAATCAGCGACGGGTTGGTGGTCACACCATCGACCATTCCCAGATCGTTCAGTTCGGCGATGGCGTCGATTTCAGCTGTGTCTACAAAGAATTTCATGGTGGGCAGGTCCAGTGCGGTCGGGTTTCAGCGGGCTTCTATCCCAAAGCTGGCCGGTTCGGAAACCCCCGGGGTCCCGATTTGATGGAGACACCGGAATATTTCGATGAAAACGCGCTGATATCGGTACTCACCACGCAACCCATCGACAGATTTCTGGACTACAAGGCACCCGAAGGCGGTTGCCATCCCGGCGCTTTTGTCGAGGTTCCGCTGGGCCCGCGCAAGGTGCTGGGTGTGGTTTGGGGGGCTGGCCGGGGCGATTTCGATGCCGCGCGGATACGGCAGGTCAACCGGGTTCTGGACGCGGCACCGATGACATCCGAAATGCGGACATTCCTGCAGCGGGCCGGGGATTATACCGTCACGCCGATGCATGCGATGCTGCGGCTGGCCACGCGCGCGCCCGGCCTTTCAAACCCGCCGTCGATGCAGAAAATCTATCGCCCGGGGCAGGGTCTGCCCGACCGGATGACACCCGCCCGGCAAAAGGTTCTGGATGCGCTGGCCGAATATGGCGGCCTTGGCTTCACGCTCAGGGAATTGTCAGATCTTGCGGGCGTGACATCATCCGTGGTCAAGGGGCTGGTCAAAACAGGCGCCGTGCGCGAAGAGGATACGCCACGCGACGGCCCCTATCCGACGCTGGACTGGTCGCGCCCGGGCAAGGCACTGACCCAGGATCAGCAGGCGGCAGCCGACAGGCTGACGGCGATCCAGTCATCGGGCGGCTATCACACGACGCTGCTCAAAGGCGTCACCGGCTCGGGCAAGACCGAGGTCTATCTGGAGGCCGTGGCCAAATGCCTGTCGCGCGGCAGGCAGGCGCTGGTGCTGATCCCCGAGATCGCCCTGACCGCCGAATTTCTGGACAGGGTGCAGGCCCGGTTTGGTGCGTTGCCGGCCGAATGGCATTCCGGCGTGACCATGACCGAACGCCGCCGCTGCTGGAAAATGGTCGGCACCGGCGGTGCGAGGCTGGTGGTGGGTGCGCGCTCTGCGCTGTTCCTGCCCTTTCAGAATCTGGGGCTGATCGTGGTCGATGAGGAACACGACACCTCATACAAGCAGGAAGACGGCGTGCTGTATTCCGCCCGGGACATGACCGTGCTCAGGGCATCGCTGGCCGGTGCGCAGGTTGTGCTGGCCTCGGCCACGCCATCATTGGAAAGCTGGGCCAATGCAGAGGCCGGCAAATACGACCGTATCGATCTGACCGCGCGCTATGGCCCCGCGCATATGCCGCAATTGTCGGCCATCGACATGCGTCAGGAAACCTTGCCATCGGGCCGATGGATATCGGAACGCCTGAGGGCCGAGGTCGAGACGCGTCTGGGGCGCGGGGAACAGTCGCTCCTGTTCATCAACCGGCGCGGCTATGCACCGACGACCCTCTGTCGGGCCTGTGGTCAGATGATCGGTTGCGAAAACTGCGACGCACGCATGGTCGAGCACAGGTTCCAGAAACGTCTTATGTGCCATCAATGCGGGGAGACGCGGCAAATGCCGACAACCTGCCCCAGTTGCGGTGCCGAGGATCGCCTTGCACCTGTAGGCCCGGGTGTTGAGCGGCTGGCGGAAGAGGCGGCAGCGCTTTTCCCCGACGCACGTATTGCGGTGCTGTCTTCCGATCTCTTTGGCTCGGCCCGCGCACTGAAAGAGGGGATTCGCAACATCGCCGAGGGTGGGGCGGATATCATAATCGGCACCCAGCTTGTCGCCAAGGGGCACAATTTTCCGCTTTTGACGCTGGTGGGTGTGGTCGACGCCGATCTGGGGCTTCAGGGGTCGGACCTGCGCGCCGCCGAGCGGACATTTCAGTTAATCCAGCAGGTGGCCGGGCGGGCCGGGCGGGCCGCGCATGAAGGGATGGCATATCTACAGACCTACCAGCCCGAACATCCGGTCATCCGCGCAATCCTCTCTGGCGACGAAGAGGGGTTCTGGCAGGCAGAGGCGCGCGAAAGAGAGGTTGCCGGAGTTCCGCCCTATGGCAGGCTGGCCGGGATTGTCCTTTCATCGCCCGATCTGCAGGATGTCTTTGACCTTGGCAATGACATGGCGCTGCGCGATGATCCGCTGCGCGCAATCGGTGCGCAGGTTTTTGGCCCGGCGCCGGCGCCGATCTCGCGTATCCGGGGGCGCCACCGTGTGCGTCTTCTGGTCAAATGCGACAAATCCAGACCGTTGCAAAAGGCGCTGATTGCCTGGCTGTCGCAGTTCGACATGCCACATCAGCTGCGCCTCTCTGTCGATATCGACCCGCAGAGTTTTTATTAGGTTATCCGCTTTCCATTCCGGCCATTCGCACCTAATCATGCGCCATGCAGATCGTTGCGTTGAATGATACCGGTCACCTTCCGCGGTGGCGTCAGCCCGTGGTGCTGTTGTTTCTCATGGCGATTGCCATGCCGGTATCCTTTAATGTCTGGAACGCGCTGCTCAACAATTTCGTCATCGAGGTCGCCAGCTTTGACGGGGCCGATATCGGCTGGCTGCATTCGGTGCGCGAGGTGCCGGGCTTTCTGGCCGTGGGGGTCATCGCGCTCCTTCTTCTGATCCGCGAACAGGTTCTCGGGCTGGTCTCGCTCGCGCTTCTTGGTGCGGCGACGGCTGTCACGGCGTGGTTCCCGTCATTCGGCGGCATTCTGACCATCACCATGTTGTCTTCGATCGGATTTCACTATTACGAAACCGTCGCCCAGTCGCTGCAGCTTCAGTGGATCGACAAGAAAAGGGCACCGCAGACACTGGGCTGGCTGATCTCGGTCGGCTCACTCACGACATTCGTGGCCTATGTCCTGCTGGTGCTGACGTGGAAGGCCTTCGATCTGAGCTATAACTTTGTTTATCTCGCCGCTGGCGGGTTTACTTTTCTGGTCGCGGTCTACTGCATTCTGGCCTATCCGCAGTTCGAGGCACCTAACCCGCAAAAACGCAAAATGGTGCTCAAGCGCCGCTACTGGCTCTATTATGCGCTGCAGTTCATGGCCGGGGCGCGGCGTCAGATCTTTATCGTGTTCGCCGGGTTCATGATGGTCGAGAAATTCGGGTTCGAGGTCAACCAACTGACGGGCCTCTATCTGATCAACCTTGCGATCAATATCGTGCTGGCGCCGGTCTTTGGCAAATTTGTCGCCCGTTTCGGCGAGCGGCGCGCGCTCATGTTCGAATATGCCGGGTTGGCGGTCGTCTTTTTCCTTTATGGCGGGATCTACTTTTTCGGTTGGGGCGTCGTTCTGGCGATGGTGCTTTATATTGCCGATCACCTGTTCTTTGCACTCGCGTTGGCGCTGAAGACCTATTTCCAGAAAATCGCGGATCCCGAAGATATCGCGCCGACCGCGGCAGTGGCCTTTTCCATCAATCATATTTCGGCGGTCTTTCTGCCGGTCGGGCTGGGCTATCTGTGGCTGACATCGCCGGGTGCGGTTTACGGGCTGGCATCGGCAATGGCGCTGGTGTCGCTGGCGCTGGCGGCACTGATCCCGCGCCATCCCGTCAAAGGACATGAAACCCGGCTAAGCCGCGCACCGGTCGCGGCCGAGTAACATGGCCGAGGCAGCGCAAGGCAGGTTTCTTACCGGCCGGGTGATGGGTCATGTCGTGCGCATGACCCTGACGGGGGCCACCGGGATCACCTTTGTCTTTCTGGTCGACGCGCTCAACCTCTTCTGGGTGTCGCAACTGGGTGAACCGCGACAGGTGGCTGCGCTTGGTTTTGCGTTTTCAATCCAGTTCCTGTCAGTATCGACCGGGCTTGGCATGATGATCGCGAATACCGCACTGGTCTCGCGCCAGATCGGTCGGGGTGATCGCGCCCGCGCCCGCCAGTCAGCGGCCGGGGCAATGGGCCTTGCCTTCATCTCTCAGTCACTGGTGGCCGCGCTGATCATGCTTGGCGCCGGCAGCATTCTGGGGTTTGCCGGGGCCGAGGGTGAAACGCTGGAACTTGCCCGGCGCTATATCTGGATCACGATGCCGTCGCTGCCGATCATGTCGGTGGCGCTGATTGCGTCGTCGACGCTCAGGGCCGAGGGTGACGGCGTACGCGCCATGGCGGTGACCATATCATCGGGCACGATTGCGCTGTTTATCGATCCCGTGCTCATCCTCTGGTTGGGGCTGGGTATCGACGGGGCGGCGATATCGGTTGTCGTGACCCGCAGCGCCATGTGCGTGATTTCGGTATGGTTCGTGGTACGGGTGCATGATCTGCTTGCGCGGCCCGGCCTGTCGGTCTGCCACCAGGTGCTGGGGCCGTTCTGGCGTCTGGCCTGGCCGGCCATCCTGGCGCAGATGTCCGCCCCGGTGGGCAATTTCATCCTGACCAGCATCATTTCGACATTCGGAGACAGCGCTGTCGCCGTCTGGGCGGTGGTCAATCGCCTCTCGCTGGTGGCATTTGGCGGTATCTTCTCGATGGCAGGGGCGATTGGCGGCATCTTTGGCCAGAATGCCGGGGCGCAGCTGCATGACCGGGTCAGGCGCACCTATATCGATGCGCTGATCTTTGCCTTCGGCTATACGCTGCTGGTCTGGCTGGTGCTGATCCTGCTCGCGCCCGCCATCGCGCGCGCTTTTGCCCTGCCCGAAGAGGGCACAGAAGTGTTCGACGCGTTCATCTACATCGCCGCAGGCAGCTTTGTCTTCACGGGGATTATGTTCGTGGCCAATGCGTCATTTGCCAATCTTGGCCGCCCCGGCCACGCCACCATTGTCAGCTGGCTGCGGGACGGCGTGTTGCTTTATCCGCTGGGCTGGATCATGGCCGGTACATTCGGCGCCGCCGGCGCAGTTTATGGCCAATCGGTGACCAATTTTCTGGTTGGGGTCGGGGCCGCGATTTTCGGCTGGATATTCGTGATCCGCCTCGACCTTGCCCGATTGCGGGACTAGCCCCATATTCCGGTCAAAGCGAAAGGATGCACATGTTCTTGTTTCAGAAGAAATCCGAAATGGTGCGCGAGGCTGATGCGCTGGCAGGCAGAGCCGTCGCCATCCCCACGGCAGCAACGCATTTTGTCAATGGCACGGCGCTGAGCCACGAAGTTCCCGAAGGTATGGAAGAGGTCCTGTTCGGTGCGGGCTGCTTTTGGGGGGTGGAACGCAAATTCTGGTCGCTGGCGGGTGTCCACTCGACCATGGTTGGCTATGCGGGCGGGTACACCCCGAACCCCACCTACGAAGAGGTCTGTTCCGGGCAGACCGGTCACAACGAGGTTGTCCGCGTCATTTATGACCCGGCCAGCATCTCATTCGAGACCGTGTTGCAAACATTCTGGGAGGCACATGATCCGACACAGGGTATGCGTCAGGGCAATGACCGTGGCACTCAATACCGTTCGGGCATCTACACGTTTTCCGATGCACAGCAATCCGCCGCCGAAGCATCGCGGCGCACATATCAGGAACGTCTGCATCAGGCGGGCTATGGTGCCATCACGACCGAAATTCTGCCTGCCGGACCTTTCTATTTCGCCGAGGATTATCACCAGCAATATCTGGCCAAGAACGTAAACGGCTATTGCGGGATCGGCGGCACCGGTGTCAGCTGCCCCATCGGTACGGGTGTCAGCTAGAGCGATCTAGCACTAGTCTGATTAGTTGCTGGGCGTCGATCCCGTGGCGGCGCCGACACCGAGATGGGCTTTCGGTGTCCAACTGTATCTTACGTGCTGGCAAACTTCGTCGGGGTTGGCGCGCTGGCCATTGCCTGTGCCCGACCATGGGCGTATCAGGCCGCCAACCGAATGATGGGGCGGATGATACATGGCAACCTTTACGGCGCTGACAACACTCGCGGGCAGGGATGCAGCCGAACGGCTGGGCGAGGCGATGGAACGTCTCTCGCCTGCGCCAATCGGAGTTGGTGTTTTTGAGGTTGAGGATGACTCGGGTCTGTGGGAGGTGGGCGGTTATTTCGAAGCCCCCCCGGATGAGGCGGCGCTGGCGCTGCTGACGGCGGCTTTTGACGCGCGTCCCTTTGCCGTGTCGCAATTGCCGGATGTTGACTGGGTCGCGCATGTGCGCCGCGAATTGCAGCCCGTCACGGCGGGGCGGTTTTTCCTCTATGGTTCGCATGATGCAGCTCGTGTTCCGCCCGATGCGGTTTCACTCCTGATCGATGCAGCGATGGCCTTTGGCACCGGTCATCATGGCACGACGGCGGGATGTCTCACGGCGTTTGACAAGCTGATCAGCAGCGGGTTCGCGGCCCGCAATATCGCCGATATCGGCTGCGGAACAGCGGTACTGGCCATGGCGGCGGCAAAGGTCTGGGCGCAGGATGTGATCGCCAGCGACATTGATCCGGTCGCGGTCGAGGTCGCGCTGGCCAATATCGCGGCCAACGGTCTGGATGGGCGGGTGCGGTGCGTGCAGGCCGCCGGGTTCGATCACCCGGAACTGGCGCGCACGCGGCCATTTGATCTGGTCTTTGCCAATATCCTCAAGGCGCCGCTTCTGGCGCTGGCCCCGGATATGTCGGCAGCGGTCGAAACCGGTGGCCGGGCCATCCTGTCGGGGCTACTGAACGAACAGGCCGATGAAGTTATCGCGGCCTATGGTCAACAGGGATTTGCCTGCGACGACCGGCTGATCATGGGCGAGTGGTCAACGCTGACACTCCGCCGGAACTGACGGGGCCTGAAACGAAAAAGACCGCAGAGGTGATCCGCGGCCTTTTCTTGGTGTCTTCCGGTTTCGCGGGCGCTTAGCGCATGCCCTCGATGTCGCCGCGGATCAGGCCGATATCGTCCAGTTCGCGGTCGGTCAGGCGGTTCAGCGTGTTGCGCGTGATCCGCTCGTCATTCCAGGTCTTCAGAAGACCCAGTACATTCGTCATTGCGTTGATGATCCGGCCCCCGAAGGATTGGCCGGCACCATATACGGTGGTCGTGTCAAAAGCAGCCATGGTTGTCGTCCTCTACAAAAAGTGGCCGAGACCATCAGGTCTCTGAACCGCCAATTAGGGCGAGAATCCTCATGCGACAATCATCAAAATTCGCATGTCTCCTATGCGGTTTCTGCATGCCGGATTTTGCGACATTCGCCTGTCGTTTTCAGGCCGGGCGCGGTGCCACAATCGCGCGAATTGTGTCAAAAATGACGGTATTGGGACAGCCGGTGACGGAAATGTTCCACGCATTGGCGGGGTGATTGATGGCTGGTCAATGTTCGCCTTTCGTGCTAGCGTTCACGAAATATTACAAAGCAGGCAAAACATGCGCGTATTGGGCATTGATCCGGGTCTCAGATGCACGGGCTGGGGCGTCATCGAGGTTGATGGTTCGCGACTCAGACATGTGGCCGATGGCGAATGCCGATCGCAGGGTGATGCGCTGTCGGCGCGGCTGTTGTCGATCTACCAACAACTTGCGCAGGTTCTGGCGATGTACCAGCCCGATACGGCGGCGGTTGAACAGACCTTCGTCAATCGCGACGGTGCCTCCACGCTGAAGCTGGGTCAGGCGCGCGGCATCGCGCTCCTTGTGCCGGCCGAGGCGGGGCTGAGCGTTGGTGAATATGCCCCGAACACGGTCAAGAAAACCGTGGTGGGCGTCGGCCATGCCGACAAGAGACAGATCGCGCATATGGTCGGTGTCCAGCTGGCCGGGGTCCGGCCTTCGGGTGCGGATGCCGCCGATGCGCTGGCGATTGCGATCTGCCATGCCCACCATTCTCAGGGCGGGGCGCATATGCTCAGGGCGGTGTCATGATTGGCAAGCTGACCGGTAGGATTGACTACCGCGCCAGCGATCACGTCGTTCTGGACGTGCAGGGCGTGGGCTATGTGATCCATTGCAATGATCGCGTGATGGCGGCATTGCCCGCACGCGGTGAATATGCGGCGCTCTATACGCATCTTCTGGTGCAGGAAACGAACCTGCAGCTTTTCGGATTTACCAGCCTTCTGGAGAAGGAATGGCATCGTCTGCTGATATCGGTGCAGGGGATCGGGGCCAAGGCGTCGCTGGCGATTCTGGGCACGCTTGGGGCCGATGGCGTGAGCCGGGCAATCGCGCTGGGCGACTGGAACGCGGTCAAGGCCGCACCCGGGGTCGGGCCCAAAATCGCGCAGCGGGTGGTCAATGAGCTCAAGGACAAGGCACCGGCGGTCATGGCGCTGGGCGGGGCAGGGATGGCGGATGCAGGCAGTTCTGCACCGGCCGCGCCCAACAGCGCGGAAAATATGGGCGATGAGGACGTGATTGAACCTGTGGAAATTATCGGCGCAGGCGATACGGGGTCCGCCAATGCCTCGGCGCAGGCCGACGCGCTTTCGGCACTATCCAATCTGGGATACGGCCCGGGCGAAGCCGCCGCCGCCGTGGCCGAAGCCGCGGGCGAGATCGGCGGCGCTGATGCCGCCACCCTGATCCGGGAGGCGCTCAGGCGTCTGGCGCCTGCATGACCGCCCCTGCCGACACCGCCGGGCAGACGCCGGACCCGACGCTGCGCGCAGAGCCAATGCAGGGTGATGCGGACAGGGCGTTGCGGCCACAGCATCTGGATGAATTCATCGGACAGGCCGAGGCGCGGGCCAATCTGCGCGTGTTCATCCAGTCGGCCCGCCAGCGGGGCGAGGCGATGGATCACACGCTGTTTTACGGCCCGCCGGGGCTGGGCAAGACGACGCTGGCGCAGATCATGGCGCGCGAACTGGGTGTCAACTTTCGCATGACCTCGGGGCCGGTGCTGGCCAAGGCCGGCGATCTCGCGGCTATCCTGACCAATCTCGAGGCACGGGATGTCCTCTTTATCGATGAAATTCACCGGCTGAACCCGGCGGTCGAAGAGGTGCTTTACCCCGCGCTTGAGGATTTCGAGCTGGATCTGGTGATCGGTGAGGGACCTGCCGCGCGCACAGTGCGCATCGAGTTGCAGCCCTTCACGCTGGTCGGGGCCACCACGCGGCTGGGTTTGCTGACCACGCCGCTCAGGGACCGGTTCGGCATTCCGACCCGGCTGCAATTTTATTCGACTGACGAGTTGCACGAGATCGTCACGCGCGGTGCGCGTCTTTTAGGGGCGTCGGCGGATGCTGCCGGTGCACGCGAGATTGCAAAGCGCGCGCGCGGCACACCGCGCATTGCCGGGCGGCTTTTGCGGCGGGTGGTGGATTTCGCCGTGGTCGAAGGGGATGGATCGATCGACCGGGCGGTCGCTGATCATGCGCTTACCCGGCTGGGCGTGGATCATCTGGGGCTTGATTCCGCCGACCGGCGCTATCTGAACCTGCTGGCCGCGCATTATGGTGGCGGGCCCGTGGGGGTGGAGACGATTGCCGCCGCACTTTCCGAGAGCCGGGACGCGCTGGAAGAGGTGATCGAACCCTATCTCTTGCAGCAGGGGCTATTGCAGCGCACGCCGCGCGGGCGCGCGCTGACGCAGGGGGCGTGGGATCATCTGGGACTGTCTGCACCCGGCCCGGCACCGGCGCGCGACCTGTTTGGCAAGTAAATGAGTATTTCAGCAAAGAAGAAGTCATGACGCCGGATGAGATTGCCGCATGTTTTACGCGGGCGGACGGGTCGTTTCATTTTGCCCGCTGGGCCAGACCGCTGGCCCCGGTGATGTTCGGGGTAGCAGATGAGACCGTGTCGGTTTTCAAGGGGGCCATTCAGGCGGTGGCGGCGATTTCGGGGCATCATCTGGCCGAGACCGATCCGGAACTGGGGGCCAATCTGATGTGGTTTTTCGTCCGCGACTGGCGCGAATTGTCCGAGACACCCAATCTGGAGCGCATGATCCCCGATCTTGCCACGCTGGTCGGGCGGCTGGAGCGGGAAGATGCCAATCAGTACCGTCTTTTCAGGTTTGATGGCGAAGGGGCAATCCGCGCCGGTTTCGTCTTTTTGCGGATGGATGATGCGTTGCGCCGGATACCGGCAGAGGCGCTGGCACTGGGACAGGCGGCGCAGGTTATGCTCATCTGGGCGGACGCGGCGTTTCGCGCGCGTTCGGCGGTGTCTCTGTTGCCGGGGGGGGCGGCGATACTGCGTCCGGAGATCGGCAATCTGCTCAGGGCTGCCTACGATCCTGTGCTGCCGCATGTCAGTCATGACAGGGCGCATGCGCTGCGTCTGGTGGCCCGTATGGGCAGGGCGTCATGATCCATCACTGGCAGATACGGGTATACTATGAAGACACCGATCTGGCCGGGATTGTCTATTATGCCAATTATTTCAAATTCATCGAACGGGCGCGCAGTGAATATATCCGCGAACTCGGCATCGATCAGCGTCAGTTGAAAGCGGCGGGCATGGTATTTGCCGTGCGCCGGGTCGAGGCGGATTTCCTTTCTCCGGCGCGGTTTGATGATCTGCTGGATGTCGAAACGGGGCTGGCCCGGCTGGGCGGCGCGTCAGTAAACCTGGAGCAGACGGTTTCAAGTGGGGCGACGCGGCTTTTTCACGCCCGTGTACGGCTGGCCGTACTGTCGGAAAGTGGCCGTCCCCTGCCCATCCCGGCAGATATCCGCCAAAAATTTCAAATTCATGCGAGCTAGATTTACCTTTTGCGGCTTTTCTTGGATTTCATCGCCACCTTGGGATAAGAACCGTCGCAAAAGCCCTGCATGAGGCAAGGCGGGCGGAATTACGGGCGTATCGATGGAAACCGAAACACTGGCGCTGGCGCAAGAGCTGGACTTTTCACTATTGGCGCTGTTCTGGCGGGCAACGCTGATTGTCAAGATCGTGATGGTGATGCTGATCCTCGCATCATTCTGGTCGTGGTCGATCATCATTCAGAAGGCCATCGGCTATCGCGCGGCCCGGCGGGAGGCTTCGGTCTTTGATCGCGCCTTCTGGTCGGGTGAGCCGCTGGACGGGCTTTACGAGGATATCGGGCCCGATCCGCGCGGGGCATCGCAAAAGGTGTTTTTCGCCGGGATGACGGAATGGCGCCGGTCGCATCGTGCTGACGGGGCGCTGATTGCCGGGGCGCAGGCACGTATTGACCGGTCGATGGATGTCGCCATCGCCAAGGAAGCCGAGGATCTGAACCGCGGGCTTTCGTTTCTGGCCACGGTCGGCTCGACCGCGCCCTTTATCGGGCTCTTTGGTACTGTCTGGGGGATCAAGAATGCCTTTGAAGAGATCGCCATTGCCCAGAGCACAAATCTGGCGGTCGTGGCACCCGGGATTGCCGAGGCGCTGTTGGCGACGGGTCTGGGGCTGTTGGCTGCCATCCCGGCGGTGATATTCTACAACAAGCTTGCCGCTGACAGCGAAAGGATCGTTGCCGGGTACGAAAGCTTTGCCGATGAGTTCGCGACGATCCTGTCGCGCCAGCTGGACGCCTGAGCGATGGGCGCGGGAACCGTCAAATCGGGTGGGGATACTCGGCGCAGGCGCCGACGGGCGCGCCGACATGTCGCCATGTCCGAGATCAATGTCACGCCTTTTGTCGACGTGATGCTGGTGCTGCTGATCATCTTCATGGTCGCGGCACCTTTGTTGACTGTGGGTGTGCCGGTCGAGCTGCCGAAAACCGCCGCGACGCCGCTGGCCGCCGAAAATCAGGAGCCGCTGACCATTACCGTGACCGCGGACGGACGGCTGAGCATTCAGGACACCGAAACACCCGCCGAGGAACTGATCCCAAAGCTGCGGGCAATTGCCGCCGAGCGTACGGGGGACAAGGTGTTTCTGAGGGCAGATGGGGCCATACCCTATGAGGTCGTCGTTCAGGTGATGGGCGCGCTGAATGCGGGCGGGTTCAGCAATATCGGCCTTGTGACCGAAACCGGCGGCCCGACCTTTGACGGTCAGGGTGGCTGAGGGCGCGGATGCAGGCCGGCACCTATATTTCCGGCGCGGGCCATCTGGGCCTGATCGGCTGGGTGTTGCTGGGCGGGGTGTTCATGTCGGTCGATGATAGCGAGCGGCTGGAATTTACCGAGGTTTCGCTGATTTCGGCTGCCGAGTTTAACGCGCTGGGCGAGGCCTCGCCGGATGCGGTGACCGAGTTGGCGTCGGTTTTGACCCCCGATATCAGCGATCCGCCGGAAATCCTGCCCAGCGAAGACCCGGCGGGGGAAGTGACCCAGCCCGATCCGGTCAGCGCGCCGGAAGCCGATCTTGAACCCGATCTGAGCGATATTCAGATACGCCCGGAAACCGACGCCACGGATGAGACGCCGCTTTTGCCGGATAACCCTGTCGAAGAAGCACTTGCGTTGTTGCAGCCGCAGGAGGATGAGGGCGTCAGCGACGCAGAGCGGGTGGCGCCCGTCCCCTCGACGCTGCAAGAGCCGGATTTGAAGATCGATGATATTCAGCGTGACGCGGTCACCCCGGCAGAAGACGGGCGCGAAACGCCCGAGGATCAGACGCCCACCACGGTCGAGGATGCCACGACCGAAATTCGCACCGAGGCCAATGAGGGCAAGGGGGCGCCCCGCACATCCCAGCGCCCCAAGCCGCGGCCCCGGCGCGCAGTCGCCGCGGAAGAGAACGCCGATACCCTTGCCGATGCAGTGGCGGGTGCGGTGGAAACGGCGCTTGAGGCTGAAACCGAACCTGCGCCCCGTGTGGTCGATGCAGGCCCACCCCTGACAGCGGGTGAGAAAGACGCGCTCAGGATCGCGGTTCAGAATTGCTGGAATGTCGGTTCGCTGTCCTCCGAGGCGCTCAGAACCACCGTGGTGATCGGTGTGACGATGAACGAGGATGGCACGCCGGTGCGCGACAGCATCCGTCAGCTGAGCACGAACGGGCGCACCGAGGTGGCGACACGACAGGCATTCGAGGCGGGCAGACGGGCGATAATCCGCTGTGGCGCACCCGGATTTGACCTGCCGCAGGAAAAATTTGCCCAGTGGCGCGAAATTGAGATTACCTTCAATCCCGACAAGATGAGGATAAAATGAAGATTATTCGGATATTCATGATGACGCTGTTGGCGGTCGTCTGGCTGGTGCCCGCCGCGCTGGCGCAGAACGGACCGCTCAGGATCGAGATCACCGAAGGTGTGATCGAACCGCTGCCCATTGCCGTTCCCGAATTCATCGCCGAGAACGCGGCGGCCCGTTCGGTGGTGGCGGATGTGACCCGCACCGTGATTGCCGATCTTGTCGGTACCGGCCTTTTCCGCGAGATACCGCCAGCGGCGCATATCTCGAAGGTCGAGAATTTCGCAACTCCCATCCAATATGCCGACTGGAAAGCGATTAACGCACAGGCGCTCATCACCGGCGCAGTGTCGGTCAGCGGTGGCAAGATCACGGTCAAGTTCCGGCTGTTTGATGTGTTTTCGGACAAGCCGCTGGGCGAAGGGCTGCAATTTGCCGGCACCCAGCAAAGCTGGCGACGCATGGCCCACAAGGTCGCCGATGCCGCCTATAGCCGGATCACCGGTGAGGGCGCCTATTTCGACAGCCGGGTTGTGTTTGTCTCGGAAACAGGGCCCAAGAACGCGCGTCAGAAACGTCTGGGGATCATGGACTACGATGGTGCCAATGTTCAGTTCCTGACAGACAGCAGCGCCATCGTGCTGGCACCCCGGTTTTCGCCCACGGGTGACCGGGTCATCTATACCAGCTACGAATCCGGATTTCCGCGCATCTATGTGCTGGACGTGGCCAGCGTGACCCGTCGTGTGCTCGAGGATAACAGCGGCACGATGACATTTGCGCCACGGCTGCACCCAGATGGCAACACGGTGATCTATTCACTGGAAAAGGGTGGCAACACCGACATTTACCGGATGGGTATTGACGGCGCGAACCCGCGTCGCCTGACCTCCAACCCCGCCATCGACACCGCGCCCAGCTATTCGCCAGATGGCAAGCAGGTGGTGTTCGAAAGCGACCGCTCGGGTTCGCAGCAACTATATATCATGAGCGCCGATGGCGGAGAGGCCAAACGTATCAGTTTTGGTCCCGGTCGCTATGGCACCCCGGTCTGGTCGCCGAAAAACGATTTCATCGCCTTTACCAAGCAGAACAAGGGCCGCTTCCATATCGGGGTGATGCGCACCGATGGCAGCGAAGAGCGGCTGTTGACGGCGTCGTTCCTGGACGAGGGCCCGACCTGGGCACCCAACGGGCGGGTGATCATGTTCACCCGCGAGACGCGTGGCGCGGATGGGGTGTCGGCGCTGTATTCGGTGGATGTGTCGGGGCGCAATCTGAAACGGGTCAGGATGAATGGCGGCGGGTCCGATCCCAGCTGGTCGCCGCTGCAATAGGCGCCGTTCCAAAGGGCGGGACGATATGGTATGAAACGCCCAAATTACAGGGGCCCCCAATTACAGGGGCAAAGAGGCGAGGCAGAGTTAGATGAGACATATGACGAAAATGGCGTTGCTTGCGGTCGGGCTGGTTCTGGCGGCCTGTACCAACAGCGGATTGTATTCCGGCAATAACGGGCCGGGCAGCCAGAGCGGCGCGACGGCGGGCAGCGTGGACGATCCGACATCGATCGCCCATTTCCAGCAGGTGGTTGGCGACAGGGTGTTGTTCGCGGTGGATCAGTCGACGCTGAGCGACGAGGGGCGGCTGACGGTGTTGGCGCAGGCGAACTGGTTGTTGGACAACCCGGAATATACCGCCGTGGTCGAGGGCCATGCCGACGAGCAGGGCACGCGCGAATATAACCTGGCACTGGGCGCGCGGCGCGCCAGCGCGGTGCGCCAGTTGCTGGTGGCGCAGGGGGTGGCGGCCGGCCGAATCAGCACGGTGAGCTATGGCAAGGAGCGCCCGATCGAAGTGTGTTCGGCGGAAAGCTGTTATGCGCAGAACCGCCGCGCGGTGACGGTTCTGGCGGCAGGCGCGACGGGGTAAGTGACGATGAGGACACGGCAGGTTCTGGTCCTGACCCTGATCTCGGCCCTGGGTGCGGCGTTGGCGCTGGCACCGGTGACGGGGTGGACGCAGTCGCGCAATGAAACGCTGGCCGATATCCGCCAGCAGCTTTCGGTACTGTATGTCGAGATCCAGAGGTTGAAGCGTGAGCTGGTCACAACCGGCGCGCCGGGCGCGGTTCCGGCGGGCGGGACCACGCTGGACCGGCTGGACGCGATCGAGGCACAGCTGCAATCGCTGACCGGCAAGACCGAACAGTTGCAGTTCCGGGTGGAGCGGATTGTCGAGGATGGCACCAACCGGATCGGCGACCTGGAGTTCCGGCTGGTTGAGCTGGAGGGCGGCGATCTGAGCCAGCTGGGGGAGAATTCCACCCTGGGCGGGGATGTGGGTGAACTGCCTGCCGCCGGAGGGGATGAGCAGGCCGGAACCGAGGCCGCGAGCGAGCTGGCGGTGGGCGAGAGCGCCGATTTCGAGCGCGCGCGCGCGGCGCTGGAGGCGGGCGATTACGGTGCCGCCGTGGATCAGTTCTCTGGCTTTGTCGACACCTATCCGGGCAGCCCGCTGGAGGCCGAGGCGCATTTGCGGCGCGGGCAGGCGCATGAAGGGCTGGGCGAGAACACCCGCGCGGCGCGGGCCTTTCTGGAGGCCTATTCCGGTGCGCCCCAGGGCAGCGTGGCAGCAGAGGCGCTGTTCAATCTGGGCCGGTCTCTGGGCAAGCTGGAGCAGACCAACGAGGCTTGTGTGACGCTCAACGAAGTGGCCGTGCGCTACCCGTCCGCGCCCGAGGTGGCCGAGGCCCGGGCCGAGATGGCGCGGCTTGAGTGCCCGTGAGCCTGACCGCCCGGCTGGCGCAGACGCTGGCCGGGATGTTTCCCGACGAAAACAGACCAATTGAAGACTGGCCCCGGATCGGGGTGGCGGTGTCCGGCGGCGGCGATTCGATGGCGTTGCTGGATCTGCTGCAAGGTACCGGTCTGGCGCTGGCGGCGGTCAGCGTGGATCACGGTCTGCGCCCGCAGGCGCGCGACGAGGTGGCGCTGGTGGCGCGGTATTGCGCCGCGCGCGGGCTGGATCACGCGATTTTGACCTGGCGCTGGAACGGGCGCGGCAACGTGCAGGAGGCGGCCCGGCAAGGGCGCAGCCTGGCGATTTCGGATTGGGCGCGCGGCCGTGGGATTGATCACGTGGCGCTTGGCCATACGGCGGATGACCAGGCCGAAACGGTTCTGATGCGGCTGGCGCGCGGATCGGGGGTGGACGGGCTGGCGGCGATGGCGCCTGTCGCCCGGCGAGAGGGCATCACCTGGCTGCGGCCCGTTCTGGAGATGCGGCGCGCCGAGCTGCGGGATCATTTGCGTGCCCGGGGGCTGCGCTGGGCGGACGATCCGAGCAACGAGGATACGGGGTATGCAAGGGTGCGGGTGCGCCAGGCGATTGCCGCGCTGGATCTGGATGTGGGGCGGCTGACGCGCACAGCGGCGCATATGGCGCGCGCGCGATCTGCGCTGGAGGCGGGGATGCGTGCTCTGGCGCGGAATTGTGTTACACTGGAGGCGGGCGATGTAGTGATCGATGCGGCCTGCCTTGCGGCGGCGCCGGAAGAATTGCGGACGCGATTGATGGCCGGGGCGCTGGGCTGGGTATCGGGGCAGGGCTATCGGCCCCGCTATGATGCGCTGATCGGGGCGCTGGAGGCAACGCGGCCCGTGGCGCTGCATGGCTGTCTGGTGATCCCCAAGGGCGGGCGGGTGCGTATCGCGCGTGAATGGAAGGCGGTTGCCGGCCTGACCTGTGCCCCGCAAGAGCCGTGGGACGGGCGTTGGCGGCTGATCGGACCCGGAGGAAAAGATTTGGAAATCAGGGCGTTGGGCGAGGCCGGATTGCGCGAGTGCCCGGACTGGCGGGACGGCGGGCGGCCACGCCAGAGCGTGATCGCCAGCCCTGCCGTGTGGCGCGGTGCGACGCTGGTGGCGGCGCCTTTTGCCGGGCTGGCACGGGGCTGGCGCGCGGTGATGGAACCGGAACGGGCGGATTTCCCCGGTCTGACGCCGGATCAGGGACAATTATCGCATTGAACCTGCTGGCGTGATGTCTATTTAACTGTAACACCCGCTGTGATAGGGACAGCGCCGGTCTAACCTTGGGAGATTTGCCTTGGGCAACGCACGCAATATTGCATTTTGGGTCGTTCTTTTTCTGCTGATCCTGGCTCTGTTCAATTTGTTCAGTGGTGATGGCACGACATTGCAAAGCCGTGAGAACAGCTATTCGGATTTCGTGGCCGCGGTCGAGAATGATCAGGTGGCCAGTGTCACGCTGGATGGAGAGAAGGTGCGGTATTCCACCAAGGACGGCACCAGCTATGTCACGATCAAGCCAACCGATGCCGAAGTGACGAACCTGCTGATCGACAAGAACATCCCGGTGCGCGCCGAGAGCCAGGAGCAGAGCGGGTTCCAGGCGTTCCTGCTGAGCCTGCTGCCGTTCCTGTTGCTGATCGGCGTGTGGATCTATTTCATGAACCGGATGCAGGGTGGCGGCAAGGGTGGCGCCATGGGGTTTGGCAAGTCCAAGGCCAAGATGCTGACCGAGAAACATGGACGTGTCACGTTTGACGACGTCGCGGGGATCGATGAAGCCAAGGAAGAGCTTGAAGAAATCGTCGAATTCCTGCGCAACCCGCAGAAATTCAGCCGACTGGGCGGCAAGATCCCCAAGGGTGCGCTGTTGGTGGGCCCTCCGGGCACCGGCAAGACGCTTTTGGCGCGCGCGATCGCGGGCGAGGCGGGCGTGCCGTTCTTTACCATTTCGGGATCGGATTTTGTGGAGATGTTCGTGGGCGTTGGCGCGTCCCGTGTGCGTGACATGTTCGAACAGGCCAAGAAGAATGCGCCCTGTATCGTGTTCATCGACGAGATCGACGCCGTGGGCCGCCATCGTGGCGCCGGCTATGGTGGTGGCAATGACGAGCGCGAACAGACGCTGAACCAGCTTCTGGTGGAAATGGACGGGTTCGAGGCCAATGAGGGCGTGATCATCCTGGCGGCGACCAACCGCAAGGATGTGCTGGACCCGGCGCTGTTGCGTCCGGGCCGGTTCGACCGGAACGTGACCGTGGGCAACCCCGACATCAAGGGGCGCGAGAAGATCCTGGCGGTGCATGCCCGCAAGACCCCGCTGGGCCCGGATGTGGACCTGCGCATCATCGCGCGCGGAACGCCCGGGTTTTCGGGCGCGGACCTGGCCAACCTGGTGAACGAGGCCGCGCTGATGGCGGCGCGCGTGGGGCGGCGGTTCGTGACCATGGAAGATTTCGAAAACGCCAAGGACAAGGTGATGATGGGGGCGGAGCGCCGCAGCATGGTGCTGACCGCCGATCAGAAGGAAAAGACCGCTTATCACGAAGCCGGGCACGCGGTTGTGGGTCTGAAGCTGCCGGAATGCGATCCGGTCTACAAGGCGACGATCATTCCGCGCGGTGGCGCGCTGGGGATGGTGGTAAGTTTGCCGGAAATGGACCGGCTGAACTGGCATCGCGACGAATGTGAGCAAAAGCTGGCCATGACAATGGCGGGCAAGGCCGCCGAGGTGATCAAATACGGCGAGGATCACGTGTCCAACGGGCCGGCTGGCGATATCCAGCAGGCCAGCCAGCTGGCACGCGCGATGGTGATGCGCTGGGGCATGTCCGACAAGGTGGGCAATATCGATTATGCCGAGGCGCATGAAGGTTATAGCGGCAATACCGCCGGGTTCTCGGTTTCGGCCCATACCAAGGAACTGATCGAGGAAGAGGTGAAGCGGTTCATCCAGCACGGCTATGAGCGTGCGCATGAGATCCTTGTGGAGAACAAGGACGAATGGGAACGGCTGGCCGAAGGGTTGCTGGAATACGAAACCCTGACCGGCGACGAGATCAAGCGCGTCATGAAGGGCGAACCGCCCAATGCGGGCGGGGATAACGATGACAGCCCCGACGAGGGCAATGCGGCAAGCGTGACGGCGATCCCGAAGACCAAACCGCGCGCCAAGCCGTCGGGCGACGGCGGCATGGAGCCGGAGCCGAGCGCGTAAGGCAGAACCAGGGGCCGGGGAAAACCCCGACCCATTCTTATTGAGCGGTGGCGGAATTCGATACGAATTCCGGGTCGGAAAAATCCGATTTTTCCGGTGCCCCCAATCGAGGGATTGAGCGCCATGCCTGATCCGGACTGGAACCCGGAGGATTACGCGGGTTTTGCCGACCAGCGCCTGCGCCCGGCACTGGATCTTTTGGGGGCTGTCACGACGCTGCCCGGGGGCGATGTGATCGACCTGGGGTGTGGGGCAGGCGCGATGGGCGCGGCGCTGGCGCGGTTCGGGCGCGCGGTGACTGGCGTGGACAATTCGCCGGCGATGCTGGCGCGGGCGGCTGATACGGGGGCCTATGCCCGGCTGATCGAGGCCGACATTGCCACATGGCGACCCAATGCGCCGGTGGCCTTGATATACTCGAACGCGGCCTTGCAATGGTTGGGCGATCATGCCGGCCTGTTGCCCGCGCTGGCGCGGCGGGTGGCCCCGGGCGGCACGCTGGCGGTGCAGATGCCGGCGCAGAATGCCGCGCCGTCCCATGCGGGCTGGAGCAGGGCCTGGCGCGCGGTGTTTGCGGATCGGCCCGTTGCCACAAGCTCGCAAATCCTGACCGGCGAACAATATCATGACCTGCTGTCTCCGCTGGGCGGGATGCGGGTGTGGCAGACCGAATATCTGCAACATCTGGCACCGGTTGGCGCGAGTCATCCGGTACGGCAGTTCACGCAAGCCACCTTTGGCCGCCCGTTTCTGGCGGGGCTGGACACGGGGGCGCGGGACCGGCTGATCGCGGCCTATGAGGCAGAGTTGCACGCGGCCTATCCGCTGCGTCAGGATGGGTCGGTTCTGTTTCCGTTCCGGCGGTTGTTCTTTACGCTGCGCCGGGGGTGACGGGAAATGGAGGCGCGGGGCGGATGCCGGCTTTGAAAACAACGCAGTTTCGCGGAGAAATCGTCTGGCTGGGCCGGGTGGCGGATTCGGAGGCGGATCTGCGCGCCGCGCCGATGGATGCGCTGGATCTGAGGCTGGGCGGGGCGGTGGGCGAGCACCATGGCGGGATCACGCGCCCGTCTTGCAGCCGGGTTCTGGCGCTGCATCCGCGCGGGACGGAGATCGCCAATACGCGCCAGCTTTCGGTGGTTGCGGCCGAGGATCTGGCGGCGATCGCCGCGGCCATTGGGCTGGAGGCGCTGGATCCGGCCATGCTGGGCGCGTCAATGGTGTTGCGGGGTCTGCCGGACCTGAGCCACCTGCCGCCCTCCTCGCGGTTGCAGGCCGACAGCGGTGCCACGCTGGTGGTGGACATGGAAAACCGCCCCTGCGTATTGCCGGGCAAGGTGATCGGGGCGGCGCATCCGGGCGCGGGCGTCAGATTCAAGCCAGCCGCCGAGGGGCGGCGCGGGGTGACGGCCTGGGTGGAGCGGCCTGGCGCGGTAAAGCTGGGCGATGTGCTGCGCCTGTTCATCCCGGATCAGCCCGTCTGGCGCCCTTTGGCGGCGGGGCGAACGCGGTAGCGACGGGCGCGCCGATGGGGTGCAGCCGTTTCCAAAAAGAAACCGCCGCCGCCGATCCCGACGCAAGCAGCGCGGAAAATGTCGGAAATGCCGACCTGCACCGGGACGGTGCGCGATAGTGTGCCGCTCAGACGCAACACTTGCCGCTGCAACAGGAACCGACATGACCTTCAAAACCGATATCGAGATTGCCCGCGAGGCAAAGAAACGCCCCATTCAGGAGATCGGAGCCAAGCTGGGCATCGGCAGCGACGATCTGCTGCCTTACGGCCATGACAAGGCCAAGGTAAGCCAGGAGTTCATCAACGGGGTTCAGGGGCGTGAAAACGGCAAGCTGATCCTTGTCACCGCGATCAACCCGACTCCGGCGGGCGAGGGCAAGACCACCACCACCGTGGGTCTGGGCGACGGGCTGTGTGCGATCGGCAAGAAGGCGGCGATCTGTATTCGCGAAGCCTCGCTTGGGCCGAATTTCGGCATGAAAGGCGGCGCCGCGGGCGGCGGGTATGCGCAGGTGGTGCCGATGGAGGAGATGAACCTGCATTTCACCGGCGATTTCCATGCGATCACGGCGGCGCATAACCTGCTGAGCGCGATGATCGACAACCATATCTACTGGGGCAACGAGCTGGAGATTGACGAGCGCCGTGTGACCTGGCGCCGGGTGCTGGACATGAACGACCGCGCGTTGCGGGACACGGTGACAAGCCTGGGCGGGGTGGCCAACGGGTTCCCGCGCCAGACCGGGTTTGACATCACGGTGGCGTCGGAGGTGATGGCGATCCTGTGTCTTGCCAATGATCTGAACGATCTGCAAAAGCGGCTGGGCGACATGATCGTGGCCTATCGCCGGGACCGTTCGCCGATTTATGCGCGCGATATCAAGGCCGATGGCGCGATGACGGTTCTGCTCAGGGATGCGATGCAGCCCAATCTGGTGCAGACGCTGGAGAATAACCCGGCCTTTGTGCATGGCGGGCCGTTTGCCAATATCGCGCATGGGTGCAATTCGGTGATTGCCACCACAACGGCGCTCAAAATTGCCGATTACGTGGTGACGGAAGCCGGGTTCGGTGCCGATCTGGGGGCCGAGAAATTCATGAACATCAAGTGCCGCAAGGCCGGGCTGGCGCCCGACTGTGTGGTGTTGGTGGCGACGATCCGGGCGATGAAGATGAATGGCGGCGTTGCCAAGGCCGATCTGGGGCCCGAAAACGTGGCGGCCGTGAACGAGGGCTGTGCGAATCTGGGCCGCCATATCGGCAACCTCAAGCAGTTCGGCGTGCCGGTGGTGGTGGCGATCAACCATTTTGTCACCGACACCGATGCCGAGGTGCAGGCGGTCAGGGAGTATGTGGCCGGGCAGGGCGCCGAAGCGATCCTGTGTCAGCATTGGGAAAAGGGTTCGGAGGGCACGCGCGAGCTGGCCACGCGTGTGGCCGAGATCGCCGATGCGGGGGTGAGCCAGTTCGCGCCGCTGTACAAGGACGAGATGAGCCTGTTTGACAAGATCGAGCGCGTGGCCACGGCGATCTATCGCGCCGACGAGGTGTTGGCGGACAAGAAGATCCGCGACCAGCTGCGGGCCTGGGAGGATGCCGGGTACGGACATCTGCCGGTGTGTATGGCCAAGACGCAGTATTCGTTTTCCACCGATCCCAACCTGCGCGGCGCCCCGACCGGGCATTCGGTGCCGATCCGCGAGGTGCGGTTGAGTGCGGGGGCGGGGTTTGTCGTGGTGATCTGCGGGGAGATCATGACCATGCCGGGCCTGCCGCGCAAGCCGGCCGCCGAGAATATCGGCATCAATGCGGATGGGCTTGTCGAAGGGTTGTTCTGAGCGGGGCGAGGCGCGGGCCCGGCATCGAGCCGCCCCCGCGCCTGGTGCCTCCGGCGGGAGTATTTCCGGCAAAATGAAGAGGCGCGCGGGGTTGCATCGGAATGTGCGATGATGGACACCGGGGCATGATCTGACGGGGAAGAAAAATGGCGGCGACACGTATTGACGGCAAGGCCTTTGCGGCCGGAGTACGCGAGAAGGTGGCGGGGCATGTGGCCCGGCTGAAGGCGGAAAACGGGATCACGCCGGGATTGGCGGTGGTGCTGGTGGGGGAAGATCCGGCGAGCCAGGTCTATGTGCGGTCCAAGGGCAAGCAGACTGTTGAAGTGGGTATGAATTCCTATGAACACAAGCTGGAAGCCGACACGGGCGAGGCCGATCTTCTGGCGCTGATCGCGCGGTTGAACGCGGATCCGGCGGTGCATGGCATTCTGGTGCAGTTGCCGTTGCCGGGCCATCTGAACGAAGATCTGGTGATCAACGCGATTGCCCCGGAGAAGGATGTGGACGGGTTCCATATTTCCAATGTCGGGCTTTTGGGTACGGGGCAGAAGAGCATGGTGCCCTGCACACCGCTGGGCTGTCTGATGATGTTGCGTGATCATCACGGGAGCCTTTCGGGGCTGGATGCGGTGGTTGTGGGGCGTTCTAACATCGTGGGCAAGCCGATGGCGCAATTGTTGCTGGGTGACAGTTGTACCGTGACGATCGCGCATTCACGGACCCGGGATTTGCCGGATGTGGTGCGGCGCGCCGATATCGTGGTGGCGGCCGTGGGACGGCCAGAGATGGTGCCGGGCGACTGGATCAAGCCGGGCGCGACGGTGATCGACGTGGGCATCAACCGTATCGACGCGCCGGAAAAGGGCGAAGGCAAGACGCGGCTGGTGGGGGATGTGCATTTCGAAAGCGCCGCTGCGGTGGCCGGAGCGATCACGCCGGTGCCGGGCGGGGTGGGGCCGATGACGATTGCCTGCCTTTTGGCCAACACGGTCACGGCCTGTTGCCGGGCCAACGGGCTTGCCGAGCCGGAAGGGCTGACGGCCTGACGGGCGGGACGCCTGCGGCGGGAGTATTTCGGGAACAGTGAAAGGCCGGGCGGGGGACCGGCTTTAGCCTTTTGGCAGGATCGGGACCATGGTGCCGGTCAGCAGCGCGATTTGCGTGCGGGTTGCGCCGGTGATGGCGAAGACCTCGGCCTGAACGATCACCAGGCGGCGGCCGGGTTTGACCACGCGGCCCACGGCCTCGATCCGGTCGCCCTGCGCGGGGGCCAGCAGGTGGATCTTCATCTCGCTGGTGAGCACCTCGGCCTGTTCGGGCATGACCGAGAGCGCGGCGTAGCCCGCCGCCGAATCGCCCAGGCCGAACGTGTGGGCGGCATGGCCAAAGCCGTGTTGCTGGCGGCAGCGTCCGGGGATTGTGGCGGTGATTGTCACGGCGCCGGGGGAGATTTCCGCCAGCGCGGCGCCAAAGGTGGTCATCATTGTTTGCCCGGCAAAGCTCGATTTGATTTTCTGCTCGATTTGCGGAGACAAGTTCAAGGTTTTTCCCCTTATTCATATTGCCGGGTGACGGGATTATTGGCAGAAGAAAGGCTACCGCACTCTGGGTCAAACGGCCATGGTGGCGCGGATTTTCATCACCGAGATTTCGGGTAATGGTTTGAAGAAGTTCAGAATTGTATTCCAACTGGTGTTTGGGGCGATGTTCAATGCCCGCGTGCTGGCGATCTGGGTCATCCTGTGCGCCGTGGCGGTCGCGGCCAGCCCTTTCGGTACGTTTTCGTCGATGCCATTCAGCCAGCGCCTGGTCTACTGGGTCAGCGTGGTGACTGTGTCCTTTGTGCTGGGGTTTTGCGGGCACGCGCTTGCGGTGATTGCAGGGCGGCGCTGGGATGCGGCGGGGCGGTTTTTCCTGGAGGGGCTGTTTGCAACGCTGTTGATTTCGGCGGCGGTCTGGGGGATCGGGCGGTTGCCCTATTTCGCGGAGTCAGGGGGCCGGCTTTCGTATCGGCTGGCGCTGGCTTATGTGTTGCTTGTCACCATCGCGGTGGTGGGAATACGCGCCATTGTGATGCAGACATTCGGCGTGCCGTCGCGCGCGGCACAGCGATTTCGCCCGCGCCTGGCGGAGCGGTTGTCTGACGGGATGGGAACGTGGATCCTGTCGCTGAGCGTGACGGATCATTCGGTTTGTGTGAGTACGGACAGGGGGCAGGAGGTGATCCGGATGCGCCTGACCGATGCGATTGGCGAGATGGAGGGTGTGGAGGGGTTCCGGGTGCACCGCTCGCACTGGGTGGCGCGGGATGCGATCAGGGGGCATGACGCGGCGCAGGGGCGCGTGTTCCTGGAATTGGTCAACGGTGCGCGTGTTCCGGTCAGCCGAACCTATCGGGGCGCGTTGGAGGAAGCGGGTGTTCTTTAGATATTACAGGAGCTTGTGCCGCTATTTTAACGTGGCATGGGGATCATGCGCGGGGTCTGGCCGGTGAGGATGGCGCGGGCTTCGGGGCGCATGAGGGCGCTGAGCGCGTCATCCGTGCTGCGCAATCCGCCGGTATAGGTGCCAAAGGCGGGCAGGATCACGCGGTCGCTGTCAAACAGAAAGGCCGGACGGGAGATCGCGCGCAGCCGGGTTTGCACACGAACTTTGGGGTGGTAATGGCCTGAAATCTCGCCACTTTGACCGGCCTGCGCGATATGGCGGAAGACCAGCGGCGGGCGCGGCAGTTCGGCCAGGTGGGTGCCGCCCAGATCCATCGGCCCGGGGTCGTGGTTGCCCTCGATCCAGACCCAGCGCCGCCCGGCCTGAAGGCGGTTGATCCACAGCCGGTCAGACTCGGCCAGGGTGCGGGCGGCTTCGGGATCGTCGAAACTGTCGCCCAGACACACGACAGTGCCCGCATTGGTCATGCGCAGATCGTTTTCCAGCCGGATCAGCGTGTCGCGGGTTTCGTAGGGCGGCAGAGCGGCGCCGCCCTGGCGCAGGACGCGGCCGGCCTTGCCCAGATGCAGATCGGAGACCACCAGCAGGCGCTGATCGGCCCACCAAAGGCCGCCGGAGCCAAGCGCGGTGAGGGCCGCGCCGGCCAGGGAAAACTGTACGCCGTTCATGGTGAATTGCTAGACGGCGGGCGGCGCCGGTGCAAGCGTGATGCGCCCGGGCCTGCTTGATTCCGGCAATAAGCCCGCCATCGGGCCATCGCGGCGCGGGGCTACATGGCGGACAGGCCGCTTTGGCGCATCAGCGCGTCGGTTTCTTCGGCAAGCAGCCGCTCTTCGGCGCTGCCGCTTTGCACCGAGACCTTGCCCATTTCCAGGAACAAAGGCGCGGAAAAGGGGGTGACATGCGGAGCGCGGACAAGATCGATGCGGGTGCCAACGCGGGAAAGCAGGTCTTGGATCCGGCCAAAATCCACCAGCCCGCGCAACGCCTCTTGACGGGTGATCTGCATCAGCAGGTGGTCGGGATCGTATTTCAAAAGCGTGTCGTAGAGGATGTCCGAGGAAAACGTGGCCTGGCGCCCGGATTTCCGCTTGCCGGGGCTGTTGCGTTCGATCAGGCCGGCAATGGTGGCGGCGCCGCGAAAGCTGCGTTTCATCAGCGCATTGCCCGCCAGCCAGCCATCAAGACCGTCGCGCATCCCGTTGAGATCAAACAGGGGTTTGGGATCGCTCACGGCATCCAGCCCCCAGATCAGGGTGGCATAGTCGGTGGACACAAAGCCCATGGGTGCGAGGCCGGTTTCCTCCATCCGCTTGGTCAGGATCAGCCCCAGTGTTTGTTGTGCGTTGCGCCCGGCAAAACCGTAGATGCACAGGTTTTCGCGCCCGTCATGGGGGAAACTTTCGATCAGGAGCCGGTCCGGTTCCGGCAGGCGCGACATCTGGCGTTGCAGGCTTAGCCAGGCGAGGGTGTGGGCGGGCAGTTCGGGCCAGTCATTGCGTTGGAGATTGCGCAGGATACGCTGGGAGAGCTGGGTGGAGGTGGCGAATTTCGTGCCGGAAAATACGGCGATACGCGGCTTTCTTGAAGCATTGCGCGAGACCTCGACAGTCAGTTCCCGCATGCCTTCATACCGCACGATCCGGCCACCGATCAGGAATGTATCCCCGGCCGACAGCGTGGCGGCAAAGCTCTCTTCCACCTCGCCAAGCGGCTTGCCGCCGCGCGCGCGGCGCAGCCGCACCTTAAGCCTGTCGCTGTCCTGGATGGTGCCCGCGTTCATGCGGATCGAGGCGGCGGCGCGCGGATCGCGCAGGTGCCAGCGCCCGTCCGGGCGGCGTTGCAGGCGCTGCCAGCGGTCATAGGCGCGCAGGGCATAGCCGCCGGTGGCGCAGAAATCGAGGCAGGCCTCGAATTCGGTGCGCGACAGATCGGCAAAGGCGCCAACCGTGCGGACTTCGCGCAACAGATCGTCGGCATCGAACGGCCCGGCGGCGGCGGTCAGCAGGATATGCTGGCACAGCACGTCGCGCGGGCCGGGGCCGCGTGGATCGCCGTCCAGATCATGGTCGCGCACCGCTTCGAGCGCGGCGACGCATTCCACGATCTCCCAGCGGTTGGCGGGCACCAGAAGCGCCTTGGAGGGAGCATTGTAGCGGTGATTGGCGCGCCCGATGCGTTGCACCAGGCGTTTCACGTTCTTGGGGGCGCCGACCTGGATCACCAGATCGACATCGCCCCAGTCCAGCCCGAGATCCAGCGAGCCGGTGCAGACAATGGCGCGCAAGTCGCCGCGCACCATGGCGGATTCGAC
>JASBTX010000011.1 GCA_030148225.1 Paracoccaceae bacterium
ATGTTCCGCAAGCTGCTGGACCGCGGCGAAGCCGGCGACAACATCGGCGCGCTGCTGCGTGGCGTTGACCGTGACGGCGTTGAGCGTGGTCAGGTTCTGTGTAAGCCGGGCTCCGTGACCCCGCACACCAAATTCGAGGCAGAAGCATATATTCTGACCAAAGAAGAAGGTGGCCGTCACACCCCGTTCTTTGCGAACTACCGTCCGCAGTTCTACTTCCGGACCACCGACGTGACCGGCACCGTGACCCTGCCGGAAGGCACCGAGATGGTGATGCCGGGCGACAACCTGAAGTTCGAAGTTGAACTGATCGCCCCGATCGCGATGGAAGACGGTCTGCGTTTCGCCATCCGCGAAGGCGGCCGCACCGTCGGCGCTGGCGTTGTGTCGAAGATCATCGAGTAATTCGCACTCGCGAATGATCAAACGGAAAGGGCGCCCCAGTGGCGCCCTTTTTGTTTGAACGCGATGATCCCGAGACGCACCAGAAAGACTGTGTCGAAGATCATCGAGTAATCAGGTTTCCTGATTGCGGATGGAAAGGGCCTCCTTCGGGAGGCCCTTTTCCTATGTGTACAAAGCTGAGCAGGGCAGGGGCCGCTTCGCCAATGAAACCGTTTGGCCTTCGGCGGATTTGATCGGATCAGGCGCGCGCCCGGAGACCTGGTCGGGCGCGGCCCAGACGCAGCACAAACGCGGGGCGTCCGGGCGGTTTTGCGGGCCGGTGTATTCTTGGTTGAGACGACAGGATGCCTTAGGCTCAGGGCGCGGGCTGAATGTCCGGATTGCAGGGCAGCGTCAGAACGAAACGACTTCCCTTTCCCGGGCCTTCGCTTTCGGCATGAGCGCTGCCGCCATGCGCACAGGCAATTTCGCGTACATTCGCGAGTCCCAGGCCAGTGGACTTTTCACCATCCGTTGGCTGCGCGGAAAGCCTTTGAAAACGGCCGAAGGCGCGCGTCAGGTCGTCTGGCGTCAGGCCCTGACCGGTATCGGAGACGGCAACGGTGACGCTTTCACCTTCCTGCGCGACCGAAATCCGGACCTCGCCTCCGGGATAGGTATATTTCACGGCGTTGCTAATCAGATTGTCGATGGCAGAGATGACCAGTGTTTCATCAACCTCTGCGATGGTCCGCTGCGGTGGGTCGACGGACAGGGAAATCGATTTGCGTGCAGCCTCTTCCCGGTTGGCTTCGGCTGCAATGTGCAGCAACCCGGTCAGGTCGACCGGCTTGCGGTCCAGGCGCAGCGCTTCGCCTTCGACCCTGGCCCGGTCCAGCGTCGCGTCGATCAACTGCGCGATCCGGTCCGCATTGTCGATGACCTTCTGAAACGCGGTTTCAATCCGGGCTGTGTCCGGTGTTTCTGTGCGGGCTCTGATCAGTCCCAGTTCGGCCTGGGACAGCACGGCGGCCAGCGGGCTGCGTAGGTCGTGGGCAATCAGCCCCATAAGTGCGATCTTTTCCGCGTTTTCACGCCGCACTTCGGAATAGCCCTGCTGCAGCCGCCGGTTCATCCGCGCAAGATCCGCGATTAGCTTCTTTCGGTCCCTTTCAACGGAGAGGCGGCGCAATTCGGCTTCGGCGCGCAGGGCAAAAATCGTTGATATCGCAGTGGCGATCTCGGATTCCTTGATCTCCTGGTTGGAAAATACAGCCAGATGACCGGTGACCTCGCCAGAGGTGTCGCGAAGTGGAATACCTATGTAGCCTTCAAACCTCGCTTCGCGGGGATAAAGGTCGGCAATCCCGCAGGGGATGATCACCACCTCCCCGGCATATACCCGGGCGCAGGGGGTGCCCTGCAATTCGTAGCGTATCCCGCGAGCAACCTTGTGGTCCTGCAGGGCGTAGAGCGCCCGCGCGTGGGTGGGGGGCACCCCTTCGCCATAGGTGACTGCGACGAAGGCTGCATCTAGATGCTCGCTCAGGGCCTCAACCAGGCGCGCCAGGAGCGCATGACCGGTTTCACCAGCGATACTGCGCGCAATCAGCAGAACTTGCTCGGTTTCGGGGCTGTGAGGCGGCACTATTGGGTTGTCCGTTGTGAGGCTTTGCGCAAGATTAACCGGACTTGGAGGGCGCCACTAGGGCCACTGGCCGCCCTGCGTCAGTTTTTAACACGGGACGGCCAGGTTTTCTGGGGGTGACCTTGCCCGATCGCCGTAACGGCTCCTGAGGTGGACCCAAAGAGTGGGAGCATTCGCACGGGCCTCATTTACCCTTGCAATACCGCCGCTGCAGGCTTAAGACGCGCGAGTTCTCAATGAGAATATCAAGGCGGGGTGATTCCCGCCTTTTGGGTTCGATGAGGGTGCGCGGTGGTCGTGGGCCCTCCTCTCAACTCCAACGCCTATAAAAGGCTGACGAAATGCAAAGTCAAAACATTCGCATTCGGCTGAAGGCTTTCGATTACCGCGTGCTGGACGCCAGCACCCAGGAAATCGTGAACACTGCAAAGCGCACCGGCGCGCAGGTTCGTGGCCCGATCCCGCTTCCGAACAAGATCGAGAAATTCACCGTTCTGCGTGGTCCCCACGTGAACAAGAAATCCCGCGATCAGTTCGAGATCAGGACGCATAAGCGCCTGTTGGACATCATTGACCCGACACCCCAGACAGTCGACGCGCTGATGAAGCTCGATCTGGCTGCCGGTGTTGACGTGCAGATTTCGGTTTAAGGAGGGCATAGAGAGTCATGCGCTCAGGAGTAATAGCGAAAAAGGTCGGTATGACCCGGCTTTTCATGGATGACGGTCGCCAGGTTCCGGTCACTGTCCTCCAGTTGGATAACCTTCAGGTGGTTGCGCAGCGCACCGCCGAGAAAGACGGCTACTCGGCTGTTCAGCTTGGTGCGGGTTCGGCCAAAGCCAAACGCACGAGCCAGGCAATGCGCGGCCACTTTGCCGCCGCCAAGGTTGCACCCAAACGCAAGATCGCGGAATTCCGCGTGTCTGCTGACAACCTGATCGGTGTTGGAGAGGAAATCTCGGCAGAGCATTTCCTTGAAGGACAAAAGGTTGACGTATCGGGCACGTCGATTGGTAAAGGCTTTGCCGGTGCCATGAAACGCCACAACTTTGGTGGTCTTCGCGCGTCGCATGGTGTGTCGATCAGCCACCGGTCGCACGGTTCGACCGGTCAGTGTCAGGATCCCGGCCGCGTGTTCAAGGGCAAGAAGATGGCCGGTCACATGGGTGCCGCCAAGGTCACGACCCAGAACCTTGAGGTCGTCAAGACCGATGCCGACCGCGGCCTGATAATGATCAAGGGCGCTGTCCCGGGCTCAAAGGGTGGCTGGGTCACGATCAAGGATGCCGTGAAAAAGAAACTGCCGGACGGTGTTCCGTTTCCGGCGGCGCTGAAATCCGCAGCCGCGGCCGCCGCGCCTGCCGAAGAGACTCCGGCCGAAGCTCCGGAAGGAGGAGCAGAAGAATGAAACTTGATGTGATCAAACTGGACGGCAAGAAAGCCGGTTCCGTCGACCTGGGTGATGACGTGTTCGGGCTCGAGCCGCGCGCTGATATCCTGCACCGTGTCGTGCGCTGGCAGCGCGCGCGGGCACAGGCCGGAACGCATAAGGTCAAAACCCGTTCCGAGACCAGCTACTCGACCAAGAAGATCTATCGCCAGAAGGGCACCGGCGGCGCACGCCACGGTGACCGCAACGCGCCGATCTTCCGCAAGGGTGGTGTCTACAAGGGTCCGACCCCGCGCAGCCACGCCCATGACCTGCCCAAGAAATTCCGGGCGCTGGGTCTGAAGCATGCCCTGTCGGCCAAGGCAGGCGCAGGCGAATTGGTGGTGCTGGACGAGGCAGCGTTGAAAGAAGCCAAGACCAAGACACTGGCCAAAGCGGTCAAGGAACTGGGCTGGAAGCGCGCGCTGATCATCGACGGCGCCGAGGTGAACGAGAACTTTGCCAAGGCTGCCCGCAACATCGACGGTGTTGACGTCCTGCCAAGCATGGGCGCCAACGTCTATGACATCCTGAAGCGCGACACGCTGGTCCTGACCAAGGCGGGCGTCGAAGCATTGGAGGCCCGACTGAAATGAGCGCCAAAGCAGAACTCTATGACGTGATCCGCAAGCCGATCATCACCGAAAAGGCGACAATGGCATCCGAATCCGGCGCCGTCGTTTTCGAAGTGGCAGTCGATGCGAACAAACCGCAGATCAAGGAAGCGGTGGAAACCCTGTTCGGGGTCAAGGTGAAGGCGGTCAACACGACCATCACCAAGGGCAAGAACAAGCGTTTCCGCGGCCAGCCGGGCAAGCGCAGGGACGTAAAAAAGGCCTATGTGACGCTTGAAGAAGGCAACACGATCGACGTCTCGACCGGCCTCTGATCGCCGTTCGTCTTTGAATTGAGAAAGCCCCCGGTGGATGCCGGGGGCTTTTTTCGTATGTGACCGTCTGCCCTGACTTCGTGTGCAATGAAGTTCTGGCTTGGGAAAAATCAGTCGATGTGCGCTGGTCTGCGAACCGTCAGGTCAGTGGAACGTCAGGACCGCCATGCCCAGCACCGACAGATAGGTCAGAAGGATAGTCAGGCCGATCTTGGGCGCGCGCTGAGCAGCGTCCGGATCACCCGCGACGACACGTTTGGTATTTCGTGTGGCAAACCCGACCAGAAAGATCAGCCCGAGAATTAACATCAGCTTGACCCAGAACCAATTGGGCAGGGTTGCCATGTCGGTCCCCGATGCCCATAGCGCCAGCGGACCAGTGACCAGCAAAGCGGCCAGCGCGATATGCCCCACGCGCGAGAGCCGGACCGCAACCCTGAGCATTGTCGGTCGCGCCTCGGGTTCCGTGCCTGCCATCATCGCGCCGACGACGGGTATGCCAAAGACGGCCGCGCCACCCAGAGCGATGGATGCAAGATGCAGCCAGTAGAGAAGATCGCTCATGACGATGACATCCTTGATCAGGTTTCCTGATATGTGAATTTGTCACGAATCCGGGGTTTTGACCAAGGGTTTAAATGGTGGGGCAAAAGTGATCTGAAATTCAGGCAGATACACCACTGGACACCTATCGCCACCGCTGCTAAACGGCCCCATCGCAATCAGCCCCGGATTCGTCCGGGGCCGTTTGTTGTTGAGACGGGCACCTACGGGGGCCTATACCCATGGGCCGAAATCGGCCCCGAACATAGCCGGAGGTGCGCCTTCGGCACTGCTAAACGGAAGACAGAAAGCATGGCACTTAAGTCGTACAAACCCACGACGCCGGGCCAGCGAGGGCTGGTTCTGATCGACCGTTCGGAGCTCTGGAAAGGCCGGCCGGTCAAATCCCTTACCGAGGGTCTGACCAAATCCGGCGGACGGAACAATACCGGACGGATCACGATGCGCCGCCGCGGCGGTGGGGCGAAACGCCTCTACCGGATCGTGGATTTCAAGCGCAACAAGATGGACGTGGCCGCAACGGTCGAACGGATCGAATACGATCCCAACCGCACCGCCTTTATCGCGCTCGTGAAATACACCGATGGCCAGCAGGCCTATATCCTCGCCCCTCAGCGTCTGGCTGTGGGTGATGAAGTGATCTCTTCGGCCAAGGCCGACATCAAGCCGGGCAACGCGATGCCATTCTCCGGCATGCCCATTGGTACAATCGTACATAATATCGAACTGAAACCCGGCAAAGGCGGCCAGATCGCCCGTGCGGCGGGTACCTATGCCCAGTTCGTTGGCCGCGATGGCGGCTATGCACAGATCCGCCTGTCTTCGGGCGAGTTGCGCATGGTGCGTCAGGAATGCAGGGCCACGGTCGGCGCAGTGTCGAACCCCGACAATTCGAACCAGAACCTCGGCAAGGCCGGCCGCAACCGGCACAAGGGCATCCGCCCCAGCGTTCGCGGTGTGGTCATGAACCCCGTCGATCACCCACATGGTGGTGGTGAAGGCCGGACCTCGGGTGGTCGTCATCCGGTGTCGCCATGGGGCAAGCCCACCAAGGGTGCACGCACCCGTAACAAGAACAAGGCGTCGCAGAAGCTGATCATCCGCTCGCGTCACGCCAAGAAGAAGGGCCGGTAATCATGTCGCGTTCTGTATGGAAGGGCCCTTTTGTCGACTCTTATGTCCTCAAAAAGGCAGAAGCGGCACGCGAGAGCGGCCGCAACGATGTCATCAAGATCTGGTCGCGCCGTTCGACCATCCTGCCCCAGTTCGTTGGGCTGACCTTTGGTGTCTATAACGGCCGCAAGCACATTCCGGTCAACGTTTCGGAAGAGATGATCGGCCAGAAATTCGGCGAATACGCTCCGACCCGCACCTATTACGGCCATGCGGCGGACAAGAAAGCGAAGAGGAAGTAAGCCATGGGTAAGGACAAGAATCCGCGCCGCGTGGCGGATAACGAAGCAATGGCAAAGACACGCATGCTGCGGACTTCGCCACAAAAGCTGAACCTCGTTGCTGCAATGATCCGTGGCAAAAAGGTGGACAAGGCGCTGAACGATCTGACTTTCTCGAAAAAGCGGATCGCCGTTGACGTCAAGAAATGTCTTCAGTCGGCTATCGCCAACGCAGAAAACAACCACAATCTTGACGTGGACGAGCTGATCGTGGCCGAGGCCTATGTCGGCAAGAACCTGACGATGAAACGCGGTCGCCCACGGGCCCGCGGTCGGTTCGGCCGGATTTTCAAGCCGTTTTCCGAGCTTACGATCAAAGTTCGCCAGGTAGAGGAGCAAGCGTAATGGGTCAGAAGGTAAATCCGATTGGCATGCGCCTGCAGGTAAACCGCACCTGGGACAGCCGCTGGTATGCAAACACCAAGGATTATGGTGATCTTCTGCTGGAAGATCTGAAAATCCGTGAATTCATCAAGAACGAGTGCAAACAGGCCGGCGTCAGCCGCGTGATCATCGAGCGCCCGCATAAGAAATGCCGCGTCACCGTGCACACGGCGCGTCCGGGTGTGATCATCGGCAAGAAAGGCGCCGATATCGAAGGTCTGCGCCGCAAGCTGGCCGCGATGACCGACAGCGAGTTGCACCTGAACATCGTTGAGGTTCGCAAGCCCGAGCTTGATGGTCCGCTGGTCGCAGAATCGATCGCACAGCAGCTCGAGCGTCGTGTCTCGTTCCGCCGTGCGATGAAGCGCGCGGTTCAGAACGCGATGCGCATGGGCGCGCTGGGTATCCGGGTCAATGTCGCCGGACGTCTGGGCGGTGCCGAAATCGCGCGTACGGAATGGTACCGCGAGGGCCGGGTCCCGCTGCACACGCTGCGCGCGGATATCGACTATGCCACCGCAGAGGCGATGACGCCCTATGGCATCATCGGGATCAAGGTCTGGATCTTCAAAGGCGAGATCATGGAGCATGATCCGTCTGCGCGTGATCGCAAGGCCCAGGAACTCCAGGACGGTCCCGCACCACGTGGTGCTGGCGGTCGCCGGTAAGGGAGAACAGAGATGCTGCAACCAAAGCGCACAAAATTCCGCAAGATGCACAAGGGCCGTATCCGTGGCGAAGCCAAGGGTGGTTCCAGCCTGAACTTCGGCACCTACGGTCTGAAGGCAACCGAGCCTGAGCGCGTGACCGCGCGCCAGATCGAAGCCGCGCGTCGTGCAATGACCCGCCACATGAAACGTCAGGGCCGCGTCTGGATCCGGATTTTCCCGGACCTGCCAGTCACCTCCAAACCTGTCGAGGTGCGGATGGGTAAAGGTAAAGGTTCGGTTGATTACTGGGCCTGTAAGGTCAAGCCTGGCCGCGTCATGTTCGAGATTGACGGCGTGTCCGAAACCGTTGCCCGCGAGGCGCTGCGCCTTGCGGCGATGAAACTGCCTGTCAAGACGCGCACCGTGGTTCGCGAAGACTGGTAATTCAGCCGGTTCAGCCGCTGTGTGGCGGCACAGAGAATCAGAAACCCCGTCAGGATGCTGGCGGGGTTTCTGGATTCAGGGTTCGAAATTTGGTCAAAACCCGGAAAACGTGTACTGTTGCGTGATCTCTACAAGACCATCACTGACACAGGAGTTTTCGATGTCCCTTTCACTGCAGGTGTTATACCCTACCGCTGGCGGCACGACGTTTGACCATGACTATTACGGGTCGGCACATATGAAGATAGTGGGAGAGAATATGGGCCCGCATATCGAGAGTACGCTTATCACCAAAGGTCTGGCCGGTGGACCGGACACACCCCCGGGCTATCATGCTGTGGCGACAATTGTTTTCAAGGACCAGGCGGCATTGGACGCGGCGATGGCCGCTTCCGGTCCCGCCTTGGCCGACATTCCGAATTTCTATAGCGGCGAGCCGCAGATGTTGGTGGGTGAAATAACCGGTTAGGGCCTGCACTCACCCGCAGGAAAGAGTGGTTGCCGGTATCTTGGCCGGGAACGAACCTTGTCCCGCTGCCGGGAATCCCGGGCCTTTTGCATTGTCGTGATCCCTTGATCCTGCTTAGATCGGCCGACAATTGGATCAGGGGAAACACAGATGAAAACTGCCAAGGATTTCATGGCCGAAGCCAATGCCGTGGTTGCACGGCTGTCATTTGACGAGGCAAGTGAACTACACGCGAGCGGCAATGCCGTGTTTGTCGATGTTCGCGACAGTGGGCTTATTGCCAAGTCAGGCACTATTGAAGATGCGCTCTGCATTCCGCGGGGCATGATGGAGTTCGCGGCTGATCCCGGCACGCCTTTTCACAACGCAGCGCTTCAGAAGGATGCGCAGATCGCGCTTGTTTGCGGCGCGGGTGGTCAGGCCGCGCTGGCCGGCAAGACGCTTGTCGATATGGGCTTTCAGAATGTTGTAAATGTCGGCGGGTTTGGCGACTGGAAAGAGGCGGGCGGGAAATGCCAGCCGGGCTAACGCCAGCTGTAGTTGAAGCTGACGCTGATACGCTCATCCTCGGCCATGTTCATTGGTACTTCGTGGCGTAGCCAGCTTTCCCACAGCAGAACGTCGCCCACCGACGGCGACACATAGACAAACTGCCTGAGTTCATCGCGCGCATCGGCCTGCCGGGCCGGTGCCGCCATCATCATCGCAAGCCTCGGGTCCTCGAACTTGATTGCCGAGGTGCCTGCGGGCATCGAGACATAAGTCGTGCCGCTGATCACCGAATGGGGATGGATATGGGCGGTATGAATGCCGCCTTCGGGCAGGATGTTGATCCAGATATCCTCGAGCGTCGGCGCCTTGTCGCCCAGATCAAACTGCAGATCTTCGGCGAATGCAGCGACATGCTGATCCAGCACCCGGACAAGATCGGCGAATATGGGGAACCGCCAGGGCAGATCAGCCAGCGAGGCATAGCTGGTATAGCCCGCATACTGGTTTTCTTCGCACCAGCGCTGTCCGGCCTCATCATCTTCTGCGATCACGATGCAGGATGACATCAGCTCAGACCCGTCGATCGGATCACCGTGATCTGAGAGCGGTGCCTGGTAAAGTCGGGTCGCAAAGAGTGAACGGATATCTGCCATGCCCATGTCTTAGCCGAGCCGGATGGCGGTGACGAGGATAAAGGCCCGGTTTGCACCGCGAAACTGACGCTGAAACCGGGGGTTGTTGCGGCCCCAAGGCCGCGCGCGTCAGGTCATCCCAGATTCTGCTTGCCAGCCGGGATATTCGCGCCTATACGGCCCCCTCATCATGATCTCCACCAGAATCAAGGTGACCCTGCGGGGGCCTTCTGGTGATGTTGGAAAGGAAAAGGCGCATGAACGCCGCTGAACTACGTGACAAGACGCCGGACGAGCTGCGCGATCAGCTTGCCGAGCTCAAGAAAGAAAGCTTCAACCTACGGTTCCAGCAGGCCACGAACCAGCTGGAGAACACCGCCCGCATGAAGGTTGTTCGTCGTGACACCGCGCGGGTCAAGACCGTGTTGAACGAAATGGCAGCTGCTGCTGCAGGCGAAGAGTAAGGGGCCCCGAAGATGCCAAAACGTATTCTGCAGGGCACCGTGACCAGCGATGCAAACGATCAGACCGTAACCGTATCGGTCGAACGCCGATTCAAGCATCCGCTGCTGCACAAAACCGTTCGTAAGTCCAAGAAATACCGGGCGCACGACGAAAAGAACGCTTTCAAGGTTGGCGATGCCGTTCGCATCATCGAATGCGCGCCAAAATCGAAAACGAAACGCTGGGAGGTGCTGGAGGCCTAGGCTGACAGACCTTTCGGTTTGATCGAAACCCTGGGGGCAACGCAAATAGCGCCCCATAGGTCGGGAGAAACCAAATGATCCAGATGCAGACCAATCTGGATGTTGCTGACAATAGCGGCGCCCGCCGCGTTCAGTGCATCAAGGTCCTGGGTGGTTCCAAGCGCAAATATGCGTCCGTGGGCGACATCATCGTCGTCTCGGTCAAGGAAGCCATCCCGCGCGGCCGCGTCAAGAAAGGCGATGTCCGCAAGGCCGTTGTCGTACGTACCGCCAAAGAAGTTCGCCGCGACGATGGCACCGCCATCCGCTTTGACCGCAACGCCGCCGTCATCCTGAACAATGCGGGTGAGCCCATGGGCACCCGTATCTTTGGGCCGGTGGTGCGTGAACTGCGCGCGAAGAACTTCATGAAGATCATCTCGCTCGCGCCGGAGGTGCTCTGATATGGCTGCCAAACTGAAAAAGGGCGACAAGGTCGTCGTACTGGCCGGCAAGGACAAGGGTAAGGAAGGCGAGATTTCGTCGGTAAACCCCGCCGCCGGCAAAGCCGTGGTCGAGGGTATCAATATCGCCATCCGCCACACGCGCCAGTCGCAGGCGAGCCAGGGCGGGCGTATCCCGCAGGCCATGCCGATCGATTTGTCGAACCTCGCGCTGCTGGACAGCAACGGCAAGGCCACACGCGTTGGCTTTCGTGTCGAGGATGGCAAGAAGGTTCGCTATGCGAAATCTACAGGGGAGGTTGTCTGATGCTGGATACTGCAAACTACACCCCGCGCCTCAAGACCGCTTATGCCGAAACCATTCGCCCGGCCATGAAGGAAGAGTTCGGGTACAAGAATGACATGATGATCCCGCGTCTGGACAAGATTGTCCTGAACATGGGTATCGGCGACGCGGTCAAGGACACGAAAAAGGTGAAGGCCGCACAGGAAGACCTGACCGCAATCGCCGGTCAGAAGGCCGTCATCACCAAGGCCAAGAATTCCATCGCTGGTTTTCGCGTACGCGAAGACATGCCGCTGGGTACCAAGGTGACGCTGCGCGGCGACCGCATGTATGAATTCCTTGACCGTCTGATCACGGTGGCCATGCCCCGGGTTCGCGACTTTCGCGGGGTATCGGGCAAATCTTTCGACGGCCGGGGCAACTATGCCATGGGTCTGAAAGAGCACATCGTGTTCCCCGAAATCGATTTTGACAAGGTCGTCGACATGCTGGGCATGGATATTGTCATCTGCACCACCGCGAATACCGACGCGGAAGCCAAGGCGCTGTTGAAGCATTTCAACTTGCCGTTCAACAGCTGATCGCGGGAAGGATAAAGACATGGCTAAAAAAGCAATGATCGAGCGCGAAAAGAAGCGTCAGAAGCTGGTGGACCGTTACGCCGCCAAGCGTGCTGAGCTGAAGGAAATCGCGTCAGACGAGTCACGGCCGATGGAAGAGCGTTTCAAGGCGCGTCTGAAACTGGCCAAACTGCCGCGGAATTCTTCCGCGACCCGTCTTCACAACCGCTGCCAACTGACCGGCCGTCCGCATGCGTATTATCGCAAGCTCAAGGTCAGCCGGATTGCGCTCAGGGAACTTGGCTCTCACGGCCAGATCCCCGGCCTCGTGAAATCCAGCTGGTAAGGGAGGGAAACTGATATGAACGATCCTCTCGGAGATATGCTGACCCGTATCCGTAACGCGCAGATGCGCGGCAAATCCACCGTTGTCACGCCAGCATCCAAGCTGCGGGCATGGGTTCTGGATGTGCTTGCGGACGAAGGTTACATTCGTGGCTACGAGAAAACGACCGGTGCCGATGGCCATCCCGCCATCGAGATCAGTCTGAAATATTTCGATGGCACCCCTGTCATTCGCGAGCTCAAGCGGGTCTCGAAACCCGGTCGCCGCGTCTATATGGGCGTCAAGGACATTCCGCAGGTCCGTCAGGGCCTGGGCGTGTCGATTGTCAGCACACCCAAGGGTGTGATGTCGGATGCAAGCGCACGCACTGCCAATGTCGGCGGTGAGGTGCTTTGCACCGTCTTCTAAGGAGGGGCTGATGTCTCGTATTGGTAAAAGACCGGTCGCTCTCCCCTCTGGTGTGACGGCGTCCGTTTCCGGCCAGACGGTAGAGGTAAAGGGCCCAAAAGGCACCCGCAGCTTTACCGCGACGGATGATGTGACGCTTGCGGTCGAAGACAACGTCGTCACCGTGACGCCGCGCGGCTCGTCCAAGCGGGCGCGCCAGCAATGGGGCATGTCGCGGACCATGATCGGTAATCTGGTGACCGGCGTCACCGACGGGTTCAAGAAAGAACTCGAGATCAACGGCGTGGGCTACCGCGCTCAGGTTCAGGGCACAACGCTCAAGTTGCAGCTTGGCCTCAGCCATGACGTGAACTTTGACGTGCCCGAAGGCGTAACCGTCACCGCACCGAAACCGACCCAGATCATTGTGGAAGGCATCGACCAGCAGCTTGTTGGTCAGGTTGCCGCGAATATTCGTGAATGGCGCAAGCCCGAGCCCTACAAGGGCAAAGGCATCAAGTATGTCGACGAATATATCTTCCGCAAAGAAGGTAAGAAGAAGTAAGGACGCAACAATGGCTAACAGCAAAAGACAACTGTTCTTGAAGCGCCGCCTGCGCGTTCGGAACCGACTGAAAAAAAACGCCAGTGGACGCCCACGTCTGAGCGTTCACCGTTCCAGCAAGAATATCAGCGTTCAGCTGATCGATGACCTGAACGGTGTCACGCTGGCTGCGGCAAGTACGCTCGAGAAAGATCTGGGCGTGGTTGGCAAGAACAACATTGAAGCCGCCGGCAAGGTTGGTGCGGCAATTGCCGAACGCGCCAAAAAGGCCGGCGTCGAGGAATGTGTGTTCGACCGCGGTGGCTTCCTCTTTCACGGAAAGGTCAAGGCGCTTGCCGATGCCGCCCGTGAAGGCGGACTGAAGTTTTAAGGAGAGGACGATATGGTAGAACGTGAAAATCGTCGTGGTGGACGTCGCCAGGAGCGCGAGGAAACCCCGGAATTCGCCGATCGTCTGGTGGCGATCAACCGCGTATCCAAGACCGTAAAGGGTGGTAAACGCTTTGGCTTTGCAGCGCTCGTCGTTGTGGGCGATCAGCGCGGCCGCGTCGGTTTCGGCAAGGGCAAAGCCAAAGAGGTGCCCGAGGCGATCCGCAAGGCAACAGAACAGGCCAAGCGTCAGCTGATCCGTGTTCCCCTGCGCGAGGGCCGTACGCTGCATCATGACATCGAAGGGCGCCACGGTGCCGGCAAGGTCGTGATGCGCACCGCGCCTCAGGGTACCGGGATCATCGCCGGTGGTCCGATGCGCGCCGTATTCGAAATGCTGGGCATTCAGGATGTCGTGGCCAAATCGATCGGTTCGCAGAACCCCTATAACATGATCCGTGCCACCATCGACGGTCTGGGCCGCGAGGCCAGCCCGCGAATGGTCGCCCAGCGTCGCGGCAAGAAGGTCGCCGATATTCTGGGCAAGTCGGACGCACCTGCAACCGACGCCGCCGCTGAGCCGGCAGAAGCGTAAGGAGAGCGATCCATGGCAAAGACGATTGTTGTAAAGCAGATCGGTTCGCCGATCCGCCGCCCCGAGAAACAGCGCCAGACGCTGATCGGGCTGGGCCTGAACAAGATGCACAAGACCCGCGAACTGGAAGATACCCCTTCGGTTCGTGGTATGGTCGCCAAGATCCCGCATCTGGTCGAGATCATCGAAGAACGCGGCTAAGCCCCGTATCGGAACAAGACAAAGCGCCCCGCCTGCCGGGGCGCTTTGCGTTTCAGAGGGGCGTCAACCCGCCGTGATGTCCTCTTCCCGTGCACTGAAGAGTGCACAGCCCAGCGTCTGGTTCAGGGCGTCAACCAGTTCATCAACCGTTTGGGTGGTTACAAAGAGACCACCATTCAGATCCGCGATGCAGCGGGCAACGGTGGCATTTGTGGTCGGGTCCTGTTCGGGGTTGTTCCAGCTGAAGAAATCCACGACCGCACGGAAGCCGATCACATGAACCGTCAGATCGAACGCGTTATCACTCAGCGCCTGACCCAGCGCGCAAGGCCGACCGCCACAGGTCTCATTGCCATCCGTCACCAGCACCACGACCGCAGGTTCGCGGCGGTAGTTCAGCGCCTCGGCGGCCTGCAGGACGGATTGGGTCAGCGGGGTCAGCCCGTTGGGGCGGAGCGCGTCAACCTCTGCGATGATCCGGTCAGCAGTATCGGGCCCGGGCGGAAAACGCATGTCGATGCCTGAACAGCTGGTTTCGCCACCCGGGCCATAGACAATTAGCCCGACATCGCGCTGGGGCGTGATCTGCGGCATCGCCTCCCGGATCGCCTGACGGGCCTCCACGATCCGCGTGTTTGGCCCGGTTTCGAAACTGATTTCATCCATCGATGCTGAACCGTCGAAAACCAGCATGGCGGGCGCCACGCAGGCGGCGGCCTGGGCGGACAAGAGCGCCATGGTTGTTGTTGTTGTGAGTGTCAGCATTCTGAGCATGTCGCGGATATTAGGCGCGGGAAGGGCCCGTTCGTCAATTGGCATGGCGGGCCAATGTGGCGCTGATGGTCAGATCAGAACCGCAGATAGTCCGAGAGCAGGTCAAAGACCAACCGAATTCGGCGATTGGTGTTCAATTCGCGATGCGTGACCAGCCAGATCGGAAAGGTAATTTCGGGCATGATGCCGGGCAGGATGGCGCTGACCTCGGGCGTTCTGTCACCCAGTGCCTCTGACATGATCCCGGCACCTAGGCCGCCTTTGACCATTTCCCACCCTGCGACGCCGCTTTCGGTTGTGTAGCGGAAATTGTCGCGGGTAAACGGAAGCCCCAGCCCATCCAGATAGGTCAGCATGCGGGCAGGCTCTCCGTAGCCGATCATTGACAGTTTCGACAGATCGGCCAGCGTGTCGAGGCGCCCCAGACGTGACAGATAATCCGGTGTCGCATAAAAATGCGCCTGCGCCTCGCCCAATAGTTTTGCAATCAGATCGGGCTGTTCCGGCCGCACGTGTCGGATGGCGATATCGGCTTCGCGTCGCCTGAGGTCGCGGATCTCGTCTGATGCGTTGACCTCGAGCGTGATGCCGGGTGCATGATCAATTAGTATTTTCAGGAAATCCGGCAGGAAATAGGTCGCCATCACATCGCTTGCCGTCAATACGACGTGACCTTCGATCGATTCCGACCGGCCCGATGCTACAAGCGATATGCGCTCGGCAGCAGCGCCCATTGATCTGAAATGATCCAGCAGATCGCGCCCCGCCTGCGTCAGGCTGAGGGATTTTCCGATCCGCTCGAATAGCAGAACTTTCAGATCAGCCTCCAGCCCGGCGACCTGCCGGCTTAATGTCGGCTGCGTTTGTCCCAAAACCGCCGCTGCAGCTGAAAGAGAACCGTGCTCGGCCGTAGCCAAAAAGGCGCGTGCCTGGTTCCAGTCAAAGTGAGTCCATGGCTGTATCATGCAAATGCGTATATACAACCAACGAAATTATACAATTCACATTCAAAAATTGTATAAGTACTGAGGCGGCGAAGGAGACAGACATGACCACTCAAACCGCATTCTGGGACAAAGCCGCGCCTAAATACGCCAAAAGCCCCATCCGCGACACCGCCGCCTATGAACAGTCACTTGAGCGCACGCGGTCATACCTGAGACCCACCGACCGCCTGCTTGAATTTGGCTGCGGCACCGGCTCGACTGCGTTGTTGCTGAGCGACTGCGTCGCCAACATCACCGCCACCGATATATCGCCGGGTATGATTGATATCGCCCGTACCAAGGCAACCGATCAGGGGATCGATAATGTCGCCTTCTGGACCCAGACCGCCGAAGGGGACTTTGCGCGGGAAACGCCCTATGACGTGGTCATGGCGTTGAACCTATTGCACCTGATTGAGGATCTGGACGGTGCACTGGCCAATATTCGGGCGCAGACGGCAGAAGGCGGGCTTTTTATCTCCAAGACCGTGTGCATGGGAGAAATGGCATCAGTCTGGAAACTGGTCCTGCCGATCATGCAGTTTTTCGGCAAGGCCCCCTTTGTCCGCTTCATGAAAATCCAGGAACTTGAACAAGCGATCGAGGGGGCCGGGTACAAGATCATCGAAACCGGCAACTATCCCGTCAAACCACCAAGCCGCTATATCGTCGCACGCAAGCTCTGAAAGGCAACTGCCACTTGAAAGCGCGGGGCGCACTGTCTATACGCGCCCGGTGGACAGCCAAAGGCTGGAATCACATGATCAACTGAATGCCGTGTTTGCCCCAGTCGCTCTGGGGGTAGTTCCGGCCAAGGAGAGAGCGAAATGAAACTCAATGAACTGTCCGACAATCCGGGCGCAGCGAAAACCAAAAAACGGGTCGGGCGCGGACCCGGCTCGGGCAAGGGCAAGACGGCGGGCCGTGGTATCAAGGGCCAGAAGTCGCGTTCGGGTGTTGCGCTGAATGGCTACGAAGGCGGCCAGATGCCGCTTTATCAGCGCCTGCCAAAGCGCGGGTTCAACAAACCCAACCGCAAGAAATTCGCCGTCGTGAATCTGGGTCTGTTGCAGAAATTCATCGACGCCAAAACGCTGGACGCCAAGAAGGCGATTACCGAAGATGTGCTGGTCGAAACCGGCGTCGTACGCCGCAAACTTGATGGCGTGCGCATTCTGGGCAAGGGCGAGATCACCGCGAAGGTCAAGATCGAAGTGACCGGCGCATCCAAGGGTGCCATAGAAGCCGTTGAAAAAGCGGGCGGCTCTCTGACGGTCACAAGTGCGTCGGCTGCTGAATAAGCCCTTGTGAGGGCGCAGTGACGCCCTTACATAAGCACACAGTTTTCCAGAGCGCCGCCCGACCGGGAAACGGTCTGGCGGCGTTTCAATAGGGAGAGACCCATAGATGGCTTCTGCAGCAGAGCAAATGGCCGCAAACATGAGCTGGAGCGCCTTCGGCAAGGCGACAGAGCTCAGACAGCGAATTCTTTTCACCCTTGGCCTACTGATCGTCTACCGGCTGGGCACTTATATTCCGGTGCCGGGCATTGACGGCAGCGCGCTGCGCGACTTCGTCGAACAGGCAAGCCAGGGTCTGGGCGGCATTCTCAACATGTTTACCGGCGGTGCCATCGGCCGGATGGGGATCTTTGCGCTGGGCATCATGCCCTATATCTCGGCTTCGATCATTGTTCAGCTTCTGACGGCGATGGTGCCCAAGCTCGAGCAGCTCAAGAAAGAAGGCGAGCAGGGCCGCAAGAAGATCAACCAGTATACCCGCTATCTGACCGTTATTCTGGCGACGTTCCAGGCCTATGGTCTGGCGGCCAGCCTCGAGGCCGGTGGTCTTGCGCATGATCCGGGCCTGTTCTTCCGTTCGGCTGTCGTGATCACGCTTGTGGGTGGCACGATGTTCCTGATGTGGCTGGGCGAACAGATCACGGCACGCGGCATCGGCAACGGTATCTCGCTGATCATCTTTGTCGGCATTGTCGCTGAAATCCCCGCAGCACTGGCCCAGTTCTTTGCCTCGGGCCGCTCGGGTGCCATCAGCCCTGCACTGATCGTGGGCGTGATCATCATGGTCATCGCGGTTATCGGTTTTGTCGTGTTCATGGAACGCGCCTTGCGGAAAATTCACATTCAGTACCCGCGCCGTCAGGTCGGGATGAAGGTTTATGACGGTGGCTCCAGTCACCTGCCGATCAAGGTCAACCCCGCGGGCGTGATCCCCACGATCTTTGCGTCATCGCTATTGCTGCTGCCCACCACGATCAGCACGTTTTCGGGCAATTCGACCAGCCCCGTGATGTCGCTGATCCTTGCCTATTTCGGGCCGGGTCAGCCGCTTTATCTGTTGTTCTTTGGCGGCATGATCGTGTTTTTCACATTCTTCTACACCGCCAATGTGGCATTCAAGACAGATGATGTTGCCGACAACCTCAAGAGCCAGAACGGCTTTGTCCCTGGTATCCGCCCGGGCAAGAAGACCGAGGAATATCTCGACTATGTCGTGACCCGTCTTCTGGTCGTTGGTGCGGCCTATCTGACCGCCGTGAGCCTGCTGCCGGAAATCCTGAGATCTCAGGCGGCGATCCCCTTCTACTTTGGCGGAACATCCGTACTGATCGTTGTGTCGGTCACCATGGATACTATCCAGCAGGTTCAGAGCCACCTGCTGGCGCATCAGTATGAAGGCCTGATCGAAAAATCGCAGCTGCGCGGCAAACGGCGTGGTAAGAAAGGGACAGCGCGTCGATGAATATTATCCTTCTGGGGCCACCGGGCGCGGGCAAGGGAACACAGGCCAAGCGGCTTGTCGATGAACGCAACATGATCCAGCTCTCGACCGGAGACATGCTGCGCGAGGCGCGGACATCCGGGACCGAGATGGGCAACAAGGTTGCCGCGATCATGGATGCCGGGGAACTGGTTACCGATGAAATCGTCATTGGCCTGATCGAAGAAAAGCTGGCCGGCGATGCCGGTGGCGGGTTCATCTTTGACGGTTTTCCACGCACCTTGGCGCAGGCCGATGCGCTGGGCGAATTGCTGGCGCGTAAAGGTGCACGCCTTGACCGGGTTGTCGAGATGCAGGTCGATGATGACGAGCTGGTCAAGCGGATCACGGGCCGTTTTACCTGTGGCAATTGCGGCGAAGGTTATCACGACGAGTTCAAGCGCCCGAAAACGCCCGATGTCTGCGATGTCTGCGGTGAAAGCCAGATGAAGCGCCGTGCCGACGACAACGAAGAAAGCCTGCGCACGCGGCTGATGGAATATTACAAGAAGACCTCGCCGCTGATCGGGTATTATTACGCCAAGGGCAACCTGAAGGGCGTCAATGGTCTGGGCAGCATTGAAGAGGTCGCCGCCGAAATCGCGGGTGCGCTGGAATAATCCCGCGCAGCATCACGGACCACTGGCGCTGAACACAACGCTCGCCTAAGCTGTCTCCGGACAGGATGACGTCAGGGGGATGCGATGATTTCACTTCGACACGGGGCCGCTGCTGTATTGGCAATTATCGCCGGGACAACGGCGATGGCCGACGGGCTGATCGTCGACAACAAGGCCGCATGCAATGTTCCGGTCAGCGACAGCCAACTGTCCGAGATCATTGCCGATAACACCATGATCCTGGATGGCACCGGCATGTTTACGATCGAATATAATTGCCAATTCGATCCGGCCATCGAGATCAGTTGGGATCAGACCCGCACACAGTCGCGCGCCGGGCATTGCGAAGAGCCGGGTTTCATCATGCCGACGGTCTTTACCATTCTGACATCCGAGTTCGAGCCCGGTGTCATTTATGTCTATCAGATGGGCGAGGACGAGCCGCAGACATTCTATCTCTGCGAGGAATGACAGGCCTTTCGGCGATTTATTTCCGGTCGGTTTCGCACCGGCCTTGACGTTTGGCCGTCAGACCCCTATTTGACGCCATCTTGGAAATTGATTCTGCTCGACAATTTGCGAATCGGTCCAAATCACTAGGCAATTACGCGGCCCTACGGCATCTGCCCGGGGCCGCCGTTGTGAAAAAAGGTTCTGGCGCTACGGAACCGCAACGAGAGGAAAGAACGAATTGGCACGTATTGCTGGCGTTAACATCCCTACCGGGAAACGCGTCCCCATCGCACTTACTTACATCACGGGTATCGGCCACACTTCCGCAGCCAAGATCTGCGAAGCCGTCGGTATCGACACATCGCGCCGCGTCAACGAACTCAGCGATGCTGAGGTTCTGTCGATCCGCGAACATATCGACGCGAACTTCACCGTCGAAGGCGACCTGCGCCGCGAAGTTCAGATGAACATCAAGCGGCTGATGGATCTTGGCTGCTATCGTGGCCTGCGCCACCGTCGCAACCTGCCGGTGCGCGGTCAGCGCACCCACACCAACGCACGCACCCGCAAAGGCCCCGCAAAGGCCATTGCCGGCAAGAAGAAATAAGGAGGCGGATCGATGGCTCGCGACAGAACACGCGCAAAGCGCAAGGTCTCCAAGAATATCGCCGCTGGCGTGGCGCATGTGAACAGCTCGTTCAACAACACAAAGATCCTGATTTCCGACGTTCAGGGCAACGCGATTGCGTGGTCTTCGGCAGGAACGATGGGTTTCAAGGGTTCGCGCAAATCCACCCCTTATGCAGCGCAGATGGCGGCAGAAGATGCCGGCAAGAAGGCGCAGGAGCATGGGGTCAAGACCCTTGAGGTCGAGGTTCAGGGCCCCGGTTCGGGCCGTGAATCGGCGCTGCGTGCCCTGGCTGCTGTCGGGTTCTCGATCACGTCGATCCGTGACGTGACCCCGATTGCGCATAACGGTTGCCGCCCGCCAAAGCGCCGCCGCGTTTGATCTATTGACGGTATCCGGCGTCTGGCCGGATACCGATTTCGCAATTTGAACCTCGGGCGTTCCCGATCCCGGATCCTGATTGGGAACAAGAATGGAGGCGACACATGATCCATAAAAACTGGCAAGAGCTGATCAAACCGACACAGCTGGAAATCAAGCCCGGCAAAGAGCCATCGCGCGCTGCGACGCTGGTTGCTGAACCGCTGGAGCGTGGTTTCGGCCTGACAATGGGCAACGCGCTGCGCCGCGTTCTGATGTCATCGCTGCAGGGTGCGGCGATTACAAGTGTACAGATCGACAATGTTCTGCACGAATTTTCCAGCGTCGCGGGTGTTCGGGAAGACGTCACGGATATCGTTCTGAACCTCAAGGGCGTGTCCATCCGTATGGAAGTTGAAGGCCCCAAGCGCCTCTCGATTGCCGCCAAGGGCCCGGGCGTTGTGACCGCTGGTGATATTTCTGAATCCGCCGGGATCGAGATCCTGAACAAGGATCACGTCATCTGTCACCTCGATGACGGCGCAGACCTGTTCATGGAACTGACAGTCAACACCGGCAAGGGCTATGTCTCGGCCGAGAAGAACCGCCCCGAAGATGCGCCGATCGGCCTGATGCCAATCGATGCGATCTTTTCTCCGGTGAAAAAGGTCAGCTATGACGTGCAGCCCACCCGCGAGGGGCAGGTGCTGGATTATGACAAGCTGACGCTGAAACTGGAAACCGACGGCTCGATCACACCCGACGACGCCGTGGCCTTTGCTGCGCGTATCCTGCAGGATCAGCTGTCGATCTTCGTGAATTTCGACGAACCCGAAAGTGCCTCCCGCCAGGACGAAGAGGACGAACTGGAATTCAATCCGCTTCTGCTCAAGAAAGTGGATGAGCTGGAACTGTCTGTGCGGTCCGCCAACTGTCTCAAGAACGACAATATTGTCTATATTGGCGATCTGATCCAGAAGACCGAGGCAGAAATGCTGCGGACGCCGAACTTTGGCCGAAAGTCGCTGAACGAGATCAAAGAAGTGCTGTCGGGTATGGGCCTGCATCTTGGTATGGATATCGTTGACTGGCCGCCAGACAATATCGAGGAACTCGCCAAGAAATTCGAGGATCACCTCTAGGAAAAAATGCCCGGTTCAGCCGGGGAATATTCGGGCATTCCGCCCCAAGGAGAGGGCCCCGCACGCATGGGGCCCCAGACAAAGCATAAAGTGTAAGGAGACAGAAAATGCGTCACGCGAGAGGCTATCGCCGCCTGAACCGCACCCACGAGCACCGCAAGGCGCTCTTTTCCAACATGGCCGGGTCGCTGATCGAACATGAACAGATCAAGACAACCCTGCCCAAGGCCAAGGAACTGCGTCCGGTCATCGAAAAGATGATCACGCTGGCCAAGCGCGGTGATCTGCATGCCCGTCGTCAGGCCGCGGCCAAACTGAAACAGGACCAGTATGTGGCCAAGCTCTTTGATGTGCTCGGACCGCGTTACAAGGATCGCCAGGGCGGCTATGTGCGCGTGCTCAAGGCCGGGTTCCGTTATGGTGACATGGCGCCGATGGCGATAATCGAATTCGTCGACCGCGATGTTGACGCCAAAGGTGCCGGTGACAAGGCCCGCGTCGCAGCCGAGGACGCTGCCGAAGAATAATCCCGGCATTTGTTCGCCGGATCAGGGCCCGCCGTTTGGCGGGCCTTTTCTTTGCCGGGACCGGCTTGAGCATCTGCGACGATGCGGCGTAGTCTGCCGGTATGGGGGATTTGTTCGATCAGGTAGAAACGGCTGAAAAGGCGGCAGTCAGTACGCAGCCGCTGGCCGATCTGATGCGGCCGAAATCCCTGTCCGAGGTGATTGGCCAACCGCAGATACTGGGCCCCGACGCGCCACTTGGCATCATGCTGGCCTCGGGTGCGTTGTCATCGATCATTTTCTGGGGACCGCCGGGTGTTGGCAAAACAACCATTGCCCGGCTGCTGGCCGATGAGACCGATCTGTCCTTTGTCCAGATCAGCGCAATATTCTCGGGCGTGGCCGAGCTGAAAAAAGTTTTCGAAACGGCGCGCATCCGGCGGCAGAACGGCAAGGGCACGTTGCTGTTCGTCGATGAGATTCACCGTTTCAACAAAGCACAGCAGGATGGGTTCCTGCCCTTCATGGAGGATGGCACAATCCTCTTGGTGGGGGCGACGACGGAAAATCCGTCGTTCGAGCTGAATGCGGCGCTGTTGTCGCGGGCGCAGGTTCTGGTGTTGGAGCGTCTGTCGCCCGCTGATCTGGAACTGCTGGCGCAGCGCGCCGAAAAGACATTGTCGCGTGCATTGCCGCTGACGGGCGAGGCGCGGGATGCGCTGATCGACATGGCAGACGGGGACGGCCGCGCGCTGCTGAACCTGATCGAACAGATCTGCGCCTGGAAGGTGGATGATGCTCTTGACCCGGATCAGCTGGCCACGCGGCTGATGCGGCGGGCGGCGAAATACGACAAGTCGGGCGATGAACACTATAACCTGATTTCGGCCTTGCACAAATCGGTGCGGGGTTCCGACCCCGACGCGGCGCTCTATTGGCTTGCACGGATGCTCAATGGCGGCGAGGACCCGCGATATCTTGCCCGGCGGGTCACGCGGATGGCGGTCGAAGATATTGGTCTGGCCGATCCGCAGGCGCAGTCTCATTGCCTTCAGGCATGGCAGACCTATGAACGCCTTGGCTCGCCCGAAGGGGAACTGGCGATTGCGCAGGCGGTCGTCTATCTGGCGCTGGCACCGAAATCCAACGCCGTCTATGCCGCCTATAAAAACGCAATGTCGGCAGCGCGCAGCACAGGATCAGAGCCACCGCCAAAGCACATCCTGAACGCCCCCACCAGCCTGATGAAGGATCAGGGCTACGGCGATGGCTATGAATATGATCACGACGCCGAAGGCGCGTTTTCCGGGCAGAATTACTTTCCCGACGGGATGAAGCGGGGCGTCTATTATCAGCCGGTCAATCGTGGCTTTGAACGCGAGCTGAAAAAGCGGCTCGACTTCTTTGTTGGTCAGCGCGCCAAGCGCAACAGTTGACATCGCTCCGCCAAGGCGCGACAGACCGCGCATGCTGTCGACACTTGCATATGTGGGGCTGGGTGGCGCCGTTGGCGCCATGGCGCGATTCCTGATCGGGATCTGGGTGCTGTTTCCCTATGGAACCATGGCGGTAAACGTTACCGGCTCTTTCGTGATCGGTGCGATTTATGTCTGGCTGAATGCCCGTGGTGCCATGTATCTGCACCCGTTTCTGGCGGTCGGTTTCTTGGGTGGTTTCACGACGTTCTCCACTTTTTCCTTCGACGTGATCCGATTGGTTGAATCCGGGCGTGTCGTGATGGCCGGGGTGTATGTCCTGCTGACGGTTTCCGCGTCGCTGATAGCTTGCTTTGCCGGATATGAGGCGATGAAGGGCCTTGTACAGTGAGCGGCGTTCAACTGATCGAGGTGCAGCCCGGCGAGGGTGATCAGCGCATTGACCGCTGGCTCAGGCGCAGGTTTCCGCAGCTGAGCCAGGGCCGGATCGAAAAGATGTGCCGCAAGGGCGAATTGCGTCTGGACGGCGGCCGGGTGAAATCGGCCACGCGTGTCGCGGCAGGGCAATCCGTGCGCGTGCCGCCCATTCCAGACGCATCGGCAACACCGATGCGCGCGGCGGCAGAGGTCAGCGAGACTGATGCGCGGATGATCCGGGCCGCGGTTCTGTATCGCGATGATCATATCCTGGCGCTGAACAAGCCCGCTGGCCTGCCCGTGCAGGGTGGCAGCGGGCAAAAGCGCCATGTCGACGGGATGGGTGAGGCGTTGAAATTCGGGCTGGACGAGGCGCCGCGCCTTGTGCACCGCCTGGACAAGGACACAAGCGGCGTTCTGATCATGGCGCGGACGCGCGCGGTTGCGGCAGCACTGACGCAGGCCTTTCGTGCCCGTGAAACACGCAAGATATACTGGGCAGCGGTCGCAGGCGTACCCAGCCCGGCCATGGGTACTATCCGATATGCGCTGGTCAAGGCCGCCGGGCATGGTGCGGGCGGTGAAGCCGAAAAGATGCGCTGCGTCGATCCGCGCCGGATCGATGACGTGCCGGGTGCAAAACGTGCCACGACCGATTACGCCGTGCTGTCGTCGCTGGCTAAACGCGCCGCCTGGATGGCGCTGATCCCGATAACGGGGCGCACGCATCAACTCAGGGCGCATATGGCGGAAATTGGTCATCCCATCGTCGGTGATGGCAAATACGGTGGCAGCGGTCAGGAAAACCTTGGCGATGGCTGGGGCGCGCAACTGGGCGGCGGAATCAGCCGCAAGCTGCATCTGCACGCCCGTTCGCTCAGGCTGGTTCATCCGGTCACGGGCGGTACACTTTCCCTGACGGCACCATTGCCCGATCACATGTTGCGTACCTGGGAATTTCTGGGCTGGAACGCCGCGGATGCACCCGCAGATCCGTTCGAGGACCTTGAATGAGCGATTTCAAGCTGGTGGTATTCGACGTCGACGGTACGCTGATCGACAGCCAGCGCCATATCATCGTGGCGATGCAAAACGCGTTTGACGAATGTGGAATTGCACCGCCCGATCCGGGGGATATACGTGCGCAGATCGGGCTGTCGCTTGATGAAATCATGCCACGGCTTGCCCCGGAACATGACGCAGACCGGCTGGTCGATGCCTACAAGCGCGCATTTGTTGCACTCAGACATGCAGGCGATCATCGGGAATTATCGGCACTATTTCCCGGTGCGCGCGAAGTGTTGCATGATCTGGCGGCGTGCGATGATGTCATGCTGGGTGTGGCGACGGGCAAATCGATGCGCGGTCTGGACCACGTTTTTGAACTGCATGATATCGGATCGCTTTTTCACACGGTTCAGGTATCCGATCACCATCCCTCCAAACCGCATCCATCGATGCTCTTTGCGGCTTTGTCGGAAACCGGGATTGATCCGGAATGTTGCCTGATGATCGGGGATACGAGCTTTGACATGCAGATGGCGGCGAATGCCAGGGTGGCGCCGGTTGGTGTTGACTGGGGCTATCATCCGGCAGCGCAATTGCTGGCGCATGGGGCGCGATCCGTGCTGACAGAGTTTTCCGCACTCCTCCCGCTTGTCGAAACCCTGGGGGCAGAAACATGAGCGAATGGGCACAAAAGAGGTTCTGGAAGGATGTTGCCGTATCCGAAATGGATGACGGTTACGGCATTCAACTCGACGGGCGCGTCGTTAAAACCCCGCTCAAACGCACCATGTCGGTGCCAACAGAAAAACTGGCCGCCGCCATCGCTGGTGAGTGGGATGCGCAGGATGGGGTGGTTGATCCGACAACCATGCCCTTTACCCGTTCTGCCAATGCCGCGATTGACAAGGTTGCCGATCAGCGGGCCGAGGTGGCAGCGCTAATTGCAGCCTATGGAGAGACCGATCTGCTGTGTTATTTTGCCGAAGGACCCGATGCGCTGATCGAACGGCAAGAGGCCGGCTGGCGACCCTATCTCGACTGGGCGGAATCCGCCCTGGGCGCCCGCCTGAAGACCGGTGCAGGCGTGATGCATGTTCCGCAATCGGCGGGGGCAACCGCACGGCTGAGCGAGGCGGTGCACGACCTGAGGATATTTTCCCTTACGGCGCTTCACGACATGGTTGCGCTGACGGGTTCGCTCGTTCTCGGTCTGTCGGCAGCGCATGGCCATTCATCACCCGAGGAAATCTGGGCAATTTCGCGAATCGATGAAGACTGGCAGAGCGAACAATGGGGCGAGGACGACGAAGCCCTGACCATGAGTGCGGTAAAAAAGGCCGCGTTTTTACATGCCTGCAGGTTTTTTCGGCTGGCAAATGGACATTAATGCAACCGAATTCACGCTTCGTTCCATCAATTGTTTCCGTGACATAGCCATTGAAAAAACTTCTGAAGAAGCTGGGTCAGGATTGGCATGTCAAGGCTTGACCTTATTGGGTTTATTTGGCCAAACTCCGCTATGCTGACGGGCTATGTCCCAAACAGTATCGCCCCTGGTCCCCTAGAAAGGACCGGAATAACTGCCCCGCTAAAGGGCAGACCATCAGGAAGAGGTAAATATGAAAAAATCGATCTTTTTCGGAACGCTTGCGCTTTCCGGTATCGCCGCTGGCGCGGCTGCAGCCGGCACGCTTGACGATGTCAAGGCGCGCGGCAAGCTGAACTGCGGCGTGTCGACCGGCCTTGTCGGCTTTGCCGCGCCCGACGCGAATGGTAACTGGGATGGCTTTGACGTAGCAGTCTGCCGTGCTGTTGCTGTTGCGACGCTTGGCGATGCCAATGCCGTCGAATTCGTACCAACCACGGGTAAGACCCGCTTTACCGCCCTTGCATCCGGCGAAGTCGACATGCTGGCGCGGAACACCACCTGGACCTTCTCGCGCGATGTCGACCTCAAGTTCGAATTCGTCGGCGTGAACTACTATGACGGCCAGGGTTTCATGGTTCCAAAGGATCTTGGCGTATCGTCGGCCAAGGATCTGGACGGTGCGACCGTCTGCATCCAGACCGGTACGACCACCGAGCTGAACCTGGCGGACTTCTTCCGCTCGAACAACATCAGCTACGAACCGGTTCCAATCGAGACAAACGCCGAAGCGCAGCAGCAGTATCTTGCGGGTGCCTGCGACGTTTACACGACGGACGCATCAGGCCTCGCCGCGACACGTGCGACGTTTGAAAACCCTGGAGATCACGTTCTGCTGCCTGAAATCATCTCCAAAGAGCCTCTGGGCCCGCTTGTCCGCCACGGCGACAGCGAATGGGGTGATATCGTTCGCTGGACGCTGAACGCGATGATCACAGCCGAAGAACTGGGCGTCACCTCCGCGAATGCCGGTGAGATGGCCGGTGGTACCAACAACCCTGAAATCAACCGTCTTCTGGGTTCCGAAGGTACGCTTGGCGAAATGCTCGGCCTGAGCGCCGATTGGGCCAAGAACGTCATCATGTCCCAGGGCAACTATGGCGAAGTGTTCGAGCGCAACATCGGTGAGAACACACCGATTGGCCTTGCACGCGGCCTGAACGCACAGTGGACCAATGGTGGTCTGATCTACTCTCCACCATTCCGGTAAAACCATTCAGGAAAGGGCGCAGATCACTCTGCGCCCTTTTCACATCCAATAACAACGTTTCGGACCAAGATGCAGGAATAAACCTGCCGGGGAGATGTCCGAAACAGTTCAGGGAAAAAACATGACGACACTGACCGACCCCCCGAAGGAGTCGTTCCGCCTGTCGATGTTGATCTACGATACGCGATATCGCTCGATGACCATTCAGGTTGTTGCGATGTTCGGTTTCATGCTTCTGGCCGCCTGGCTGATCAACAACACAATCACCAACTTGAACGCACTGGGCAAACCAGTCGAGTTCGGGTTTTTGGGTGAACCGGCAAGCTACGACATTAACCAACGTCTTCTGGACTATACTTCGCGCGATACGCATTTGCGGGCATCGCTGCTGGGCCTTTTGAATACGCTTGTGGTTGCGGCGCTGGGCTGCATCACGGCAACGATACTGGGTGTTCTGATCGGTGTGCTGCGCCTGTCGAACAACTGGATCGTCGCGCGGATCATGACGGTCTATATCGAAATGTTCCGGAACGTTCCCGTTCTGCTGTGGATTGTGCTGGTGATGGCATTCCTGATCGAGGGCCTGCCCGCACCGCGTGAGTTCCGGGGTGATGACGCCACGGCGTCGATGATCCTGAATGAAACAGTGGCGATCACCAACAGGGGGGTCTATGTTCCCGAATTTCTGTTTTCACGCCCACTTGGTGATATATCACTGCTGGGCACATCGAGCCTCAGGTTCGATGTCAGTCTTGAACTGATCGTACTTGTGCTGGTGTTTGCCGCCGGGCTTTATGTTTCGGGGCGGATTGGCCGCTATGCTGATCGAACTCAGGAACAAACCGGTGAACGCCCGGTTGTCTGGTACTGGCGTCTGGCGGTGGTTGTCATCCCGTTCGCCATTGTCAGCTGGATGCTGGGTCTGCATCTGGGATATCCGGCCCTCAAGGGCTTCAACTTTCAGGGCGGTACGCATCTCAGGAACTCTCTGATCGCACTTTGGCTGGCATTGTCGCTTTATACTGCGGCATTCATCGCCGAGATTGTGCGCGCGGGTATCCTTGCTATCTCTAAGGGCCAGACCGAGGCAGCAGGTGCATTGGGGCTGCGCCCCAACCGGATCATGAGCCTCGTGGTGTTGCCACAGGCACTGCGCGTCATCATTCCGCCGCTGATCTCGAACTATCTGAACCTGACCAAGAACTCGTCACTGGCGATTGCGGTTGGCTATATGGATATTACCGGGACGCTTGGCGGTATCACGATGAACCAGACCGGTCGCGAACTGGAATCCATCCTGCTGTTGATGGCGGTCTATCTGACCATCTCGCTCAGCATTTCGGTGGTGATGAACTGGTACAACAACAAAGTAAAACTGGTGGAGCGGTAAGATGGCTGAAAAATCATTTGTCCGCATGGAAATGCTGCCGGAACAGGCACCGCCCGCTTCGTCGGTCGGTGTCATCGGCTGGGTCCGCGCCAACTTGTTTTCAAGCTGGTTCAACTCGATCCTGACCGTGATATCCATCTATTTCATCTGGCGGGTGCTGGCCGGTATTCTGCCATGGGTATTTCTGTCGGTTTGGGATGCGGATTCGCTGGCCGGGTGTCGCGAGGTTATCGCAGCCAACTGGCCAGGTGCCGAAAGCGCCGAACATGCCTGTTGGGCCGTCATCAATGAACGCTGGTTGCAGTTGCTTTACGGGTTCTACCCGCCCGAGCTTTACTGGCGTCCGAATCTGGCGATCATCCTGCTGTTCGTTGCGCTCGCGCCTGTGCTGTTTGCTGATCGGGTCCCGCGGAAACTGCTTTATGTCACCATGGTCTATCCGTTCCTGATGCCATGGCTGCTGTGGGGCGGGACAATCTGGGGCCCGCTCATGGCGGCTGCGGGTTTTGTCATCGGCTTCTATGTCATCAAGATATTGAGCGATGAAATCGGCGCGCTGAGCGCGATGATCGTGGGTGTTCTGGCCACCGTCACTTGGTGGCTGGGCGCGGGTCCGGCAGTAGCGGATGCGCTGTCGGGGACACTCCCCATCGGGATCGAAGCGGTCGAGAGCCGCAAGTTCGGCGGCTTCATGCTGTCGGTTCTGATCGGTGTGGTCGCGATTGGTGTATCCCTGCCCATCGGGATCGTTCTGGCGCTTGGCCGCCAGTCGGACCTGTTGATCGTCAAGGGAATCTGCGTGGGCTTTATCGAGTTCATCCGGGGCGTTCCGCTGATCACGCTGTTGTTCGTGGCCTCGACGCTTTTGAACATCTTTCTGCCACCGGGCACGAACTTTGACATCATCCTGAGGGTGATGATCATGGTGACGCTGTTTGCGGCGGCCTATATGGCCGAGGTGATCAGGGGCGGACTGGCCGCGTTGCCGAAAGGCCAGTACGAGGGGGCGGATTCCCTTGGTCTGGACTACTGGCAGTCGCAGCGGCTGATCATCATGCCGCAGGCGCTCAAGATCTCGATCCCGGGTATCGTTTCGACCTTCATCGGTATCTTCAAGGATACGACGCTGGTGTCGATCATCGGGCTTCTTGATCCTTTGGGTCTGGCCAATGCCATTCGCGCGGACGCCGCATGGAACGGAGTTTACTGGGAACTGTTCGCGTTTATCGCGCTCTTGTTCTTCGTCTTCTGTTTCTCGATGTCCCGATACTCAATGTATCTGGAGCGCAAGCTTCAGACCGACCATAGGTAAGGAAACAAGCTATGGCTGAATCTACACACGAAACCATGGTCGATCGGGAAATCGACCGGTCTCATATGCAGGTGAGCGACGAGGTCGCCATCCAGATCACGGAAATGAACAAGTGGTATGGTGCCTTTCACGTGCTCAGGGACATTAACCTGACCGTCAACCGGGGCGAACGGATCGTCATCTGTGGTCCATCCGGTTCGGGCAAATCGACACTGATCCGGTGCATCAACCGTCTGGAGGAACATCAGGCGGGCCAGATCATAGTCGATGGTACGGAACTGACCAGCGATCTGAAAAACATCGACAAGATCCGCTCAGAGGTTGGCATGTGCTTTCAGCACTTCAACCTGTTTCCGCATCTGACGATTCTGGAAAACTGCACGCTGGCGCCGATCTGGGTGCGCAAAACGCCCCGCAAGGAGGCCGAGGAAACGGCAATGCATTTCCTGGAAAAGGTCAAGATCCCGGAACAGGCGCTGAAATACCCCGGCCAGTTGTCCGGTGGTCAGCAGCAGCGTGTGGCGATTGCCCGCTCGCTTTGCATGAAGCCGCGGATTATGCTGTTTGACGAACCGACCTCGGCGCTTGACCCCGAGATGATCAAAGAGGTTCTGGACACGATGATCGAGCTTGCCGAAGAGGGCATGACGATGATTTGTGTCACGCACGAGATGGGCTTTGCCCGTCAGGTGGCGAACAGGGTCATCTTTATGGATGCGGGTCAGATTGTGGAACAGAACGAGCCCGAGCCGTTCTTCAACAACCCGCAATCGGACCGGACCAAACTGTTCCTCAGCCAGATTCTGGGCCACTGAACGAACGACGATCCCCCGCGCCCGCAGCGTGGGGGATCATTCCGATGCAGGCAATTCCCGGGGAATGACGAACCCGGATACATGCCCGTCCCCCCAATTGATCGCTTGCCAGCTATCGGCCGAGAACGACAACAGCGTCGTTGCGGCGGTAGGATAGTCATGAAACCGATGATGGTCGGGCGGGCTGGTGCAAATCCGCTCTGCGAAATCGCCAATGCCCGGATTGTGCCCGATCAGCATGACGGTTTTTCCTGCCGCCTGAGCGAGTGCGGCGCGTATCCCCGATGCGCCCGCGTGATAAAGAGCAGACATCACATTGAGATCGGATGAAGTGAGGCCGCTGCGTTCCCATGTTTCGAGCGTACGCAGCGCCGACGAACAGAGAACCTGATCAACGGGTGGCGCGTGTCTGGCAATCCACGAGCCGATCTTGCGCGCATCCCCGCGCCCGCGCTTGTTCAGCGGTCGTTCATGGTCGGACAGGCGGGGGTCGTCCCAGCTTGATTTCGCGTGGCGCGTCAGGATCAGCGTCAGGCTCATGGGTGGAACCGTGACATGTGATGCGCCGATTGCGCCGGATTGCGTGGGTAGCGCTGACTGACAGGGCAGGCGCGCCGGGCAAGGCAGCCCGCATTCATGCAGGCCGCGCCCTCGGGCCTGTCCAGATGGGCATGACAGCGCGTCAGTACATATTCGTCCGGCGTCAATGCATTTACAGGGCAGGTGGTCAGGCAGGGCCTGTCGGCACAGGTTTCGCAGGGGCTGTGGGTCGGGACAGGCGGCAGATCAATATGCCGCGTCAGGCCAATTGCCCCCCGGAAGGACACCAAGAGCCCGGCCACGTCATGTACCAAGAGCAAGACCGGCGATGCCCAGACCCGCCCCGTATTCAGCGCCCAGTCAAAAAACGGATGATATGGCGGTCCGTCAAACGGAAAAAGCGGTGTTCCACCCAGCGTATGGGACAATTCCGAAATCTCGCGCCGCGACCATGCGTCGAACGGATCGGGGTTCTGATCCCGCCATTCCGGTGTCTGCCGGAACCGTTCCCAGAATCCCGGCTCGTGCGGGCCGAACAACAACATCGTGCGTGCATCTGGCGCGGCATCAATCGGTTGATCGATATGAAATCCGCCCAGAATTGTCAGATTGCGGGCATTCGCCTGGGCCTCGAACGCCGCGTAGCCGGGATCGCCGGTCATGTGCTGCGAATGATACTGCCGGCACCGTGATCGGTAAAAAGCTCAAGAAGGCAGGCATTGGGTGCCCGTCCATCAAGGATCACGGCGGCGCGGACACCGCCGTTTACAGCGGTAACACAGGTTTCCGTCTTGGGGATCATGCCGCCTGCGATGGTGCCATCGGCAATCAGCGCCTCAATATTGGCAACGGTCAGTTCCGTCAGCACCTCGCCATCGGCGTTTTTAACCCCCTCGACATCTGTCAGCAGGAGCAACCGATCAGCCTTGAGCCCGGCGGCGATGGCCCCGGCAGCGGTATCGCCGTTGACGTTGAAGGTTTCGCCATCCCGTCCCGCTCCAATCGGGGCGATGACCGGTACGATCTCGGCATCAAAGAGTTGACGCAGGAGATTGGCATCAACCTCAACCGGATCGCCGACAAAGCCAAGCTCGGGCTTTGCAGGTTCGCAGATCAACAGATTGGCATCCTTGCCCGACAGCCCGACGGCCCGCCCGCCCTGCCGGTTGATCGCCTGAACGATCCGTTTGTTCACCCGTCCCGACAACACCATTTCCACGACCTCGACCGTCGCGGCATCCGTCACCCGCTTGCCATTCACAAATTCGGACTGGATATCGAGACGCGACAGCATGTCGTTGATCATCGGCCCACCGCCATGCACGATGACGGGGTTCACGCCGACCTGCTGCATCAGGACGATATCGCGGGCAAAACTGTCCATTGCCGCGTCTGAACCCATGGCGTGACCGCCAAATTTGATGACGACGATGGCGCTGTCATAGCGTTGAAGATATGGCAAAGCCTCGGACAATGTCGCCGCCGTTGCAAACCAGTCCCTGTTCATGGCGTCCTGTTTCTTCATGGATTTGGTCCCTGTCAGACGTTGTTACGCCGAAGCCCCCGCGCTGCCAAGGGTGCTGTGGTTCAGCCGATCCCGGCGATGATCGCGCGCAGCACCTCAAGCCCTTCAGATTTTTCGCTGGAGGTCACAACGATCTCGGGAAAGGCGGCGGGATGGTCTTTCAGCGCGTTACGCACCTGATCCAGCACCCGCTGGCGGTCCTTCTCTTTAACCTTGTCCGATTTGGTGAGCACCACCTGAAACGTAACCGCCGCCTGATCGAGACGTTTCAGAATCTCACTGTCCACGGCTTTGATTCCGTGACGGTGATCAATCAGCACAAATACCCGCCGCAGCGTGGCCCTCCCTGTCAGATAGGCCTTCAGCAGCGCCTGCCATTTCTCAACAATCGCGACGGGGGCGTTGGCAAAACCATAGCCCGGCAGATCGACAAGATAGTGACTCTCACCCAAAGTGAAAAAGTTTATCTCTTGCGTGCGGCCCGGTGTGTTTGAGGCCCTTGCCAACGATTTCTGATTTGTCAAAGCGTTGATCAGGCTGGATTTCCCGACGTTTGACCGACCGGCAAAACAAATCTCGACACGATCCGCACCGGGCAGGCCATCCATCGCAACCACCCCCTTGAGGAAGGTGGACGCCGGCGCAAAGAGACGCCTGCCGGCCTCTCTTTCGGTATCGGATGGGGTGGGCGCGAGGGGAAAGGGAAGCTGGCTCATATCAGCCGCGCCTCGTCACCGATGCTGACCGTCCCGGCACTACGCACGATGCCCAGCACCCCCATGTCCTGATGGCCCCAGCCATCATTGAGTGCGCGGAGCGTTTCAGCGTCGCGTCTGCCCGTGTCGGGATTTGCCATCGTGGCGTTGCATCGCTCGATCGGTTCGATGATTTCGACGACTGCGTCGCCGATGCCAAGCGTCTTTCCGACCCAGTTGAATTCAGCCCAGGGTTCGGGTCCTTCAAGCCAGATATTGCCGCGCCAGCGGCGCAGGTCCAGTTGCTGCCCCATCCGATCTGACAGGGCCTTGTTGGACGCCAGGTTCATGATGCTGATCGAGGGATAGTCTGAATCCGTCATGCCACGGTCGGGAACGCGGACGATGCCCTGCGATTGTGCCCTGCCAGCAGGCATCAGCGGCTTGACCCAGTCCAGAAATGCATCCAGGTCGCGATCCGGATTGAAACGGAGCGGCGGTCGATCCGGATGGGTCAGCGTGACGGTCCCGGTATCTTCATCAGTTTCGGCCTGAATGGCCATGAGTGACGGGGCCTTGGCCGCACGGGAAAAATTCATGCAGTCTGCCCAGCCGGTTCCGTCGGTTTTGGCGTACTCATGCCGCACCGCCCACCGGCGATCCCAGGGCAGGGTTTTGCCCGGTTCCAGCCGGACCGAGCGCATGGGCTCGTGACCATGAGACTTGATGGGGTGGCGATAGATATGGCGGACAGTGCCCGCCATCAGCCGTCCTTTGTCTTGCGTTTGAACGAACCAATGATGTTGCCGAAAACGTCGGGTTTATAGCCCTGGCTGCGCATGATCAGATATTGCTGGATGAAGGTGATCGTGTTGTTTGCAATCCAATAGACCACCAGTCCCGAGGCAAAGCTGCCCAGCATGAACATGAAGACCCAGGGCATCCAGGCAAATATCATTGCCTGAGTGGGATCGGTGGGTGCGGGGTTCAGTTTCTGTTGCAGCCACATCGAGACGCCTAGCAAAAGCGGCAGAATGCCGATGAATATCAGCGCCATGATGCTTTCTGGCTGGGGACCGTCCCAGGGCATGATGCCCCACAAATTAAAGATTGATGACGGATCGGGCGCAGAAAGGTCCTTGATCCAGCCGAACCAAGGGGCATGGCGCAGTTCGATCGTGACAAAGATCACCTTGTAGAGCGAGAAGAAGATCGGGATCTGCAGCAGGATCGGCAGACAGCCCGAGGCCGGGTTCACCTTTTCCTTCTTGTAGAGCGCCATCATCTCTTGCTGGAGTTTCTGGCGGTCATCACCGGCCTTTTCCTTGATCTTCTCCATCTGCGGCTGGAGTTCCTTCATCTTGGCCATGGAGACATATGATTTATAGGCCAGCGGCAGCAGGAGCGCCTTGATCAGCAGCGTCAGGCCGATAATGGCCCAGCCCATGTTGCCGATGACGCCGTTCAGCCAGTGCAGAACACGAAAGATCGGTTTTGTCAGGAAAAAGAACCAGCCCCAGTCAATCGAGTCGATATACCGATAGATGTTCTGATCTTTTTCGTAATTGTTGATGGTTTCCCAGACCTTCGCACCGGCAAAGAGGCGCGTTGTCACTTCGGAAGTCGAGCCGGCCGCCACAGTCAGCGTCTGCAACCGGGCCTCAGCGCGGTAGATGTCGCCGCCGGTATTGTATTGCAGAACCGAGCTGAAGGGCTGATCAGCATCGGGGATCAGCGTCGTCATCCAGTAGTGGTCGGTAAATCCAAGCCAGCCGTTCTGGGCTACTTCGACCACGTCAGTGCCCGCACCCCAGCGGGGATCAGCTCCAAAGTCGCGCAGATCGCCATAATCAAACTCGCTCAGTTCTTCGCCGGACTGGCGGATCGCGCCCTCGTGGATGATGAAGAAACCTTTGAGGTCCGCGGGTTCGCCATGGCGCTGAATTTGCCCAAACGGAGCGACCCGGATGTCAGCATCACTGTTGTTTTCCACGCTTTGGCGGATGGTGAACATGAACTTGTCATCAACAGATATCGTCCTGCGGAACACCACGCCCTTGTCGTTTTCCCAGCGCAGTGTGACCGGGCTCTCGGGTGTCAGCGTTTCGCCGGATTCGATGCGCCACGGGGTATCGGCACCCGGAACATCCGGCCAGTCCAGATTGCCCCCCGGTGCCCAGCCAAAGCCGGCGTAGTAGGCTTTTGGCCGCCCGACTGGCGACAGCAGCGTCACCATGGGAGAATCTTCGGCCAGGCTTTCGCGGTAGTTGTTCAGTGAGATGTCATCGATGCGCCCGCCGGTCAGCGAGATTGAACCGCTGAGGCTGGGTGTGTTGACCATCACCCGTTCGCTCTGGGCCAGTGCGGTTTCGCGCGTGGCCAAAGTGCCGGGCAGTAACGCGGCAGAGTTGGTGGCCTGAGCGTCGCCACCGGCCGGATCGGCTGTTACATCTGCCGCAACGGGCGTGTTTGTGTTGGGATTGTCCTGCGGCGTTTCCGGCGGAAACAGCACGAACCAGACAAGGATCACGAGGAAACTGAGCGCGGTTGCAAGGATGAGATTCTTGTTCTGATCGTCCATCGGGGACTGCTGCCTTTAGCGTTTTCGGTCTCAGGGGTTGAAACGACTGGCGGATCAAAGGTCAAGGCATTTCGCCGATGAAATGTGCGTGTTTCTGCCGCTTTTCAAGGCAGGGAGCAGGATTCAGGCCCGGGTCCGTACCGGGCTGGTGCCACCTTGCCCGCCGCCCGCCTTTTTGGCCTGACGTTGCAGCCATTGCGTCGTGTCCTCGGCGGGCATCGGGCGGGCAAAGTAAAACCCCTGGGCATAGGCACAACTCAATTCTGACAAACAGGCGAGTTCGCCAGCCGTTTCCACACCTTCGGCCAGCACCGCTACATCCAGCTGTTTCGCCATGGTCATGATGGCGCGAACCGTTTTTTCCTGTTCGGGATCACGATCAAGCGATGACACGAAGGATCTGTCGATCTTGATACGGCCAACAGGGAACCGTCGCAGCATCGTGATCGAGGAATAGCCGGTGCCGAAATCGTCGAGGTCGATGTGAAAGCCCATTTGCGCCATCCGCGTGATATTGGCCAGCGGTATATCCGATGTCTCACCCGCGATGACGCTTTCCAGAATCTCTATCGCGATCCGGTCAGGCAACAGGTCAAAACGGTCGAGTTCCCATGTCAGGCGCTCGACCAGCCTTGGGTTTGCAAAATCTTCCTTGGCAAGATTGATGCCAACCTGCGGCACCTGCAGCCCGGCCTGATCCCATGCGTGCAAATTGCGCGCAATCTGCGCCATCATGGTTTCTGACAGACGGGCGTGGAGCCCCAGTTCGTCGATCAGCGGCAAAAACTGATCCGGCGGAATGGGCCCCCGGTCGGGATGCTGCCAGCGCGCCAGCGCCTCCAGCCCCGACAGAGAAAGATCGGTGATGCAGATCTGAGGCTGATACCACGCAACGATTTCACCCCGGTCAAAGGCGGCCCCGATCTCGGATGTCAGGGTACGGCGGCTGCGTGAACGTGCGTCCAGATCAGGTGTGTATTCGCGCACCGATGCCGGCCCGTTCTGATGGGCGAATTCCAGTGCCGTCTGCGCCGCTGACAACAGACCCGCGCCGGTCAGCGGCGGATTGAGATGAGCAAATCCCGCACAGATCGTCAGGTAGACAGGCGTGCCGCCAATTTCAAACGGCTCGGCCAGGACGCGTTGCAGCCGTTCGATCACCCCCAATATCCTGTCGGTATCCAGCCCGCGGTCCGATGCGAGGGCGATGGCGAACCGGTCCCCATCCAGTCGGGCGATCACATCGGTTCCGCGTATGCTGGTGACCAGCCGTTCGCCCACGCGGCGCAGAATCTCATCGGCGGCCTGTGGCCCGTGCTGCCGCTTCAGGCGGCTGAACCCGTCGATATCCAGCGCGATACAGGCGGCACGCGTTTCCTTAGCGTCCTGTCCCGTCATCTGATCGATCCGACTGACCAGGCCACCTGCGCGGTGCAACCCCGTCAGTCCGTCGCGCGCTGGTGGCGCAGGTCTTTCATGATCCTCGAGCCCGGATTTCAATGCGATCAGGATCGGAAACAGCACAGAGGTGGTAAAGAGCACGGCGTCGCCCCCGACCCAATAGGCCAGAATGGTCAATAGCGGGAAAATCGCAAAGAGGCGCGCCGAGGTCAGAAATTCACCCGCGCGCCGCGCCGTCCGAACCCCTGATCGAGATATCATCACTGTATTGTCCCCGTCCCGGCACCGATTGCCGTTCAATTGGGGGAGTGGGCCTGCAAATACGGTTAATGCATCGGCGCTGATCGCGGAAAGTTTGGCTAAATTTATCCGGAGTGCCGCTCCAGACCGGCAAAGTCAAAGAGCGCGGGGTCAAGCAGATGCGACGGGCGTGCGTTCATCAGCGCGCGGAACATGACCTGTCTCCGGCCGGGGCTGTTCTTCTCCCAGCCGTCCAGAATGGCCTTGACCTGCTGGCGCTGCAGTCCGTCCTGCGAACCGCAGAGATCGCAAGGGATGATGGGGTAATTCATCGCCGCCGCGAATTTCGCGCAATCGGCCTCGGCGACATGCGCCAGCGGGCGCAGAACAAAAAGATCGCCCTCTTCGTTCACCAGCTTGGGCGGCATGGTTGCCAGCCGCCCGCCGTGAAAGAGGTTCATGAAAAACGTTTCCAGAATGTCGTCGCGATGATGGCCCAGCACCACAGCGCTGCAGCCCTCTTCGCGGGCAATCCGATAGAGGTTGCCGCGCCGCAGCCGCGAGCAGAGCGCGCAATAGGTGCGCCCGGCGGGCACCTTGTCGGTCACGATGGAATAAGTGTCCTGATATTCGATCCGGTGCGGCACCTGCATACGTGAGAGAAATTCCGGGAGCACAGTCGCCGGAAAACCGGGCTGTCCCTGATCCAGATTGCAGGCCAGCAATTCGACCGGCAGCAAGCCGCGCCATTTCAGCTCGTGAAGAACCGCCAACAGGGTATAGCTGTCTTTGCCACCGGACAGACAGACGAGCCATTTCTGATCACGCGTGACCATCCCGTATTGCTCGACCGCCTCGCGCGCCAGCCGTACGATACGCTTGCGCAGCTTTTTGAATTCTGTCGTTGAAGGCGCGTTCGCAAAGAGGGGGTGAATGTCGTTCGCGTCGTCGAGCATGCAGAGCCTGCGGGAAATGGTTTCAGAGGTCAGGGGCGGAATATCGGATCAATCGGGCACATCGTCAACGCCTTGACCACCCCAGGGGTGACACCGCATGATCCGCCGGATGGCAAACCATCCACCGCGCAGGCCGCCATGCTTTTCCAGCGCCTCTAGCGCATAGGCCGAGCAGGTCGGATCGAATCGGCAGCTTCGCCCAAGCCACGGGGACAGGAACAGCCGGTAAAACCGGACGGGCAAGGCGAAGACATGGGCAAGTGGCGACATCTCAGCCAGCAGACAGGCGTTTCAGCGCCAGTTCAAGGTCTCTGCAGAGGTCGTCAAAGGGTTTCTCGGCCGTCCTGCCCGCACGCCCGATCAGCACGTAATCCCACCCGGCGCGAAAGAGCGTTGCATCAACCGCGCGGCAGATCGCGCGCAGTCGGCGGCGGGCACGGTTGCGCGCAACCGCATTGCCGACCTTGCGGCTGGTGGTAAATCCGATGCGGGGCGCGCCGGTATCGGCGGGGCTGCGTTCGCGGGCCTGCAGGATGAACCCGTCGTGATGGCTGCGCTGTCCCCGCGCTACCCGCAGGAAATCCGGCCGTTTCTTCAATCTCGTGGGTACTAACGAAAACACCGCCCCGGGCGTATCGCCGGAGCGGCCTGTCATCCGCATTCCTCTGGCGTCAGGCGGCGTTGCCACCCGACCAGCGCTGGCCCTGTTCAGGCGCTCAGCGATTTGCGCCCACGCACACGGCGTGCGTTGAGGATTTTGCGGCCTGCCTTGGTTGCCATCCGCGCACGAAAGCCGTGGCGGCGTTTGCGAACCAGATTGCTTGGCTGATACGTGCGCTTCATAGCACTACCCCGATCATTCTTTGCATACGGTCGGTCGACCGATCATTCCGAGCCCGCTCTTTAGGCAGTTGATTCCACGGAGTCAACGCGCCAGTCAGGGCAGATTGGTCAAAATTCCAAGAACGGACAGTAATTTTTGTGGTAATCCGGTCAATGGAGAATATCGGCGCGCTGGGGAGTGCGAAACTCCGCAGACCATGCAGCGGGTGAGAACCCTTCGACACATGAATCTGGAATTGCCGATCATTGTGGAGCTGTACGGGTAGGAGCAACCGGACTTCGCTGCGAGTCAGAGCGATAACTTCTGCTCAACAATTGTAACAAAATAGGCGCAGCCATAAGCGAGTGCGTCATCATTGAAATCGAAGGCTGGGTTGTGCAATGCCGCGCTATCTCCGTTGCCGATAAACATGAAATTGCCCGGGCGTTGCTCAAGCATGAAAGAAAAATCCTCACCACCCATGGTTGGTGTTCTGTTGCCGTTAACCGCCTCGGAGCCCACCAGTCTGGAGGCCGCATCAATAGCAAAGTCGGTTTGTGTCGGGTCGTTTTCCGTAACCGGCAATTCGTCAATGTAATTGAGATGGATGTCAGTACCCGTCATGGATGCTACACCCGCGCAAATCTCGTACATCCTTTGTTTGCCCAAAGCACGTGCCGTGCTGGATAGGCTGCGCACGGTCCCTCTGATCTCTGCTGTCTCAGCAATGATATTATCTGCTTTCCCCATGTGGATTTGCGTGATTGAAACGACATGTTGCGCCGAAGCAATTATTGAACGCGACACAATCGTCTGGAAACCCTGGATTATCTGAGCAACGGCAATGGCGGGGTCGAGACCCTCATGTGGAAAAGCCGCATGGCAGCCCTTTCCTGTTATTTGTACATCAAAGAGGTCCGCAGACCCCATTATACTACCGGGGCGAGTTGAGAAATTGCCGATAGGCAGACCAGGAGATGTATGAAGCGCAAAAACGCTTTGAATGCCAAATCGATTCATCAGACCATCCTGAACCATGGCGAGGCCACCGCCTTCCGCCTCTTCCGCTGGTTGGAAAATCAGAACTGCAGTTCCATTGAAATTGCGGGTCTCGCTCAGATAACGAGCAGCGCCCAGCAGCATCGTGGTGTGCCCATCATGTCCGCAGGCATGCATTCGGCCTACAATTTTTGACGCATAAGGGAGATTTGTCTGCTCCTGCATGGGCAAAGCGTCCATGTCCGCGCGTAAGCCAATCACCTTGTCGCTTGCTGTACTTTTGCCTTTTATCACCGCGACGACGCCGGTTTTCCCAATACCAGTATACACTTCGTCGACACCCATTTTTTGCAATCGCTCAGCAACCAGACCGGCGGTTCTATGGACGTCGAATGTGATTTCCGGATGTGCGTGAAAATCGCGACGCCATTCAATTAGTTCAGCCAACTGCGTGTCGAAAACTTCAGTGTGAACCATTGGTCTGCCCTCACAAATGACCTTCAATGACATGTTGCTACATTAAAGCGGTCATGATCAATTGGCGGTCCTTCAGAGGTCTTGGGCTCAGACCGGTCATCGTCTTATTGGCGCATCGGAATTGACGGACCCACAATCGGGGTTGGTGCTGAATGTCAGAGAAATTGGCGCGCTGGGGAGGATTCGAACCCCCGACCCCTTGATTCGTAGTCAAGTACTCTATCCAGCTGAGCTACCAGCGCGTGAGGGTGGGATGTATCCCCGTCGTCAGGGCATTGCAAGCGGAAAGGTTGGGGTGTGTCGCGCTAGCTGCCTGTCTGGCTTTCGATAAAGAGCGTCAGCCGCTCGACGGCGTTTTCCAGCCAGACACGGGCGATGTCGGCATTGCGGATGAAGGCCTTGAGATAGGGTTCCGTGCCCGGTGCAATCTCGATGATGGTCGCGGAAAAGAGATAGGCGATGATGGCCACCAGCGCCAGCATCACCATCAGCATAAAGCCCATGCGAAACCCGCGGCTGCGGGACTGATAGCCCATCACGTCGTCGGACACCGGGCCGGATGCCTCTCGTTTGCGTTCGGTGGTCGAGCGGAGCGTGGAATTGATCTCTTCGATATCCGGCAGCAGGTTGCGGCGCGACGTGGCGGCCACCGCACCGGCGGATTTCCTGAGGTTGGTTACCCGGTTGCTCTCGGCCTCGGCGCGGGCATTGTGATTGGGTTCCGCCGTTTCCTCCAGCCCCAGATCGGGCTGGGTTTCGATCCGCGTCTCGGCTTCGCGTTTGCGGATGGTGCGTTCATGCTCGGCCTCTTCGCGCAGGATACCGGCGACATCGGCGCTCAGCTCGCGGCGGGGGGCGACGGTGCGCGGCGCGGGCGCTGACGGGTCGGGGTCGGGCAGCGGTTCGTCGTCCGGATCATCGCCCAGCGCCTGGCGCAGATTGTCCTCAAAACTCTCGGCGGTGGCGCGCCCTGCCCTGTCGCCTCCGGCATCATTTCCGCCATACGGCGCGGGCGCGGGATCCTCGGCAGGGCGCGGGTCAAATCCTTCGGGATGCTGGAACCATGTATTGCCGCAGTTGGAGCACTGAACATCCCGCCCCTCATCCGGAATCACGCCCTCTCCGACCTCATACTGGGCCTCGCAATTTGGGCAGACCAGACGCATTCCGAGTTCATTCCGTCCTGTGTAAGAGCCGATTTCTGCTCATATTCTGAAATGGTTTATCAATCCATACTGACAAATCCAAGCTTTACTGCCAAAGCCAATTGAAAGTAAGGCCCGCTTCGGCCAAAACAAGTCAGACGAGGGTGGAGCAGCCGGTGATCGAGCTTGAAAACGTAGCGTATAGTTACGGCGGTGGTGAACTTTTGAGCGACGTATCGCTCAAGTTGAGCCCGGGCTCGTTCCATTTTCTGACCGGCCCGTCCGGCTCGGGCAAGACGACGTTTCTGAGGCTCTGCTATGGTCAGCTGATCGCGACAGCGGGGCAGGTGCGCCTGTTTCGCAAGGATGTCAGGGAATTGTCGCGCGACGGCGTCGCGGGCATCCGGCAGCGCATCGGGGTCGTGCATCAGGATTGCCAGTTTCTGGATCATATGAGCGTGACCGAAAACATCGCGCTGCCCCTGATGGTTTCGGGCCGCGGCGGTGGCGGTGCAGCAGAAAATCTGGTTGATCTGATCGGCTGGGTCGGGCTGACCCCGCGCGCCAACGCCCTGCCTGCGGAATTGTCGGGCGGCGAACGACAACGCGCCGCGCTAGCCCGGGCCGTAATCATGTCACCCGATATCCTGCTGGCGGATGAACCCACGGGCAATATCGACTGGGACATGTCGTTGAGGTTGCTCAAGCTGCTGATCGAGCTGAACAGGATGGGCAAGACGGTTCTGATTGCGACCCATGATCTGAACCTGATCCGCGCCGCCAAATCAGAGGTGGCCGCACGCGTGCTCAGGATCAGTAACCGCCGCCTGCAGCTTGCCGGGTCGGACCTGTGAGGTTGCCGCGTTTCATGAGCGCACTGATCGCGCCCCGCGACAAGGCATCAGACAGGATCGTGCCGCCGTCGGGCTTTACGGTACTGCTGACGTCATTCACGGCGGGTGCGATGGCGTTCCTGACGGTTTTTGCGCTGGCGCTTTCGCTGGCGACGGGGCGGCTCGCGGACAGATGGGCATCGGAACTGGCGCAGACATCGACGATCCGGATATCCGCACCGGCTGAACAGATGGATGCCCAGCTGCGCGCGGTCGAGAGGGTGCTGCAGACGACGCCGGGCATCGCATCGGCGCGAACGCTGAGCGAAGAAGAGCAGCGCCAGTTGCTGGAGCCGTGGTTCGGCCCCGATCTGCCGATCGAAAACTTGCCTGTGCCCAAACTGGTCGAAGTTATCGAGAATTCAGAAGGCTACGATTCCGAAGGGTTGCGCCAGCGATTGGCCGCAGAGGCACCCGGCGCGATCCTTGATGATCACACGCGCTGGCGTAAGCCACTGGTCTCAGCGGCCGACCGGCTGCGGATGTTGGGATTTGTGGCGATTGTGCTGATTGCCGCCTCTACGGCGGCGATGATTACGCTCGCGGCACAGTCGGCGCTGGCGGCAAACGCTCAGGTGATCGGCGTTCTGCGGCTGGTCGGCGCGCGGGATAGCTATATTGCCGGGGCATTTGTCCGCCGCTTCACGCTGCGCGCCTTTGTCGGTGCTGTGGGCGGAACCGTGCTGGGGACGCTGGCGGTGGCATTGTTGCCGGATTCCGAGGTTGCGGGCAACTTTCTGACCGGGCTTGGATTTCAGGGGGCGCACTGGATATGGCCCTTTGCCATACCGCCGCTTGCGGCGCTGGTGGCGCATCTGGCCACGCGCAATGCTGCCCGGCGCACGCTGCGGGGAATTGCGTGATGCGCTATGGGCTTCAATGGATACGTTCCCTGATCTTTACCGGCCAGATGTATGCGATGATGGCGGTGCTGGCGCTGTTCTTTACACCATGGGTGCTGATCGACCGGACGGCTGCGTATCGCGCGGTCAGGACCTATTGCCGCTGGGTGCGCTGGACGGCGTCTTGGATGATCGGCCTCAAGACGGAAATCAGGGGGGAAGTGCCCACTGACGAGGTTCTGATCGCCTCTAAGCATCAGTCGTTTCTGGACATCATCATGATCGTCAGCGTTGTCCCGCGCCCGAAATTCATCATGAAATCCAGCCTGCGCTGGGCACCCATACTGGGCTGGTACGCGATCAAGATCGGCTGTGTGCCGGTCGATCGCGGAAAAAGGTCCGAGGCGATCCGTAAAATGGTCGCCAATGTGAAATCTGGCGTTTCGCTGCCCGGACAGCTGATCATCTATCCGCAGGGAACGCGGGTCGCGCCCGGTGTGCAGAAACCCTACAAGGTCGGCAGTGCGGTGCTCTATCGTGAGACCGGTCAGGATTGCATTCCCGCCGCCACCAATGTCGGGGTTTTCTGGCCGCGTATCGGGATTTATCGTAAGCCCGGTACGGCGGTTGTCGAGTTCCTGCCGAAGATTGCGCAGGGCCTGGACACTGACGGGTTCATGGCCGAGCTTGAAAAGGTCGTCGAGGCCGCATCTGACCGGCTGATGCAGGAAGCAGGGTTTTCCGGAGATACGCCATGAAATTCGTCACCGATATTGCAGAACTGGAAGCACTCTACGGGGAACCCGGCGACGCCTCTCTGAGCAAGGTCGCCCGCCGTCTGACGCCGCTCTACCGCGACTGGATCATGCGGTCGCGTTTCTGCATCCTGACCACCGTCGGGCCGGATGGCACCGATGGTTCGCCGCGCGGAGATGTCGGCCCCGTCGTCACGGAAATCGACGAGGTGACGCTGGCAATGCCGGATTGGCGTGGCAATAATCGTATGGATTCGCTCAGGAATATTGTCGCCGACGGGCGCTGCTCGCTTTTGTTCATGGTGCCCGGATCAACCACGGTGGTGCGCGTCAATGCGGTCGCCCGCCTGACAATCGATGCTGATATGATCGCGCGCTTCGATCACAAGGGCCTCGCGCCGCGCAGCGTCATCCTTTTTCACATTCACGAGGTTTATACCCAATGCGCCCGCGCGGTGCTGCGTTCCGAGATCTGGACAAGCGGAGATCAGAGCGCCGGCCTGCCCAGCGCCGGGGACATCCTGTCTGAAATGACCGGTGGGCGCATTGATGGCCGGGCCTATGACAATGCATGGCCGGACCGTGCCGATAAAACGATGTGGTAGCCCGGACTTAGGCCGCCAGACCTTTGGAGCCCATCTTCAGGAATTTCTTGCGCCGCTCATCGATCAGCTTTTTCGGCGATTTCGACGAGAGTTCCTTGAGCATCGCCGTCAGCGCACTGCGCACGGAATTCAGTACCGCGTCCCTGTCACGCTGCGCGCCGCCCCGCGGCTCTGCGATGATGCGGTCGACCACGCCCAGCTGCTTGAGGTCCTGCGCCGTCAGCCGCAATGCTTCTGCCGCTTCGCGCATTTTCTCGGCATCTTTCCACAGGATCGATGCGCAGCCTTCGGGACTGATGACCGAATAGATCGAATGTTCCAGCATGGCGACGCGATTGCCGGTTGCAAAGGCAACCGCCCCGCCCGATCCGCCCTCGCCGATGATGATCGAAATCAGCGGCACCCCGACCTGCAGGCATTTCTCTGTCGCCCGGGCAATCGCCTCGGACTGGCCGCGTTCTTCGGCACCTTTTCCCGGATAGGCGCCGGGCGTATCCACCAACGTGACAACCGGCAGGCCGAAACGGCTTGCCAGTTCCATCAGGCGGATGGCCTTGCGGTAACCTTCGGGTCGCGCCATGCCGAAATTCCGTTCGATCCGGGATTTGGTGTCAGAGCCTTTTTCATGCCCGATCACCATGACCGGAGTGCCGTCAAACCGGGCCAGCCCGCCCATGACCGAATGGTCATCGGCGAAATTCCTGTCCCCGGCCAGGGGTGTGTATTCGTCGAACAATGCCGCAATATAGTCACGGCAATGGGGCCGGTCAGGATGGCGTGCAACCTGGCATTTCTGCCAGGGTGTCAGTGATTTATAAAGCGTATCCAGCATCTTGGACGCTTTGGCATCCAGTGCAGCGGCCTCATCGGCGACGTCCATGGAGTCAGATGACCGCGCCATAGCTCGCAGTTCTTCTGCCTTGCCTTCGATCTCTGCCAGAGGTTTTTCAAATTCGAGATAATTCTGCATGACGCCTCTTTCGGGACCGACCGGTTGGTATATGCCCCCAAGCGGGTGATATTGCAACGCGGAGGCGGCGCCTATTTCGACGAAATCAGCTCGGATTGGGCAACGATCACCTCGGCCTGCTTGATCGATGCAATGTCGACAAGCCGCCCTTTGTAGACCGTGGCGCCAGCGCCTTCGGCTTTGGCCTTCTCCATCGCGGCCAGAATCTCGCGCGCTTCGGCAACAGCGTCGGCCGAGGGGGTAAAGACCGCGTTGGCCAGTGCCACCTGCTTGGGATGAATGGCCCATTTGCCCACCATGCCCAGGGTCGCCGAGCGTCGCGCCTGCGCCAGGAAACCGTCATCATCCGAGAAATCACCGAACGGGCCGTCTACCGGCAGCACGCCATGCGTCCGGCAGGCTGCCACGATCGCCGCCTGCGCCCAGTGCCAGGGGTCGCTCCAGTGTTTCTGACCCTCGCGGATCATGTAATAGTTTTCCTGTGTCCCGCCGATGCCGGTGGTCTGCATGCCCATGGAGGCCGCGAAATCAGCAGCGCCCAGCGACATGGCCTGCAGTCGCGGCGAACTGGCGGCAATTTCGTCGACATGGGCAATGCCGGTCGCCGATTCAATGATCACCTCGAACGATATGGGTTTCTGACGACCCTTCGCCGCCTCAACCGCCGTCACCAGCGCATCGACCGCATAGATATCAGCCGCGTTGCCCACCTTGGGGATCATGATCTGATCGAGCCTGTCGGCAGCGCATTCCAGCAGGTCAACAACATCGCGGTACCAGTAAGGCGTATCCAGCCCGTTGATCCGTACTGAAAGATACTTGTCCCCCCAGTCGACATCGCCGATGGCCTCGATGATGTTCTTGCGCGCCTCGGGCTTGTCAACGGGCGCGACGCTGTCCTCGAGATCAAGGTTGATGACATCCGCCGCCGATGCTGCCATCTTTTCGAAAATCGCGGGGCGGGAACCGGGACCGAACAACTGACATCTGTTGGGCCGGGCCGGGGCGGCGGGTTGCAAGCGAAAGCTCATATCGTATTCCCTGGTAACTTAGTTGCGTCTGCGTCGCGATGATCGTTAGAATATTGCGCGCACCTTCGCAAGCGCAGAAAAGAACCCGCTGCGATGCGGCAGAAAGGAACTCATGCGTCACCTCAGGACTTACACGTCACTCTGGGCGATGCGCCCCCACGACCAGACCGGCATCCGCCTGCCCTACGAAGAGGTCTGCGATATGGTGGCGGATGCGGGCTATGATGGCATGGCGCTGGATCTTGGGGCGGGCGATGTGGCCGAGGCGCGTAAAGTTCAGCCAATGATGGCCCGGCGCGGCCTGACCCCCCTGATCGTTGCCTTCCCGAAAACCGTCGAAAGCCTGCGTGAAACCCTGATCATGGCGCGGGATTTCGGTTCGCCTTTCGTGGATGTGATCGGCCAGGTCATGCCGCTTTCGGTCGATGGCATGATCCCCGTCATCCGCAAATGGATCGAGATGTCGGACGAGGTCGGCATGCCCATCCAGTTCGAAAGCCATCGCAACTGCATCACCAACGATCTCTATTCAACGCTCTGCCTTCTGGACGCCATCCCCGAGATGCGCATGTGCGCAGACCTGTCGCACTATGTCGTGGACCGGGAATTCTGGTTCCCTTTGTCAGATCGCGACCTCGGGCTGATCAGCCGGATACTCGCGCGCTCCGACAGTTTTCAGGGTCGCGTGGCCAGCCGCCAGCAGATACAACTGCAGCTCGATTTTCCTCAGCACCGGAAATGGGTCGGACTGTTTCGTGACTGGTGGCGCGAGGGGCTCGAGGGCTGGCGTCAGCGCAACCAAAGCGGCGACTGCATCTTTCTTTGCGAGCTCGGCCCCCCTGAATACGCCATGACCGGTCCGGACGGGCGTGAAATGAGCAACCGGTGGGAAGAAGCACTCACCATCAAAGGCTGGATCGGAGAGATGTGGCAAGAGATGGAGGCCGGCGCGGGCGGGCCGCCTCTGACTCCGGAAGCAACAGAATAATCTCTTCTTCTTTGCATAAATACTCGAAGAAAATTCTAATAATTTCGACTTATCAACAGAATTAGGCGATATTTCTGTCAGATGCGATGCTAGACGGGCGCGATACTGCAGGGGAGTATTGTCATGATCAAAACACCGTATCTCTTGTTTCTTGGCGACGCGCCGGATGCGCTGGCGGCAAAGGTGGCGCAGGGCATCAAGGACTGGCGCCCGGAAAATGCCGTGGGGCAGTTCCGCCTGCCTGATTGCGGTGCCGATCTGGGCATTGCCGACATGACCCTGGCTCAGGCCCAAGAGGCCGGCGCCAAAACGCTGGTGATCGGCGTGGCCAATCGGGGCGGCGTCATTTCCCAGGCCTGGAAAGAAGTGCTGATCGAGGCACTCAACATGGGCTATGACATTGCCAGCGGCCTGCACAATCTTCTACATGATGAGGCCGATCTCGTCGCGGCCGCCGACGCAAATGGCCGCCAGCTTCATGATGTTCGCATCCCCTCGGTCGATTATCCGATCGCCAATGGCGTCAAACGCAGCGGCAAACGCTGTCTAGCCGTGGGCACGGACTGTTCGGTCGGCAAGATGTACACCGCGCTGGCGATGGACAAGGAAATGCGCGCCCGGGGGATGAAGTCCACTTTTCGGCCAACCGGCCAGACCGGTATCCTGATCACCGGTGGCGGCGTGCCGCTGGACGCGGTGATCGCCGATTTCATGGCCGGCGCGGTCGAGTGGCTGACGCCGGACAATGATGCCGATCATTGGGACCTGATCGAAGGGCAGGGATCGCTCTTTCACGTGTCCTATTCGGGGGTCACCATGGCGCTGGTTCACGGCGGTCAGCCTGATGCGCTGATCCTGAGCCACGAACCCACCCGCAAGCATATGCGCGGATTGCCGGATTATCAGCAGCCCAGCCTGCAGGCGCTGCGCGATACCGCGCTGACGCTTGCCCGCGTGGCCAACCCGGCCTGCGAAGTTATCGGCGTTTCGGTCAATACCCAGCATCTCTCGGATCAGGAGGCGCTGGATTACTGTGCCCGTGTCGAGGCTGAAATGGGGCTGCCGACCGTTGATCCGTTCCGGCACGGGGCCGGGCGGCTGGTCGATGCGCTCTCATCCGTCTGATCCGTGATCCGGGTATGAAGCGCAGCGTCACACGGGATGTCTTTCGGCTGGCCGAGGTCTTTACGATCTCGCGCGGGTCGCGGACCGAGGCTCAGGTCCTGACGGTTCACCTGGAACAGGACGGTGTGATCGGCCGGGGCGAATGCGTGCCCTATGCCCGCTACGGTGAAACGCTCGACAGCGTGACCCAACAGATAGATGCCCTTCCCCGGGCGCTTGATCGGCGCATCCTGAACGAGGTCATGCCCGCAGGTGCCGGGCGCAACGCGGTCGATTGTGCGCTTTGGGATCTCGCGGCCAAGGCAGCGGGAAAACCTGTCTGGGACCTGGCGGGCTTGCCCGCCCCGGGACCGGTGATCACCGCCTATACCCTGTCGCTTGATACGCCCGACAACATGCAGGCGGCGGCGGCGCGCAATGCGCATCGCCCCCTGCTCAAGATCAAGCTTGGGACGGCAGATGACATGGCCCGGCTCGAGGCGGTGCGCCGAGGCGCACCGGATGCGCGTATCATCGTCGATGCCAACGAAGGCTGGAGCGCCGAGGTCTATTCAGACCTTGCCCCGCATCTGATCCGGCTGGGCGTTGCACTGGTTGAACAGCCGCTTCCGGCGGATCAGGATGATATGCTGGCCGAGATTGCCCGCCCGCTGCCCGTCTGCGCCGATGAGGCCGCCCATGACCGGGCCAGCCTGCCATCGCTCGTCGGCAAATACGATGTCGTCAACATCAAGCTCGACAAGACCGGCGGCCTGACCGAGGCCCTGCTGATGCAGGAGGCGGCAATTGCCGCTGGCTTTGACGTCATGGTGGGCTGCATGGTCGGCTCGTCCCTGGCGATGGCACCTGCGACGCTGATAGCACAAAACGCGATCATAACGGATCTTGACGGTCCGCTTCTCTTGGCCGAAGACCGCGATGAACCGCTGATTTATGACCAAGACGGAGTGCACCCGCCCAAAGCCGCACTTTGGGGGTAGAACCCGTCAAGCCGAGGAGCTGACATGAGCCGCATCGTATACGTGAACGGAGAGTATGTTCCCGAAGAGGAGGCCAGGATCTCGGTTTTTGACCGTGGTTTCCTGATGGCCGATGGCGTCTACGAAGTAACCTCGGTTCTCAAAGGCAAGCTGATCGACTTTGCCGGGCACGCAAAACGGCTTGAACGTTCGCTGAACGAGCTGGATATGGCTGCCCCCTGCACCACGGATGAATTGCTGGAAATCCACCGCGAACTTGTTGCGCGGAACGCGGTGACCGAGGGGCTGGTTTACCTGCAGGTGACACGCGGTGTGGCAGACCGCGATTTTGCCTATCCCAAGGATACGACACCGACGCTGGTTCTTTTCACCCAGCACAAAACCGTTGTCGAAAGCCCTGCGGCCAGCACCGGGATCAAGGTGATCTCGATCGAAGATCAGCGCTGGGGACGGCGCGATATCAAGACGGTGCAGCTGCTTTATCCCGCCATGGGCAAAATGATGGCCAAGGCCGCAGGTTGCGACGATGCGTGGATGGTCGAAGAGGGCGCGGTGACCGAGGGGACATCAAACAACGCCTATATCATCAAAAACGGCAGGATCATCACGCGGCAGCTTTCCAACGACATCCTTCACGGCATTACCCGCGCGGCGGTACTCAAATTCGCCGAAGAGGCACAGATGGTTGTCGAGGAACGCCCCTTTACCATTGCCGAGGCTCAGGGAGCCGACGAAGCCTTTATCACTTCGGCCACAACATTCGTGCAGCCCGTTGTGTCCATTGACGGAGTCGAGATCGGCAGCGGCGCACCGGGCCCTCTGGCACTGCGCCTGCGCGAGATTTATGTCGATCAGAGCCGTAAACAGGCAATCTAGCGGCGCTCGCCGCTGATACGCCGGGTCATTGCACGATCCTGAGTGCGATATATGGCACCAGGTTGAAAAGGATGATGCCCAGTTTGTACTGGCCGAGGAAACGGTAAAATGTCAGGCGGATGTCGGCCTGATCCAGATCGAAGAGAGTGGCGTGAAATGCGGTGGCCCGATTTCGGACCAGCATCGTCAGCAATGTCGCCGCGATCAGCAGCCCGAGGTTGATCGCCGTCATCCAGGCAAATAATTGCGTCAGCGTTTCAAGGGTCATGAGATACCTCTCTGACCCGATTGTATCACAGATCGGTTGCGTTGTACCTGATCTTCCTCAGCCGTGGGATTTTTTGAAGGCCGCCTGCGCCTCGGCGCTGGCTTCGGTCTGGTACTTTTCCCGCCACTCGGCAAACGGCATGCCATAGAACGCCTCGCGGCCTTCATCCTTGGTCATCCCGATGCCCTTCTCATTGGCGGCCTCCTGATACCAGCGGCTCAGGCAATTGCGGCAGAACCCGGTCAGGTTCATCATGTCGATATTCTGAACATCGGTACGTCGGGACAAGTGATCGCGAAGCCGCCTGAATGCCGCCGCTTCGAGTTCCATGCGCGTCGTGTCGTCCATCTTTCCCCTCCGTCAAAGGCCCGATGCGGCCAGCGCATCGATCAGCAGCGGCGCGAGCCGTGCCGCCCAGTTCATTTGCCCGGTTTCGGTTTCGATCAGATCGTTGCGGATTTCAACCAGGACATGCGGGCGTCCGGGCGTCAGGCCATGACGATCCATCGCGTCTCCGCCCAGCTTGCCGTGATAGGGTACGTTGTCGCCCGAAATGATATCACGCTCGGATGCCAGCCGCTGCAACAGCGGATCGGCAAGCCGCCGGTCATCCGCCGAGAGCACGCCCAGATGCCATGGTCGTGGCGATCTGCCGTTCAGGCGCGGCGTAAAACTGTGAACCGACACAAGGACCCTGTCATCACGCGCGCCGGCCAGCGCCGAGAGGGCTGCATGATAGGGTCGGTGAAACGCGTTCAGTCGGCGTTCGATCTCGGTTTCGCTAACATGTCGGTTGGTCGGGATGATGGTCCCGTCATAGAGGCGCATCACCAGTGTCGGATCATCTTCTCCCCGGTTGGGGTCGATGACAAGGCGCGAAAACCGCGAGAGCACCGCCGGGGCATTCAGCGCATCGGCCAAATGTCGTGTGACGCCCGCTGCGCCAACGTCATAGGCGATATGGCGGTTCATGTCCGAGTTGTTCAGACCAAGGCTGCCATTGTTGACGCAGTCCGGCACCCGGTTCGATGCGTGATCGCATGTCACGAGCCACCGCCCCTGCCGAGCGGTGCCGATCAGTTCATAGGCATCGGCCATGCCATCGTCGAAATCCTGTCTCATTGCCGCATACATATGCGCGGAAAAACCGAAGCGCCAGTTGCTCTGGCAGGAGAATTGAGCCATAGAGGCCGCGGCCCACTACAATCTGGTTAAGAAGGAATGCGGTAAGGATGAGACGCCTGCGCAAGGTAAAGATCGTGGCAACACTGGGCCCGGCATCAAACGATTATCAGACAATCCGTGCGCTGTTCGAGGCGGGCGCAGACGTGTTTCGCCTGAACATGAGCCACGGCGATCACGCGGAAATCGCTGCCCGTCACGCCATAATCCGCCAGATCGAAAAGGATCTCGAGCGGCCCATCGGCATTCTGGCCGACCTACAGGGCCCGAAACTCAGATGCGGCGTGTTCAAAAATGGTGAAGAGGACCTGGAGGAAGGGGCCAGTTTCCGCTTTGACCTCGATCCAGCCGAGGGCGACGCGACCCGCGTTTGCCTGCCGCACAAAGAGATTTTCGCTGCGCTACAGCCGGGTTCGACCCTGCTGGTCAATGACGGCAAGATCCGGGTTCAGGTCAGCGAATGTGGACCGGATTTTGCCAATTGCACCGTCATCGCCGGGGGTACGATTTCAAACCGCAAGGGCGTGAATGTCCCCGATGTGGTGCTGCCGCTGGCCGCACTGAGCGAAAAGGACCGCAAGGACCTCGAGTTTGTGTGCGATCTGGGGGTCGACTGGCTGGCGCTGTCATTTGTACAGCGCCCCGAAGATGTAAAAGAGGCGCGCGAACTGGCATGGGGCCGCGCAGCGATCCTGTCGAAGATCGAAAAACCCGCTGCTGTCGAAGCCTTTGACGAAATTCTTGCCGTGTCGGACGGGATCATGGTTGCGCGTGGTGATTTGGGCGTCGAACTGCCGGTGCAGAATGTGCCGCCGATCCAGAAACGCCTTGTGCGCCGCTGTCGCGCGGTTGCCAAGCCGGTGATCGTTGCGACCCAGATGCTGGAAAGCATGATCGAAAGCCCGATGCCGACACGTGCCGAGGTCTCGGACGTGGCCACCGCGATCTACGAGGGTACGGATGCGATCATGCTGTCGGCGGAATCGGCGGCAGGAAGCTATCCGGTCGAGGCGGTTCAGACGATGAACAACGTCGCCATCGAGGTCGAGCGTGACCCGAACTATCGCCAGGTCATCAATTCATCGCGCGGCGGGATCAAGGAATCGGTCGCTGATGCTATCGTCAGCGCCGCCCGCGAAATCGCGGAAACCACCGATATCAAGGTGATCTGCTGTTTCTCGCAGTCCGGATCGACGGCGCGGCTGGTCGCGCGCGAACGTCCGCATGTGCCCATCATCATGATGACCTCGCTCGAGGCGACATCGCGCAAGCTTTGCCTGACTTGGGGGATGCACTGCGTCCTGACAGGCCCGGTCGATCGCTTCAAGGGTGCGGTCATTAGCGCGGTGCGCGCGGCGACCAGAGAGGGGTTTGCGGATGCCGATGACAGTATCGTCGTGACCGCCGGTGTGCCTTTCAATCAGTCGGGTACCACAAATATTCTGCGGGTTGCCCCCTGCGAAGAACGCTTGATTTACAAATCTGATCCAGAATAATGCGCGTGTCATTGATGGAGCAGCATTATGGATCTGATAAATCCTGATTATCTGTTCGTGATCGGACTGGCCCTGGCGATCTATGCCGTGCCCGCAATCGTCTCGGCGATGATTGATGGCCGTGCGATGCGGGGCGGGCTGATGTTTCTGTTTCTGGCCTGTGCGGCGGTCGTGGTGGCCACCGTGATGCGACCGGGACATTATACATTCATGGGCATCCCGGACGTGATTATCCGCGTCATCTCGGATTTTACCTGAAAAATACGCTTGTCACGACGGCGGCTTCTTTCTATACGGCGCACTCGTTGCCTGGGCCGGCCGAATGGCATGCCGAGTCGCAGGATAACCGTTCGCATCAAGGAGACGGAAATGCCAAAGATGAAGACCAAGTCGAGCGCCAAGAAGCGTTTCAAGGTGACGGCCTCCGGGCGTATCAAGTCGGCACAGGCCGGCAAGCGCCACGGAATGATCAAGCGCACCACCAAATTCATCCGCAATGCACGCGGCACGACGGTACTGTCCGAGCAGGACGAACGTATCGTCAAGAAATACATGCCCTACGCACGCTGAGGAGTTTGAGACATGTCGAGAGTTACCAGCGGTAAAGTCACCCACGCCCGCCACAAGAAAGTCATCAAGGCCGCCAAAGGCTATTACGGTCGGCGCAAGAACGCCTTTCGCACCGCCACGCAGGCCGTTGACAAGGCCAACCAGTACGCCACCCGCGACCGCAAGCAGCGCAAGCGCAATTTCCGCGCGCTCTGGATTCAGCGGATCAACGCAGCCGTGCGGTCACATGACGAGGCGCTGACATATTCGAAATTCATCAACGGGCTGGCAAAAGCCGGTGTTGAAGTGGATCGCAAGGTTCTGGCCGATCTGGCCGTACACGAGCCTGATGCGTTCGGGGCCATCGTCGATAAGGCGAAGGCCGCGCTCGCGTAGACAACCCGTTCAGGGACAGGATTGAGACCGCGAGCCCGGGTTTCGGGTCTCGCGGTTTTTTTGTTTGCGGGTGGTTTGTCAAAGTGAGAACGCCATAGGCGTTCACACCATCATGACCGGGCCTGCGCCCGGTCGGCGGGCACCTTGCAATCAGGGGCGTCTGTGATAGCAGGGCAGGGATTTTTGGAGGGTCTGACGTGGACGATCTGAGAGAGAAATATCTGGCGCTTATCTCGGCGGCGGGGGACGAAGCCACGCTCGAGGATGTGCGGGTTCGTGCCGTCGGCAAGAAGGGTGAAATCAGCCTGAAGATGCGCGAGCTTGGCAAGATGACGCCGGATGAGCGTCAGGTTGCCGGCCCGGCGCTGAATGCGCTTAAAACCGAAATCAACTCGGCCATTTCGGCGCAGAAATCGGCGCTGGCCGACGCAGCGCTTGAAGAGCGGCTGAAATCGGAATGGCTGGACGTGACGCTGCCCTCGCGCCCGCGCCCGGCGGGCACGATCCATCCGATCAGTCAGGTCACCGAAGAGGTCACTGCGATCTTTGCCGATATGGGTTTTGCTGTTGCCGAGGGCCCGCAGATCGAAAGTGACTGGTATAATTTCGATGCGTTGAACATTCCCTCGCATCATCCGGCGCGTGCCGAGATGGATACGTTCTATATGCACCGTGACGCGGGTGACAACCGCCCGCCGCATGTGTTGCGCACGCATACGTCGCCTGTGCAGATACGGTCGATGCAGCAGCGCGGCGCACCGATCCGCGTCATCTGCCCCGGTCGTGTCTATCGCTGCGACTATGACCAGACCCACACCCCGATGTTTCATCAGGTCGAGGGGCTGGCCATCGACACGGATATCTCGATGGCCAATCTGAAATGGTGCCTCGAGGAATTCGTGCGGTCCTATTTCGAGGTGGATGATGTCGAGCTGCGTTTTCGCGCCTCTCATTTTCCCTTTACCGAACCCTCGGCCGAGGTCGATATCCGCTGTTCCTGGGACAAGGGGCAGCTGAAGGTCGGCGAAGGCGATGACTGGCTTGAGATTCTGGGCTCGGGCATGGTCCACCCCAAAGTGCTGAATGCCGGCGGGATCGATCCCGAAAAATACCAGGGCTTTGCCTTTGGGCTGGGGATCGACCGCATCGCGATGCTGAAATACGGCATTCCCGATCTCAGGGCATTTTTTGACAGCGATCTGAGGTGGCTCAGGCATTACGGCTTTGCCAGCCTCGATCAGCCGACCGTTCATGCAGGGCTGAGCAGATGAACCAGCCCCTCCGCATTGCATGGTCTGGTCGGGGCCGGGTGCGATGACCCGGGTTCTGATCGTCGAAAGCCATTCGCCCGCGCTCTGCGCGCGTGACCGCGCCGCCGGGCGTGAGAGTGCGGCTGATATGTATGCCGGTGCATTCCGGTCATTCGATCCCGAACTGTCGACCCAGATCGTGGCCCCATACGAGGATGAGGTTGCCCGGCTGGACGGCATCGATGCCGTGGCCTTTACCGGGTCGGACGTGGAATGGGCGACAGATGATCCCCGGGCTGTACCGCTGGCGCGCGTGATGGAGGACGTTTTTGCGCGTGGCTTGCCAACGCTCGGGTCCTGCAACGGTATGCAACTTGCCGCGGTCGTGCTTGGTGGTGGCGTCGGTGCAAGTGCCGCAGGTTACGAGGACGGGCTGGCGCGACAGGTGCGCCTGACAGCCGAGGGGAATACCCATCCGATGATGGCGGGCCGGAACGGAGAATTCGCGGCACCTGCTGTGCATCGTGACGAGGTCACGGCCTTGCCGGATGGCGCAGAGCTGCTTGCTACGAATACCCATTCGCGGGTTCAGGCCTTTGCCTATGACAAAGCTGGCGTCAGTTTCTGGGGGGTGCAATATCATCCGGAATATGCCGCCCCGGTCATTGCCCGCAAGATCAGGGAAACCGGACGGTCCGATGCCGGGTTTGCCGATGACCTTGCCGTGATGGACCGCGATGAGGATGCCGCCGGACGGTTGAGCGTTTCACCCCGGGACCTGCAACCGCAGCAACGCCTGACAGAGCTGCGCAACTGGCTCGAATTCATACAAAGGGATAAGCCATGAAATTCACATTGTCCTGGCTGAAAAAACATCTGGAGACCGAGGCATCGCTGGATGAGATCGTCTATGCGCTGACCGATCTGGGCCTTGAGGTTGAGGATGTCGTCAATCCTGCCGACACGCTTGGTGAATTCACAATCGGATATGTGAAATCCGCGGACAAACATCCTGACGCGGACAAGCTGAGGGTGTGCATGGTCGAAACCGATGAAGGTGAGAAACAGATCATCTGCGGCGCCCCCAACGCACGCCAGGGCATCCGCGTCGTGGTGGCCAAACCGGGCATGTATATCCCGGGCATCGACACCACGATTTCGGTGGGCAAGATACGGGGCGTCGAAAGCTTTGGCATGATGTGTTCCGAGCGCGAGATGCAGCTCTCGGATGAGCATGACGGCATCATCGAACTGGACTCGGGCGAGGTCGGCGACCGGTTTGTTGACTGGCTGGCGGTGAATGATCCCGAAAAGGTCGATCCGATGATCGATATCGCGATCACGCCCAACCGCCCGGATGCGCTGGGTGTGCGGGGCATTGCACGCGATCTGGCGGCGCGCGGGCTTGGCCAAATGAAACCCGCGCCCGAAATCAGCATCGCGGGTGGTTTCACATCCGGGATCGACGTCGAGATAGACAAGGATACGCTGGATGGCTGCCCCCTTTTCACGGGCCGTCTGGTGCGGGGCGTGCGAAACGGCCCCAGCCCGGAATGGCTGCAATCGCTGCTGAAATCCATCGGGTTGCGCCCGATCTCGGCGTTGGTCGATATCACCAACTACTTCACCTATGATCAGAACCGGCCCCTGCACGTATTCGATGCCGACAAGGTGCAGGGCAATCTGCGCGTCCACCGCGCAGAGGGCGGCGAGGTGATCACGGCGCTGGATGACAAGGAATACACTTTGCAGCCCGGCATGATGGCGATTTCCGACGACGCCGGGGTCGAAAGTATCGCCGGCATCATGGGCGGTGTCGCCAGCGGCTGTACCGATGAGACGGTAAATGTCTTTGTCGAAAGCGCCTATTGGGATCCGGTGACGATTGCGCACACGGGCCGCAAGCTCAAGATCAACTCGGATGCGCGCTATCGTTTCGAGCGCGGCGTCGATCCGGCATATACCCCTGATGGGCTGGACGCAGCTGTTCAGATGATCCTTGATCTGTGCGGCGGCGAAGCCTCGGACAAGGTGATGGCGGGTGCGGTTCCCGATAAGTCGCGGTCCTACAAGCTTGATACGGACCGGGTGCAATCTCTGGTCGGGATGGAAATCCCCGCTGATGAACAGCGCGCGACGCTGCGGGCGCTGGGTTTCGAATTGCAGGGCGATCAGGCCAAGGTACCAAGCTGGCGTCCTGACGTGATGGGCGAGGCTGATCTGGTCGAGGAGGTGGCGCGGGTCGCTTCGCTGACCAAACTCAAAGGGATTGCGCTGCCGCGCGGGACCGAAGGCGTGCCCAAGCCGGTCCTGACACGCATCCAGCGTCGCGAACAGATCGCCCGCAGGACAGCCGCCGCGCTGGGTTACAATGAATGCGTGACCTATTCCTTTGTTGATCAGGCATCCGCGCAGCTATTTGGCGGGGGCTTGGATGCCACGCGGCTGGAAAACCCGATCTCGAGCGACATGAGCCATATGCGCCCGTCACTCTTTCCGGGATTGCTGCAGGCAGCGGCCCGCAATCAGGCGCGTGGCGAGATGGATCTGGCGCTGTTCGAGGTGGGGCCGGTATTTCACGGTGGTGAACCCGAGGAACAGGAGTTGCTGATCGCGGGTATTCTTGTTGGCCATACCGGCCCCAAGGATATTCACGGCGCGCGCCGGGTGCATGACCTCTATGACGCCAAGGCGGATATCGAAGCGATCCTGTCGGCGGTCGGTGCGCCGCAGAAGATGATGATCCAACGCGGCGCACGGGAATGGTGGCATCCGGGCCGCAGCGGGCGCATGTCGCTGGGTCCCAAGAATATTCTGGCCAGTTTCGGTGAGTTGCATCCGCGCGTGATCGCGTCGATGGATATCAAGGGCCCGGTGGTCGGGTTTGCCGCGCATCTTGCGCGCATCCCCGAGCCGAAATCTAAAACCGCCACACGCCCAGCACTTGAGGTGCAGGATTTGCAGTCGGTCGAACGTGACTTTGCCTTTGTCGTCGATACGGATGTCGAGGCGATCAATATCGTGAACGCCGCAGGGGGCGCCGACAAGGCGCTGATCACATCGGTCAGGGTATTTGACGAATTCACCGGGGCTGCTGCCGAGGCGCAGATTGGTGCGGGCAAGAAATCGCTGGCCGTCAGTGTTACCCTGCAGCCAAAGACCCGGACCCTGACCGACGAGGAAATCGAAGAGGTATCGGCCCGGATCGTCGCCAAGGTGAACAAGGCCACCGGCGGCGTGCTCAGAAATTAGCGGGAGAGAGGTCATGACACTCAGGGTATATCTGTCGGGCGAAATTCATACCGACTGGCGCGATCAGATCATGACCGGTGCCACCGGTCTGGATGTAGAGTTTGATGCGCCGGTAACCGATCACGATGCATCCGATGATTGCGGTGTCGCGATCCTGGGTGAAGAAAGCAGTAAATACTGGCATGACCACAAGGGTGCGATGGTCAATGCCATCCGCACCCGGCGTGGGATTACGCAGGCCGATGTCGTGGTGGTCCGGTTCGGCGACAAGTACAAACAGTGGAACGCCGCATTTGATGCCGGCTATGCGGCGGCGCTGGGCAAATCACTGATCGTGCTGCATCCACCCGAGCATCAGCACGCATTGAAAGAGGTCGACGCCGCCGCACTCGCGGTTGCCGAAACGCCCGCCCAGGTGGTCGATATTCTGAAATACGTGCTAACCGGCGAACTGCCAGCCGGGCGTTAGCGGCGGTTCACGCAGCCTTATTCACGTGGCGGGATCAGACGACCGCGCTGAACCGCGGGGCGGGCGAGGAACCGTTCGACATAGGCCCGTGTATTCCCGAGCTGATCCCAACCTACGAGATCGTGCACCCCATAGAAATCCAGCGCACCCAGCCAGGGGGCAAGCGCGATATCCGCGATTGAATAATCACCCGAAATCCATTCCCGCCCATCAAGCTGGGTTTCGACCACGTTCAACAGGCGGATCGCTTCGTTGACATAGCGTTCGCGCGGACGGGGGTCTTCGATTTCCGCCCCGGCAAAACGGGCGAAAAATCCCAGCTGTCCGAACATTGGCCCGACACCACCCATCTGAAACATCAGCCACTGGATGACATGTGCACGTTCCGCCGCCCCGGTGGGTATGAGCATACCGGATTTCTCGGCCAGGTAAATCAGGATGGCACCGGATTCAAATAGGGTTACCGGTTCACCGTCCGGGCCGTTCGGGTCGATGATTGCGGGTATCTTGTTGTTGGGATTAAGCGACAGGAACTCGGCGCTTTTGACGTCGGCATCAGCCAGCGTCACGCGATGCGCCTCGTATTCCAGACCCATCTCCTCAAGCGCGATTGACGCCTTGACGCCATTGGGCGTGGGAAATGAATAAAGCTGGATGACTTCCGGATTGCTGGGTGGCCAGCGCCGCGTGATGGGGAATTCGCTAAGTTTCGACATAAACTATCCTCTCTCTGGAACCTGAACCTAAGATTTTCCGGCATGCAGAAAAGATGTGCGCCCGTGTTTCTCGGCAGATATACCTGTGCATACATGCGCAGCCAAATAGCGCAGCTGAAACGGGAGAAACTATAGTGCTACAGGAATTCAAGGACTTCATTGCCAAGGGCAATGTCATGGATATGGCCGTCGGGATCATCATCGGCGCGGCATTCACCGCGATCGTCAAATCGATGGTCAGCGATCTGATCAATCCGATTGTCGGGATTTTCACCGGCGGACTGGACTTTTCCAATCTGTTCTTTGTTATCGGCGGTGGAGAGTTCGCTTCGCTCGACGCCGCACGCGAGGCAGGCGCAGCCGTCTTTGCCTATGGTGCATTCATCAATGCCGTGATCAATTTCCTGATCATTGCCTTCGTGGTCTTCATGCTGGTGCGCTATGTCAACAAGGTCAAAGCCGCCGCCGAAAAGGCTGAGGAACCGGTCGAGGAAGCCCCGACCGAAGATCCCGGCCCCAGCGAAAAGGACATCCTGATCGAGATCAGGGACGCCCTGCAGAAATAAAGCATGAAGGGTGGCCGCGTGCGGCCACCCGATCAGGCCTTGAGCGCGAGGGCAGGGCTGAGAACGTCAATACCCAGCGCCTTGCCCACCGCATAATATGTCAGATTGCCGGCATGGACGTTAAGCCCGTCCAAGAGGTGCGGATCATCCTCGCAGGCCTGTCGCCATCCCTTATCCGCCAGCGAGAGCAGGAACGGCAGCGTCGCGTTGCCCAGCGCCAGCGTCGATGTGCGCGCGACAGCACCCGGCATATTGGCCACACAGTAATGCATGATGCCGTCAACCTCGTAGATCGGATCCTGATGCGTTGTCGCGCGGGAGGTTTCGAAACATCCGCCCTGATCGATGGCAACATCGACAATGGCGGCGCCCGGCTTCATCGAGGAGAGCTGATCGCGTGTCACCAGCTTGGGCGCGGCGGCGCCCGGGATCAGCACAGCCCCGATCACCATGTCGGCCGTGGCCACGTGATCTGCGGTAGCGGCGGCAGAGGCAAAGGCGGTGTTGAATTCGCGCCCGAAAACATCATCAAGGTAGCGCATGCGCGGCAGCGAACGGTCCAGAACGGTCACGCGGGCGCCCATGCCCGCCGCAACCCGTGCGGCATGTGTGCCCACGACACCGCCGCCGATCACGACCACGCGCGCAGGTTCCACCCCCGGCACCCCACCCATCAGCACACCGCGCCCGCCATTGGCCTTTTGCAGCGTCCAAGAACCGACCTGCGGCGCAAGTTTGCCCGCCACTTCGGACATCGGCGCCAGCAAAGGCAACCCGCCCGTATTGTCAGTGACGGTTTCATAGGCAATGGCCGTACAACCCGACGCAATCAGATCGCGGGTCTGATCGGGGTCGGGGGCGAGATGCAGATAGGTAAACAGTATCTGCCCCTCGCGCAGCATCTTGCGCTCGACCGCCTGCGGCTCCTTGACCTTGACGATCATGTCGGCACTGGCAAAGACCTCTTTGGCATCCGGCGCGATGCGGGCACCCGCCGAGATGTAGTCGTCATCAGTGAACCCGGCGCCGGCACCTGCCATCGTCTCGATCAAGACATCATGACCGTGGGCAATGGCCTCTCTTGTCGCTGCCGGGGTCATGCCCACGCGAAATTCCTGGGGTTTGATTTCCTTCGGGCATCCGATTTTCATCAGATTATCCTCCTGACTGTATCCGCGCGGATTCTGCGCCGGAATGGACAGAATTTCTTGAGAAATTCGTCAACAAATATATAAATTTGATCAATTATCTTCGATAGAATTCGAAAATATGAGGACATTCATGCTTGATCACGAAATCGACAGCACGGATCGACGAATCCTGAATGTGCTGCAGAAATCCGGGCGTATATCCAACGCCGACCTGTCGGAACGGATCAACCTGTCGCCTTCGGCCTGCCACCGGCGCGTGCAGCGGCTCGAGGAAGAGGGGATCATATCGAAATACGTGGCGTTGCTGGATCCGCGCAAACTGTCACGACCCACAACCGTTTTTGTCGAGATCACGCTGAGTGGGCAGGCGGATGAGGTTCTGGATGCCTTTGAAAAGGCGGTGGCGCGCGTGCCCGACGTGCTGGAATGCCATCTCATGGCCGGGCGTGCCGATTATCTGCTCAAGGTCGTAGCCAAAGATACCGAGGATTTTGCCCGTATTCACCGCCGCTACCTCGCCGGCCTTCCCGGTGTCGCGCAGCTGCACTCTTCCTTCACGCTCAGAACCGTCTTCAAAACGACCGCCCTGCCGGTGGACTGAGGACGGCGAAAACCTGTCAGTCGACCAGCTGATCGTTCCTGAGCCCGGCGCGTTCGTGGTGGCGTGGCAGAACGCGTCCGTATAGTTGCCGGGTGCGCTCGACGCTGCCGCACATCCCCTCGCGTTCGACGAACGAGAATATCCCGACATAGCGTCGGCGCGTGCCGCTGACGGGTAACACGCGGTGCAGTGCATATCTCCCTTTGAAAATCTGAAGGTCCCCGGGGTTCAGCACCAGCGTCTTGACGCGGTCCGATTGGCCGTCCAGCACTTCCCTGACCGCGTCGAAACATTCGTCATCCGATGTGCGCAGGGCAGGTGCATATTCGAATTCCCCACCTTCTTCGGCGTTCTGGATGGCCAGCGTCACAGTGTAGTTATTGGTATCGAAATGCCAGGGAAAGCCGTTGCCCGCATCCACCATATTGATGATGACATCGGCGAGCGGATCGTCATAGCGGAAAAACCTGTCTTCGCGTTCGCCCAGTGCGAGGCGAATGAATTCCATGAAAGGAGGCCATGCATAGATCGACCTCAAAGGACTGTCGGCGGGGAAATTATCGGCCGGGATAAAGGCGTTCGAGCGGTCATAGAAGCGCCGGATCGGGTGCGATGGGTCCCGCGCGGGATCGTCCCGGGTGAAGTAGGCGTTTGTGCGGCTGTGGCTGGCATGGGCATTCGGCGCGACGCTGTCGGCTTCGGCAACCAGGGTGGGCAGGGCATCCCGGCGGATAAATCCCGGCAGAACCGCGCAACCGTCATGGGCAAGCGCCCCGTGGACCTCATCGAGCAGTTTGCCGAAACTGTCGTGACCGATCTGATCGACCGGATAGCGTTCCAGATCAATCAGTGTTCCGATGGGCGTGGTCATGGCGCGTCCCCCCTTGGCATCATCCCAATTCGGAAATGAAGACGCGTCTTGGTAATTTGCGACGCGATTTGCCGCAAACCGATCCTGCGACTGAAAACAACAAACCCCCGAGCGATGCATCGGGGGTCGTCGTTCGGGTTAGAACCCGTCCAGTCGATCGGATGTCAGAGCATCCCTTCGCGCTGGGCTTTTTTCCGAGCGAGCTTGCGGGCCCGACGGACAGCTTCCGTTTTTTCACGTGCTTTCTTCTCGGACGGTTTCTCGTAATGCTGCCGAAGCTTCATTTCCCGAAACACACCCTCGCGCTGAAGTTTTTTCTTCAGGGCACGCAACGCCTGATCGACGTTGTTATCGCGAACACTCACCTGCATGTGGTGTCACCACCTTTCTAAGTTTGAGTTGAACAGAATTGCAGGAGGTGGTCCTATAGCAACGCGACCTGATTTTGTCCAGCCATCGCGGGGGAACGAATTGACCGATGCCGAGTTGAAAGCCGCGCTGCAGCAAATGGCGCTGGAGCATGTCACATTTGATGGCTGGAGCGACGCCTGTCTGGCCGCCGCAGCGGCGGATTGCGATATTCCGGTGGGCCGCGCGCGGGCGCTTTTCCCGCGTGGCGGGATTGATCTGGCGATGGCCTTTCATCTGGATGGCGACGCCCGGATGGCGGCGCAACTGACGCAGACCGCGCTGGATGAGATGCGGATACGTGACCGTGTCGCCCATGCCGTGAAAACGCGCATCGAATGTGTGTCTGGCGAGAAAGAGGCCGTGCGGCGTGCCGCAACCCTTTTTGCGCTGCCTCAAAACAGCCTGCTGGGCGGACAGCTGATCTGGGGCACCGCTGACGCGATCTGGACGGCGTTGGGCGATCCGTCGGATGATATGAACTGGTATACGAAACGCATGATCCTGTCCGGTGTCTATGCCTCTGTCGTGCTGATCTGGCTGGGTGACGAGAGTGACGGGAACGCGCCGACCTGGGATTTTCTGGAACGCCGAATTGACGATGTCATGGGTTTTGAAAAGGCCAAGTCAGCGCTGCGTAAATTGCCGATGGCAACGCAGTTCGAGAATGCGCTGAACCATTGGGTTCAAAAGGCCCATACCCGCCCGGATCGGTTCCAGTCCATGCCCGGATCGGTTGGAAGACAGGGTTAAAATATGCGCGCTGTCGAGATTTCAAAACCGGGCGGGCCGGATGTGCTGTTGTCGGTCAGGCGCGAAATACCGGTGCCCGCCGCCGGACAGGTGCTGATCCGGCTGGCCTATGCCGGGGTCAACAGGCCGGATGCGCTGCAGCGGGCCGGGCTTTACAATCCCCCGCCCGATGCCTCTGACCTGCCGGGGCTGGAAGGCGCCGGAGAGATTGCCGCCTTGGGTGAAGGTGTATCCGGCTGGTCCGAGGGGGACAGGGTAACGGCGCTGTTCCCGGGTGGGGCCTATGCCGAATATGCCCTGACGGATGCACGCCACGCGCTGCCGGTTCCCGGTGACATGGCGCTGGATCGTGCAGCGGCGCTGTGCGAGACATATTTCACGGTGTGGTCCAATGTCTTCATGCGCGGCGGACTGAAAGCTGGTGAGCGGTTTCTGGTTCACGGCGGCTCGTCCGGTATCGGAACGACCGCCATTCAGCTGGCGCATCATTTCGGGGCACGGGTGTTTGCGACCGCCGGATCAGACGAGAAATGTGCGGCCTGCCGCGCGCTGGGCGCTGAGGTGGCGATCAACTATCGCGATCGGGATTTTGTCGCACATATGCAGGGCGAAGGCGGGGCAAACCTGATCCTGGACATGGTCGGCGGCGAATACATTCCTCGCAATCTGAAATCACTGGCCGATGATGGTCGTCTGGTGCAGATCGCGTTCCTGCAAGGTCCAAAGGTTCAGTTGAACCTTGTTCAGCTAATGACGCGGCGGCTGACGATCACGGGATCGACCCTGCGCCCGCAGTCGGCCCTGGCCAAGGCGCGCATTGCCGATGCCCTGCGTTCAGAGGTCTGGCCATTGCTGGAAGCTGGCCGGATCGGCCCGGTGATGGACAGCGAATTTGCACTGGAAGAGGCAGCCGCAGCGCATGCCCGCATGGAAAGCTCGGCCCATATCGGCAAGATCGTACTGAAGATCTAAGGGCCTGATCCTAGCGGATCGGATCAAAGAGCGCGTCACCAAGATCACAGTCGCGCCTGACATCCGCGCCGCAGACCCGTGGCTCCAGCGCCTTTGTCAGGCAAATCCGGACTTCCTGAATGCGACGATCCTTGCAGGTGACGGTAATCATGTCAGGTGACAGGTCAGGGTTCGATTGCAAAAACGCCTCTTCAACCACGCTCGCACTCAGCTTCAGCCGTTTCGATACCTTGCGGAAAACCGGGGGGCGGACGATAGCCTCGTATGCTTGTCTTGAGGCCTCAAAATACGCCTGAGAACTCAGCCCCGAGCAGCGCCCGTGCTTTTTCCACTGATACCAGGCCAGCCCGCCCGTTCCCATGATATCGCGCATCGCACCCGTTTCCGCCCGCGATGGGTTGCGACGGGCGGTTGTACAAAATGACGGCCAGCCGGTTTCGTATTGCGGCCAGAGACCATGCAACGTCCAGCCGAGGCCCCTGTCGGCTTCGCATTGTTCAGATGCGCGGGCGTCGCCCTCGAGCGCGCACCAGTTCGGTGTCCAGCTCAGCGCGAGGACGTAATAGTCGAACGCGCCCGCGCGGTCCCCTTGGGCAAGGGCCGTACCGGTGGTGATCACGAGCGCAATTAGCCAGCGCATTTCCTCTTTCCCTTGTGCCGTTCCATCCTTATATAGCGCTCAACTTCCCTGAAATCGTGGAATGGGTCCAGCCGGATCAGCCGATTTCCCCGGCCGGTGAAGGTTTTTTAAAGGAGAATGACCAATGGCAAAACCAATCATGGCGCGCGCGACCGCTGTATGGCTTGTCGACAACACGACGCTGACATTCAAACAGATTGCCGACTTCGTGGATATGCACGAGCTGGAAGTTCAGGGCATCGCGGATGGCGACGTTGCCACCGGGGTCAAGGGTTTCGATCCCATCGCCAACAATCAGCTTGATCCCGAAGAGATCAAGAAAGGTGAAGAGGACCCGGCCTACAAGATGAAGCTCAAATTCTACGCCGCTGCTGTCGGTGAAGAAAAACGCCGGGGTCCGCGTTATACACCGCTGTCCAAACGCCAGGACCGCCCTGCATCGATCCTGTGGCTGGTCAAGTTCCATCCGGAACTGAGCGATGGTCAGATTTCCAAGCTGGTGGGCACAACCAAACCCACGATCCAGGCTATCCGGGACCGGACGCACTGGAATATCTCGAATATTCAGCCGATCGATCCGGTTGCACTGGGTCTCTGCAAACAGACCGAGCTGGACCTCGCCGTACAAAAAGCCAACGCCAAGAAACTGGCCGAGGGTGAGGCGATGTCTGATGACGAGCGCCGCAAGCTCGTCTCGACCGAGCAATCGCTGTCGATGGAGGCCGAACCCAAGATACCCACAGCGATTTCCGGGCTCGAAACCTTTACCCTGTCCGATGACAGCGAACCGGAAGCCGAAGAGGATCTGCCAGATGCTGACAGCTTCTTCAATCTTCCGAATGACACGGACGAAGCCAAAGACTGATCCTGATGGCACGCGCGCCCAAATCCGCCAACGAAGATCGGGCCGGCAGCCGTAAGGTGGGCTCGCTCAGGGCGCTCTTGCCGTTTATGCGCCCCTACCGGCTATTGTTGCTGGCTGCTCTGGTTGCGCTGACGATCACGGCCAGCCTGTCGCTGATCCTGCCACTGGCGGTGCGGCGCGTTGTCGACGGTTTTCAGACCGAGGCCGTTCAACTGCTGGACGGCTACTTTACCGCCGCCTTCGGCATCGCGGCGGCGCTCGCGCTGGGAACCGGCCTTAGATATTATCTGGTGACGCGGCTGGGCGAACGGGTTGTTGCCGATATCCGCAAGGCTGTATTTGACCGCACCATCGGGATGAGCCCGGCGTTTTTCGAAAACATCATGACCGGTGAAGTGCTGAGCCGGATCACCACCGACACGACGCTGATCCTGTCCGTTATCGGTTCATCCGTGTCGATCGCGCTGCGCAATCTCCTGATCCTGATCGGCGGGCTGGCGATGCTGCTGATCACCAGCGCCAAGCTGACCGGGCTGGTTCTGCTGATCGTCCCCGCGATTCTCGTGCCCATCCTTGTGCTGGGCCGACGTCTGCGGGCACTCAGTCGCGAGAACCAGGATTGGATCGCGGCCAGTTCCGGTAATGCATCCGAGGCGCTGTTATCGGTTCAGGCAGTGCAGGCAAATACCCACGAAATGGCCAATCGCGCGGCCTTTGCCGAAGTTACCGAAAAAAGTTTTCAGGTTGCGCGTCGCCGCATCACAGTGCGTGCACTGATGACGGTCATCATCATTTTCCTGGTCTTCGCCGGTGTTGTCGGTGTGCTGTGGATCGGCGCGCGGGATGTTCGTGCGGATGTCATGACCGTTGGCGCGCTGGTCCAGTTTGTAATCTATGCCGTCATGGTGGCCGGTGCCGTCGCCGCCCTGTCCGAGATATGGGGCGAATTGCAGCGCGCCGCCGGGGCCACCGAACGGCTGACCGAGTTGCTGACGGCGGAAGACAGCGTTCGGGACCCGGCCAACCCTGTGCCGCTGCCGGTGGATTTTTCGGGTAAGGTCGAGTTTGACGATATCGATTTCCGCTATCCCACTCGGCCGCAACAGGCCGCGCTGGACAAGGTATCGCTCACCGTGCAGCCGGGTGAAACCGTCGCTCTTGTCGGCCCGTCCGGCGCAGGCAAGACAACGATCCTGCAACTGATCCTCAGGTTCTATGACCCTGCTTCAGGGGCTGTCCGGCTGGATGGTATTGATGTCCGAACAATGCGCCGTGATGATTTCCGCCGCCGTATCGCGCTGGTGCCGCAAGAGCCGGTAATCTTTGCCGATACAGCGCGCGAAAATATCCGTTTCGGCCGGCCATCGGCAACTGATGCGGAAATCGAGGCGGCGGCAAAATCCGCGGCGGCCTTTGAATTCCTGTCGGCGCTGCCCGATGGGCTCGATACCTATGTCGGTGAACGCGGCGTCATGTTGTCGGGTGGGCAGAAACAGCGCATCGCCATAGCGCGGGCCATTCTGCGGGACGCGCCACTTTTGCTGCTGGACGAGGCGACATCGGCGCTGGACGCAGAGAGCGAGCGCGCCGTCCAGACCGCGTTTGAATCAATGCGTACTGGCCGGACAACGCTGATTGTCGCCCATCGCCTTGCCACGGTGAAAAAGGCCGATCGCATTCTCGTTTTTGATGAAGGCCGTATTGTGGCCGAGGGCACCCATGACGAACTGGTCGCCGCGGGTGGGCTTTATGCGCGCCTGGCCAGGCTGCAGTTCACCGACGGGCAGCAGGCCGCCTGAACCCATCAAGGTTGCGCGCGTACTGAAATCTTTACATTATCCCTGAAATGCGCCACCGCACGACGGGAGGATGATGATGGTCGCCTATGAATCGGCAAAAGATCGGGACGACATACATAACGAGATGCCGTGGGAGCAGCGCGACATGCCCCAGACGCTTTATGCGTTGCTGAAAGGCACGACCGACCGGCATGCTTCGCGACCTGCAATGAGTTTCCAGATCACATCGGGGCCGAACGACCGTGCCGAGACCCTGACATGGCAGGATTTCCATGATCAGACCTGTCAGGTGGCCAATCTGTTTCGCGGTCTTGGGATCGGTGAGGGCGAAGTCGTCGCCTATGTGCTGCCCAATTGCACCGAGGCTGCGATCACGCTGATCGGCGGGTCGATTGCCGGGATCGCCAACCCGATCAATCCCCTGCTGGACGCTGAACAGATTGCGGCGATCCTGCGCGAGACAAATGCCAAGGTTGTTGTCACACTCAGGGCGTTTCCGCGCACCGACGTCGCCCAGAAGGTGGCCGAGGCCGTGGCGATGGCCCCCGGTGTGGGCACGGTTCTCGAGGTTGATCTGCTGCGCTATCTGTCACCGCCGAAATCATGGATCGTGCCGTTGATCCGGCCCAAGAATCCGGTCGGTCACAGTGCGCGGGTTCTGAATTTTCGCGCCGAAATGCAGAAACAGAACAAGGTGCTGGATTTTCCGGATTCGGATGGTGACCGGGTGGCAGCCTATTTTCATACCGGCGGCACCACGGGGATGCCCAAGGTCGCGCAGCATAAATATTCCGGACTGGTCTATAACGGGTGGATCGGCAATCGGTTGTTGTTTCAGCATGATGACGTCATCATCTGCCCCCTGCCACTCTTTCACGTCTTTGCCTGTCACGTGATCCTCAAGGCGATGATCACTTCGGGCGCACACGGAGTCTTTCCAACGCCACAGGGCTATCGGGGAGAGGGCGTCTTTGATAATTTCTGGAAACTGATCGAGCGATGGAAGGTCACCTTTGTGATCGCGGTACCCACTGCCATTGCCGCGCTGATGCAGCGCCCGGTCGATGCGGATGTCTCATCACTCAAGACGGCGTTCTCGGGTTCCGCGCCGCTTCCGAATGAATTGATACACAGGTTCGAGGCGGCGACAGGTGTTCAGGTGGTCGAAGGCTATGGCCTGACCGAGGCGACCTGCCTTGTCGCCTGCAATCCGATTTCGGATCAGCGCAAGGTTGGTTCGGTAGGGTTGCCATTTCCGCACACGGATGTCCGGATACTGAATTGCGCCGAAGACGGCAGCGTGCTGAATGAATGCGCGGTCGATGAAATCGGAGAAATTTGCGTGTCAAATCCCGGCGTTTGGGCAGGGCACACCTACACCGATGCCGGCAAGAACGCGGGTCTTTATGCCGATGGGGGCTATTTGCGCACGGGTGATCTGGGGCGGCTGGATCAGGACGGCTATCTGTTCATCACGGGTCGCGCCAAGGATCTGATCATTCGTGGCGGGCATAATATCGACCCCAGTCAAATCGAAGAGGCGCTGGCCGCCCATCCGGACGTGGCTTTCGTGGGTGCGATCGGGCAGCCCGACAGCTATGCGGGTGAAACACCCTGTGCCTATGTCGAACTGGTTGCCGATGCACAGGTGACTGCCGAAGAACTGCGGGAATTCGCCTCCAAGCATGTTCACGAAAAAGCAGCCCGGCCAAAATATGTCGAGATATTGGACGAATTGCCGAAAACCGCCGTCGGCAAGGTTTTCAAGCCCGATCTGCGCAAAAGGGCAATCGCGCGCATTTATGACGAAGCGTTGCAAGAGGCCGGCGTCGCCGCCAGGGTCGCGCAGGTCACAGAGGACAAGAAGCTGGGGCTCTTGGCCGAGATTTGCACGACAGGGGAATGCGCAACAGAAGATGTGGCCGCCGCCCTCAAGAGTTTTACCCGGCCATGGAAAATGCAGGAAGACTAAGTGCCAGAAATTCAAGCTGAAATCCGGCTGTCAACAACAGAACTGCGCGACGACATCCCGTTTTACACCAAGGTGTTGAGAATGCAGATGGATATGATCTATCCCGCTGACAACCCGACCGTTGCCGTGTTTTCGGGGCATGGGCTGCGCCTGAGGATCGAGAAAGATGCAATCGAACCGCCGGGCACCATACGTATTCTGACTGACGATCCCGACGGATTCGCAGAGGGGCAGCGCCGGCTTGTTGCACCCAATGGGACCACGATAGAGATCGACGCGCTGAACCCGCCACTTATCCTGCCTGAAACCGCGCATGCCTTCGTCGTGCGGCGGCTGGCGGATCAGGCGCCATGGGTGATCGGGCGCGCCGGAATGCATTACCGTGATCTGATCCCTTCGCGGCTGGGCGGATCGATCATTGCCAGCCATATCCGGATACCCGATGGCGGGCCTGTACCGGATGTTGTGCATTATCACACGGTCGGGTTTCAGCTGATCTTCTGCTATCGGGGCTGGGTCGATCTGGTTTACGAGGATCAGGGAGAGCCGTTCCGCCTTTACGCGGGTAATTGTGTGATCCAGCCGCCCGAGATACGCCACCGGGTGCTTTTTGCCAGCGACAATATCGAGGTGATCGAGATCGGGGTTCCGGCTGAGCATGTCACGACAATCGATCACGACATGACGCTGCCCAACGCACAGTTGAATCCCGGGCGCGAGTTTCAGGGCCAGAAATTCGTCCATCACAAACAGGATGAGGCGGTCTGGACACAAGCGCGCCTGCCGGGGTTCACCGCCCGCGACACCACGATATCGGAAAATACCCGTGGGGTAGCGGGTGTGAATGTGCTTCGGTCCGATGGTGGGGCCACGACATGGGCTACGCATGGGTCGGATATCCTCTTCACCTTCGTCATGGAGGGCAGCATGATTCTGGAAGGTGAGGGCAAAGACCCTTATCGCCTGTCACCCGGCGATGCGTTCGTCATCCCGCCCGGGATGAAGACACGCTACAATGCGCCGTCGGATGATCTGGAACTGCTCGAGGTCAGCCTGCCGGGAAAGTTTGAAACCCGAACGGAATAGAGCCGATTATCTCACGCCGATTTCCGCCAGCGCGGTCAATAGTGCCGGCGGAACATCGTCCGCCTCGTGCGCGCCTGCCATCGACAGATCGCGCGGTGCGTCGGCTTCGGACAAATACCGCCAGCCCTGAAAGGCACGTCTGGGTATGGCCTCGGTCCGGTGGATTTCATTTTCCATAATGATACCACAGCGGCGGATACCATCCTCTCCGATCACCTCGTCAAATCGCGCGATCCGCTGGCGCGCCAAAACAAAGCCCCGAAAGACCCAATAGAGCGATCCGCCATTCAGGATTTCATCAGCCCGCTTTGGCCACATCCGGGTGAGGTGACGCGGCACATAGCCCGGATTTGCCGCACGGCGGGACGCATTCCAGTCCACCAGATCCTGCACCTTTCCCGCACCGACGCAGAGCTTGATCAAATGTAGCGGTTCCACCGAAATCTCGTGACTCTCCCCCATCATAATACTATATTAGGCTCCCCGGACCCAGAGACAAGCAGTGACATGAACGCCTTTGACACCCCGATTGCGGAACAAATCTGGGATATGAAATATCGTTTCAAATCCGCTGACGGAACGGCCCGGGATGAGACCGTTCAGGATACGTGGCGGCGTATCGCCCGTTCGCTGGCAGAGGTCGAAGCCACACCATCGGACTGGGAAGAACCGTTTTACAGGGCGCTTGAGGATTTCCGCTTTCTGCCTGCCGGGCGCATTACCGCCGGTGCGGGCACGAAACGTTCTGTCACGCTTTTCAACTGTTTTGTCATGGGCACGATTCCCGACAGCATGGCCGGCATATTCGACATGCTGAAAGAGGCCGCGCTGACCATGCAGCAGGGTGGCGGGATCGGCTATGACTTTTCAACCATCCGGCCCAAGGGCGCGGATGTGCGCGGTGTTGCCGCCGATGCATCAGGGCCGCTGTCGTTCATGGATGTCTGGGACAGCATGTGCCGGACGATCATGTCAGCCGGTTCGCGACGTGGTGCAATGATGGCAACCATGCGCTGCGATCACCCCGATATCGAGGATTTCATCACCGCCAAATCGGATGCGGCGCGGCTGAGGATGTTCAACCTCTCGGTGCTGGTGACCGATGCGTTCATGGCGGCGGTCAAGGCGGATAAAGACTGGGACCTGCAGTTTGAAGGCAAGGTGATGCGCACTGTGCCGGCCCGTAAACTCTGGGACGAGATCATGCGCTCGACCTATGATTTTGCCGAGCCCGGCGTGATTTTCATCGACCGCATCAACCAGAAGAACAACCTTTCCTACGTCGAAACCATCTCGGCCACCAATCCCTGTGGCGAACAGCCACTGCCGCCTTATGGTGCCTGTCTTCTGGGGTCGATCAACCTTGCCCGCCTTGTGCGTGATCCGTTCGAGGCGAAAGCGGGCATCGACGAAACCGCACTGGACGAGCTTGTCTCGGTTGCCGTGCGGATGATGGACAATGTCGTCGACGCCTCACAATTTCCGCTTGCCGAACAAAAGCAGGAAGCACAGGCAAAGCGACGGATCGGTCTGGGTGTGACAGGGCTGGCCGATGCTTTGCTGATGCTGGGGTTGCGCTATGGGTCTGAGGAGGCCGCAGAACAGACAGGGGCATGGCTGCGCAGGATCACGCACGCCGCCTATCGTGCCTCGGTGGGTCTTGCCCGTGAAAAGGGGGCTTTCCCGCTATTTGACAAGGACAAGTATCCTGAATGCGGTATCATCCCCGATCTTGACGCCGATCTCAGGGATGAGATTGCCGCGCATGGCATCCGCAACGCGCTGCTGACCTCGATCGCACCCACCGGAACGATCAGCCTTTACGCAGGCAATGTCAGCTCGGGTATCGAACCGGTATTTGCCTACAGCTATTCGCGCAAGGTCCTGCAAAACGACGGTACGCATACCGAGGAAGAGGTCGAGGATTACGCGGTTCAGCTTTGGCGGCAGAAATTTGGTGATGCCGATTTTCCCGATTATTTTGTCAATGCACAAACACTCGCACCGCTGGAACATGTCCGGATGCAGGCGGCTGCGCAAAAGTGGATCGACAGCTCGATTTCCAAAACCATCAACGTACCTGAAAACATCGAATTCGAAGCGTTCAAGGATGTCTATCTCGCTGCCTGGGATCAGGGCTGCAAGGGCTGCACGACCTATCGGCCAAATGCCGTGACGGGATCGGTGTTGACGGCGTCGGAGTCACAGGAGGTGACGCCGGATACAGGGGCGGACGTGGTCTATATCAGTGAGCCGCTGGACCGGCCTCAGGCGCTGGAAGGCAGCACATACAAGCTGAAATGGCCCGACACTGAGCACGCCATCTATATCACCGTGAATGACCTGGTGGTCAGCGGGCACAGGCGCCCGTTCGAGGTTTTTATCAACTCAAAGAACATGGAGCATTTCGCCTGGACGGTGGCGCTGACGCGTATGATCTCTGCCGTGTTCCGGCGCGGCGGCGACGTGTCCTTTGTGGTCGAGGAACTGAAGGCCGTGTTCGACCCGCGCGGCGGCGCGTGGATGGAGGGGAAATATGTACCATCTATCCTCGCCGCGATCGGCGGCGTGATAGAGCGTCATCTGGTTGCCATCGGGTTCATTGACGGCGAAGGTATGGGGCTGAAATCCGATCCCAAGGCCGATATCGTGCCCATCGGGGGCAGGCCCGGGGCAAGTTGTTCGTCATGCGGGTCTTACGAAATGCGCATGATCGAGGGCTGCATGACATGCGCCAATTGCGGCTATTCCAAATGCGGATAGCGCGCCATCTGACGGCTGATTGTTCCAAGTAATCCGGCATTTTCGCCAAATTCCTGACGCATTGATTGGTTAGGACCGCATGAACGCCCGCAAGAGGCGAGTCGTGGTGATGGTGAAGGTGATGAAGCAGTATTTTGCAATGGCCCTGCTGATTGCGGGTCTTGGTTATCCGAATGGACTGAGCGCCCAAGAGCGCGTCAGGCTGGGCGTCGGCAGCATCTTCAACAATGACTATCTGGGCGATAATCGCGACCGCTGGCGCACAGGCTCCTACCAGATCGGCATCATTCGGGGTCCCGAAGGCACGACCGGTGCGCCATCGGAACTTGGTCAGGTTCTCGAGTTCAGGATGCGTGGTGAAACCATCGCGCCGCGCAGCCTGATTTCACCGGCTGCGGGTGATCGTCTTTATGCGGGAACGCTGGCATTCGGCGTGCATACCTATTCAAAGACCGACAATACCGAATTGGCATTCGGGCTGGATCTGGGTATCGTCGGGCCGCAATCCGGCATCAGGTCGTTTCAGGAGAAAGTTCACCAGATTGTCGGAGCCACGATCCCGAACGTCGCGGGCTTTGAGGTCGCCAATCGTCTGCGTCCGCATCTGACATTCGAAGCCGGGCAGCTCTTGTCACAAAACCAGACTGCGTTCATGCGCCCGTTTGTCGAGGTGCAGGCCGGGCTGGAAACCCTGGCGCGGGCCGGGATCGATTTCTCTTTCGGGAAATTCGACAGCGCCGGCCTCAAGCTCAGGGACCCTGTCACCGGTCAGCGGGTTTCGGGTATCAACGGCAAAACCAACGAAACCTCGTTCATGATGGGCGCGGATTTCGCGTGGGTTGCCGACAGTGTCTATCTGCCCCGAGCGCGTGGCTATGCCCCAACGGACATGCGGTTTCGCGCACGTGCGGGCATCCGGCAGGCTTGGGAAAAGGGGTATCTCTTTTATGGCCTGACATATCTGGGCGAAGAGTTCGTGGGCCAGCCAGAGGGGCAATATATCGGGTCGCTGAACATACGAATCAACTTTTGATTCGAATCGAATCACATTTCACTTTCCAGAACGAATCACCCGTGCTAGTTTCTTTAAAAGACCAAAAAATGGCGGGCATACAGGTACATGAGGACGGGCTTGAAGGGCACGTTCGTCATCGACTGGCAGCAGACAGAGATTGATGGGGTTACGCGACCGCACGTGTCTGCTGTCCGCGATGGGGCAACGTGGCGGTGGACGGGGTCGGCGATGCGGGTCGACGGACCTGGCCGGATTTTACCGCTTGGGGATGATATCGAACGGTCTGAGCTGCGCCACCGCGCTGCCCGTTCGGTGCGGCGTTTCCTGAGCAAGGCCATCGCCAAAAAACAATCAACCAGCGTTGTGGACGAAAGTGATCCTTTGTTCGATCAGGGTTTTCTGCTGACTGATGGTCACCGCAGCTATCCGGCGACCTTTATCGAGCATGCGCCCGACCGCGATCCGCTGATCATGTTCCCGGATGGGCTGCCACCGGTCAGCACGGATCTGTGGGTCGTGCGCATAATTGGTGAGGATGCGCCGATCCGGCGAACCAACGATTTCGGCGGCGGCGTGATTTGTTTTACCGACAGCACCATGATCAGAACTCCCGACGGTGTGCGCCCGGTGGATGAGATTGGCGAGGGCGACTGGGTCCAGACCAAGGATAACGGCGCGCAAAAGGTCGTCTGGCGCGGTTCGCGCCGCATGACGGGCGCACGGTTTTATGCTGTGCCCGAGCTGCGGCCTATTCGCATTCGTGCCCACGCGCTGCACAGTGATGAGCCTGACCGCGATCTTCTGGTGTCGCCGCAGCACCGAATGATGGTCAAGGGCAAGATGGCGCAGGCGCTGTTTAACACCGACGAGGTGCTGGTCGCGGCCGAGCATCTCGTGAACGACTACAGCATTTTTGTCGACTACAATGTCGATCAGACAACCTATCACCATCTGATGTTCGAGCATCATCAGATCGTCTGGGCGAATGGCATCGAAAGCGAGAGCTTCCATCCCGCCAATACCTCGCTCAAAACACTCGATCCGTTCGAGCGCGAACGGCTGGTGAACTATTTTCCGGACCTCCAGGACAACCTCTTTTCGTACGGTGCACATGCCCGAAGGGATCTGGAAAAATCAGAGGCAGCGATCCTCCATCATGCGATGAATTATCGGCGTTGACTCTAACCTCGTTGGCTTTATAAGCCTCCTGTCCCCGGCCTTCTGGCCGGGGATTTCAATTGGTGTTGGTGGACCCCGCAAGGGGAACCCTGTCGGAAATGGCGCCATGCGCCGGATCAGAGGACAACGCCCTTCATAAGTGCCGATCATGGCACCGCATATCGAAGGAGATCAGCCGTGACAAAACGCACGTCTGCCAAGTACAAAATTGATCGCCGCATGGGCGAAAACATCTGGGGCCGCCCCAAATCCCCCGTCAACCGCCGCGAATACGGCCCCGGCCAGCACGGCCAGCGCCGCAAGGGCAAGCTCAGCGACTTTGGCATCCAGCTGCGCGCCAAGCAAAAGCTCAAGGGTTATTACGGCGATCTGACCGAAAAACAGTTCCGCCGCATCTACGCCGAAGCTGAACGGGTCAAGGGTGATACGGGTGAAAACCTTATCGGCCTGCTCGAGCGCCGGCTTGACGCCGTGGTCTACCGGGCAAAATTCGTACCGACGGTTTTTGCCGCGCGTCAGTTCGTGAACCATGGCCATGTCAAAGTGAACGGCAAAAAGGTCAACATCCCGTCTTATCGCGTCAAGGAAGGCGACGTGATCGAAGTGCGTGACCGTTCCAAGCAGCTTGCGCTGGTGCTTGAGGCATCGCAGCTGCCCGAGCGTGACGTACCCGACTACATGGAGGTCGATCACTCCAAGATGACGGCGACATTCGTGCGTACACCCGCGCTGGGCGACGTACCCTATCCGGTCATGATGGAACCAAACCTCGTGGTCGAATTCTACGCCAAGAACTGATTTTTCCGAAAACCGAAATTGGGGGCCGCGGCGATGCTGCGGCCCTTTTTTTGTCTGTCGGTAACGATGCGGCGATGGCATTAATGATCCATTTCGGCGCAGATCGGTTGCAGGAATTATTTTCCTGACTGGCACTGTGAACATACCGGCGATAGAAGCATCTGGAACCCTATAGGTAGACCGCGCATGAGCTTGCCAGAACCACAGCCAGGGATCATGGAAATCGCCCTTTATGTCGGCGGTCAATCAGCGCTTGCCGGGCATCAGGACGTGCTGAAACTCAGCTCGAATGAAAACCCGCTGGGCCCGCCACCCTCGGCGATGGAGGCCGTACGGGATGCGGCGGCGCAAATGCATCTCTATCCCGCGACCGATCACAGCGATCTGCGCGGTGCAATTGCCGATACCTGGGGGCTGGACGCGGATCGCCTGATCTGCGGCGTCGGTTCGGACGAGGTGTTGCAATTTGTGACACAGGCCTATGCCGGTCCGGGTGATGAAATCATTCATACCGAGCATGGCTTTTCGATGTATACCATCCTGACGCATATGGCAGGTGCCACGCCGGTAAAGGTGCCGGAGGTTGACCGCGTCGTCGATGTCGATGCCATTCTTGCTGCGGTGACTGACCGGACGCGCGTCGTGTTGCTGACCAACCCGGGAAACCCGACCGGTACAATGCTGCCCGAGGCAGAGCTGACACGCCTGGCCGACGGCTTGCCGGAGCGGATAATCCTCGTGCTGGATTGCGCCTATCTGGAATATGTCAGTGATCATGATGGCGGATTATCGCTGGCGAAATCACGGCCGAACGTCTTGATGACGCGCACGTTTTCCAAGATCTACGGGCTGGGCGGGCTCAGGATCGGCTGGGGATACGGTCCGCGCGAGATGATCGACGTGATGAACAGGATCCGGCAGCCATTCAACCTCTCGGGGGTTCAGCTTGCTGCTGCAACGGCAGCGGTTCGCGATCAGAAATGGCGAGACGATTGCGCGCGACTGAACAGGACAGAGCGCGACCGCCTCACCGGTGCGCTGCGTCAGTTGGGTATCGCTTGCGATGATGCACATGGAAATTTCGTGCTGGCCCGTTTTGCCGATGCTGACGAGGCCGGATCAGCAGATGAGGCGCTGCGCGCGCAGGGGATTATCGTTCGTCGCGTCGCGGGCTATGGTTTTCCCGAGGGACTGCGCATCACCGTGGGCGACCGGGAACAAATGGGCCGGGTGATAACCGCCCTGACGGATTGGCGGGGAGTATGATGACCGACAGATATGAACGTGTCGCGCTGATCGGTCTGGGGCTGATCGCGTCATCCATGGCCTGGGCCATGCGGCGCGGCAATGTCGCCGACACGATTGTCGGCTTTGCCCCGTCCGAGGAAACGCGAAAAGTTGCGGGCGAACTCGGCTTTCTCGACCACGTTGCGGCCTCTGCGACCGAGGCGGTACGGGACGCCGATCTGGTGGTGCTTTGTGTGCCCGTGGGTGTGATGGGGGCGGTGGCACGAGAGATCGCACCGGCGCTCAAACCCGGTGCGACGGTCAGTGATGTCGGTTCGGTCAAGCAGGCGGTTATCGCGGCGGTAGCGCCTGAACTGCCCGCCAATGTGCATTTCATTCCTGCCCATCCCTTGGCCGGAACCGAGCAATCCGGGCCGCGCTCGGGCTTTGCCGAACTGTTCGATGACCGCTGGTGCCTGCTGGTGCCAACCGAACGGACTGATCCGGGGCAGGTCGACCGCCTTGCGCGTTTCTGGCAGGCGCTGGGTTCGCGCACCGATCAGATGACTGCCGATCATCATGACCTTGTGCTGGCGGTTACATCGCATGCGCCGCATCTGATTGCTTATACGATGGTTGGCGTTGCAGATGATCTTCGCCGGGTGACGGATTCCGAGGTTGTGAACTATTCGGCGGCGGGTTTCCGCGACTTTACGCGGATTGCCGCCAGTGATCCGACCATGTGGCGGGATGTATTTTTATCTAACAAAGACGCGACGTTAGAGATACTTGGCCGCTTCACCGAAGAGCTGTTTGCCCTGCAAAGGGCGATCAGATCGGGTGACGGGGACCTCTTGTTCGAATATTTTTCGCGGACAAGAGAGATCAGACGCGGTATCATTGATGCAGGGCAAGATACCGACGCTCCGAATTTCGGGAGAACGAAGTAAAAAAATGCAGCTGAGGCGACGCCTGTGCACGGGAACAGGCCTGATCATCGGATTGGCAATATCGGGTGCATTGGCTTATGCGCCGCGCACCTCGGTACGTCCGATCATGCGGGATAGCGCGGTGTTGTCTGTCGCGACATCCGCGGTGCAGGCCCGACCCGTTGTCGCAGTTTACTACAATGCCAAAATCAGACCGATCCGGCGCGGCACCGTGCTGAACGGCCATGACGCGCAAGAAGCTGTGAACGTCGACAAGGTGGTGCAGGCGGCTGTGCTGGACGATATTGTCACCGTTGCCTCGACGCCACCTGTATTTACTTCGGTCCGGCCCAAGAAACGGCCCAAGGCGCTGAAGGATCAGAACAGCCGGGTCAGAACGGCCGCCGTTGTGACCAAGAAACCGGTCAAGGCACTCTTCAAACCTAAACTGACGCCCGCCGGATCCGTATGTGGCGTCGCCGCGATCAAAGGGACAGACCTGCCCCGCATCCCCGGCAAGCTCAAAGGCTGCGGTATCGACAAACCGGTTTCAGTCACCGAGATCGAGGGGGTCAAGCTTTCGCGGCCTGCAACGATGAACTGTTCGGCGGCCAAAGCGATACAGACTTGGGTCAATGATGGGATTAAACCCACTATCGGACGGCTTGGCGGCGGCGTGGATTCGCTTAAGGTGATCGCCGATTATTCCTGCCGTACCCGCAACAACAAACCGGGTGCAAAAATTTCAGAGCATGCAACAGGTAATGCCGTGGATATCGCGGCATTCACGCTCAAGAACGGGGTCGTCATCGACGTCAAGGATGGCTGGCGCGACCGTACGCGCGGACCGCTTCTGAAAAAGCTGCACAAGACCGCATGCGGGCCATTCGGTACGGTTCTGGGGCCGGAATCGGATGCCTTTCACCAGGATCATTTTCACCTGGACGTCGCGAGCTATCGCGCGGGGCCATACTGCCACTAGCGCTATCGCAGGATGAAACGCGGTGCCGAGCCAAGCGAGATCGGCCCGAACTTGACCGAACCGTTCCGGAATGTCAGCGGCGCGTCCAGCGTATTGGGATTGCCGCTGAGCCCTGCCAAAACCTCTAATGCGCGCTCAAGTGTTGGTGCGAAATCGCGCGGGATACTGCCGGAATTGACGCCCAGATCCAGCATCTCTTTCCAGTTCTTGGCTTTGACCACGATCCTGCCGCTGGGAATGCCGGCGCTGTCGATCTCCAGCTCTCCGGCCAGGCGGAGGTCCAGATCACCCCAGATCGCCTTGAGTTCACGCAGGTCAAGGCCGGTGATACCCGGACGGCCATCCTCGATGGCAAAGCGGTCCCAGGGCGCATCGAACGTCATTGCGGCGTCAATCCGCATGGTCTGAATGGTCGATGGCAGGCTTGAAAGGGGATCGAGCGTTCTGAGAACATTTTCCGCGGGAGCGAGGTTGACGGCATCAAAGCCCAGATCATAACCGTTTTTGATATTTTCCACCCGGCGGAGGGCAAATCGCGCTGAATCCAGCGTGCTGATCCAGCCCTGATCTGATGTCAGCTGCATGCTGTCGACAACGATATTGGCGCGATCAACCTCCAGCCGGGTTCCGGGCTCGAATACTACCGATCCGCGCATGTCATCCGATGTCACCGAGACGCGCTCATAAGGCGAGGCAACGGTTTGTTCGTCGGGCCAGATCGCGATGATGTGGTTTGGATTATACGAAAGCGCCAAAATCTGAAAAAGCGGCGCTGCCCAGGCAACGCCCGTATCCGGATCAGCCAGGCTCAGGTTTTCCCACGACATGTCAAAGCGATAGGGAAATCCGGCAACGGATACATCCGCCTCGGCCTGCCAGCCTTCGCGTGCACGATCATTCAGCCACAGGCGGGTTGCCTGCTCTAGCCCTGTCGCCGTCAGCCACCAATACCCGACCCACAATCCGGACAAGACAATGATCACTCCCAGAATGAAACGCATCGGGGTTTTGTTCCTTTTCACTTCGGTCAGCATGGTGTCTATAGGTTCCGTTCAACGAGGGCCACAGGAATGACGGAACCGCTCTGGGTATTCGGGTACGGATCGCTGCTCTGGAATCCGGGGTTTAAATTTGTCGACAGTCAGCTCGCCCGACTCTACGGCTATCACCGATCATTTTGCATGAGTTCCATTCACCATCGCGGGACCGAGGAAAACCCGGGCCTTGTTCTGGCGCTGGACGAAGCCGAGGATACCTATTGTGACGGTCTGATATTTCGCGTGGCCGAGCATGAACGAGATGCGGTGCTGGCTTATCTGCGTGAACGCGAACTGATTTCTTCGGCCTATCTTGAGAGGTTCCTGGCCGTGCATCCGCGTGAAGGCCAGCCCGTAAATGCCGTGTGCTACGTGGTCGACCGCGCGCATCGACAATATGTTCAGCTACCCATGGCCGAGCAGGTCGAAATCATCGCGCGGGCAACGGGCGGGCGCGGCGCCAATACCGAATATCTCTATGCAACAGCCGAACATCTGGTAGAACTGGGCATAGAAGATGCCGAATTGTCATCATTGACGCGCCAAGTGCGGCAATTAACCGGCGATTAAGACAATAATTGTTGTCGGATCAGCCGCCAGCCCCTATTCTTGCGGAAAAATATAAAAACGCGACAGGACCCTTAATGGCACGCGTAGAGACTGAGGCAGAACTGCAGTTCGCGCTACCGGTGCGTCAGATATCGCTTATGCTTCTGACGATTATACTGGTGGGCGTCGGTGGCTATCTGGCGTTTCCCAGCGTCAAGCCTGTGTTCCTTGCCAATCCTTATCTGAACGGGCTGATCTTTGGGGTCTTCGTGTTCGGCATTCTGGCCTGTTTCTGGCAGCTCAGCCAGCTTGTGTCATCGGTAAACTGGATCGAGGGGTTCACGCAAAACCGCCCCGGTCATGAAATGACCAAGGCACCGCGACTGCTGGCGTCGATGGCGGCACTGTTGCGTTCGCGCGGTGCCCGCATCCAGATCAGTGCAACCTCTTCTCGCTCGATCCTCGACTCGGTCGGCACCCGGATCGACGAGGCGCGTGACATGACGCGCTACATCGTCAACCTTTTGATTTTCCTGGGTCTTCTGGGTACTTTTTTCGGCCTGGCAACCACGGTCCCGGCCGTGGTCGAAACCATCAAATCACTTTCACCAAAGGCGGGTGAAGACAGCGTAGTGATCTTTACCCGACTCATCGGCGGGCTCGAGGATCAGCTTGGTGGTATGGGTACGGCGTTTGCCTCATCGCTCTTGGGTCTCGCGGGCTCGCTTGTCGTTGGCCTGCTCGAGTTGTTTGCCAGCCACGGCCAGAACCGTTTTTACCGCGATCTCGAGGATTGGTTGTCGACTATTACCCGGGTCGGTTTTGCTGGTGGCGAGGGTGAGCATGGCGGGATTGAAGGTGCCGGAATGGCCGCTGTGGTCGAGCATATGGTCGAACAGATGGAGGGGATGCAGCGGCTCTTTATCCAGTCGGACGAGGCGCGCACCACCTCTGAACGCCATCTCGCTGGTTTGGGCGCCGCCATACAGAATCTCAATGCAACGCTGGCCAATCAACAGGGGGCACCCGCCGATAACGGTGTGATGGAACGCCTGGCGAGCGGTCAGGAAAAGCTGATTACCGCCATAGAAGGCCAGGCGGTGGGTGACCATGTTGACGCGGAAAGCCGCATGAGGCTACGCAGTATCGAAGCCCAGCTCGTCCGAATATTGCACGAAATGATCCAGGGCCGGGTGGATACCGTGACAGATCTGCGTGCCGATGTGAACACGTTAAGCAAGTCCATACAGAATCTGACTAAGGGTACGCGATAGGAAGGGTGACCATGGCGCTCAACCGCCGCGCAAACCAACGTGTTTCAAACAGTATATGGCCTGGATTCGTAGATGCCATGACAGCGCTGCTTTTGGTGCTGTTCTTTGTTCTGTCAATTTTCATGATTGTGCAGTTCATGCTGCGCGAGACCATTTCGGTTCAGGACAACCAGCTCAATAGTCTGGACGCGGAAATCGCGCGCCTTGTGGATGCACTGGGCCTGGAACAGGCCAATAACGAAGAACTACAGCTTCAGCTTGGCTCTCTCAGCGCGTCACTGGATAGTGAGCGCGCAGTAATTGCCTCACTGCGCGCCCAAAATCTGGATCAGGAGGGCCAGATTGCCGATTTTGAAAGTCAGGTGGCGCTTCTTCTTTCGGATCAGCAGGCGGCAGAGGCACGGATCGCCGCACTTTTGTCCAGCAACGAAGAAGCCGAGGCGCGGATTGCAGGTCTGATCGGCCAGACCGAAGAGGATGCCAAGCGTATCGAAACGCTGGGCGAAGAAAACCTGGGCCTGTTCGCACGGATCGAAGATATTGAGGCCGCCAATGCACGCCTACTGACCGAGCAGGAGGCGTTGAACCTTGCCCTGGTATCCGCGCGCGATGAGATTGATATGCAGACAGAGGCCGCCCGTTTCGCCGCGGCCAAGCGCGAGGCGCTGGAAGCCCTGATTGCCGATCTACAGAACAATGCCGAGACGCAGAACAAATCCCTGACCGAAGCACTGGCGCTGCTGGATGAGCGCGCTGCGTCCATCGCGAACCTCGACAGCCAGCTTGTCGATGTGAATACACAGCTTCGCCAGATCGAGACGCTGTTGTCAGATGAACAGACCAGAACGGCAAACCTGACCACGACCGGAGAAGAACGTGCCGCCCGCATCGCGGCGCTGGTTGCGTCACTATCCGAAGCCGAGGCAGAACGCCTTGCCAATGAAGATACGCTCGCCACACTGCGCCAGCAGCTTGCCGACGCAGACGCGCTTTTGACCGAGGCGGAGCGCGCGCAGCTTGCCAATGTGGCGGCAGCAGAAGCCCTGCGCCAGCGCCTTGCCGAGACCGAGGCAAAGCTGACGGATGAGGAGGCCGCGCGCATCGCGGCGCTGGCAACCATAGAGACCCTGACCACCAAGCTGGGTGAAACCGAAACCGAGTTGTCGAACGAAGCCAACGAGCGGCTGGCGGCGATTGCTGCGCTGGAGGCGCTGCGCGCCAGTCTGGCCGAGACCGAACAAAAGCTCGCCAGCGAAGAGGCGAACCGCTTTGCCGCCTTGTCTAATGTCGAGGATCTGTCGACACAGCTTGCCGATACACAGGCGGAATTGTCGGTGGAAAACCGCGAGCGTTTGGCGGCGGTGGCAGCGCTGGAGGCGCTGCGCGAAAAGCTGACGGCGACCGAACAGTCGCTGAACCAAGAGGAAACCGCCCGTATTCAGATCACGGCCAGCGCCAAGGCCCTGACCGAACAGCTAGAAGAGACCCAGACCCGCCTGACGGACGAGGAAACTTTGCGGCTGGCCGAATTGCAGGCTGCCGAAGCGTTGCGTCAGGAACTGAGCGATCTCGAAAAATCACTCTCTGATGAATCGACTGCGAAACTTGCCGCGCTGGCCGAACTCGAGGCATTGCGCAAGCGTCTGGGTGAGACCGAAACCCAGCTTCAGGAAGAGACCGCAGCCCGGCTGGCGCTGACAACTGATGCATCGACGCTGGCCGCCGAACTGAGTGAAACGCGGCAGAAACTGTCAGACGAAGAGGCGCTGCGCCTTGCCGAACTGGTGGCGGTTGATGCGATGCGCAAACGCCTTGCGGAACTTGAATCGCAGCTTACCGAAGAAGAGACATTGCGTATCGCCGAACAGGCAGCGCTGGAATCTTTGCGTCAGCGCATGGCCTCGGTCGAGGCCGATTTGTCAGCCGAAGAGGCGGATCGCCTGAAAGAACTGGCTGCCGCTGAAGCGTTGCGCAAACGACTGGCCGAAGCCGAAGCCAGCCTGAGCGAAGAGGAAAAGGGCCGTCTGGCCGAAGCCGCCGCCGCCGCCCGGCTGCGCGAACAACTTCAGAATGCCGATGACGAGCTGACCGCGCTGACGCTGAAACTCGAGGCTGAACGCAAGCGGGCAGAGGATACGCTGACCCTGTTGGCCGCCGCCGACAGCGCACGTGACAACCTGAGTGCCAAGCTTGCCGCCGCTCTGGCCGCAGGTGACCGGCAAGAGGGGGTGCTGAACCTCAAGGATGAAGAGATCGCGAACCTCAGGGCCGAGAATGAAGCGCTGAAGGCGACATTGGGAACCGAAGACAGCAGCCTTGAAAACCGTCTTGCCGCTGCGCTGGCGGCCAAGCTGGCGGCGGAAGAAGAAGCCGTGCGCCAGCTGACCGAAGCAGAGCGTCGGGCGGCGCTGTTGTCGCAGGCGCAGATTGAACTGCGCAACGAAGAGGCAAAAGGTGCCGAGGCCGCCCGGAAACTGGCGCTGTTGAATTCGCAAACCTCGGAATTGCGGTCCCAGCTTTCATCCCTTCAGGAATTGCTGGACGCGGCGGCGGCCAAGGATGAATCCAACCAGGTGCAGATTCAGGCGCTGGGGTCACAGCTGAATGTTGCACTGGCACAAACGGCGGCCGAGCAAAAGAAACTGGCCGCCGAGCAAAAGCGCCGCGCCGATGCCGAAGAGGCGCTGCGAAAGAAACTCGAGGAAGAAGCCAAGCAACTGGAACGCTATCGTTCCGACTTCTTCGGCAAACTCCGCGAAGTGCTCGAGGATCGGGACGACATCCAGATCAAAGGCGACCGGTTCGTCTTTTCGTCCGAGGTTCTGTTCCCGCCCGGCGGTGCCGAACTATCGGATGCCGGTGAACATGAAATCGGGAATGTCGCGCAGGTGTTGCGGGAAATCGCCGTTGAAATTCCGCCCGAGATCGACTGGGTCATCCGCGTTGACGGGCACACGGACAATGTTCAGTTCAACGGGACAGGCAAATACGCGAACAACTGGGAGCTGAGCCAGGGCCGTGCGCTGGCCGTTGTTCAGTACCTGATCGAAAACGAGAATATACCGCCCAACCGACTGGTCGCAGCCGGGTTCGGTGAATATCAGCCAATTGATCGCGGCAATTCGGCTGAAGCGCGGGCGCGTAACCGGCGGATCGAGCTGAAACTTACCGAGAAATAGTCGACGTGACGCGGCGTGTATTCAGCGTCTGACCATCGCGGATCAGCCGGGCGCGCCCCTCATAACTGCCGGGGGCCCATTGGCGGGCCTTCAGTTTCCGACCAAAAGCCCGGTAGCCCTGCGCGTGCACCTTGTCGATCTGAAATACTTTTTCCATTGCAAACCGATTGGGCCCGACAACTTCAAGCGCGACCTCATCACCCGGTCGGGCCCCGAAAAAGAACGCCCAGAGGATCAGGGCATCAGAGGATTTGTCGATATTATCCGCACGGATCGCACCGCTGCGGATGTCTTCGAAATCCGGCAAAGCGGGGGCGAATCCGATCTTCATGATGGCACCCGGCAATTCCGGGATCGGCGTGCTCCAGAGCGTGTGTTCAGGCCGGGCACCGCAACTGCCAACGCGATCTGGTGCAAAAGGGTCGATGACCTCTCCGTCCTTGCGCACGGTCAGCTGGACATGGGCAAAATCGGTCTTACCGCTCAGCCCGACCGTCCCCAGTACATCACCGGCGCCCACCCTCATGCCCTTGGACACGGCAATTGACCCTTCTTTCATGTGGCAATACTGGGTCTCCCATCCGCCGCCATGATCGATGCGCACGCCGTTACCGCATTCAACCCCGCTGACATCGGGGGCACCGGGCGCGTTCTGGCGAAAATCCTGCATGCCGTCGCGCGTGGCCCGAACGATCCCCGGTGCTGCCGCCACGACCTGAACGTCATCCGCAATATCAGCATCGTCGATCAGCCGGAAATCGGTGCCGCGGTGGCCATCATAGGTCAGTGGTCCGCAAAGATAGTCCCGCGACTGACCCTCGGCAGGGTCCTGATCGACAAACTGCTGGACAAAGCAGTCCTCGCCAAGGCGACAATTCAGCGGAAATTCAAGCGGCAGATCGGCCGCCGCAAGGGGCACGGCGGCAAAGATCAACGGCAACAGGATCGTGGTGCGGCTCAATCGGCGGTCAGCAATGGCGGCTTGTTTTCCGACAGACGGGGGTTATCCGGCGCCGAAATGCGCAGATCAAGCTCTCCGTCCTTGATGCCGACCTTGACAAGACCGCCCTTGGCCAGCTTGCCAAACAGCAACTCCTCGGCAAGCGGCTTTTTGATGTGCTCCTGAATGATCCGGCCAAGAGGCCGCGCGCCCATCTTGTCGTCATAGCCCCGGTTGGCCAGCCATTCGGCGGCAGCACGGGTCAGTTCGATCGTGACATTGCGGTCCATCAATTGCGCTTCCAGCTGCAGCACGAATTTCTCGACCACCTGCAGGATCACCTCTTTGGGCAGCGGTGCAAAGCTGATGACCGCGTCCAGCCGGTTGCGGAATTCGGGCGTGAAGGTGCGCTCGATCGCGGCCGTATCTTCGCCCTCGCGGCGGTCACGGCCAAAGCCGATGGCCGATTTCGCCAGTTCGGTGGCCCCGGCATTTGACGTCATGATCAGGATGACATTCCGGAAATCAACCGAACGACCGTTGTGGTCGGTCAGTGTACCGTGATCCATGACCTGCAAAAGGATGTTGAATACATCCGGATGCGCCTTTTCGATTTCATCCAGCAACAGCACGCAATGCGGGTGCTGATCAACCCCGTCGGTCAGCATGCCGCCCTGATCAAAGCCGACATAGCCCGGCGGCGCGCCGATCAGGCGGCTGACGGCGTGTTTTTCCATGTATTCGGACATGTCAAAGCGCAAAAGTTCCACACCCAGCGTATCGGCCAGCTGTTTTGCCACTTCGGTTTTGCCGACTCCGGTTGGCCCCGCAAAGAGATAGTTGCCAATGGGCTTTTCCGGCTCGCGCAGACCGGCGCGGGCCAGCTTGATGGCTGATGACAGGGCTTCGATGGCGCTGTCCTGTCCAAAGACCACGCGCTTCAGGCTGACCTCCAGATCCTTGAGAACCTCGGCATCATCCTTGGAAACATTCTTGGGCGGAATGCGTGCGATCTTGGCAACCACGGCCTCGATCTCCTTGGCGCCGATGGTCTTGCGCCTTTTGCTCTCGGCCACCAGATGCTGGGCCGCACCGGCCTCGTCTATGACATCAATGGCCTTGTCCGGCAGCTTGCGGTCGTTGATATAACGCGCCGACAATTCCACGGCCGTCTTGATCGCCTCGGCGGTGTATTTGATCGAATGGTGATCCTCGAAATAGGGTTTGATACCCCGCAGGATCTTAACCGCGTCATCGACCGACGGCTCGTTGACATCGATTTTCTGGAACCGGCGTGACAGGGCGCGGTCCTTTTCGAAATGCTGGCGGAATTCCTTGTAGGTTGTTGATCCCATGCACCGAAGCTTGCCCCCCTGCAGTGCGGGTTTCAGCAGGTTCGAGGCATCCATCGCACCGCCGGATGTGGCACCGGCACCGATCACTGTGTGAATCTCGTCGATGAAGAGCACCGCGTCGGGATGATCCTCAAGTTCGCTCATCACGGCCTTCAGCCGCTCTTCGAAATCACCGCGATAGCGTGTACCGGCCAGCAATGCACCCATGTCCAGCGAATATATAGTGGCACCCTGCAAAACCTCGGGTGTTTCGCCATTGACGATCTTTCGTGCCAGCCCTTCGGCGATGGCGGTTTTCCCGACACCCGGGTCCCCGACCAGAAGCGGGTTGTTCTTGCGTCTGCGGCAAAGAACCTGAACACAGCGCTCGACCTCGTGTTCGCGCCCGATCAGCGGATCGACATCGCCCTTTTCGGCCTTGGCGTTCAGGTCGACACAGTATTTCGCCAGGGCGCTTTCCTTGGCTTCGCCGGCGTTACCGCCCTCGAGATCAGCCTCTTCGTTTTCATCAGACGCGCCGGTTACGGGGCGGTTTTCCCCATATTCGGGGTCCTTGGCCACACCATGTGCGATAAAGTTCACGGCGTCATAGCGTGTCATGTCCTGCTCTTGCAGAAAGAATGCCGCATTGGATTCGCGTTCAGCAAATATCGCCACCAGCACATTGGCGCCCGTCACCTCGCTGCGGCCCGACGACTGAACGTGAATCGCCGCGCGCTGAATGACGCGCTGGAACGCAGCGGTCGGCACGGCTTCGGATCCGTCAATTTCAGTGATCAGCGAACTCAGATCGTCCTCGATGAACTCGATCAGCGCATTTCTCAGAACATCTGTATCGACCGCACAGGCCTGCATGACCTTGGCCGCGTCGGGCTCTTCGATCAGGCAGAGCAGCAGATGCTCCAGCGTGGCCAGTTCATGCTTGCGCTGGTTTGCCTCGGCCAGCGCTTCGTGAATGGCTTGTTCAAGTGTCTTCGAAAATGACGGCACGTTGCGTGCTCCTTGTACCAAGGGTCGCCGGTACAGGTCCGACGCCCGCATGTGTTCCATTACTCCTAGACTTTGTTTTTATTTTGCGGGCTTCAAGGGCTTTTTGCCATTTTGGGGCGATACTTGAACACAATTGGTAAATATTTCAGCAGTTCACACCCGCGGCTCAGAAATTATCCTTGCGGCGGCGAACCTCTGCGAAAACCTCGAAATCCGCCTTATCGGCCATGTTCAGCCGTTGCCGGATTGCGGGTGAGCTGACGCGCAGAAAGGGATTTGTTGCCTTTTCCTGTCCGAGGATCGAGGGCACTGTCGGTTGATTTTGCGACCTTTTTCCGGCGATTTCAGCAATCCGCGCACGCAGATCGGGATTGTCAGGCTCGATGGTTTCGGCGAAACGGCCATTGGCGGCAGTATATTCATGACCCGAACAGATGACGGTATCGTCATCCATGTCCAGAAACTGCGACAGGCTTTGCCACATCTGTTCCGGCGTTCCCTCGAATACCCGGCCGCATCCCAGCGCCATCAGGCTGTCGCCGGTAAAAGCCGCACCCGCACCGGCGAAGTGGTAGGCAATATGTCCGACCGTGTGCCCTGAGACGTCCAGTACAGTGCCGTTTGATTGACCAACCGCCACGCTGTCGCCGGGCCTCAGCGCCCGATCCAGCGGCGGCAGGCGATGTGCATCGGCCTTTGCGCCGGTCACCCTTGCCCCGGTTTCAGCGACAATCGCGGCCACGCCATCGATATGATCGCCGTGATGATGCGTCAGGAAAATGTCATTCAGTTTCCATCCGTGCGCTTCCAGTTCACCAAGGATGGGCGCTGCTTCGGGCGCGTCGAACAGCGCGACATCGCCGGTTTGCGTGTCCCGGGCCAGAAACGCATAATTATCGCTGAGGCAGGGGATGGTAATTATGTCCAGACCCATGGCTAAATCCGTTCAGATGATTATGTTTGCATTCATGTTTGCCGAACTCGGGACCCGTTGCAATGCATCTTGATGTGCGCGACCTCCATGCGTTCTACTACCGCACACGCCTTGGACGGGCCGCGCAAAAGGCGATCCGGGATCAGGTTCGCGACATGTGGCCAGAGGCCAAGGGCCAGACGGTGGTCGGTTTCGGCTTCACCGTTCCGCTGCTCAGACCATTTCTGGAGGATGCGCGCCGGGTGATCGGGCTGATGCCCGGGCCACAGGGTGTCATGCCGTGGCCGACAAGTTCGGAAAACATTTCCGTTCTGTGCGAAGAATCGCAATGGCCGTTGCCCAACGGGATCGTTGACAAACTGATCGTGCTGCACGGGCTGGAGACCAGCGAACAGCCCACCAATATCATGTCGGAAACTGACCGCGTGCTGGGGCCGGGGGGAAGGGCGCTCTTTATCGTGCCGAGCCGGACAGGACTTTGGGCACGGCGCGACAAAACGCCTTTTGGCCATGGCCGCCCCTACACATTGATGCAGCTTGAAAGCCAGCTCAAAAAGGCGGGCTTTTCGATTGAACGCCATCGTGCCGCGCTCTTTGCGCCACCGTCCGAGCGGCAGTTCTGGCTCAAAAGCGCCAGTCTGGTTGAGCGTATGGGCCAGAAACTGCCGACCTTCTCTCCCGGGGGGGTTTTGATGGTCGAGGTCAGCAAAAAGGTCGCCGCACCTACTGGCACGGCGGTCAAGGACAGGGTGCGCAATCGCCTTGGTATTCTGGAGGGTATTCCGAAACCGACGGTAGAGCCGATCTGAGTTTTGGTCTTCACCCTTACTCCGCCGGAGTATATCCCGATATCAGTTCCGCGATCCGTTCGGCTGCCGAAGCTTGTGATGCCACCGAGAGGTCGGTCAATTCCAGCCGATGCAGAACCAGAGTGCCTCCGCCGCTCCGGGCCTTGGTGTAGCGCGGATCGTAGTGCATCTCCATCAATTCACCGGCCAGAGGCTCGAAACGGGCCGCGTCCGACAAGTCCAGCCAATGCGCAATTCGCTCTTTGCTGTGAAAGGGGCGCAGCGCCCTGATCCGGCGGTCAAGTTCACTGCGTTCGAGAACCAGATCGTCATAGGCCGTTGTCAGGTATTTTGCCCGCGCCGACAGAGGCGCCGTGATTTCAATGCGGGGCGCGTTGCGCATCGCTCTCCACAGCGCGGCGGGTAAAATAAGCGCACCAATCCGATTGGATTCGGCTTCGATCAGTACAGGGCGGGCAGGGTCCAGCCCGATCAGCGCCGCCGCGAGGCGGCTTTCGAACATCTTCTGACTGGGCTGATCCGACCCGGTGCGACCAAAGAGCGAACCCCTGTGGCAGGCCATGTGCTCCAGATCGATTACCTGTCCCCCCGCATCGGCATATCGCTGCAATATTTCCGTCTTGGCAGTGCCGGTATTGCCGTCAAGCAATATCACGGGTGCAGGAACAGGCCGGGTTGAGACTGTATCCAACACCAGCCTGCGATAGGATTTGTAGCCGCCCGAAAGTGTATCCGCCCGCCAGCCGATCTGCCTGAGTATCGTCGCAACCGAGCCCGAGCGCTGACCGCCGCGCCAGCAGTAGATCAGGCTTTTCCAGTTGCCGGGTCTGTCTGCCAGCGGCCCGTCGAGATAGGTGGCAACATTGCGCGCAACCATGGCCGCGCCGATCTTGCGGGCGCGAAACGGGCTGTCCTGAACATAGATTTCCCCGACCTCGGCCCGTTCGCGATCATTCAGTGCAGGCAGGTTGATGGCGCCCGGAATGTGATCTTCGGCAAATTCAGCCGGTGAGCGTACGTCAATGATATCATCGACATCCGGTGAATATAACGCTTTCAGATCAGTTGCTTCCAGGGGCATGGGGGTCAGATCTGAAACAATTTTCCGGGGTTGAATATATTTTTCGGATCGATCGCGGCCTTGATCGCCTTCATGGTGTCGATGGCCGGTTGCCCCAGTTCCAGCGGTAGGTACTGCCCCTTACCCTGGCCCAGGCCATGCTCGCCTGTGCAGGTGCCATCCATCGAAATGGCCATCTTGTTAAGCCACGAGATAAACTCGCCCGCGCGTGCGCGCTCGGCCTCGCCCTTGATCAGCAGAAGCATATGGAAATTACCGTCACCCGCATGTCCGATCACCGGCGCGATCAGATCAAACTCCCGCGCCTTGTCTTCGGCGGTGGTCACGCATTCCGCCAGCCGTGAGATCGGGACACAGACATCGGTTGAAATACCCTCGGCATCCGGGCGCAGGCGCAGCGTCGCCCAATAGGAATCGTGACGGGCCTGCCACAGTTTGATCCGATCCTCGTTTTTGGTGGTCCAGGTGAATTTCTGTGCATTCAGCTCTTCCGCGATTTCGCCGAACTGGCTGGCCTGTTCCTGCACGCTGGCCGCGCTGCCGTGAAATTCCAGCAGCAACAGTGGCGTTTCGGGAAGGCCGGTGCCGGAATATTGATTGACAGCCTGAACCTGAAGTGTGCTCAGCAGTTCGATCCGCGCGACGGGAATGCCGCTCTGGATTGTCATGATGACGGCGTTGCAGGCGTCTTCCACGGTGTTGAACGAACAATTGGCCGCGCTCATCGCTTCGGGGATGCCGTTCAGTTTCAGTGTGAGTTCGGTAATCAGGCCCAGTGTCCCCTCGGACCCGATCATAAGCCTTGTGAGATCATAGCCGGCCGATGTCTTGCGCGCACGTTGTGCGGTTTTCAGTATCTCACCATTTGGCAGCACCGCCTTGAGACCAAGAACGACATCTTTCATCGTGCCATAGCGCACTGCATTTGTTCCGGATGCCCGCGTCGCCGCCATACCGCCCAGCGTGGCATCCGCGCCGGGATCGACCGGGAAAAAGAGACCCGTGGCGCGCAATTCTTCGTTCAGCTGTTTGCGCGTGACACCGGGTTCAACCCGGCAGTCGAAATCCTCAGTATTGACCTCGAGCACCCGGTTCATCTGTCCGAAATCCACCGAAATGCCGCCCGCTGGCGCGTTGACATGCCCTTCTAGCGATGAGCCGATACCAAAGGGGATAATGGGCACTTCATGCGTGGCGCATATCCGAACGATTTCCTGCACCTCTGCCGTGGATTGTGGGAAAACGACCGCGTCGGGGGGCTGTGCGCGCAGCCATGTCGTGGTATGAGCATGCTGATCCCGCAGCGACGGGCTGGTATCAACGCGCGGGCCGAATTGTTGTTTCAGGATCGAGATTGCGGTTTCGATACCCGTTTCGTTCCGCGGGAGGTCGTTCAGCTGAACCATGTGATTCCTGCCAGTAGCCAGTTTGACGCGCCAGACTCTGACAGGAATGATACCTGAATGCACGTGGCTTTTTGCCTATGCTTTCCTAAGTGCTGATCTGGCATATGTAGTGCGCCGGGAATTGTAAAAGGACGCTTTGCCATGCTGCTCAGGGCCATCGACCTGCACAAGTCGTATCGCACCGATGACGCGGTGCTCAATGTATTGCAGGGTGTTGATCTGACTGTCGATGCCGGTGAAACCGTCGCGCTGACCGGCGAAAGCGGCAGCGGCAAGAGTACGCTTTTGCATATACTGGGGGCGCTGGATACGCCGGACAGCGGCGCGGTCACGCTGGACGGGCTGGACGTGACCGGCACAAACGATCGCGGCCGTGCAGATATCCGATGCCGACTGACAGGCATGGTGTTTCAGCAATATAATCTGGTGCCATCGCTGAATGTGATGGACAATCTCCGGCTGCAGGCGCGGCTTGCCGGCCGGGACGATCCGGGCTGGAACAATGCGCTGATCGCGCGGTTGGGTTTGACCGGGCAGGAACGGAAATATCCCGAACAGCTATCGGGCGGGCAACAACAGCGCGTGGCGATTGGTCGTGCGCTGGCACCTCGCCCCCGGCTGTTGCTGGCGGATGAACCGACCGGCAATCTGGACGCCGAGACCAGCGATGCGGTCATGTCGCTGATGCTGGCGCTGGTCGACGAGGTCGGTGCGGCCTTTCTGATGGTGACCCATTCATCGCGTATGGCCGCGATGCTGGGGCGTCGCCTGCAGCTGAGCGCGGGGCGGATCGCGTGATGGGCGTCATTCTGGGGGTACTCGCGTCGCATTGGTGGCGCCAGCCTGCGCAGTTCATCACGCTGATTTCCGGTCTTGCGGTGGCAACGGCGCTTTGGACCGGGGTGCAGGCCATCAATCAGGAGGCCCGCACAAGCTATGATCAGGCCGCCCGCATCCTGAGCGGCCCCGCGATGGCCAACCTGACCAGTCCGGCGGGGACGATGCCGCTGTCGGTATACGCCCGGCTCAGGCGCGCGGGCGTGGCGGCAATACCCGTGATCGAGGGGCGCCTGGGCTCCGGGCAGCATGACATACGCATCCTGGCATATGACTTTCTGTCGCTGCCCCCGCCGGATGCACCGGGGCAGGTTGACGACGATCCAGCCACGCTCTTTCGCGACGGCGACATCGTATTCGCATCCCCGGAAACGGCGCGGAAAATCCGCGCGGAAGGCTGGGTTGCCCGCGTGATCGAAACGCCCCGACTGCTGCAGGATCAGGTCGTGATGGATATCGCGCTGGGTGAAGAAATGCTCGACATGTATGGCAGGCTCTCGCGGATCATGATCCCGCCGGACGCAGCCGATCAGGCCCGCCGCATCGCAACTCAGCTCACGCTGGTTATGCCTGAACAGGCCACCGATATTGCTGCCCTGACCCGCAGCTTTCACCTCAACCTGACCGCTTTCGGCTTTCTGGCATTTGCAGTGGGCCTCTTCATTGTTCACGGCACGATTGGGCTGGCCTTTGAACAAAGGCGCGGCGTGTTCAGGACATTGCGGGCGCTGGGCACATCATCGCGGCGGCTGGCTGTCTGCCTGACCGCCGAACTGCTGACGCTGGCTCTGGGCGCCGGGATCATCGGTATCCTGCTGGGCTATCTGATCGCCGCTGCACTCTTGCCCGGTGTCGCGGCAACACTGGGCAACCTCTATGGCGCCAGTGTGGGCGACACTCTGGAATTCCGCTGGCAATGGGCCGCATCCGGCCTCGGCATCGCCGTGGCGGGCACGTTGGCGGCCTCAGCCGGTGCGTTGCGCCGTGTCAGCACCCTTCCGCCACTCAGGCTGCACAATCCGCAGGCATGGATGGCGCGGGCGCGGGCGGATTTCAGGTTTCAAAGTGTTGGTGCGCTGTTGCTGGGCGGTGTTGCCATACTGTCCTATTTCTTTGGTTCCGGGCTGATCTGGGGTTTCGTCCTGCTGGCAGCGGTATTGCTGGCGGCGGCGCTGGTGTTGCCCCGGCTGCTGTTGCTGCTGGTCGACGCCATGGGCAGGACTGACCGGGGGCCGGTATGGGGCTGGTTCTGGGCCGATACGCGCCAGCAGATGTCCGGATTGTCGCTGGCGCTGATGGCGCTTTTGCTGGCGCTGGCGGCCAATCTGGGGGTGGGAACGATGGTATCATCATTCCGCGCGACATTTATCGGCTGGCTGGATCAGCGCCTTGCCTCAGAGCTTTATGTTGACACGCATGTACCGGGTCAGGGGGCCGAGGTCAGAGCCTTTATCGAAGCCGAGGGCCTGACGGTGCTACCCATCATCGATGCGATGTCCACCGTCAACACTGTGCCAACGCAGATCTATGGCGTCGCGGATCACGCCACCTATCGCGACAACTGGCCGATATTGTCGGCGCTGCCGCGTCCTTGGGATGTGGTGCATTCCGGGCAGGGCGCGCTGATCAACGAACAAATGGCCAACCGCATTGGCCTCGCACCCGGTGACCGGCTGGATATTGCGCCGGGCTGGCAGGGCGTGGTGGCCGGAGTCTATTCCGATTACGGAAATCCGGCGGGCCAGGCCATTCTGGGCATCGCCGCGCACAAGGTGTTGTTTCCCGACGTCCCGGAAACGCGGTTCGGTGTGCGTATCCCACCCGATCAGGTGGATGGGCTGCGCGACCGGCTGATGATCGCCTTTGATCTGGATGCGGACAATTTTACCAATCAGGCCGAGATCAAGGCCTTTTCCATTGGGGTTTTTGACCGCACATTTGCCGTTTCGGCGGCGCTCAATGTGCTGACCTTGGGGATTGCGGCGCTGGCCATACTGACCAGCCTGCTGACACTGGCCACGTTCCGGCTGCCGCAGATTGCACCGGTATGGGCGCTGGGGCTGACACGCCGGGAACTGGCGCGGTTCGAAATCCTCAGATCCCTGATCCTGACGGTATTTACCTTTGTGGCGGCGGTGCCCGTGGGCCTTGGCATGGCGTGGATATTGCTGAATGTCGTCAATGTTCAGGCCTTTGGCTGGCGATTGCCGATGCAGCTGTTTCCGATGGACTGGCTGCGCCTCCTTCTTTTTGCGATGGTGGCCGCGATTGCCGCCGCAATCCTGCCTATGCGTCGGCTTCGCCGCACCGCACCGGCCGATTTCCTCAAGGTTTTTGCCAATGATCGTTAGGGCCTTTCTTGCACTTATGGTCATGCTCGCCACACCCATGGTGCAGGCGCAGGGTTTTGCCGGACTAGGCGAGGAGGTACAGGGGTTTGCCATGCCCGATCCGGGATATCGGATGCAATTCCCCCGCGATCACGGCGCCCATCCGGATTTCCGGATCGAGTGGTGGTACGTGACGGCGAACCTGACCGACGCTGACGGCAACGCCTATGGCATCCAGTGGACGCTGTTTCGCTCGGCGATTGAACCGGGCGGTGGCGAGGGGTGGCAATCGCCACAGGTCTGGATGGGCAACGCCGCGCTGACAACCCGTGAGAGGCACTATGCCGCCCAGAAATTCGGCCGGGGCGATACCGGCAGTGCAGGCGTCATCGCCTCACCCTTTGACGCCTGGATCGATGACTGGCAATTTACTGCACCCGAAGGGCCAGAGGTTGGCGCGACATTGATGGCAGGGGGCGAGGGTTTTTCCTATGCGTTGAACCTCACCGCACGTGGTGGCGTGGTTTTGCAGGGCGATCAGGGCTATTCGGTGAAATCGGCCAATGGTCAGGCCAGCCACTATTATTCGATGCCGTTTTTCGAGGTCACCGGACAGATCGTTGTCGATGGCCGCACGGTCAAGGTTCGCGGCAAGGCATGGATGGACAGGGAATGGTCATCGCAGCCTCTGGACAGTGATCAGACCGGCTGGGACTGGTTTTCGCTGTACTTCGCCGATGGTGCGCGGATGATGGCGTTTCAGCTACGGGGCGATGATGACAAGGGGGCCTTTCTGTCAGGCACTTGGATCGGGCCGGACGGTGCCAGCAATCCGATCGGTCCGGATGCCATCACGCTCAGTCCGATGGAATCCAGCGACGTTGCGGGCCGGAGCATTCCGACGACCTGGCGGCTGCAATATCCCGAAGGTGGCGTCGATATCATCACCCGACCGCTCAACCGCCAAAGCTGGATGGATACGCTCTTTCCCTATTGGGAGGGGCCGATCACCTTTGACGGCAGTCATGCCGGGCAGGGCTATCTCGAGATGACGGGTTATCCGGCCAGATAGTCAGCGCGGCATTGTTGAACACGGGCCGCAGCATCCGCCTCAAGCCGCGCTTCGCGTGCGCGCAATCCCGCCAGCTTGCGCCGTTCCGCCTCCGGATCGATCGCCACGGGCTGTTTTTTGAGCTGGGTTTTCACCTTTGCGCAGGAAAGCCCCGACCGGTCGAGGCACAACTGATAGCCGGTGGTTACCAGCCGGGGTTCGGCCAGTGCAAAACCGCGCTCCAGATTTTCTTCCGCCTCGGCGATCAGGGCACGCACGATCCTGAGATCGGCGGTTTCGACGGCCACGCAACGTTGATATCGGCTCGCGCAGGCCGACAGGATCAGCAGGGCAAGAACCATTCCCGATGACATTTTGGCAGATTTCATTCCCCGGTCCGCTCCTGTAGGGCATTCTCCTAGAATGATCACAAGTCGCCTAAGCAAAGACTAAGCAAGAAGAGATCTAACATGGATATGCTCACGGCAGAAAAAAATCGTGCTTCGGACTGGTTCCGCGAATTGCGTGACCAGATCGTCGCTGCCTTCGAGGATATCGAGGACCGGCATGATCAGGGGCCGCGTTCGGACGCGCCTGCAGGCCGCTTTGCCGTCGACAATACCCGGCGCACATCCGAGGACGGGAGTGATGCCGGCGGCGGGTTGATGTCGGTGATGCGGGGCGGGCGCGTCTTCGAAAAGGTGGGCGTGAATATCTCGACCGTATACGGAACATTGGGCGAGACCGCGCAGCGTGCCATGGCCGCGCGCAAGGACATACCCGGGCTGGGGGATGATCCCCGGTTCTGGGCATCGGGCATATCGCTGGTGGCCCATATGCAGAATCCGCACTGCCCGGCGGTGCATATGAACACCCGCATGTTCTGGACGCCGGGTGCCTGGTGGTTCGGGGGCGGTTCGGATCTGAACCCCTGCATCGAATATGCGGAGGACACGCAACATTTTCACGATGTCCAGCAACAGTATCTCGATCCCCATGACCCGGCGCTTTATCCGCGGCTCAAATCATGGGCGGATGAGTATTTTTACATCCCGCATCGCAAACGCGCACGCGGTGTTGGCGGCATCTTTCTGGATGATCATTGCAGCGGCGACTGGGCGGCGGATTTCGCGCTGATACAGGATATCGGACGGGCCTTTCTGCCTGCGTTTCTGCCGCTGACCGACCGCCGCCGCGCGCAGGAATGGACCGACACGGACAAGGATACGCAGCTCTGTCATCGCGGGCTCTATGCGGAATACAATCTGGTCTATGATCGCGGCACGAAATTCGGGCTGGCCACCGGCCATGATCCGGATGCCGTGCTGATGAGCCTGCCGCCCATGGCGAAATGGGTCTGAAGGCCTGCGCGCTCAGCCCTGCCGGACGGCATCAAGCATGCGCTGCACATTGTCGGGGTCGGCATCCGGCGTGATCCCGTGGCCCAGGTTGAAAATATGCGGACCACCTGAAAAGGCCTTTACGATGCGGCGGGTCTCGTCAATCAGTTCCTGCCCGCCGGTCACCATGTGCCGGGGGGCGAGATTGCCCTGAACACACCCATCAATCTGAACCTTTTCCGCCGCCCATTCGGCATCGACGGAATTGTCCAGCGCGACACAATCAGCACCCGTCGCCTGCGCAAATCCGACATAGTTCTTCCCCGCTTCGCGCGGAAAGGCGATGACGGGTACATGCGGGTAACGGGTTTTGATCGCCTGTGTAATGTTCCTGATCGGTTCAAGCGAATACCGGTTGAAATCCGGCCCGGTGAGTGACCCTGCCCAGCTGTCAAAAAGCTTGACTACCTCTGCCCCGGCATCGATCTGGCGCGCGAGATAGTCGATGGTGGCATCGGTGATCAGCGCGATCAGCGCATCGAACGCCGCCGGGTTTTCCGCCCGCAGCGCATGGGCCGGTCCCTGATCAGGGGTGCCCCGCCCCGCGACCATATAGGTCGCAACCGTCCATGGTGCGCCGGCAAATCCGATCAGTGTCGTCTCAACCGGCAATTCGGCGGATAGAATCCTCACGGTTTCATAGATCGGCTGTAAGGTCTCGTGCACCTCGTCTGCCGGGCGCAGCCGGGCAATGTCATCAGCCGTCGTCACCGGAGAGAGCCGGGGCCCTTCGCCCGCGACAAACCACAGATCGGCCCCCAGCGCCTGAGGTACCAGCAGAATGTCGGCAAAGAGGATCGCCGCATCGAACCCATAGCGCCGGATCGGCTGCAGCGTCACCTCGGCGGCCAGTTCCGGATTATAGCATAGTGACAGGAAATCGCCTGCCTTGGCCCGCGTCGCGCGATACTCAGGCAGGTAGCGCCCGGCCTGCCGCATCATCCAGACAGGGGGGATGTCCAGTGTTTCACCCGCCAGCGTGCGCATCAGTGTCTTGGTATGGTTCATGGCTGCCTCTTTTCGTCTCAGGCGTCATATATCAACCGCCCCACCTTGTCCGCGCAAAAAAGTGATGATTAGTGGAGGCATGGAAAATTCGATGCCCACCCCCGATCAGCCGCTGAAAATCGGCACGCGCGGTTCACCGCTGGCCCTGGCGCAGGCGCATGAAACCCGCGACCGTCTGCGCAAGGCGCATTCGCTGACCGAAGAATGCTTCGAGATCGTGGTGATCAGGACAACCGGCGACCGGGTGCAGGACCGTCCGCTCAAAGAGATTGGCGGCAAGGGCCTTTTTACCAAGGAAATTGAAGAGGCGCTGCTCGCAGGACGTATCGATATCGCCGTTCATTCGATGAAGGACATGCCGGTCCTGCAGCCCGAAGGCCTGATCCTGTCCACGTACCTGCCGCGTGAGGATGTGCGCGATGCCTTCGTCTCGCTGAAATATGATGCGTTATCGGCGCTGCCGCCTGGCACTGTTGTTGGCACATCCAGTCTTCGACGCAGGGCACAGCTGATCAACCGCCGCCCCGATCTGCAGGTGGTGGAGTTTCGCGGCAATGTCCAGACCCGCCTGCGCAAGCTCGAGGAAGGTGTCGCAGATGCCACTTTTCTGGCTGTGGCCGGGCTGAATAGGCTGGGCATGGACAACCTGGCCCAAAGCGCGATTGATCCGGGCGAGATGCTGCCGGCAGTGGCGCAGGGCGCCATCGGGATCGAAGCGAGAGTCGGCGATGCACGAACCGAGATGATGCTGTTGGCCATACACGATGACGACACGGCCACACGGCTGGCTGCCGAACGCGCGTTTCTGGAACGCATGGAGGGCTCTTGCGAGACGCCGCTGGCGGCGCTGGCCATATTGCAGGGATCGCATCTGCAGCTTCGGGCGGAAATTCTGCGGCCGGATGGTTCGCATGTCATCAGCGCCGAAGAGGCAGGAGCCGCCAGAGACGCGCGCGCCATCGGCCTTGCCGCGGCAGACCGAATTCGCCGCGATGCACCGCCCGGATTTTTTGACTGGCTCTGAGCCGATTTGACCACATCGCCCCCTTGACGGTCCCCGCCAACCCTCTTAGAGAGCAGGCTGGTCTGGCGGAGTAGCTCAGCTGGTTAGAGCAGCGGAATCATAATCCGCGTGTCGGGGGTTCAAGTCCCTCCTCCGCTACCAAAAATCTCATAAATGCGGACGAATTGCTTGTACAAGCCCTGGTCCAAGGGCAGCAAACTTCCAAAGTTGGCTATAAAAAAGATCGAAGTACGAGAATCCTAGCCTCCGAGCATGGGTTACATATTGCCGTCTCTGCGCGAATCTTGCTAACAGTCCTGCTGCATGTTCGAGAGTGCATACTGTCAATCGTGAGTTCGAGGTCAAAACACTAATGTTTTGCTGACGCTTTTCGCCATATAGCAAGCTGTTCGCGCTCAAGGTTATTGCCGCCGGACGGGGATCCCCTTTTGAGCCAAAAAATCCTTGGCCCCTCTCGGGGTCAATTCAGTAAAATGATAAATTGATGCTGCCGCAACTGCCGAAGCCCCGCCTTGTTTAATCGCGAGATGGAGGTCATCAAAATTGCCGGCACCACCCGAAGCGATGACGGGGATGCCGACAGAGTCGCTAACGCGCTTTGTCATTTCAAGGTCATAGCCACATTTTGCGCCGTCACGTTCGACCGAAGTCAACAAAATCTCACCAGCCCCGCGCGATTCCAATTCCTTGGCCCACTCCACAGGTTCGCGACCAGTCCGAAAGGAGCCACATCGACTCAGACATTCATATGAACCGTCATCGCGCCTAGCAAAATCGATACTCGCTACGATGCACTGCGCACCAAATTGTGTTGCTCCCTCGTTCACAAGATCCGGGGTTTCATAGCTTGCGGTGCCTAGCACGATCTTATCTGCACCTGAATACAGCACTTCACGCATATCGGTCGTCGATCTTATTCCGCCACCGACACTTAAGGGAACATTACACTCTTGCGCGGCCTGGGTGATCATCTCCAGATTGGGAGGAGTGCCTCTCTCGGTGGCAGTAACATCAAGCAAAACAAGCTCGTCAACATCCCGCATGGTATAAAGCCTTACAGCAGGTATGATGGTGCCGATAATTCGTGTGCTGACGAATCCCACGCCTTTCACCAGAGTATGGTCTCGCCACAGCAATGTTGGAATGACTCTTGTCTTCAGCATGGTTCAGAATGACTGCAAAAAGTTTTCCAGAAATTTTCGCCCTACCGACGAACTAATTTCCGGGTGGAATTGGGCGCCCAGCACATTGTCCTTGCGAACAACTGCTGTGGTGTCTCCGCAATAATCTGTAGTCGCAATAACGTGCGCGGGGTCGGCGCATTCGAAATGGAAACTATGGGCAAAGAACACGTCCAAACCTGATTCTATTCCATTGAAGGCTGCATCGGAACGCTGAATGTCCAACGAATTCCAGCCCATGTGAGGAACACGCTCACCTTTTCCCGGAATCAAATCAGACACCCGACCAGGAATAAAACCCAGCCCGCTATGCTGACCTCCTTCGTCGCCTGTGTCAGCGAGTAACTGCATGCCCACACATATTCCAAGAAATGGTTTTCCATCCTGTACAGCTGAACGCATGGATTCCGGCCAATTTCGTTCGCTGAGTTTGGAAATTGCATCGGCAAAAGCACCCACGCCCGGAAGCAGAATTGCATCAGATTCTGAGATTTCATCCGGATCCTGAGAAAGATTCGGCCTGGCACCAAGGTCGGACAAAACACGTCTGACAGATGCAAGATTACCGCTGCCGTAGTCGACAATGAGTATGTTTTTTTTCCCCATGATTTCGGCAGCCTGAAATATCAACCGATGTTGTCATAGTTGATCTTGGTCAGATTTCCGTTCCGGTCCCTGATCAGGTTCCCATTCGAATCCTTTTCGAACAAGGATGTGTTGGTGAAGCGGTCGCAAATCTCAACGAATTCATCCACCGATACACCAATCGGTTCCAAAATGTCTGCAAGTGACTTTCCAAGATACGACCATGGAAACTTGCCATCATGCATTTTGACGAGTTCTATGCCCTCTGCTCGGGTAAAGCGGTTGCGCCTGATCTGCATGCAAACATGATCGGTAGCACGACCAAATCCATACTTGAGAAACTTAAAGTAGTCGTGGATGCCGTGCTGATGATTGTCCAAATTTTCATAGGGCAACACGGAGCCTTCAACCGGCTTGTTGTACATCGTAAATCCATGCGCCTGCGAAAGAAGAGCATTGCGCAACCCATCCCAGGGTAGAAAATGACCGAGAAATACGCCTTTGACACCAACCCGTTTCAATTCGTCGTCGCTTGGATAGCGATAGGGTATCAAATCGCGGGCGGTCAAACCTTCTACGCCAACCAAATCTGAAACCCTCATCCCGTGAAAGCCGCCAAATTCTTCGATCCAAGCACGATCTTTGATTTCAGTTTCTGCCGCTCGTGCAGGACCACCGTATTCGTTCAGAGAATTTTCTCCCCAAACCACAAGTTTGATTCCCATTTGTACGGCTATTCGAATGGGCATAGTGAAAATTGATATGTGCTCACGCCAGGAAATATCGCCGACCTGTGTGAGACCAATCCTATTAATAATAGCTTTTACGTGTGGGTTCGCCGACAGCTCGATATAATCAACACCAAGGCTCTTGAGATTTTCAATGTTTTGCCGGCCTAAATCGCTCAAGTCGCAGGTCGTGCTGGTTACGGCCAGCGGATTCATACCAAGTTCCAACATTTTCAGAATCTGAAAAGTGCTGTCTTTGCCGCCGCTGACTGGAACCACGCAATCCCAGTTCGACCCGTCTTCGATACGATATTGGTCCAACAGCTCAAGAAGCTGTCTTTTCCGATCTTCCCAATCGATTGCGGGTCGGTTGGAATAGTTTCTACAAGCGTCGCAGACACCATGTTCATCAAAACCAAGGTCCGGTTTGGTGGATGGCATTACGCATCGAGTACAATATCGCAACATTGAACTTTCCTCGGTGTCTCTTAGATTGAATTCGCGGAGGTTAGAGCGCACGGGCTCAGCGTTTCGGGCGTTTGCCAGCAATTGCAGATATTGTCAATCTCGCGCGCAAACGGATTTTGGGCAACTTATTGAATTTCCGAATATAAATTGCGCTTCTTGTTCCGATTTGGATGGTTGTCCATCTACTGCAGACCAGATATGGGACCTTTGAACACTTCTTTGGATGCTGTGTATTCCGACAAAGTTTGTTTGTGTTTGCGCGAAGCAATACATCTGCAGGCAATTAGATCAAGATTCTGGCCAATTGCCGCGCTGTGTCTTGGGGCTGATTTTGCTGCGCGCAATCGTGATTGACGAATTCGGAGAACGACAATGTTTCAATCATGGTGGCCTGCAAAAGATCGAATTGCGGTCCACATTGCTTAGGCGATTAAGAAGGTGTTTTTCAGTTGCGGCTGAGCTATAGCGCTGTCGCAACGCGAAAAGAAGTGAATATCATTTGGAAGGATTGTGAGCCGATGGAAAGGTTCCCAGGCTGGTGGATTGATTTGTTGAACTGTTTCGTTCGGCAAATACTGCCCTATGCTTTCGAGGAGAATTCATGAGTTCTAGCTTGAAGCGCATCGTTGGCTCGATACAGCTCTGGCTTCGCGGAATGAGCCCTCGAAATCGAAAGATGCGGGCCCAACGCCACGCGGTTATGGCTGAACTGAATACTCTTTCCCGCGATTGCGAAATTGACGAAATCGGCTCGAACGGCGCAGTGCTCGTCGATGGGATGTGGGACAATCCCAACTATTGGTTTCGCTATTGTACTCTCCGGCGCGCCCTGAGTTTGTCTGAGCGCGACGAGATTGGCCTACTTGGCAGGCACTCCAGAAAGCAGGTTGAAAGCAGTTTCAACGCACTTGGTATTGCTGCGCTTCATGATTTGGCTGAGGTCACCCGCGTAAAACCGCGGCATCTCGAAGAATCGAAAAAAATTCTTGCGACCGTTAGCACTTCCGAAGATCTGTTGAAAATCGAGCTACCGTTCGGATTTCCTGCCGATCATTTCTATGATCATGTCCTGAAGACTCAGAGAAGATCCGAAATTTACCTCGATGATCCCGCCATGTCGAACCATCTGGCAGAAGCCCTTGCTTGGCTCGAGGCCGCCGACAATTTGTTGAACGCGACAAAGCCAGAATTGGTCGTTCTGAGCCACACGATCGGCTATACATATGGAGCGCTCGCGTGGCTCGCGCTTGTCCGGGGCATATCTGTCATCGCTTTGTACGGTGAATTCGGGACTGCACGATTTTTCCGTCTACAGGATCCCGAGGACGTCTACGGGTTCCCGATCCGACCTACGTTGGATGAACTTGCTGCATTGGATGACGCAGTTGCGGTTGAGCTAGAGGAAGCTGGAAACAGGCAAATTAATGCGAGAATAACTGGAAAGACTGAAGATGTGGGTTCCGTTTACGCCTATCAGAAACGACAGGATTCGGTTTCCCGCGAAGCAATATGCGTTCATCATGGCTGGGATCCAGAGAACCCGATCATCGCAGTCTACAACTCCAATTGGTTTGATTTTCCCCACGGTAGTGGATTGCGAGAATTTCGTGATTTCCTGGATTGGATCGAGGTCACGCTTGACGTCGCTGAACGGGTTAAAGACGTCAATTGGCTTTTCAAGGCGCATCCGGTTGATGCCTGGTATGGCAAGGCAAATAGTGCTTCTCTGGACGAGCTGGTCAAACTGCGCAACCGCCCGAACATGAAGTCGGCAGACCCAGGCTGGACAGGTGGCGACATGATTTACGCCTTGGACGGTATTGTCACGTGCCATGGCACGATAGGTGTTGAGGCACCTATCCTCGGTACACCGGTTCTTGTTCCTTATACTGGGTGGTATGGTCATGCTGGCTTTGTTGTTTGCTCCGAAAACAGAACGGATTATATCAACAAGTTGCAAACGAAGTGGTGGACATCTGATATCAATTCCCAGTCGGCGGCCAGATTTGCCGGCTTATATTATTCTGTTCCTTCATGGCAAAAGGGATATCTGCTCAGAGATGACTCAGTGCAGGATCAAAGCTGGAATAGCCTGCCAGAAATTTTGTCTGACCATCAAAATGCCATCGATAGCGAGACCTCACTTATGAAGGAGTGGTTTGAATCAGGTCATCGGTACTATCACATCTACAAGAACCTTCGGTCTGAGAAGTTTCTCACGTTCACCGAGGCCGCCAAAAGATAAACATATCCGCCGGAAATAGACAAAATTCCAACTAAATACACGGGGGTTCAAGTCCCTCCTCCGCTACCAGACTGAAATCCCGTAAGCAGTGTCAGCATGTCCCGGATTTCGGGGCGCTTTCGGGATTCCTTCTGCAGTCTCAGCGACAGGATCTTGCCGGTTTTGCTTTGGTGTTCATGGGCAGCAACCAGTCTGCCGGCTTGGACATGTTCACGCACCAGGCAATCGTGACCCATCAATATGCCGGCGCCGGCCAGCGTTTCCTGAATGGCGAGACCATAGAGAGAGTAGCGTTCGGTTGCCGTGGCATCCGTGGGGCTCAGTCCGGCCGACATTGCCCAGATATGCCAGTCGTCCTGCCAGCTCTGATCCAGCAGGCGGGGCAGGGAAAAGAGGTCATTGGTCGAGTTGATTTTTTGGGCAATTTCAGGGGCGCAGACGGGATAGATCACGTCTTCGGCGATCGTGATTTCCATCTCGTCCGGGTCCGGTTCACTGATGAAAATCGACAGATCAAACAACTCGCGCTTCAGATTGGGCGGGCGCTCCAGCGCCGTGACCGACAGGCGCACATCGCTTGTCGCAGCACGAAAGGCCGACAGGCGCGCTGGCAGCCAGAGCTGCGCGATACCGGGCATGGTGGCGATGTGAATATGCCGTTCGGGCCGCGCGTTTCTGAGTGCCCTGACGGCATTCCCCAACTCGTCGAAGGCAGCGGTAAATCCCGGTGCCAGCTGCTGGCCGGTTTCGGTAAGCCTGACGTCATTGGCCCGCCGCGTGAACAGCGGACTACCGGTCCAGGCTGACGTTGCCCCCTGAAACCGGGCCAACTGGGTGTTAGTGATCCGTCCAAGAAGAGGATGGACTATGAAACGCAGATTTTCAGACGAACAGATCATTCAGATGATCAAGGAGTATGAAGCTGGTGCCAAGGCGCAGGAGGT
>JASBTX010000015.1 GCA_030148225.1 Paracoccaceae bacterium
CCGGGCGTAACGATAATCCGAAACCACGCAGGCCCGTCACCGCTGCGTTATATGAAGACTACGCTGCGCCGGGCCTGCTCAGCTCAAAGGGGTCAACATTGGATGCCGATAAGGGGTCAAAGTTCAATGCCGATTGACACAATGTCCCGCCGTGAAAGACGCGGCATATTCGGCAAGGATGTCAACTGATCATCTGATCAGCCTTGATCACATCGATTGGCGGGGTCGGTAGCTGGCCCCGCTTATTGGTGGGCAAACCACTGTCTTGCGACTGTCAGATATGAAATTGTGATTTGGTACCTGCACCGAATTCTGACAATATTTTCCGCATGAGAGTTCTTCTTGTACCCCTGATCCTCGCGGCGCTTCCGGCGTTTGCCGGGGAAGACACCCAAACCAAGCCCCAGATATCTGCGATCAGGATGATCGATGCATCGACCCTGACAATGGAAGAATTGTTGGCCATGGCAAATGCCGAACGCCAGAATCCCAATGACTGGAGTTGTTGCGACTGGGGCGGCGGGTGTTTCGCGGCGGATAAGCCCAGTTCCTGACGCCGGAATGGCTTAGGGCGCGCAGCGATTGCAAAACGGTGTATCTGGCACGGCGGCAAGCCGCGCCGGGAGAATGTCTTCGCCGCATTTGACGCATTCGCCATACGTGCCTTCGGCGATACGATCCAGCGCGGCATCGATACGCCTGAGTTCCAGCAATTCCGAGTTTCCCAACGCCTCGAGAACCTCATCACCCTGCCGCTCTGATGCGCGGTCTTCCCAGTCTTTTGGCGGGGTTTGATCCAGATCGGTTTCAATCAGATCAAGATCGGCCAGTATCGCCCGACGGCGGGCCAGCAGAATCTCGCGGGGCGTGGTCATGATATCCTCCGTTCGGTGAATCGAAGGCAGCATGCCACGCCGCGCGAGAGTGAACTTTGACTTGGGTCAAGTTCCGGGGTTTTGCCCTGCGTTTCTTGGCTAGAGCAATAAGGATATCGCCATGACGAGCCATGCTGCCCATGCGATGGTAAATATCAGTGTGCGGGCCATGAAATGTTTGACGCCCCCGATGAATACGGCCGCATGCGCGACGCGGGCCCAGAAGTAGATTGCAGCACCCGTTGCCGTCACCCCGCTATTGGCGTCGGTGATATGGGCAATCAGCACCACGGCGGCAAATATCGAAAAGTTTTCGAGCGCGTTCAGATGGGCGCGATTGGCACGTTTAACCCAGTCGGGAACCGGGCCGTCCGGCAGGGTAACGTAATCCTCGGGCTGAAGAAATCCGCGGGTCTGAACGAGGCCGATAATATAAGGAATCCAGAGCAATCCGGTCAGGATCGCGGTCAGCAACAGATAGGTCAATTCGGTGGTCATGGTGATATCTCCACTATTTAACAATTAAATTAATTAATGAAATTCGCCAAAGAAGTCGAGACATTCGTCACAAGCCGGCAGGGAAACCGCCGCGAAAACCTGTGGCTCTCCTGCACCGGTTGTGGTCAGAATGGGATTTGCCACGATATGTTGTTGAGCGGCGGGCACTTACGCGCTAGGCCGCGCCCACAGGTGCGAATAGACGCGGTATTGCATATCTGTTTACGGGGCCATGGTGGAACAGCACCTGGCCCCGTTTCAGTTATTGGATTTGCCAATAAAAAAGGCGTCAGGTGCTCAGACGCGGTCCGTGCATAACTCCTGACGCCATGTGACAATTCCACGTCTTGCGACATGATCTTCTCACGGTTTGTCCTGTTTCTTGCGATCCAGAACAGCTGCCCGCATTGTCCGAAAACCCTGCGGCCATCCCGCATGTCACCCCAGAATGATCTCGCTGCTGATCAGAATCCAAAGGACCCTTTTCTGTTGCTCAACCTTTCCCGAATTCAAACTATCAGGCTTCGTTACCTCACCCCAACACCCTGATTTCAAAGGGTTTCATGCGTCCCGCTCAAGTTCCTGAGAGCCTGTGCGATAACTCAAGGCTGCGCCCTGAAAGGTGAGTCGGGCAAGGGAAAAATGCGCACCCGACGCAATTTCTTGGGGGTAAGTTTTTGCAAAATCCGGGTACAAGCTGAGGATAAATCGGGATTACCGAATGGTATCGCGGGGTTGCGGTTGGGAAACCGAAATCGCGGCTGGGCTGCCCGGCCAAAGACAATGCCCGGAGATCCCGACACCGGCCAGTGCGCACCACCGCGCGCCGACATGCGGCGTGCGGGCTGCGCACGCCCCCGAGACGGAATTTTCACATTCCGGGGCAATCCTGCGGACCCGATTTCACAAAATTCTCAAAGGAGCGGCCATGCAGAACGGCATTCCATGGTCTGCGCGCATCCCGACCAGCATCGCGCGCGAACGACTGTCAGACATCATCACCAACGTGCAGGACCCGCGCGCATTCTGCGTGCTGACACGACATGGCAAACCCGTGGCGGCGGTGGTGTCAATCGCAGAGCTGTACCGGATCTGGGAGCAGCAGGATATCGAGGACGTGATCAGACACGGCAAACGCCCTGCGAAATTTCACTTTGGCCCCGGCGGCCACATGACAAACCGCGAGGCCGCAGAGGCGATCCAGAAAACCCAGATGGACCGGCGCATGGAACGCGAAGTGCTGAAACGCGCCGGGCTGGAGGTCGTGCCGGGCGGCGAGGTTGAGGTGGAGGTTGAGATTGATAGGGAAGCGGGCAGGCGGAAGTGGTGGTGGAGGTAGGGGGTGGTGAAGGCGGTATGAGGGAAGCTGATTGGTGAGGGCAGATCACGGCCGCGGGTGGGTGCGAAGCGCCCGCCCATAGGGGCGGTCGGGCGCTGCCCGGCGATGCCGGGCAGGGCGGCGCGCAGGGATATTGAAGCCTAAAGTCTTTTGCTAACCCTCTCCGTCAAAAAACTGAATTATACCCAGCTGCATCCGACCCAGGGTGCCCGGAGAGGCTTTTTAACAGCCGATCTGGCGGTGCGCGGGATTTGGTTGATGTCAGAGGTCACGTAGTCCCTTGATAACGGCCGCTCGGGATCGACGCATGGGTGGTTTTCCTCGACAATGTTGCTTATGGTGATCGGAAGTCGCTGATAGGCGATGCGGATCATTTGATACTGAGGGGCACGACAAAAGAACGGTTACGTTTAGCTGCGTTCGAGCGGGACTTATTATTTTGGAGCCTTTGGTGTAGATGAAAGACGGGGTAGACCCCGCACCATGGTGCAGGGACCAACTCCTCCGCTGCTAAGCCGCCTTCTTCTTCAAGTGATAATTTGCCGGATCGCTACCGTCGATGTGAATCGCAGACACTCGGGGTGCAGAGATGACTCGCTCGGACACGGAGTCTACATCTAAATCCACATCCAGCATCAGTCTTTTGACCGACATCAATCTAACGAGCATCTCGGCCGCATCGTTTATCCCTTTTTCGTCTCTTTCCCATCGGCTGATAGTAAGAAGTGTAACCTTGAGTACATCAGCCAATTGAGTTTGAGTTAAACCCATTTCGGTACGGAGGAACCGTAATTCTCTGCCGCTCATTTTGGTTGGGAGACACACGATACTCTCAGCTATGACCTGATGCAGATTTCCGATCTCTGGGATCGTAACAATATCGTCTCCGTCATGGTCTTGCACCATTGGCATATCCTCTATGAACACGTTGTCCAATCCGCATTCAGTGTAATGGTATGCACTTATGTTTTTTCCAGTCATTGGTCTCGCCACATTATGGTGATTACTTTGAGTTGACTATTCTGTTCATCCGGAATCGCTACAATCCGCAGGAAACGGGCCCCCGAATTTGGCGACTGCCCCTCCACACAGTATTTGTAGTAGCCATCAAGGCTTGATTTTTCCGGCTCTTCATAAACAAAACCGTTGCGAAGCACGAACAACAGGTCCGAAACAACTAAGCTTCTTTCACTCATCCTTTCTTTTGCGTGGTGCTTGTAAGCAAAGCCACAGTTTTTTCGATTTGCGATCTCATTTATTAGTCGAGTCGCATCTGCTGGTTTCCATGGTTGCTTGGGTGCAGCCAATTGTTATCCCATTCTTAATATACTGCTCGAATCACTACTTATCATGGTGATAAATTGGCACAAGTGTGTTGACGGAAAATTTATAACCATGGTACTTTAAGACATGTTAAATTTCAAATACTTAAATGGATTTCAAATTTACCTGCGATAGCCGCGATAACCCAGCCGCCCGCGAGAATGAACGCTTTTTAAAACAGCAGTCGACCCTGTGATGCCACAATTTTGCTGCGTAAAACTGCATTCAGCCCCTCATCGCCACCACTTAGTCATGCAATTCACTTCGTGAACCGCTTTCGCCCACCGCCGTTTATCAACGCGCTGAAAATGGACTAACTATCCATTTTCAGCGCGTTGATAAACGCTTCCTGCGGGATATCCACTTTCCCGAACTGGCGCATCTTTTTCTTCCCGGCCTTCTGCTTGTCCAGGAGCTTGCGTTTGCGGGTGGCATCGCCGCCGTAGCATTTGGCGGTCACGTCCTTGCGCAGTGCCGAGAGGGTTTCGCGGGCGATGATGCGGCCGCCGATGGCGGCCTGGATGGGGATCTTGAACATGTGGCGCGGGATCAGGTCCTTGAGCTTTTCGACCATGGCGCGCCCGCGCATTTCGGCCCGGTCACGATGCACCATGGTCGAGAGCGCATCGACCGGCTCATCATTGACGAGGATCTGCATCTTGACCAGAAAATCCTCGCGGTAGCCCGTCATCTGATAGTCAAAGCTGGCATAGCCCTTGGTCACCGATTTCAGCCGGTCGTAGAAATCAAAGACGACCTCGTTCAGCGGCAGGTCATAGACCACCATCGCCCGGCTACCGGCATAGGTCAGATCCTGCTGGATACCGCGCCGGTCCTGACAGAGCTTGAGCACGTCGCCCAGATAGTCATCGGGCACGAGGATCGTGGCCTTGATCCGCGGTTCCTCGATATGGTCGACCAGCGTCAGATCGGGCATGTCGGCGGGGTTATGCAGCTCGATCATCGTGCCGTCGCGCATGTGGATGTGATAGATGACCGACGGCGCGGTCGTGATCAGCTCGATCCCGTATTCACGTTCGATCCGGTCGCGGATCACCTCGAGGTGCAAAAGCCCCAGAAAGCCGCAGCGAAAGCCAAAGCCGAGTGCCGCCGATGTCTCCATCTCGGAGCTGAAGGAGGCGTCGTTCAGCGCCAGCTTCTCGATACTGTCGCGCAGGTCCTCGAACTCGGCATTATCGACGGGGAAGAGGCCGCAGAACACCACGGGCTGAGAGGGTTTGAAGCCCGGGAGCGGTTCGCTGACGCCCTTTTTCTCGTGTGTGATCGTATCGCCCACGCGGGTATCGCGGACCTGTTTGATCGACGCGGTCAGGAATCCGATTTCGCCGGGGCCCAGCGCATCGATCGTTTGCATTTCGGGGCGGAAAACACCAATCCGGTCAACCGGGTAGACGGCGTTTGTTGACATCATGCGGATGCGGTCACCCTTTTTCAGGACACCGTCGACGATGCGGACAAGGACGATGACGCCAAGATAGGCGTCATACCAGCTGTCGACCAGCATCGCCTTGAGCGGCGCGTCACGCTCGCCCTTGGGTGCAGGCAGTTCGCGCACGATCGCCTCGAGCGTTTCGTGGATGCCCTGACCGGTCTTGGCGCTGACCTGAATGGCGCCGGTGGCGTCGATGCCGATCACGTCCTCGATCTGTTCGGCGACGCGGTCGCAATCGGATGCGGGCAGGTCGATCTTGTTCAGCACCGGCACGATCTCGTGGTCGGCATCGATGGCCTGATAGACATTGGCCAGCGTCTGCGCCTCGACGCCCTGCGTACTGTCGACCACGAGGAGAGAGCCCTCGACCGCGCGCATGGAGCGGCTGACCTCGTAGGCGAAATCGACATGGCCGGGGGTGTCGATCAGGTTCAGGATATAGTTTTCGCCATCCTCGGCCTGATAGTCGATGCGCACGGTGTTGGCTTTGATGGTGATGCCGCGCTCGCGCTCGATATCCATGCTGTCAAGGAGCTGTTCCTTCATATCCCGGTCCTGCACGGTGCCGGTTTCCTGGATAAGGCGGTCGGCAAGTGTCGATTTACCGTGGTCGATATGCGCCACGATCGAGAAATTGCGGATATGCGAAAGGTCGGTCATGACCGGTGGATATGAGGTGAAACCCGAGGCCCGTCAATGCCCCACTGGCCGGTTTGGCGGTGGATTCGCGTGGGGCGGTCCCACAAGGAATGTGTTGAGCGCGGGCGCAGGCCGGGCCATACAGGGGCGAGGCCGTGAAAGAGGGGGTGAGGCGTGCAGAGAATACTGGTGCTGAGTGTCGTGATGGTGATGGCGGCGGGGCTGCCCGCATCGGCCACAAAGATCGAGCGGGCCTGTCTGCAGGCGGATCGTGATGCGGCCAACCGGACATTGTGCGGCTGCATTCAGGACGTTGCCGACATGTCGCTGAGCAAGGCGCAACAGGCCAAGGGCGCGCGCTTTTTCAAGGATCCGCAAAAGGCGCAGGATGTGCGTCAGTCCGGCCGCCGTGCAGACCGGCGGTTCTGGGAGGCATGGGAAAGATTTGCCGCCATGGCCGATGAATTCTGCGGCAGCGCGTCGTAATTCACCCTGACCATGGTGAAAACGGCGGCGCTGAGCGGTGTGATCTGGGCGGTTGCCTTTGTGCTGCTCGAGTCCATTCAGTTCGTCTATTTCGGGGCGGTTTTTCAGCGGGTCAGTTCCGTCTTGTTCGGCAGTATCGTTCTGGGGCTGACGGTGATCCTATTCGTGGGCTGGTCTGCGTGGCGGCACGGGGATGAGCTGAGGGTCGCGCTTGGCCTTCCCCGGCTATTGCTTGCGATCAATGTGACGGCGACATTTTCATGGCTGGGGTTTCTGACTTCGGTGCAGCTGATCGAACCGGCTGTCGCCTATACGATCGGGTCCGGCGCGATGCCGGTCACGGCCTTTATCCTGTATCGGCTGGGTATTACCGGGGGCGAGGCGCTGCGCAACCGGACCGAGGCGGCGGGCATCCTGATCATCGCGGTTTCGGTCACGCTTTTGGGGATTTTTACCGTTGCCGGGCTGTCGGGGTTTACACGGGGCGGTGCGGCAATGGCATGGATCGGTGTTTTGCTGGCGGCGGGTGAGGGCGCGCTTTTTACCTGGCTTCTGGTTCTTTGTGCCCGGCTGGACAGGCGCGGCGTGGGGCCGAATGTCGTGTTCGGTTTACGCTTTCCGCTGTATGTTCTGGTGGCCGGGGCGATGGCGGCGATGGGCGTCGATCAGAAAGAGGTGCTGGCGCTGTCCGAATGGGGTGTGATCATCATTCTGGGCCTCGCGCTGATCGTGCCGCCGCTTTATGCGCTGCAACGCGCGGTGGCGCAGATATCGACGCTGACGATCTCGGCCATAACAGCGCTTGGGCCTTTTACCATCTTTGTGCTGCAGATGATCGAAGGGCGTGTTTCGTTCGCCGGGGCGACACTCTTGGGGCTTGGGCTTTATTTCGCGGGTTCGCTGATTGCCGCCACCGGTGCTGTGCGCGGGACGCTTAGCCCGCGTTCCTGAGGCTTGACAACAGACCATTTGCACAACGCTCGATCAGTTCCAGCGCGCCGTCGAAATCGCGCGTGTAATACGGATCGGGCACGTGATCGGCATCGCCGTCCTGATAGCGGGTAAAGAGGTGCACGGGTGTGGACGAACCGGTGGGGCGCAGCGCCTCGATATCGCGGATGTTATCCTCATCCATCGCGATGATCAGGTCAAAATCCGTGAAATCCTGCGGCGAAAGCTGCCGCGCCCGCAACGGTGACAGGTCATAGCCCCGTGAGTCTGCCGCGTCCTGCATCGGGCCATAGGGCGGCTTGCCCACATGCCAGCCGGCCGTGCCGGCGCTGTCGGCCCCGGCCTCGGGACCGGCCATGGCGCGGAACACTGCTTCGGCTGTCGGGGAACGGCAAATATTGCCAAGGCAGACGAATAAAATCTTTCTGGTCATGGCATCTGTCATACGTCAGGACTGGGTCATGGAAAAGATCGTCATACTGACGGGGGCCGGTATTTCCGCCGAGAGCGGCCTGGGTACATTTCGTGATGAGGGCGGCATATGGGACCAATTCGACCTGAGCGAGGTCGCAACGCCCGAAGGTTATGCCCGCGACCCCGAAAAGGTGCTGTCATTTTACAACGCCCGCCGTGAAAACGCCGTCCGTGCGGAACCGAACGCCGCGCATTTCGCGCTGGCGCGGCTGGATGCGGTGCTGGTGACGCAGAATATCGACAACCTGCACGAGCGCGCCGGTTCGACCGGGGTGATCCACATGCATGGCGAGGTGTTTGGCCAGTTCTGCAACGACTGCGGAGAGGCAAGCGATGCGCCGATGATCATGTCCGCTGACGCGGCCTGCACGGCCTGTGGTGCAGAGGCGCTGCGGCCCGATATCGTCTGGTTCGAGGAAATGCCCTATCACATGGACCGGATCTATGCCGAGCTGGCGACGGCCGATCTGTTCGTCGCCATTGGCACCAGCGGCACGGTCTATCCCGCGGCGGGTTTCGTGCAGGTCGCGCGCGATGCCGGGGTCAGGACACTGGAGCTGAACCTGGCCCCGTCAGAGCAGGGCGGGGTTTTCCACGCGGCACGCTACGGACCGGCGAGCGAAATCGTACCGGCATGGGTGGATGAGGTGCTGGGCACGGGGTGAGCCGGTGGTTAACCGCTGACCCGGGGCCGAAAACAAAACAGCCCCGCCGGGGCGGGGCTGACACCATCAGGGATATACCCTGATCAGGCGGCTGCCTGAGCCTTTTGAATGTCTTTCTTGATCTTCAGCGCCTTGTCGGACAGATCGGCATCCTTGGCCTTGGCAAGAAAGGCATCCAGACCGCCACGGTGATCGACAGTGCGCAGCGCGGCCGCCGAAATCCGGAGCTGAAACGACTGGCCCAGCGTTTCAGAGATCAGCGTGATGTCGTTCAGGTTGGGCAGGAAACGGCGCTTGGTCTTGTTATTCGCGTGGCTGACATTGTTGCCGACCATCGGGCCCTTACCGGTAAGTTCGCAGCGGCGTGACATCGGGTCATCCTTTGTTGCAGGTTTGGGGCGCGGCCCCATCGTCTAACGTCAAAAGGCGCCGCTTTGGCAGCGCCCGGAATTCTGTCCGGCGTCTATAGGCGCACCTCTCTGAGGCGTCAAGCGATTCCCCCGCTTTCTTTGATCAGACCCAGCACCCGGGCAGCACCGTCGTTTGGCGTGGTTCCGCCGTTGCGGATTTCATCCGCGATGTCATGCATCGCACCCCGTATGACCGGGTTTGCCTGCAGCGTGGAGAGAAGGGCGTTTCGCACCTCTTCCTCGAACCAGTTCACGGACTGATCGGCGCGCCTGCTGTCCCAATGGCCATGTTCGCGCCGCCAGTGTGCCAGCGCCTGCATCTCGTCCCAGGCCTTGTCGATGCCTTCGGCCTCGATCGCTGACACCATCAGCGCCTTGGGAAAGCCGGGCGGGTCTTCGGCGCGTTTGCGCAAAAGCCGCAGCGCACCGGTATAATCGGCGCATGTCCGGGTGGCCGCGGCGCGCAGATCACCATCGGCCTTGTTGATCAGGATCAGGTCCGCCATTTCCATGATGCCGCGCTTGACGCCCTGCAACTCATCACCGCCGGCAGGTGCCAGCAAGAGGACGAACAGATCTGCCATGCCCGCGACCATGGTCTCGGACTGGCCGACGCCGACCGTTTCGATCAGCACCACGTCGAAACCGGCCCCTTCGCAGATGGCGACCGCGTCGCGGGTGCGCGATGCGACGCCGCCCAGCCGCGTCTGGCTGGGCGAGGGCCGGATAAAGGCGCCCGGTTCACGCGACAGCTGCTCCATCCGGGTCTTGTCGCCCAGGATCGAGCCGCCCGAGCGCGCCGATGAAGGATCGACCGCCAGCACCGCCACCCGCAGGCCCTGACGGATGAGCGCGAGGCCGAAGCATTCGATAAATGTGGATTTGCCGACGCCGGGCGTGCCCGACAGGCCGATGCGCAGCGCCTGACGACCGGTTTCACGCAGCCGCGCGAGGAGTTGCGTGGCCTGGGCCCGGTGATCTTCGCGGCTGCTTTCGGCAAGGGTGATCGCGCGGGCAAGGGCCCGGCGGTTGCCGCTGATCACCGAATTTGCAAGCGTGTCCTGCATCCTGTCTGTCTGGCCTTGGGTCGGTTGGTTGTTTCAGGTGCTTGAGCGGGTGGCAAAAGTCTAGCTGTTTTTGCGGATGATCTTCAGATCGGTTGCGTTTCCGGGAAAGCCGCTCGCGGGTCTGAGATGCGCGGCGATGATGCCGCGGCGGTTCGGTTCGGGCGCGTTCATGTATTTTTGCGCGACAGGATCGGCGGCGTCCAGAATGCCCAGATGAACCAGCAGCGTGGTGATCGCGAGTTCGGATGCGCGGGTGCCGCCATCGGATATCTTGAGCGCGATGCCGAGGCCCGGACCGGGCAACATGCCGACAAAGACACCTTCGGCACCGGTTTTCACGATCGCCCGACCGCCGGTTGCGTGCATCAGTTCGGTGCAGCAGCGCCCCGTGCCCGCGACCAGTTCGGGATGGGTGGCCATGGCGTTGCGGATGCGGGCGGCTGCCTGACCGCGCAGGCTGTCATCGGGACCGGTGAAAAACGCCATGGCGCGGGCCAGCGCGGTCAGCGACGTGGCGAAATTGGGTGCCGAGCATCCGTCAATCCCAAAGCCCGGGCTTTGCTGGCCGGTGACGTCCTCGAACGCGGCGCGAACCGCCTTTTGCACCGGGTGATCGGGATCGATATATTCCGCCGATCCGCCCAGATGGGCGCCGAGTGTCAGAAAACCGGCATGTTTGCCCGAGCAGTTATTGTGCATCTGACAGGGCGTTTCACCGGCGAGGATCATCGCCTTGCGATCGGCGGATTCGCGCGGTGCCTGCGGACCGCAGCGCAGGGCGTCATCATCCAGCCCCAAATCCTGCAACCAGTGACTGACGCGAGTCGTGTGCATCGCGGCCCCGATATGGGATGACGAGGCGAGCGCGAGATGTTCCGGGCCCAGTGACCAGCGGTCGGCGGCGCCGCTTTCGACCAGCGGCAGCGCCTGAATCATCTTGACCGATGAGCGCGGATAGATGATCAGATCGGGATCGCCCCATGACGCGACGATGCCACCCTGCCGATCAAAAATCACGGCATGGCCGTAATGCAGGCTCTCCTGAATGTCGCCGCGCCAGAGTGCGGCCATCGGGTGGGGGTTGGTCATTGCGTTTTCATCCTTGTTCTTTGGCGAATTTCCGCCATTGGGTCTTTGAATATTCGGCGAACTGGCGTTAGACTGACCGCGTCGAGTAAAGCGATAGCATCCTGCGCGAACAAGTCCATCAGGACGGCAGGTAGAACAAGAGGCATTGACAGCTGGAGGCTGTAAGGAATGACATCAAACGTGATCAAGACCGTGGCCGCAATAGCGATGGTGGTTGCCGCATCAGGCGCGACAGCACAGGAATCGGATAACCGCGTCGCCGCCAAAACGGACTGGAGCGTTTTCGTCGAGGATAATCCGACGCAGTGCTGGCTGGTTTCGGCGCCGAAAGAGACGGTCAACACCAAGGACGGGCGCGTTGTGGCCGTCCGGCGTGGGGAGATCCTGTTATTCGTGTCCTACTGGCCCGGCAGCGGCGTCAAGGGTGAGGTCAGTTTCCTGGGCGGTTATCCGTTTGCGGAAAACTCGACGGTGACGATGGAAATCGGGTCCTCGACATTCGAGTTGTTTACCTCGACCAAGGATGAAACCGCATGGCCGCCGACACCGGCGGATGACAGCAAGATCATCATCGCGATGAAGCGCGGTGCCGAGGCCAAGATCACCGGCCTGTCGGGACGCGGGACCAAGACAGAGGATACTTTTTCGCTGCTTGGGTTTACCGCCGCGATCGAAGAGGCGGAAAAGCGCTGCGGTTCCTGACACAGCGCACCGGCGCCCCGGATAAACCTGATTTTCAAACTTTCGCCACATTTCTGACGATAACTGCGGGCGTTGTTTCCAAATTGGAAACAATTGCAGATGGTGAAACAGCTTAGTCGGGCGTATGCCGTATTTTTCGGAACTCAGCTATCTTGGGAGTGCGGCAGGCGATTTCGCCGAGGTCGTGCTGCCTGCGGGCACCGATCCCTCGGCCTATACGGTTACTGTGTATAACCCCAGCGGCACGGTCAGGTCCACGAACGGCCTGGGCACCAAGGTTGCCACCATCAGCGGCCAGGATGTCTATGTGATCAGCACCGGCATTCACAAGAACGGGGCCGTTGCGCTGGATGACGGGTCATCGGTTCTGAGTTTCGTATCCTTTGACCGTGCGGTAACGGCCAGTGGCGGCGCGGCTAACGGATTGACATCGACGCAGATCGGGACGGTTTCCAACAGCAACCAGTCGCTCGCCTCGACAGACGGAATTTCCTATACGGTTCAGCTTGATGATCCGGGGGTGATCCCGTGCTTTCTGGCCGGTACGCGGATCGAAACCGACAGGGGCGCGGTGCCGGTCGAGGTATTGAAGGCAGGCGATCAGGTTCTGACGGCCAAGGGCGATCTTGCGCGGCTTGCCTGGGTGGGGATGTTCCGGCCCGGTCACCGTATGGCCGAGGCACCGGTGTGCATTCCCCAAGACAGCCTTGGCCCCGGCCTGCCCAACCGCGACCTCACGATTTCGCCCAACCATCAGATCGCCTTTGGCGGACCCGAGGTCGAATTGTTTTTCGGTGCCGAGGACGTATTCGTCGCCGCGAAATTCCTGATTGGCCATAACGGTATCGGATATGCACCGACCCGGCGGCCAACCTATCACCATCTGCTGTTTGATCGTCACGAGGTGATCATCGCCAACGGGGTGATGACCGAATCCTTTCAGCCGGGGCGGGTGGTGATGGATGCGCTGGATCAGCAGATCCGGAGCGAAATCCTGACAGCATTGCCCGAGTTACACCACGATATCACGATCTTTGGGCCGTCGGCCCTGCCGGTGCTGCGCGAATACGAGGCGCAGGCGCTGACAAGCGTTTTACCGGGCCCCGGGATGGCCATAGCAGCATGATCCCTGTTTGCATCCGCCGATTTCCCCTATAAAGGGGCGATCTGTTGATGGAATAGGCCGATGACCCCCGACACACCGATCACGCAGGACGTGCTGACAATACCCCGCAAGCTGCCGGAGGCCGGGCGTCAGAACCTTGTTGGCCTGACCCGGCAGGAAATGCGGGACGCGCTGATCGCGGCGGGAACCCCCGAGAAACAGGCAAAGATGCGTGTCGGCCAGATCTGGCAGTGGATCTATCAAAAGGGCGTCCGGTCATTCGAACCGATGACCAATCTGGCCAAGGATTACCGGGCAACGCTTTCGGAGCATTTCGTGATCGAGATACCCGAAGTGGTCAGCAGGCAGGTATCGGATGACGGCACCCGCAAATATCTGGTGCGGATCGCAGGCGGCCACGAGGTTGAGACGGTATATATTCCCGAGACGGATCGCGGGACCTTGTGCATCTCGAGCCAGGTGGGTTGCACGCTGACCTGTTCGTTTTGCCATACCGGTACGCAGAAGCTGGTCAGGAACCTGACGGCGGCAGAAATCATCGGGCAGGTGATGCTGGCGCGGGATGATCTGGGTGAATGGCCGGAACCGGGGCGCGCGCCCAAGAACGAGCAGCGTCTGGTGTCGAATATCGTGCTGATGGGTATGGGTGAGCCGCTTTATAATTTCGAAGCGGTGCGCAACGCGATGAAGATCGCCATGGATAACGAGGGCATTTCGCTCTCGCGCAGGCGCATCACGCTCTCGACTTCGGGGGTGGTGCCGGAAATTGCCCGCACTGCCGAAGAGATCGGCTGTTTGCTGGCCGTCAGTTTTCACGCCACGACGGATGCGGTGCGCGACAAGCTGGTGCCGATCAACAAGCGCTGGAATATTGCCGAATTGCTGGAGGCGCTGCGCGCCTATCCGAAACTCTCGAATTCCGAGCGCATCACCTTTGAATACGTGATGCTGAAAGGTGTGAATGACAGTGATGAGGACGCGCGGCGGCTGATCCGGCTGATTTCGGGCATTCCGGCCAAGATCAACCTGATCCCCTTCAACGAATGGCCCGGGTCACCCTATGAACGGTCTGACTGGAAACGGATCAGGGCGTTTGCCGATATCATCTACAAGGCCGGCTATGCCTCGCCCATCCGCACGCCGCGCGGCGAGGATATCATGGCCGCATGCGGGCAGTTGAAATCAGCCACCGAACGCGCCCGAAAATCCCGCCGGGAAATCGCCGCCGAAGCCGGGCTCTGATCGGCCTATTTGTTCCAGATCCAATTGGCGCCGATTGTCCTTGTCAGCCGCGACGCCGTCGCATTGCCAGCAGTCTGAGCCTGAGCGCGTTGATCTTGATGAAACCGGCGGCGTCCTTCTGGTCGTAGGCGCCCTGATCGTCTTCGAAGGTGACGTGCTCTTCGGAATAGAGGCTGTCATCAGACCAGCGGCCCACCGTGTTGACCGAGCCTTTGTAGAGTTTGACGCGCACGGTGCCGTTGACATGTTCCTGGCTCTTGTCGATCAGCGCCTGCAGCATCTCGCGTTCGGGTGAGAACCAGAAGCCATTATAGATCAGTTCCGCATAGCGGGGCATGATGTCATCCTTGAGATGGGCCGCGCCGCGATCAAGCGTGATGGACTCGATCCCGCGATGCGCCTCGAGCAGGATGGTGCCGCCGGGCGTTTCGTAGATGCCGCGTGATTTCATGCCGACAAAGCGACCCTCGACAAGGTCGAGACGGCCGACACCGTGTTTGCCGCCCAGTTCGTTCAGGCGTGTCAGGATGGTGGCGGGCGACATGGCTTCGCCGTTGATGGCGACCGCATCGCCCTTGTCAAATGTGATCTCGATGAATTCGGGTGTGTCGGGGGCCTCTTCGGGATGGACCGTGCGCTGATAGACATAGTCGGGTGCAGCCTCTGCCGGGTCTTCGAGCACTTTGCCTTCGGACGACGTGTGCAGGAGGTTGGCATCGACGCTGAACGGTGCTTCGCCACGCTTGTCCTTGGCGATGGGGATCTGGTTTTTCTCGGCATAGTCGATCAGGCGGGTGCGGCTGGTCAGATCCCATTCCCGCCATGGAGCAATCACCTTGATATCCGGGTTCAGCGCATAGGCCGAAAGCTCGAAGCGGACCTGATCATTACCCTTGCCGGTGGCACCATGCGCGATGGCATCGGCGCCCGTTTCTTCGGCGATTTCGACAAGGCGTTTCGAAATCAGCGGGCGGGCGATAGAGGTGCCCAGCAGGTAAAGTCCTTCGTAAACGGCATTGGCGCGGAACATCGGAAAGACGAAATCGCGCACGAATTCCTCGCGCACATCCTCGATATAAATCTCGCTGACGCCCAGCATCTCGGCCTTGGCGCGGGCCGGTTCCAGCTCTTCCCCCTGGCCCAGATCGGCGGTGAAGGTCACCACCTCGCAGCCATATTCATTTTGAAGCCATTTCAGGATGATCGACGTGTCCAGACCGCCGGAATAGGCGAGCACAACTTTTTTGGGGGCAGACATGTGAGCCTCGTGAGGGTTGGAATGTGTTGCTGCGCCGATATCGGGTTTTGCGGGTGGTCGCAAGGCGGGCAATGGCGGGCCGGAACGGGGTTTTGCCCCGGCAGGGACGGCGCGCGCTTCGGATAGGACTTGCCAAGCTGGCGGCGCTGCGCCTTAAGGATTGAATGAGTGAATTTCTGAACGCCGTCCAGAATGCCCAGTCGGAAATGCGTCGGCTGTTCCCGGCCACGCCGCTTTTGCGCAACGACTATCTGTCTGGCCTTTACGGCGCTGACATCTGGCTGAAGCGCGAGGATCTGTCGCCGGTGCGATCCTACAAGATCCGCGGGGCATTCAATGCCATGCGCAAGGCGCTGGCGGCTGATCGGGAACAGTCGCTTTTTGTTTGTGCGAGTGCGGGCAATCATGCGCAGGGCGTGGCTTATAACTGTCGTCATTTCGGCGTGCGGGGCGTGATATTCATGCCGGTCACGACGCCGCGTCAGAAGATCGGCAAAACCACCGCTTTTGGCGGCGATAATGTCGAGGTCATCCTGACCGGCGACTATTTTGACGACACGCTGGCGGCGGCGCAGGCCTATGCAGCCGAGAAAGGCGGCCGGTTCCTGCCGCCATTTGACGATACCGACGTGATCGAAGGCCAGGCGAGCGTGGGGCTCGAGATACTCGAGGGCATGACAGGTGCGATTGATCTGGTTGTCCTGCCTGTCGGCGGCGGCGGATTGTCGGCAGGGATTACCCGGCTTTTTCAGGAAAGGGCGCCCGAAACCGGGCTGCGCTATGTCGAACCGGCGGGTGGGGCAAGCCTGACGGCGGCGATTGCGGCGGGTCAGCCCGTGACGCTGCCGCGGGTGGATAATTTCGTCGACGGGGCGGCGGTGGCGCGTATCGGCAGCCTGAATTTCGAGGTGTTGCAGCATGTGGACCAGCACCATGTGATGACCGTTCCCGAAGACAGAATTTGTCTGTCGATTGTCGATCTTCTGAATATCGAGGGTATCGTGCTGGAACCGGCCGGGGCGATGTCGGTCAATCTGCTGGAGGATATACGCGACGAGATTGCCGGGAAAACGGTGGTGTGCGTAACCTCGGGCGGGAATTTCGATTTCGAGCGGCTGCCCGAGGTCAAGGAGCGGGCGCTGAGATATTCCGGGCTAAAGAAATATTTTGTCCTGCGCCTGCCGCAGCGGCCCGGCGCGCTCAAGGAATTTCTGAATCTGCTGGGGCCGGACGACGATATCGCCCGGTTCGAATATCTCAAGAAATCGGCCAGAAACTTTGGCTCGGTCCTGATTGGGATCGAGAGCAAGGAAACCGCCGCCATCGACCGCCTGTTTGCGCGAATGCATGATGCCGGGTTTGTTTTTCAGGACATCACGGATGATGAGACGCTCGCCGCCTTTCTGATCTGACATCAAGTTGGGATCACGCGGCGGAACGGGCCCCGCTGGCAAAAAATGCCCGGCGCGATGCCTCGTATGTTGCGATGATCTCGTCGCGGTTGATATCCTGCCCGCCGGGATCAGAAGACCGTATTTCGAGCGTGGAACAAAGCTGTCCCAGCGCATCAAATCCGAGATTGAGCGCACATCCCTTGATAAAGTGGAGCTTCTCGGACATCGCGTCCGGCGTGACCGTCGGGATTTCGCCCATCACGCTGTCCATTTCCTCGAGAAAGATTTCCACGACTTCGGCAAAATCCTCGGGTCCGACCTCGGATTTCAGTTCTTCAACGCGTTTCCAGTCTATCATGCCATCCCCTGCATTCCGGAAGCGCCCCGACCCGCAACCTGCCTACCGGGCCAATTCCTAACGGCGTCCTAATTTTTAGGGCCGGATTTCGAGGATTTTAGGTTTCACCGGACGTTAACCCGGCTGCCATAATCCGCTGTCAAACGGGGGCTGAAACAGGTCGGGCAAATTGGGAAAACCGGAAAACAATCTGGCAGCGCATGTATCTGCAAGGTATGATGATGCCTGCCTGAAGATATTGGTCGTTGATGACAGCCGGGTGCAGCGGCGGATTCTGACAAGCGGGCTCAAGCGGATCGGCCATTGCGTCCGCGAGGCGGCGTCGGGTGAGGAGGCGCTGGAGATCTGCCGCGCGGAACCGGTGGAGCTAGTGATCAGCGACTGGATGATGCCGGGTATGAACGGGCTGGAATTCTGCCGCGCGTTTCGCCAATTAAAGCGCGACAGCTATGGCTATTTCATCCTGCTCACCTCGAAAAGCGAAAAGGAGGAAGTGGCGCGGGGTCTGGAGGAAGGCGCCGATGATTTTCTGACAAAGCCATTCAATATCAGTGAATTACGCGCCAGGATACGGGCCGGACAGCGCATCATCGACAGCGAACGCAAGCTGGTGGACAAGAATCGCGAAGTGTCGGAGGCGCTGAGTGAAATTCAGTCGCTTTACGGTGCCATCCGCAAAGACCTGATCGAGGCGCGCAAGCTTCAGCAGTCGCTGGTGCAGGATCGTCATCAGGTTTTCGGGAAGAACGCCGTGTCGCTGTTGCTGCTGACAAGCGGGCATGTCGGGGGTGATCTGGTTGGTGTTTTTCCGGTTAATACCCATCAGCTTGGCCTGTATGCCATCGACGTGAGCGGCCATGGCATCAGCTCGGCGTTGATGACGGCGCGGTTGGCCGGGTGCCTGTCGGGCCACGTGCCCGAGCAGAACATGGCGCTGGAAAAACGTAGCGATGGCAGCTTTGGCCTGAGACCGCCGGATCAGGTTGTATCGGCGCTGAACGAACTGGTCCTGAATGAGATGGACACGGCGCATTACTTTACGATTGTGCTGGCCAATGCCGATCTGGGCACGGGCCGCATCACGCTCTGCCAGGCCGGGCACCCCCATCCGATGGTTCAGCGTTCCAGCGGAGAAATCGAGATCGTGGGGAAGGGTGGCATGCCCGTCGGGCTGATCGATCGTGCCGAATACGAAAGCTTTGATGTCACGCTTGGGGCCGGTGACCGGCTGTTGATCTCATCCGACGGGGTCACGGAATGCGCAACTGCGCAGGGTGACCTGCTGGATGATCTGGGGCTTGGCCGCATCCTGCGCAGCCGCCCGGGGGAACGCGGCAATGATCTGTTCCGCGGCATGATTTCCGAACTTGAGCATTTCAGCGGCAGGACCGAATTTGACGATGACGTCTCGGCGGTGCTGTTCGAATTCAACGAGGCGTTGCCCGCAACCGATCACCGGACCTGAGCATCCCAATCGGCGCCAGAGGCCGCTATCCCAGATATCTTTGCAGCATCTCGGCATCTGCCGGATTCTTGAGCATCGCGACGGCACTTGACGCGGGTGCCCAGAGATCGGTGTGCCCGGCCTCGGTCGGGTCGCTGATGCGCAGCGTCGGATGGCCGTGATAGATATGGCAGATCTTCTCGGCCCAGATGCCATATTCCGGCATGAACACGAACCTGCGATAGGTTTCGATATGGCGGCGTATGCTGATGCGCCAGCCTGTTTCCTCCATCACTTCGCGGTGCAGCGCCGGTATGGGATTTTCATGCGGGTCGATCCCGCCGCCGGGCAGTTGAAATTCGTAAAACGGATCGGCCTGAAAGGTCAGAAGAACGTCATCGCCGCGCGTGAGAATGGCATAGGCACCGGGGCGATACTTGTACTTTCTGCCGACGCGCACAGGTTCGCCGTATCGTTTTATCATGGCCGCGATCCCCCTTACAGTTCACCTTGCCCGCACCTATATGCTCGCGGTATGCCAATCGCGGACGGGGAAGGAAACCCATGACCCTTGGAAATAAGATCGCCTGGGATGACACGGTCCTGCCCTTTCAGCTGGATGTGCCGGATATTCGCGGACGCATTGCGCGGCTGGACGGTGTGCTTGATGCCGTGCTGTCGCAGCACAACTATCCCCCGGAGATTGAAGCGCTGGTCGCCGAAGCCGCCATTCTGACGGCGCTGATCGGCCAGACGATCAAGCTGAGGTGGAAATTATCGTTGCAGATCAGGGGCGACGGACCGGCCCGCCTGATCGCCACCGATTATTTCGGCCCGCAGGAGGATGGGCGGCGGGCGCGTATCCGCGCCTATGCAAGCTATGACGCCGAGCGGCTGGAGCAGGGCGCCGATCCGTTTGACCAGATCGGTAAGGGGTATTTCGCCATTCTGATCGATCAGGGCGAGGGCACGGTTCCCTATCAGGGGATCACGCCGATTGCGGGCGGATCGCTTGCTGCGTGTGCCGAGGCCTATTTTGCCCAGTCAGAGCAATTGCCGACACGTTTCGAGATTGCCTTTGGCCGGTCGCAGGAACCGGGCCAGGCCGAAAGCTGGCGCGCGGGTGGCGTGATGTTGCAGCATATGCCCAAGACATCGCCGCTGAAAGCTGAGCCCGAAGCCGGAGAGCCCCGCCTGACCACGGCGGCTGATCTGCTGAGCGATGATGATGCCGAGAATTGGTCGCGGGCGAATATCCTGCTGGATTCGGTCGAAGAGCTGGAGCTGGTGGGCCCCGGCGTGCCGCCGGCCGATCTGTTGTGGCGGCTGTTCAATCAGGAAGAGCCGCGCATCCATGACCCGCAGAACATCACCTTTGGCTGCACCTGTTCCGAAGACCGGGTGCGCCAGTCCATGTCGATCTATTCGGCGCGCGATATCGCCCATATGACAACCGAAGACGGCGATGTGACCGCCGATTGCCAGTTTTGCGGCGCGCATTATGTGCTGGACCCGGCAACGCTGGGCTTCGAGGCTGAAGGTACGCATGACGGGCGCGGCTGATCCGGTTTCGCGTGTGCGCGCAGCGCTGGCCGCGCCGGCGGTTGCCACGTCGGACTTTGATCTGAACCCCGAGATTACCTTGCCCGAAGGGCGGGTGCTGAGGCCTGCGGCGGTGCTGATGGGTGTTCAGGGCGAGGGGACGGATGCGCGGATATTGCTGACCAAACGGTCATCGCGTCTGGCGCATCACCCCGGGCAGATCGCCTTTCCGGGCGGCAAGATGGATGACACCGATGCCGATCTGACCGCCACGGCACTGCGCGAGGCGCAGGAGGAAACCGGGCTGGAACCCGGTCAGGTAGAGGTGCTGGGGCAGATGCCGACGCATGAAACGGTGACCTCTTTTTCCGTCACGCCGGTTGTGGCGCGCATTCCGGATTTTGATCCGGTGGTCGAGCCGGGCGAGGTGGAATTTGCCTTTACCGTACCGCTGAGCTTTGTGCTGGATGCGGATAATTATCTGGTTGAATCGCGGATATGGCAGGGGCGCCGGCGCTATTATTTCGCTGTGCCCTACGGCCCGTTTTACATCTGGGGTGCGACGGCGCGCATGCTGCGGGGGCTGGCCGGGCTGGTGCCCCGCGCATGAGGATCAGGGCGGAGTGGCTGGCGCAGGGTGAACTGCAACGGGTGCTGGGGCTCTTGCAGGATGCCGGTTATCAGGCATGGACCGTGGGTGGCTGTGTGCGCAATACGCTGATGGGCATGCCGGTGGCCGATGTCGATATCGCCACCGATGCCCGGCCCGGGCACGTGATGGAACTGGCCGGGGCAGCGGGGTTTCGGGCGGTGCCGACCGGTATTGATCATGGCACCGTCACGGTTGTCACAGGCAGCGCGGCCTTTGAGATCACGACATTTCGCAAGGATGTCGAAACCGACGGACGGCGCGCCGTGGTCGCGTTTTCCGACACGCTGAACGAAGACGCGCAGCGGCGCGATTTCACGATGAACGCGATCTATGCCGACCGCGACGGACAGATCGCCGATCCGGTGGGCGGGTATGCGGATGCCGGTGCGCGGCGGCTGAGATTTATTGGTGATGCCCATGACCGTATTCGCGAAGACGCGCTGCGCAGCCTTAGGTTCTTTCGGTTTTATGCATGGTATGGCGACACGGATCAGGGACCTGATCCGGATGCCGTGGCGGCGATAGCGGAGCTGACCGGGTTGCTGGACCGCCTCTCGCGTGAGCGGGTCGGCGCCGAGATGATGAAGCTTTTGTCCGCGCCCGATCCGGCGGCGTCGCTTGCGCTGATGAAGCATACGGGCGTGCTGTCGCACATTCTGCCCGGTGCCGATCCGGATACCATCGGCGTACTGGTGGCGTTTGAGGGTCAGCTGGACCTTGCGCCGGACCCGTTGCGCAGGTTGGCGGCACTGGGCGGAGAGGACACGGCGAAAAACCTGCGGCTGTCGCGCCGGGAGGAGGCCGGGCTGCGGCTGAGACGGGAGATTGCCGCAGGGCCGGAGCCTGCAGGGCAGGCGGCCTATCGCCATGGGGCCGACGCAGCGATTGACGGCGCGCTGGTTCTGGCGGCGGGTCTGGGCAGCCCGCCCCCGGCTGATTTGGTGGCCGAAGCCCGGCGTGGCGGTGCGCAGAAATTCCCCGTAGCGGCGGCTGATCTGATCGACCGGATGCAAGGGCCGGCGCTGGGCCAGTGCCTGAACCGGCTTGAGGCGCGGTGGCTGGCCTCGGATTTCACGATGACGCGCGACGATTTGCTGGCAATCGCGGCCGCGCATGATTGATCCGCTTTACCTGTTTGTCTTTGCCGGTCTGTTTTCGCCCGGTCCGAACATCATCCTGCTGACGGCATCGGGTGCGCAATTCGGATTTCGCGCGACAGTGCCGCATGTTCTGGGTGTTGCGGCGGGCGTCGGCGTGATTGCCGCGGTGACTGGGCTGGGTGTGGGCGGTGTGCTGGCGGCCTTTCCGGCATTGTCATTGACGCTGAAGATCATCGCGGCCCTCTGGATTTTGTGGATGGCGTGGCGGCTGGCGCGCCGGGCGCGGCTGCGGCTGCCCGGTGGGGACAGGCCCTTTACCTTTGTTCAGGCGGTGCTGTTTCAGTGGGTCAATCCCAAGGTCTGGGCCGTCGCGCTGGCGGCATCAGCGGGATATCCGGCAGGCACCGGGCCGATGGCCGAGGCGGCACGGCTGGCCATTGCCTTTTCCACGATCAATCTGGGTGTCTGCCTGTTCTGGAGTGCGGCGGGCAGTTTCCTGTCGATGTTGCTGTCGTCAGACAGGGCATGGGCGATATTCATGGGGGGTATGTCGCTGGCGCTGGCGGGTTCGGCCTTGATGGTCTTTCTCTGAGGGCTGGTTTATAGAGGTGCTTCACCTGACGGGGCGCGGAATGTACCGGTTTTTCGAAAACCTGATCGATCCCTATGTGGCCTATTCTGAAACGGATACGCCGCCCCGCGATCTGTGGCCATTCGTGCGCGAATATTGCAGGCCTTTTACCCGTGTGTTTGCGCTGACGGCCTTCATGTCGGTGGTGGTGGCGGCGGTCGAGGTCTGGCTGATCTACTATATGGGTTATCTGGTGGATGTGCTGTCGGGCGGTGGCGCCGAGGCGGTGTGGAACGAGATCAGGCTTGAGTTGCTGATCGTCGCGATTTTCATCCTGTTCATCCGGCCTGCGATCCAGTTTCTGGATGTCGCGTTGCTGAATAACGCGGTGCTGCCGAATTTCGGCACGCTGATCCGCTGGCGGGCGCACCGGCATGTACTGCGCCAGTCGGTGGGATGGTTCGAAAACGACTTTGCCGGCCGGATCGCCAACCGCATCATGCAGACACCACCCGCCGCCGGTGACGCGGTTTTTCAGGTATTTGACGCGCTCACGTTTTCGGTGGCCTATCTGTTTGGCGCGATTGCCATGCTCAGCGGGGCTGATCCGCGCCTGATCCTGCCCCTGCTGATCTGGTTCGCGCTTTACCTCGCGCTGTTGAAATGGACGACGCGGCGGATCGGCCCGGCATCAAAGGCGTCGTCAGATGCCCGGTCCGAGGTGACCGGGCGTGTCGTTGACAGCTATACCAATATCCACGCCGTCAAACTCTTTGCTCATCACGACAGCGAAATCGACTATGCGCATGAGGCAATCGAGAAGACGCGCCAGACCTTTGCCCGTGAAATGCGGATTTTCACGACCATGGATCTGATGCTGGTTGTCATCAATGGTTTCCTGATCGTGGGCGTTGTGGGCTGGGCGGTACTGCTGTGGCGCACGGGGGGCGCGACGGTTGGCACGGTGGCGGCAGCCACTGCGCTGACGCTGCGGCTGAACGCGATGACGGGCTGGATCATGTGGGCCGTTTCCACATTTTTCAGATCGCTGGGGATCGTGGCCGAGGGTATGGAGACGATTGCCCAGCCGATCACGCTGGTCGATCAGCCCGGGGCCGGGCAGCTGAAACTGACAGCCGGTGAGATCCGGTTCGATCAGATATCGCACCATTACGGGCGGGGCCGGGGCGGGCTGGACCGGCTGAGCCTGACGATCAGGCCGGGCGAGAAAGTGGGTCTGGTCGGGCGTTCGGGCGCGGGCAAGACCACGCTGGTCAAGCTGTTGCTCAGGTTTTATGACACCGAGAACGGGCAGATACTGATTGATGGTCAGGATATCCGTGATGTCACGCAGGACAGTTTGCGGGCGAATATCGGGATGGTTCAGCAGGACAGTTCGCTTTTGCATCGTTCGGTCCGGGCCAATATCCTTTATGGTCGCCCCGATGCGTCTGAGGCAGAGGTGATTTCGGCGGCGAAACGCGCCGAGGCGGATGTGTTCATTGCCGATCTGGAGGATCCGAAAGGTGGCAAAGCCTATGACGCCGAAGTCGGCGAGCGCGGCGTCAAGTTGTCGGGTGGCCAGCGTCAGCGGATCGCGCTGGCGCGTGTGATCCTGAAGGATGCGCCGATCCTTGTTCTGGACGAGGCGACATCGGCACTGGACAGCGAGGTGGAAGCCGCGATCCAGCAGACGCTGTATGGCGTGATGGAGGGCAAGACGGTGATCGCGATTGCGCACCGCCTGTCGACCATTGCCCAGATGGACCGGATCATCGTGCTGGATGAAGGCCATATCGTCGAAGAGGGTTCGCATGACGCCCTGCTGGCAAAGGGTGGTCTTTATGCCACGTTCTGGCGCCGCCAGTCGGGCGGGTTCATCGGTATCGAGGCGGCAGAGTGACCATGCGCAACTGGGTCAGGCCGTTTACGCCGGCCGACAGGCCACCCCCGCAGACACTGGGCGCCTTTTTCGCATGGGGGCTGAGGGGCATGTTCCCGGTGCTTGGGCTGGCGGCGCTGTTCTCGGCCATGGCGGGCACGCTGGAGGTCATGACCGCGCTGCTCTTGGGCCGGGTGATCGACACGGTGATTTCTGCCGGGCCTGCGGGCCTTTTTCGGGATCATCTGGCGCTTGTGCTGGGGTTCGCGGGTTTTTTCATGGTGCTGCGCCCCCTGGTCTTTGGGCTGAGTGCCGCCTCAAACGCGATACTGGTCATGCCGAACGTGAATGTGCAGGTCCTGTCGCGGCTGAACCGCTGGGCTCTGGGCCAGACGGTGACGTTTTTCGACAATGATTTTGCCGGACGGATTGCACAGAAACAGATGCAGACGGCGCGAGCGCTGACCGATGTCGCCTCGGAAACCATCAACGTGGTTTTTTTCGCGCTGGCCTCGCTGATCGGGTCGGTGCTGTTTCTGACTTCGATCGACTGGCGCATCGCGCTGATGCTGAGTGTCTGGCTGATGGGATATCTGGTGATGATCCGCTGGTTCATGCCGCGGGTGCGCCTGCGCTCGGCCCGCCGCGCGGGTGCGCGGGCGATGGTGACCGGGCAGATCGTGGACACGATCACCAATATCAAGACGGTCAAACTCTTTGCGCATGATGCGTTCGAGGATCGTGCGGCGCTGGGCGCGATGGAAGGGTTTCGCGAAACCGCACTGGATTTCGGATATCTCTCGGCGGCGTTCAGGTTCTGCCTGATGACGATTGCGGGCATTCTGCCCGTCGGGCTGATCGGGGGGACGGTGCTGCTCTGGCAATCGGGTCTGGCCAGCCCGGGCGATATCGCCGCGGCCGGCGCGGTATCGATCCGGATTGCACAGATGACGGGATGGGTCAGTTTCACGCTGATGGCGATGTATGCCAATGTTGGCGAGGTCGAGGATGGCATGCGTACGCTGACACCACGCCCGGTATTGACCGATGCAGCGGATGCCACGGAATTGCGGGCGGCGGATACCGGCATCACCTTCGAGGATGTCGGGTTTACCTATGGCGGCGGTCCGGGAGCAGGCGGGGTGGAAGCGCTGAGCCTGAAGATTGCGCCGGGCGAGCGGGTGGGGATCGTCGGCGCGTCCGGTGCCGGAAAATCGACGCTCGTGTCGCTGTTGCTGAGGCTTTATGACACCGAAAGTGGCCGGATACTGATCGGGGATCAGGATATCGCCGGTGTGACGCAGGACAGCCTGCGCCGCCGGATCGGCATGGTCACGCAGGAAACGGCAATGTTCAACCGCTCGGCGCGCGAGAATATTCTTTATGGTCGGCCCGACGCCACCGAGGCCGAGATGATCGACGCCGCCAGACGGGCCGAAGCCGATGAATTCATCGCCGGTCTGCGTGATTTCAAGGGGCGCACCGGCTATGACGCGCATCTGGGCGAGCGGGGTGTCAAACTGTCGGGCGGTCAGCGTCAGCGCATCGCACTGGCCCGCGCCATCCTCAAGGATGCGCCGATTCTGGTGCTGGACGAGGCGACCTCGGCGCTGGACAGCGAGGTCGAGGCGCTGATCCAGACGGCGCTGGACCGGGTCATCGCGGGAAAGACGGTGATTGCCATTGCGCATCGCCTGTCGACGATTGCGCGCATGGACCGGATTGTCGTGATGGAGGAAGGGCGCATCGTCGAAGCGGGGGACCACGCCGATCTGCTGGCGCGAGATGGTCTTTATGCGCGGTTCTGGAACCGGCAGTCCGGCGGGTTCATCGGTGTCAGGGAGGCGGCCGAGTGAGGGTTGGCAAGCTGGGCCATCTGGGTGAGGGCGTGTTGGAGGGGCCGGTCTATGCCCCGATGACGCTGCCGGGTGAAGAGGTCAGCGGGACGGTTGCAGGCAATCGCCTGACCGATATCCGGATCATCACACCCAGCCCGCACCGGATCAAACCGCCCTGCCGGTATTTCCGCAGTTGCGGGGGCTGCGCCATGCAGCATGCGGATGACGATTTCGTGGCCGGATGGAAGCGCGAAATCGTCCGTCAGGCGCTGGGCGCGCATGGCCTGCCCATGCCCCAGGCCGATGTGCTGACATCACCGCCCCGGTCGCGCCGCAGGGTCAGCTTTGCCGGGTGGCGGGGCAAATCGGCGCCCCAGATCGGGTTCCATGCGCGGGGTCAGGATGTGCTGGTGGCGGTGGATCAGTGTTTGCTGCTGGAGGACCGGATCAACGCGGCGATGCCGTTTTACCGCGCGCTTGTCATGGCGGGGGCTTCGCGAAGATCGACGATCAGAATTGCGGTGACCGATGCCGAAAACGGGCTGGATGTTCAGGTTGCCGACGGCAAAGCGCTGGATGCTGCCGGATTGTCAAACCTCGCGGCAATGGCGGCAGAGGCGCAAGTTATCCGCCTGATCTGGAATGACGAGGTTGCGTTCCAGTCAGAGGCGCCGGTTGTCACCGTCGGGGATATCGCCGTGCGTCCGCCAGCGGGATCGTTCCTGCAGGCGACGCGCACGGCCCAGCGGGCGCTGACCGAAATTGTCAGCGATATCGTCGGCCCGGGGCGTCTGGCGGCCGATCTTTTTGCGGGGATCGGGACATTCGCCCTGCCGCTGGCGCGGGAAAGGGCGGTTCACGCCGTTGAAGGGGATGCAGAGATGTTGGCTGCGCTACTGGATGGCTGGCGTCAGGCGCAGGGGCTGAGGCCGGTCACGGGCGAGGTGCGCGATCTTTTTCGCAATCCGCTGCTGGCGTCGGAACTTGCCCAATATGATGCGGTTGTCATCGATCCGCCCCGGGCCGGCGCGGCGGCGCAGGTGGCCGAGATTGCGCGCGCGGATGTGGAACGGGTGGCCTATGTATCCTGCAACCCGGTGAGTTTTGCGCGTGATGCCGCGACTCTGATCAGCGGGGGCTGTCACCTGGACAGGCTGAATGTTGTCGACCAGTTCAGATGGTCGCCGCATGTCGAACTGGTGGCGGGGTTTTCGCGCGGCTGACGCGGACAGCCGGGGTTAACCTTGGGTATCGGCCTCTGCTGCAGCGTCTTCGGCAACTTCGGCCGGGTTCGGGTTCTGCAGTGAAACGAATTCGGGGATATCGGCAATCGGCTGCTGCTCACCCTCGCCGCCCAGCACCATCGTCCACCAGATCTTGCCACTCGCCTCTTGCTGAAACGAGAATCCCATGGCGACCGCGCTGGGGTCCATGATGACCTCGCGGGTCACGGGGGACTCCATCCAGGCGGCCAGTGTCTCCAACTCAGTCTCGAAGGATTCTGAAATCGCCTCGCCGATCAGGGCGCCGGTATAGCCCGCGCGGCGAATCCGATCGACCGGCGATGAGCCATCAGAACCGAAATGCCAGGGGCGGTTCTGGATGGACATGTCGCGCGAATGGGTCGCCGCCGCGGCATTCAGGCTGGCATTCAGTTCGACAGGTGACAGAGATGAAGCACCCCTGAGCGCATTCACGGCATCCAGCATCCGGAACTGGATTTTGGATTCCTTGGCTTTGGACACTTTGTAGGTCTTTGCAAGACCGGTGCGGCCGTCCTTGGTTGTAAAAGTTGTTCCAATCTGCCCGCAGGCTGCGAGGACCAGCGACAAGGCCCCCAGCAAAGAAATTGCTCGCTTCATTGCCCATCCATCCTGTTGTTTTTTTCGTTCACTAGCGCGAAGTCGGCGATCTGGCAAATATTCCTGCGATTCTGTGGGTTGTCTGGACGCAGAGCGATACATGCGTGCCGCACCTGTTCTGCGCTGCCGGGAGTGCTGGGGGTATCGGTGAGTGCGGGAATCAGCCCTGCTGCAAGGCCAGCAACCGCCCAAAGGTCAACAAGATTCCGACAAGGCCATGACGTCAGAAACGGCGGCGGATTGAAGGGAAAGCAGTTCAAAAGGCCGGGAATCCATCGTATATGCAGCGCTGTGCGGGTTCCGACGCGCTGAAAGACGGCAGATAAGTGTTGCCAATTTGACGACATTTTGGAAAACGCGAGGAAGCCAGTGATTTCACGGCATTGCAATTCGAAGATGTTGCTGTTTTAACAGATTCCACGAGGTACAGTCTTGGGCCATATTTTGTTCGGCATTCTGTTGGATGGGTATGGTGGAAATATCGGAGGATTACGATGAAAAAAGTTGCTCTCGCCGCCGCGTTCTCTCTTGCTGCTGCCACTGCTTTTGCAGGTGGCTACGATGCACCAATTGTTGAGCCAATCGTTATCGAAGAAGAAGCTGCTTCTTCTTCGGCAGGCGGCATCGTTGTGCCACTGCTGCTGCTGGTTCTGCTTGCAGCCGCGTCCAACTAATAACTGGCGCACAAGTTAAGGAAAGGCGGTACCTTCGGGTGCCGTCTTTTCTTTTTGTCAGAGCGTTATTTTACAAGGGTTATTCGCTGTTCGGTGTGATCCAGCCGCGCAGGTTTTCCTGAATGACCTGCGTGAGCGCGCTGATATGGGCGGGCGCGTCGTTGAGGCAGGGTATATAAGTGAACGCCTCACCGCCGGCATGCTCGAAGCTTTCCCTGATCTCTTCGTTGATCTCTTCCAGCGTCTCGATGCAATCGGCTGAAAAGGCCGGGGCGATAACAGCGATGTTGCGCTTGCCGTCCTCGCGAGCGAGGCGGGCGACCTCTTCCACGGTATAAGGCTTCAGCCATTCCTCGGGTCCGAAGCGGGACTGGAAGGTGGTTTTGATCTGCGAATCGTCCCAGCCGAGCCGCTCTTTGAGGAGGCGAGTCGTTTTCTGGCATTGGCAGTGATAGGGATCGCCTTCGGTCAGATACCGTTCGGGCACGCCGTGATACGAGCAGACCAGGATATCGGGCCGCGTGCTGAGCGATGCATAGGATGCCTCGACCGAGCAGGCGAGCGCATCGATATAGGCCGGGTGATCGAAATAGGGGCCTGCGGTCCGCACGGTTGGCTGCCATTTGACGTCCATCAGCGCACGAAAGAACTGATCATTGGCGGTGGCGGTCGTCGCGCCGGCATATTGCGGGTAGAGCGGAAAGAACAGGATCCTGCGGCACCCCGCATCCAGCATCCGCTGCACCACCGAAGCTGTCGACGGATTGCCGTAGCGCATGCAGAAATCGACCATGACCTCATCCCCGTAAGCGCGTTCGATTTCGGCGCTGATGGCCCGGGTCTGCGATTTGGTGATGGTCATGAGCGGGCTTTCATCCGCGTCGTTGTTCCAGATGCTGCGATAGGCGGCTCCGGATGAAAAGGGTCGCTTGGACAGGATGATCAGCTGCAGGAGCGGCTGCCATTTCCAGGCGGGGTAATCGATGACACGTTTGTCCGACAGAAACTCGGACAGGTAGCGCCGCATGGACCAGTAATCCGTGGCATCCGGCGTGCCCAGATTGGCCAGCAATACACCCACCTTGGCGGGTTTTACTGTCGGGTGGTTCGCAGGTAGTGTCATCATGTGTTCCGTTGGCTATTTCGTGGCATTGCCGGTGTCGTTCATGTTTTCGGGATCATGTTCGGTTGTGCCGAGCGCATCGGCAAGGCGCGTGACCGCCGATCCGGGCCTGAGCGGTGTTGGCTGTGACGGATCGGGGGCCCAGCCTGTCAGAAACATCATCTCGAATGTTGCGGGCACGCGGCCTTGATCCCCCGAATAATTCTGGATGTAGATCTGTGCTGCCAGTTCCATAAGGCAACGGGGTGTAAAGGTTTTTTTGCGACCGGTCAGAATGTTGGTTTCCCCCATGGAGCGCAGGTCGTGCATCAGGTGCAAGGGTGAGGCATAGCTGACCTCTTCTAGGATGCTGTCGGCGACCGGCAGGGCGAGGCCAGCGCGCTGAAGCAGGCCGCCAAGATCCCTGATCTCGGCCATGGGCAGAACGCGCGGGCTGAGCCCGTCTGTCAGGCGGACCTCGGCTTCGGCCAGCGCGCTGCGCAGTTCATGCAGCGTCCGACCACCGGGGAATGCAGCGATCAGCAGCCCGTCGGGGCAGAGCGCGCGGCGGCACTGAACCAGTTGTCCCACCGGATCATTCGCGCCGTGCAGCCCCATTGCGTGGATTACCAGATCATGGCGCCCGGGTTCCAGCGGCAGCGTGTCATCATCCCCGACAATGCGGGCGCCCGTCAGGGTGTTGGCCCAGAAATCCGGAAATCCCGTCACGATGGCGGGTTTTGTAAAGCTTCTGTTAACGTCGCGCAGTCTTTCCTTGATCTCGGATTGCACCAGCGCGTGCAGGAACAAATCGTCGGTATTCAGGACACGCCGACGCTTTGCCTGTTGGGCAGTGCGATCGAAAAGGGGCTGGGATGCGGTCATCAGGGCGGCCTTGTTTCAGCCGGTGTCTAAAGGGTTGGTGCCGGAATGCAATCATTGCTGCGTCTTGTGTACCCGCCGCTTTGCCTGACCTGCGATGCGCTGGTCGACAGCGAATATGGGCTGTGCGGTGATTGCTGGCGCGACACGCCCTTTATTCATGGGCTGAGTTGTCAGGCATGCGGTGCGCCGCTGCCGGGTGAGGCGGACGGGACACCGGTGCATTGCGACGATTGTCTGAAGATCGCCCGCCCATGGCAATCGGGGGCGAGCGCGTTGATCTACCGGGGAAATGCGCGCCGGATTGTTCTGGGCCTCAAGCACGGGGACAGGCATGACTATGCGGTGGCGGCTGCGGGATGGATGGCGGCAAAACTGCCCGAAGGACTGGCGGCGGGGACGATCATCTGCCCCGTGCCGTTGCACCGGTTGCGGCTTTTTCAGCGCCGGTACAACCAGTCGGCGCTGTTGTCGTCGCGGCTGGCGCGGCTGACGCGAATGATGCATGTCGCGGACATGCTGATCCGGACCCGGCGTACCCGGCCGCACGAGAAGATGAGCGTCGATGAGCGGTTTGCAAATATGGACGGGGCGTTGGCGGTAAACGCGCGCCACGGTCGTCTGCCCCGGGGCCGGAGATTCGTGTTGGTCGACGATGTCATGACATCGGGCGCGACGCTGGGCGCATCCGCCGGGGTGCTGCTGGCGGCAGGGGCCAAAGAAGTTCACGTCCTGACACTGGCGCGCGCGGTGAAGTCTCCCTAAATAGACGGTCAGAAACGCCAGCCAAGGAGGTCGGCATGAAACCCGTTGAAATCTATACCTCGCCGCTTTGCGGGTATTGCCATGCCGCGAAGCGTTTGCTGAACGACAAGGGTGTCCAGTACACGGAATTCAACGTTGCCATGAACCCGGCCAAAAAGCGCGAAATGATGGACCGGGCGCGTGGCCGCCATACGGTGCCGCAGATCTTTGTCGGAACGGTGCATGTCGGCGGCTGTGACGAGCTTTTTGCGCTGGAGCGGGCGGGCAAGCTCGACACGCTGCTGGCCGCCTGATCGCGGTGCGCCTGTCGCTCTTGCAAATGAATTCGGGTGGCGATCCGGCCCGGAACCTGTCTGACACGCTGTCGCTGATCGGGGCGGCGGTCCGGGACGGGGCAGAGATGATCCTGACGCCCGAAGTGACGAACTGTATCGCGGAAAACCGCAAGGCGCAGGCCGCCGCCCTGAAACACGAGCGCGATGACGAGACGCTGGCCCGGTTGCGGCAGGCGGCGCGCGCGGCGGGTGTCTGGCTTTTGCCGGGATCGCTGGCGCTGAAGACGGATGATGCCGATGGCCGGTTTGCCAACCGTTCCTTTCTGATCTCGCCCGAAGGTGAGATCGTGGCCCGTTATGACAAGGTTCATATGTTCGATGTCGAGATTTCCGAGACCGAGTCCTATCGGGAATCGCGGCATTACCGGCCGGGTAATCGCGCCGTTCTGGCGCGGGCGGGTGACATAAGCATCGGAATGACGATCTGTTATGACCTCAGATTTCCCGGGCTTTATGCCGATCTTGCCCGTGCCGGGGCCACGCTGATAACGGTGCCTTCGGCGTTTTCGCCTGTCAGCGGTGCCGCCCATTGGGAGGTTTTGTTACGCGCGCGGGCGATTGAGACGGGTGCGTTTGTGGTGGCACCGGCGCAAACCGGCCAGCATAATGCACGGCGAAAAACCTATGGCCATTCCATGGTTGTCGACCCCTGGGGGAAGGTATTGCTGGATGCGGGTACAGAACCGGGCGTCTACACTATTGATATTGATCCCAAAGAAAGTGAGATTGCGCGGCGACGCATTCCGGCGCTGAACCATCACAGGGACTTTCTGCCACCCGCATGAACGCCTCGAATGATCCCCTTGCCGTGACGCTGTTCAGCGAGATTTTTACCGCTGATCAGATCGCCCGCAGCCATGTTACCCGGGCATTGCCCAAGGGGATGGAATTGTCACATTTTTCCGTGCTGAACCTGCTGTCCAGCACGCAGGGCGAAAAATCACCGGCGCAGCTTGCGCGGATGTTTCACGTGACCAAGGGCGCGATGACCAACACGCTGAACAAGCTGGAATGGGCCGGATATGTGCATGTGCGCCCCGACTGGGAAGACGCGCGCCGCAAGATGATCACGATCAGCCCGGCGGGCAAGGCGGCGCTGGATTCAGCTCTTCAATCCGTGCTGCCGATGATTTCCGAGATCGTGGCGCAGGTCGGCCCCGAGAGGGTACGTGGCACCCTGCCGGTGCTGCGAGAGATACGCGAAAAGCTGGATGAGCTGAACAAGGACGGCTAGGCCGGATTGGTGCTGGCGGTGACATAGTTCACGCTGAGGTCGCGTTCAGACAATTGCCATTGCCAACGGACCGGGTTGAGGATCATGCCGGTCTTGTCCACCGGTTCCAGGCCTGCGCCCCGCAAGAGGCCAAACAGCTCGTCCGGTGTGATGAATTTGCGCCAGTCATGGGTGCCGCGCGGCAGCCAGCGCAGGATATGCTCGGCCCCCAGTATGGCAAAGGCATAGCTTTTGGCGTTGCGGTTCAGGGTCGAGCAGATCAGGAGGCCCCCGGGTTTGAGCAGCGATCTGCAGGCCACGAGAAAGGCGGCGGGGTCCGCTACATGCTCGATCACCTCCATCGCCAGCACGACATCGAATTGCTGACCGGTTTCGGCAATCGCCTCGGCGGTGCTGTGGCGGTAATCGATGGTAAGCCCAGATTGCGCGGCGTGGATGCGGGCGACCGGAATGTTGCGCCCGGCAGCGTCGGCACCAACGATATCCCCACCCAGACGTGCCATGGGTTCCGACAACAGGCCGCCACCGCATCCGATATCCAGAATGCCCAGCCCCGCGAACGGGCGATCCTGCGAAAGGTCACGGCCAAATTCGGTCGCGATCTGGCGCGTAATATAGTCAAGCCGGCAGGGGTTGAGGTGGTGCAGCGGTTTGAACTTGCCCTCGGGATCCCACCAGTCGGCGGCCATGGCCTCGAATTTGGCGATCTCTTCCGGGTCAACGGTATCAACTTTTGCAGTCGGCATGGACATCGCCTTTTAGTCTTGCGAAGGATGGGGCATCGCCCCTGTTCGGGATTATATAGGCCACTTGATGGACAAGTCCGCTAGCCAAAAGCGCGCAGCCGATTTTCTGTACCCGCCGCTGGATCCGTTTGACCAGAGGGTCATGGATACAGGCGACGGGCATCGTGTGTATGTGGAACAATGCGGTAACCCGGACGGCATACCGGTGATCGTTCTGCATGGCGGCCCCGGCGGGGGATGCAGCCCGGCGATGCGGCGCTATTTCGATCCTGAAACCTATCGGGTTATCCTGTTCGACCAGCGCGGTTGCGGACGTTCGCGCCCCCATGCCAGCGTCGAGAACAACACCACATGGCATCTGGTGCGCGATATCGAACAGATACGGGATATGCTGGGTATCCCGAAATGGCTGGTCTTTGGTGGCAGCTGGGGGGCGACGCTGGCGCTGATCTATGCCATTTCCCATCCGGACCGGGTTGGATTTCTGGCGCTCAGGGGCGTTTTCCTGATGACCGAGGCCGAACTGGGCTGGTTTTACGGCGGCGGTGCCGGGCAGTTCTGGCCCGATGTCTGGGAAAGGTTCACCTCGCTGATCCCGGAGGCGGAACAGTCAGACCTGATCGCGGCCTATCACAGCCGCCTGTTCAGTGGTGATCTGATGCAGGAGACACGCTATGCGCGGGCCTGGGCCGCGTGGGAAAATTCACTGGCGTCGATCCGGTCCGAAGGCCGCGGCGGCGAGAGCCCGACAGATTATGCACGTGCGTTTTCGCGGCTTGAGAACCATTATTTCATCAACCGGGGATTTCTGGACGGTGATGAATGGATCCTGAACAATGCCGGGACGATCGCGGCGATACCGGCGGTGATCGTACAGGGGCGTTATGACATGATCTGTCCGCCCGTTTCCGCATGGCGGCTGTCGCAGCGCCTGCCGCGCGCCGAGCTGAGAATAGCGCCCTTGGCCGGGCATGCGCTGTCGGAGACGGGGATCAGTGCCGAACTGGTGAAATCCATGAACGAATCGCGGCAACATTTCATGGAACTGTCCAATTTCGGGTAATTATCTGTCCAATCCGGATTCAAGCCTTTACAAAAATTCCAACCGCCCGGATACTTTTTCCTAACAAAAACAACAGGGGATGTTCGCGGGTGAATTCTGTACTCCGAATTGTGTTGCAGCGTCTTGGACTGGGTGTCGTGACGCTGGTCGTTGTTTCTTTTGTCATCTTTGTAGCCGTGAACGCGATGCCGGGCGATTTCGCTCAGGCCATTCTGGGGCAGGGATATACCGAAGAAGCGGGTGAGGCCATCAGGCGCGAAGTGGGCTTGGACAAGCCGTATTTCGTGCGGTATTTCAGCTGGCTTGGCGCGGCGCTGACCGGTGATTTCGGCACCAGTTTCGCCAAGGCGAATTTCGCCGCCTATGCCGGGAACACCGCCGGGTCGGGGTTGGATACGGTGGCGGCATCGATTGCCCCGCGGCTGGAAAACACGCTGTTTCTGGCCGGTGTCGCGGCGATGATCGCTGTACCGATCTCACTGGTGCTGGGGCTGCTGGCAGCGCTGTATCGCAACACGATTTTTGATCGGTTTACCAACATCTTCACCCTTAGCTCGATCAGTTCACCCGAGTTTTTTCTGGCCTATATCCTGATCCTGCTATTGGCAGTTCTGAACCCGCTATTGCCGTCACTGTCGAACGTGTTCGAGGGGATGCCGTTTTCCGAGAGATTTATAAAGACGCTTTTGCCGGCGCTGACCCTGACGCTGGTGGTCACGGCCCATATGATGCGCATGACGCGTGCCGCCATCATCAACCTGCTGGCGTCGCCCTATATCGAGATGGCGCGGCTGAAGGGGATTTCGCCCATGCGCATTATCGTGGTGCACGCCCTGCCCAATGCGCTCGCGCCGATCATCAACGTGATCGCGCTGAACCTTGCCTATCTGATCACCGGTGTGGTCGTGGTCGAGGTTGTGTTCGTCTATCCGGGGATTGGTCAGCTGTTTGTGGACAGCGTCAAGATTCGTGACATCCCGGTGGTTCAGGCCAGCTGTCTGATATTCGCCGCGGCTTATATCCTGCTGAACCTGCTGGCGGATGTGTTGTCGATACTGTCCAACCCGCGCCTGAGGCATCCGAAATGACATATATACTGTATCTCATCCTGCTGGCCGGCGTCTGTGTGGGCGGTGGCTGGGTGTTTCGTCAGTCGGGCCAGATGGCCACGCAGAACGCCCCTTATTTCCGTGACATGCCGCTGGGTGTCGCCAGTGGCTTTGTCATTGGCTTGCTGGCGCTGATCGGCGGTATCTACCTGTATTTCTGGAACGGAAATCAGTTTTTCCGCTGGGCCATTCAGGGCTTTTTCATCTTTTCGGTACTGGCCTACTATTTCCGGCTTCTGGGACAGCAACTGGGCACCAGTGCCAGCCGCAAGCTGTTCCGGCAGATGCCGATGACGGCGGCCTTCGGCATGGCAACCATACTGGTCTATGCGTTTCTGGCGATATTCGCCGGTCAGGTATCCATCGCGACGATATTCCTGATCGCGGTGGTCGGCCTGCCGCTGGTGATCTATGCGCAGGCCTATTTCACGACCGAGGCCGCGCGGTCGATCACATGGATCATGTTCGGGGTCATCGCGATCTTCATCATCATGTATTTCGTCGGGCCCATCGCGCCGTATGGTCAGGATCAGATTTTCCCCCGGGCCAATATCGTACCGGGGGGTGACCCGGCGCTGGGCGGCGATCCGGCCTTTCCGCTGGGTACTGACCAGATCGGCCGCGATATCCTGAGCCGCCTGATCTATGGCGCGCAGAACACGGTTGGCATCGCCTTTGTGACCACCTGTCTGGCGTTCCTGATCGGGGCGACTTTCGGCTTTCTGGCGGCGACGCTGCAGGGCTGGCTGGATCAGATCATCAGCCGCGTGGTTGATGTGCTGATGGCGATCCCGGCGCTGATCTTTGCGCTGCTTCTGATGACGATCGCATCGGCATGGGCGGGATCGAACGGCGCGCTTCTGACGGTTTACATGATCGTGATCATCGCGGTGATCGACTCGACGCGTGTTTACCGCCTTGCGCGCGCGGTTGGCCTGAACATCGTGGTGATGGACTATATCGAGGCTGCCAAGCTGCGCGGCGAGGGGCTGGGATATCTGATTTTCCGCGAGATCCTGCCCAACGCCACGGCGCCGTTGCTGGCCGAGTTCGGCCTACGGTTCTGTTTTGTCTTCCTCACGATCGCGTCGCTGTCGTTCCTGGGTGTGGGCATTCAGCCACCGCTGGCGGACTGGGGCACGATGGTGCGTGATCTGGCGCAGTTCATCAACTATGCGGCCTTTGCACCGCAGGCGGCAACCGCGCCGCTATTGGCGGCGGGGGCGATTGCCCTGCTGACGGTGGCGGTGAATTTCGTCGTCGACTGGATGCTGCACAAATCATCAGGTCTGAAGGAGTAAGGGGATGAGCGAGAAAGAAGTCCTTGTCACCATTCGTGACCTGTATCTTGAAGGCCGCACGGACGAAACGTGGATGCCGATCATCAATGGTGTCGACCTGACGCTGCATAAGGGAGAGGTACTGGGGCTGATCGGTGAATCGGGCGCGGGCAAGTCGACGCTGGGTCTGGCGGCGATGGGGTTCACCCGCGACGGTGTCCGGATCAAGAAAGGCAGCGTCGAGTTTGACGGTATCGATCTGGTCAACGCCTCGGCCGCGGTCAAACGCGGGTTGCTGGGCAAGCGTATTGCCTATGTCGCCCAGTCCGCCGCCGCGTCATTCAATCCGGCACACAAGCTGATCGACCAGCATTCCGAGGCGCCGATACAGCATGGCGTGATGGCCAAGTCGGAATCCGAGGCCGATGGTATCGAACTGTATCGCCGGTTACGTCTGCCCAATCCCGAACAGATCGGATTCCGGTATCCGCATCAGGTATCGGGTGGTCAGCTTCAGCGGGCGATGACGGCGATGGCGATGTCCTGCCGTCCGGACCTGATCATCTTTGACGAGCCGACAACCGCACTGGACGTGACGACCCAGATCGAGGTTCTGGCCTCGATCCGCGATATCGTCGAGCAGTTCAACACGGCGGCGATCTATATCACGCATGATCTGGCGGTCGTGGCGCAGATGGCTGACAATATCAAAGTGCTGCTGAAGGGCGACGAGGTCGAAGAGGCGGATACCCGCACCATGCTGGCCGATCCGCGTGAGGATTATACCAAGTCGCTGTGGGCCGTGCGCAGTTTCCAGCGGCCCAAGAAACCGGCGGTTCAGAAGGGTGCTGTGCCGGTGGTGCGTGTAAACCACGTGACCGCCGCCTATGGCACGACACCGGTCCTGTTTGATGTCGATTTCGAGATTCACGAGGGCCGTACCGTGGCGGTGGTCGGCGAGTCCGGGTCGGGCAAATCGACTGCGGCGCGCTGCATTACCGGGCTGTTGCCGCCCAAAGAGGGCCAGATCGAGTTCGAAGGGGTTGCGATGCCGGCGGATTATCGCAGGCGCAACAAGGATCAACTGCGTCAGGCGCAGATGATCTATCAGATGGCCGACACGGCGCTGAACCCGCGCAAGACCATCGGCGAGATCATCGGCAGGCCGGTGCAGTTCTATACGGGCCTGACCGGCAATGAACGGCGCAGGCGCGTTGACGAATTGCTGGCCGAGATCGAGCTGGAGCCATCGATCTATCATGACCGGCTGCCGTCCGAGTTGTCGGGCGGGCAGAAACAGCGCGTGGGTATTGCGCGCGCGCTTGCTGCCGAGCCGAAATTCATCATCTGCGACGAGGTGACTTCAGCGCTGGACCAGCTTGTGGCCGAGGGCATTCTGAAACTGCTGGCGCGGCTTCAGGATACGCTGGGCCTGTCATACATGTTCATCACCCATGATTTGGCGACGGTCAAATCCATCGCCGACGAGGTTGTGGTGATGAAGGACGGCAAAGTTGTGGAACAGGGGCCGAAGGACGAGATGTTCAAGCCGCCCCACCATGCCTATACCGACCTATTGCTGTCTTCGGTGCCGGAAATGGACCCTGATTGGCTGACAAATCTGCTGGCAGAACGCGGAGTTGATAACATCGGGGACGCTGCAGTTGATAAGATGTGATGCGAATCGGTTGCCTTTGCGGCGGCCGGTCACATGTAAAATAAAAGAAGTATGAATAACCAAGGGAGAGACCATATGACCAACTTTTCAAGACGCGGCTTGATGAAAACCGGTGCTGCTGCATCGGTTCTGGCCGCCACGGGCATGCCTGCCCAGTCACAGGCCAAGAAAGGCGGTACGCTGCGTATCGGTTTGGCCGGTGCGAACACATCCGACACATGGGATGGCCGGACGCATTCGGACAGCTTCATGATCAACATGGGTCATGGCTGTGTGTTTGACTGTCTGACCGAGGTCGGTGCCGACGGTGCCCTGAAGGGCGAGCTTGCCGAAAGCTGGGAAGCCACTGCCGACGCCAAGACCTGGACGTTCAACCTGCGCAAGGGCGTGACCTTTCACAACGGCAAGGATTTCGGTGCCGATGACGTGATCGAATCGCTGCAGATGCACACCGCCGAGGGCGCCAAATCGGCGGCCAAGCCGATCGTTGCATCGATTGCCGAGATGAAGAAGATGAGCGACAGCCAGGTTCAGTTCACGCTGAATGCGGGCAACGCTGACTTCCCCTTCCTGATGTCGGATTATCACCTTCTGATGATGCCTGCCGGCATGATCGAGGAATCCATCGCCAAAGGTATCGGTACCGGCCTGTATACCAACGTGTCGTTTGATCCGGGCGTCCGCTTTGTCGGTGCGCGCTATGCTGATCACTACAAAGGCGACTCGGCTGGTTTCTTTGACGGGATCGAGGCCATCGCCATCAACGACGCATCCGCACGGATGAACGCGCTGATGACCAATCAGGTCGATGTGGTGAACCGCGTAGACTTCAAGACCGAGGCGCTGCTGCGGGCCAATCCGAACATCAACATCTTCGAGGTGACGGGCAACCAGCACTTTACCTTTGCGATGCTGACGAATGTTGATCCCTATACCAACGTTCATGTTCGCCAGGCGCTGAAATACTCCATCGATCGCCAGGAAATGGTCGACAAGATCCTGCTGGGTCATGGTGCTGTTGGTAACGACCATCCTATCGGTCCTGCCAACCAGTATTACGCGGCTGATCTTGAGCAGCTGTCCTATGATCCGGACAAGGCCAAGTTCCACCTGGAAAAGGCAGGTATGTCCAGCCTCGACATCAACCTGTCGGCATCTGACGCGGCGTTTGTCGGTGCGGTTGACGCGGCGCAGCTTTATCAGGCGACGGCCAAGGCAGCCGGCATCAACATCAACGTGGTGCAGGAACCAGCCGACGGTTACTGGTCGAATGTCTGGCTGAAGAAGCCATGGAGCGCTGTTTACTGGTCGGGTCGTGCGACCGAGGACTGGATGTTCTCGACCGCGTACGAGAGCGGTGTGCCCTGGAACGACACCCAGTGGGAAAATGCACGCTTCCAGGAGCTTCTGCTGGCCGCGCGTGCCGAGCTCGACAGCAACAAGCGCCGCGAGCAGTATCACGAGATGCAGCAGATCATGTCTGCCGAAGGTGGTACGATCGTGCCGATGTACGCCAACTATGTTGACGCGCATTCGACCAAGCTTGCCAATTCGGGGACCATCGGGAACCTCTGGCAGCTTGACAGCTCCCGGATTTCCGAGCGCTGGTGGTTCGCCTGATCCCAGTGATCAGATACTGAAAATGAAATGCCCCGTCACATGGCGGGGCATTTTTCATGATCCCGGACGTCTCGCGCGACGGAAACCGCGCCCGTCCGCGTTATGATCCGGGATAGGGACAGGACAATGTCAAATCGGCTAACCTCATTGATCAGGACGCGCCCGATGGCGGTGGCTGGGTTTTTGCTGGCGCTGGTGCTGGTTTTGTATTTCGCGGGATCAGTCATGCGCGAGATGCGCGGTTTTCATGACGCGCAGCATGAGGGGCGCCCGCTGGAGGGCTGGATGACGCCGCGCTATGTCTCGATGTCTTACCGCGTGCCGCCGGAAGAAATACTTGCACTCTGGCAGATCAGTCCCGACATCCGGCGGCGCATGACGTTGTCAGAGATTTCCAAGCTGAACGGGATGACGATTGACCAGATGCAGCGCCTTGTCACAGAGCGCGCCCGCGTACTGAGGGCGGGCGGACAATGACCGAAACCTTCATGGCATTGGTGCCGCAATTCGGCGTTTATCTGGTGGGTATGATCGTATTCCTGTCGGCGCTGGCCATCCCGCTGCCCGGATCGATGCTGGTGATGGTGGGCGGTGGTTTTGTCGCGTCGGGGGATATGGAACTGGTACCGGTGCTGGCGGCGGCGTTTCTGGGGGTCGTGCTGGGGGATCAGACGGCCTATACGCTGGCGCGGCAGGGCCGAACCGCGGTGTTGGAGCGCATGCGGCGGTCGGATAAGCGGGCGCGTCAGATCGACCGGGCAGAGGCGCTGATCCGTCGCCGGGGCATGTTGGCGGTATTCCTGAGCCGCACCGTACTGAGCCCCGCGGGACCTTATGTCAGCTATGTCAGTGGCGCGGGTGGATTCGGGCGGCTTGGATTTTCCATGGCTGCGATACCCGGTGCAGTGATCTGGTCAGCCTTTTACGTCGGTATCGGTTATCGCTTTGCCGACCATCTGTCCGAGATTGCCAGCCTGATCGGCAATGCGCTGGGCTTGATCACGGCGGCGACTATTCTAGTGTTGATGGGACTATGGCTGATCAGGGGGCTGCGCGATACCGCCGCGACGGAGATCAGGCCGGAAGGCGCAGCAGCAACGGAGGGAAAGCATGACTGAAAAAACGGTGATCGAAGAGCGGGAAAACGGCCCACTTGTCATCAAGGATCTGAAATCGATGACGGGGCCTGATGGCGCTGAAATCGACTGCAAACCGGTGATGGCGCTGTGCCGTTGCGGTCAGTCGGCAAACAAGCCGTTTTGCGACGGCTCGCACAAGGAAGCCGGGTTTCAGAGCCGGGGCGGCACACCCGCCGGGCGCGACCGGCTGATTTCCTATGAGGGTGCCGCGGTGACGGTGACCTATAACCCGATGCTGTGCAGCCACGCCGCCGAATGCGGCCGGTTGGCGCCGCATATTTTCAACCCCGAGCAAAAGCCGTGGATTCAGCCCGATAACGGCACCATCGAAGAGGTTGAGGCGGTCATCCGTTCCTGCCCTTCAGGCGCGCTGGCGCTGGCCGATGATCCCCATCACCTGATGGCGGAACGCGCCGAGATCACTGTGGAGAAGAACGGCCCCTATTGGGTGACCGGCCCCGAAAGCCCGGTTGATTTTCATGGCGAAGGCGCGTCAGCGGAAAAATTCGTGCTTTGCCGCTGCGGCCTGTCGGGCAACAAGCCCTATTGCGACGGCTCGCACAGGGATGCGGGCTGGAAGGATGATCAGGAGAGCTGACGCGCGTAATCCTCGGCGTCATACCAGCCAAGAGAGGCGCTGACGCGGCAATCATCGGTCAGATCCCATTCTTCCCATCCCTGAAACTCGGCATATTTGCCGGTTTCGGCGTGGTGGCCACGGAATGTCCAGACATAGACCGCGTGGCTGCCCGCGACAAAGCTGTGATCCAGCGTCAGGACGACATCGGGAAATTCATCGCAGAAACCCCTGACCATGTCGGCGATATCGGCATGACCGCTCATCGGGTCGCCCTGATTGATCGTAAAGACGGCGTCCTTGGTATACGAGGCAGCCACACCTTCGGGTGACTTGTCACACCATGCCTGGACATGACGTTTGATCAGGGCTTCGACGTCGGCTTTGCGGGGTGACATGGGCGGGTTCCTTCCGGGGGTTTGTTCAGACGCCGTTTTGGACCTGACGTTCAAATTCGGCGGGGTCAAGCCATGCCCGCACTCGGGCGATTTTCAGGTCATCGGTGACTGTCCAGACCTCCCAGCCGCCAAGGCTGACACGGTTGCCGGTTCCGCCGGGCCCCGAATTCGTGGCGTCCAGTGTCCATGTGAACAGGACGGTATTCTCGTGGCGGCGGACATCATTGACCGAAATCACGAGATCGGGAAATGCGGCGAAGAAATCCGCAGCGATCCGAGAGATGGCTTCGCGCCCGACACTGGGTTCCCCGTCCGCGACTTCAATCCGCCCGTCATCGGTAGAAAAGGCGGCGACAGAGGCCGGATCATGCGATGACCACGCGGCGGCATAGCGGTGGACCAGATCTTTGAGCTGACTGAGTGGATGTGGCATCGCCTGCGACCGCTTTCCTGTGGCTGGATTTGCCACGAAGCCTAGACACTATATTCAGAATGTCCAATGATCCCAAGCGGCTGGGTTCGGGTAGCTGCGATGATTTCGACACCGGGGGATTAATCCCCGCATGACCCCCTTGCAGAGCGGGTGCATCGGGCGTATATGCCCCTCAACAGCGGCGTTTCGGCCTCCACCCCCGGAACCCACCGAAAGAGATAACGGGCCGCGCGCCCGTTTTTTTGTATCCGGACCCAAGAACCACGTGATGAACGACCTGATTGCCAAAGCCCAGATTGATCGCCGTCTGGCGGAGATCATCACCCCCGTAATCGAAGATCTGGGGTTTGAACTGGTGCGTATAAGGCTCATGGCGTCGACCAAATCGAAAACGCTTCAGGTCATGGCCGACCGGCCCGATGGTGGGATCGAGGTGGATGATTGCGCGGCGATCAGCACCGCGATCAGCGCGGTACTGGATGTCGAGGATCCGCTGGAGGATGCCTATACGCTGGAGGTATCCAGCCCCGGTATCGACCGGCCCCTGACACGGCTGAAGGATTTCGATCTCTGGTCCGGTTACGTGGCCAAGATCGAAACGGGTGAACTGATTGACGGTCGTCGCCGGTTCAAGGGTGAACTGGCCGGTACAGAAGGTGACGAGGTCCTGATCGATATCGACGAAGGGACGATCGGGCTGAAATTCGACTGGCTGTCGGATGCCAAGCTGGTGCTGACAGATGATCTGATCCGCGATGTCCTGCGCCAGCGCAAGGATGCCGGACAAGTTGACGAGACACAATTTGATGAAATCGAGACCATTATCGATGGTCACGAGGATGAAACGGGCAACGCCCCGGTGGAGGACTGAACATGGCAATTACATCCGCGAACCAGCTTGAGCTGTTGCAGACGGCCGAAGCCGTCGCCCGGGAAAAGATGATCGACCCGGAACTGGTGGTCGAAGCGATGGAAGAGAGCCTCGCCCGGGCGGCCAAATCCCGCTATGGCGCCGAGATGGATATCCGTGTTGCCATCGACCGCAAGACCGGCAAGGCGACCTTTACCCGCGTGCGTACCGTTGTTGAAGAGGTCGAGAATTATCAGGCCGAGCTGACCGTGCGCGAGGCCAAGGCATGGAAAGAGGATGCCGAGGTTGGTGACGAGATCATTGACGAGGTTCCGCCGGTCGATATGGGCCGGATTACCGCGCAATCAGCCAAGCAGGTGATCCTGCAGAAGGTGCGCGAGGCCGAGCGTGATCGCCAGTTCGAAGAGTTTCAGGATCGTGCGGGCACCATCATCAACGGTGTCGTCAAGCGCGAGGAATACGGCAATGTCATCGTCGATGTGGGCCGGGGTGAAGCCGTTCTGCGGCGCAATGAAAAAATAGGCCGCGAAAGCTATCGCCCGAATGACCGCATCCGCTGCTATATCAAGGATGTCCGCCGCGAGGCCCGCGGCCCGCAGATTTTCCTGAGCCGCACGGCACCCGAATTCATGGCCGAGCTGTTCAAGATGGAAGTGCCCGAGATTTACGATGGTATCATCGAGATCAAGGCCGTGGCCCGCGACCCCGGTTCGCGCGCCAAGATCGCCGTGATTTCCTATGACAATTCCATCGATCCGGTCGGTGCCTGTGTGGGTATGCGCGGCAGCCGGGTTCAGGCGGTGGTCAACGAGTTGCAGGGCGAGAAGATCGATATCATCCCGTGGAACGAGGACGCGCCGACATTCCTGGTGAATGCGCTGCAGCCCGCCGAGGTGACCAAGGTTGTTCTGGACGAAGAGGCCGAACGGATCGAGGTTGTGGTTCCCGACGAGCAGCTGTCGCTGGCGATTGGCCGGCGCGGGCAGAACGTGCGTCTGGCCAGCCAGCTGACCAATCTGGATATCGACATCATGACCGAGCAGGAGGAATCCGAGCGTCGTCAGGCCGAATTTGCCGAGCGCACGCAGCTCTTTATGGAGCGGCTTGATCTGGACGAGTTCTTTGCCCAGCTTCTGGTGTCCGAAGGCTTTACCAATCTCGAAGAGGTTGCCTATGTCGAACTGGATGAGCTGTTGGTGATCGATGGTGTCGACGAGGAAACGGCCAATGAATTGCAGGCGCGGGCGCGCGATTACATCGACGCGCTCAACAAAAAGGCGCTGGACCGTGCGGCAGAGCTTGGCGTTCAGCAGAGCCTGTTTGACTTTGAAGGGCTGACACCCCAGATGATCGAGGCGCTGGCCGAGGATGGCGTACTGTCACTGGAGGATTTCGCCACCTGTGCCGACTGGGAACTGGCCGGGGGATGGACCACGGTCGATGGTGAGCGGGTCAAGGATGACGGTGTGCTCGAGCCGTTCGACGTATCGCTGGAAGAGGCGCAGAACATGGTGATGACGGCGCGTATCCAGCTGGGTTGGGTCGATCCGGCCGATCTGGTTGAGGACGAGGCCGGGGAAGACGGTGACGCGCCTGCTGAAGCAGCCGAGGAGGCCGGAGCCTGAATTCAGGCTCCGGAGAGCGCGCCTTGAGCCGCGGCGGACGCCAGAAAACACGCAGCGAACCGGAACGGCGCTGCATCGCCACCGGCGAGAGCCAGCCCAAGGCGGGGCTGATCCGGTTTGTCGTCGGTCCGGACCTGACCGTGCTGCCGGATGTGGCAGAGAAACTGCCCGGGCGCGGCATCTGGGTATCGGCGGACCGGCGGGCGCTGGAAAAGGCGCAGGGCGGCGGGTTGTTTGCCCGCGCTGCGCGACAGCAGGTCGTGGTGCCGCCGACGCTGATCGGTGATGTCGAGGCCGCGCTGGTCAGGCGGATAACCGGGCTTTTGTCATTGTCGCGCAAGGCCGGGCAGGCCGTCACGGGCTATGAAAAGGTCAAGAGCTGGATCGAGACCGACAGGGCGGCGGTGGTGCTGCAGGCAAGTGACGGATCGGAACGGGGCAAATCGAAACTGCGCGCCCCGGACCGGAAACGGGGAAAAATAGAAGCATTGAACGCCAGCGAATTGGGTTTGGCATTCGGACGGGAAAGTGCAATACATGCCGCCTTATCGGCTGGCGGACTCACTTCACGTATTGTAGATGAGGCGCAGCGGCTATCAGGCGTGCGCAATACTGGCGGTGAAAAACCTGCCGGAAAGGGTACTAAGACTAGATGAGTGATACGGACGGCAAAAAACCTTTGGGCCTGCGTGGAGGGCCGCGCAGCGGTCAGGTGAAACAGAGTTTCAGCCACGGACGCACCAAAAATGTCGTGGTGGAAACCAAGCGCAAACGCGTTGTGGTTCCCAAGCCCGGCGCATCCAAGACCGGTACCGGCGCACCTGCGGGTGGAGACGCCTCGAAGCGGCCTGCGGGCATTTCCGACGCGGAGATGGAGCGAAGGCTGAAGGCGCTGCAGGCGGCCAAGGCCCGTGAGGGTGAAGAAGCTGCCGAGCGCGCGGCCGAGGAAAAGCGGCGCGAGGATGACCGTGCCCGCCGCCGCGCCGAGATCGAAGCCAAGGAACGTGAGCAGCAGGAGCGCCAGGAGCGCGCGCGCCAGAAGGCCGAGGAAGATGAACGCGCACGCAAGGCCGCCGAAGAGGCCGCGCGCCGCGCCGCCGAAGCGCCGGCACCTGCGGCAGATGCGGCGGCGGGCGCAGGCCCTGCGCCGTCGCGCGGTGCCCCGGGGGCGAAATCCGCACCGGCAGGCCGCAAGCCTGAGCGCGAAGAGCGCCAGCGCCGCGAACAGAAAGGCAAGGGTGGTGATGACCGCCGCCGGTCGGGCAAGCTGACCGTGAACCAGGCGCTTTCGGGCGGCGAAGGCGGACGCCAGCGATCCCTTGCCGCGATGAAGCGCAAACAGGAACGCGCGCGCCAGAAGGCGCTGGGCGGGGCGCAGGAGCGCGAAAAGGTCGTACGCGACGTGCAGCTGCCCGAAACCATCGTGGTGCAGGAGCTTGCCAACCGCATGGCCGAACGTGTCGCGGATGTGGTCAAGGCGCTGATGACCAACGGCATCATGGCGACCCAGAACCAGACCATCGATGCCGATACGGCGGAACTGATTATCGAGGAATTCGGCCACAAGGTTGTGCGCGTTTCCGATGCCGACGTGGAAGACGTGATCGACACGGTCGAGGACAAGGACGAGGATCTGGAATCGCGTCCGCCCGTCATCACGGTGATGGGCCATGTTGACCACGGCAAGACATCACTCTTGGATGCGATCCGCAATGCCAAGGTGATGTCGGGCGAGGCCGGGGGGATCACCCAGCATATCGGCGCCTATCAGGTGACCACGGATGACGGCTCGGTCCTGTCGTTTCTGGATACGCCGGGCCACGCGGCCTTTACATCGATGCGGGCACGTGGTGCCCAGGTCACCGATATCGTGATCCTGGTTGTGGCGGCCGATGACGCGGTGATGCCGCAGACGGTCGAGGCGATTAATCACGCCAAGGCCGCGGGTGTGCCCATGATCGTGGCGATCAACAAGATCGACCGCCCGGCGGCCAATCCCGACAAGGTACGTACCGATCTGCTGCAGCATGAGGTGATCGTCGAAAAGATGTCGGGCGAGGTGCTGGATGTCGAGGTATCGGCCATCACCGGTGCGGGCCTGGACACGCTGCTGGAAAATATCGCGCTTCAGGCCGAGCTTCTGGATCTGAAGGCCAATCCGTCGCGCGCGGCGACAGGCGCCGTCATCGAGGCGCAGCTGGATGTCGGGCGCGGGCCTGTGGCCACGGTTCTGGTGCAGAACGGCACGTTGCGCCGGGGCGACATCTTTGTCGTCGGCGAGCAATGGGGCAAGGTGCGCGCGCTGGTCAATGACAAGGGCGAGCGGGTGAACGAAGCCGGACCATCCGTGCCGGTCGAGGTGCTGGGCCTGAACGGCACGCCAGAAGCGGGCGATGTTCTGAACGTGGTCGAGACCGAGGCGCAGGCGCGTGAAATCGCGGAATACCGCGAGAGTGCGGCCAAGGAAAAACGTGCTGCTGCCGGCGCGGCGACCACGCTGGAACAGCTGATGGCCAAGGCCAAGGACGACCAGAACGTGACCGAGATGCCCATCGTCGTCAAAGCCGATGTTCAGGGCTCGGCCGAGGCGATCGTTCAGGCGATGGACAAGATCGGCAATGACGAGGTGCGCGTGCGCGTGCTGCATTCGGGTGTGGGCGCGATCACGGAATCCGATATCGGCCTGGCCGAAGCCTCGGGCGCGCCGGTTTTCGGCTTCAATGTCCGCGCCAATGCGTCGGCGCGCAACACGGCCAACCAGAAGGGCGTCGAGATCCGGTATTATTCGGTGATCTACGATTTGGTGGATGACGTGAAGGCGGCCGCATCGGGGCTGTTGTCTGCCGAGATCCGCGAGAATTTCATTGGCTATGCGAATATCAAGGAAGTGTTCAAGGTATCCGGTGTGGGCCGGGTTGCGGGCTGTGTCGTGACCGAGGGCGTTGCCCGTCGGTCTGCGGGTGTGCGTCTCTTGCGCGACAATGTCGTCATCCACGAGGGCACGCTGAAAACGCTCAAGCGCTTCAAGGATGAGGTGGCCGAGGTTCAGTCGGGCCAGGAATGCGGAATGGCCTTTGAAAACTACGAGGATATCCGCGAAGGCGATGTCATCGAGATTTTCGAGCGCGAGGAGGTCGAGCGTTCGCTCGACTGATCCGGGCCGGATATCGGGAATGTAAAGGGCCCTGACGGGCCCTTTTTTTCAAGTATTTGTGGAACAATGAAGCAGGATCACCGCTCTTTCACGTATGGCTCTCCGCCCGCGCGCGGCGGGATCGCCTTGCCCACGAAACCGGCCAGTATCACCACGGTCAGGATGTAGGGCAGTGCCTCCATGAACTGGACGGGGACGGTGAAGGTGCCGATATCGACATTCTGGAACCGGATGGCGATGGCCTGCAGGAGGCCGAAAAGTAGCGTGGCATAGAGCGCGTACCAGGGCCGCCATTTGGCAAAGATGAGCGCGGCCAGCGCGATGAAGCCGCGCCCGGCGCTCATATCCTTGACAAAGCCGGCCTGCAGGCCGGTCGAGAGGTAGGCACCGGCGAGGCCGCAGAGAATGCCGCAGATCAGGACGGCGATATATCTGAGCCGGATGACCGAGATACCGGCGGTATCGACGGCGGCGGGGTTTTCGCCCACCGCGCGGAGCCGGAGGCCGAAGCGCGTTCTGAAAAGCAGCCACCAGGTGAAGGGGACGCTGAGCAGGCCGACATAGACGAGGAAGCTGTGGCCCGAGATCAGCTCGGCATAGATCGGGCCGATGACGGGCACGGGTTCCAGCGTTTCGGCGAAGGGAAGCTGGATATTGTTGAAGCGGGCGTCGCCGCTGAGAGAGGGGGTGCGCCCGCCCTGGCGGAACCAGTCCTGCGCGATCAGCACGGTCAGACCGGCGGCGAGAAAGTTGATCGCGACGCCGGAGATCAGCTGATTGCCGCGAAAGGTGATCGAGGCGAGCCCGTGGATCAGGGACAGGATGACCGATGCGGCGATGGCGGCCAGCATGCCAAGCCAGACCGACCCGGATGTATAGGCGATGGCCCCGGCAAAGAAGGCGGCGGCCAGCATCTTGCCCTCGAGGCCGATATCGAAAATGCCGGCGCGTTCGGAAAAGAGCCCGGCGAGGCAGGCAAAGAGCAGTGGCGTTGCCAGCCGGATGGTGGAATCGAGGATCTGGAGAACGGTCAGGAAATCCATCAGCCGACCCTCCTGAAGCGCAGGAACAGGCGTTCAAGCGGCATGCGCACCATGTTGTCAAGCGCGCCGGTGAAGAGGATGACCAGCGCCTGGATAACGATGATCAGTTGCACCGGGATGTTCGTCCAGAGGCCAAGTTCGGCCCCGCCCTGAAAGAGGAACCCGAAGAGAAGCGCGGCAAGGAAAACGCCGAACGGGTGAGACCGGCCCATGAGCGCGACGGCGATACCGATAAAGCCCGCACCTTCGACCGAGTTCAGCACAAGGCGCTCGGCCTCGCCCATGACGTTGTTGATGGCCATCATCCCCGCCAGCGCGCCCGAGATGATCATGGCGATCACGGTGATCCGGAATGGCGAGATACCGGCATAGACGGCGGCGGATTCCGAATGGCCGAATGCACGGATTTCATAGCCGAGCCGGGTGCGCCAGATCAGGAGCCAGACAAGGATGCAGGCGGCCACGGCCAGAAGGAAGCTGACATTGACCGGTGCGCCACGAAAGGCGGTGATGCCGAACTGGGCGAAGAATTCCTGAAATGTGGGCAGGTTGGTTCCCTCGGGAAATCTGGCCGAGGCCGGGTCCTGACTGCCCGGGGGACGCAGGACATTGACCAGCATGTAGTTGAGTACCGAGAAGGCGATGTAATTGAACATGATCGTCGTGATGACGATATGGCTGCCCCGCCGGGCCTGGAGATAGGCCGGAACTGCTGCCCAGATCGCACCAAAGGCAGCGGCGCCGATCATCGCGGCGATGATGGCAATGGTCCAGTGCGGCCAGGGAATGGAAAGGCAGATCAGCGCCACACCCAGCCCGCCCAGCGTTGCCTGGCCTTCGCCGCCGATATTGAACAGGCGGGCGTGAAACGCGACCGCGACAGCGAGGCCCGTGAACATGAAGTTGGTCGCGTAATAAAGCGTATAACCCCAGCCATATGTCGACATGAGCGAGCCCTGGATCATCGTTTTGAGCGCGAAGACCGGATCCTCGCCGATGGCGAGGATGACCAGCGCCGAGATGATGAAGGCCAGAAGCAGGTTGATCAGCGGGATCAGGATGACATCGGCCCATTTCGGCAAAACGTCCATATCAGGCGTCTCCTGTCATGCCGGCCATGAGCAGGCCGAGTTCTTTTTCATTCGTTTCGGTGGGAGAGCGCTCTCCCATGATCTGGCCATCGAACATGACCGCAATGCGATCCGACAGCGACATGATCTCGTCCAGTTCGACCGAGACCAGTAATATCGCCTTGCCCTGATCGCGCAGCGCCACGATCTGTTGATGGATGAATTCGATGGCGCCGATATCGACACCGCGCGTCGGCTGACCGACAAGGAGCAGATCGGGATCACTCTCCATTTCGCGGGCGACGACGATTTTCTGCTGGTTGCCGCCCGAAAAGCTCTTGGCCTGGGTCCAGGGCAGGGGCGGACGGATGTCGAATTTCTCCATCTTCGCCTCGGTATCGGCGCGCAGGGCGCGATTATCCATCAGCCAGCGGTTGCGCTGATATTTTTCCTGATGGTGATAGCCGAAAGCGACGTTTTCCCAGGCGAAATACTCCATGATCAGGCCTTCGCGCTGACGGTCCTCGGGAACATGCGCGATGCCGAGTTCGCGCCGCGCCTGACCATTGGCACGGGCACCTGACAGATCGATCGGCGCACCGTTGACGCGGATCGTACCGCTGCCGGTCCGCATGCCGCCAAGGACCTGCATCAATTCCGACTGGCCATTGCCGGCGACGCCCGCAATGCCGAGGATTTCACCCGCGCGTACATTCAGCGACACGCCCTTGACGCGGTCGACGCCTTTTTCGTCGGTGACGCGCAGATCGGCGATTTCGAGAACGCTGTCGCCGGGTTGGGCGGGGGCCTTGTCGACGCGGAGTAGCACCTTGCGTCCGACCATCAGTTCGGCCAGTTCTTCGGGGCTGGTTTCATCGGTATTGACGGTTGCCACCATTTCGCCGCGCCGCATGACGCTGACCGTGTCGGTCACGTCCATGATTTCGCGCAGTTTATGGGTGATCAGGACGATGGTTTTGCCTTCGTCACGCAGGCCGCGCAGGATGCGGAACAGGTGATCGGCCTCGGCCGGAGTCAGCACGCCCGTCGGTTCATCGAGGATCAGGATATCGGCCTGACGATAAAGCGCCTTGAGGATCTCGACCCGCTGCTGATGCCCGACCGAGAGGTTTTCGATCAGCGCATCGGGGTCGACATTAAGCTCATATTCCTGTGCCAGCTGGGTCAGCAATTCCCGCGCCTTGGCGATGGATGGCTGCAGCATGGCGCCATCCTCGGCACCGAGGATCACGTTTTCCAGAACCGTGAAATTCTCGACCAGTTTGAAATGCTGGAACACCATCCCGATACCGGCGGCAATGGCGGCCTGACTGTCGGGGATTTCCGTTTCCTGTCCGCCAATCAGGATTTGCCCGGTATCGGCCTTGTAAAACCCGTAGAGGATCGACATCAGGGTGGATTTGCCTGCGCCATTCTCGCCGATGATGCCGTGAATGGATCCGCGTTTGACCGAAATCGAGATGTCTTTGTTCGCCTGAACCGGCCCAAATGCCTTGGAAATGCCTTTGAGTTCGATTGCGGGCGCAGAAGCGGAAAGGGCGGCCCGGTCGGGCCGCCCCGTTTGCGATTCAGGTGTCACTTAGAAGTCCAGCGACGGGCAGTCATCGGATGCGAAATAGTCGTGAACCACCAGTTCACCGCTGATGATCTTGGCGGCAGCAGCATCGACGGCGGCCTTCATTTCGGCAGAGACGAGATCGGCGTTATATTCGTCGAGCGCATAGCCAACGCCCTCGGCCTCGAGATCGAGGGTGAGGAAACCGCCGGTTTCGAGATTCTCACCTGCCGACATCGAGTCGAATACCGCGACATCAACACGCTTGAGCATCGAGGTCAGGACCTTGCCGGGGTGCAGGTAGTTCTGGTTGCTGTCGACACCGATAGAGAGGATCCCCTCGTCAGCGGCGGTCTGCAGGACGCCAACGCCGGTACCACCGGCAGCGGCATAGATCACGTCAGCGCCGTCAGCGATCTGGGCGCGGGCCAGTTCAGAACCCTTGACCGGGTCATTCCATGCCGCCGGTGTTGTGCCGGTCATGTTGGAAATCACGGTCGCATCCGGGTTCACCGCCTTGACCCCTTCGGAATAGCCGCAGGCAAAGCGACGGATCAGCGGGATATCCATACCGCCGATAAAGCCGACCGTGTTCGATTCGGATGCCATCGCGGCCATCATGCCCACGAGATACGAACCCTGATTTTCAGTGAAATTGATCAGAAGCACGTTTGCCGGAACCTCGGGCAGCCAGCCATCGACATTCACGAACTTGGTATCAGGAAAATCCTTGGCGACGGTTCCCATGATGTCGGCAATCGCGAAACCTGTCGTGATGACAGGGTTGAAACCGGCCTCGGCCAGACGGCGCAGCGCCTGTTCACGCTGAGCTTCGGACTGGATTTCAATGTCGCGATAGCTGCCACCGGTTTCCTTTGCCCAACGCTCTGCGCCATTGAATGCCGCCTCGTTAAAGGATTTGTCGAACTTGCCGCCCAGATCATAGATCAAGGCAGGCTCGGCAAGGGCCATCGTCGCGGACAGGGCGACACCGGCCACTGTTCCCAGCGCTTTGGTAAAGAAGTTCATGTGCATCTCCCGATTGATTATATGTGCAGCCCGGGTCTGGCCCGGTTTGACAAGCAGATTTACGGATAGCTGATTAAGGCCGAACGCATGTGACAGGGTCAATAGGAATTTGGGAAAATTCGACCTTTTGGTCAGTTATTGCTGTGGATAACCAGAGGGCTGCGCGGCCACGACAAGCGATTTCCGCATCACGAGCGCGTCCTGACGATGCCCGTCCGGGGCCATGAAATAAGCCGTGCGGCGGGCAATTTCCGCATATCCGACTGACAGGTAGAGACGGGTTGCAGGCAGGTTTCCAGCGGCCACCTCGAGAAAGCATGTAACGGCACCGTTTGAGCGTGCTGCCTGATGAACCCGGTCCAGAAGCCGGGCGCCAATGCCTTGTTTCTGATGGTCGGGATGAACCGCGATTGTCAGAAGCTCTGCCTCGTCCAGTACGGTGCGCAGCAGGGCGAAACCATGCGCGTGGCAGATCGCGCTGACGCCGGGTGAGCAAAGGGTCGCGCGAAAGCCATCGGCACCCCAGGGTGAGGGTGTCTGCATGCAAAGCGCGTGCAGATGTGCCATGTCATCTGCTGTCATGTCACTCGCCGTCACGTCGTTGGGTGTCATGTCAGGATTTGCACCGGCGGTTCGGTGCTGCGCGCGGCATTGGGCGGCCTGAGATAGAGCGGTGTCGGACGTGTTCCATCATGATCGCGACGCGCGGCAGCGATCAGGGCAATCGCCTCTGCCAGCGGGTGGGCAGGGGTGAGGATCACCCGCCCGAGAATGTCGGCAAGCGACGCGGCAACATCGCCTGAAATCCGGACATCGTCATCAACAGGCGGGTGCTGATCCAGTGGATGGATGGCGGGGGGTGCAGGTGGTTGGCCGGGCCGGAACAATTGGGTGGCGACGTGGCCGCGCCCGGCCTGAACGGCGGCCAGCACGGCATTGTCGCCGGGATGGGCCAGCGCCGCGAATGTGGTGACGCCGATGGCCGGTATCCCGAGTGCCAGTGCCAGACCGCGCGCCGCAGCAACGGAAATGCGGATGCCGGTAAAGTTTCCCGGGCCTGTCCCGACACCGATCGCGGTAAGGTCGGACCAGCTGAGTTGATGTTCCGACAGCGTTTCCTCAAGCATCGGGATCAGCGCCTCTGTCTGACCACGCCCGAGCGGGATGTGGCGCGATGACAGGACCTGCGCCCCCTGAACCAAAGCGGCCGCGCAATGCGCGGCCGATGTGTCAAACCCGAGGACGAGCGGTTCAGGCGGCAACGGGGCGCACCTCGACCACTTCGGGGATATAATGGCGCAGCAGATTCTCGATGCCCATTTTCAGCGTCAGCGTCGATGACGGGCAGCCCGCGCAGGCACCCTGCATGTGCAGATAGACAATGCCGCGATCAAAGCCGTGAAACGTGATATCGCCGCCATCCTGCGCCACTGCCGGGCGCACCCGCGTATCCAGCAATTCCTTGATCTGGTCGACGACGGCACCATCCTCGCCCGTATGTTCCGCATGGCCCGAGCTTGCCTGCTCGCCCACCAGCACGCTGTCGCCGGACTGGTAATGCTCCATGATCGCGCCCAGAAGTGCGGGTTTGATATGGTCCCAGTTCACGGCGTCGGCCTTGGTCACCGTCACGAAATCGGTACCGAAAAACACGCCCGTGACACCATCCACGGCAAAAATCCGCGAGGCAAAAGGCGATGCCTCTGCCGCCTCCGGTGTCGGGAAATCGGCAGTTCCCGTATCCAGAACGGCCCGGCCCGGCAGGAATTTCAGCGTTGCGGGATTGGGTGTGGATTCGGTCTGAATGAACATGGCTGCGCCCCTTTGATCCTGATCATCTATATGCGGATGACGTGTTTCGCTGTCAAGGATTTAGAAAGATTCTAAACTTTGGATTCATGGCTGGTCAGAAGCCTGTTCATCATCGGGCTGTCAGGCAGGCAGAGGTCGGCGATGACGTCGAAATGATGCCGCCCGGGCTCGACATGCACCTCTGCCCAGCTCCACGCCTTGCCCACCCGTTCGGCGTGTTCCAGAAATACCGGCCTTTCGTCGGCACCGACCCAGCAAGTGAGCGGCACGGGCACCACATCCTTGCGCAGGATCGGGCTCTCGCGCAGGGCCTCGGCCATGTCCAGTTTCAGGTTTTCGTTCATCGATGTCTTCATCAGTGGCCGCAGATCCGCGATGGGCGAAATGGGCAGAACGCTGGTGATCCGATCCCTGAGCGCGTCGTCAAAGCCCATATCGGCCGCCAGCATGCGCATCGAAAGATGCCCGCCGGCAGAGTGACCGGTCAGGTGAACGGGGCCGGCGACCTTGTTTGCCGCAAAGACAAGCGCACGGCCGATCTGGCGGGTAATCTCGGAGATACGCGCCTCGGGCGCCAGGACATAGGACGGCACCGCAACCGCATATCCGCGCAGAACGGCACCGGCGGCAAGATGCGACCAGTAGGTGCGGTCGAATCGTTGCCAGTAACCGCCATGGATGAACATCACGAGGCCTAAGGGCCGACCGGCAGGATAAAAGAGATCAAGCGCTTCGCGGTCGTGATCGCCATAGGGCAGATTCAGCCGGGCGCGACCGCATGCATTTTCGACCGCGCGATACTCGCGGGCCTTTTCGGCCCACATATCGAAAAATGCCGGACCGTCGGGAATGAAATCCGCAACGGCATAGGCGGTATCATAATCCATGTCAGGTCCCCCTGCAGACAATAGAAATTACGGCGCAACGCCCGTGCCGCGCATTATTCCGGTGCAGCCTGCCGGGGCAAGCCGATTTCGTCGCGCTATCCGCGTAACCCGGCCCGCCCGAATCAAAAAAGCCGCCCGAAAGGCGGCCTTTTCAGATGCTCGTCGGAAAAATCAGCCCTGACGGGCCTTGAACCGGCGCTGGGTCTTGTTGATCACGTAAACACGGCCCTTGCGGCGCACGACGCGACAGTCGCGGTGACGGTTCTTGAGCGAGCGGAGAGAGTTTCTGACTTTCATCGGTCTCTTCCTTTCAGTCACGGCGCGCGCATGTGGTTGCGCCTGGTTAAATTCGGTGCCCGGCGGGGCCATGGTGGGCGGTACTGGGATCGAACCAGTGACCCCTACGATGTCAACGTAGTGCTCTACCGCTGAGCTAACCGCCCGAACCTGACCGTTCCGCCTGCCCAAAAAAACAGGACGCGGGCGAACCGCGTCAGGTGCGCGGGGTATAAAAGGAGTCGTCCCCCAGTTCAAGGTCTTTTGAGATGCCTTTTTTGCCGCTATAGATGTAAGAAAAGGGTCATGATGGCGAGCGGTCCGTTTACACTGAAAATGCCTGATGTGCGAACAACTTCGGTTGTTTTTGCATCGCCGCATAGTGGCCGCGCCTATGCCAAGGCGTTCCTGCGCCGGTCGATACTGGATCAGAAGGCCATCCGGTCGTCCGAGGATGCCTTTGTCGACCGCCTGTTCGAGCGCGCGCCGCAATTTGGTGCGCCGATCCTGATGGCCGATACGCCACGGGCCTATGTCGATCTGAACCGCTCTCCGGATGAGCTTGACCCGGCGCTGATCGCCGGTGTGCGTCAGCGGCACCTGAACCCGCGCATCAGTTCGGGGCTGGGCGTGATCCCGCGAGTTGTGGCCAATGGCCGGGCCATTTATCGCGGCAAGCTGACGCTGGATACCGCGCGGCAGCGGATCGCGGAACACTGGCGGCCCTATCACGACACGCTGCAGATGCTGCTGGATGACAGCCATATCCTGTTCGGCGAAGCCATCCTGATCGACCTGCACTCGATGCCGCAGGAGGCGCTGGACGCGGTGACGCGGTCCGAGGGGCGCAGACCCGATATCGTGCTGGGCGACAGGTTCGGCGCGGCGTCAAACCCGGAGATTATGGACCGGATCGAGGCCGCCTTTGCGGCGGCGGGGCTGAACGTGGCGCGCAACACCCCCTTTGCCGGTGCATATATCACCCAGCGCTACGGCCGTCCGTCGAAACGACAGTTCGCGGTTCAGGTCGAGATCAACCGTTCGCTTTACATGGATGAGGTCACCATTTCGACCCGCCCCGATTTCCGCGCCTTCCGGTCGCTAATGTCGGATGTGATGGCCGAAATAACCGAGATCGGGCGCAACGCGCTGCCGGTGGCGGCAGAGTAGGTCAGTGCTGCGCCCCGCCCAGCCGCCAGAGGCCCATGTGAATTGTGCCCAGTGATCTGAACATCAGCGTATAGAGACGCTCGCGCGTTGGCGTGCAGCACGTGGCATAGAGCGCGCCCAGCGCCGCGCCGACGCTTTCGGTCGCGGCCTGTGCCTTGCCGAGGGTATCGGGCGCCGGGGAGGGCTGCCCGCCCAGCCCGTCCAGCAGACGGCCCAGTTCATTCAACCGGGTTGAAAGGGCCTGCATCCGCGCGCTGCGTTCGGCCATGCAGCAGGTTGCGCCCAGCTGTTCAAGCGCCCGGTCGCAGGACTGCAGCGCCTGCTGAATGTCCTGAATTGTGCTGTCTTCGTCGGCCATGCTTTGCCCCGCTGTGAAATTCCTCGATCTTCGACTCTGATGCCTTGCCCCGATGGAAGGTCAAGACCTGACGCGGATCAGCGCAACGCCCGCCCTTTCCGGATGGCGTCCGCGCCGAATTTCCGGCGGATCGCATCGCTGGCGCGTTCGGCCCGGGCGCGTTTTTCGGCATTCGGGTCAAGGAGATCACCGGACAGATCGGCCGCATCCTCGGGCACCAGATCGCTGAGCCCGACACCCAGCAACCGGTAAGGGCCCTGATCGGGCACCTGATCATAGAGCGCGCGCGCGGTGCGATAGATGCGATCAGCCATCTGGGTGGGGTCGCGCAGGCTGATCCGCCGTGACAGCAGTGTGTGATCCGAACGCTTGAGTTTCAGCGTGACGACGCGCCCGGCGCGGGCGCGGGCCTTGGCGCGGTCAGAGACCTTTTCCGACAGGCGCCAGATATGGCCGTCCAGTATATCGCTGCTGGCCGTATCGTCGAAAAACGTGGTCTCGTTCGAGATTGATTTGATCGGCGCATTGCGCGACACGGGACGGTGATCGCGCCCGCGGGCGAGATGCCAGAGACGGTCGCCCATGGAACCAAACCGGGCATTCAGCGCCGATTTTTCCCAACGCAGAAGATCGGTAAAGGTGCGGATGCCGGCCTTGTCGAGCGCAGCCTGAAAGGCCTGTCCGACCCCCCAGATCAGGCCCACCGACTTGTCCTGAAGAAATGCCGCCGTTTCCGCCTGCCCGATGACCGAGAAGCCGCGCGGCTTATCGAGGTCTGAGGCGACCTTGGCCAGAAACTTGTTGTGGCTGAGACCGATCGAGCCGGAGATGCCCAACGTATCCTCCATCGTTTTGACCAGACGGGCGAGCATCACGGCGGGTGGCGCACCGTGCAGACGGGCGGTGCCCGAAAGATCGAGAAACGCCTCATCCAGCGAGAGCGGTTCGATCGCGGGGGTCAGCTCCTGCATCATTTCGCGGATCTGCTTTGACACCTCGACATAGACGTCCATCCGGCCCCGGACGACAACCGCCTCGGGGCAGAGGGCGAGGGCCCTGAACATGGGCATGGCCGATCTGACCCCCTTGATCCGCGCGATGTAGCAGGCGGTGGAGACCACGCCGCGCCGTCCGCCGCCGACGATCACGGGTTTGTCCCTGAGCGCGGGGTCGTCGCGTTTCTCGACCGCGGCATAGAAGGCGTCGCAATCCATATGGGCGATGCTCAGTTCGAAGAGTTCGGGATGCGAGATGATACGGGGGCTGCGGCAGGACGGGCAGCGAAGCTCTGTCTGAAACGGATGCAGGCAATCGCGGCAGAGGCTGGGCATGCGGTAAGGCTATCTGATCGGCGGGGCGTGAACAATACGGGAACGGCGCGCTGCGCCCGGGCGGCGGGCCGTGAGTATTTTTACAAAGAAGAAGGGGTTGTCAGCCCCGACCGAGCGAGGCAAGTACCGCCATGGCCGCGGCCCTTGGATCGGGGGCGGCGTGGATTGGGCGGCCGATCACGAAATGATCGGCACCTTCGGCGAGTGCGGCGGCAGGGGTGGCGACGCGTTTCTGATCGTTCACTGCCGCACCTGCCGGGCGGATGCCGGGGGTGACGATCAGTTTGCCCTCGGCCTCGGGCAAGGCGCGGATGCGGGCGACCTCGTTCGGGGAGGCGATGACGCCATCCGCGCCGGCCGCGAAGGCGCGCGCCGCCCGCTCGGCGACCAGTTCGGGGATGTCGCCGGGTCTGATCAGGGCGGCATTGAGATCATCGCGGTCGAGCGATGTGAGGATGGTGACGGCGAGGATGCGCAGATCGGTGCCGGATTTACCCTGCGCGGCGGCGGCCACGACATGCGGGTCACCCTGAACGGTCAGGAAATCGAGATCGAACTGTGCAAGACCCCTGACCGCGGCTTCGACCGTGGCGCCGATATCAAAAAGCTTCATGTCGAGGAAGATGCGTTTGCCGTGTTCCTGCTTCAGCTCATCGGCGAGGGCGAGGCCGCCGCCGGTCAGCATGCCGAGGCCGATCTTGTAGAAGCTGACACTGTCGCCGAGCGTTTCGGCAAGCTCGAGGCCCTGCATGGCGTTTGCCACATCGAGGGCGACGATCATTCTGTCATCGGCCATGATATCGTCGGCTGGCATCGGGCAATCCTTTCGGCAAATTGCCCGGTGAGTGGCGCAACGGCGCGCTCAGGTCAAGCGGCGTTTCCTGCGCCAAGCCGGCGCGCGCCGGCCGCGGCCAGGGCGCGGGCGATACGGGCATGGCCCCAGCGGGGATGCCCGGCGGCGGAGACCTGCAACAGATGGCGCTTCGGATGTGTGTCTTTGGTGGGCGTGGTTATCCGCAGCTCGGCCGCGAAACGCCGGGTTGCGGCATCATATCTGACATGGCGAAGCTCGGTCGTGGTGGGGGATGTCATGGCTGGCCTCCTATTCTGCTGCTCGGATGGGTTATGGCCTTATTATGCATTCTTATCTGGGCCCGGTTTTCGGTATGTCGACGATGCTGGCGCGAATGTGACCGGGCGCGAGCGGTTGGTGGCCCGCTCACGCGATCTTGAACCGCTGACCGGCAATTCCCATATGCATTTCAAGGCCGAAGCGATCCGCGTGCCGCCTGAGGGCGCGGGTTGAAAACGGCGCTTATGAGAAGGAGAATGACATGAACTTGGAGAAGTTCACCGAGCGGTCGCGCGGGTTTTTGCAGGCAGCGCAGACCATTGCTCAGCGGGAGAGCCATCAGCGGCTGGCGCCCGAACATCTGCTGAAAGCATTGATGGATGACGATCAGGGGCTGAGTGCCAATCTGATCCGGCGTTCGGGCGGATCGCCCGAGCGGGTGAGCGAGGCCGTGGATGCGGCAGTTGAAAAGCTGCCGAAGGTCAGCGGCGACGGATCGCAGACCTATATGGATGCGCAGACAGGCAAGGTGCTGGCCGAGGCCGAGAAAATTGCCGGGAAAGCCGGTGACAGTTTCGTGCCGGTCGAGCGCATCCTGATGGCGCTGGCCATGGTCAAGTCAAAGGCCAAGGAGGCGCTGGATGCCGGCGCGGTCAATGCCCAGAGCCTGAATGCCGCCATCAACGATATCCGCAAGGGCCGGACCGCCGACAGTGCCTCGGCCGAGGAGAGCTATGAGGCCCTGAAGAAATATGCGCGCGATCTGACAGAGGATGCGGCCGCGGGCCGGATCGATCCGATCATCGGGCGCGACGAGGAAATCCGGCGCGCGATGCAGGTATTGTCGCGGCGCACCAAGAACAACCCGGTTCTGATCGGTGAACCCGGCGTCGGCAAGACCGCGATCGCCGAAGGGCTGGCGCTGAGGATCATCGATGGCGACGTGCCCGAAAGCCTGCGCAACAAGAAACTGCTGGCGCTGGATATGGGTGCGCTGATCGCGGGTGCGAAATACCGGGGCGAGTTCGAGGAGCGGCTGAAGGCCGTCCTGAACGAGGTGACCGACGCGGCGGGTGAGATCATCCTGTTCATCGACGAGATGCACACGCTGGTCGGCGCGGGCAAGACCGATGGGGCGATGGACGCCTCGAACCTGCTCAAGCCGGCGCTTGCGCGCGGCGAGTTGCATTGCGTGGGCGCCACAACGCTGGCGGAATATCGCAAATATGTCGAAAAGGACGCCGCATTGGCGCGGCGTTTCCAGCCGGTGCTGGTGGATGAGCCGACGGTGGAGGATACGATTTCGATCCTGCGCGGGATCAAGGAGAAATACGAGCTGCACCACGGGGTGCGAATTTCCGACAGCGCGCTGGTGACGGCGGCAACGCTCTCGCATCGCTATATCACCGACAGGTTCCTGCCGGACAAGGCCATCGACCTGATGGACGAGGCGGCATCGCGCCGGCGCATGGAAGTGGATTCCAAGCCGGAGAAAATCGACGAGCTCGACCGCAAGATCATCCAGCTCAAGATCGAGCAGGAAGCCTTGAAAAAGGAAGCCGACAAGGCCTCCAAGGACCGGCTTTCGAAACTCGAAGGCGAACTGGCGGCGCTTGAGAAAACCTCTTTGGAGCTGACCGAACGCTGGCAGTCCGAAAAGGAAGTCGTCGTCGGCGTCCAGAAGATGCAGGAGAAGCTGGATAAAGCCCGTGTCGAACTCGAGAATGCGAAACGGCAGGGCAATTTCGAGAAGGCCGGCGAGCTGATGTATGGCGTCATCCCGGATCTGGAAGCCACCATCGGCCAGGCCGAGAACGCCTCTTCTGAAAAGATGGTCATGGAAGAGGTGACGGACCGCGACATCGCTGCCGTCGTCTCCCGCTGGACCGGCATTCCGGTCGACAAGATGCTGGAAGGCGAACGCGAAAAACTGCTTCAGATGGAAGAGAACCTGCATGCGCGGGTGATCGGCCAGGACGAAGCGGTGTCGGCCGTCGCCAACGCCGTGCGCCGGGCCCGTGCCGGTTTGCAGGACCCGAACCGTCCCATCGGCTCTTTCCTGTTCCTCGGCCCGACCGGCGTCGGCAAGACGGAGCTGACCAAGGCGCTTGCGGAATTCCTGTTCGACGACGAGCAGGCCATGGTCCGGCTCGACATGTCCGAATATATGGAGAAGCACTCGGTCAGCCGCCTGATCGGGGCGCCTCCGGGCTATGTCGGCTATGACGAGG
>JASBTX010000024.1 GCA_030148225.1 Paracoccaceae bacterium
AGAACGAATCTGAGTCTCTTAAATCATTCCTAGACTCTCGGCTCGCTCCAACAGCATCTTGACCGATGAGGGCTGCCAGCTTGTCCGCCCGCGTGGTGTGCGTTCGCGCATCGCTTCCAGCCGGGTGCAGATCGCCTGAAGCGTGATGTCGGGATCTGCGCCCTTGATGCCAGCAATAATGGCGGGCAGGCGATCGTCCGTTTCGCGGCGCCCGGCGCGGGCCAGCACCTCGGCAGGCAGGAAGCCGTCGCGGACATAAGCCTTCACAGCGCGCAAGAGACGGCTTTGGGTCCAGCGACGCGCCTCGGGCAAGGGGCCGTTGATGATGCGCACCACGTCCTCCCAAGCCAAGTCGGGTCGCAACCGGCGCACGTGGGGCACCCAATCTTGTGCCGTCTCGTTCAGACGCTCCATGTAGCCGTCCTGTCGCGCCAGCCGTACTTTGCGAAGAGCAGCAGGGTCTTTGGCACGCAGCCCAGGGTTCCCGCCCACGCGGCCCTTTGTGCGCGCGCTGGCGAGGCCGGCCTTGGTGCGTTCCCGGATCAGGGCGCGCTCGAACTCGGCCGCAGCGCCGAGGACCTGCAGGGTGAACTTGCCCTGGGGCGAGGACGTATCGATCGGATCGGTCAGCGAGCGGAAGAAGGCTCCCTTCGCCTCCAGCCGCTCGATCACCTCCAGCAGATGCGAGAGGGATCGCGCGAGGCGGTCGATCCGCACGACGACCAGCGTGTCGCCTTTGCCGATGCGTTCCAACACCCGCGCAAGCACCGGTCGCGCACGATTGCCGCCAGAGGCCTGTTCTTCATGTATCTCGGCGCAACCCGCGGATTTCAGGGCCTGCGACTGGGGCAGGGGGGTCTGATCTTCGGTCGATACGCGGGCATAACCGATCAGGGGCATCAAAACAGGCCGTTTGCAGTTTCATACATCGCTACTAAACGACCGTATGTAAACGAATGCAAGGGCGCTCTCTGTGGCCCGCCTCAACGGAAAGCCCTTGGTTTCCTATAGGGTGAGCGCGATCAGAGAGCCCTCGCCGACCATCGCCCGCGCGTGCTATATAAAGAGCGTGGGCGCACGCTGAAAAACCCTTGGGTAAAGTGCAGAATTCCAGTATTTTGCACATATGAAGCCTCAAGCGCCTGCGTTGCATGATGAATCGGACGTTCTCTTCCTCGACGCTGAGGAGGTGGAACAGTCGTCTGAGGACGATCTTTGGTTCCTGCCCGGTCCCATGGAAGAGGAGCCGGATTATTTGCCGCCGGGACTACGGGCCGAACCGCGTGAAGCCGAAGCCCTCGACGATTGGCGGAAGGCAGAGGCGGCTCATGCCGCGCGTCTTGCGCGTGTGGCCGGTCGCGTCGGCGCGCTGGACGACCGGCTGAAGCGCGGCCCGGAAGGCTGGCGGCACAGGCTTGCCCTGATCGAAGCTGCCGACCTTAGCTGGTTCGCGGGTGACCGCATCGGCCCGGATCGGCTGGCGCTCTGGATCTCCATGCGACTGTTTGGGGTACACGACGACACAACGGCGCTTGCGCGGGTCGGATGGGCGGTGCGCCGTCTGACAGGAGGGCCAGGCCCAGAGGTGGACCTGTCTGCCTTCCTCGATCGCCGCGATCCCGAGAACATGGCAGATGAAGCCGAGCCCTTCGGGGATCGCGCGGGCGGTTGGCTCGACCTGATGGCGCAAGTCTCCGATCTTCACCCGATAACCCGCGCCTGCGTGGGCTTTCACTTTTGGAGCCTCGCGGGCCTTGGGCAGCAGGGCGATCGAATGGAAGCGGCAGTCACCGCCGCGCGGATTGCTGCCAGCGAGGGCAAGGGAGCAGTCTTTGCGCCTCTGGCCATGGGCGGGGCAGGGGGGCTGCGCGCTGGCGGCCCACCCGCTGACCGTCTGGCGCGTTGGCTTGAGGGGATGGAGACGGCATGTCTGACAGCAATGCGGCATCTAGACGATGTCGAAGCATGGTCAGCAAGGGCGGAAGCCGAAATGACCCCGCTTTCGGGCAAGACCCCGCGCGCCTTGCGTGCTGTGCTTACCGAATGGCCCCTTGTATCCGCTCCGATGGCCGAGGCTCTGACCGGCACCAGTCGCGCCGCAGTTCAGCGCAACCTTGCCTGGATGGAAGCGCATGGGCTGATCCGCGAAGTGACAGGGCAGGGGCGGTACAGGATGTGGCGCGCCACGAACTGACGGCAATGAGCGGTCCTTCACCCGTCGGGAAACAGGATCGCCCCGACATTCATGACTTGCTCAAGCTGTGGAAGATGGTGATCCGGATAGCACCGTTGCGGTAGAGGATCAGATGCCGGCAAGGGCACTATGCTACGGAAACCGCGGTGATTGACTATCCGCGTACCGAGCCCACCAAGCCACTCGCCAATGAATTCGCTTGCGTCGGCAGTTACGAAAACATATCGGTAAACGACGATAGCCGATTTTAGATGAGGCCAAGATGACGGAAGTCCAGCAAGACCTTGAGGACATGAAAATGGCGGCGATAGCCAAGGCCCTGGGCCATCCGGCGCGATTGCGGATCTTGCGGCTTCTGGCGCGCACACCGGGTTGTATCGGCGGTGATATCGTCGAGGCCGTCGGCCTCGCGCAGTCAACGGTGTCCGAGCATCTCCGCATCCTGAAGGAGGCGGGCGTGATCGAAGGGCAGATCGACCCGCCGCGGGTCTGCTATTCACTCAGCCCTGGGGCCTTGCAGCCCCTCTCGGCGCTGATTGAAGAACTCGACGTCATTCGCAGCGAGTCTGCCTGCTGCATAACCCCTGCTAGAGCCCAAGGTTGATCAATGTCCCTTTTTGAACGCTATCTGTCTGTCTGGGTGCTGCTGTGCATCGTCGCGGGCATCGTGCTCGCCTCGCTGCTGCCGGGCCTGTTTGCAGCGTTGGCCGTGCTCGAATATGCCTCGGTCAATCTGGTGGTCGCTGTCCTGATCTGGGCGATGGTCTATCCGATGATGGTCGCCGTGGATCTGAGCGCGCTCAAGGGCGTGGGCCAGCGCCCCAAGGGCCTGATCATAACCGTGGTCGTGAATTGGCTGATCAAGCCCTTCACCATGGCCGCCCTCGGCGTCCTGTTCTTCGAACATGTCTTTTCGGACCTAATCGACCCGGCGGATGCTGGCCAGTACATCGCCGGGCTGATCCTGCTCGGGGCAGCACCCTGCACGGCGATGGTCTTCGTCTGGTCCCAACTTACAAAAGGGGATCCGAATTACACGCTGGTCCAGGTGTCACTGAACGATGTGATCATGGTTTTCGCCTTTGCGCCCATCGTGGCTTTGCTGCTTGGCGTGACAGATATCGCCGTTCCTTGGGAAACGCTGGTTCTTTCCGTTGTTCTGTATGTCGTTCTGCCGCTTGCTGCCGGCATCTTCACCCGGTCCAGACTGATGACCCGGGGTGGAGAAGCAGCAGTTTCTGCTTTCACCGCGCGGATCAAGCCCGCCTCGGTTCTGGGGTTGCTCCTGACAGTGGTGCTGTTGTTCGGGTTTCAGGGCAGCGTCATCACGGAAAACCCGTTCCTGATCGTCCTGCTTGCCACGCCGATCCTGATCCAGTCCTACGGGATCTTTGCCATCGCCTATTTCTGGGCGTGGCGCTGGAAAGTGCCGCATAAGGTGGCCGCCCCCTGCGCGCTGATCGGTACATCGAATTTCTTCGAGCTGGCCGTTGCTGTGGCCATTGGCCTGTTCGGTCTCAATTCCGGGGCTGCGCTGGTGACGGTGGTCGGCGTTCTGGTGGAGGTTCCCGTGATGCTTTCACTCGTCTGGTTCGCCAACCGCACAAGGGAGCGCTTTCCGGCATGAGTGTCGTCATCTACCACAATCCGGACTGCGGGACATCGCGCAACACTTTGGCGATCCTGCACGCTGCGGGTACCCTGCCAACGGTGATCAACTACTTGGAAACGGGTTGGACGCGTGCGCAGCTCTTAGGTCTGTTCGCTGCGGCCGGCGTAACCCCACGGGAGGCACTGCGCGTTGCGCGAAGCCCGGCAGAAGCAATGGGGCTTACCGTGACCGGTGTGTCGGACGAGGTTCTCCTCTCTGCGATGGTGGAACATCCGATCCTGGTCAACCGCCCCTTCGTCTGCACGCATAAGGGCGTTCGGCTCTGCCGCCCATCTGAAACCGTTCTAGACCTGCTTGATACGCTGCCGCCGGGGCCGCTTGCGAAGGAAGACGGTCAGCTCATTATTGATGATCGGGGAAAACGAATTGCCTGACGACCTGACGAACCTGACCACCCCTCAGCTTGATGAGCAGCACTTCGCTTCAATCGACCGCGAACGACTGCGGCCTACGATCGTCCGAACGCATCCACCGCGTATTCTGATCCTCTATGGCTCGCTGCGGGTCCGCTCATTTAGCCGGCTGTCCGCGGAAGAGGCCGGGCGCATCCTTACGCGCCTGGGGGCGGAAGTGCGGTTTTTCCATCCATCCGGCCTCCCGCTGGTTGATGACGGGGTCGATGCCAGCCACCCGAAAGTCCGCGAGCTCCGCGATCTGGTCACATGGAGCGAGGGCATGGTCTGGTCAAGCCCTGAGCGTCACGGCGCGATGACCGGGTTGATGAAGACGCAGATCGACTGGATCCCGCTGTCCGAGGGCGCCGTGCGCCCGACGCAGGGAAAGACGCTGGCAGTGATGCAGGTCTCGGGCGGATCGCAGAGCTTCAACGCCGTGAACCAGATGCGGCTGCTCGGACGTTGGATGCGGATGCTGACCATTCCCAACCAATCCTCGGTCGCAAAGGCATTTCTCGAATTTGACGAAGCTGGCCGCATGAAACCGTCAGCTTATTACGACCGCATCGTCGATGTCATGGAGGAGCTTATGAAGTTCACGCTTCTGACGCGTGACTCTGCGGACTATCTTGTGGACCGCTATTCTGAACGCCGCGAAAGCGCGGCTCAACTGTCGGCGCGGGTCAATCAATCCGGTCTGTGATCGGCAGCGAAGGACTGGGTCCTGGCCAGGGGAGGGGCCTGAGATCATGGAGTATTCAATCGGTCGCCGCACTTTCGTCGGAGCGGGACTTGCAGCCTTCATCGCTGGTCATGCGGCGGCGCAGCCCGTCTTTCGCCTTGGGCTGACGCCGGTGTTTCTCGACAACGATGCTGCGGTGATTGACGGCCTGCGGCGCGCCTTGTCGCGCGGGATGGGGCGTGAGATCGAACTGGTTCAGCGCCGCACCTATCAGGAAATCACTGGTCTCTTGCTGGAGCGCAGTGTCGATGCGGCATGGCTTTGCGGCTATCCCTATCTCCAGCACGCGGATTTGCTGGATCTTGTCGCCGTGCCTCAGTGGCGAGGCAGCCCGCGATACCAGTCTTACCTCATTGTCGGGGCTGAAGATGGAGCGGAAGCGCTGTCCGACCTGCAAGGGGGCACGCATGCATTTTCCGACCCGGATTCGAACTCTGGCTACCTTGTGACCGCGACCGATCTCCGCCGGATGGGGGAACAGGTCGAGGGCTTCTTCAGTCGATCCATTTTCACCTTTGGCCACCGTAACGTGGTGCGCGCGGTGGCGGATGGCCTGGTGCGATCCGGCAGCGTCGATGGCTATGTCTGGGAAGCGCTGGCGGTGATCGAGCCGGGGCTGACCGCGCGCACACGCGTGATCGCCCGGTCGGAATGGCTAGGCTTTCCTCCTGTCTGCGCGCGGCGCGACAGCCTTGCTTCTGAGCCGGTTCAGGCTCTGCAAACCGCTTTGATGAACCTCGCCGAGACTGAGGAAGGCCAACAGGCGCTGGCGTCGCTGCAACTGGACGGGTTTCAGCAAGCTGACCCTGCGCTGTTCGAAGGAATCGCCGTCCGCATGGCCGATCTGGAACCCTGAAGCATGAAGTGGTTTGCCCCCATCCCCCTGTCGATCAAGCTCCCGCTTCTTGCGGCGGCGATGATGGTCCTTGTGGGCACGGTGGCGTCCCAACAGGTCCTGCGGTCGCTGGCGCAGGTTCAGGACGCGCGGATTCAGGAACTGGCACGGATGCATGTCGAGGGATTGTCGGTGGCCCTTGGCCCACTTGTCCTGCGTCATGATATCTGGGAGGTCTACGACACTCTCGACCGGGCGGCCCAGGGGAGCGAGGGGCGGCGGATGGTCCTGACGGCCGTGGCCGATGAGCGCGGAAAGGTTCTGGCAGCGACTGACCCCAGACGAGTTCCCATGGACAGCGATATCGCAGCCCTTGCCAGTGATGCGGTGGCGCTGGATGACCTGTCGGTGGATGGCGCGTCAAACATCCTCAGCCTGCTTGCGCCGTTGACCTACCAGGGACGCACCGTCGGGCAGATCGCGACGGAGCTGGATGTTGCTGACCTTCTTTCAGAACGCCGGCAGGCGCTGCTCTACTTGATCGCGGGCAATGCGGTTGCCATCGGCTTTCTGTCGATGGCGGGGTTTTTAGCGATACGAAGGATGCTGAAGCCGGTCACGACGCTGGCACGCCAGATGACCGAGACGAAGGGAGAGCCGCATCCCATCCCGGCCGCGGACATCCCGCGCGGCGATGGCGAATTGGCACGGCTGGCACGTACCTACAACTCGATGGTCGGCGCCGTAGCCGCCAAGGCCGAAGCCGAGCGGCGGTTGGCGGAACGGGAACGGTTCGTTGCCCTTGGCCGTCTGTCCTCGTCACTGGCGCACGAGATCAACAACCCACTCGGCGGGCTACTGAACGCGACAGATACGATACGCAGCTATCCTGATCGTCCCGAGGTGGTGCGTCAGTCGGCAGATCTGCTCGACAGGGGCCTGCGCCATTTGCGTGATGTGACCCGAGCAACGCTTGACCAGAACCGCATGGACCCCGAGACCCGCGCGCTGACATCCGATGACTTCGAGGACATCAAGCTGTTGATCCAATCCGAGGTCTCGCGACTGGCATTGGATCTGGGGTGGTCTGTCGATCCGGCAGCAGTCACAGGGTGCAGCCTGACCGCCGGGCCTGTGCGGCAGATTGCGCTCAACCTGCTGCTGAACGCCTGCTCGGCGGCAGGCCAAAACGGCTGCGTTGGCCTGATGGCCCGTACAACGGACGGCAACCTCAGCCTTCAGATCACGAACACGGGCGCGTCCATGCCGCAGGCCGCGTTGGATCGCTTGCTCGGGGATGGTCCGCTCTTGCCCGGTGGCGGCGTCGGGCTGCGGCTGGTCCGCGACCTCGCGAAAACAATGGGTGGCGCTGTCTGCCATGCGCAAGAAAATGGCGTAACGCGCGTGACTGTCACCCTGCCTGCGTCATGGGAGGCGCGCGATGCTAAAGGATAGATACATCGTTCTTGTCGAGGACGACGAGATCATGGGCGGGTCGCTGCTGCAGCGGTTGGAACTGGAAGGGGCGAAGGTTCTCTGGCTGAAGCAGATGGTGCGGGCGCTCGGCGCAATCCGCACCCCCAAGAAGCCAATCGACGCAGTAATCTGTGATATCGGCCTGCCGGACGGGTCGGGGGAAGAGCTGTTTTCAACGCTTCTGCGCACCGGGACACCCCCGCCTTTCCTGTTCATCACCGGGCAAGGTGGGATCGGTCAGGCGGTCCGGCTGATCAAATCGGGTGCCGCGGACTACGTGACCAAACCGTTCGAAATGTCTGTCTTCCTCGATCGCCTCAGCCTGCTCGTCGGAAACCGCGAGAAGCCGTTTCAGGATGATGACTTTCCGCCCTTGATGGGGGTCTCAGTCGCGGCGCGCCGGGTTGAAGCGCTGATCGTCAAGGCTGCAAAGGCAAGCGATCCCGTGCTGATCCGGGGCGGGCCGGGAACTGGCAAGGACCTTGTGGCGCGACGTATCCATGACCTGTCAGACCGGTCCGCTGCCCCATTCGTTTTGGTCAATCTCGCGCGCGAAGCCGACGCGGAGGCGGCCTTGTTCCGCCCCGGCGGTGGAGTTGATACCGTGGGTGAAGGAACCTTGTTCATCAACTCTATCAGCAAGATGACCGCACAGGTCCAGGCGCACCTGTTGGAGCGGCTGGATAAAGACTTCGACGGCAGACTCATCGCAGCCTGTGGAAACGATCTCGAGGCGCTGATTGGGCAAGGTGCTTTCAATTCTGAACTTTTCTACAGGTTAGCACGGATCGAAATCCCAATACCGCCGCTCGGCACACGACCCGAAGATGCCGTCTGGCTGCTTCAGCAGCTTTTTCGTAAGCTGGCTCCTCGCCATGCACCGGGGTTGGTCGGCATCGGCGCGCTTTGCGAAGAGGCCGTGCGCACACATGACTGGCCGGGTGGCGGCCGGGATCTTCGAGCAAGATTGCTGCGCGGGCTGGCCATGGCGACAGGGCCGCTCTTGCAGCCTTCAGATCTCTTCCCCGAACGTCTTGCAGGACCGGACGACATGATGTCCTTGGCCCAGGCCCGTGAAGCCGCGGAGAAGGCACAGATCATTGCTGCCCTCGACCGGACCGATGGCCAGATCGGCGAGGCGGCAAAGCTCTTGCGGATTGCCCGCACAACACTTTGGGAGAAAATGCAGAAACTTGGGCTGTCAGGATCCTGATAAATCCCGTTGCATGTGTTCGGATTTCCGAACATCGAATTTTCCAATTTAAAATCATGGGATAGCCGCAGCGCGGCATGCCTCTCTGTGCCATCGCACGCCCTGAAAGCAAGCGTTAGGCTCATGGCAATCATCCGACACTTGATGAGCCAGGGAGGAATCTAGCCAATGAAGTGCAACAAGTTGGTCGACGCAGGACGTCGACAGTTTTTGAGAGGCGGCGTGATGGCGACGGCAGGCGCCGTTGCAGCCACTGTGATGACACCGGAACAGGCCAAGGCGCAGGCACTGGCCCGCGTCGATTACCCGGCAAACCGCCTTGCCAACATTGCCGATCTGGTGGTGAACGAACCGATGGACATTGCCTATCCCGACGCGGACAGCCCGGGTGTGCTGCTCAAGCTCGGCCAGGCGGTCGAGGGCGGCGTCGGCCCGGATGGCGATATCGTGGCGTTTTCAGTGCTCTGCCCACACAAGGGCTGGCTGATGAGCTATTCCGCCGAGGACATGACGCTCAATTGCCCCGGCCATCATTCCCGCTTCGATTGCGAGGCCGGAGGCCAGCAGATCTGGGGCCATGCGACAAGCAATCTCGCGCAATTCCTGCTGCGGGTCGACGATCAGGGCGACATCCATGCCGAAGGTGTGGACGAGCTGATTTACGGTCGCCTGTCGAACGTTCTGGCATAAGGGAGAAAGAGCAATGGCATACAAGAGACAGATCGACCGGCTGCCGATCATTCCCGCAGATGCTGACGAATTCAACGTGACCTGCCACTACTGCATCGTGGGTTGTGGCTACAAGGCCTACACTTGGCCGATGAACCGTCAGGGCGGCACGGCCCCGAACCAGAACAAGTTCGGAGTCGACCTCAGCGAACAGCAGTTCATGGAGACGGAGGCATGGTATGCCCCCTCGATGTATAACGTAGTCCGCCAGAACGGCCGCGACGTGCATCTGGTGGTCAAGCCTGATGCGAATTGCGTCGTCAACTCGGGCCTGGGGTCAATCCGCGGAGCACGCATGGCCGAAAACCGGCCATCTCGGGTGACCGGCACACAGCAGCAACGTCTCTCTGATCCGTTGGTCTGGCGCAACGGTGTCTGGCAACCGACGTCTTGGGACGATGCACTTGACCTCGTGGCACGGGTGACGGCGAAAGTAGCCGTGGAGGGGTCCGAGGACGACATCGTCGTGTCGATGTTCGACCACGGCGGTTCCGCCGGAGGCTATGAAAACACCTGGGGCACCGGAAAGCTCTACTTCGAGAGCATGAAGATCAAGAACTGCCGGATCCACAACCGCCCAGCCTATAATTCCGAGGTCCATTCCTCACGTGACATGGGCGTGGATGAGTTGAATTACGCCTACGAGGACTACACGCTGACCGACACGATCTTCATGGTCGGCGCGAACTCGATGGAGACCCAGACCAATCTCTACCTGAACCACATGGTCCCGGGCCTTCAGGGTGGCGCGAAGATGATCGTGGTCGATCCGCGCCGCACGCTGACCATCGCCTCGTCCGAACAATATGCCGGGCCGGAAAACGTGCTTCATCTCGCGATTGCTGAAGGCACGGACATGGTCCTGTTCAATGCGCTGCTGACGCACATCGTGGATCAGGGCTGGGTCGATGCCGACTTCATCGCTGCATCGACCTTTCAAGGCGGCGAAGCGGTGGCACAGGATTCCGCCCACCCGGCGGGCCTCGGCAGCCTCGAATACGCAATGCAGACCTGCCGCACCACTCTGGAAGAGGCGGCGGAAATCTGCGGCGTATCAGCGGCTGATATTCAGAAGGCTGCCGAGTGGATTGCCCAGCCCCATGATGATGGCAGCCGCCGCAAATGTGTGACCTGCTACGAAAAAGGCATCATCTGGGGCAACGACAACTACCGCACCATCGGCGCGCTTGTGAATATCGCGCTGGCGACAGGAAATGTGGGCCGGATCGGCGGTGGGGTCTGCCGTCTGGGCGGCCACCAAGAAGGCTACTTCCGTCCGTCCGAGGCGCATGTCGGCCGACCCTCAGAATATGTGGACCAGTTCCTGATCCGAGGGCTTGGCGGCGTGCATCACATCTGGGCCTGCGATCACTACAAGACCACGCTCAACGCGTCCGAGTTCAAGCGGGTCCACAAGCGGCGCTCGGACATGGTCAAGGATGCGATCGACATGGCCGCTGGCGGCACACGCGAGCAGGTGGTCGATGCCATCGTCTCGGCGATCAACGCCGGTGGCCTCTTCGTTGTGGACGTCGACATCATTCACAGCCAGATCGGCCAGAATGCCCATGTCATTTTGCCCGCCTGCGAAGCCAACGAGATGAACCTCACCTCGATGAACGGCGAACGGCGCTTGCGGTTGTCCGAGAAGTACATGGACCCGTTCGGCAACTCCCTGCCCGATGCGCTGATTGCAGCACGGATCGCCCAGCACATGGAACGCGTTCTGCGCGAGATGGGTGAAGATGCCTATGCCGACCAGTTCCAGGGCTACGATTGGGAAACCGAGGAAGACGCCTTCATGGATGGCTACGGCGCCGCTCATACGGCAGTGACCTACGAGCATCTGCGCGCTGCGGGTAACAACGGTGTGCAGGAACCGGTCGTTGGTTACGAGAACGGCCAGCTTGTCGGTACAACGCGCCTTTACACCGATGGCGTGTTCACCCGGCATGGTCGCGAGGACGGCAAGGCGCTGTTCTGTGCGGCGGGCTGGCGAGGCTGGCAGGCCCCGGGCAAGGCCCGCGAACAGGCCGCGCACCGGTTCTGGATCAACAACGTTCGTGCCAACATCTTCTGGCAGAACCAGTTCCTCGACCAGGACAACGACTTCGTTCAGGACCGCTATCCGCATCCGTTCGTCGAGATGCATCCCGATGACATGGTCGATCTGGGCCTGAACCCGGGAGATCTGCTCGAGATCATCAACGACAACGGCGTGACGCAGGGCATGGCCTATCCGATGCCGACGCTGAAGCGGAACACCGTAGCGATGGTATTCGGCTCGCCTGCGGGCAGCCAGGGCAATGTGGTGAACCCGGGCGTGAACGAGTTGGTGCTGCCGGATTACAAGCACTGCTGGGGCGACATCCGCAAGATCTCGGATGCGACTGCCCAGACCCGGGGCATCTCGTTCAAGTCCCACGAGATCATGCTCTGATCTGACTACAGCGGCCCGCCCCAGACACTCGGGGCGGGCTTTTTTCCTTTGGGAGGGGGAAAAGCCATGTCGAGTCTTGCGGTCTGTTCAGCAGGCAAATCCGGGCCAACGCTTTCCGTCGACGCTGCACGCCTACGTGCCATCGCTGCGGCCTGCCCAGTTACCGGGCAAGAGATGCTGCCGCTTGATCAAGCGGTCGGTCGCGTGACGGCCACTCCGATCATGGCGGCTCACGCGCTGCCACCCTTCGACAATTCCGCCATGGATGGCTATGCTTTGCGCCTGTCAGATCTGACCGGCGAAGGCCCATGGCACCTGCCCGTGTCTGTCCGCATCGCGGCAGGCGACGCGCGCGCCCTCACCCTTGCGTCCGGCACCGCGGCCCGCATCTTCACCGGCGCGCCGGTGCCATTCGGGGCTGATGCCGTCGTTATGCAGGAACAGGTCTCACGCGACGGAGACAAGATTTCTCTGACGAACGCGCCCCGCTCCGGCCAGAACATCCGTCGCTGCGGTGAGGATGTGGCCGATGGTGCCCAGGCCTTGGCCGCCGGGCTGGCGCTGACCCCGCCCAGGCTGGCGCTGCTGGCGGGTTGTGGTGTCGCGTCCGTCACCGTGCGGCCCCTCCTGCGCGTCGCCATCCTGTCCACCGGCGACGAGTTGTCCGAGCCGGGTAGCGCCCTTGGGCCGGGGCAAATCTATAATTCCAACCGTGTGCTTCTGCGGGCGAAGCTGTCTCGTCTCCCGTGGGTCGAGCTGACCGATCTCGGCATCCTTCCGGACGACCCCGCAAGCATCCGTGTTGCCATCCGCCATGCCGCACAGACCAATGACGTGGTAATTTCCTCGGGCGGCGTATCGGCGGGTGAAGAAGATCACATCCTTGACGCGTTACGTCTCGAGGCCGCCGAGCTTGACGTGCTCAAGGTCGCGATCCGCCCCGGCAAGCCGCTGACCGTCGGTCGGCTTGGTCAGGCGCTGTATTTCGGACTGCCCGGCAACCCTTACGCTGCCGCCATCACCTTTTCCCAGATCGCCAAGCCCGCCTTGCGCCGGGCTGCAGGGCTGACGGAAGAACCGGACACCTGGCTACCCGCCGTCGCAGGCTTCAACTATGTTCGGGCGACGGGACGGCGGGAATATGTGCCCGTCAGGTGGGATTCCCGCGACGCCTTCGGGCGCCCGGTCTTAGTTCGGCTTGGACAGGGTGCCTCAGCCTCGATGTCGCCCATTGCACTGGCCATGGGGATCGCCGTCATCCCTCCGGAAATCGAGGTGGTCAGACCGGGCCAGTCGCTGACTGTCGAGCCATTGTGCGAATGACGGATATACTGGGGCAAATCCTGTCCCGCCGATCCGTCGGGCCACGGCATCTGACCGGACCGGACCTTTCGCCTGAAGAACTTGCAGTCTTGGCGAGTGCTGCGGCCGCAGCGCCCGATCATGGTGGTCTATACCCTTTGCAACTCGTTCATGTCCCCGCCCATCAGCGGGCGGCCTTGGGCGAGATTTTTGCGAATGCGGCACTTGAGGCTGATCCTGCCGCCGATGCTGCGACACTACAATCTGCGCGGGATCGCGCGATGGCGGGGCCGTGTCTTATCGCGATTCTGGCGAGTCTGACGCCAGACCACCCCGTCGTCCCCGTAGAGGAGCAATGGATCAGCGTCGGGGCGGGGTTGCAGAACCTGCTGCTGGCCGCTTTGTCACTCGACCTGCATGCCAAGCCGTTGAGCGGCAAGAGAATGCGTTCCAGAGCACTTCGGGACGCCTTTCACTTGTCTGCCGACAAGCATCTGGCCGCCTTTGTTGTTCTTGGTCGCCACACTGGTCCACGGACTAAGAGGCCCAGGCGTAGGGCTGAAGAAATCCTGCAGACATGGTCCTCTGCCTAGAAACAGCGCGCCTTAGCTTCGCCTGAGGATAAGCAAGGCGATGAACGAGGCGACCCCGATCCCCGCTGTCAGCCAAATCGCCGAGATGCCCCAGGCCGTCAGGGCGGCGCCGAAGATCAGGGGTGCTGCAGCCTGCAGGATGCGGGCGGGTGCATTGAGCCAGCCGATCCGCCGCCCGTATCCCGCGGCGCCGAAAAGCGCCAGCGGCAGCGTGCCCTTGGCGATGGTGAGGATGCCGTTCCCCGCCCCGTGCAGGAGGGCGAAGGCATAGGCAGCCGGTCCCCCGAAACTCACCAACGCCACGGCGGCCATGGGATGCGCCGCAGCCGCCACGCGTGTCGAGACAAGCGGATGGAACCGGCGCAGCAGGCCAAACTCCAGCACCCGTGCCGCGACCTGCGCCGGACCGATGAGCGCGCCCGCCCCGATGGCGACCGCCGTGCTTGCCCCTGCGGCCTGGAGCAGCCCGGGCAGGTGCGCGGCCATGGCGGTCGAGTTGAACCAGGTCGCGGCGAAGACGAAGGCCAGCAGCCAGAGCGCAAGTCGGGATGGCGGCGGACCGTCCTCGACCGGCGTCTCCGGTGTGGTTACCACCCTGGTGCCCTTTGGCAGCCACGCATTCAGCGGCAAGGCCACGGCCAGATGGATCAGCGCCCATCCGATACAGGCTTCCCGCCAGCCCCACGTCGCCAGCATCAATCCGGAGAGGGGCCAGCCGACAGTGCTCGCGAACCCGGCGATCAGGGTGATCCCAGTGATCGGCCCCCGCGCCTCCTTCCCGTAGATCCCCGCCAGCGTGGCGAACCCCGCCTCGTAAAGCCCGATCCCCATGCCGAGCCCGATGACCGCCCAGCCCGCGAACAGGACAAGCGGTGAGGGCGCCACGGCGAGCAGCCCAAGTCCTGCTGCGAAGACGAGGTTGGACAGCATCAGCACGCCCCGGCCGCCAAAACCGTCGATCCGCGCCCCGGCCCAGGGTCCGACCATTGCCGAAACCACCATCGCCATGGAAAACGCGCCGAACACCCAGACCGGCGACAGGCCGAGGTCTTCGGCCATGGGCACGGCCAGAACGGCGGGGATGTAGTAGCTGGAGGCCCAGCTCACGGTGAGGGACGAGCCGAGCGCGGCGACGATCAGCCCGCGTCGCGCCGGGGATAGTCTTGGGATCATGATGGGGCTTCGATCTGGAAGAAGGCGGCGAGGCAATTCGCCCCGCCGCTGGTGTTCATGCCATCTGCGTCCAGAGCTGGAACAGCAGCCCCGATGCAAAGGCACCGGTCAGCGACAGCCCGATGTAGAGCGCAAAGACCTGCGGCCGCGCCAGCGCCCAGACCGCCATCGCCGCCGGGATTGAGGTGACGCCCCCCGCCACAAGGAATGCCATGCCCGCCCCTGGCGCCATGCCCTGCTCGATCAGACCGCCGACCAGCGGCAGGGCCGCGTAGCCGTTCAGATAGGCGGGCACTCCCACCAGCGTCGCGGTCACAATCGGCAGCAGCCCCTCGCCTCCGAGCGCGGCGGTGACGGTTTCCGCCGGGATCCACGCCAGCATGAGACTCTCGAGGATGAATGCCAGCGTCAGCCATTTGGCGAGGAACAGCGTCGTGGTCAGCGCCGTCTTGCCGAACTTCGCCCGGCGGTCCGCATCGGTCCAGAAGCGCCACACCACCGGCTTCGGCGCGCGGATCTTCGCGCCGCCGCAGCCGCCGTTACCGATGCCCTCGCGCAGCGGATCGGCGAAGGCACCGCCCTTCATCATCAGGTGCACCACCGTCCCGCCGAATACGCCAAGACCGATGGCGGCAATGGTCTTGGCCACAGCGAACTCGAGGTCCAGCACGCCCGCCGTCAGCACGAACATCGACGGGTCCATGATCGGCGAGGCGAGCCAGAAGGCCATGACGGCGGACAGCGGCACGCCCATCGCCAGCAGCGCCGCAATCAGCGGGATCACCCCGCAAGAGCAGAAAGGCGAGATGCCCCCCGCCAGCGCGCCCAGCCCGATCATCAGGATCGGCGCGCCGGTGAAGGCCTTGGCGATCAGGTTGTCGGCGCCGGTGGCGTTTGCCCAAGCGGCGATCGCGATCGACAGGATCAGGAAGGGCGCCGTGCCCAGCAGGGCATTGCCTGCGAACAGGGCGCTGTCCGCGGCCTGGGGCGCGTCGAACACCGCCAGCGCCGCGAGGATCAGCGCCGAAGCGAGCCAGACCCGCTGGTCCTGCCACAGATGGCGCAGCGTGGACCGGAGGCCGGGTGTCGGGAGGGTTGTGTCAGTCATAACCAAATCTCCGGAATTGCAGTTGTTTCAGAGCAAGAAAAAGAGCACGCGCATCTCACGCCGCATCCTCCGACGCGCGGACCGCAACACCGGCGCAGCATTCGGAGGTCAGGAATCCGACAACACGGTGCATCGCGGGAAAATCGACCCGGTTGAACACCTCGCGGCCCTGCTTGTCCTGCAGCACCAGCCCCGCATCGACCAGCGTCGAGAGGTGATGCGCCAAGGTCGACGGGGCGAGCCCCAGGTGCTCGCCGATATCGCTGACGCGCAGCCCGTCGTCCCCGGCCTTCACCAGCAGGCGAAAGATCGACAGGCGGGCATCATGGCCAAGTGCGGCAAGGGCGCGGGCATTGGGACTGGTCGTGGTCATGACGTCAAAATAACCACAATCCTAGTTTTGTAAATGATTCTTCTGGACGGACCTGGTGCTGCGCCCGGAATGGATGCCCTGCGTTACGCGTGGGCCCGAAGGCAGCTGGCGCCGCAGGGCTCGCGCTCGACCTGAATCGTGCTGTGCGCGATCCCGAACCCGTGCTCCAACCCCTCGGCAAGGTCGTGCAGCATCGCATCGGTGTCCTGCGCCTTGCTGACCACATGCACCGCGAGCGCCGTGCGCGTGGTCGAGAGCGGCCAGATATGCAGGTCATGCACATCGCGAATGCCCTCCTGCCGGGCAAGCCACGCGGCCACCTCGCCCAGGTCCACCCGGTCGGGGACGCCATCGAGGCTGAGGTGCAGCGCCTCGCGGAACAGTCCCGCAGCCGTCACGGCGATCAGCAGGCTGACAGCGATGGCGACGGCCGGATCGAGCCATGTCCAGCCGGTCAGCAGAATGCCCGCCGCCGCCAGCACCACCGCGCCCGAGACGGCGGCGTCGGCCGCCATGTGCAGAAACGCCCCCTTGGCGTTCAGGTCGTCCTTCTGCGCGCGCATGAACAGGAGCGCAGAGCCGGTGTTCACGCCGACCCCCACCAGCGCCACGATCAGGATGGTCAGCCCCGGCACCTCGACCGGCGACTGGAACCGCTGCGACGCCTCCCAGATCACCCAGACGACGCCAATCAGGATGGCGAGCGCATTCAGCATCGCCGCCATGATCGTGGCGCGGCCCAACCCCCAGCTGTGGGCTCGCGTCGCCGCACGTTTCGCCAGAACCGCCGCCGCCCATGCGATCAGCAGCCCCGCCACGTCGGTCAGGTTATGCGCCGCATCCGCCAGCAGCGCCAGCGACCCGGTCAGGAACCCCGCGATGGCCTCAACGATCACATAGGCGGTGTTGAGCCCGACGGCCCAACGAAAGGCCGGGCCAAGATCAACAGACGGCGCGTGATCGTGGGCATGGGTCTGGGGCACGGATCAGACTTTCCGCCGGATCGTCCCGACAAGTTCGGTGGCCTCAGCCAGCGTGTTCGAGATGGTGCCGTATTTGCGCAGGTTTCGGTGCAGGAGGTCCAGCCGCTGGTCGGTTTCGTCGGTATCGACCACGATCTCGTAGTCGATACGGACCATCTTCGGCGGGCTGTCCTGCCGCACGCCATGCAGGCTGACCTCGATGCCGCGCAGATCGAACTTGAGCATTGGCGTCACCCGCTCGGCCCCCTTCAGGAGGCAGGCCGCAAGGCTGGCCAGCAGCATCTCGGCCGGATTGAAGGCGTCGTCACGCCCAGCCATGTCGGTGTCGAGCACCAGACGCGCGGCCTTCGCCTCGGCCTCCGAGCCATGGCTGTCGATGCGGCGGGCGGTGACGCGATACTCCAACATTACTCCCACTCCATTTCTTCATAGGTCGCCTGCGCATTGCGGCCCGCCAGCGCCTCGAACTGGTCCAGGTAGGCCCAGGCCGACTGGTCGATCTGCGGCGCGTCCATGATGTCCCCGCCAGCCTCGATCAGCGCGCCGATCTGCGTGCGCAAGTTCACAAGGTAGTCGTAGGTGTCGCGCGTGGCCGTGGCCAGATCGGTCGCGTGGCCATGTCCTGGCACAATGTGGGCGGGATCAAATGCCGCCATGACCTCGAACACAGCGATCCAGCTGTCAGTGTCGCGGGCCGGGCCATTGCCAAGGATACGATCCACATAGACGATATCGCCAGTGAACATCACGTCGCGCTCGTCGAGCCAGATGAAACTTTCGCCCGGCGTATGGGCGGCGCCGCGATGCATGATCTCGAAGGTGAGGCCTCCAAACTCGAGCGTATAATCGGTCTCAAAGGTCACATCGGCATAAGCCGGTTCGGTCCCGTCCAGCCCTTCGCCCAGAAACTGCGACAGTGCGATCATGTGGTCGTCGGCGCGGGCGCGATGATCCTCGACCGCCGCTTCCGAGGCGATCACCGTGGCACCCTGCGCCTGCCAGTAGCCGTTGCCGAGCCAGCGGTGATCCTGTCCGCCCGTATTGATGACATGGACCACCGGCTGATCGGTGACGGTGCGGATGACGGCGTGCAGCATCTCGGCACCCTGCCAGGACCCGCCCGGGTCGATCAGGACCGCCCCCTCGGGCGTCACAACCAGTCCGAAGGTGGCGTTGTTGGCGAGATTTTCCGGGCTACGCTGTTCCAGCGGGCCGACGATCGCCCAGACATCATCTGTGACCGGCTGGATCTCGAGGGCATCCGCCAAGGCGAAGGTCGAAGAAGCGAGGACGGCAACGGCGGCGACCAAAGCGCGGATCATGCGCGGAGCCAGCCATCAAGCTTCCCGGCATCCGGCAGGCCACCGGCATGGACCAGTTTGCCATCGACGGAGATGCCCGGCGTGGACATGACGCCCGCCATGGCGATGGATTTCGCGTCCGTGACCTTTTCGACCTCGACCGCGACGCCGAGCTTTGCGGCGGCCTCCTTGACCATGGCTTCGGTCGTCTCGCAGCGCTTGCAGCCGGGGCCGTAGACCTTGACGGTTTTCATGTGCGTGTCCTTTCAAAGAATTGCTTCAACCCGGAGGGTCGCTCACAGCAGGAAGTTGAAGAGAAAGCCGGTGGCGAGGATCCCCGCCGAAACGACCGCGAGGAAGATCGCGATCAGGCGAAGTTTCAGCACCTGCTTCAGGATGATCATTTCGGGCAAGCTCAGCGCAATGACCGACATCATGAAGGCCAGCGTCGTGCCAAGCGCCGCGCCCTTGCCCAGCAGCGCCTCGACGATGGGAATGACGCCAGCCGCATTGGTGTACATCGGCACGCCCACGACGACGGCCGCGGGAACCGACCACCAGGCCTCGCCGCCCATGATCCGCAGCATCATCTCTTCGGGTAAGTAGCCATGGATCGCGGCGCCGATGCCGATGCCGACGAGGACCCAGATCCAGACCTTGCCAACGATCTCACGCACCTGTTCGACACCGATCTTCAGCCGGTCCACCAGCGTCAGCCGTTCCTCGGGCAGATCGCTCACGGGGCCCGCGTTCAGCTCGCGCACCCAGTCCTGCAGGTAGCGCTCCAGCCCCATGCGCCCGAGGACGAACCCTGCGACCGTGGCGATGGTGAATCCGAAGACGAGGTAGATCGTGGCGATCTGCCAGCCGACGAGGCCATAGAGCAGCCCGAGGCCCACCGGACCGACCATCGGCCCCGCGATCAGGAAGGAAAACGTCACCCCCAGCGGGATGCCTGCCGAGACAAAGCCGATGAAGAGCGGCACCGATGAGCACGAACAGAACGGCGTCATCACGCCCAGAAGCGAGGCCAGCGGATAGCCCCAGATCTGGTTCTTGCCCGCCAGGATCGCGCGGGTCTTTTCCGGGCTGAACCAGCTGCGCAGCACGCCGGTGACGAAGACGATGCCTGTGAGCAGCAGCAGTACCTTCGGCACGTCGTAGACGAAAAACGCGATGGCCTCGCCTGTGTGGCTGTCGCGCGCCACCGGAAACAGCGCTGTCACCCATTCCGAAATCGGTATCAGCTGACCATAGAGCAGGTAGAGGACCGCGCCGACGGCGGGGACGCCGACATACCAGAGCCAGTCGGGCGCGCCGCGATGCGGGGCCGGGTCATGTGTCTCGACGGTCATGCGACCTTCCTTTCAAGATTGAATTCGGCGGTCAGCACAGCGTCGATCACGGCCGCGAATTCCGGCGCGAGGTCGGGGTTCCGGCGGTAGCGCACCCATTGCGCGTCGCGTCTGTCCAGCACGAGGCCGGCCTCACGCAGCACCTTCATGTGCCGCGACATCCGGCTCTGGCTCGCGTCGAGCCTCGCCATCAATTCGCAAACACAGTGCTCTCCCCCATCCCAGAGAAGGGCGAGTGCTGCGCGGCGGGTCGGGTCGCAAATGGCGGTCAGTACATCCTGCATGGTTAAATGATTATGCGTCGTAGCGCATATGCGCCTTGATCCATGTCAACCCATCCAGTGTATTTTCGTTCATCGCTGAATTTCTCCAGCCATCACGGCCTGACCATGCACCGCAAGGGTGGCCGTAAACCTTGGACAGCCGAACTGCCGGATGACATCGACGACCCGCGCGTCGTAGGCAGCCTGCCCGATGAGCCGACACAGGTCTGACGCGTGAAACTGCCGGTTACCGCTGGGTGCGGCCTTGATCTGAGCGTGCAACTCCCGCTCCCGTGGGTCAGCCGCCTGCTGCGGAGATGGCGCTTCCGCCGGTCGGCTTACCGAATCGGGTGAGGTGCGCCATCGGCGCATGAACCCGAGAAGGTAGCCGGCGGGAACCCTGTCGTTCCCGCGCGCTCGGTTGAAAGCCAAGAAGCGGTCCCAGATCACCTGCGTGTCGACGTTCCAGCAGGGCAGGGCCCTCTTCGCAGCTTTGATCAACTCCGCCCAACAAGTCTGAAAGACGTTCGATGTTTCAGAAATGGTGATCTGTCCCGAGAAGATAGTTTTGTTATTTCTTTCTCTAGATAGTGATGTGTCGCCTGTGCCTGACGCAACATCCTGATCTCCGTCCTCGGTATCGAAGGCTGTGAAGCGGAAGAGCCAAGGGGCGAACTTACCGTTGGGCTTCTCTCGCTTCAGCTCCAGTTCGGACGCCTCGAGTTCAGCCAGCAGCTCGGTCAGGTACTGGCGCGAGATGCCCATCTTCGACGCGAGGTCGGCGAGGGTAAAGGCGGCCGTCCCGCGCGGCAGCCCGTTGTATCCCTCCTTCCACGCAATGGCGTCGAGGATGACGGTCGCCAGCTTGTGAGCGGAAACGGACAGCTCTGTCTGGGTGATCCGTCTCAGGATCAGGCCGGTCGTGGGTTCCATGGTCGGTGTCTCCTGTAAGAGACGACCCCATGCCGAGAGCAAACAACATTCTTGCCAGCAAAACAACTTTGCTGGTTGCGGCGGTTCTGACAGTGCGTTAGAAGCTCCTTGTTCACGGGTTCTTCTAGCGCGGCGTCAGGCTTTTCGGTCTGGCGTCGTTTCCCTTTTTGGGTTCGGTGCACCGTCACAGGTGCAAGATGATCAGGTGCGGACCTGCCTCCGGCAGGCCCGGGCAAGTTCAGTAGCGGACCTCTTCGAAGCCGTAGTTCCCCTCATGATCTCGCCAGTCCACGAAGACCGAGCGGTAGCTGACCCAGTTACAGTGCCCGGTGTCTGGCAGTTGTGATGCGGGCGGGACCTGGGCGACACTCGACCGTGTCCATCGATAGTCACCCTGCACACCGTAGGAACCGAGGCGCGTGGCGTCGTAGGTGTTGCAGTCGCCGTCACTGTTTTCGCGTTGGCTGAACTGGATGTGAAAGACACGGATGCTGCGGACGAAGTCGAAGGCGTCGCCCGAAATGTCGATGTCGGCCTGCTCGTCTGATTGGACTTGGACCAGGGGCAGAGGAGCTTGCGGTACGCTGACCTGAGGCGCCGCCCGGAAGGCAATGTCGTAAAGCCGTTCCATCGGCGAGAGCGGGGCGGGGGCGTTGAACGACGCTCCCATCGGGCAACGCCAGATCTGCAAGGGTGGCTCGATCGGCCAAGGTGTGATCCTGCGGATGAAGACCGCACGCGCATGGGCACAGGGCGCCGATGCCGGCCAGCCGCCTGCCAGACAGAGCAGAATGGCACAGTCGACCTGGTAGGATTGCGCCGGCTCGACCGAACCGACGAGGCTCGATACAGTGATGGCCGCGGCGGCTGCCGCGGTCCGGACTTTGTGTTTCATGACGCCGACTCCATCTATAATAGTGTGGCGATACAAAACAACACTTACGATAGCAAGCAGATTTGATCGCCAAGAAACGGCGTTCGCCTCGGTCGTGCTTCGAAAGAGAGCGACAAGGGGTGGAAAGGCGTTCACCATTCTTGGAGATGAGGCTCTGATGCCTCATCATAGCCATCGGTAGGCAGCCGCGCTCTTGGTTTGAGCCGTGGCGAGGTTCTCCGCCCTGAACCTCGGTCCCATAGCCGCATCCTATGAAGCGAGCGAAAGCCGTTGAAGGCCTTGCGGAGACGTCTACTGTCGCCCCCATGATGAACCGGGATCAAATGCGCGCCTTCCTGCGGCGCGCCGCGGCGCTTGTCGCGTTTATCGCCGTGCTCTGGGCGATCCAGGTCGTCAACTGGATCACCGGCTACGGCCTGAACCCGGCGTTCGGGCTGATCCCACGGTACCTCGGTGGGTTGGATGGTATCATCGCAATGCCCCTCCTGCATGGAAGCTTCGGGCACCTGATGGCCAATACGCCACCGCTGCTGGTGATGGGTGGACTGCTGGTGGCAACAACCACGCGGGCCTTGCTGCCGGTGAACGCCGTGGTGATCGGGCTCGGCGGCGCTCTCGTCTGGCTGTTCGGCAGCTCGGCCACTCATATCGGTGCGTCAGGGCTGGTCTTCGGCTGGTTCGGCTTCCTCGTCGTGCGTGGCCTCGTGGATCGCTCGCCGATCACGCTGGGCGCGGCATTGGTGGTCGGTGTTCTCTATGGCTCCATTCTCTGGGGCGTTCTTCCGGGCCAACCCGGCGTGTCGTGGGAGGCGCACCTCTTCGGTGCCATCGCCGGCGCTGCCGCTGCGTTCTTGGTCCGAACGCATGTCCATGCACCGCGCTTGGGCGACGTCGATCTGGAGTGAAGCGCCACAACTGACGTGCCCGGCCCTGAGCGGCCGTTCTCAGAAAAGCCCTTCGCTGCAGCGCAGCTTCCCTGAACCGGTCATCAACGACATCGTGCGGCATGGACTGACAGGCCGGAGTCATACGCCAAGGCCCGATCGGGGCTCGATGGCACTTCTTTGCGCCAAAGAGCGACTATACGGGCATCGCCGTTGGACGACCGGTTATCTGTTTCGAACCGTTGTCGCCCATACAGCAGTCGGGAACGACCTTAACGACCTAGAACACGAACACCCCAAGCATCAGCCAGCCGATCGCATCATCGACTTGGATGCAGTTATAGGGCCAGAACTGCCGCAACACGTCAGCATCGGGATGCTTTTGGCCCTTGCTGGGGTCGGAACAAAAGATGCTCGCGCGCGGCATCACAAGGGCTGCGGCCTCGGGCGACGAGTTCCCGGACGCGCCATGATGCATCACTTGGAAAACCGAGGCCTTGCTGAGGCGGCCATAGGGCGTGAAGAAATTCTCGAACCCAGTCCGGCGCGGCTTTGAGTTCAGCGAACCATCTCCTGTGAACAGCATCGAGAAATGGGTCGCGGATAGGCGCGGCCTATCTGGCTTGTGGTGACAGGCCATATTGCCAAGTTGTGTCTCGCCGGTCTTGAAATAGGCCTCGGCAGGTGTCGACACCGGACCGCCGTACAGGAACAGTGAGATGATATTGCGGCGATAGGCGCTGTTGCCGAAGGTCGTGTCATAATGGGCTTTAAGTGCATCCTGGGCCTTTTTCCGATCGGCCGGATGGTTGGCGTCTAGCAAGGTCTTGATCAGCGGCTCGACGGTCGCCGGGAAACCTGCCGGGCAACGCTTGGCTTGGTGTGCATCGTTATACGGGACGAACTCCCATAATCCGTCGATGTCGAGCACCGATCCCATTTTCAGGAATTCCGCCGCCGACAGGCGCTGCCCTGTCACGCCGGGGATCTCGCCGCCGACCACGTCTAGGACGCGTTCAGTCTCCAGTCGTAATTTCATCGGCCGGTCGTCGACCTCCCCACGCGGACCGACGGGCGGACCGGCGTCGGGCGCGGGCGGGGGCGGGGGGCCGTCCGCGCTCGGTGGCACGAAAACGATCCTCGCCTCCCCACCTCCGTCTACGTCACGGAGGTAGCCGGCGGGATCGACTAGAAACCGCAGAAAGTCTGCGTCGAGATCATCAGATGATGCCGCGATCCAGAACCGCTGCCAGAGCTGCAGGAAGGGCAGGAGGATCATCTTCACCTCGAAAAGCCCAAGCAGGTACACGAGGCCGGAAATATGGTCGGCGTCGAAATGAGACAGAGCGACAAAATCGAGACTGGGTTTTGATCCAGGCGCAGCGTTGCGCGCGGTGCATAAGTCATTGAGCTCGCTCTCGACCTGTGCTGCCGCGGTGACGCTGCCGCAATCATATACCCAAGTGAAAGGCTGGCGGCTTCCCTGACGCAATTCGCCAGAGTGGAGCATGCCTTGTCCCACGGGGTGGAAGCGATACGCAACCCGCCACGCATCCTTGGCCACGCTAACCCCAGCAACCTGAAAAATCGCAAGGAAGTTCGCGAGCTCAACTTGTGATGCAGCAGGGACGTTTGGCCCGTAAGTTCCGTTACTAATTTGACTAATGCGCCCAGAGTTGACTGGCCTATCTGGCCGGTTAAAATGGAATTGTATGTCTACATTGCGCTCGCCTCTAGCAAGTAAGGCCTTTATCAAGCCGATTTCCTCGTCAGTGATACTTCTCGCCACTTAAATACCTACCGTAATTAGTCAGCGCCGAATTTCGCCACTTTGAGAATAGTCAAACCCATACACTAACGAAAGTCACCATTGACATGGCCGAGTGCGTAGAGCGATCGGCCCACATACCCGAGAAATGTTGGCAGATCCATTTCAGGATCGATCCAACCTACGGAAAGGGTTAACTTTTATCTCGAGAACCGAAAAGCGCCCATCTTACCTTACGAGGGTCATTATTCATAATCAGCGGATGACGAGAGCCGAGGGGGCGATGGCTGACCAACGGCGGGGCACCGAACGTCCGCTCCACTACGAACCTGGGTCATTCATCCAATGCGCAGCGAACGGCAACTTCCCGCCCGACCCGTCGAACGATTCACGTTAACCCCAGTCTCTCTGCCAAGCCTTCAAACTCCGGTGCCTCCACGAAGAGCTTCTCGAACTCACGGCGTGCCTGGGCCTTGCGACCCACGCGTTCGTAAAGCTCCGCGCGGTCATGACGGATCTGGTGGAGAAGACGATCGGGGCGGTCCTTGCGACGGCGGCCCGCGCGGGTGAGCACGTCGATGGCGGCGTCGAGCAGGCCGCGGGCCGCGAGCGCCCGAGCACGGTAGAGCAGAATGCCCGTGTCGATCGGTGTCTCATTCTGGGTGGCCACGGTCAGGGCGATCACCCGGTCGAGCAGGTTGTGATCTTGGGGTACGTCGAGCGCGATCTGGACGAAGGACAAGAGCACCACGGGATCCTCCGGTGCGATGACCATCAGCTGCTCGAGATGCTGCGCCGCGCCTTCGGCGTCTCCGCTCGCCTCGCACAGTTCCACCAGCGCAAGCCGTGTGCCGCGCTCGGTGGGGGAGATGTGAGCAAAGATGCCCTTGGCGATCGGCAGGGTGATTTGGGGCGAGAGGTCATATTTCGCGAACTGCGCGCCTAGCCTGTCGCCCGCCGCAAGCGCGCTTTCCAGATGCCCGCGCGCCCGCGCAAATGCCTCCTGCTTCAAGCGGATCATGCCGGCCATCCAGGCGGAGTCGGGCAGATCGCTTGCGGCTTCCAGCTGGGACAGCGCCGCATTCTCATCACCGTCGTTGAGCGCACGCAGCCCGTCTATGAGCGCCTTTTCCTCGGGTGGGGTCACGAGCCTTCGGAAAAACCCGAGGGACAGCTTGTCCCGTGTTGGGGTGGCTGCACGCGCGCCCTTGCGGTCCTGAATGGTGTAGAAGAGGCCCGTGCCCGGCAGCCCGAGTGTGGCCCGGTTTCCCCGGGGGCTGACAGTGTATTTGGCACCGCGCGGTCCGAACGACAGAGATGCTGTCGATTTCGAGAGGTTCAGCGTCACCCCGGGCGCAAGACGGATACGTTGCCAGAAACGCAAAGACACGGGGTGTAAATCCTTTCTGTAAATTGGCCGGAGACGAACCCTGATTGAACCGCATGGTCGCCGCATAAGCAACTGATGCGTGGCGTGCCTTGGACGGGTTACAGACCGAACATCCTCTAGCAAAATCATCGCCGTATCATCGGCACAGGATGAGGGGTGCCCAGTGCCGGCGGGAAGGGGCTACTCGACAGCCTCGACGAACCGCCCGTATTCCTCGCTCACTTCCCTGGCTTCGATAAAGGCCCGCGCGCGTTCCTCGTCGATGCAACGGAAGTAGTTCTGCGCGTCGGCGATGTAGGCCTCGAAATCCCCCCGGATCAGGTCCGCATAGGCGCGCATGTCTTCTCGCGATGCGGGCAGGAACGGCCGTTCGGGCGGAATGCAGGCATGGGCCGGACCACTCACCACAAGGACGGTGATCAGCAGCGCCAGGGGAATGTTGCACGCACAGGACATGTGCAGGGCAAAACTCCTTTGCCGCCTTTAAGATCACGGCTTTGTCAGCTATCACCGTTATCGGAGCAAGGCAATCTGCGTCAAGTCGTTTTAATTGTCTTGCCATCGTTCATGTTGTCTTGTATCGCCCACGGTGTTTCGAACCCGTGGGACCGGTACTGCACCTCAGGCAGGAAAGGACCCAAGGGAAGGCCATGATAGAAGAAGCACCGAATGTGGTTACAGAAGACGGATTGCGCGGCCTGCTGGCCGAACACTACCTTATCGAGGTGGTCTGCAAGGAAGGCGCCGAAAAGCGCCATAACAGTTGGTACGGCACATGGGTCATCCGTGCCGTTGCTGAAGACGGGCGTGACGACAAGATGCTCGTCACGAGCCGTAGCTATCTCAAGGTTCGCGAGTTCAAGACGATTGTCGGACTTGTCAGCTTCCTTGCCGACATGGGCTGCACGACTGCCAGCATCCCGCTCATCGAAGGCGCCCGCGAGCGCCATGCAGCACCCGGGCGCACGCCCGAGCCACGAACCGGCCCGGTTCTGGTCAAGGACAACTGACCGCGCATTTGCGCTCGTTGTTGCATTGGGTACAGGTGTTTGTTCAGCACCCCCGGCCCTTGCCGACGGTTTCATCTTCCAGGTCAGCCCCGATGGCCGACTGATCGACATGGCCGAGACCACGAGCAGCCTGCGCTCGTTCACCGGCGACGACGATGCCCGGAATGGGCCCCTTCCAGATCGCCTCTTTCTTTTTGCAGCGCCGCAGTCCCGCGGGGATGATGATCCCCTGAGCGATGTGACGGCTGCAGCAGCGGTCGCCCCGCGCGCGGTCCGCGCCTCACCCGAAATCCTCCACGCCATCGAAACAACCGCGCTGCGCTACGGCAGCCATGACGCTCTGCGTCAGGCGGGCCTGTCGGTCACCGATTGGGCGCTGTTCTACCGCGCCAATATCGAGGTCGAGAGCGCCTATAACCCGCTTGCGCTGAGCCCGGTCGGGGCCATCGGGCTCGGCCAGCTCATGCCCGACACCGCCCACGAGCTCGGTGTCGACCCCCATGATATCGCCCAGAACCTCGACGGCTCGGCCCGTTACCTTCTGATGATGCTTGAGCAGTTCGGCGATCCCGCGCTGGCGCTTGCTGCCTACAATGCCGGTCCCCATGCGGTCACCCGCCATGGCGGCATTCCCCCCTTTCGAGAAACCCAAGGCCATGTGGCCCGTGTGACAGCCGTGTTCCAGCGGCTGAGAGGAGACCTTTCGTGACGTCCAAATCTTCCTTTGTCGCGCTCGGCGCGATGGCTCTCATCGTGCTGGCTGGCCCGGCACTGGCGCAAAGTATCGACCTCTCGCCGGTGCAGACTCTTCTGCAAGGCATCGTCGATGCGATCACCGGTCCCTTGGGCATCGTGATCGGCACGCTCGCGCTGATCGGGGTGTTCCTTTCCTGGCTCTTTGGCATCCTCGACTTCCGTCAGGCGCTCTGGGTCGTGGTTGCAATCGCGGGTATCGCCGCGGCACCCACCATCGTCGCTGCCATCTGGACCACCTGAGGTCCATCCATGGCTGACCAATCCCGCGTGTTCATCGGCCTTCTCAGGCCGCCCAAGCTGATGGGCTTGCCGATCATGTACGCCATGGTCTGGCTCTTCGGCTCGACGCTTCTGTTTCTCTGGGTGCAGAGCTGGGTGGTGGCTGTGTTCGCGGGGCTGGCCTGGCCGACGCTCTGGAAGGCCGCGGACTGGGATCCGAACTTCCTCGATGTCCTGGTGATTACTTTGCAGGAAACCCCGCCCACGACGAACCGCAAACTGCACGGAGGCGACAGCTATGCCCCGTGATGGACTTGCCAATGACGTGGCCGACGCCCTCGATCCGCTGACTGCGCTACCCGCATGGGTCAAGGGCGAAAAACGGCTCTCGTCGATGATGCCCTATGTGAGCCTCGTCACCGACCGGACGATCCGGACGCGGGGCAACGAGTTGATGCAATGCATCCGGCTTGAAGGGGTGAACAGCACCACGAGCGAGGATGCGCATCTCGACCGGATCGGCGGGCTCCTGGCAGGCATCGTTGCGCAGGTGGGGACCGAGTTTTCCTTCTACCTGCACAAGGTCTCAAAAGCGGTCGATGTGACCCTGCCGCCCATCCCGGGCGATGGGTTCGCTGCCGCCGTGGACCAGCGCTGGCGCTCGCATCTGGGCGGGTCGGGCCTGCGCGACAAGACCCTGACCCTGACCGTTCTGAAGCGCCCCGAGACCGGCAGCCGTTTGCCCTTCGGCTTGGGCGGGTCTCGTGCCCGGCATGCGGCGGACACGACCCGACGCTTGCGCAAGCTCGACGAGGTCGTTGGGTTTCTGCTGTCGTCCTTCGATGAGCTGAAGCCCCGCCTGCTGGCCGCAAGCACCGGCGAGCTTCTGGGCTTCCTCGGTTCACTCAACACAGGCGAGGAGCACCCGCTCTTCCCCCGGGCGCGCCTCGGTGTGATCGCCGAGGACGTAGGCAATACCCGCGTCACCTTTCGCGGCACGACCATCGCGCT
>JASBTX010000026.1 GCA_030148225.1 Paracoccaceae bacterium
AACCTTCGAAGCAGTTGTTGGCCATTGTGGGCGCGGCGGAAGAGGCGATCCGCCGGGGCCAGTCTTTGCATTCGAGGGTACACACCCTGGGGAACTAAAGGCGGCGGCGGTTCTGGCCCTCAAAAAGCAGGGCTATGCTAACCAAGGCGAAATCACTGTCATCTCGGACGGGGCGGAATGCCTGAAGCGCCTGGCAGGTATGCTACCGCAACCGGTTACTCACATCCTCGACTGGTTCCATATCTCAATGAAGGTACAGCCGCTTGCGCAACTCGCAGCAACGGCTCCAGAGCACATCTCAAGCTTCGAGGGCCGTGTCGAACGAATACGGTGGCGACTGTGGAACGGGCAAGCGGGTCGGGCATTGTCCTTGATCGCAAGGGTTCGACGAGATTTGTCCAGAGACGCGGTACCAAGTATTTGGGCGCACCGCGCCAAAAAATTGCTCGTAACACTGCAAGTCTACATACGACGGAACAAGGGATCAGTGGTCAACTATGCCGAGCGGTACCGCGATGGGAAGCGCGTTTCGACCGCACCAGCCGAGGCGAGCGTCAACAGGTTGGTCGCCAAACGATTTGTGAAAAAGCAACAAATGCGTTGGTCACGAACCGGGGCACATTACCTGCTGAAGGTTCGGGCATCGGTGCTGAACGGAGACCTGTCCGAACGAACGAAATATGAAGCGCCAAAGCAGCCTATTCCAGGAAACATCGCGAGCTTCATCAGCCCCACTCCACCCTTGCTCAAAGCGGCATAACCCCGTGGTTTTGAACGGTCCCTATCGAAAATGGATGGCCATTACGAAAGAGTCTCAAGAATACCGTGACCATGACATCATGTGAGCGAAGAAGCCTGTAAACACTGGATTCTGAGACAAAGTAGCTGCGCTCGTCAGTGAACGTGACCGCCAGTTCTCGTGGGCTTAGTTCTGGCCGCGCCAAGGCCATCTCTAGCATGGCTTGGCGAACATCGTCAGGAATGCGATTCCAGACGCGACCCGGATGTGGCTTGCGATCTTCGAGCCCAGCTTCGCCACGCTGCAAAAAAACGATCATACCATCGATAAAAAGTCGGGCGCGATACGCCCAACTTTTCCAACGTAAGCTTGACCGGCAGATGCGATCCTTCGACCAACCTTATGATCTCCAGTTTTTCGGATGCGGGGTATCTCATTCGTCGTCGTCCCCATCCGCGATCATGCTTATGGAATGGCCCGTCCCTCCACCGGCGTCAGCTAAGATGCCTCATGCTATGAACTGAGGAGGAACGGACCGATGACAATTACAATCCTGGGAATCGACCTTGGCAAGACAGTGTGCAGTATCGTGGGGCTGGATGCCGCCGGTGCCGTGGTGTTGCGCAGACGGATGCGGCGCCAAACCGTGATCAAGTTTGTTTCTGGCCTGCCTCCCTGCATCGTTGCGTTGGAGGCATGTTGTGGGGCGCATCATCTTGGTCACGCGCTTTCCAGTCAGGGCCACAGGATCAAGCTCATGTCGCCAGAGTATGTGCGGCCCTATGTGAAGGCGCAGAAGAACGATGATCGAGATGCCGAAGCCATCGCCGAGGCGGCGACACGTCCAACCATGCGGTTCGTCGAGCTCAAACGGCAGGACCAATTGGATCTGCAAACGTTGCACCGGGCGCGAGAGCGACTGATCGGCACCAGAACACGGCTCATCAACCAGATGCGTGCCATTCTTCTGGAACGTGGACTGACCTTTCCCAAGGGAAGGAGGAAGTTCGAGATCGGGTTGGATGCGCTTCTCGATGATACAGACATCGATCTGAGCAAGCGGATCAACACGCTACTCGGCGATATGCGCGAGGAATGGAAAGAGTTGGATCGACGTATCACCGAGTTGGACCGGGAGTTCGCCGAACGCGCCAAATCTGATGAAGCCACGCGCCGATTGCTGACTATCCCTGGAATCGGCAATCTGACGGCCACAGCGCTTGTCGCAGCAGTTGATGATGCCGCAGCTTTTTCTGTTGCGCGTGATCTTTCAGCTTGGCTTGGACTGGTGCCGCGCCAACACACGACCGGCGGCAAGCCGCGATTGTTCGGTATAAGCCGAAGAGGGAACGTCTATTTGCGACAGTTATTCATTCACGGCGCGCGCGCTGCACTTCCAACCTTGTCAAAGGCAGACACGCCGTTGGGCCAATGGTTGCGCGGGCTCTTGGCACGCGCGCACTACAATGTCGCGGTGGTAGCACTAGCTGCCAAACTTGCAAGGATTGCATGGGCGACGCTGCGACGGGGCACGACTTTCGAACGGACGGTGTCGGCATGTGCCTAACAGCGGAACAGGGGCTTAGGACAAGGCTCAAAAAACCGAAGTCCCCGACGTGATCTGCGGGAGGAGTTGAAGATGGCCTGACGGTTGACCGGCATTCTGCAAACCTGGTCAAAAAATGCGGCTCGATCGAAGCTGACATGCTTATGAGGAACAGAATGCGCGGATCTCCATCTTGGCGGCGGCCAGCTGGCCGACATGCCGGATACGTTTTTGCAGACCGCAATCAGCGCCAACAAAAACTCCTTGCAGACGGGACGGGCCATACGTTTTTTTGAGCAGTCGAAGTTCCAGTGTTTGCTCAGCCACGACTTCCTTCAGGTCGCGTGCCTCCGCTTTCAGGCTGGTGACTTCGCCGGACGTCGCTTGGCGCGCAGTGTCGCCAGCCAACCGCTTCTTTCCAGCTTCCATGAAGTCCTTCGACCAATTGTAATACAGGCTTTCTGCGATCCCTTCGCGACGGCACAGCTCAGAAATAGAACTCTCACCACGCAATCCGTCCAAAACAATGCGGATCTTCTCTTCTGCAGAGAATTTCCGACGCGTCTTGCGCTTAATCTCTTTTACATGTCTGTCAGCCGATCCATTCGGCCCTGTCTTCGTTCTCATCTCGTATCCCTCCAAGGGCTACGATGAGCGAAAGACACTCCCTTAGCAAAACAATGCTGTCTGTCTCAAAGGCCGTGACGGGTTACACTTCTGCTTGCTACGGTTGCCGAAAACTATCGGCTTGGGTGCAAGGGGCGTCCATTCCATAAGATGAGACAGAAACCCGGAACACGAAAGAGCCACGGCGAGAAGGTCGTAAAGGACATTCGCCGTGCGACCCGCAAACGGTATTCAGCGGAAGAGAAGATCAGGATCGAGCAATTGCGAAAATCTAGTTTGAGTGTCTCGCCTTCGCGAGTACTCTCAAGCTTGTTTGTCCCCGATCCGGGTGATGTTTTGGACCAATTCATTGGCGGTTTTGAGCGCCCGCGCCGTGGCCATCAACATTTGCGGCAGAACCATCCACTCCAATGACCAAGCGGTGCCGGAGCGTTCCTGCTCATGCACCACAGTGTGATGCATGGCGGAGACTTGTGTGGCGTTGAATTTCGCGAGCGTCACGAGCAATTCAGCCGCCACAGGGTTTTGTTTGTGTGGCATGGCCGACGATCCGCCACCACCCGAAATTGAAATGGTTTCAATCCCTTGCTGGGACATAAGCGCGATGTCTTGACCGATTTTTCCAAGGCTTCCGGTCACCAAGGACAAAAAGGACGCATAGCCTCCAATCCCGTGGCGCATGGCGTGCCAGGCTTTGTCATTGGGGGCGAGATTGAGCGCCCTGGCCATCTCAGCGATCACCTGATCGGCCTTGTCACCCAGGGCTTTTCGGTCTCCTGAGGCACCGCCGATTTGCAGTTTTTCCACATCCGCGCGCTTATGATCGAGCGTCACTAAGTGATCCTTGATCGGCAAACGCCAAGACAGCAACCGATCCCGTACGGTGATCTCGGTGGCGGCCTGCATCCGGGTGCGGCCCATCAAGGGTGCATCGCCAAATTTGGCCTCCAGAGCATTGAGATGGGCATCCAATTCCATCAACCGTCCGGCGATCAATTCCGCGGCATCGCGGAGCGTCATTACAAGGGCCGTGTCTACCACGTCTTGCGAGGTCGCGCCTTTGTGGACGGTCTCGGGCGGAGCGATAGCCTTGAGCTGTTTGACCAGTCGCGGGATCGGCACGCCATCGATGGACATGCCCGCTTTGATGTCGTCAAAGTCGATCTCAGCGCTTTCAATTGCCTGCGCCGCCTTTTCTGCCAACTCCGGATCAAAGAGCCCCGCCTTGCCACAAGCGCGCGACCATCCGGCCTCGAATGTCAGCATATGTGCCATTTGACGCGCGCCCGACAAAAGATCGGCCATCTGTGCGTCGCCAAAGAGGCCAGATAGCCACGGGTGATCAAAGACAACGGCACTCATTGGATTTGTCCTTCTAAATAGATAGAAGGGCGGCAATTGCCGCCCATAATCGCCGTTTCTCGCAATTTACAGGTCGAGGAAGACCGTTTCACCCTCACCCTGAAGGCGGATGTCAAAACGATATTTACCGTAGCCTGTCTTTTTCGCAATCAATGTTTGCACACGCGGATGTTGTTCGATCCGGTTTAAGAGCGGGTCACTATCGTTGTCCTCATCCTCGAAATAAATCCGCGTATTCAGCCCGATGTTGATCCCGCGCGCCACAATCCAAAGCGAAATATGTGGGGCGTTCTCAACACCACCGCGCCCTTTGTAAGCGCCGGGTTTGACGGTGCGCAGGGTGAATTCCCCGTTTTCTGCATTAGCGGCAAACCGGCAGTGACCCGTGAAATTTGGGTCCGCGCCCTCATGACCTGGAAACACGCCTTTGGCGTCACATTGCCAACTTTCGATCAAAGCATCGCGCATCGCCCAGGCTGTCCCGTCATAGACAGAGCCGACAACTTCGATGACCTCACCTGCCACATCGCCTGCGAGAGGGGAGATGCCGATTTCCTCGTCGTAATAGCCGGCGTTACCCGCATAGGTCGGCATAAGGCCGATATGCACATAGGGGCCAGCGGTTTGAGAGGGGGTTTCTTGCAAAGTATCGAGCTTCTGAACCATATCACATGCCTTCCATCTTGTTTTCAAACATTGTCTGGCGGCGGCCGCGCAGCACGATGTCGAATTTATATGCCAGGAAATCGAGCGGGCGGGATTTGGCAAAATCCAAAGGTGCAACCAGACGATCCAATTGCGCTCGGTCTTTGATCGTCGCGGCAATGGGGCAATGGTCGATCAGGGGATCACCTTCGAAATACATCTGAGAAATCAGCCGTTGCCCAAAGCTATGCCCATAGATCGCGACATGGATGTGCATCGGACGCCAGTCATTGCCACGGTTGGGCCAAGGGTAGGCACCGGGGCGAATGGTCAGGAATTCGTAATAGCCATTCTCATCGGTGATCGTGCGCCCACAGCCGCCAAAATTTGGATCAAGCGGTGCGAAATAAGTGTCTTTCTTGTGCCGGTAGCGCCCGCCGGCATTGGCTTGCCAAATCTCGACCAAAGTGTTGGGTACTGGGCGGTTATTTTCATCGACTACCCGGCCGTGCACCAAAATGCGCTCTCCCACGGCGGGTGCAGCACCTTTGCTCCAGTTCAGGATCAAATTGTTGTCCAGCGCGCCGAATTTATTGTGGCCAAAGGTCGGCCCGGTTTCTTCAGACAGAGAGCTTTCCATCGACAAAAGCGGTAAGCTTGGGCTGCGGGACACGGATGTTTTATATCCGGGGTCGTAGGGCGCCGGGTGAAGCGCCCGGTTACGTGGGATCAGGGGGCCCTGATCCTGCGTAATGAAATCTGTCATTCCTCACTCTCCTCCATGTCTGCGTACGTCTGTTTGGCGAGTTTCAGTGCGTGATTGGCCTTGGGCACCCCGGCGTAAATCGCCACATGTTGCAGCGCCTCTGCCACATCGTCTTTTGAAGCACCCGTGCGGGCCGTGGCGCGAATATGCATCGGAATTTCCTCGAAATTTCCGGTCGCGGCCAAAAGCGCGATGGTCAACATAGATCGCTCACGGCGCGAAATTTTGTCCGAACTCCAAACCATACCCCAGGCGCTTTCTGTGATGAGGCTCTGAAACTGCAGGTCAAACTCGGTCTTTGCGGCTTCGGCACGATTGACATGTGCGTCCCCCAAAACCTCGCGGCGGGTTTTCATGCCCTGATCAAAATTTTCACTCATGTTGTAATCCTCTCGACAAAACGAATAAGCGCCTTTGAAAAGGCATCAGGTGTTTCAATCGCGGGCAGATGCCCAGTGGGAAATATCAACAAATCGGCACGCGGCAGGGCGCGGGCGAGCGCCTCAACCACGGCGGGCGGTGTCGCCAGATCATGTTCGCCTGCAATGACCAACGCGGGCTGCGCGATCTCACGCAGGCGATCGGTGATATCGGTCCCTGCGATGGCGCGACAAGTGGCGATATAGCCCACCTGATCGGTGCGCGCCAAAAGCGTGCGCCACAGTGCCGCGTCCGGGTTTTTCAACATTTTGGGGCCAAACCAGCGGGACAAAATCCCCCCTGCCATTGGTGCCATACCGTTTTGCTTGATTGCTTCGATACGTTCGAGCCAGCCCTCTGCAGGCCCGAGTTTTGACGCCGTGTTAGACAGCATCAAACCCTGCACCCGATCCGGCACCATGAGCGCGACATGCTGTGCGATCAGCCCGCCGATGGAACAGCCGACCAAGATGACCTGACCTAGCTTTGCAGCGTCCATCGCATCAATCACGTCCTGGGCCAGATCAGGAATACCGTAGCCCTCCGGCGCGGTTGAGGATAGGCCGTGCCCGCGTTTGTCCATGCGCAGCGCTGCGCTTGCGGATGGCAGGCGCGCGAGCACTGCGTCCCACATGCGTAAATCCGTACCAAGCGAATTGATAAAGACCAAAGCCGGGCCGTCGCCGTCCCGTTTTGCCACGTGCATAGCGCCCCAATCGAATGTCTGTGCGTGCATTGAGTTTCTTTCTTTTTTGCATGGTGGCATAATTTTTTGTCGCGAAAAAATACAATTTCATGCTAAAAGCATAACTAAATGAGCATATATAAACACATCCCCGCCGCGCTTAAGCTGAGGCATCTCGACGCGTTTTTGGCAGTCGCCGAGGCAGGAACGATTTCTGCGGCGGCTAAGGCGCGCAACGTGTCGCAACCAGCGTTCTCAAAAACAATCTCAGAGCTTGAGATGCATGTGGGTGCACCATTGTTTGAACGCACGGGGCGGCGTGCGATTTTGACCTCCGAAGGTGAGATGTTTCGACGGCACGCAATGGCTGCTTTGCAAAGCGTCGAGGCCGGCGTGCGCTCGGTGAGTGGTTCAAAACACACCGATCTGGTTAAAGTGGGTGTCCTGCCCACGGTGGCGGGCGGACTCTTTCCCACAGTGGCTTTGGATTTCACCAATCGCCATCCAGAGGCACGCATCGGCGTCATCACGGGGCCAAATCACTTTCTGATCGAGCGCCTCCGCGAGGGTAAAATCGACCTCATGGTGGGACGCATGCCGTCAGAACGGCATATGCCCGGTCTGTCATTTGAGCACCTCTATGATGAGCCTATCCAAATCGTGGGGCGTGCGGGGCATCCGGGTTTGGACATGCCCGTGGTAGAGGCTTTGACAGAATTCCCTGTCATTTTGCCCAATCCGGGCGCCATCATTAGGGCTCTGGTTGATCAATATCTTTCGGCGATGGGGCTTACAGATCTGAGACCGCGCTTTGAAACGGTGGCTCTGCCGGTTGCCCTTAAGCTGCTGGAACGATCTGATATGCTGTGGTTCATTTCAAAAGGGGTCGTTGAATTCGAATTGGAAAGCGGCACTTTGGCCGCGATTGACCCCAAGGCGGAATACCTGTCCGGAGCCGTTGGTCTGACGCGCAAGTTTGATTTTATCCGCAACAGCCCGGCGGACCTATTGGCCGGATTGTTACATCAACGGGCGGCCGAGATGACTACCCGCTGAACTATGACATTAGACGGCTTCCAAAGCAATCGCGATGCCTTGGCCGACGCCGATACACATGGTTGAAAGAGATTTCTCGCCAGGTTTGAGCTCTAACATCGCCGTCCCTGTAATCCGCGCCCCTGACATGCCTAGAGGGTGACCCAACGCAATCGCGCCCCCGTTCGGGTTTACACGCGGGTCATCATCGGCAATGCCCAGATCACGCAGGGTGGCAAGCCCTTGGGAGGCAAAGGCCTCATTGAGTTCGATCACTGCAAAGTCTCTTTGGCTCAACTCCAGACGTGCCATGAGTTTCTTTGAGGCCGGCGCGGGGCCGAAGCCCATTACGCGCGGGGCTACGCCTGCGGTCGCACCGCCCAAGACTTTGGCAATAGGTTTGAGGCCATGCTTTTCAGCGGCCCTTTTAGAAGCGAGGATTAGAGCCGCCGCCCCGTCATTGACGCCGGAGGCATTGCCTGCGGTCACGGTGCCGTCCGCTTTGACAAAGGATTTGAGCTTTTGCAGCCCTTCCAAAGTCGTCGAGGCCCGCGGATGTTCGTCTTTGTCCACCACGACCGGAACCCCTTTGCGTTGAGAAATGGTGACGGGTATGATCTCTTGGGCCAAACGCCCGTTTTCCTGTGCTTTTGCCGCTTTTTCCTGTGATTTCAGGGCGAAAACATCCTGATCGGCGCGGTTGATGTCGAAATCCTCGGCCACGTTTTCGGCGGTTTCAGGCATGGAGTCCACGCCATATTGCGCCTTCATAAGCTTGTTCACGAACCGCCAGCCGATGGTTGTATCATAGACCGTATTGGCGCGCGAAAAGGCGGTTTCCGCCTTCGGCATCACGAAAGGCGCGCGGGACATGCTTTCGACCCCGCCTGCGACGATCAGATCGGCTTCGCCAGATTTGATCGCACGGGCGGCGGTGATCACCGCATCCATCCCCGAACCACACAGCCGGTTCATTGTCGTGCCCGGTACGCTGTCGGGATAGCCCGCGAGAAGCAAAGACATGCGCGCCACGTTGCGGTTGTCTTCGCCCGCCTGGTTGGCGCAGCCAAAAATCACCTCGTCAATCCCGGAGAGGTCTAGGTCTGGGTTGCGGTCTGCCAAGGCTTTCAAAGGGATCGCGCCCAAATCGTCGGCCCGGAGCGAAGAGAGTGCCCCGCCGTAGCGGCCAATCGGCGTGCGGATATAGTCGCAGATATAAACGTCAGTCATCACAGGTCCTCCGGGACAATCAAATCAAGCACATCACCCGCGGTATGGAGTGTCGCGCCAGTCACGGACTGCAACTCTTCCATCGAGATATTGGGGAGTTTTTCGCGCAAGACGAATTTGCCATCCTCAATGTCGATCACCGCCAAAGAGGTATAAATCCGCGTCACACAGCCCACACCCGTTAGGGGAAAGGCACAGGTTTCAACCAGTTTAGGTTCACCCTTTTTGGTGACGTGATCGGTGACCACGGCCACACGTTTTGCACCATGGACCAGATCCATCGCGCCGCCTACGGCGGGCACGCCTTTAGAACCCACGCGCCAATTTGCCAGGTCACCGTTTTGTGCCACTTGATAGGCGCCCAGTACGGCCAGATCGAGATGCCCGCCACGGACCATGGCGAAACTGTCCGCATGGTGGAAAAAGGACGCGCCCGGACTGAGCGTGATCGCCTTTTTGCCGGCATTGATCAGATCCCAGTCTTCTTCGCCGGGTTCCGGCGCTTTGCCAAAGCCCAAGACACCGTTTTCGGTGTGATAGGTGATCTGGCGGCCTTCTGGTTGGAATTTGGCGACCATCTCGGGAAAGCCGATCCCAAGATTTACATAGGAGCCGTCCTCGATGTCTTGGGCCGCACGCCATGCGATTTGCGCGTTGGATAGCTTAACTTCCATCGGGTTGAAATCGGTCATCAGTAGATCACTCCTTCACGCACCAAAACCTCTTCTTGCTGTGGCGCAGGAACTTCGACAACCGTGGCGACAAACAGGCCGGGTGTGATCACCTGTTCGGGATCGATATGCCCTGGCGCGCCCAGATCGCTGACCTGCGCTATGGCGACATCGGCTGCCATGGCCATGAGCGGGTTGAAATTGCGCCCCGCCAGTCGATAGGTCAGATTGCCCATTTCATCGCCTTTTTGCCCTTTGATCAGGGCAAAATCGGCCTTGAGCCAGGTTTCACGCACATACATTTTGCCGTCGAATTCTTCGGTCGGTTTGCCGTCGGCCAACTCGGTGCCAAAGGAGGTCGGCGTATAAAAGGCCGGGATGCCCGCGCCGCGCGCGCGAATGCGTTCGGCCAGAGTGCCTTGGGGCACCAGTTCCAGTTCGATCTCGCCCGCGAGGTATTTCTCATTGAACGCCTCGGCGTTGGAGCTGCGCGGGAAGGAGCAGATCATTTTCGCGACCATGCCCGCTTTGATCATCGCAGCAATGCCGATGTCGCCATTGCCCGCATTGTTGTTGATGACGGTGATATTTGCCGGGCTTCCGGTGTCGCGGAACCGGTCGATCAGGGCGTGGATGAGTTCGATGGGCGCGCCGGAGCCGCCGAACCCGCCGATCATCACTGTGGCGCCATCGGGGATGGCGGCAACGGCCTCGGCGGGGCTGTGTTTGACTTTTTTGGTCATGAGAGCCTCCTTTTGCTGCAGAGCTAGCGAGACTTTGCGGTAGCGCCTAGAAAATTTGTGCGTATTGTGATATTTGTTCAGATTACAGAGGATTGCGTTCACATGCCGAACAAGTCGTCGGATATCATCTTGTCGATGGCGAAAGGGCTGCGGGTACTGGAATGTTTTGGTGCGGACATGCCCAAGCTCACTATCACCGATGCCGCGTGTATTGCGGGTTTAGATCGCGCCACGGCTCGGCGCTGTTTGTTGACGCTACATTATGAGGGCTACGCGGAGTATGACGGCAAGTTTTTTACGCTTACGCCCCGTGTATTGCGTTTGGGGATGGGGGCGATTTCATCACTGCCGCTGCCACAGTTGGTGCAACCATGGCTCGACCAATTGACCGAACAAATCGGGCAAAGCTGTTCTGTCTCTATTCTGGATGGGACTGAGATTGTTTACTTGGCCCGTGCCGCTCAGAAACGGGTAATGTCTATTGGGTTGATGCCTGGATCGCGCCTGCCGGCACATTGCACCTCCATGGGCCGGGTGTTGTTGGCTGCATTGCCGCGCGAAGAGGCACGCCATCTGATCGAAAGCTCCGATCTGACCCCGCGCACCAGGTTCAGCGTCACGGATCCGGCCGAAGCAATGAAGTGTGTGGATGAGGCGCGGGACAAGGGTTATGCCCTAATAGATCAGGAGGTGGAGATCGGCCTGCGGTCCATCGCCGTACCTTTGATGGATGGGCGTGGCACTGTCGTGGCGGCGCTCAACACAGGTATGGCCGCGACACACGAAAAGGCAGAAGCGTTGAAGGATATCTATCTCCCAAAATTATTGCATTTGCAGGAAGGGCTCCGTCGAACTATTTGATTTTACTTATTTTGGGCTGTCGGCTGGTTGATCAAAAATAGCTATACATGTGAGCGATATATGAGCTGCGGCTCCTATCACTTTCTTGGGTAGGAAGTTAGTCCATCTCTTCGCTCAACTTTTCACGGAAGACCTCGTCTGGTGTATTCCAACCTGTTTGATCAATCAACTTTTGAGAGTTGGGTGTGTGGGCACAATGGATGCTGGGCACGCTGTCGATAAACCTCCTTCTCCAAAGGTTGCCGCCAGCACTCGCGATCAATCGACAAAAGCGGGCAAGTACGGCGAATGCCGCGCGGTGACGGTGTTTTTGCTCACATTGCACCTTGCTCCTGGGAGCCAGCTCCCTTGACGATGTCCGGGCAGAACAGGATCATTGGATTCCACGGTTTGGAGGGACCTGTCGATCACAAGTCAGAGGAGGTTGGAACGGCACTAAAGCGCCGGCCCAATGGCTCTCTCGCTTCAAAAGTCCGTCAATTCGCCGTTAACTGCCTTTTGCGTCAGGACATATTTCTGAACCTTTCCCGAAGCCGTCAGCGGCAATTTCGTCGAAACGAACCAAGCCGTGGGTGACTTTTGAGGAGAAAGCCTGGCTCTGACGTGGTCAACAAGATCGGCTGTCGACGGTGCGGTCTCCCCGTCTCCGAGCATCACCACAGCGCCGACGATTTCTCCCCAGTGATCATCCGGAATGCCAAAGACTGCTGCTTGCGAAATAGCAGGGTGGGTGGTGAGGGCGTTTTCGACCTCGACCGGATAAATGTTTTCGCCGCCCCGGATGATCATGTCGGACAGACGGCCAGTGATCCGGACGTAGCCACGCTCGTCCATCCGGCCTAAATCGCCGGTTCGCAACCATCCGTCGTCCAGCAAGGTCCTCGCCGTGTCGTCGGGCTGGCCGATATATCCGATCATCGTCTGGTAGCCGCGCGCCTGGACTTCCCCCTCGACACCGATCGCAACGACCTCTCCAGTGTCAGGGTCTGCGATGCGAACGTCCACCTGCGGCAGGGGAAGGCCCGAGGTTTCAGCCTTGTCCTGTTCCGAATCCGAAGGCCCTGTCGCGCAGACGATCGGGCTTAGTTCCGTTTGCCCATAGACGGAGACGAGAGCCGCGCCAATCGCTTTTTCCACGCGGCGGCACAATTCGATCGGCACAGGCGCTCCGCCGGAATAGGCCACCCTGACGCTGGACAGGTCATATTCCTTCTTGGTGCACTGATCGAGAAGAGCGGCCATCATCGTTGGCACGCCGGCGATGACCGTGGCCTTTTCCTGTTCGATTGTCCGCAGCATGAGATCGGGATCGAACATCAGCGGAATGACCAGTGTCGAAGTCGTCGCCGCCGCACCCAGCACACCCAGCACCGAACCCGCCGTGTGGAACAGTGGCATCGGGGTCAGCACGACATCGTTTTTCTGACCGATCCTATGGGCTACCATTGCCGCGTTCGTAACTAGACCGCGGTGCCGCAGCAGGGCACCTTTGGGATGTCCCGACGTGCCAGATGTGAACTGGACCTGCGCCGCGCTATCAGGCGCTACGGACGGCAGTGTTGTTGGGCCGGCCTCGGTCCGAATTCGCGAGATGAAGTTGTCGAGCACAATTCGTTCTCGTACCGAACTCGCGACCTCGGCCGCTGTCGCGGTCATGTCTGACCCACGGAATGCGCCGACGTGGAACAGGGCAACCGATTGCGACCGATCAAGGACGTGACGCAGTTCTTCGGTGCGCAGGGCGGGGTTCGCGGTGACAAGCACAAGCCCCGCCAGAGCCGCACCATATTGCAAAATGATCCACTCGGGCACGTTTGGCGCCCAGAGGCAGATGTGTTCACCAGGCTCGAAACGGTCCAGTAGCCAACTTGCACAACGCTCCGAATCCTCGAGTAGCTCCTTGTAGGTCCAACGCCGGTCGGTCGCACTCGCGCCCACGATCGACGGCTGACCATCTGGCACAACCTCGACTAAAGCCGTGCGGTTTGGTGCCGCGGCAGCCGCTCGACGCAGCGCGTCGCCCGTCGTAAGTTCGAGAACCTCGGCATCAGTGGATTTTTCCCAAAGTGATGATTGAAGTCGCATCCATTTCCTCCCAGTTTGTTGATGCTAGCAAATGTCCGGTGTTGGTTATTTTGCCTGTGGCGGCCCGAGCAGGTGCTGCGCAACGCCGATCCATTCGCGAATGAGCTTCTCGCGTTGCCGTAAGTCCTTGCGCAGGATCGTGGTCAGGGTCAGGCCGCGAATAAACTCGGTGCTGAGTTCCGCAACCAGGTTCATTTGTGGATTTTCTGCAAGTGGCGAGAACAACTCCTGTAGGACGCGATCCCTGCTTTCGCGCGCCTGCCTTTCCACAATGTGTAAGGATTCACGCAGTGGCAGATCGGTTCTGGCGACAGCCCACAGCTCGAGTTCTGCGGCGAACGAAGGATGTTCAAAGGCATTGGCGAGGGTTCGAATAGTTCGCTCGACCGGATCTGGCACAGAAGCAAGTGCTTTGGCTTCCTTCCAAACTGCAGCTTCGTTCATTTGAACAAGTCGAGCCACCGTTGCTGACAGAAGTTCGGCATGTGTCGGAAAGTGATGGAGTAGAGCGCCTCTGCTCACCTCAGCGCGTTTCTGCACTTCCAATGTCGTTGTTCGCGACACACCCTCCTCAACGAGCACCTCAACAGCGGATTGGAGCAGCTTTTCGTGCGTCGCGGCGTGTTTCTGGGCACGGGTCATGGGCGGGATGGGTTTGGCGCGGGAACGGGTGGGGGCCATGCGATGTCCTAACGTGGGCTGGGCGGTTGCGGCAGGCGCGGCACTGGATGCGAAGATGACAGTCCCCCGTCGACGACGAGGGACTGACCATTCACATAGCTGGAGGCATCGGATGCAAGAAAGGCAATTGCTTCGGCGATTTCATCGGCATGCCCACCTCGCTGCAACGGGTTCAGCCGTCCGATTTCGGCATCCTTGCCGCGGGCTTTGGCGCCGTCGTATATGAAGCGCGTCATCTCGGTCTCAATCAGGCCGGGACAGACGGCGTTCACCCTGATACCCGTGCCGGTGAAGGTCTGGGCTGCCATTTGAACAAGGTTGATCACACCAGCCTTCGAAGCGGAATAGGCTGGCCCGCCGGCTCCGGCGCGCAGGCCAGCGACCGAGGCGGTGCACACAATGCTGCCCGCAACATTGTGGTCGATCATATAGCGTCCGGCGGCCTTAATCGCGAGGAAGGGCCCGACAAGGTTGGTTTGAAGGATCGAGAACCAGTCCTCTTCGGTTTGCTGAAACAGATCGGCCATGCCGCCACTGACGCCGGCATTGGCGACCAAAATGTCTAGTCCGCCATGCCGTTCGATGGCTCGGTCGATCATGGCTTGAACGCCGATACTCAGGCCTACGTCCGCGCGTATCGTTTCGACGCCCGGTATTACGGCTGCAATGGCTTCAAACTCGGCACCAATGTCGACAGCCAAAACCCTTGCGCCTTCCCGCGCGAAGAGCTTCATGGTTGCATTGCCAATGCCCGAGGCAGCACCGGTAACGAGGACGCTCTTGCCAAGAAACCGGGTCATCACATGCCCCCCGCGACGGTGAAACCGCCATCGATGACAAGGCTTTGTCCAGTGATATGACGCGAAGCCGGTGCGGCAAGGAAGACAGCTGCGCCCGCGATATCCGCCGGTTCGCCGATCCGCCCAAGCGGCGTGGCTTTGTTCAGCGCCGCTTCGGCTTCCGGATTTTCCCAGAGCGCCTTGGCAAAGTCGGTCCGGATGACGCCCGGGGCAATAGCATTGACGCGGATGTTGTTAGGTCCCAACTCGACCGCCAGGTTGCGGACAAGCTGGAAATCGGCTGCCTTCGCGATGTTGTACGCCCCGATCGTGTCGGAGCCGAGCATCCCGCCGATTGACGAAACCACGATGATCGTGCCCCCGCCGCGCTCAGCCATCGACGGTGCGACCATCCCTATAAGCCAGTGGTTGGACAGCACGTTGTTGTCAAAGACTTTGCGAAAGGCGTCGTCGCTGATCCCAGACATCGGTCCGTAATAGGGGTTTGTCGCCGCGTTGCAGACAAGTATGTCGACAGGCCCGACCCGGTCATGCGTCGTGGCGACCAGCGCCTCCAGTTCTTCCTTTGACGAGATGCTTGCTGCGATGGGCGTCGCCGCATCCCGACCCGCAAGCTCGTTTATCGACTCCGCCGTTGCTTCGCAGCTGTCCTGTCGGCGGCTAGAGATCACCACATTGGCACCCGCGATCGCCATCGCCTCGGCGATAGACTTGCCGATACCGCGAGATGACCCGGTGATGATCGCGGTCTTTCCTTCAAGGTCAAATGGGGTCATTTCAGTCCTCCTTGCGCTCCGTCTCGGCGCGCCTGCTGCCACGCCAGATCGGCCAAGGGCCGCACCCGACGCGCCATATCCGCGGCATTCGGGTCCGCCGCATTGCCACTGTCGGCCCGCGCCTTCACACCCTGAAGGATTGCGGCGAGCCGGAAGAGGTTGAAGGCGAAGTACCACTCCAGACGCCCAATCCCATCGCGACCGACAGCGCGGCAATACCGCGTGACTACCTCACTAAGCGTCGGAATCCCGCTCTGCTCAAAGTCGATCCCGAAGAGGCCCGAGCGGCCGTCAACCGGCATGACCCAGTTCATTGCAAGATAGGTGAAATCCGCGAGGGGATCGCCGAGGGTTGAGAGTTCCCAGTCGATCACAGCCAGGACATCGGGGCGGTCCGGCGCGTAAATCAGGTTGTCGATCCGGAAATCCCCGTGGATCACGGCCGCGCTGACCTGTTCGGGCAGGGAGGTGGGTAGCCAACGGATCAGCTCTTCCATCTCGGGGATGATTTCGGTTTCAGCAGCCCGGTACTGCCGCGTCCACAGGCTGACCTGCCGGGACAGGTAATTGTCAGGCTTTCCGAAGGTGGCCAGCCCGATGTCTTCGGGGGACAGTCGATGTAGGCGGGCCTGGGTATCGACCATCGCTTCGAAGAGCTTCCGTCGCGTGGCCGGGCTTTCGTCGGGCAGCGTCGCATCCCAGAAAGAGCGTCCCGTCACTTTATCCATCAGGTAGAACGGCGCGCCGATGACATCGCGGTCTTCGCACAGGGTTATCGGGCGGGGGACAGGGAAGCCTGCCGGGGAGAGGGCCGAGATCGCACGATACTCACGTTCAATGGCATGGGCCGACGGGAGCAACGGGCCAAAAGGCTTGCGCCGCAGCACACAGTCCCGGGTATCGGTGACAATGTGGTAGGTCGGGTTCGACTGCCCACCGGACAGCGGTTCTACCTGTCGGACGTGTCCAAGTCCCAATTCCTGCGCGACCAGCCAGCGCGACAGCCCTTCGGTGTCGAAATCGGTCATGACGGTGCCTTGTCATGCCTGCGAAGCTCGGCCCGAGCCAGAGCGCGGGCATGCACCTCGTCCGGGCCATCGGCCAGCCGGATCGTGCGCACCGTAGTCCAGTTGGACGCAAGGGAAAAATCGTCGGATACCCCCGCGCCGCCATGAGCCTGTATCGCATCGTCGATGATCCTGAGCGCCATGTTTGGCGCCTGGATCTTGATCATCGCGATTTCGTCACGTGCCGCCTTGTTGCCAGCGCGGTCCATCATGTCCGCGGACTTCAGACAAAGTAGGCGGGTCATTTCGATATCGATACGGGCGCGAGCCAGTCGTTCTTCCCATACAGAATGTTGCGCGATGCGCTTGCCGAAGACCTCGCGGCTCACCAGGCGCCGGCACATGGCCTCCAGTGCTTCTTCTGCCAGCCCGATAGTTCGCATACAGTGATGGATACGACCAGGTCCAAGGCGTCCCTGGGCGATCTCGAAGCCGCGTCCCTCGCCGAGCAGCAGGTTGCCGACCGGCACCCGGACGTTTTCAAGAACGATCTGCCCGTGCCCGTGCGGGGCGTGGTCGTAGCCGTAGACGGGCAGCATCCGTTCGATGCGTATCCCCGGCGTGGCCATGTCCACTAAGATCATCGATTGCTGGCGATGGCGGTCCGCATCAGGATCAGTCTTGCCCATGACAATGGCGACGCGACACCTCGGATCGCCGGTGCCCGAAGACCACCACTTGCGCCCGTTGATGATGTAGTGGTCGCCATCTCGCCTGATCGATGTATTGATATTCGTGGCATCGGAGGACGCGACGTCGGGCTCGGTCATCAGGAAGGCCGACCGGATCTCGCCGTTCATCAGTGGTTTCAGCCAGAGCTCCTTTTGCGCCAGTGTGCCGTACCGGTGCAGCACCTCCATGTTGCCCGTGTCTGGTGCTGAGCAGTTGAAAACCTCTGAGGCCCAGTCGATGCGGCCCATTTCTTCCGCGCAGAGAGCATATTCCAGATTGGAAAGCCGCTCTCCGATAAACTCGAAGGTGTTGTCGAGCCGGTCCGCTGCGTCGGACGGTGGCATGAACATGTTCCAGAGGTTCTGCGCACGGGCCTCGTCTTTCAGCGCTTCGATGACGGCGGAGGTCTCCCACCTGTCACCATCGCCAATGCCTTCCGCGTAGTCCGCGATCCGGGGCCGCACTCGATTCTGCATGAAGTCGCGCACGCGGTCGCGAAGCTGCACCTGACGGCCTGTCAGTTGGAAATCCATCTCGATACTCTCGCTTTGTTTGGCTTGGCGGGGTGAACCGCACAGTGCTCCAGGTCAGGACTGTTTGCCCGAAGCCCGCTCCATGTCCCGGATCATTTGCCGGGCTTCGTCCCCTTCGGGGATAGGACGTCCGCTGTCACGCCATTCGATTGCGGCCTTGAAGCCCTCGGTCTGAGCATACCGCCTGAACCAGAGGCCTTCGGGATTGTGCCGGGTGATCCCGTCGAACACCGTGGCGCTCATCTGAGCCTGCTCCAGACCCTGGGCCAGCATCACCTGATTAACGACGATCTTATGCATTGCGAGGTGTCCACGCGGCACACCGGCAATCCGTTTCGCAAGATTCATGGTTTCGGCATCAAGGTCATCGGCGGGGCAACTCAGATTTGCCAGACCCCATTCGGCGGCCTGGGTTCCCGTGATCATGTTACCCGTGAACATCATCTGCTTTGCCCGCGCCGGACCCAGACGGAAGGTCCACATTGCGGTCGTCGGGCAGCCCCAAACCCGCGTCGGCATATACCCGATCCGCGCATCGTCCGCCATGACCAACAGGTCGCAGCACAGCGCGATGTCGCTGCCCCCGGCCACCGCAGCACCGTGAACTTTGGCGATGGTCGGTTTGCTGCAGCGCCACAGGCTCATGAAGTTTTCCGTGTTCCGCTTCATGGTCCGGTAGTCGACCATCGGATCCCAAGGATAGCTTTCCTGCTGACAAGGATGCTCGATGTCGCTTTCGGCGTAATCCACAAGGTCATACCCGCCGCAGAACCCCTTGCCAGCCCCTTCCAGGACGATGACATGAATGTCGTCGTTGTCCTCGGCCCACTCAACGGCCTCACGAAGTTCGCCCGGCAAATCGTCATTGATCGCGTTGAAACGTTCAGGCCGGTTCAACACGAGGCGCGCGATGCTCGGCGTTTCGATGTCTTGTGAAATTGTGAGTGTGCTAAAATCTGGCATGCTTTTCCTCCTCATTTAGTCGAGCTTTTATCAGGGACAATTTTAACAGTCAACTCTGACTGTTAAAATTCTTACCTTTGAACCCCACAAGAGGACACTCGGCAGCAAAGCCGATCGTCTCTCGCAGAAGATCCGCGTCACCGCTCTTCTCGACGAGCTCTCTCAGGTCCATCATGGGTTTGGTCATCGGGGTCGTCCCTCAGTTCAGGTTGGTTCTCGCAACCCGACCCTACCGAGAAACCCGATGACCGCCTCAGCTACACCACGCCCCGGGATATGGCCCGCTTACCCATCGCACAGGTCTGTGACCTCTACTCACCACAGGAATGCCGGAACTACTTCAAAGCCGCAGGATATGTCTCAGGTTAAAGGCGGACCGCTGTAGGGTATCCCGTATGGCCGCTGCAACCCATAATCTGTCGGCCCGGCAAATCGCATGGGCGCACGACTGGCATTTGCGCGAGGAGACCTATTCAAGCGCCCTGGCCTGTTTGGTCGACATGCAGTGCGATCTCCCGCTAGCCAAACTCTGGGAGACGGAGTGACGTCATCTTCAGATGGACAGTTCTTCCGTGCCGGTGGCCGCGGTGAAGCCTCCGCAGACAAAAACGCAAAATGCGGGTGTACCCCGGGTCTCAAGTTCTACACCCACATCTCCGATCAGTTCAGCCCGTTCCACTCGACGGTTATCACCGCCACAGAAAGCGAAGCACCCTTCGTTCTGGATGGTCTGCTTCGCCACCAATCGGGTGTCGCAATCGAAGAGCATCATGTGGATACTGGCGGCGCGACGGATCATGTCTTTGCCCTGTGCTATCTCTTGGGGTTCCGCTTTGCGCCGCGCTTGCGAAACTTCAAGGATCGCAAATTGTATCTTCTGCCCTGCATGAAGCCCCCGGCCATCATGACACCCTTCATAGGCGGCACCATCAAGGTTGGTCACATTATCGACAACTGGCCTGAAATCCTCAGGCTGGCGACCTCCATCAAAGCCGGGACCACCACTGCATCGGCGATCCTCAAGAGCTTGTCCGCCTATCCCAGGCAAAACGGACTCGCAATTGCCTTGCGCGAACTGGGACGATTGGAACGGACCCTCTTTGCCCTGGAATGGATGCGCAGCCTGGAATTACGGAAAAGAACCAGCGCAGGTCTTGCCAGAGGCGAAGCCCGAAACGCCCTCGCACGCGGGGTCTTCTTCAACCAGCTTGGCGAAATGCGCGACCGCAGCTATGAGCATCAGATTCACAAAGCATCCGGTCTCAACTTCCTGGTCGCTGCCATCATCCTGTGGAACACCAAATATCTGGAAGCCTCAGTCACTGAACTGAGGAAAAACGGCTTGGTCATCCCAAGTGATATCATCAAACACATCGCGCCGCTCGGCTGGGCCCATGTCGGATTGACAGGGGACTACCTCTGGAACATGAACCCGCCATTCAGCCCGGATCGCCTCAGGCCACTTCGGAAAAATGATCTTCGCGATGCCGCATAAGTTCTCGGTTCGTTCGCGCGAACCGGACAATAATGTCACTTTTATGCAGTGACCCCAGATGGCTGCTTAACCAAGCCACCATGACTTTGCTCGACCTGTAGCAAACAACTTGGCAATGCCCGGCGCGCAGCCCCACCGACCAGCCGTCGCCGTTGCGCAACACGCCGGTCACCCCGGTGCCGGCAATGCCCTCGTGCACCTCGAGCCCCATCGCCTTCAGCTCGCGGGCGATGAGGGCGGCGGTCTTGTGCTCGGCAAAGGCGGTTTCGGGCTGGCTGTGCAGCGCGTGGCGCCACTCGGTGAGCTCCG
>JASBTX010000027.1 GCA_030148225.1 Paracoccaceae bacterium
GTTCGACCGCCAGACGAACAGGTTGCGCGGCCAGTTTTCCGGGGCGTCCGGATCCTGGCAGGACATTTCCAGATCGCCAGATTTCAGCTGGTCGGCGACGTAGTCCTTGATCTCCTTGCCGGCCTTCTTCGCGGCTTTCGACACTTCCAGCGGGTTGGTTTTCAACTGCGGGGCAGAGGGCAGCCAGCCCATCCGTACCCCGAGAATCTTGTAGACGATCAGTGAGATGTCCCAATCTCCGTCCGGCGCCGTCGGCGAGAGGATCTCCTCCACCCCCAGGCTCTCGTAGCGCCACTGGTCGGTGTGGGCGTAGAAGAAGGAGGTGGAGTTCATGTGCCGCGGCGGGCGGGCCCAGTCGAGGCCGAAGGCCAGCGGCAGCCAGCCGGTCTGCGGGCGCAGCTTCTCCTGGCCGACGTAGTGCGACCAGCCGCCGCCCTCCTGCCCGATGCAACCGCACATCACCAGCATGTTGATGATGCCGCGGTAGTTCATGTCCATGTGGTACCAGTGGTTCAGACCGGCCCCGAGGATGACCATGGACTTGCCATGGGTCTTTTCGGCGTTGCCCGCGAATTCCCGCGCGACCGCGATAATCTTCTCGGCAGCCACGCCGGTGATCTTTTCGGCCCAGGCCGGGGTGTAGGGGCTGTCGTCGTTGAAGTCCTTGGACACCCAGTCACCGCCAAGGCCTCGGTCGAGACCGTAATTGGCGCAGAACAGGTCGAACACGGTGGTAACTAGAACCTCGTTGCCGTCGGCCAGTTTCACGCGGCGCGCCGGAATATTCCGGGTCAGCACTTCGGGGTGGTCGCACTTGACGAAATCGCCCGTTGCGGCGCCCCCGAAATAGGGGAAATCGACGCCCACGACCTCGTCGTGGTCGCCATCGAGAATCTGGCTCAGGCGCAGCTTGGCCTCTGCCCCTTTCGCCTGCTCTTCGAGATTCCACTTGCCCTCTTCGCCCCAGCGGAACCCGATGGACCCGTTAGGCGCCACGATCTGGCCCGACGCCTCGTCATAGGCGACGGTCTTCCAGTCTGGATTGTTCGACTCGCCCAGATTGCCGTCGAAATCGTCGGCGCGCAGCATGCGGCCCGGCACGAGGTGCCCGTCCTTTTCATCCAGCCGCACCAGCATCGGCATGTCCGTGTACTTGCGGGCGTAGTCCTCGAAATACGCGGCCTGCCGGTCGAGGTGGAATTCGCGCAGGATCACATGGCCCATGGCCATCGCCAGCGCCGCGTCGGTGCCGGCCTGCGGATTCAGCCAGATGTCGCCGAACTTGGCGGCCTCGGAATAGTCGGGGCTGACCACGGCGGACTTGGTGCCGCGATAGCGCACCTCGGTGTAGAAATGGGCGTCGGGCGTGCGGGTCTGCGGCACGTTCGAGCCCCAGAGCATCAGGAACCCGGCATTGTACCAGTCGGCCGATTCCGGCACATCTGTCTGCTCGCCCCAGGTCTGCGGCGAGGCCGGCGGCAGGTCGCAATACCAGTCGTAGAACGACATGCAGGTGCCGCCCAGAAGGGACAGATAGCGCGAGCCCGCGGCATAGCTGACCATCGACATGGCCGGGATCGGCGAGAAGCCGAACACCCGGTCGGGCCCCCAGGTTTTCGCGGTGTAGGCGTTGGCGGCGGCGACGATCTCGGTCGCTTCATCCCAGCTTGCCCGCACAAACCCGCCCTTGCCGCGCGTCTTGGTATAGGAGGCACGCAGGATCGGGTCGTTCTGGATCGCGGCCCAGGCCGCCACCGGCGTCATCGTCTCGCGCATCTTGCGCCAGGCGCGCATCAGGCTGCCCCGGATCAGCGGATTCTTCACCCGGTTCGCGGAATAGAGATACCAGCTGTAGGACGCGCCGCGCGCGCAACCCCGCGGCTCGTGGTTGGGCAACCCCGCCCGGGTGCGTGGATAATCGGTCTGCTGTGTCTCCCAGGTGACGATACCGGACTTGACGTAAATCTTCCACGAACAGGACCCGGTGCAGTTCACCCCATGGGTCGAGCGGACGATCTTGTCGTGCCGCCAGCGGTTTCTGTAGGTGTCTTCCCAGTCGCGGTTCTCGCGGGTGGTCTGACCCCAACCGTCCGAGAATTGCTCCAGTTCCTTGCTCTGGAAGAAGTTCAGTTTGTCGAGCAGATGGCTCATTGGGCTGTCCTTTCGGGTGTCTGGGTGCGGGCGGCGAACTGCGCCGCCCAGTAATTCAATTGGATCATTCTGCAGGCTGGGCGGCGGTGCCCTGCGGTGTGCGACCACGCTCGATGTCGTGGAGAAGGCCGCCGGGGCGCGTGTAGACCGCCCAGGTGATGACGACGCAGATCACGTAGAAGATCAGGAAGCCCCAGAGCGCCCCCACGGCGGACCCGGTCATCGCGATGGACGTCCCGTAGGCCTTGGGGATGAAGAAGGCGCCGTAAGCCGCGATCGCCGAGGTGAAGGCGACGATTGCGCCGGATTCCATGGCGATCTGCCGCTTGCGTTCCTCGACGCCCAATTGCGGCATCAGGCGCGGAATTTCACGTCCCATGATGACCGGGATCATCTGGAAGGTGGAGGCATTGCCGACACCGGTCAGGAAGAACAACGCCATGAAGCAGGCGAAGAAGCCGATGAACGATCCAAGTCCGAGGAAAGTGATCACGCCGAAGGTGGCCACGATCATCAGCGCGAAGGTCCAGAAGGTCACGCGACCACCGCCGAACTTGTCCGAGATCCAGCCGGTTCCGGCGCGGCTGAGCGCACCGACCAGCGGCCCAAGGAACACGTAGTTGAGCGCGTTCACATCCGGGAAGGCCAGCCGCGTCAGCAGCGGGAAGCCGGCTGAATACCCGATGAAGCTGCCGAAGGTGCCGGTGTAGAGAATGCACATCAACCAGTTCTGCTTGCGTCCGAAGATCACCGCTTGATCGGCGAAGCTCGCACGCGCATCGGCGATGTCGTTCATGCCCAGCCAGGCCGCGATGGTCGCCGCAAGGATGAAGGGCACCCAGACAAAGCCTGCGTTCTGCATCCAAAGTTGTCCGCCGTCCGACAGCGTCACCGGTTCACCGCCGATCGCTCCGAACACGCCCGCCGTGATGACGATGGGCACGAGGAACTGCATGACTGAGACGCCGAGGTTCCCAAGACCCGCGTTCAGCGCCAGCGCGTTGCCCTTTTCGGCCTTCGGGAAGAAGTAGCCGATATTGGCCATCGACGAGGCGAAGTTGCCGCCGCCGAACCCGCACAGAAGGGCCAGGACGAGGAAGATCAGGTAGGGCGTCTCGGGGTTTTGCACCGCATAGCCGATGCCCATCGCGGGCAGCAGCAGCGAGGCGGTCGACAGCGTCGTCCACAGCCGCCCGCCAAAGATCGGGACCATAAAGCTGTAGAAGATCCGCAGCGTGGCACCGGACAGGCCCGGCAAGGCCGCCAGCCAGAAAAGCTGTCCCGGGGTGAAGTCGAACCCAATGGCGGGCAGACGTGCCACCACGACCGACCAAACCATCCAGACCGAGAAGGCCAACAGCAGCGCCGGGATCGAGATCCAGAGGTTGCGGCGTGCGACGGCACGGCCCTTGTCGGCCCAGAATTGCGCGTCCTCAGGCCGCCAGTCCTCCAGCACGCGCGGCATGGCTGTGCGTTCGGGGTGATGGATGTCCTGCATCTCGGGCAGTTGCGGCAACTGGTCGAGCACGTCGCCATGCGCCGCCCGTTCCATCGCCCGGATCGAAAGATGCATCCAGCCAAGTGCGATGGCAACCAGTCCGAACAAAAGGGCAAAGCACGAGGTGTAGATGCCGGTCAGGTCCAAAAGCGCACCGAAGGAGATGGGCAGGACAAAGCCTCCAAGTCCGCCAATCATGCCGACAAGCCCGCCGACCGCGCCCACGTGCCCCGGATAATAGACCGGGATGTGCTTGAAGACCGCGGCTTTGCCCAAGCTCATGAAAAAGCCCAGTGCGAAGAGCGTGACGATGAAGGGCCACAGACCCATTTCGGTCGAAAAGGCAATGGCACCGTCCTTGCCCTGGATGACGTAGTCCGTCGGCGGGTAGCTCAGCATGAACAGGAACAGCAGGGAAAAGCCGAAGGTCCAGTACATGACCCGGCGCGCGCCGAACTTGTCCGAAAGCACGCCACCATAGGCCCGGAACAGAGAAGCTGAGAGGCTGAACGAGGCCGCTGCCATGCCCGCGAAGCGAACGTCGATGCCGTAGACGTCGATCAGGTAGTGCGGCATCCACAGCGCGAGGGCTACGAAGGCGCCGAACACGAAGAAATAGTAGAGTGAGAACCGCCAGACCTGCAGGTTCTTGAGCGGTGCGAACTGTTGGGCGAGCGACGGGGCCTTGGCGCCCGTCTTGCGGCGTTCAACCAGTTCGGGGTCGTCCTTGGCCAGAAGGAAGAACAGCACGCCGATGATCGCGAGGCCCGCCGCCCAGACATAGGCGACGCCGTGCCAGCCATAGGCGACCATGACGAAAGGAGCCACGAACTTGGTGACCGCCGCGCCGACGTTGCCCGCACCAAAGATCCCGAGCGCCGTTCCCTGGTGGCCCGCGTCATACCACCGGCTGACATAGGCCACGCCGATGATGAACGACCCACCCGCGAGGCCAATGCCGAGCGCCGCGATCAGGTACATGATGTAGCTGTCCGCCAGTGTCAGCGCCCAGGTCGCAAGCGCGGTCAGGATCATCTGGCTGGAAAATACCAGCCGCCCGCCGTATTTCTCGGTCCAGACGCCGAGAAACAGGCGGGTGACCGATCCGGTCAGGATCGGTGTCGCGACCAGCAGGCCGAACTGGGTGTCGTTCAGTCCAAGCTCGGCCTTGATGGCGACACCGATGATGGAAAAGATCGTCCAGACCGCGAAACAGGCGGTAAAGGCGATCGTGCTCAAGCTCAGGGCGCGTGTCTGATCGGCGCGTGAGGCTGTGGCTACGGTCTGCATGGCGGGTCTCCGGCAAAATAAGTCTTCACCCCTGCGTGGGGATCAGTGCCAGACCTGACGCTGCAGCGACGCTCGGGACTTGATCTAGATCACGAAACCCGGAAAAGGGTAACGAAATAAATGGCTTACGGAAATATGTCATCCGGTGCGCGGTGGCAGATCAAGGCTGCGGCGGTGAAGATCAAATGGCGGGTTGACATTTATCAATTGATTTGATGACAATTGTTAAGCGCGCGAAGTCGAGGGGGGACGACATGCCCGATTCAGAATACAGGGATATTCGAAAACTCGATCTCTTTGCGCAGATGGCGGATGACAATTTCACGTCCTTGATGCGTGGCGCTTATGTGCAGAATTTCCCTGCGCAGATCGAATTGGTCACTGAAGGAGAGCCAAGCGATTTTCTTCATATCGTCATTACGGGTTCGGTGGATCTGTTTTCGGCCTGGAATGGGCGGGATACCAGCATGGCGACGGTTCGCCCGATCTCGACCTTCATTCTTGCCGCGACCATCAAGGATGCGCCCTACCTGATGTCGGCCCGCACGCTCGAGAAAAGCCGGATCGCACTGATCCCCAGTCAGGACGTTCGCGCGATCTTCGACGCCGACAGCAACTTTGCCCGTGCGATCGTCACGGAACTGGCGCAGTGCTATCGCTCGGTCATCAAGGCGCAGAAGGATCTGAAACTCAGAACCTCGCTCGAGCGGCTCGCGAACTACCTGCTCAGACAACAGAGGCACGCAGGCGGCGGGGCCGCGTTCGAGCTGGATTTCGAGAAGCGGCGCCTGGCCTCGGTGCTGGGCATGACCCCCGAAAACCTCAGCCGCGCCTTCAAGGGGCTGCAGCCCTATGGCGTTACCGTGACCGGGACCCGCATCTCCATCGACAATCAGGCGGACCTTGAGCGCTTTGCGAAACCAAATCCGCTGATTGATGACTTTTCAACCTGAGGGACTGACAGATGACCAATTCCATGCCCGGCGCCGCCGGATCTCTCGCCGAGGAACACCCCGATGTCTGGAAGGCCTATGCCGCCTTGGGCAAGGCAACGGCCGATTGCGGCCCGTTGACGGCACGGGAAAGACGTCTCGTCAAACTCGCGCTTGCCATTGGCGCTGGATCCGAAGGCGCGGTGCACTCCCACACCCGCCGCGCCGGATCGGAGGGGATCGAGGCTGAGGCGATCATGCAGGTCGCGATGCTGGCCATCGGCCCGCTTGGCCTGCCTCGTGCCGTCGCTGCGAAGACCTGGATCGAAGACATCAAGGATTGACGTTCAGGAAAGCGGGCTGACCCCAAAAAGAAAGGGATGCGCCCAGAGCAGCGCCCCGTAAAGCGCACCTCCTGCCGCAATCCGCAGGAGAGTGCCCCGCGACGGGGACGCCGAGAGGAGCGGCGCATCCGCCACGCGATCACGCATCCGTTGCCACTCCGGCCCCATCTCGCGGCGCTTGCGCCGGTCGATCAGTCGGCCTCCCAGCAGCGCGAAGGCGGCGAAGGTGCCGAACAGGATCACATGGGCCAGATCTCCGTTGGGCACGACATGGGCCGCCGCCCAAAGCGCCAACGCCAGCAGCAGCGGATGACGCCACACCCGGACGATGCCGGGCCGTGCCGGGTCGAACAAATCGTTGCGCGCGCCGCCAAAGGAAAGCGGGTTGGGCCGGCCGATGGACAAGGCAAGGATCAGGCAGACCGGTCCCATGACCAGCAGCGGGGCATGGGCCTGCCATGGCGCCCAGTCCCACAGGGGCACATGCGGCGCGCGGCCGGCCGCCCCGATCAGCCACGCCAGCACCGCAAGCGACAGGGCGGAATAGGCCAGTGTGAAGCCGAAAGCGCCCAGCCGCGCCTGAAGCCAAGGCCGCAGTGGCGGTCGCACGGGCAAGGAATGTGACAGGAAGAACACGGCATAGGCCAGGGCGAACTCGAACCATCCCATCGATGCGCGCCTCAGACCCGCTTGGCCGCGGGAAGGCGCAGCAAGAGCGCACCGTAGATGACGGCAAAGCCCCCGAAGGCGACGATCCACGACAGCCCGGCCACGGTATGCAACGGTCCGGAGACCTCGGGGACTACGCCGCCCGCGACCCGCGTAAAGACGGACAGGATCAGGGCCAGATAGATCGCGACCGTACCCGTCCCCGCACTCAGGTTCTGACCGGTATGGCCCAGCGTCGCGCGAGTCATCACAGCCAGCGTCATCAACCCGATCGCGCCTGCCATCCAGAAATGCTGCGCACCCGCCATCCCGAAGGACCCCGGAGCCAAGATTTCTGCGGCCAGTGCCAAGGCCCCCAACGGCACGAAGGCATAGGCCGCGTGCAGCACAGTCACCAGCGGTTCGACAAAGGTCCGGTGCCCGGCCCAACGGGCCAATCGCAGGGCATGCAATACGCCTGCCAGCGCAAGGGCCAGCCCGGTCAGCGTCCCGAGAGGCAGCGCAACCCACAGCAAAAGCGCCACTAGAAGAGCCGCGAGCGCCACCTTGTCGAAGGACTGCATCGGCGCCACGGGCAGGACGGCGCTGCGCCGTTTCACCAGCCAGTTGCGGGTGAAGGACGGCACTATGCGGCCGCCGATGACGGCGATCATCATGATTCCCGCGCCGAGGCCTAGCCGCAGGCCATAGCCTTGGGCCGCGTAATCGCCCTTTGCCGCCTCCCAGTGGAAAAGGGCATTGCCGATGATGAAGGCCCCCAGCATCGCCAGCACGATCAGGTTGCGCCAGTTCTTGCCCGCCACGACCTCCCGCGCGATCAGCAGCGCAAAAACAACCGGAAACGCGAGATCGACCATGGCAACCGGCAAGGCGGGCACGCTGCCCGAGACCGCAACCGCCACACGCCCTGCCAGCCAAAGGCCCGCGAGCATCCCGAGACGCCAGCCGACGATCGGCAATCGCCCCGTCCAGTTTGGCACCGCGGTCAGTAGGAACCCCGCGACGACGGCGCCCAGATAACCGAACAGGAATTCATGCGCGTGCCATGACACGGGGTCGAAAGCGGTGGGCAACGTCAGGTGCCCCGACAGCATCGGCACCCAAAGTGCCATTGCCAGCGCTGCCCAGACCGCCGCGCCGAAGAAGAACGGGCGGAACCCGAAGGTCAGGATCGCGGGTCCGGTCCAGGCGCGCATCTGTTCGGTTGTGGTGGTCATCTGTGTGTCCTTGAGTCCGGCCTTGTTGCCGCGACGCCGTCCTCGGTCAGGATCAGGTCGAGCGGGATGTCATGGGGTTGCGGAAAGATCGTCGGCAGGCGGGCGGCGTTCAGCGCGATGCCGATGGTGATGGGGCGTGGTGTCAGCGCGGCCAGCGTCCGATCGAAATAGCCCCCACCCCAGCCCAACCGATAACAGTCGTCGGTCCACCCCAGGCAGGGCGCGAGCGCGAAATCGGGCACCAGCATAGCGGCATCGGGCGGGGGAACGGGTATGTTCCAGTCGCCGCGCACCAGCTTGGTCTCGGGTGTCCAGCGGCGAAACACCAGTGGCGCGGCGCGCGTCTCGACCACTGGCAAGGCGACGGTGACGCCCGCGCGGTGCAGATCGGCCAAGGCCGGGCGCAGGTCGGGTTCCCCCTTGATCGGCCAGAAGCCGGACAAGACGCATCCGGGCGCCACCCCGCGGTCGCCCAGCACCCTCCCCAGATGCCCCGCGATCCTGCCTGAGACCTGCGCCCGCCCAGCCTGTCCCAGGCCCTCCCTCAGCCCGGCCAACCTTGTCCGTTCCGCCCGGCGCCAGCGCGCCACATCGCGCGCCTGCCCGGGATCAACGCCAAGCGGATCAAAATATGCGGGATCAACCTCTGCCGCCATGCAAGGCGGCGAGGTATACGCCCCGTCCTCGCTCATCTTGCGGGCTCGAATCGGGGGAAAAGTACATCATTCTCCAGCGCGATGTGAGCAGCCAGTTCCTCAAGCAGCGTCGCCGTACCGCCATAAAGCGACCGCCAAGACCCGCAGGCATGCTCTGGCGGCGCCAGATCGGCTGTCAGCTTGCGGATCAGTGAGATGGATTCGGCGTGATCGTCATGGTCGGCGCGCATGACCGCAATGGGGTGTTCGATGCCTGCCCCACCGCCTGCGCGCATAGCCGGGAACAGGATCATTTCTTCCTTGGTCATATGATCCTCCATTTCACGCGCAAGCATAGTCAGAGCATGAGCAAGACCCTTTGGGGCGTCTGGATCATCGGCGTGAACCTGTTCGACGCGCTCGGCCAAGGGTACGAGCGAGGCGAGGTCCGCCCGGTGCATCTCGTGATAATTGGTCAGGATGTGGTCGATCAAAGCGCCGGTTTCCTGCGGCACCGCGACGGTGGCATCGTCGTGCATGGCACGTTCCTTTTGTGGTGAATCGTCGGAACAAGATGAATTGGCATTTGATTTACCGATTAGACCACAGTAATACGCATTGTAAATACCAAATCAGGAGCGCGACCATGCGCCTCACATCCTTCACAGATTACGGGCTACGCGTGCTGATGCGCATGGCGGGCACCCCCGATCGCGCCTTCACGGCCGCCGACCTTGCCGCTGAGTTCCGTATCTCGCGCAACCATCTGGCAAAGGTGATTTCGGCGCTTGCCGCGGCAGGTCTTCTGGAGACCCGGCGCGGCGGCGGGGGCGGCGCGATGCTGGCCCGCGCGCCCGCGGACATCCGGCTGGGCGATGTGGTGGCGGTGCTCGAGGCCGATCAGGCGCTGGTGGAGTGCTTTGCCTCCGACACCTGCACCCTGACCTCGCACTGCCGGTTGAAGGCGCGGCTGGCCCATGCCGAAGCGGCCTTCGTGGCCGATCTCAACCGCAGCACCCTTGCCGATTGCGTCTACCGCCCGGAAAGCGCCTGACGCGCCACCAGCGCGATGCCGCCCCATACCGTGCTGCGCAGGGCCATGGCGAAAACGGTGCGCATCTCGAAAGCTCCACCCTGCGCCACATGCAAACCGAACGCCGCGAAGACCAACAGCGTTGCGGCGAAGATCGCGAGAGACAGAGGATAGGCCCATCGCCGCCCCTGCCACAGGCCCAGGCCCGCGACGACATAGGCAAGTCCAGCCAGTGTGTTGAACCACAAGACGAACAGGACGACCGCCCCCATCTCGAGCGCACCAAGCAACGTGGTGCCGCCCGAAACAACCGTCAAAAGGCCGAAGGCAATCGCAACTCCACCCGTGATGCGAAGCAATTTATCTTTTTTTCTCATCGAGAACGTCCTCCTCAGCGTTCAGCAGCACCAACTGCACGTCGAACAATCGCAACCCCTCTTGCGGGAGCGAAAAGCCCCGCGCGCCGAGCGTCCAGCGGATGGCGACACCCTGCACCAGCGATGTCAGCAGGATGGCGACATCCTCCGGGCTAACGTCGCGCTTCATGTTGCCCGCGGCCTGAAGATCACGGATCACGGCAACAAGGCGGCTCTGAAACGCGCCCAGAAGCCCCCGGAACACGTCGCGCAGGGCTTGATTGTCCACCTGCAACTCGCGCGAGAACAGGATCGACGGCAGAGCGGGCGTCTCGGATATGGCTGAGAGCTGCGCACCGATGAGCGCCCTCAAGCGCGCGTGTGGCCCGGCGGCCCCGGCCTCGGCTGCGGCCCACGAGCCTTGAAGCCGGTTCGCGATATCCTCGGCCACCGCCAACCAGAGCGCGCCCTTGGTGGGAAAATGTCGGAAGATCGCCGGCTGACTGAGACCGATGGCGCGCGCGACATCCGTGGTGCTGAGCCGGTCGGGTCCGATCTCGTCGGCCAGTCGCAGCACCTCGGCCACGATCTGTGTCTTTCGCTCTTCCGCGCTCTGACGACCGGACATGCAGCCCCCTCTTGTTAGTTATAATTCACTAACATATACTACTGGCAACTGCAACCTCTATCCCGAGTCGCGCGCCCAGACCGAAAGGACCCCCGCCATGCCCGCCACAACCGCCCCGACCGGCTATTCCCGCCTGCAGATCGCGCTGCACTGGCTCGTCTTCGCGCTGATTGCGCAGCAATACCTTTTCAAGGACGCGATGTCGGCCGCTTGGGATCGCGTCACCGACGGGCTGGAGGCGGGGTTCGACCCGCTCGTGCTGGCCCATGTGGCGGGCGGCGCGCTGGTGCTGATTTTCGCGCTGTGGCGGCTGACGCTGCGCGCCCAGCGCGGCGTGCCTCCGGCGATCGAGGCCAACAAACTGCAGGGCATCCTCGCCAAGCTCACCCATGTCGGCCTATACGCGCTTATGATCCTGATGCCGCTCAGCGGCTCGGTCGCGTGGTTTGGCGGGGTCGAGACCGCGGCGCAAGGCCACAACGTTTTGAAGATTGCCCTGCTGGCGCTGATCGCGCTGCATGTCGTCGGCGCGCTCTACCACCAGTTCGTGCTGCGCGACGGCACGCTGGCGCGGATGCGCCGGGCGCAATGCTGATCCCATGAGACTCGCCCCTCTCCTCGCCCTGCCGCCTATCGCGCTCGGCATTGCCGCGGCGGTCTGGATGATCTCGTCGGCACCCGGACCGGCCCAGATCGAGGGCAGCGGACCCGCCCTGCCGGTCCGCGTGATGACGGTCGCGGCAGCAGACCTACGCCCGACCGCCACGGCGTGGGGCAACCTGCGAGCGGCCGACACCTGGGTCGCCGTGGCCGAAGTGCAAGGCGAAGTGATCTGGCGCCACTCCAACCTGGAACCCGGCCGCCTGATCCCGGCGGGAACCGAGGTGCTGCGGATCGACCCTGCCGACTACGAGCTCGCGTTGGCGCAGTCGCAGGCCGACCTTGCAGCGCTGGACGCCGAAAGCGCGCAGCTGACCGCCGAGGCGGAAAACACGGGCCGCATCCTCGATCTGGAACGCGCGAGATTGGCGCTGGCCGAGGCCGAACTGACTCGCACGCGGACCCTGGCCCAACAGGGTACGGCCCCGCAATCGCGCGTCGATGAGGCCGAGCGTGCCACGCTTCTGGCCCGCCGCACGGTCGCGGAACTCGAAAATGCGATGGCTCTTATCCCGTCCCGCGAGGCACGGATCGCGGCACAGGTCGCGCGCAGCGAGGCCGCCATCGACCGCGCGCGCCGCGCGCTCGACCGCACAACCCTGACGACGCCGTTCGGCATGCGTGTGACCGAGGTAAATGCGGAGCTGTTTCAGACCGTCAGCCCCGGTCAGGTGGTGATCCGTGCCGACGGGATCGCAGCGGCCGAAGTCGTGGCCCATCTGCCAATCGGCAGCTTTCGCCGCCTGCTGGGAGATGCGCCTGAAGGCATCACCCTTGCCGAGATGATGCGCGACCTGCCAGCCACGCAAATCGAGGTGACGCTCAGCCCGCTGTCGGACCCGACCCAAATCTGGACCGCCCGCGTTGTCCGGATCGAAGGCGCGCTGGATGCCCGTGCGCGCACCGTGCCGGTCGTCGTCAGGGTTGACGACCCCTATGAGGGCGCGGACCCGCCCCGGCGCCTGCCGCTGGTGCCCAACATGCAGGTGCAGATTGCCTTTTCGGGCGCTTCTATGTCAGGCTTCATCGCAATCCCCGAAGCGGCACTGCATGGGCGCATGGTGCATATTGCAAGCGCCGATAACAGGCTGGAGTTGCGGCCCGTCATCGCCGGTTTTGCACAAGACGGCTCGGTCATCATCACCGATGGGCTCGCCCCCGGCGACCGCGTGGTGATTGACGACATCGCCCCGGCCATTCCCGGCATGACCCTGACCCCGGTCGAGGCCGCGCGATGATCCGCTGGTTCACCGGCCACCCGACGGCGGGCAACCTGCTGCTTTTGCTGTTCCTCGCCGCCGGGGCCTTTGCCGCGCCGGGTCTCTTGCGCGAAACCTTCCCGGATTTCCGCGCTGTCGAGGCCGAGATCACCGTGCCCTACCGGGGCGCTGCCGCCGAGGATGTCGAAGGCGCGATCTGCGCGCCGCTGTGGGACGGGGTGCAGGGTGTCGAGGGGCTGGAAACCTTCGCCTGCACCGCCCAGTCCGGCCGCGCGCGGGCCGTGGCGACCATGGCGCCGGGCAATGACGCGCTGCGTTTCGTGAATTCGCTGCGCACCGAGGTTTCGGCCATCGACAGCTTTCCTGACCGTGCCGATCCTGCGGTGGTGCGCGAGTTGCACCGCTCCGATCCGGTCACCTCGGTGGCTATCTCGGGAGATCTGCCGCTGGGCGAACTGGACCTTTATGCGGACGCCCTGTCGGACCGCCTGACCGCCCTGCCCGGTGTTGCTCGCGTGACGCGCGGGGGCCTCGGCGCCCGGACGCTGTCCATCACCGCGCCGCGCGCCGTGCTCGACAGCCACGGCCTGACACCTGCCACATTGGCCGCCGCCATCGCCGCGCAGAACATCGACCTGCCCGCAGGCACGCTCGAAGGGGCAGGCGCGGACCTGACCCTGCGTTTCACCGCCGAACGCGACACAGCGACGGCGCTGGCCATGATCCCCGTGCTGGTGCTGCCGAACGGCGCGACGCTGACGCTGGGCGACGTGGCGGTGATCGAGGAACGCTTCGAGCCGCCACAGGACCGCGCCTTTGTCGACGGGGTGCCCGCCCTCGTGCTTGACGTGGCCAAGGCGCTCGATGCCGACGCGCTGCGCGTGCTGGACGGCGTCGCGGCCTTGGTTGACGCGGAAACCGCCCGACTGCCGGGCGCCATCACCGTCGAGGTGGTGCAGGACGTGACCTCCATCATCCGTGACCGGCTGGTGATGCTGGTGCAGAACGGCGTGATCGGCCTTGTGCTGGTCGTCGTGGTGATGAGCCTCTTCTTCCGCCCCGGTTTCGCGATCTGGGCCGCGATGGGGCTGCCCGTGGCCTTTGCGGGCGCATTTGTCTGGATGGCGCTGACCGGGCTCAGCCTGAACATGATGACGCTGGTGGCGCTGTTGATGGCGATCGGGATCGTGATGGACGATTCCATCGTGATCGCGGATTCCATCGCTGTACACGCCGCCAAGGGCGCGACGGTGGAAACTGTGGCGGCAGGCGTCGCCGCCGTGGCACCCGGCGTGATCTCGTCCTTCCTGACGACGCTTGCCGTGTTCCTGCCTCTGGCCTTCCTCGCGGGCGAGTTGGGCGCGGTGCTCGAAGTCCTGCCGGTGGTCCTGCTGGCAGCCCTTGCCGCCTCGCTGATCGAGGCTTTCTTCATCCTGCCCCACCACCTGAAAGGCGGGATGAAGGACAGCGCCCCCTCCCGCTTCCGCAAAGGCTTCGACGCGGGCTTTGACGCTTTTCGCGAAGGGGTCGGCGGTCTGGCCGATACCGCGATCAAGGCGCGCTGGCTGGTCGCAGGGCTGGCCATCGGTGCCTTGATCCTGACCGTCGGTGCGCTCGGTGGCGGCATGGTCAAGCGCGAAGCCATGCCCGAGATTGACGGCGACGTGCTCGAAGCGCGGCTGATGCTGCCTGCCGGCACCCCGCTGAGGCGCACGACCGAGGCCGTGGCACAGGTCGAGGCCGCGCTTGACCGCGTGAACGCCCGTCTCACCCCAGACCAGCCTGAGGCGCAAGCGTTGGTGATCCGTCGCATCACCCGGCTGGGCCGCAACCTGTCGGCGGGCGAGAGCGGTGCCCATGTCGCCACCGTCGCGGTGGACCTTCTGGGCGCCGAGACGCGCACCAGCACGCTTGACGATATCGTCACTCTGTGGCGCGAAGAAATCGGCGCCCTGCCCGGCGTGAACTCACTGATCCTGACCGAGCCGGGCATCGGCCCGCAAGGCATCGCGGTCGAGTTGCGCCTGACCCATCCCGACCTCGCCTCGCTCGAGGCCGCGGGCCGCGCCACGCTGGCTGAACTCGAGACCTATGCCGGTGTGCGCAACGCGATCCTCGACTTGCGCCCCGGCGCGCCCGAATTGCGGCTGAGCCTCGCGCCCGGCGCCGAGGCCTTGGGACTGACCGCCGCGGATGTGGCAAGCCAACTTCGCGCGGCTTTCCTCGGCACGCAGCTTGCGGAAATCCGGCGCGGCGACTTGGCCTGGGACCTCGAGGTGCGGCTGGCCGATGAGGACCGCGCCACCCGCGCCGACCTGAGCCTTTTCGAGATCGCCCTGCCCGGTGGCGGCACCGTGCCGCTGTCCAGCATCGCCACCATTGACGAGGCGCGCGGCTGGGGCACGATCACCCGCCGCAACGGGCTGCGCACCCTGACCGTTTCGGCGGATGTAGACGGTCGCATCGGCAATGCCGACGCGATTACCGCACGGCTGGCCGAGGGCTTCCTGCCCGATCTGGCAGCCTCCACCCCCGGCCTTGGCTTCGAGATCGGCGGACAGGCCGCGAATTCCGCGGAAACCGTCGCCTCGATCCTGCGCGGGTTCATGATCGGGCTCGTGGGTATCTACCTCGTGCTCAGCTTCCAGTTCCGCAGCTATGTCGAACCGCTGATCGTGATGATCACCATCCCACTGGCGTTTCTGGGGGTGATCTGGGGGCATGTGTTGATGGGCTACAACATCTCGATGCCATCACTGGTGGGGGCAGCCTCGCTCGCGGGGATCGTGGTGAACAACGCCATCCTGCTGGTCGGCGTGATCAACGCCCGCCGTGCCGAGGGACTTTCCGCCGCGCTGGCCGCCGGAGAGGCCGTTCGGTCGCGGTTCCGCCCCATCTTCGTCTCGGTCTCGACGACGATCATGGGCATGGCGCCCTTGCTGCTGGAAACCTCGACCCAGGCCCAGACGCTCAAACCACTGGTGATTTCCGTGGTGTTCGGCCTACTGGCGGCAACGGTCCTGATCCTATTGGTGTTGCCTGCATTCTACGCCGCGCTCGAGGATATCCGGGGTGGCCCCCGGTCACCCGACGTGACGGGGCCACGATCCTGACGCCCACAAGACAAGGCATCTTTTGGGCTGCAAGTTTGATCTACTGCAAAGATCTCTCGCTGCGACTCGCTCATAATCGATGCATGGAATATACAAATTCACTCAAGGCGCTTGGCCTTTTCGATGCGCGTGTGCCCCGTTACACGTCATACCCGACCGCAGCGGTTTTTTCCCCAAACGTCGGCTCGGTTTTTCAGAAGCGGGCCTTGGAGACATTGGACCCGGATGATCCGGTGTCAGTGTACATCCACATCCCCTTTTGTGAGCGGCTGTGCTGGTTCTGCGCCTGTCACACGCAAGGCACGCAAACCCTTGGACCGGTAGAAAGCTACATCGAGACCCTCGAAGCCGAGCTGGAGATGCTGCGCAACACCCTGCCCGACGGTCTGCGCATGGGGCGGTTGCATTGGGGCGGCGGGACACCCACGATCCTGCCACCGCCGTTGATCCACCGACTAAGCGAAGCGATCCGCAGCGTATTTACCTCGGCAGACGACTTTGAATTTTCGGTCGAGATCGATCCGACGATGGTCGACCGCGCCAAGATCAATGCGCTCGCGGCCGAAGGCATGACGCGTGCGTCCATTGGCATTCAGGATTTCGACCCCGAGGTGCAGCAGGCAATCGGTCGCATACAACCCTTCGACATCACGCGCACCTGTGTCGAATACCTGCGCGCCGCCGGCATCACCTCGCTGAACACCGATCTGGTGTACGGCCTGCCGCACCAGACACTGGCACGGCTCGAAGGTACCATCGACAAGGTTCTGACATTTGCTCCGGACCGCATCGCGTTGTTCGGGTACGCGCATGTACCGTGGGTGTCGAAACGCCAGAAGCTGATCGACGAAACGACCCTGCCGAGTGATCTGGCGCGGTATACGCTTGCCACCCGCGCCGCGGAGCGGTTCGTCCAAGCAGGCCTGACCCCTATCGGAATTGATCATTTTGCGGCCCCCGGCGATGATCTGGCAGTCGCCCAGGAGAACCGGCGCTTGCGCCGCAACTTCCAAGGCTACACGGCGGACAGCTGTCAGACCCTGATCGGACTTGGTGCGTCCTCCATCTCGCGCTTTCCGGGCGGATACGTCCAGAACGCCCCTGCAACGGCGGCCTATAAGCAGCGGATTGCGCAAACTATTTTTCCCGGCTCGCGCGGCTACGAGATGACCCATGACGATCAGCTGCATGCACGCGCGATCGAGACATTGATGTGTGAATTTACGCTCGATCTGGACGATCTGAGCCGCCACCATGGTTCACGCGCCTACACGCTCAGGCCTTGCCTGGAAGACATGGAAACCCGTTTCAAGCCTTTCGCGAGATTGGTTGGACAGCGCATTAGCATTCTACCGGAAGGTCGATCGCTGACACGTATCATCGCCTCGATGCTTGACCAACACGTTCCAGAGGGAGTTCGCTACTCGCAGGCATCTTGAGACGTCATCATGTTTTGAAGCCGCGCCACATGTGTAGGCGCAGGATAAGTTTGCGTCAGCACAACCTTTGGAAAATTCCAGCACATAGTCTGGTTTTCAAGGGAGGCATTAATGAACAAACCAAAACTCGACGACCCCGACTTGTCTCTGGCCGATCTGATGACCCATTGGCCCCGGACCATCCCCGTATTTATTCGTCACAGGATGCTGTGCGTCGGATGCCCAATCAGCCGCTTCCACACCGTAGCCAACGCTTGTGCCGAGTACCATCTGAATGAGAAAGATTTGTTAGCAGAGTTTAAGCAGACAATAGATCTTGAGTGAGCGTTATCTGCCAGGATCGGGCACCGAGTAGTCCCGGGAGTGGGGGCCCTTTGACAGTTTGCGTTTATTTACAGCTTCGTATTGGACGAGACGCGCGTTAAGTATTCTTCATCACCGCCCCAGCCGCTTTGCCCTCTCAGCCATCCTGACCACCTGCGCACCTGCCGTCGCAGCAGCGCTTCGCACAGCTGCGGGTGTCTGCAACGCTCACAACACCTTCCGCGCCTGGATTGCCGCTGGTGGCGATCTCGCGGAGTGAATCCTCATCGAAGCCCGCACTGGCCAGCGCCTGTTCCATCTGCGTGCGCAGAGGCCCTGCATTGGGGCCGATCAGGCTCGACCAGTCGCCCGCCTGGATGCCGCGGATCAGGCCTGGGATGTCTTCGAAATTAGCTTGCAACAGGTTGTCGAGATCGCCGCCCATGGCCAACCCAAGGATACTGCGCGGCCCGGTGAGCGAGGCATACATTTCGTTCAGCTGATCGAGCTGGCCTTGCAGCGTCTCCAGTTGTTCGAGCGCATTGTCCAGAAGATCGGTCTGGATCCCGAAATCCTGCAGCATCTGCTGAAGCTGGCGGATTTCCTGGGCGATGTTCTGCGTGTCGACCGTGGGCACGCCCTGTGCGGCGACGGGGCCCGCGAGGGCAAGGCCAAGCGCGAGGGTCGCGGCGGTAGTGGTAAGGGAAATGCGCAGTGGCCTTCTCATCGCAATGTCTCCTGGGTGAAATCCATATATTGCCGCTCGGCTGCCTGTGCGGCTGCCATGGCGAGTTGTTCCTCGCTCAGCGGCTGGGTGTGAGTGGCCTTGATCCGGGTGCGGATCGCGACCAGCCGGGCAAGCTCGGCGCGCGCGTAGGTGTTGAGCGCGATGGCCTCGTGCAGGTCTTCGGTCTCGCCGATGCGGGTGATGATGTCCTGCACACGCAGGGCGGCCGCGCGGACCGAGACCAGCGAATAATCCCCGTACACCCCCGCCCCATGGGCCGAGAGGCTGAAGCTCGCATTCGCCAGAAGGACCGGGTCGATGGTGCCGAGCGCATCGATGCCGCCGACGGCGGCGAGGTAGCTGTTGTACTGCTGTGGGATGACCACGACGTAATGCTGCGTTTCGGCAAAGGGCGGCACGCCACCGTAGTTCTGCACGTTGCCGGGGCCCGCGTTATAGGCCGCAAGCGCATGGATGATGTTGCCATCGAACATGTTCAGCATCTGCGCGAGGTATCGCGCGCCGCCGGTGACCTGCAGCCAGGGGTCGTCATAATAGGCCGGGTAGATCCCTAGATCGCCCGCCGTGCCGGGCATGATCTGGGTGAGCCCAAACGCCCCCACGGGGGAGCGCGCGCCGATCTGGAAGCGGCTTTCCTGCCAGATCAGCGCCTGCAGCAGGCAGCGCCATTGCACAAGCGACAGGCCGGCACGGCTTACGCCCGGCAGACCGTGCGTGTCGCGCGCGGCGCGGATGATCAGCTCTTCGATCCCTTCCCGGGCATCGCCGAACATCCGGGCTGCGGCCGGATTGTTGTCATCGGGCGCGTAAAGGCTGGCAGCTGCGCTTTCGACGTCACCAACCGCCCCCTGCCCCGCCTCGAGCCCGGCCACGGTTCCTGCGACATCGCCCGAGCCGAGGGACATTGCATCCATGAGCCCTTCGAGAGAGGCGAGTTGCTGTCGCTCGATCTCGGCCAGTTCCTCTTCGCGGGTCAGCCGGTCTTGCTGCAGTGCGAGATCCTGATCGGTTTGCTCGAGGATCGCTTGGCGCTCTGCGAAAAGGCGCAGATCGAAGGTCGGCACGCCTTGGGCGACAGCTGGCCCCGCAGCGGGACCAGCCAGCGCAAGGCTGACCATCGAGAGGGGAAGCCAGCTCCGCATGGGCTTAGCCGCCAGCCCCCAGCATCACGAAATCGCACGCCGTGTCGCGGCGCGTAACCTCCGCCCCCATGGTCGAGATCGTGGCTGTCGCGGTTGCACCTGGTGCGGGCGCGTCGCGGAAGTTGAAGCAGTTCGCCTGCGCAGGGTTATGCTGCGCGCAGGCTGTCAGGGTCAGGCCGAGCCCGAGCAGCACGACGCCGCGAATGAGGATACAGGTCATGTCACTCTCCAGAAATCAGGGCGGTCGCGGTAATCGGGACCGACAAGGGCCTCGCCCTTCTCCATGCCGCCGAGGATGGTCACGAGGGGGCCAAGGGCGCTGAGATCGGCGTCGATCACCACCGAACCCCGGTCATCGCGCACGAGGGCCAGCCGGGAGGCGGAGCCGACGCCCAAGAGCACGTCGAGTTCCTTCTCGCTTAGGCCGAGCATTGCGTAATCCGCGGCCGAGGCGCGGATGTTGGGCAGAAGCACCTGGGTCGGCACCGCTTCCACGATGGTCTTGCCGGTCCGCGTGCGCTCGAGCTGGCTGGCATATTGGGTCATCATCACGACGACCGCGTTTTGCTTGCGCGCGGTCACCAGCCAGTTCGAAAGCCGCTCCGCGAAATACGCGTTGTCGAGCGCCTTCCATGCCTCGTCGATGACAATGATCGTGGGCTTGCGGTCCTCGATCACCCGCTCGACCCGGCGGAAAAGGTAGGACAGGACCGCCATGCGTTCCCGCTCGCTCTCGGAATCGAGGATGCCGGTCAGATCAAAGCCCGCGACATCAGCGTCGGTGCTGCCCCCGATTTGGAACGTATCGTCTGCGTTCGCCCCGAAGATCCAACCGTAGCGGCCATCGGCCGTCCATTCCTGCATCCGCTCAAACAGATCGCCATCGTCATCGGTCGAGACGAGGAGCGAGGCGAAATCCGACCAGTTTCGCAGCCCTGCGTTCCCGGCGCTGGCGTTCTGGCGCACGACCTCCTGCAGGCGGTTGGTTTGCACCGGGGTCAGGGGTCGGTCGCGGCGTTCGAGGAGGGTCGCGAGCCAGTCGGCAAGCCAGGCTTGGCCGCGCGGGTCGATCTCGGTCTGCAGTGGGTTCAGGCCCGTGGGCCGTCCCGCCCGCACGGTCGAATAGCTACCACCAAGCGCGCGGACGGCCATTTCCATGCCAGCCCGATAGTCGAAGACGAAGAGTCGGGCACCTGCGCGCCGGGCCATGGTCATGAGGAAAGCCGCCAGCACGGATTTGCCCGAACCGGGGCGCCCCAAGATCAGCGTATGGCCACCTGTGGGCTCGCGGTCCGGCGCGCCCTGTTCGTGGAAGTTGAAGCGGAACCCGCTGCGCTCGGGCGTCGGAAAAAGCGTGATCGGCACGCCCCAGGGCACTTGCGCGGCCGTCTTGCCGAGCGGCGTGCGGTGAAAGGTGGCGAGATCGGCGAAGTTGTGGTTGGTGATCGCAGCCTTGCGGCTGCGCGCGCCAGTGTTCCCCGGATGCTGCGCCATGAAATGCGCCCGTGCGCCGAAGGCTTCCGAGATCAGATTGATCCCGGAAGTGGCAGAGATGTTGCGGATTTCGGCCGCGATATCGTCAAGCGCGGCCTGGCTCCGCGCATAGACCGCCACGGTCATGTGGTGCTCGCCGAAGATCAGACGTTTCGATTCCAGATCGTCCTGGGCCAGTTCCAGCTCCTGCGCGAGGCTGACCGCCCCGTCATTGGCGGCTTGCATCAGCCGCAGCTGCCGCTTGATCCGTCCCGCCATGATGTTGGCGTTGATCGGCACGAAAGAATGGGTGACTACCATGTCGACGGGTAGGTTCAGCTCGTCGAGCATCAGGCTGTCGGTCTTGGCGGGGTAGTTCTTCACCGCAAAGATCGCCCCGAGCTTGTTGCCGACAGCACCATCGGACAGCGCAATTGTCTCGCCGCGGAAGGTGACCCGGGTATTGGCCACATCCTCGGCGATCACGCCGAGGCGCGATCGCGGGAAGAGCGGGTGCTCTTCGCCGGTGTTGAGCGAGCCGAGAAAGCCCAGAAGCTCGCCGCTGCCGGCGGCAAGCAGGCGAGGCTTCAGCTCGTCGAAAGACGACAGCAGAAACCCCACGACTTCGTCGAGTTTGCGCAGACGACGGGTCGTGTCCGCTGCATGTCGCGCACGCGACGCCCCCAGACCGAAGGGCAGACGGCTGCCTGTCTCGGGGCGCTTCAGCACGGTCAGGGTCAGGGTCTTGTCGCGAAGGCCTGCCCGACCCAGATGCGCGTGCCATCGTTTGTCGACGGCGGCGGCAAAGCCCTCGCCAGGGATGGGCGGCAGGGTCACGTCGACCGCTTTCGAGACCTTGTGCAGGTAGAAGGAAAATTCCGTCCCCACCTGTGCGACGATGCCTGCGAGAAGCCCGCCGATCCGGTCGAGATGCGCATCCTCGCTTGTGGTGCTGTTCACCCCTTCCAGCCGGATGCATTGCATCAGCTCGTTGCCGCGCGTCCGGATCGTCCGGTCGGTGACAAGGCTCACATAGGGCAGCATCGACGAGAGCCGCTTCTCGCCCTTGACCCATGCGGGCAGCGCGGTAAGCGGATCGAGACCCTCAGCCACGTCATCGGCCAGTCCATCACGGGGCATAGCTGTCGCCCCCGTGGAGCTTGCGGTTCGTGGTCGGCGGGGTTTCCTGCAATGTGATCACCAGGACATCGAGAAAGTTCGGATCCCAGTCCGCGGCTTTCCAAAGCGCCGGCCAGGCCAATCCTGCGGCCAAGGCAACCACCCAGCTCTGCACCCAGAGAAACAGAAGCGTCGAGCCGAAGAGCCAGACCATGGCGTACATGATCGGCAAGCCCATCAGCTTGGGCGGCCTGAGAAGGCCGATGAACACGCGGGACTGGTCGGACATGGGTGCTTCTCAGGTCGTCCAGATTGCGGCGACGATGGTGGGGGCTGCGGCAATGCCTGCGATCGCGACCACGACCCAGAGCGCCTGGCGGAAATCGAGGATGCCGAAGAGCCAGGAGAGGAACACGCCGATCAGCGCGAGCGTGCCGATCACGATGCCCAACGGGCCGGTGATCGCATCGACGATGCCTTGGAGAAGCGTCTGCACGGGCGAGAGGTCGATGCTTTGGGCAAGCGCCGGTCCCGCCAGCACGATGAGGGCCATCGCGCCGAGCGCGACAATAGAAGATTTGGACGTCACGAAAGGTCTCCTCTCAGCCGCTGGAACACGGCTGTCACACGGGCCACATGGCCTTGGGTTTCTCGAAAGGGGGGAATGCCGCCATGGCGGGTGACCGCATGGGGACCGGCATTGTAGGC
>JASBTX010000030.1 GCA_030148225.1 Paracoccaceae bacterium
TCGCAATCGTTTCCACAACCAACATCCCCAACGCGCTCCCTCAATCCTTTGAGGAAGATTCTGAAACGAAATATCGGAGGGGTCACTTTTGGACGCCGATTACCCCAATACAGGGGTCAATCTTGCATGCCGTTTCACAGACCTGAATGGCGGCCACGGGCTTTGCAGATTTTCATGGACTTGCTGTGAAAAGCCCACCCATACTTACCCATCCGTGAGAGGAGATTTCGACCATGCGCAAGCTCGTCAGATTTATCATCACCCACGCGATTGCCCTTGGTATCGGTTTCGCGTTGGGTATCTATCTTTTGCCCATCCTGACCGCCCCGCCCGGACCGGATGCCGCCATGCTCGAGGAAAAGGCACAGGAGGCGATCTATTCGGTTGAGCTGACGCGCGACCTGCGCGGCAATGATTTCGTGCACTGGGGTGAAGGCACATTCAGCGTGACACCCACCCAGATCATTCACGAGGGCAAGCTGGCACCGGGCCCGGATTACAAGCTCTATCTCGTGCCTGAATTTGTCGAACATGAGGATGAGTTCGAACCGATCAAAGCCAGCGCAATACAGCTGGGCGACGTGAAAACCTTTGACGGCCTGATACTCGATATTCCCGAAGGCGTGGATATCGAAGCCTATAACACCATCCTGATCTGGTGCGAGGCGTTCGGCGAATTCATCACTGCCGCCCAGTACCGGTAATGCTTTTGCAAAGGGCGTCGTGAAAATTGCCCCGGTGTGTCAGCCCCCGGCAGGTCCGATCGCCAGCGTGAACATATCACTATCTGCCGTTGACCGGGCCGCGTCGCGCGTGAACCCTGCCTTGAGCAGTATTCGCGCCGAGGCCGGGTTGTCGTGCCCGACCCCCGCCATCAGCAGAACGCTCACGCCGATACGGCACATCTCTGCCACCAGACCATGGATGCATTCGCTGCCATAGCCCTGCCCCCAGCATGCCTCGGACAGGAGATAGCCGATATGGACAACCCTCTGCGCTGCCCCCCCGAATGCCGCCAGGATCAACAGGCCCAGCAAATCACCCCCTGACCTGTCGCGGATTACCAGTAGCTGGCTCTCGGACAGGCGGTCGCGGACCCAGTCACCAATTTCGCCATCATCCGGGGCTGGCCCCAACTGCATGTGACCGGGCAGGTGTTGCAGGCAGCGTGGGGTCAGGACCTTGCGCAGTTCCCCGGCTAGCGCTGCCGGCATCTGACCATCTTGCCCCAGCGGGACAAAGGCCTGAACCGACAGCCGACCGGTTTCAAACCCTGCCAGTTGATCAGCACCCGCGTTGGCCACGGCCCTTAGCCCAGCGTCTGATCAAGCGTGGCACGCGCGGCGGCGTCGAGCGGCATGAATGGCGGCAATACATTGTTCCAGAGATCTTCCCCCAGCTGTCGGCCCACCATATATTTCACCGCCGGGATCAGCGGATGTGCCGCAACGGCACCACGCCGCGCGGCAATGTCCTGCATCAGCGCATCGCCAGGGCTTGCCCTGTCGCGCCATGCGCGCACGGACTGGGTGATGCTGATGTTGACGCTGGCCGAGATGCAGCCCGCGAAGCCCGCCGCATGCGCAGCAGAAATAGAAGTTTCCGAACTTGGAAAAACCCTGAGCGCGGGCACGGCATCACGGATCGAACGGCAATAATCCAGATCACCGGAGGAATCCTTGATCCCCGTAAAACGCCGTGGCCGCAGTTCGGCCAATTCGGCAATGACAGTCAGCGGGATCGGAATACCAGTCATCTGCGGGTAGTTGTAGAAATATATTTCGATATCGCGCTCGGCCAGGGCATGGTCAAGCGCCAGATACCAGGCAATCAGCCCCGCGTCAGAGGCAGGGGTGTAATAATAGGGCGGCAGCACCAGCGCGACGCCATAGCCCATATCGTCAGCAGCTTTGGTCAGATCGATTGTTTCGGTCAGTGACGGCGTACCGGTTCCCACCATCAGGCGGTCCCGCTCAAGCCCCTGTGCCGCCGTCTGCATGACACCAAGCCTCTGGCGGGTGGAAAATGAATTCGCCTCGCCCGTTGATCCGAGGATGTTCAGCCCGTCACACCCCTTGGCGAACATCCAGCGGCAGTGTTTCAGAAATGCCGTCTCGACCGGCTGGCCATCCGTGTCTATGGGCGTTGGTACGGCGGCGATGATGCCCTGCATATCCTGCATGTTACCTCGATCGATCAGAAATATTCCGCCCGTCCTAACACGCAGGTCAGCGGTGCGACAGACCGGGCAACCGGCAAAAGACAGCCCCGGAATGAAAAGCCCCGGCGCTTGGCCGGGGCTGTCTATCAGGTTGGCTCAGGCTCCATCCCGCCTTCACCCGGCGGTGTGCGGGGCTTGGTCTTGGGAATGGCGGTGACGCTGGGGGCGGTGCCGCTGTCGGATGTATCATCCTCGTCATCGCCGCTATTGGGCGGTTCACCGGCCATCACTCGCTTGATCTCGTCGCCAGTCAGGGTCTCGTATTCCAAGAGACCCTCTGCCAGACGCTCCCACTCGGTGTTGCGCTCTTTCAGGATGTCGACGGCCCGTTCATACCCTTCCTGAATGAAGCGCTTGACCTCTTCCTCGATCAGTTCCTTGGTATTGGCCGAGACCGAGAAACCGGCAGTATTGCCGGTATATCCGTCCGCCGCCTCGGAATAGTCGATATTGCCGACCTTGTCGGACATGCCCCAGCGCAGCACCATGGCCCGTGCCAGCTGACTGGCCTGCATGATGTCGCCGGCGGGACCGTTCGAGACGTGATCCTCTCCGTATTTCAGGATTTCGGCCGCCTTGCCGGCCATCGTCATCGCCAGCTTTTGTTCGCATTCGGATTTATGCCAGTTCAGGCGGTCGATCTCGGGCAGGCTGACAACCATGCCCAGCGCGCCGCCGCGTGGAATGATGGTGGCCTTGTAGACCGGATCGCATTCGGGAAGCGTCATGCCGACAATGGCGTGCCCGGCTTCGTGATAGGCGGTCTTTTCCTTTTGTTCATCGGTCAGGACCATCGAGCGGCGCTCGGCGCCCATCATCACCTTGTCCTTGGCGTTTTCGAAATCCTCCATGGTGACAAAGCGTCGCCCGACCCGCGCGGCCATCAGGGCCGCTTCGTTCACGAGGTTGGCCAGATCAGCCCCGGAAAAGCCGGGCGTACCGCGCGCGATGATGCGCAGATCGACATCCGGACCCAACGGCGTTTTGCGCGAATGCACGCCCAGGATCTTTTCCCGGCCCTTGATATCGGGATTTGGCACGGTGACCTGACGGTCGAACCGGCCCGGACGCAACAGCGCCGGGTCCAGAACATCGCGCCGGTTGGTCGCGGCAAGGATGATGACACCTTCATTCGCCTCGAATCCGTCCATCTCGACCAGAAGCTGGTTCAGCGTCTGCTCGCGTTCATCATTACCGCCGCCGTAACCGGCACCACGGTGACGGCCCACCGCGTCGATCTCGTCGATGAACACGATACAAGGTGCGTTCTTCTTGGCCTGCTCGAACATGTCGCGCACGCGGCTTGCGCCGACACCCACGAACATCTCGACAAAATCCGAACCGGAAATGGTAAAGAAGGGCACACCAGCCTCACCGGCAATGGCGCGCGCCAGCAATGTTTTACCCGTGCCCGGAGGCCCGACCAGCAGCGCGCCCTTGGGGATCTTGCCCCCCAGCCGCGAGAATTTCTGCGGGTTGCGCAGGAATTCGACGATTTCCTCAAGCTCTTCCTTGGCTTCGTCAATGCCGGCAACATCGTCGAATGTCACACGCCCGTGCTTTTCGGTCAGCATCTTGGCCTTGGACTTGCCAAAACCCATGGCCCCGCCGCCGCGGCCACCCTGCATCCGGTTCATCAGGAATATCCAGATCCCGATGATCAGCAGGAACGGAAGCCAGAAAGACACCATCGAGACGATACCGGATTGTTCCTGGCTCTTGGCGACAACCTCGACATCCTTGGCAATCAGGTTATCCGTCAGTTCCTTGGTGATCTGTTCCCCTTCGGGCTTGACGGTGACATAGCGCTGGCCGTCATTTCCGGTGACAACCACCTGCTCGCCGTCCAGCGTGACGCTGCGCACCACGCCATCATCGACGCGGTCCAGAAACTCGGAATAGCTGATGGCACTGGTTGAGGCCGTGTTGGCCCCGCCGCTGAACAGATTGAACAGGGCCAGTATGAGCAGGAACAAAACCGCCCAGAAGGCGATGTTACGTGCATTTCCCAAGGGGAATCTCCTCAAATCATTCGCGCGTTCTTTTGCGCCGAGAATTTGTTCTAAGATAGACGCTGAGACATTTTATTCAACGCCATAACAGGGAATGAAGGTAGTCATCGCGGCCTTTTGTCCTAGTTGCGCGCCATCCCCGGCCAAAACCCGCTAGTGGCGCGGCGACCAGTTCCGCACCCCGCCAGACGGCCGGGCCGGAAATGAGTGCCGCGCGACCAATGCCGGTATCCCGCCAGCCGTCACATTCCGCAAGCCCGCCTTCGCCCAGTGCGCGCAGGCTCAGCCCCGGTGCATCCGGACCGCAAAGCTGCCACCTGTTGTCCCAGATATCATCCGTGGGTGTGACCAGCCCGGCAACGGCGGCATATTCACGGCTGACCGTGATCTCGTGACCCTGCCGGACGATCAGGCAACCATGCAGCGTCCGTGTCACATCGCCAGCAAGATCACGGTCAAGCTGATTGAGTTTCTCGCCACGCGGTTTGTAATCGGCAGCGGCGATCCACCTGAGCGTATGCGCCATGCAGCGGTGGCGCAGTTCGGGCTGCAGCGCGACATAGGCATCCGCATCCAGTATCATCCCCGCCCCGTCAAAGCGCGAATGATCTGTCAGCCATTCCTGCAATATAACGTTAAGGGTGTGCGACGCCTCTTTCAGACGCTCGGCGGACATGGCAATCGCGTCCACCGTCACGCCCGCGGCGGCCAACTCAGGCAGCAATTTCCGCAATCGGGCGCGATCGAACCGGTCGTCTTCGTTGGTCGGATCCTCGACCCAGTGAAATCCATGCGACTGAAGGTAATGCCGCAAATCATCGCGACGCTCGTTCAACAACGGTCTGATCCATGTAATCCCGTGCTGCAGGCGGCTGATGGCCATCTGCGCAAGACCATCAACACCGGCCTCGCGCCCCAGCCGCATCAGAAAGGTCTCGGCCACGTCGTCGCGTGTATGGCCCAGCGCCACAACGCTTACCCCCACCGACCGGGCCCAGTCGGTCATGAGCGTATAGCGCCCACGCCGTGCCCTGTCTGACAGGTTGCCCGATCCGTCCCAGTGCCAGTCCAAACGGTCATGACTCCAGCCCAGTTCCGACGCCAGACCAGCGACCATTTCCGCCTCTTTCAGCGACGCATCCCTGAGCCCGTGATTGACAGTGACGATATGAAGCCGGCAGCCAATGCTGCGCGCCCAGCCATCGGTGATGTGCAGGAGCGCCATGGAATCGCCGCCGCCTGATACGGCGACCCCCATCTCTTTGGTTTCACGCCCGGCCAGCCTGTAAAGCTGCGCCTGAACGCGGTCTTCTGGCAGGGTTACTGACAAGCGATTTCGCGCGCCTTTGCCTCGGCCTCGGCCGCGACCGGTGCCGATGGGAAACGGTTGGATACTTCACCCAGCGTCAGACAGGCCTCTTGCTGCTGGCCCAGTTCGAACAGCGCCGCGCCCAGCCGGAAGAGCGCCTGCGGCGCCTGACTGCCATTGGGTGAGCCCGAAAAACTCTCGAGATAGGCACGCGCCGCCGATTTCCAGTCACCCTGTCCGGCAAGCGCCTCACCGCGGAAGAAATGCGCCTCATGCGTGAAGGGGCTGCCGGGATAGGCCGCAAGGAATGCCTCGAACCCGGACTGGGCACGGGCAAAATCGCCATCCTCCAACGCGCGGGCGGCGCGGTTGAAATCGTCTTCCTCATTCAGCGCCAGTTCCGCGCCGGTCGTATCCGGCTCGCGGGTGATGCGGGTTGTCACCGCTTCTCCGCCCAGTGGCGGCGTGTCGAGCGGTACGGTGGAAATGTCGCAATCTGGCGTCAGTTCGCAGAGGCGAAACTCCAGATCGCCGATACGGTTGGTCCCGTCCGAGACAATCCGGTCAATGCGGAATTCCAGCGTCTCGGACCGGTCCGTCAGCCGTGCCAGCGCTGCCTCGAGCGCCTGAAGTCGGTCGGTCACACTTCCGCTTATTGTCGTGTCGACCGCACCGGTCGTGTTCAGCTCTTGCTTGAGCTTGCGCAGTTCGACCGACAGCACCGCAAGTTCCTGACGGATATCGGCGAGGGACTGGGCACGGTCCTGCGCGATGGCAGGACCGATCAGGCCAAAACAGAGAACAAGACCAAGTGCGTATCGCATGTGGTATTTCCTAGCTGCTGGAATCGGCGGTCAGTACGGTCACCGCGCGCCTGTTCTGGCGATAACAGGACTCGGCCGAGCAGATTTCGACAGGGCGTTCCTTGCCGTAGCTGACGGTTTTCAACCGGCTGTCCGGCACACCCTTGCCAGCAAGATAGTCGCGCACCGCGCTGGCGCGCCGCGCGCCCAGCGCCACGTTGTAGATGCGTGTGCCCTGCTCATCCGCATGACCTTCGATCAGCGCGTCATATCCGGCATTGCTGATCAGGAATTCCGCCTGCTGATCCAGGATCGCAGTTGAAGCGGCATTCAGCGTGCTCTGATCAATGTCAAAGAGAATGCGGTCCCCGATCGTCGCGTTGAAATAGGCAACCGATGTCGGATCGCTGACCGATCCGTTCGGGCCGATGGCATTATCGCCCAGCCGGTTGCCGATCAGGGCATTCTGGCCGCAGCCCGCAAGCACAAGCAATGCGGCGAAGCCCAAGGTTTTGAGACCCATAGTCATGATGTTGTTCCTGCTCTTTTGTTATTTGTGTTCATCCTATCATTCCTGTTCCCGTTTGTCATTTCAACAAGGGCGACCAGGCCGGATCCGAGGCACCGCCGGGTGTTGGAATCCGCTTGAGATTGCGCCCGGACACATCGACCGAATAGATCGACGCCGTGCCCGACGTACCCGAGGTTTCGCGGGTGAACATGATCACCCGGCCATTCGGCGCCCATGTCGGGCTTTCATCCAGAAACGAGGCCGTCAGAAGGCGCTCTTCGGACCCGTCCGTGCGCATCACGCCAATATGGAACCGGCCCTTGTTCTGCTTGGTGAACGCGATCAGATCGCCGCGCGGGCTCCAGACCGGCGTGCCATAGCGCCCCTGACCGGAACTGATCCGGGTCGCCTCGCCGCCCGACGCGGCCATCACATAAAGCTGCTGTGATCCCGACCGGTCGCTCTCGAACACGATCCTGGTACCGTCCGGGCTGAAGCTGGGCGCGGTTTCAATCGCCGGTCCATTGGTCAGCCGCGTGCGCTGTCCGCTGGCAACATCCATCCGGTACAGATCGGTATTGCCCCCCTCGGTGACAGACATCACCACACTCTTGCCATCGGGCGAGAACCGCGGCGCAAAGCTCATCGTGCCCACCTCGTCCGACATCACCTTGCGGCGCACCGAGGCCACATCCATCAGATAG
>JASBTX010000041.1 GCA_030148225.1 Paracoccaceae bacterium
TCCACCCGCCGGGTTCACTTCGCTCAACGCTTTGAACCGAAACATCGCTCCCGGGCGACCAGTGGTGCTTCGAAATCATGACTATCCCTCCTGAATTTTTCAGTCTCAGGATAGTGGCGCCACACAAATTGAGGCAGAGCCGATTAAAGGGCAACGCGACAGCTAGGGATACCGCGGCGATACGGGCTTTGCCCCAACTGTCAGCAATCATGCCGGTCAGGATACATGCGGGTGACGCCGCCAGAATGCACAAAAAGGCGGTCAGCTTTCCGAACTCTATGGCATCGGCGCGCTCCATATGTGACCCGTATGAGGCTGCGGCGAAAACGCCAACCCATGACCAGAATGCAACGAACTCCCACATGTGGCCCAAGTACCCAAGAATGGCGGCCCGAACGCGCACATTCGTCCAGGCGAGCTTAAGCGCGCGTGATTGGAAACGTGTCGCCCGGGCGTGGTGGGGGGCCAAGCGAGGTCATGAGCACCGCGATTGCACCCAGAACGGCCAGGCCGGAGCCCAACAAGAGCGCGAACCGCCAATCGGCTCCGCCGATCCATGCCATCAAATAGGGTGCGGCCTGGCCTATGACCAGCGCAGCGACCAATGTGCCCATAAGCAATCCGCGTTTTCGCACGCTCCAACCAACCGCAATCTTCATCGATACGGGCCAGGTTCCGGCCATAACTAGGCCAGTCAGAAAACGAAGCACCATTGCAGAGGCCCCGCCTATCGGTACGACAATCAACAATGCATTCAGGACCGCGCTCGCCAGAGCGCAGATCGCAAAAACGTATCGTGGGTCTAGACGATCGGGAATGCCCATCGCGGCGAACAGGAGCGCTCCTAGGGCAAACCCCGCGGGGACCACACTGGATAGCGCTGCGAGGCTGTTTGCCGACAACCCAGCTTCGGTGGCCATGTTTGGCAACACGGCTGCCGCCATGAACCACAATGACATTCCTGCCATTGTTGCAACTAGCAAAAGGGCAAAACTGCGTACCATTCCCAAACCTAGCAATTGGAACGCCTTTTGTCCTAGATTTGAAATCATCCCGTCGCGACTGATTTACCACCACTGCGTCACCGATGACCGGCATCTATGAGCGTAAGTTGCGGCCGGGTCCGCTTCAGGATGAATTGGAACAGAGATGCCAAGCCACAGCCCCGACCCCTGCGTCGCTTCTCCGATGGCACTGTGTAACCCGGGAACTGGCCAGTGCGCGGGCGGCCGCTGGCATCGTACGTTGAAACTCCACGTAACAGGTCTGTGTTTGGAACCATCATCGAAACTCTCCATCAATGTGTTATTTTCAAGTCGAGTATGGTAATATTCCGGTAAATCTGCGGGTCAGAAATACTATTAAGATGAAAGGTGATCTTTCAGCATGACGCTTGACTGGACAAAGCTGCCATCCTTAACCGCACTTCGGGCATTCGACGCCGCTGCGCGGGAAAAGAGCTTTTCAGCAGCGGCTCGGTCGCTCAACGTAACCCACGCTGCAGTGGCGCAACAGGTCCGGGCCCTGGAAGAGTTCACTGGAATGCAATTGCTCTGACCTGAGCCCCTAAAACTCCTCCAGAATGATGTAGAGTCCGCCCAACCAAAGGACGGACAAATGAAGAAGCGATTCACCGACGAACAGATCATCGGGATGATCAAGGAGTACGAGGCGGGCGCCAAAGCCCAGGACGTGTGCCGCAAGCACGGGATCAGCGATGCGACGTTTTACATCTATGGATGTCTCTCCTGTTGCAAGGGTTCCATTGATCTGAACTTACGGCGGTTCCCTGGTTGCAAACATCTATCCGGCGTCACCGGTTGATGGTGCGCCCAAATGGGAATTCCGCGTGGTGAGCCTCAACAAGTGGTCGGCCTCTTAGGGCCATTATAATAGCCAGGTTCCTCACACACCGGAGCTTGCCGGTCGGTTCATTTCCTTGGTCGTCTTGCGATCCTCTTCTTTGCTCAGGCCTGAGCGCGGAACTCTTCGTTTCGGTGCAGCATCGCCCAGATGATGCGTGCATTCTTGTTTGCCACAGCGACAATGGCGCGGTTCATGCCTCTGCGTTCCCGGATGGAATTGACCCATTTGCTGAATGCGTCTGTCCTACCTTGTGAGACACGGACCACAGAGCGTGCCCCGTGGATCAACAGCGTTCGCAGGTGTTTGTCGCCGCGTTTACTGATCCCCATCAACAGGCGTTTGTCGCCGCTGGAATGCTGGCGGGGCACCAGTCCCATCCAAGCCGCCATGTGGCGGCCGTTCTTGAACTCTTTCCCATCGCCGACAGCCGCGACAACTGCTGTGGCAGTCTTGGAGCCAACACCACAGATTTGAGCGATACGCTGGCAATCTGGGTTGGCGCGGAATACTCGGTCGATGCGGCGATCAAAAGCCCTGATCCGTTCATCAAGCTGAAGCATGAACTCGAACAGATCGCTGATGATCTCACGCGTCAGTGCGGTCAAGCCATTGCACTGATCTTCAAGGACTTCGGGAATGCTGCGGCGTGCCCGTCCAATTGTCAGGGCAATTGTTACGCCACGATCCAGCAGCAGGCCTCGCATCTGACACACTAGTGCCGTGCGGTGATTGACCAAACGGCGGCGGGCGCGATGAAGAGCCTGGATGTCTTGCTGTTCTTCCGACTTGGGCGGCACGAACTTCATGTTCGGTTGCATCAGGGCCGTGCAAATTGCCTCAGCATCGTTACGATCATTCTTTTGATGCTTCACGAATGGCTTCACATATTGCGGTGCGATCACTTTGACGGTGTGACCAAGCTCCTCAAACTGTCGTTGCCAATAGAAGGCCCCAGTACAAGCCTCAATGCCGATCGTGCAGGATGGAAAATCGCCAACAGCCGCAAGCAGCCCTTCGCGCCGAACGCGGCGTTTTAACTGGGGTTGTCCATCATCCGATACGCCATGTATCTGGAATACGTTCTTGGCCAAATCAATGCCAACAAATGCAACTGTCATCTCTATCTCCTTCAAGCTGTGTCATACCCACAGCGTTGCCGTTTGAGGGAGAGACATCCATCCCATTAAGTGGCGCTCAAAGTTTGGCGGCATGGAGGTGTCGGATGCCAAGCGGCTGAAGTCGCTGGAGGCGGAGAACGCGAAGCTGAAGAAGCTGCTGGCCGAACAGATGATGGATAACGCCATGCTGCGGGAAGTGAACTCAAAAAAGTGGTGACGCCCGACGCCAAGCGCAAAGCGGTGGCTCATCTGATGGAGACACATCGGGTAAGTCAGCGTCGGGCGTGCGCTGCCTTGAATGTCGACCGATCGTCGGTGCGCTATCAAAGCCGCCGGGCCGACGATGTCGATCTGCGCGATGCCATCAAGCGAAGATCCAGCCAACTCACCCGCAATCGTCTCGCCTGGCAACGCCGAAGGCGGCCTTTCGACCATCGAGGAAAAGTCGATGGGCGCCTATGCCAAGTCCGGCTCGGCACCGATTGTCGGGATGATCAAGCCGGGGGACATCCCGCCTACGGGCGGGCTATACCTGATGGACGTGGTGCCCGATGGCGAGGTGCGGTTCGGCTTTCCGAATATTACCGACAACGCAGAGATCGTCGAGATGGCCGCCTCGGGTGCGCACATGACGCTGTTCGTGACCGGGCGGGGTTCTGTCGTGGGCAATGCCGTGTCGCCCGTGATCAAGATCTGCGCAAATCCGGAAACCTACCGCAGACTTGCCGACGACATGGACATAAACGCAGGCAAGGTGCTTGAAGGTGCGCCGTTGGCCGAGATCGGGGATGAAATCTACGATCTGGTCTTGCAGGTGGCTTCTGGCGCGCAAACCAAGTCTGAGGAACTGGGTCATGCCGAATTCGTCCTGACTTACAAAAGTTTCGAGCCCTTGGGGCCCGCCTGCCCGCCGGAGGGCTGCATTCACCATACGGATCGCGGCAGCCAGTATTGTTCGCATGACTATCAGAAAATCCTGCGCCAGCACGGGTTCCAGCCATCAATGAGCGGCAAAGGAAATTGCTATGACAACGCCGCCGTCGAGACCTTCTTCAAGACGATCAAGGCCGAGTTGCTCTGGCAACGTTCATGGGAAACGCGCCGCACTGCTGAACTGGCGATCTTCGAATACATCAACGGCTTCTACAATCCACGCAGACGCCACTCAGCATTGGGATGGAAAAGCCCCTTGGCTTTCGAAAGAAAGGCCGCTCAAGTGAGTTATTGGTGCGGTATCAAACCGTGACACGTCCAAATGATTGCAAGCTGACTCCGGTCTGGAAGTGCTATCTGCCTGAGTGGGTATAATTCGCAAGATTTCGATACCCTAGGAATCGACCCAGAAGCATCCCAATTCGAGGCCCGATAGTTGGTTGATGTCGCCGTCTTGCGCGACCAGTAATCGGCTGCGAAGATGGACCATGGTGGAGGCAGCCAAAGTTAGAACGACGAGTTTTTTTGGGGGGGGGCGCATGGCGATAATTCGAGTTGCCGATCAGGACGAAATCTACGCTTTTGATTTTGAGGATTTGTTAAAGTTTCATGGGACCAGGGCCATTTGCGGGCTGACTGTCGCGCTCAAAATAATGGAGGCCGCGTGGACCAAGTGTTGGCCGGATACCCCACCTGATCGCAGCAAGATACTGGTGCAATCGGGTTTTCCCGGTCCGGGCACACGCGACGGCTTTGAGTTGGTGACCCGGGCGCAATCTCGACAAAAGTACATCGTTCTGGACGATCCGCCCAAAGGTGGACTGATCGCCGAAGCAGCCAAGGGATCGTATTATTTCCGAATTTCCGATGCTGAGACAACAGTGGAACTTGGGCTAAGGCCCGAAGTCGTTCCGGATGATTTCGTCAGCAGGCGAAGGCATCTGCAAAGTGGTGGGGCGACGGCAGAGGATGCAAAGTTGTTCAGACAAATGCAATTTGATTTTTCGGAGCAACTGCGGTCGTTGGACCCGCTCGATGCTGTTAACGTGCTTTCGGTAGAGGGCCCGTAAGGTGGGCACTGTTCAGCACATTCTGTTTGGTCGATTTCTTTCGCCATACGTTCGCAGGGTAGCGGTTTCGCTCAATGTTTACGGCATAGATTTTGAACAAAGGATCATATCCGCCGTCGGCGACGAGGCTGAGCGCGAGGCGATCAATCCGGTCGGTCGGGTTCCGGCGTTGCAGATACCATCAGGCGAAGTGCTGATCGACAGTGCGGCAATCTTGGATCATTTGGATGAGATTGCGGGGGCGCAGAATCCGTTGATCCCTCGCACAGGGGCCAATAGGCGCAATGCGCTGAGACGGATCGCCATTGCAACCGGTGCGATCGACCGATCCATGGCCGCCAATGCGGAGCGTCGCCGCCCCACAGAACAACAGGATTCTGCGCGTCTGGACCGGCTGCTTCGACAGGCGCAGCAGGGATACGGCGAACTGGAGCGCGACCTTGGCGACAAAGAATTCTTTGACGGCGCACAAATGGGTCAGGCTGATGTGACCTGCGCTGTGGGTGTTTCGTTTTTCAACCACATCTTTCCAGGTTCGTTGGCTGGGCAATCTTTTCCCAACCTCATCCGATTGACGATAGCGTGTGAAAATCGGCCCGAATTCTTCTCAGTGCCAATAAGTTAGGCTTGGCAGGTGCGGCAACATGCGGCTTGACCAATGCCGGTCGAATGTTGTCCCTTGGTCCGAAGGTTCTTGGGAGGGAATATCAATGAAGTCAGTATTTATGGCAGCAGTCGGTGCTTTTGCGGCCTTCGCTGCGTCGGCTGAGCCAATTACGATTGTGGATCAGCGCGACAGAACCGTGACACTCGATGGTGAAGCAGAACGGGTCGTTACAATTCCGATACCGGCGGCTTCCATGTTTATAGCCGTTGACGGTGGGACGGATCGTTTGGTGGGGATGCATCAACTGTCCAAGACGGCCATCAAGGGCCGGATATTGCAGCGGTTTTACCCGGATGCCCTGGCGATCCCGTCAAATATCACCGGCAAGGGTTTCAGCTTTGTCCCCAATGTGGAGGAGCTTCTGGCGCTGGAACCGGATCTGGTATTCCAGTGGGGACATCTCAACGACGATATCATCGATCCCTTGGTAAACGCTGGCCTGAACGTCGCGCTGATCAAGATCGGCACGGAAGAATTTACCCGCAAATGGCTGACGATCATGGGGGCCGTCACCGGTAAATCCGAAAAAGCCCAGGCCATGATCGATTGGCGTGACGCCGTGATGGCTGAGGTCAGGGCCGCAACAGCCGATATCGCGGATGACGAACGCCCGCGTACGCTGTATTTCATGAACTACCTCTCAAAGTTGCGGGTTGCAGGTGGCCGGTCCTACAACAACTTCTACATCGACCTCGCGGGCGGCAAGAATGTCGCGGCTGAATTGGGTATGTTCGCTGAAGTTGGCGTGGAACAGATCATCGCCTGGGACCCCGAAGTGATACTGCTCAACGGATTCGAAGCCAAACTGTCGCCGCAGGATGTCTATGACAACGAGCTTTTGGCGGACGTTTCGGCAGTCAAGAACCGCCGCGTCTACAAAATGCCGCTTGGTGGATACCGGTGGGACCCGCCCAACCAGGAAAGCCCGCTGACCTGGCTATGGCTATCGATGATTTTGCATCCGGACAAATTTGATTGGGGCATGTCCGAAAGGATCGATCGGAATTATCAGTTCATCTACGGTCAGGGCGTAACAGCCGAGGACATTCAAAACATCCTGCGCTTTGATATGAATGCGGATGCCGCAAACTATGACATCTTCAACGATGGTTAGGTCCGGGCAATAGAATGAGCCTTGCCAATGAAGCCACGGCCCGGGTGACCCGAAGGTTGCCTGGGCTGTGGACCATTCTGTTCGTCGCACTGGGGCTGACGATCCTTGTCTCGCTCGGGATCGGGCGCTTTGGGGTTCCGGTCGATCACGTCGCGGGGATACTGGCCGCTCAGATCCTTCCGATTGAACCTTTTTGGAAACCGGTGGAAGAGCGGGTTGTTGAGCTTATCCGAATGCCACGCATTATCATTGCGGGGCTTGCGGGTGCCGGATTGGCGGTAGCTGGTTCGGCGTTGCAGGGCGTTTTTCGAAACCCACTGGTCGGGCCGCAGATCATCGGGGTTTCGTCCGGGGCCGCGTTTGGCGGTGCCTTTGCCATCCTTGTTTCTGAAAGCCAGATACTTTTGATCGGGGCGGCGTTCGGGTTCGGAATGCTGGCCATGGTGGTCGTCTACACGATCAGCCGCCAGCAGGGGCGCGCTTCCATCCTGATGCTCGTCCTAGCCGGTATCGTCACCAGTGCGTTTTTCTCGGCCCTTGTATCTGTCACCAAGTTCGTGGCCGACCCTGATGACAAGCTTCCGGCAATTGTTTTCTGGCTGATGGGAAGTTTTGCCTCCGCCAGCTATGAAAAGGTTTGGTTGATCGGCATTCCGGTCGTGATCGGCTCGATCCTGGTCTATCTGATGCGGTTCCAGATAAACGTTCTGTCGCTGGGGGACGAAGAGGCCCAGTCGCTAGGCCTGAAGGTGGAACGCACACGCTGGATCGTTCTGATCGCGGTGGCGCTTATCAGCGCCGCCGTCGTGGCCGCAGCGGGCATCGTCGGTTGGGTCGGTTTGGTGATCCCGCATTTCGCGCGAATGCTGACCGGCCCCGACCACAAGGTCCTGATACCCGCCGCGGCGCTGATCGGTGCAATCTACCTGATCCACGTCGACAATGTCGCCCGTGCATCGATTGCCGCTGAAATTCCTGTTGGCATCATCACCGCATTGCTCGGGGCGCCGGTCTTTGCCTATCTGCTGCGCCGCGCTGCAAACAAAGGGTGGTCGAGCGAATGATAAGGGTCGAGGGCGCGGCGTTTCGGTATCGCGAAGACTGGGTGTTTCGCGATGTCAGTTTCGAACTGGCCCGCGGACGTTTCGGCGCGATCCTTGGCCCGAACGGGCGCGGCAAGACCACGCTTTTGAAATCTATCGTCGGGCTGTTGCGCCTGAATGAAGGGTCAACAAAGGTTGATGGCCGGATTGGGTATGTCGCGCAACGCAACGACATGGCGTTCGCCTACCGGGTGCTGGACATCGTGGTTATGGGCCGTGCGACCCATGTCGGGTTGTTTCGCACGCCAAGTTCCGAAGATTATCGCATCGCGCGATCAACCCTTGATCGCCTGGGGATCAGCGAATTTACCGAGCGTATATACACCCAACTTTCCGGTGGAGAGCGCCAGTTGGTAATGATCGCACGGGCGCTGGCGTCCGAATGCGACGTGTTGATCCTGGACGAACCGACGTCGGCGCTGGATTTTTCCAATCAGGCCCTGATCGTGGAAATCCTCGACCGGATCACCGCCGAAGATGGGCTGACTGTTCTCATGACAACCCATGTTCCGCAACACGCACAGCGGCTTGCCGACACGGTCCTGATGATGCACGGGCCGGATCATCACGATTGGGGACCCGCCGCAGAGATACTGACCGAGGAAAAGTTGGAGGCGCTTTACGGTGTGCCCGTGAAATCTCTGGAACTGGAACACGAGGGCACGAAATCTCAGGCGCTGGTTCCGCTGTTTCTTTGACTTTCGTCTGCTTGTCCCCGGTGCGCAGTCATTTTCGCTGGACGGTCGGGCTCCACTGCTGCTGCTCCTGGGTAACGTCCTCATCCGCGACGTGACCCAGGCCCTCATCGGAATAGGTTTTCAATAGGTCCAGAGCCATTCCAACCGCCTTGTCGGCGGCAGCCGCGACCGCGGGGCTGAGGCCGATTTTCATATCGTCCAGTTCAGCGGGTTCGCAACCCAGTATCCGCAAAGTTTTGGGTGGTCGCGCGACCTGCGCCAGCAGACTGAGCGCGCGAATTGGCGTTGCATAATGCGTATCGGCGAAATAGTCGCGCAATTGCGACGGGGTCAGCCCGCCAAGGTCCGGCAGCACCGGTTCCAGCAGATATAGCTGACCGGGCTTTCCGCCGCGCGCGTAGGCATCGACGATAATCAGCGCCTCGTAGCCGTACATAAGTTCCTGGATCAAACTCATGCCGCCGATGCCAGTTTCGATGACATGGACCCAGTCCGGCGTTTCCTTATGGGACATCAGGCGATTGGCGACTTCGACCCCGAAACCGTCATCCCCCAGAAGAACGTTTCCCACGCCCGCAATCAGTACTTTCTTTCGGTTTTCTTGGGTGGCGTTCAAAACGACGGAAGCTCTGGTCTAAATTCCATATCCAAACCGACCATCAGACGTCCCTTTTCATCCTGATAAACGTTATAACATTCAATCCGCTTGCTGCCGCCGATTTGGCCGCCATGGCGAATGTCATAGTAACACCCCGTATGGTGCGGGCAGGTAAGCGTGTATTTGGTTAGGTCGGCATCCTTCAGCGGCGCGCCATCGCGCACACATGCTGAATCAAAAGCAAATACTTTGCCGTCCACGCGCATCAGCAAAAGAATTCGGCCATCCACGTCAAGTTCAACTGTTTCCCCTTCGGCCAGATCATCGCCGGATTTCATCGCCGGAACCCAGTGCGGAAACGAGACCGGGCCCCGGGCCGGCGCCGTGGCGGGGGCGGCGGCGCCACCGCCGCCGAATTCGAACCGGTATTCGCTTGGTTCGGCGCGCGCAACGCCGGGCGGCAACAGATCGTAGAGTTCCATCAGGGTATGGATCGCCGGATCGGTGACCACCTGTTCCATGACGTTTTCTTTGAACATACGCACCAGTCTGCGCAAGGCTTCCCGGTGGATCGTATCAATGCCCGCGAGCAGCTCGAAAACCTGTTCCTTGACCTGCGGGAACGGCAATTCTTCCATGTCCTGTATCAATGCGTTAACGTCCGACAGCAATTCCTGCCAGTCGTCATTGGACATGAAGCCGACCAATTCCTGGGGGTTGTCTGGCTCCGGCGCGCTTTGGGGTAATTTGAAATCTGTCATAATTTACAACGGGCCACGCAAATCAGCCGGGTCAGTGCAGGAAACAGCTATCACCGCAATTCGAGTGATCATCACCGTCGCAGCAGCCATCGGCGCACTCACCATGACCCTGACGCGTCAAATCTGAGAACGCATCACCAAATAGACGGCCGCCCTGTTTTTTGCCCGCTTCGGTAAAGGTGTAGGCCTGCGGCTGTCCGGCGACTTCCTGCAAATGGCCCATCTCGACCAATTCCAGGAATGCCGCGGATATCGACGCGACATCACAATTCAGAAACGTTTCCATTTCCGCAGCGCGGTAGACATCACCAAACCCTTCGCCCTGAAACCAGAAGCAAATTGACAGGACTTCTTCGCGGTCGACAAGTCGATCAAGCGCTGAACCTGATGTCGTTTCTTGGGTCGTTGTTTGCATTGATCCGTCGCTGCTCATTCGGGGCGTTCCTGAATTTCTAGTTTAGTGGCGTCGACAGGCGAATGTCGTCGATCAATTGATTATGGCATACATCGGCCAGCGGATTAAGGTCTTTCACCGACAAAGGGACAACATGCGGCAGGGCGCTTAGCCCGCCAGCAACCGCCAGTTGAGCCAAGGCCGTAATTTCCTTGACGATATTCAGGTCCCGCTCGGCCATTGGATTGTCACCGACGATCGTTGTCTTGCCGGTCTGCAGATCATGATGCAGCTCATCCAGCACCAGATTTCCGACGCTTTCGTCGGGCAGCTCAACCTCGATCACGATCATTTCCTTGGGCCAGATGCCAAAATGTTCGCCGATTACCAAAAGGTTATCGACGCTGATAATCCCGGTCACTGCCTCAAACACCCGGTCCTGTACCGCTAAAACGTCAAGCTCGCCGCCGGTCCATTGGCGACAAGTAACGGTACCACTGGATTTTCCACCGCGTTTCACGGCAGAGATCAGGACGATACGATCATATTCGGTGCTGCTGGCCTGAAAGTCCTGAACGATCGCCACAGGCCCCCAGTTCATTTCCTTTATCTCGACATTATGCGCTGGCCAGGCCAACGCTTCCAATCGTTCCATCAGTTCTGGGCCAAGCGGATAGCCGCGAATGAACTGATAATAGCCAACCAGGCCAAGCGCGACAGTTGCCACCGATCTTACTCCACCATCCTAAAGCCCGCAGGCGCAGGTGGTGACTTCTCGGGTAACAACCCTGTCCGTACCTTCGACCATGACGTGCGTGGTGCATGGCATGCAGGGATCAAAACTGCGCAGTGCACGTAAGATGTCGATGCCTTTGAAGTCGGTTTCGTCCTTGAAATTGGTTTCCAGGATCGGCGTGTTCAAAACCGCCTGTTCATAGGCGCCCGGCGCGCCCCAGGGGGTTCGCGGACAGGCGTTGACGGTCGAGGGCGTGGAAATCTGGTAGTTCGCCAGAACGCCGTTTTCAATCACGCACCAATGCGCGAGGTAACCCCGCCCTGCGCCCCAGAACCCGACGCCGATGTGCTGGCCGTCCTTGGGGATTTCAAACGGCGTGGCCACCTGGGTTTCGCCGCGCTTGATCAGGTCCTGCGCTTTCACCCAGTTTTCGATCGTAACCTGCAGGTTGAAGGCGACCGCATAGCAACGCGCGCGGTTGCGCTCAAACGCGTTCCAGATGTCGGGCACGTGCCATTCCGCATTCATTTCCGGCAGGCCGTCCTTTGCGATATCCATCTGCAGGCTTTTGCCGGTTGACGCGACGTAGTTGCTGGGCGGCAGTTTTTCGGCCAGCGCCGAGATATAGACGCGCGCATAGGCCCCGGCCTCGATCACATTACGGTCCCATGTCGGCGTACAAGACCAGCTATAACGCGCCTTCCAGTCCTGTTCGCCGGGGCGCGGGATGGTGGTCTTGTTCCACGGATGGTTCGGGCTGATAGGATTGCCGTTCGGATCAGTTGCAAAGGGGACCGTATCCCAAGGTTCGTAATAGGAATGTTCGATGAATTCCTCTGTGCCGACGTTCAGATCGGTCAGCCGCGTTGTCACCAGCTTGCCGTCGACCGTCGCGCCCGGTGTCGACCAGCGTTTTTCGCCCCATTCGTTACAGTTTTTGTAGGACGCATCGTAGTAATCTTCGTGATCCCACTGGCCGAAATCGACCATGGTCGCGGGCAGGCGGCCAAGGTTCTGATACTCTGGATTAATCTCGTACATGAAATCGTAGATGTCGTCCCAGATCGCGATACAGCGTTTGGCGTAATCGAAAAACGGAACCAGTTTCAGATAGAACTCGGTCATCGTATTCGTCGTGATTGTCGTCGTCACGCCGCCCGGGATAATCGTTTCGGGGTGCGGATACTTGCCGCCCAGCAGAACATAGGCTTCGCGCGCGACACGCGTCATCTCCAACGCTTCAAGATAGAGCTTGCCCGTCAGCGGATTAAGATCCGTCATGATGTCGCTGATCTTACTGTAACCGTGGGTCGCCTTATACTTGGTCGGCGCACGCTCAGCTGCGGCCCAGATTTCCGGGTTGGTTTCACGGATCAGCGTTTCAGAAAAATCGGGACCTGCCAGAATGAAGATATGAAGCGGATTGTCATACAGATATTCGCAGCTCAGCAGCAGGTTTCGAATGACGATGCCCAGGGGTGGCGGCTTGATGTCAAGCGCCATTTCAATTGACAGCGCAGACGCGGTTGAGTGAACGCCACCGCACACGCCGCAAGCGCGCGAGCTGATGAAAGCCGCGTCGCGCGGGTCGCGCCCGCGCAGGATGATCTCGTAGCCTCGGAAAAGGGTCGCCATAGACGCGGTATCTACGACTTTGCGATCCTTTAGATTTACCGTGCTGTGGAACGCCAAAGCGCCGGCCACGCGGGTCACCGGGTCAAAGTCCACATCATTCAGCTGCCCGTTCTTCTGCGCGATCTCTTTCAGATAAGCCTCGCGTTCCTCGCGCGTCTGGGTGTTGTAGGAATAGGGGTTCGGCACTCCTGGCTTCAGATGCGCGTTGCCGTTTTCGTCGAACTCGATCGGTAGATTTTCAAAACACATTCGCGGTAACCCCGATTGTTATTTGTTTCGTTGCTTTGCGGTAATCGCTCATGCTTTACCCTGTGCGACCCTTACGATGGCTGCTAGATTGTCGTTGACCTTGAGAAGCCCGGTCAAAAGCGTAGACAGAGCGCCGTTGATGGCCGGAATATCTTCGGACAGTGGTGCAGTGTTGTCGCGAATTGCAATCAATCCGCCCGCCAGTTTCTTTAAATTCGTGCCGGCCCCCCAAAGGGCGAAAATTATTGCCACGAGGTAGATGACTAATACCACAACGATGGCAAGAGAAACGATGATCGACAGAACCACGAGTAACTGGGTCATAAATCTATCCTTCTTTTGCCCGTGTTGCCAATAGGTTAGCAATCGTAGCGCTATGTTCGTCCAGACGCCCCGCCGTTTCAACCATTGCTACCCCGACCGTGATTGTATTCTTTAGCTCGGGGATCGATCCCGTATTCTCGGCGATGCCGATGCCTGCTTCCAGCATCTCGGCGAAATATCGTCTGATCGAAAGCGCCGCGCGCAAGGTGCGATGCAGCAAGCCGATCGCAAGCGGCACGACAACGACGATCACGATCAGCAAGGTTGTCCACCAAATCGCATACACCGCTTTCGGAAGCGTCGATACCGAGGGATCAATGCCGGAAATGTAATTTGTAATCACTTCCATATTCTAATCCCCACTCTCGTTGGCGTTATAGCGTGGTTGAACCACCGCGGCGTTGATCGTCCCGACAAGATGCTCGTCCACGGCTTCAAGACCGCCCGCAATCGCGGTCAGCCCTTCGTTAAGGCGGACAACCTGCGGCGTCAGATGCCCGGTTTCGCTTTCAATGGCCCGCAGCCCAAGGCGAAGTTTCGCCAGATAGCTGGTTGGTGTCCCGCCAATCGAGCGTAGGACCGCACTGATTTTGATCAGCGCGAATGCCACGACCAGTAACACGATCAACACCAGTGCAGCGCTGAGAAAAGTGAGCAATGCCATCAGCCCGCCTCCTGCTTGGCGTGGTCTATCATGCAGCCGGGGCAGCCGGGGCACCCGTTTGCATGTACTTCGATACCGGCGGCGCCATTATTGATCTGCAAGGCGGTGGCCAATATCTGTTCCGCGCCGGAGTTGATCCGATAAAGGATCGGAATATGAATTGTGTTGTTGGCAACCCGCTGCCCCGTGTCCCAGATGTCAGAGGCAGTGTTGTCGATATCGACCGCAGTCTTGTGGATCAGCCACAGCAACAGTGAAACCACCGCGGCCACCACCAGGCCCAACATCATCGTCGTCCACCAGATGAATTCTCCTGCTGCGGCGGGCGATGCGGTAAAATCAAACATGTTCTGTCCCTTCACGCGGCATCTTCATTGTCCTCCGTGGCAACCAACGCGCCCAAAACGGCGGTCGCGTTGCCCTTAATCGCCTCAGCACCACCCAAAAGCTGACCGGCTACGTTAAGTGATGCGTTAAGCTCCCACACGGGTTTCGTGTTTTGCTCGATCTCGGCAACGACACCAAGCGCCACGCCGGCAAGGCTCCGAATACGCCGGGCCGCGATGATGACAGCGATCAGCAGCGCCGCGGCTGCGATCACGATCACCACCGCGATGGCAAGCCAGACAAACCACCAGAAATAAACCTCCTCTGTGGTCATGACGCTGTCTCCTTATACATGCGTGCGTCAGCCTTATCCTCTGCACTTTGGACAAATGAATGCCCTGACTTTTGCAGCGCGGTCTGCTGCGCGTTTCCACCCGGGGTGAACTTCGAACCGGCGCTCTGAAGTTTCCGGTAGAAATAATGCACGCCTTTTGCCAGTGCACCGGGTGCATCAACATGTCCCCAGCCGCTCGGGATGTGGCCGGTCTTGTTCCACCGGTTGGTCATATTGGCCTTGTTTTGGGAAATGCGCCGCAGTGGGCGAATGAAACTCCCCGTCACGCGGCTTGTGGTGCCTGACAGGGTTTTGCCCGGTGGTGCCTTGTAGAATGGCGCGAAAGCATCCGGAAAACCCGGCATCGTACAGCCGATGCAAATCCCGCCGGTATTCATGCAGCCGCCCGCGTGACCCAAGGCCCCGCGCGACGTCATGTTGCACTGGACGACCGGACCCCAGCACCCAAGTTCGACAAGGCATTCCGGGTCACCGTATTCTTTCGCGAAGACACCCTCTTCATAGTTGCCAGCGCGAACGCATCCGCGGTGTACCGTGGATTTGAACATCCATGCAGGCCGCCCAAGCTCGTCGAATTCCGGCAACGGGCCGACACCGGCCAAAAACATCAGAACGGCGGCGATGGTTTCGGTGATATTGTCGCCGACCGGCGAGCATCCCGGAACGTTGACAACCGGCAGGCCCAGGGCGCTGCGGTAATCCTTGGCCAGGAAATCCATGACCCCCATGGCGTGGGTCACGTTCCCTTGTGCCGCCGGGATACCGCCCCAGGTGGCGCAGGTGCCCACGGCGATGACCGCCGCCGCGCCCGGCGCCAGGTCTTTGAGCATTTTGGCAGTCGGATAGGGGCGCCATTGGCCGTCGCCCAAATCTTCCATGCCCATGGCCGACCAGTATCCGCCGTGTTCGCCGGCGATGCTTTCGTCGGCGACCGAGCCTTCGTAAAGCACCACGAAGGGCGCATCCAACTCGCCGCGCGCGGCCTTGTGGTAGGGTTCCATGAACTTGTGGCCGGCCTCGACCGCAAGAACAGGGTGGTGCAGGACGATCTTCGGCAAGCCCGGAATGTTCTGATTGATAAGTTGTTCGACACTGGGATTCTTTGCGCCAACGGCGGCGATCGAACACCCGTCGCAACTCATCCCGGCCAGCCAGAACGCGTGGACCTCCTTGATCGGGCCCAATTCCTTGGCGAACACGCCGGTGTGGTCATTGGTTAACGGTGTCGGTCCATTCAACGCCATCGCGTATTCCCTGTCTGTCGAAACCAATGCCCGCAAATTTCGGGCAGTTTAGTCAGGTAAAATCGACCGATCGGCCGACCAATTCGATCCTTGATACAGTTTTACCTTAGGGCAAGGTCAAGCATGAGTTTTGCGGTGCCGACTTGCCGGACACAAAATCCAGTTCGCCCCGAAAAGCCCGTCAGTTTTTCTGTTGTGGCGGGCAGTCGCAATCACGTAGCAATGCATTGCAGATGCAGTCAGCCGGTCGCCCAGCCGGTGTGTCGAACAGGGCCAGCGCGCGTGCCGACAAATCATCCCGGCGACCCTGTAACACGCTCAGCGTTTCTTCGGTTTCCCTCAGCTTTTCGTCAAGGTGCCCCAGCAACTGCTGACGCACCGATCCGATTTCGCCAGCCGCCGCCAGCAGATCTTGTATTTCCGGAATCGACAGTCCGATACTGCGCAGCCCCACGACATTCCGGGCCCGGCGTTGGTCATCCAGATCATAGACACGATAGCCGCTTTGGGTTCGTCCGGAGGGCGATATCAGCCCCATTTTTTCGTAGTGCCGCAAGGTCTTGGTGGTGATACCCAGGTCAGAGGCAAGCTCGCCGATCCGCAGCATTCGACCATTGCCACTGCGACGCCGCGCATCCGTCATCGCCACCTATGCCATCGCCGGAATTTTCATCTTGGATATTTTGCCGGCCATTTCCCGGATTGCTTTCGTGCCCGGACAGTCCGGGGCAAAATCAAACGGCGACATGGCCCGGCGTTCAGCTTCGACAAATTTGTCTTCGCTTGGAACATAGCCCAGGATCGGCATTCCGTGCTTTTCGCAATATTCATCGATCGCCTGCCGATCAGCATCGTTCCGCACCTTGTTGGCGACGACATAAACCAGCGGGACCTCCAGTTCGCCGACCAGAGACCAGACCCGCGACGCGGCCTCAAGTGAGCGATAATACGGCTCCGCCACGATCAGCATCATGTCGACATTTCTTACTGTGCCGCGCTTCAGATGCTCCAGACCGGCCTCCATGTCCGTCACCGTGTGCGACCCGTAATTGGTCATTTCAGTAATCATACCGCGCACGGCCCGATGCGACGCGCACATGCACCCGCTCCCTGCGCTCCCATCAGGCGGCGCGCCAATCATCATCAACTGAATGTCGCTTGGTGCCTTGGCGGCGAACCCTTTTATCAACTCATCCGGCGACATGGTCATCTGCAGTTGCGATGTTCCGTCAGGCAGCTTCATGACGTTGCCCTCGGCATCTTTCTTAAGGGTCATCAGACTCGGCGGGACGGCCTTGATATTGTTGGCGCTGTCGCGATCAATTCCCAGTGTCAAAGCAAGGTTGGGATTGGGGTCGCCATCGATGGCCAGAACCTTGTTACCACCTTCGGCCAGAATTCGCGTCAAGGTTCCCGCGATCGTGGTCTTGCCCGAGCCGCCTTTTCCTACGGTTGCCAGTCTCATGGTGATCTCCCCAAAAATTTCGGCCGACCAGATTCGCTTGCGAAATTGCATCGACTGATTGACGCCATATCAAGATTGCTGTCAGTTTAGCCCACAAATTCTCGATCCGGAATGCGTATGTCAATCACCAAAACACAAACCACTGGGACCGAGAAGTCGTCGATTGGACGCGCCGACCCTGAAAACTTGCAATTGCCGATAACTATCCTGACCGGGTTTCTTGGGTCCGGCAAGACGACGTGCCTGAATGCGTTTCTGCAATCTTCTGCCGCCTCGGATACCGCCGTTCTGATTAACGAATTCGGGGAAATAGATATTGACGGCGCGGTTTTGTCCGCAAACCTCGCTGACGGTTCGAAGCTGATGACATTGCCCAACGGCTGTGTGTGCTGCGCGGTTCAGGAGGATCTGGCCGAAGCGCTGCTTGAACTGGCCGAACGCGCACAATCGTCTGGCAGCACCATCCGGCGCTGCATTGTCGAGACGACCGGGCTGGCGGACCCCGGTGCGATCATTCGCGGCGTTGGCCACGATCCGCGGCTTAAAAAAGCGACCCGCGTCGCACTGACAGTGACGGTCTGCGCGGCCGACCGCCTGCACGATCAGTTGCACCGTTTTGAGGAAGTCGGGCGTCAGATCGGGATCGCCGACCGCATTTTGATATCCAAATTGGACCTTGTAACCGCGTCGGAACATGAATCTGTTGCGAAAAGTATTTCCGCGATTAACCCGCTGGCAGAGATGCAAAATTCCGGCAGCGGGCATTTTGATGCGGTTCAGGCTTTTGGCCCCATAAAAGACAATCCGGAACGAACTTTGGACCAGCCCGCCCATGGGCATCACCATCACAGCGCGTCAGTTCAGACATTCACCATCCGCCTTGACCGCCCGCTTGATCCGGGACTGTTTCGCGACGTCATGTCGTTCATGATTATGCGGCATGCAGAAAACATATTGCGTATCAAAGGCTTGGCGTGGTTTTCCGGGGAAACCTCGCCCAGATTGCTCAACGGCGTTCATGATGTTTTTTCGTCAGAAGCATCCGCGGCCGCGCCCCAGGGGCCAGGTACCAGCGGATCGATCGTTTTCATCGGCATTGACCTTCCCGAAGAGGAAATGCGCGCAGATCTCCAGCGCTGCATAGTCTCACGGGACGAGGCCGCGGACGAATTTTGAGCAATCGGCGCCCCGTGCTAACCTGCCGAACACTGATCGAAATTTCTGGGAGGGAAGATCGTTGCTTAATATCAGAGATACTCTTTTTGTTGCCACGGCCGCGCTAGGTTTCTCGGCCGCTCAGGTCGCCGCGCAGACGACGTTTATTGTCGCGGTCCCAAGCGATCCGGGTCAATTCAACCCGGGCATTACAACCGGCGCACATGTCCACGCTGTTGCAGATTCGATATTCAACGGATTGGTAGGGCTGGATTCAGACCTGCAGCCGGTGCCCGATCTGGCCGCTTCCTGGAGCGTTTCAGATGATGGCCTGACCTACACGTTTAATCTGAACCAAGCCGCCTGGCACGACGGCAAGCCATTTACCTCAGCGGATGTAAAATTTACCTTTGAAAACATATTGTTCAAGTATCACTCGCGCACCAAGGCCGGCCTGTCCGGCGTCGTCAGTGCGATTGAAACACCCGATGACCGGACGGTGATTTTCCGCCTGTCCAGCCCGCACCCGGCGTTTCTTCGCCGTTTGAATGTGACCGAGGCGCCGATCCTTGCCAAGCACATCTATGAAAACGCCGGCGATCCCGCCGAGGCAGAAGCAAATTCAACGCCCATCGGCACAGGCGCTTACAAATTTGTGTCCTACAGCCCGGGTGACCGTGTGGTCCTGGAGGAAAACACGAACTATTTTAAGGGCGATGTCACTGACCTCGACCGTGTTGTGTTTCGAATCATAAAAGATCGCGAAACCGCACTGCTCGCCCTTCAGCGGGGCGAAGTGGACTATTTGCCGCGGATGAGTGCCAAGGACATCAGCCGGGTTGAAGATCAAAGCACCATACTGACGGCAACCGCCGGTCCGGGCGGTGGCAATTGCATCATGACGGTATCATTCAATCAGGACCGCGAACTGACGCAGAATTCTGCCTTCCGTCAGGCATTTGCCCGTGCGGTCGACCGAAATCGATTGAACGACCAGGTGCTTTTCGGACGCGGCAAAGTTGCGAACGCACCGTTTTCCAGTGCCATCGGCTGGGCCCACGACGCCAGCGCGCTTGATGCGCTGTCGTATGATAGTGCTGCGGCGTCAGCAATCCTTGCAGAGGCCGGAATTTCGGATGCGACCATCGACATGGTCCATTTCCCCAACTTTACCAAATACGCCGAACTTATGGCGCAGGATCTTGCCAAGGTCGGGATCAATCTGGTTTCGCGCCCACTTGACCGTTCGGCTGCGATCGATGCCATCTTCAAGCAGCGGGATTTCGACACCAATCTGATTTCCTATTGCAACGGTGTTGATCCCGAGATCGGAATTAAGCGGATGTATGTGTCCAGCAACATCGCGCCGATCCCGTTTTCCAACGCTTCGGCCTATAGCAACGACAAGATCGACGATCTGTTTGCCGCAGCCGGTAACACAGCCGACGAGGCCGCAAGGGCAGCCGCCTACGGTGAAATTCAGTCGATCCTGGCCGACGAATTGCCGTATTTCTGGCTGGTGGAAACGGTGCGGATCACGGCCGCCAACCCGAACTTCAGCGGTTATCGTCCGTGGAGCGGTCAATACCTGGAAACTGTCCGGGCCAACTGACGCAGCACCATGTTGCGGATGACGCTAAGCCGGACCGCCCAGGCCATCATCATGGTTTGGGCGGTCGCTACCGCACTGTTCTTTTTATTGAATGCAGTTCCGGGCGGCCCCGTTTTGGCGCTGACCGGAGAATTTGCCGATCCTGACACCGTTGCCAGGATCGAAGAGCGCCTTGGTCTCAACCGACCTTTGGCGGAGCGTTACCTCAGTTTCCTCGGTCTGCTTGCTTCGGGCAATCTGGGTGAATCATATACCTACGCAAAGCCCGCGCTGGCCGTCACCTTGTCCCATCTGCCCGCGACTTTGGTTCTTGCCATACCCTCTATCCTGATGGCTGCGGCGATCGGCCTGCCCCTTGGTATTCGCGCCGCGCGACCCGGTCCGTTATCGGGGGTGATAATCGCCACGGCTTTGGTCCTTTTCGCGGTTCCTGTGTTCTGGCTTGGCCATATGCTGCGCCTCGCACCGGGGGCGTCCACGGTCTTTCCGGTGCAGGGCATGACCGATCCGCGCGGGTTTTATCAGGGTGCCGCATATTGGCGCGATGTATCCTACCACGCGGTATTGCCGGTGCTGACCCTGACCATGCACCAGATGGCCTACACCATCCTCATCACCCGGCGCGCCATTCGGGCGCAATGGGTGCGGCCTTACGTTCGAACCGGGCTGGCAAAAGGCGCAAGCGTATCGCGCGTGGAATGGCGCCACGCCTTGCCCAATGGTGCTGCGCCGATTTTTGCATTGTTCGGCAATCGAATTGGCTGGTTTCTGAGCGGCGCGATACTGGTGGAAGTCGTCTATGCCTGGCCCGGCCTCGGGCAACTTACCCTGGCCGCCATTCAAAACCGTGACCTGCCGCTGGTCATATCGGTTGTCGTCGTCGGCGTTCTGTTCACGATGCTGGGCAATCTGTTGGCCGACATCGCGCAAACCGCCAGCGACCCCAGGCTGCGCTCAGGCAAGGCCGCGTCGTGACCGCGCAAACACAAAATCCCAATGCAACACCGGCTGGATTAACGCCGAGTCTAGGTTCAGGTTCACTTTTTCGAAGGTCGAACCTGATGCGCGCAGGCGGAATGTTACTTCTCTCGCCGGTTATTCTGGCGGCAATTGTGCCGGGCCTGATTTCCGGGTTTGATCCGTTTGCCGAGGTCGCTGCACCGTTATTGCCACCCACCGAGGGTCATCCGCTTGGCACCGACGATCTGGGTCGCGATCTTTTGTCAATGTTAGTGGCTGGCGCGCGTGGTGCGTTGATGCTTGCACTGATCGCGGTTTCGCTCACTATCCTCATCGGAGGGGCGGTCGGACTTTTGGCGGGCTGGACAGGCGGATACATCGATAACGCGTTGATGCGCTTTGCCGAGTTTATCGGCGTTTTGCCGCGGCTTCTTGTTCTTTTGCTGGTGACAACTCTGCTGGGACCATCGCTGTTGCTGGTCGCAACGACGCTTGGCCTCACATCATGGCCAGGGCTTGCGCGGCTGATCCGCGCTGAAACACTTGCGCAAAAGCACCGCGAACATGTCATGGCCGCGCGCGCCTTGGGGTGTGGCAACGTCCGCATAATGCTGCGCCACCTTGCGCCAGCCGCAATCGCCCCGGCGCTGGCGGTGGCGGGCCCGATCGGCGCAAGCGCCATCCTGACCGAGGCCGGGCTTAGCTTCCTCGGTCTTTCGGACCCAAATTTCATAAGCTGGGGCGATTTGATCCGAAACGGCCAAAGCTTCTTTCATCAGGGTTGGTGGCTTGCGGCATTCCCCGGCCTTTTGATCGTTCAAACATGCGTCGCGTTCGCTCTTTTGACGGAGTCCACGACCAATGACCCATAAGGGCGACTTTTTACCAACTTGGTTTTGTTCGCCTCGGCAGTTACCATGGCGATGCGACAGGTAACGGCGAAACGATGCCGAAATGATTGGAGAAGCCCATGTGCCTCGGAATTCCGGGTCAGATCGTAAAGATCACTGACAAGGCCACGAACTTGGCGCTTGCGGACGTTTCCGGCGTTCAGCGCCAGGTCAATGTCACCTGCGTTGCGGGCGGCGGTTTAGAGGATCTTGTCGGAAAATGGGTCCTGATCCACGTCGGGTTTGCAATGGCGCTGATCGACGAAGACGAGGCGCGCAAGACGATGGAGACGCTGACGGCTTTAGGCGAGGCGCAGGAAGAATTTGAAGCGATGTTCCAAAGCGATCGCGCGTTGGAGGGTCGCACATGAAATACGTCGATGAATTCCGCGACCCAAAAGCGGCGAAAGTTCTAGTGAAAGCCATTGCTGAAAAAGTCGACGCGATTGGTGCAACGGTGGAAAAGCCAGTGCACATCATGGAAATCTGTGGCGGTCACACCCACGCAATATTCCGCTATGGCCTGGATAAACTAACGCCGCCGGGGCTTGAGTTCATCCATGGGCCGGGTTGTCCGGTGTGCGTCCTGCCGATGAGCCGCGTGGACGAATGTATTGAAATTGCAGAACGTCCGGGGGTGATTTTCACGACTTTTGGTGACGCCATGCGGGTGCCGGGAACCAGGAAATCACTGATCCAGGCCAAAGCCGACGGGGCCGATATCCGCATGGTTTATTCGCCGTTGGACGCGCTGGAACTCGCGCGGCGCAATCCGGACAATGAAGTTGTGTTTTTCGGGCTGGGGTTTGAGACGACTACGCCGTCCACCGCGCTGGCAATTCAGCAGGCCGCGCGCGAAAATCTTAGCAATTTCAGCGTGTTTTGCAACCACATTACAGTTCCGCCGCCGATTAAGGTGTTGCTGGATGACCCGCATATGGTTCTGGACGGCTTTGTCGGGCCGGGTCACGTTTCGATGGTGATCGGCACCAGGCCCTATGACTTCATCGCGCGAGACTATGGCAAACCCATCGTTGTGGCCGGGTTCGAACCCATAGACCTGCTGCAATCTGTGCTGATGGTGCTGACCCAGATTGCCGAGGGTCGCGCCGAGGTTGAAAACCAGTACGCGCGCATTGTGCCCGACGGTGGAAACCCGGTCAGCATCGCGGCAATCGAAGATGTCTATCAGCCGCGCCCGACATTTGAATGGCGCGGGCTTGGCGAGATTGACGCAAGCGGTCTGCGCATCCGTGACAAGTATAAAGATTTCGATGCCGAGGAAAAATTCGGGATCGGTTACGCCACCGGGCGTCGCGTGGTCGAAGAACCCGAAGGCTGCGCCTGCGGCGAGGTTATGACCGGACGCATCAAGCCCATGCAATGCCCGCAGTTCGGAAAAGGCTGCACGCCGGATATTCCGCTAGGTGCGCTTATGGTTTCATCCGAAGGCGCTTGTGCGGCCTATTGGCAATACGGCGGCGCGCGGCAAGCGGCGGAATAAGGCTTTCAACCGCAAAATTTGATTGTCGTTAAATATCAGCGATTTAACTGGATGTGAACGTGTTCACATCCCCTAGCAAATCCGGGGAAGTTGCTCTCCGACCAGCATGTCGACGATACGCTCGCCCCCGAATATCGTCTTCATGACCACTGGAATATGCCCTTTCGCGCGGGCCCGACCGATTGCCACGGAGCCTTGCCCCGCCGCCGTTGCCCGCATCGCAGCCAGCGCCGCCTCAGCCTCTGCTTCAGGTACGAATAAGACCAGCGTCCCTTCATTGGCAAGGTAAAGCGGATCAAGCCCAAGGATTTCGCACATCCCTTTCACCTCGGATCGCAGGGGCAGCCTGTCCTCCTCGATCTCGACTGTAACCCTGGCAGCCTCCGCCATTTCATTCAGCGCCGAGGCAAGCCCGCCCCGCGTTGCGTCCCGGGCCGCGCGAAGGTTCGGCGCAGCGGCCATTGCGGCTTCCATCAAGGCCGCCAAAGGCTGGCAGTCGCTTTCAAGGGAGGTTGACAGCGCCATGTCGCCGCGCGCCGCCAGAATGGCCGCACCGTGATCGCCAAGAACGCCGTTCACAATGGCAACATCGCCTTCGCGTATCTGTTCGGCCGAAATACTTCTGTCCGGCGGGACGACGCCAATTCCGGAGGTTGTAATATAAACACCGTCGGCTGAGCCGTGCTCGACCACTTTGGTATCGCCGGTGACAATCTTGACGCCCGCCAGTTTCGCTGACGCCGCCATGCTGACCACAATCCGGCGCAGCCGGGCAATCTCGAACCCTTCTTCGATGATAAAGGCCGCCGACAGCCACAATGGGCTCGCACCGCCGACCGCAAGATCGTTCACCGTGCCGCAGACCGCGAGCGTGCCGATGTCTCCACCGGGAAACTCCAGCGGCGTCACTACAAAGCTGTCAGTTGTAAACGCCAGTTGGGCACCCGGCTCCATCAATTTGTCCGAGATCAATCGCGCCTGATCTTCCATCCCGTCCGGTTCAAACGCGGCAACAAAAATCTCATCAATCAGATCGCGCATTGCTTTGCCGCCACCGCCGTGGGCCAATGTAACGCGATCCCCGCGCAGCCGACTTGGTTTTCCGGGCTGGCTCACATTTTCCCCCTGATGCAGGTATCTTTCATGCGCATCTGCAGTTTTTGATAAAGCAATTTCGCGGCCTTAACCAGCTTGCGCCAAGGCGACCAAAGCCTGTCCAAACGCCAGCCCCCCATCGTTGACGGGAACCGGCCCAGGCCCGCAAAGCTCAAATCCCTGCAACTCCGCCGCCACGAATTCCAGCAGCAATCGGTTCTGAAAACATCCGCCCGAAAGCGCGATGGTCGTTGCCCCGGCCTTGTTCGCCGCCGCGCGCGCCATTTGCGCAAAACCTGTTGCGATGGCACGGTGACTTCGTGCTGCAATCTTTGCGTGCGAAACGCCGCGGTCGAGATCCCTGACCAACTCCTGGAACATTGGATTGGGGTCAATCACCCCGTCGATATTTGCCAGTTCATAGGCGCCGGACTCCTTCGGTGCGCTTGTCGCCAAAGCCTCCAATATCATCGCGGCCTCACCCTCAAACGATTGACGCTTGGGGACTATTCCCAGGCACGCAGCGACTGCGTCGAACAGGCGACCAGCAGAACTTGACTGCGGTGAATTCACGCCGGAATTGGCAGCTTTTCGTAGCTCCTGTCGCGGCATATTTGGAAACATCTCGTTGGCAACATCAGCCAACCCTGCCGCGTCAAGGCGCATCAATGCGTTTCGCCAAGGCTCCATTTGGGCGCGATCACCGCCTGGCAGGGGCGCGTAGCCCAGTTGCCCCGCGCGCTGAACGGATTGATAGCCGCCTACCAGAACCTCGCCGCCCCAAATCGTGCCATCTGGACCAAATCCAAGGCCATCCAGAATGATACCAATGGCGATGCCACCTTCCCAGCCTGCGGCGCCCAATGCCGCTGCCATATGGGCGTGGTGGTGCTGCACCTCGATCAGTTGAAGGCCATCGGTTTCGGCGCGTTCACGCCCCAATCGGGACGCCCGATATTCGGGGTGCATATCAACGGCGAAAATCTCAGGCCGATGGTCCATCAGGTCCGCAAGATCGATCTGCGCTTTCAAAAATTCTTCATACGCAAGCGTATTGTCGAGATCACCCAGATGATGGGACAGCATCGCGTGACCATTCTTGGTCAAACAGATCGCAGATTTAAGCTCCCCGCCATAGGCGACCACCTGTCGGTCGGGAAGGCCCCCGGGCAAAGCAATCGTGCCGGGCGTCTGTCCGCGAGCTCTGCGGATGACCATCGGTGCCAAGGTAGTTGGCAACACCACGCCATCATCCAGCCGCCGGGCAATCCCCCGATCATGAAACAGGATACTGTCCGCGATACATTTGAGTTTTGCCGCCGCTTCGTCGTTCCCGGTAACTTGCGGTTCCTCGCTTAGGTTGCCCGATGTCATGATCAAAGGCCGGTCGACTCCTGTCGCGTAGCCCTTAATTGGGTTCTGCCTCAATCTGTGTGGCGCAGTGGCAGCATTCGGGCTCTGAGGAGTTCTGGTCCGGCGCGACCGTACATGGCGCGCTTGAGGGTCTTCAGGCGATTGACTTGGCCCTCAGCCTGACCGTTGCTC
>JASBTX010000029.1 GCA_030148225.1 Paracoccaceae bacterium
GCATTTTTCGCAGACGACCCCGCGATATTTCATGCGCTTGTATTTGCCGCAAAGGCATTCGTAATCCTTGATCGGGCCAAAGATACGGGCGCAGAACAGACCGTCACGCTCGGGCTTGAACGTGCGGTAGTTGATGGTTTCCGGCTTCTTGATTTCACCGAAAGACCAGCTCAGGATACGTTCCGGCGACGCGAGCGAGACCTTGATCTCGTCAAACTGCTTTTGCGGCGTCAGCGGGTTGAACGGGTTTGTGCTCAGTTCCTGGTTCATTTGTGTTTCCTCAAATTTCGTGCGGATGGTGGGGGTGGCGGGCCGTCAGACCCGCCCATTGACGGCTGTTATTCGTCAACCTCCGCATCCAGGAGTTCCATGTTCAGGCCAAGGCCACGGACTTCTTTGACAAGAACGTTAAAGCTCTCGGGCACACCGGCCTCAAAGTTGTCCTCACCTTTCACGATCGACTCGTAGACCTTGGTCCGGCCGGCAACGTCGTCGGATTTCACCGTCAGCATTTCCTGCAGGGTGTAAGCCGCGCCATATGCCTCGAGCGCCCAGACCTCCATTTCGCCAAAGCGCTGACCGCCGAACTGCGCCTTACCACCCAGCGGCTGCTGTGTGACAAGCGAGTAGGGCCCTGTTGAGCGGGCGTGAATCTTGTCATCGACAAGGTGGTGCAGCTTCAGCAGGTACTTGATCCCGACCGTGACCTGACGCGAGAATTTCTCGCCCGTGCGGCCATCAAAGAGATCGGACTGTCCGCTTTGGCTGAAGCCGGCGCGCACCAGCGCGTCGTTGACATCGGCCTCTTTGGCTCCGTCGAATACCGGCGTTGCAATCGGGACGCCGCGGGTCACATTGCCCGCCGCTTCGATCACGCCATCTTCGTCCAGACCACCGAATGCCTCGTCATAGGTGTCTTCACCATAGGCAATCTTCAGCGCGTCACGCACAGGGGTCATGTCGCCCGAGCGGCGGTATTCCTGCAATGCCTCGTCGACATGCAGGCCCAGACCGCGCGCGGCCCAGCCCATATGCGTCTCGAGGATCTGACCGACATTCATCCGGCTGGGAACACCAAGTGGGTTCAGCACGAAATCGACGGGCGTACCATCGGCAAGGAACGGCATATCCTCCATCGGAACGACCTTGGAGATAACGCCCTTGTTGCCGTGACGCCCGGCCATCTTGTCACCCGGCTGAAGCTTGCGTTTGACCGCGACAAAGACCTTGACCATCTTCATCACGCCCGGCGGCAGATCGTCGCCACGGCGAACCTTTTCAACCTTGTCCTCGAAACGGGCATCCAGCGCGCGCTTCTGCACTTCGTACTGGGCATTCAGCGCCTCGACCTGGCTGGCTTCGGCGTCGTCGGCCAGCGCCAGCAGCCACCACTGGCTGCGCGGCAGTGTTTCCAGCAACTCTTCGGTGATCTCGGAACCGGACTTGACGCCCTTGGGCCCTTTGACGGCCTTCTTGCCCAGGATCATGCCCTTGAGACGGGCATAAATGTTGCGGTCCAGAATGGCATTTTCATCGTCGCGGTCACGTGCCAGACGCTCGACCTCTTCGCGTTCGATCTGAAGCGCGCGCTCGTCCTTTTCCACGCCATGGCGGTTAAAGACGCGCACCTCGACAACCGTGCCGAAATCGCCGGGCTTCACGCGCAGCGACGTGTCGCGCACATCGGATGCCTTTTCACCAAAGATGGCGCGCAGGAGCTTTTCCTCGGGCGTCATCGGGCTTTCGCCCTTGGGGGTGATTTTGCCCACCAGGATATCGCCCGGTTCGACATCGGCACCGATATAGACGATGCCTGCCTCGTCAAGGTTCCTGAGCGCCTCTTCACCCACGTTTGGAATGTCGCGTGTGATCTCCTCTGGCCCCAGTTTGGTATCGCGGGCCGCGACCTCGAATTCCTCGATATGGATCGAGGTAAAGACGTCATCGCGTGCGATACGTTCTGAAATCAGGATCGAGTCCTCGTAGTTGTACCCGTTCCACGGCATGAAGGCGACGACGACGTTCTTGCCCAGTGCCAGTTCGCCCAGATCCGTGGATGGACCGTCGGCGATGACCTCGTCCTTGGCGACAAGATCGCCCACCTTGACCAGCGGACGCTGGTTGATGCAGGTGTTCTGGTTCGAGCGCTGGAACTTGCGCATCCGGTAGATATCGACACCGGCATCACCCAGTTCCAGATCCTCGGTCGCACGAACAACGATACGGGTCGCGTCGACCTGATCGATGATCCCGGCGCGGCGCGCCATGATCGCCGCACCTGAATCCTTGGCAACTACACCTTCGATCCCGGTTCCGACAAATGGTGCCTCGGCCTGCAAGAGCGGCACCGCCTGACGCTGCATGTTCGATCCCATCAGCGCCCGGTTGGCGTCATCGTTTTCCAGGAACGGGATCAGCGACGCTGCCACCGATACCAACTGTTTTGGCGACACGTCGATCAGATCAACCTGATCGCGCGGGGCCAGCATGTATTCGCCGGACTGGCGGGTCGACACCAGATCGTTGATGAAATTGCCCTTGTCATCCAGCGTCGCGTTGGCCTGCGCCACCGTGTGGCGCATTTCCTCGGTCGCGGACATGTAGTGCACTTCATCCGTGACCTTGGCATTCTCGACCTTGCGGTACGGCGTTTCGATGAAACCGTATTTGTTCACACGCGCAAACGTGGCGAGCGAGTTGATCAGGCCGATATTCGGACCTTCCGGCGTTTCGATCGGACACATCCGGCCATAGTGCGTCGGGTGTACGTCGCGCACCTCAAAGCCTGCGCGCTCGCGCGTCAGACCGCCCGGTCCAAGCGCCGACAGGCGGCGTTTATGCGTCACTTCGCTAAGTGGGTTGGTCTGGTCCATGAACTGGGAAAGCTGCGAGGAACCAAAGAACTCGCGCACCGCCGCCGCGGCAGGTTTGGCGTTGATCAGGTCCTGCGGCATGACCGTGTCAATCTCGACCGATGACATACGCTCTTTGATTGCGCGTTCCATCCGCAAAAGGCCGACGCGGTACTGGTTCTCCATCAGTTCACCAACCGAGCGTACGCGGCGGTTGCCAAGGTGGTCGATATCATCGACATCGCCCTTGCCGTCGCGCAGATCGACCAGTGCCTTCACACAGGCGACGATATCCTCGCGGCGCAGCGTGCGCATCGTATCCTCGGCATCGAGATCAAGGCGCATGTTCATCTTGACCCGGCCAACGGCCGAGAGGTCATAGCGCTCGCTGTCGAAGAACAGGCCGTCAAACAGCGTCGAGGCCGCTTCGACCGTGGGTGGCTCACCCGGACGCATGACACGATAGATATCCATGAGCGCGGTGTCGCGGTTCATGTTCTTGTCCTGCGCCATCGTGTTGCGCATATAGGGGCCGACATTGACATTATCGATGTCCAGAACCGGGATGGTGGTGATACCGGCATCCATCAGTTCCTTGACGGTCCCGCCGATAACTTCGCCGTCCTTGTCGACCTCCCATGTCAGTTCATCACCAGCCTCGACATAGATCGCGCCGGTTTCTTCGTTGATGATATCCTTGGCGGCAAAACGGCCGACGATGGCATCAAACGGAACCAGCTGTTCGTTGATCTTGCCCTCGTCGATCAGTTTCTTCACGGCGCGCGGCGTAACCTTCTTGCCGGCTTCGGCAATTACATTACCGGTCTTGGCGTCAACGACATCAAAGGCGGGACGGGTGCCACGGATACGCTCGGGAAAGAACGGGGCTGCCCAGCCCTTTTTCTTGACGAGGCGATACTCAACCGTGTCGTAATAGGCATCCATGATGCCTTCCTGATCAAGGCCTAGCGCGTACAGAAGCGTGGTTACCGGCAGTTTGCGGCGCCTGTCAATACGGGCGAAAACGATGTCCTTGGCGTCGAATTCGAAATCCAGCCATGACCCGCGATAGGGAATGATGCGGCAGGCAAAGAGAAGCTTGCCCGAAGAATGCGTCTTGCCCTTGTCATGGTCAAAGAACACGCCGGGGCTGCGATGCATCTGGGAAACGATCACGCGCTCGGTCCCGTTAACGACGAAGGTGCCGTTCGGCGTCATCAGGGGCATATCGCCCATGAATACGTCCTGTTCCTTGATGTCCTTGACCGAACGTGCGCCGGTTTCCTCGTCGACATCAAACACGATCAGGCGCAGCGTCACCTTCAGCGGCGCCGAATAGGTCATGTCGCGCTGCTGACATTCCTCGACATCGTATTTGGGTTTTTCCAGCTCGTATTTGACGAATTCGAGCACGGCTGTCTCATTGAAATCCTTGATCGGAAAGACCGACTGAAAGACACCCTTGATACCTTCCCCGTCCAGCGGTTCGGGCTGATCGCCGGAACGCAGGAACAGATCATAGGAAGATTTCTGAACCTCAATAAGGTTCGGCATTTCCAGCACTTCGCGGATTTTGCCATAATATTTACGGAATCGTTTTTGGCCGAGATAGGTCGTAGCCATCTGCTGCTTCACCTTCTTGTCATTCGCGGGCACATCCGGCTGGGCATCCGGCTGCACCGCTCACGAAATCGGGGGTCCGGTCAATACCTGCCGCCCGTCCCACCGCGCGGCTCCCGACCGTTGAACCTTCCCTAAAAAGCGCTGTTCACGACGGCACTTGTTAAGACAGGTTCGACCGGGACCGGTAAATTACCGATCCCGGCCAAATTTGTTGCTCCGGGCGTCTGCCCGGCGCCGATTACTTCAGTTCGACTTCGGCGCCAGCTGCTTCCAGCTTGCCCTTGATCTCTTCTGCTTCGGCTTTGTCCACGCCTTCCTTGACGGCTTTGCCGCCCGCTTCGACGAGGTCTTTTGCTTCTTTCAGGCCCAGGCCGGTGATGCCGCGAACCTCTTTGATAACCGCGATTTTCTGTGCGCCGGCGCTAACCAGAACAACGTCAAATTCGGTTTTCTCTTCTTCGGCCGCACCGCCGGCGTCACCGGCAGCTGGTCCAGCCATCATCACTGCGCCGCCTGCTGCGGGCTCGATGCCATACTCGTCCTTGAGGATGGTTTTCAGTTCTTGTGCCTCGAGAAGGGTCAGACCCACGATCTCTTCAGCCAGTTTCTTCAGATCAGCCATTATACTGTTTCCGTTTCCTTAGATGTGTTCCAACGTCCTGGGTTCAAGCCCACGCCGGTCCCATAAGTTGCTCTAGGCAGCCGCCTTGTCTTCGATGGTCGACAAGATGCCCGCGATGTTCGAAGCCGGTGCGCCAATGGCCCCCGCGATGTTCGAGGCCGGTGCTCCGATACAGCCAACGATCGACGCGATAAGTTCTTCGCGCGATGGCATTTTCGAAACGGCCACGACACCGTCAGCGTCCAACGCGTTCTCACCCATTGCCCCGCCAAGGATTTCAAGTTTCTTGTTGTCCTTGGCAAAGTCGACGACAACCTTGGCTGCCGCGACGGGGTCTTCCGAATAGGAAAGAACGGTCATGCCCGTCAGGTACGCAGTCATGCTTTCGCATGGCTTTCCTTCCAGGGCGATCTTGGCGAGCCGGTTCTTGGCGACGCGAACGGAACCACCGGCATCACGCATGCGTGCCCGCAGATCCTGCATCTCTGCAACTGTGAGACCCGCGTAGTGGCTCACGACCACGACGCCAGAGCTTTCAAAGATCTGGCCGAGTTCTTCGACCACTTTCTCTTTTTGCGCTCTATCCACAGATTCACTCCAAATTATGGAGGGTGTGACCCCTCCGGCTCAACTTAGCCGGCACCTCAAGGTCCCGGCCTCGGGTCCTTACGGGTCCTCAACAAGTCGCCCCTCAGGACCCGTTTCAGGGTCCGGAAGATAAAACTGATCGTTCCCGTCTCTGGCAGGAATTATGAGCTGCTGCTCACCCACCGTCTCGGACGAATAATGGCCCACACGAATCCTCATGCAGGCCAATACCGGCGCGTATAGGAGTGATTTTGGCCAAGCGCAAGTGCTGGCCGGGCAAAAATCGAAATTTTGCCGCCGCAAATCAGAATATCGGAAACAGCCGCCAAGGGCAGGTGTTCCCGGCCTGTTGATCCTTGCAGATGTTCGTCGGGCTGCCAACCCATTTCGTGTTATCGTCCGAAAGGCCGACCGGGGGTGACAGCGATCAATGAAATCGGCGCCGAAACGCAAAAACCGCTGGCGCGGGCTTGATTCCGGATGCATTCCCCCGTAGGTCCGGAACCGGTCTTAGGGGTTTAGCTCAGTTGGTAGAGCATCGGTCTCCAAAACCGAGGGTCGTGGGTTCGAGTCCCTCAGCCCCTGCCAGGACCCGAAGCAAGAGGAATTGCAGTCCTGTCTGCCGCACTGAAAGACGTGATCCTGCATATCGGGGCACACAAGACCGCAACGACCCACCTGCAACGCTCACTCGAACGCCAGCAGCGCGAAATCAGGGAACGCGGCATTGCCTGCCTGATCGCCCGGAAAATCCGCCGTCCCGACCGCATATTCGCGCCCCTCTTCCGGCCCGAAGGCTCGACCCAGCGCAAGGCCAAGGCGCTGGAGAGGTTCCGTGAACAAATTAAGGGCGCGACCAAACTGGTGATGTCCGAGGAAAATATTTCAGGTTCGTTCCGCGACGGGGTCGAGAACTATCGTCACGGCATGTATCCGCACGCGACCGAGCGGATTTCTTTTTTCCTGACCAAGGCCGATCTGAACAATGTCACGCTGATGATGTCGGTGCGGGATCCGGCGGCCTTCCTGTCTTCGGCCTATTCGGAAATGCTCAGATCCGGCCGGTGGATGACCTTTGAGCATTTCGTGGAAAAGGTCGATTTCTCACGCCCGGCATGGCTGCCGCAAATTCAGGGGCTGACGGGGCTGAACCGTGTCCGGCGCATTATCGTCTGGCGATACGAGGATTATCACGACATCTTTGACCAGATCATCGTCGCCCTCTTGGGGCCAGAGTTCCGCGAGACCCTTTTGCCGACACCCAAAACCATCCGGCCCGGCTATAGCCGCGAAGTGGTCGAGGCGATCCTCGCGGAACACCAGAAAAACAGAATACCCGAGCGCGAGGACCGCATCACCTTTGCCCGCGAGACAGAAGAGCGTATCTCTCAGCGCTCTGACCTGACCCGCCCGGCCTATTGGCCCGCTGATGCGCTGGCGGCGGCGGCGGTGTCATACCAACGCGAAATCGAACAGATCGTCGACCTGCCCAAGGTGCACATGCTGCGACCGGACCCCGCGCGAACGTGATACCCGCCGAGGCTTGTATTATCGCGGCGATATGCGTATCTGGCAGCCAACAGAGATCAGGTGACCCATGGCAAAAGTGAATCCGCTGCAATTTCTGCAAGAAGTCCGCACCGAAGTCGGCAAGGTTGTCTGGCCCAACCGGCGCGAGGTTCTGCTGACCACCACAATGGTATTCGTGATGGCGTCGCTGACAGCGTTGTTCTTCTTTATCGTCGACTACTTTATCCGGTCGGGCCTGACGGCTGTGCTGGGCTATTTCGGCTGACCAAAGTTTAACCGCCAAAAGCCTTGAAATCAGGGCGTTCCGGCGCTACGAACCCGCTCACCTTCTGAAATGGCGTGCATCGATTCGAGTTGCACGCCGCTTTTTGTTGGGCAAGCGCGCAACAAGCGCCTGAAAAGAATGAATGTTCCGGCAATTCCGGAAAAGGTTAAGGACAAGGGCAAGATGGCCAAGCGGTGGTACTCGGTTAGCGTTCTCTCGAATTTTGAGAAGAAGATCGCCGAACAGATCAGAACTTCGGTTGTCGAAGCGGGCCTGGAAGATGAAATCGAAGAGGTGCTTGTCCCGACCGAAGACGTGATCGAGGTGCGTCGCGGCAAGAAAGTGACCGTCGAGCGCCGTTTCATGCCGGGCTATGTGCTTGTGCGGATGGAAATGACCGATCAGGGCTATCACCTGATCAACTCGATTAACCGTGTGACAGGTTTTCTGGGTCCGCAGGGCCGCCCGATGCCCATGCGCGACGCCGAGGTCAATCAGATCCTGAACCGCGTCGAAGAGGGCGAGGCCGCGCCACGCACCCTGATCCATTTCGACATCGGCGAAAAGGTCAAGGTCAATGGCGGCCCGTTCGAGGGCTTTGACGGCATGGTCGAAGAGGTCGACGAGGAAAATGAGCGCCTGAAGGTGACCGTATCGATTTTTGGCCGGGCAACACCGGTCGAACTGGAATTCACCGAAGTCTCGAAAGAGGGCTGAGGGAATGGCCGGGCCACGGCCCGGTCAAAACGTGGGAGGAACGCGGGCGCGCCCGTCAGACCGGACCACGGCAACCATAATCCGGGAATCGCGATTTCCGGATGTTGAAAAAGGAGAGGCCACATGGCCAAGAAAGTCGCTGGCACGATGAAGCTGCAGGTTCCTGCAGGTCAAGCCAACCCATCACCCCCCGTCGGCCCTGCACTGGGTCAGCGCGGCATCAACATCATGGAGTTCTGCAAGGCATTCAACGCCAAGACGCAGGAGCTGGAGCCGGGCGCACCCTGCCCCACCGTGATCACCTATTATCAGGACAAGTCCTTTTCCATGGACATCAAGACGCCGCCCGCGTCCTATTTCCTGAAAAAGGCGGCCAAGCTGAAATCCGGGGCCAACAACCCGTCGCGCGAAGTTGCCGGCACGGTAACTGCCGCTCAGGTCAAGGAAATCGCCGAAGCGAAAATGAAAGACCTGAATGCAAACGACATCGAAGGCGCAATGCAGATCATTCTGGGTTCCGCACGTTCGATGGGCATCGAGGTGAAAGGGTAAGTCATGGCCAAGCTTGGAAAACGCACCAAATCCGCCCGCGAGGCTTTTGCCGGCAAATCTGATCTGACCGTCGAAGAGGCGGTGTCGCTGATCAAGGGCAATGCCAACGCGAAATTCGATGAAACGGTCGAAATCGCCATGAACCTCGGCGTTGATACCCGTCACGCCGACCAGATGGTTCGCGGTGTCGTCGGTCTGCCAAATGGCACCGGTAAAACCGTACGCGTCGCTGTCTTTGCGCGCGGCCCCAAGGCAGAAGAAGCCCAGGCCGCAGGCGCAGATATCGTCGGCGCCGAAGATCTGATGGAAACCGTTCAGGGCGGCACGATCGAGTTTGACCGCTGCATTGCGACGCCCGACATGATGCCGATCGTCGGTCGTCTGGGCAAGGTTCTGGGCCCACGCAACCTGATGCCCAACCCCAAGGTTGGCACGGTCACCATGGATGTCGCGGATGCCGTCAAGGCCGCCAAGGGTGGTGAGGTTCAGTTCCGCGCCGAAAAAGGTGGCGTCGTGCATGCGGGCGTTGGCAAGGTTTCCTTCGACGAAGCCAAGCTGACCGAGAATGTCCGTGCATTTGTCAGCGCCGTGTCCAAGGCCAAGCCATCGGGCGCCAAGGGCGCTTATATGAAAAAGGTCGTGCTCAGCTCTACCATGGGGCCGGGCGTTACGGTCAATATCGACAACGCCAACGGCAACTAGAACTGTCCAGCACTGAAATTCAAAGCCCCGGCGCGCAATCGCCGGGGCTTTTCTGTTTCGCCCGGTGACGGTTCTATTTCAGCCGGGGCTTTGTGCGTGAAAATCGGGGGGCCGGTGCGGGCTGTCGCCAGCCTTCATGCTCGACAAATCCGGATCGCGCGGTGATATGCGGATGCGCATGCGCCTCCCAGAATGGCAGGACAGGCGCGAAACAGGCATCGCTCCCCTCCAGCAGTTCACACCATTCAGACTGGGTCTTGGTCCGGAACAGTGCCGCCAGTTCAGCCTTTTTCGCCGGCCAGTCCGCGGGCTTGTCGTGGCTTTCCATCCAGTCTGCGGGCAGCCCCGTGATGTCCAGAAACACCTGCATGAACTGAGGTTCAAGCGCACCCAGCGTGATGAATTTCCCGTCTGCGGTCTCATAAGCACCATAGAAATGCGCGGCACCATCCAGCCAGTTCTGCCCGCGCGGATCGGACCAGAGACCATTGGCCCGAAACGAATGAAACATCGTCATGAGGATCGACGCCCCATCGATCATGGCGGCATCGACAACCTGCCCCTGCCCCGAGTTGCGCGCCTCATAAAGCGCACAGACCACACCAAATGCCAGAAACATGCCACCGCCGCCAAAATCACCGATCAGGTTCAGCGGCACCTGTGGTGGCCTGTCATCCGGACCGATGGGATAAAGCGCCCCTGCAAGGGCGATATAGTTCAGATCATGCCCTGCCGCCTCTGCCAGCGGCCCCTCCTGCCCCCAACCGGTCATGCGGCCATAAACCAGCCGCGGGTTTGACCGGGCGCATACCTCAGGGCCAAGGCCCAACCGCTCCATCACACCCGGGCGAAACCCCTCGATCAGGGCATCGGCATCCCTGATCAGATCGGCAACTTGGGCCCGGCCATCATCGGATTTGACATCGATCTGACGGATCGTTTTGCCGCGCCGGAAAAAGTCGGGCGCCATGTCAAGCGTACCGCCGCCCGGACGCTCGATCGCGATCACCTCGGCACCCATATCGGCCAGCATCATCCCGGCAAACGGACAGGGGCCAAGCCCGATCATTTCTATCACACGCACGCCGGTAAGGGGGCCCATAGTGGCTATCCTCAAGCAACTGACATCAAAATTGTCGGCGCTGTTCAAAATCATTGCAAGGTGAACCTGTTTCCCCCAATCTCCGACCAAACATTACTGGGAGAGTGCATATGAAAACCCGCGCAGCCGTCGCGACCGCCGCAGGCAAACCGCTTGAGATCATGGATGTAAATCTGGACGGCCCACGGGCCGGCGAGGTTCTGGTCGAAATCAAGGCCACCGGCATTTGCCACACCGACGAATTCACACTGTCAGGTGCCGATCCCGAGGGGATGTTTCCCGCCATTCTGGGGCACGAAGGCGCCGGTGTCGTCATGGAGGTCGGCGAAGGCGTGACCAGCCTGAAACCCGGCGATCATGTCATTCCGCTTTATACGCCCGAATGTCGCGAGTGCGAATATTGCCTGAACCCCAAGACCAACCTCTGCCAGTCGATCCGCGTGACGCAGGGCCAGGGCCTGATGCCCGACGGCACCTCGCGTTTCACGACGCTGGATGGCGATCCCATCCTGCACTACATGGGCTGTTCGACATTTTCCAACCACACCGTCCTGCCGGAAATCGCGCTGGCCAAGGTGCGCGAGGACGCACCGTTCGACAAGATCTGCTATATCGGTTGCGGCGTCACGACCGGGATCGGTGCCGTGATGAACACGGCCAAGGTTGAACAGGGCAGCCGTGCCATCGTGTTCGGTCTGGGTGGTATCGGGCTTAACGTGATTCAGGGCCTGCGCCTGGCCGGTGCCGATCAGATTGTCGGCGTCGACCTGAACCCGTCCAAGGTCGCGATGGCGACAAAGTTTGGCATGACCGATTTCGTCAACCCGGCCGAGGTCGAAGGCGATCTCGTGCCCTATCTCGTCGATCTGACCAAGGGCGGGGCTGATTATACCTTTGACGCCACGGGCAATGTCGATGTGATGCGCGCGGCGCTGGAATCGGCGCACAAGGGCTGGGGCGAAAGCGTGATCATCGGCGTTGCACCCGCCGGTGCCGAAATCTCGACACGCCCGTTTCAGCTTGTCACGGGCCGGGTGTGGCGCGGTACGGCCTTTGGCGGCGCGCGCGGGCGCACCGATGTACCCCGCATCGTTGACTGGTACATGGATGGCAAGATCGAGATCGACCCGATGATCACGCACAGCCTGACACTGGACAACATCAACGAAGGCTTCGATCTGATGCATGCCGGTAAATCGATCCGGTCGGTCGTCGTCTACTGAGTTTGATCAGTTCGCTCTGATCGTTCCGGCGCGCAACTCCGATATGCGCGCCGGTCAGAATGTCCGAATTCAGGCCTGAAGCCGCGCAACCTCCAGCCCGCCACGTTCGGCGGCGCGCATGGCCAGTGCAACGGTGTGGCAGGCCGTAGCCGTCGTGAAATAGGGGATCTTGTCCATCAGCGCGACATTGCGCATGGAACGCGAATCCTCGACCGCCTGCGCACCTTCCGTCGTGTTGAGCACCAGATCGACCTCGCCGTCCTTCATGATATCAACCACGGTGCGCCCGCCCTGATAGGCCTTGCGCACGACCTGGCTTTGGATGCCATGCCCGGCCAGGAACGCTGACGTGCCTTCGGTGGCGAGTATGCCAAAGCCAAGCGCCGTCAACACTTCTGCTGCCTCGATGATCTGGTCGGTCTTGTCCGCATCCTTGATCGACAGGAACACGTTGCCTGAACGGGGCAGAACGACGCCAGCACCCAGCTGCGCCTTGAGAAAGGCCCGGTGAAAACTGATATCCGAGCCCATGACCTCGCCCGTTGAGCGCATCTCGGGGCCCAGAATCGTATCGACACCGGGGAACCGGGCAAATGGCAGAACCGCCTCTTTGACGGCAAATGTCTCGATCTCCGGCGAAACAAGGCGGATGTCACTATCTTCGGAGGCAAATGCAGACAAAGGCTCGCCTGCCATCAGACGGGCCGCGATTGACGCGATGGGTGAATTGACGGCCTTGGCCACGAACGGCACGGTCCGCGATGCCCTCGGGTTGACCTCGATCAGATAGATCACCCCATCCTTGATCGCATATTGCACATTCATCAGGCCAACGACGCCCAGCGCCAGCGCCAGTTCGCGGGTTTGGCGTTTGAGCTCGGCAATTATGTCGTCTGACAGTGAATACGGCGGGAGCGAGCAGGCGCTGTCGCCGGAATGCACTCCGGCCTCTTCGATATGCTGCATGATCCCGGCGATATGCACCTCTTTGCCATCGGACAATGCGTCGACATCAATCTCGGTCGCGCCTGACAGGTAGCTGTCGAGCAGCACGGGACTGTCGCCGGAAACGACAACTGCCTCGGCAATATAGCGCTCCAGTTGGGCCTGATCGCGCACGATCTCCATGGCGCGCCCGCCCAACACATAAGACGGGCGGATCACCAGCGGAAATCCAATTTTCTCGGCGGCGGCAAAGGCCTCCTGATCCGTAGAAGCAATGGCGTTGCTGGGCTGATGCAGCCCAAGCCTGTTGACCAGATCCTGAAACCGCTCGCGATCTTCAGCCCAGTCGATACTGTCGGGCGTGGTGCCCAGAATGGGAATGCCCGCTGCCTCCAGCGCATTTGCCAGCTTGAGCGGCGTCTGACCGCCGAACTGGACGATTACGCCGTGCAGCGTGCCCTGTTCCTGTTCGACCCGCAGAATCTCCATGACATGCTCAAAGGTCAACGGCTCGAAATACAGACGGTCGGATGTATCGTAATCGGTTGAAACCGTTTCCGGATTGCAGTTGATCATGATGGTTTCATAGCCCTGACCGGTCAGCGCGAAACAGGCGTGGCAGCAGCAATAATCAAACTCGATCCCCTGCCCGATCCGGTTGGGACCGCCGCCCAGAATGACAACCTTTTTCTTATCCGATGGCCGCGCCTCGCATTCGACATCACCCATAACCGGATGTTCATAGGTCGAATACATATAAGGCGTCTGCGCTTCGAATTCGGCGGCACAGGTATCAATACGCTTGAAGACGGCCCTCACGCCTTCTGCATGGCGGGCCTTGCGCACTTCGGCCTCGGTTGAACCGGTCAGCACGGCCAGTCGTGCATCGGTGAACCCAAGCATCTTGAGCGCGCGCAACCCGGCCGCATCGCCGGGCAGACCGCTTTGCCGAATTTCGCATTCCGTGTCCAGAATCTCCCGGATCCGCGCAAGGAACCACGGATCAAACGCGGTGTCGGCCTGCAATTCCGTATCGCTCCAGCCAAAGCGCATCGCCTCGGCGATCAGACGCAAGCGGTCGGGTGTCTGGGCTGAGATGGCTTTGGTGACTGCTTTGTCGATGGCTTGCTGGGCATCTGCGTCGGCACCGACGCGGATGCGGGCCAGCGTTTCGGAATTTCCGTTCTGTTCAACGATCCTGTCAGCGGGTGGCAGGCCGGGAATGTCAATCTCGTCAAACCCGGTCAGGCCGGTTTCCATCGACGCCAATGCCTTTTGGACAGATTCGTGAAAGCTGCGGCCAATTGCCATCGCTTCGCCCACGGATTTCATGGCGGTCGACAGCACCGGTTCGGCGCCCGGGAATTTTTCAAAGGCAAAGCGCGGTATCTTGGTCACGACATAGTCAATCGTCGGCTCGAACGAGGCTGGCGTGACGCGCGTGATATCGTTGTCCAGTTCATCGAGCGTATAGCCAACGGCCAATTTCGCCGCGATCTTGGCAATCGGAAATCCCGTCGCCTTGGACGCCAGCGCCGATGAACGTGACACCCTAGGGTTCATTTCGATCACCACCATGCGCCCGTCTTCGGGATTGACCGCCCACTGCACGTTCGAGCCACCGGTTTCGACGCCGATTTCGCGCAGGACGGCGATCGAGCCGTTGCGCATGATCTGATACTCCTTGTCGGTCAGTGTCAGCGCAGGCGCGACGGTGATCGAATCGCCGGTATGCACGCCCATCGGGTCGACGTTTTCGATGGAACAGACAATGATGGCGTTGTCGGCCTTGTCGCGCACGACCTCCATCTCATATTCCTTCCAGCCCAGAAGCGATTCATCGATCAGGATCTGGTTGACCGGCGAGGCATCCATGCCCGACCGGCAGAAATATTCGTACTCTTCGCGGTTATTCGCGACACCGCCGCCGGTACCGCCCAGCGTAAAGGCCGGGCGGATGATGGCAGGAAGGCCAATCTCGGGCAGTGCTTCCAGCGCCAGTCGCACGCCTTCGGCCAGATCGGCCTTGCCGTCATCCTGAACAGGCGCGGTGACAATGGTGGCCTTAGGGTTCTCGATCCCCAGCCGATCCATAGCCTCGCGAAACAGTTTGCGGTCCTCGGCCATTTCGATGGCAGCGCGTTTCGCGCCGATCATCTCTACGCCGAACTTGTTCAGGACACCCATCTCTTCGAGTGCGAGGGACGTGTTCAGCCCGGTCTGCCCGCCCATTGTCGGCAATAACGCATCGGGGCGTTCTTTTTCGATGATCCTCGCCACGACCTCGGGGGTTATCGGCTCGATATATGTCGCATCGGCCATATCCGGGTCGGTCATAATGGTCGCGGGATTGGAATTGACCAGTATGACGCGATAGCCTTCCTCGCGCAGCGCCTTGCAGGCCTGGGCGCCGGAATAGTCAAATTCACAGGCCTGTCCGATGACAATGGGCCCCGCCCCGATGATCATGATTGATTTCAGGTCATCTCTTTTCGGCATGAAACCCCCGGCGGCATCAGGCGCCAGACCGCCTGACGCGCAAATTGTCGTGGGTTATAGACATCGCGATGGGCGGCGCAAGGGGGGATCAGCCGCATTCCACCCCTGTTTCCGGGCGCCTATTCGGCGGCGGTGCGGTGCTGCGCCTCGGGCTGTTCGGGATAGATATAGTTGCGCGTGATCGGAAGGGCGTCGATCTGTCTGGTGATCTGGATCTGAAAGACTGCCTGCAGATCATAGCGGAACGTCGCTTCGCAGGCCAAAAGGTAAAACCGCCACATCCGGCAGAACCGCTCATCATAGAGCGCGCGCGCTTTGCCCTCATTCTCCACGAAACGCTCGAACCATGATTTCAGCGTCTCGGCGTAGTGCAGGCGCAAAACCTCGACATCGGTAATCCAGAGATATTGCCGCTCGACCGATGCGGCAACTTCGGACAGCGACGGGCAATAGCCGCCGGGAAAAATGTATTTGGTGATCCACCGGCTGGTGGCACCGGGCGGCGTGCCCCGCCCGATCGTGTGTATCAGCGCAACACCGTTATCCGTCAGTTTTTGACGCACATGGCGGAAATATTCGCCGTAATGCGGCGCTCCGACATGCTCGAACATGCCGACACTCACGATCCTGTCGAATACTTCATCCACGTCACGATAGTCAGACAGGCGAATATCGATCTGATCCTCCAGACCTGCCGCTTTGACCCGCTGGCGCGCCAGCTTGTACTGTTCTTCCGACAGGGTGACGCCGGTGACATGTACACCGTATTCCTGCGCCAGCGTCAGCGCCATTCCACCCCAGCCACAACCGATATCCAGCACCCGCATGCCGGGTGCCAATTCCAGCTTCTGCGCGATATGGCGCTTTTTCTGAAGCTGCGCCTGTTCCAGACTGTCCTGCGGGTTTTGAAAATAGGCACATGAATATTGCCGGTCCTCGTCGAGGAACAGATCATATAATTGCGCCGACAGATCATAGTGGTGGGCGACATTCCGCTTCGCCCGGCCGACGGGATTATACTGTGTGACAAACCGCAGAAATGTACGGACAAACGATATCAGCCGCGCCATGCCCATTTCGCCCTGAAGGGTCCGGTTCCTGAGCAGTATTTCGAGAAAGCCGCGCAGATCGTCATCCACGATCTCAAGCTCACCGCTCACATATCCCTCGCCCAGAACCAGATCGGGGTGCAGGACGATTCTGCGTTCGAATGAGGGGGATTTCAGCGCTATCGCCACGCTTGGCCCGCCGCCGGTGCCATAGCGCCGGACCGTGCCGTCCGAATACGTAATCTCTAGCGCCCCGACACGGATAAACCTGGTTAACAACCTGTGTATCAGCTGTCTCCACATACCCACACCCATGCACCTTGACCAAGGTGTCCTCTGTTCCCTTCACGTTTCCAAACACCGGAAAATCCGATGAAATTTAACCCCTGAGCGGGAATTTGAGCGGAAATTTCGCGTTTTGTCCAGCTTTTCAGGGAATCGGGCAGGAATGGCTGCGACGCTTGCTTGACTTCCCCTTGCCGACGTTATGTATCAGCGCGAGCCAAACCTACCGTTTCGGGGATACCAGATGCACGCCTATCGCTCACATACCTGCGCCGGATTGTCCCGGGACAATGTCGGCCAGACAATACGCCTGTCGGGATGGGTTCATCGGGTACGCGATCACGGCGGTGTGCTTTTTATCGACCTGCGGGATCACTATGGCATGACCCAGGTGCTCGCCGATCCGGACAGCCCGGTTTTCAAAGAGGTCGAAGCCGTGCGTTCCGAATGGTGCATCCGCATCGACGGAGAGGTCAAGGCGCGCGACGCCGATCTGGTTAACCCGAAAATACCGACCGGTGAGATTGAGGTTTTCATCCGCGATCTCGAGGTTTTGGGCCCGGCAGACGAATTGCCACTGATGGTGTTCGGCGATCAGGAATACCCCGAGGAAACGCGCCTGCGCTATCGCTTTCTTGATCTTCGCCGCGAAGCAATGCAGCGCAACATGACACTGCGTTCTGATGTTGTCGCGTCGATCCGCAAGCGGATGTGGGACAGCGGCTTTCGTGAGTTTCAGACACCCATCATCACCGCATCCTCGCCCGAGGGCGCGCGCGATTTTCTGGTTCCCTCGCGCCTGCATCCGGGCAAGTTCTATGCCCTGCCTCAGGCTCCGCAGCAGTTCAAACAGCTGCTCATGGTCTCGGGCTTTGACAAATATTTCCAGATCGCGCCGTGCTTTCGTGACGAAGACCCGCGCGCAGACCGTTCCCCGACCGATTTCTATCAGCTCGACATGGAAATGAGCTTTGTCGAACAACAGGATGTGTTCGACACGATTCAACCTGTCATTACAGGCATTTTCGAGGAGTTCGGCGGCGGAAGGACCGTAGATCAGGACTGGCCGCAGATATCATATCGTGACGCCGCACTCTGGTACGGTACCGACAAGCCCGACCTCAGAAACCCCATCAAGATGCAGGTGGTCTCTGACCATTTCCGCGGATCGGGATTTGCCATCTTTGCCAAGCTTCTGGAGCAGGACGGTACCGAAGTGCGCGCCATCCCCGCACCGGGCGGCGGCTCTCGCAAGTTTTGCGACCGCATGAACGCATTCGCCCAAAAGGAAGGCCTGCCCGGCATGGGCTATATCTTCTGGCGCGATCAGGGACAGGGGATGGAGGCCGCCGGACCGCTGGCCAAGAACATCGGCCCCGAACGTACCGAGGCCATTCGTCAGCAGTTGGGGCTGGATGTCGGCGACGCCGCGTTTTTCCTGGGCGGCAAGCCCGAGGCTTTCGAAACCGTCGCGGGCAAGGCGCGCGTGACCATTGGCAACGAACTGGGCCTGACGGAAACCGACCGCTTTGCCTTTGCCTGGATCGTCGATTTCCCGATCTACGAACAGGACGAAGAAACCGGCAAGATCGATTTTGAACACAATCCGTTTTCGATGCCGCAGGGCGGTATGGCCGCGCTGGAGGGCGATCCCCTGCAGGTGCTGGGGTATCAGTATGATCTGGCTTGCAACGGCTATGAACTCGTTTCCGGCGCCATCCGGAACCACCGCCCTGAAATCATGTTCAAAGCCTTCGAAATCGCCGACTATGGACGTGACGAAGTCGAAAGCCGCTTTGGCGGCATGGTCAAGGCCTTTCAGTACGGCGCGCCGCCCCATGGTGGCTGCGCTGCCGGGATCGACCGAATCGTCATGCTGTTGGCGGATGAGGTCAATATCCGTGAAGTGATTCTGTTTCCGATGAACCAGCGCGCCGAAGACCTGATGATGGAAGCACCATCCGAACCCTCGAACGAGCAGCTTCGCGAACTCAGGCTCAGGGTCCTGCCGCCGGAGGAATAGGCCAGAGACGGCACCGAAACGCTGCGGTATCTTGCTGGCGTTAACCCAGGTTAACATGCTCGTCTGGCCGCAACCGCCGGAACGGGCTATGCTCGCGCCTACCTGCTCATGCGGGTCCCGCTTCGTTGTCACGCGTGTCGTTGCCCCATTTTCGACACGGTTCTGTGCATTACCAGACGAAAAATCCACGAGCGTAAGATGCCAGATATCTCGACATACACGGCAATCCGGTTTGGCACCGGGATCGCGGACAATCAAAACCCGGCATCGGGGCCGGTCGAAATGCTCGCAAATCTCGAGCAGCCCGACCGCATGACCGACCGTTTTCCGACCTCGGGTTTTGCTGACAGGCTGAAAATGTCAGTGAACCTGATCAAACTGCGCAAGGCGCGCCGGAAAAAGAACGCGACCGAGGAAATTCAGGCCCGGTTCTATGCCCAGCGCAAGGAAATCCGGAAAATCGCCTTCAGCGACACGCTGAACCATGCGGCACGTGCGATCTATTCACCCGATGGGTTTCGCGAACGTCTGGGTATGTTCTGGGCTGATCACTTTACCATTCGTCAGCGCGGCGACGGCTATCAGGGGTCGCAGGCTGTCTATGTGACCGAAGCGATCCGCCCGCATATCGCGGGCCGTTTTGCCGATATGCTGCGGGCGGCAGTCACCCACCCCCTGATGCTGGATTACCTCGATCAGGTCGTATCAGTGGGGCCGAACTCCAAGTTCGGCAAGGCCAAGAAACGCGGGCTGAACGAAAATCTCGCCCGCGAGGTGCTCGAGCTGCATACGCTGGGCGTCGGCGGGCCCTACACGCAAAAAGATGTCACGCAACTGGCTGAACTCTTTACCGGCATGACGGTTGACCGGCAAACCGGGTTCAAGTTTCAGCCCAACGTCGCCGAACCCGGTGCCGAACGCGTTCTCGGCCGCAAATACGGCGGCTGGTGGCCCCGGATGAGCCATATCGAAGCGGCGCTGGAAGACCTCGCGCTGCACCCCTCGACCGCCCGCCATCTCGCCCGCAAGCTGGTGGTTCATTTCATCTCGGACACGCCTGACAAGGGTATGGTCGATGATGTTGCCGCCGCCTATCGCGACAGCGAGGGCGACCTGATGGCCACTTATGGCGCGCTGCTGAACCATCCGCTTGCCTTTCAGAATTTCGGCCAAAAGGCCAAGCGGCCCGACGAATTCCTGATCTCGGCGGTACGGGCACTCGAGATTCCGGCAAAGAGTTTCCTGTCTTTGAAGGAACGCAAGGCAGGACAGTATTTCTTTGGCCCCATGGCCGCTATGGGCATGCGCCACCAAAGACCGACCGGCCCCGATGGCTGGCCCGAAGAGCTTGATGCATGGCTGTCACCGCAGGGGCTGGCGGCGCGGATTCAATGGTCAATGGCTGTGCCCGGCCAGATTCGCAAACCACTCCCTGACGCGAACGCGTTCCTGAAGGTCGCCCTGGCCGACGCGGCATCGCCGGATCTGACATGGGCCGTCTCCGTATCCGAAACCAAGCGCGAGGCGATCGGACTGATCTTTGCGTCGCCGGAATTCAACCGAAGATAGGGCCGCTCATGAGTATTCTGTCCAGACGTGGTTTTCTGAAAGGTGCGGCCCTTGGCGGGTGCTCACTTGCGGCGCACCCGCTAATGACATCGATGACCTTTGCCTCGGCAGCTTGGGAACAGCGCCTTGTCGTGATCATCCTGCGTGGCGGGCTGGATGGTCTGGACGCGGTGCGCCCGTTGGGCGACCCAAATTTCGCCGCCTACCGCCCCCGGTTGCTCAAGAAATCGAAATCGCTGGACCTTGACGGCTATTTTGCCTTGCACCCCGGATTTGGTGCGCTCATGCCGCTCTGGTCCGCCGGAGAGCTGGCCTTTGTCCACGCGGTATCGACACCCTATCGCAACAAGCGCAGCCACTTCGACGGTCAGGACATTCTCGAGGCCGGAACCGGATTTGACGTACCTGCCGGGGCGGTGCGCGATGGCTGGCTGAACCGGATGCTGCAGACCGTGCCGGGTTTATCGGCGCAAACCGCATTTTCGGTGGGGCTGGATGAGTTGAAAGTTCTTGCCGGCCCGGCAGAGGTTCGAAACTGGTCTCCGTCGACACAGCTGGAATTGACCCCGCAAAGCCGCTTGCTGCTGGAGCATGTCTATCACAGGGATCCGGTGTTTCGGGACGCCGCAGCAGAGGCGATGGACCTTGCCGACGGGCTGCGCGTCGAGGGGGATGAGCCTCTATCCGGCGAAGAGGCCATGAACGACATGGCCAAAAGCGCGTTCAAGGCCGCGGGTGCCGAATCCCTCGCAGCCTTTGCCGCCGCACGGCTGCGCGAAGAAACACGCATCGCCGCCTTTTCGATCAACGGCTGGGACACGCATAAGAACCAGGGCAAGACCATCGGCAAAATGACACCGCGCCTGTCCCAGGCGATCCTGCGGCTCAAGACAGAGCTTGGCGCAATCTGGAACAAGACCACCGTCATCGCCATGACCGAGTTCGGGCGCACGGCGGCGGAAAACGGCAATGCGGGCACCGATCATGGCACCGGTGGGCTGATGATCCTGGCGGGTGGCGCGCTATCGGGTGCGCGCGTCTTCGGCCAGTGGCCGGGGCTTGATGAGGCGTCGCTCTATCAGCGGCGTGATCTGATGCCGACGGGCGATATCCGTGCCCATACGGGCTGGATCATGCGCGACATGTTCGGCATCGAAAAATCAGCGCTTGAAAACAGCATCTTTCCCGGTGTCGATCTGGGCCGCAATCCCGGCATCATCGCCTGATCACCGGGCCAATTCCCGAATATTTCCGGTCAGGCCTGCCCGGCCGGTCAAAGTGATTCACCTTGCGCCGGGGATGGGTTAACCTCAGTCCCAGAATGGCAGAGGATCGGGATATCAAGGAACGCCTGCAAGGCTGGACACCGCCGGGCACACCGCATGGGATACACCTGTCGGGTCACCATGCAGGGCTGGAGCCGCTGAACGCCGATGCGCATGCCGCCGACATCCACCGCGCCAATTCGCTCGATCCGTCGATCTGGGATTATTTGCCTTACGGGCCTTTTGCCTCTGCCGCCGGGTATCATCGCTGGATTCGCGAGGTTACCGCATGCGACGACCCCGTATTCTTTGCCATCCGCAACCTGAAAACGGGCCATTTCGGCGGGGTATGCAGCTATCTGCGCATATCGCCCGATGCCGGCAGTATCGAGGTCGGGCATATCAACCTGTCAGCAGAATTGCAGAATACCATTGCCGCAACCGAGGTGATGTTTCTGATGATGGAATGGGCGTTTGACGCGGGTTACCGCCGGTATGAATGGAAATGCGACGCCGCCAATCTGCGATCAAGGCGCGCGGCTGAACGGTTGGGTTTCAGCTTCGAGGGGGTTTTCCGGCAGGCCGCCGTGGTCAAAGGGCGCAATCGTGACACCGCTTGGTTTGCCGCCATCGACAAGGAATGGCCGGCGCTGCGCGAAGCGTTCCGGGTCTGGCTCCGGCCAGAGAATTTCGATGAAAACGGGCGCCAGCTGGAACGCCTGTCCGATCTCACGCGCCTTGTCCGGGTCGCATCCGATCCGGCGTTGCAATCCGCTTAGAAAAAACTGCCTGCGCGCAGCCATGTTCATATGGCACGTGTCCGGTTCAGCCGGTTTTCAACGATCTGACCCAGTGCATCGGCCTTGGGTGCTGCGGCGGATGTGCCCAGTGTTTCGCGCAACTCTGCCGACGCCTTGCCCAACGACGGATCCGATGCCTGCAAGGCCAGCCCGCCCGCGAACTGGCTGACATAGTCCAGCGCCCCATCGCGGTCATGGTTTGAGAGGATCTTTGCGATCTGAACCAGATCATCCCTGAGCGCGACGGGGTCGGGATGGATCTCCTGATCCTGCAAACAGCGCGGGCCGCGGGGCCGCTGTGCGTCGGGCAGGTTCTGCAGGATGAGTTGCTGAAATTCCGCCATTCTGCGTACGGGCTTGTGCAGAAATCCGTCTGCACCTGCCGACATGGCGGCATTCTCCAGCCGTTCGTCGCCGCTTGTCGCCAGCAGGATGGGCCGGTGCGCAGCGGTTGCCAGTTCCCCGATCAGCGCCAGGCCTGATCCGTCCGGCAGACCCAGATCCACCAGCACGACAGCAGGGCGATAGACCTGCAGATGGCGTCGCGCCGCGGCCAGGCAATCGGCGCGGCGCAGTCGCGCACCACTGGCCTGCGCCATCAGTCGCACAGCCTCGGACGCAAAGCGGCTGTCTTCCACCACCAGGATCGTCAGACCCAGCAGCGGGCGCCGGGCCGTCGGCGCGGATGTGTTGAACATGTCCTTGATATCGTCACTCATCGAATTGCCCTTTTGCCTGATGTGGCAAATGTGACCGGGCAGGATTACCAGCGGGTAAATCCGGCACCGAACCTGCTGAGAACTGCGTCAGCGTTGCCGCATGTGATGCGTGATCATGCCGCGCCCACTTGCGGCGGCGCGCCGGGCGGTCATATGAAGCCGAAACAGATGGAGTTCCGAATGATCGGTCGATTGAACCATGTCGCCATTGCCGTCCCGGACCTGACCGCGGCAGCAGCGCAATACCGCGAAATGCTCGGGGCGAATGTCGGCGATCCCCAGGACGAGCCTGATCACGGCGTCACGGTCGTCTTTATCGACCTGCCCAACACCAAGATCGAGCTGCTCTATCCCCTGGGTGAGGCGAGCCCGATACAGGGGTTTCTGGACAAGAATCCCAGCGGCGGCATCCATCACATCTGCTATGAAGTTGCCGATATCCACGCCGCGCGCGATCATCTGGTTCAGGGTGGCGCCCGCGTTTTGGGCGGTGGCGAACCCAAAATCGGGGCTCATGGCAAGCCGGTGTTGTTCCTGCATCCCAAGGATTTCAACGGCGCGCTCATTGAACTCGAGGAGGTCTGAAGAATGTCGATCACCTCTGCCCTTGTGTTGTTCGCGATCATCTGGTTCACGACGCTCTTCGTGGTGCTGCCTTTGCGCAACAAAAGCCAGAGCGATACCGGCGAGATCGTACCGGGCACCCCCGGCTCGGCCCCGGTTGATCCTCAGCTAAAGCGTAAGTTTATCCTCGTCACACTGATCACGATCCCGCTTTGGGCGGTTGTAACCGCCATAATTTTCAGCGGCTGGATCAGCGTTGATGACTTTGACCTGTTTCACCTGCTCAGCGGTTATGAACGTTCCTGAAGCGCATGATATATATGCGTGAACGTTGCCGCGCCCAACACGGGGATCAGCAGGTTCACAACCGGTATCGACAAAGGCCAGGCCATTAGAAATCCGGCAATCCACAACGTCAGCCAGTGTCGCGCACGCATCCGGCCTGCCTCGGCCCGGCCCAGTCTGCGGATAGCCACCATCATGAAATATTCCCGCCCCAGCAGATAGCCATTGAGGCCCCAGAATATCAGCGGCGCAAATGGTGCAAAAAGCAGATACAGAACAAGGGCCAGCAGGTTGGCCACGATCATCACGCCCAGAAAGCTCAGACTGTCGCGCAGCGCCTCGCTCAGCGGCACAGGCTGCGCCGGTGGCAGATCGGAATAGTGCCGCGCCTCGACCGCATCGGCAACCCGGTCCAGAAATATGCTGGTAAATGCCGATGCCGTCGGCACCATCAGAAAGAGCGAAAGCAGGATCATCATCACTACCCCGCCCAGCGAGGCGATATTGTCGACCCATGTGATCGTGCCGATCCAGGGCAGCGTGATTTGATCGGGAACAAAGATACCGATGCCCCAGATAAAGGCCGCGCCAATCGCCACGAACAATAACAGCGTCAGCCCGACACCCAATGCCAGCACACGCAAAAACCGGCCATCGCCCATCTGGGCGAGCGAGCGAAAGAAGGCTGCGATGATCATGCGTCGATCCAGCTCACCTTGGTTGCCAGATCGGGGCGCGGACGTTCGGGCGGCGCTACGGATTCGGTGCCGATATGGACAAAACCGGCAACACGCTCTGCCGGGCCAAGCCCGAGTTCACTGCGCATGAACGCGCCGTCATGGCTGGCCCAGCCCGACAACCAGTTAGCCCCCCAGCCCATCGCCAGCGCCGCATTCAGAAGCGACAAGCAAACTGCTCCGGCGGAGTAAAGCTGTTCGATCTCGGGCACCTTCTCTGAGACCACCGGCGCAGAAATCACCGCGACGACCAACGACGCAGAAGCGAACTGCACCCGCATCTTTTCGATTTTTTCAGCATCGATCCCCTGTTCGTCGCCCCGGCCTGCGACCGCCTCGGCCAGCCTCTTTAGTGCGGGTTTTTCCAACACGATAAATCGCCACGGCTCCAGCTTGCCATGATCAGGGGTGCGGGCGGCAGCGGTGAGCATAGTCTCAAGATCCACGCGCCCCGGTACTGGCTCGATCAGCGTTTTGGCCGGGCGGGATCGGCGCGTCAGCAGAAAATTCAGCGCGCCGGGATCGGGGGTAGGCATGGCAATATCCTTTGTGTCAGTCGATAGGTCGGGCCGGTTGGTGCAGAATTCAAGGTTGGATATCGCGATCAGCTCAGCACCAGCGCCTCGAGATCGGACAAAAGCCCGGAACAGAAACGCTCGAATGCCGGTGCTGGCTGGCGTTGTTCGAACTGTCCGTCAAACGGATCGGGCGCATGTGCCCGGCTGCCCGAAAGCTCTTCGATCACCGCATGGCCGCAAAAGGGAACGTAAACCTCGGAGTAGCCGCCCTCATGCACCAGAACCAACCGTCCGTCGCAAAGGTCTTCGGCCACCTCCATCATCAGGCTGGTCATCTGGCGAAATGTTCCCGCCGTGGCCAGCATCCGGCCCAGAGGGTCGATGGCCGATGCGTCAAAGCCGCAGGCAACGATGATCATATCCGGTCTGAACCGCGCCAATGCCGGCAGGACCAGACGCTCTATGGTTTCAATATAGGTCGCGTGGCCCGCACCGGGTGGCAGGGGAATGTTGATATTGCACCCAAAACCGGCCCCGGCCCCACGATCATCGGCATCGCCCGTATCCAGCGGATAGTTCCGCTCTTGGTGGATGGAAACGGTCAGCACATCGTCGCGGTCGTAATATATCGCCTCTGTCCCGTTCCCGTGATGCACATCCCAGTCGACGACGGCCACACGTTCGCTCAGACCCGACGCCATCGCGGATTCAATGGCAACCGCGATATTGGCCAACAAACAGAATCCATTCGGAAATTCGGGCAGACAGTGATGCCCCGGCGGTCGCGACAGGGCATAAGCATTCTGATATGTGCCGTCGAGCACTGAAAACAGCGCCGCGCGCGCCAACCCTGCCGAAAGCGCCGCAATCTCGTATCCGCCCTGTCCAAAGGGCGTTCTGCGCCCCAACTCGCCCCCGCCCGCATCGGACATCTGATGAAACCTGTCCAGATAGGCCGCCGGATGCACCCGCAACAGTTCGTCCCGGCTGGCCGGTTGGCCGCTACGCGCATCGACATCCCGGATCAAACCGGTCACATCCATCAGGTTTTTCAGCCTGCGCTTGGTTTCGGGGTTTTCGGGCAGACCACCCGCCATGGGCTGAACCAACCCGCCAACCGGCAGCGTAAAGGCATAATTGCCACCGCCATGCCAGAATGTCTTTTCATCCCAGAAGAAACCGGTTTTCATGAGGGGCCTCCGCAATCTCCGCGACCAACACCTATGGCAAAGCAACCCATCGAACCAGAGCTTGTTGCGCTGTTCCGGCCCGGCAGGGAAATCCTCGTCCGTGTCAAAGCCGCTGCATCGCGAAACATGGTGGAGATGCGCGACGGGTGCGTTCTGATCCGGGTGACCGCCGCACCCGAGCGCGGCAAGGCCAATGCCGCTGTTCTCAAGCTCTTGTCTTAAGCATTGGGTGTGGCCAAATCACGCCTCTGCATCGTCAGAGGCCACAGCAATCCCGAGAAGATCATTCGGCTGGACGAAATCTGACGGGTTTACCGCCGAACGACCCGCGTACGATACACCCCTTCGGGCAAATCCAGCGCTGCCCCCAGATCACGCACCATCTGCAGCGACAGCGTGATCTTTTGTACCCGGTCCGTTCGCGGATCAAGCTGCTCGAGCGTTACACAATCCTCGAACGCATTCAGGACGATATCTTCCTGAAGCGTGGTATTTCCTTCATCGACCAGGGTGATCACCGTGGCGTCGAATTCGTGCTCAATCGTAAACATGAGGTGAATTTAGGGTGCAGAACGGGGATAGGCCAGCGAAACCACCCGGCCCGGTCGAAGATCACGCCGCCTTGACCCCTGCCATCAACAGACCGCGCACAAACCGCTCCCCACCTTCGGTGTTCAGCCCCGGATATCCCGCGTCATAAAGCGACGCGACGGTGAACTCGGGTTCGATCTTGCGCAGCCGCTCCAGCAGGGATTCGGCGCGCTCCTGCTCGCCGACCTGCGCATAACAGGACACCAGAAACCGCAGGATCGAATTGAACTCGGGGCGTTGGCTCAGCGCCTGTTCACCTGCCGAAATGGCCGTCTGCGGGTCCCCCGAGAATGTGGCGCTCAGACAAACGGTCGTGTCGAAATAGTAGCGATAGCGCGAATTCTGCGCCAGGTGGCGCGCCCAGCGCGCCTTTTTCAGCGCGCGCCAGGGTTCCCCGGTATAGGAATGCAGCATCGCGTTCAGATCCCACGCCAGCGACTCGATGGGATTGAGGCGCACCGCCTGATCGAAAAGCGCCTGTGCCGTGACGAAATCATTGGAGATATAGGAAAATATATGCCCGGCCAGCGCGTTGGTCAGTGCGTTCTGCCGATCCAGTTCCAGCGCCTTGCGCGCGGCATATATCGCCTCGTCCACGATGGGTTTATCTTCGGGTGTGAACCGCTGACCCACGCGAAAGCTCAACAAAAACGCAAGCCATGCAAACCCCTGGGAACTTGGCCTTTTCTGGATGATATGCCTGAGCAGAACCTCGGCGTCATCCAGATCGTCGCGGCTAAGCAGAAATATTTTTTCAACAGCCGAAAGGATCAACGGACATTGTGGCCCGCGCAGCGTCGGACGGTTTTGCAGAAACGCCGTTTTCAGCGTTTCGACCGTTTCGGCGAGCAAGGCATGCAGGTCGGCATCATCACCGTTTTCGATATTGTTGACGACGGTGTTTTTCGATCCGGTCCAGCAGCCGCTGCCATCGGGATGCAGAACCGACATCCGAAACAGGACCGTTTGCCCCTGCTGCACGATCTCGGGTTTGACCAGATATGCCGTCTCATTGGTCGGGCGCACCGCCGACAGCCCTGCTGTTTCCCGATCATTTGTCAGCGACAGATCGGTAACGTCAATTTCCTCGGTATCCAGAAGCGCCTTGATCAGATGGTGCATTAGTCTCGGCAGAACTTTCGCCGCATAACTCTCGGCGCCGACAAACGCGGCCGGCATGATGAACACCTGCCGCCGGTCGCGGGTCCGGGGAACATTCTGCAATCGGGACCGCGCCGTCAGAAACGCCGCGGGCGGTGTTCTGAGGCGGCTATGTGTTTTGCCCGTCTCGCGCGTCTCTGCCGTCTCGAACCGCGCCTTCCAGATCTGGCGCTCTTTCTCTGCCCATCTGACAAAGGCGGGGCAGGTGACATTGATGCCGTCCAGAAAGGTGGACGTCATCTGAACCGCACCCACATGCGGGGCGATACGGCGCGGGTTTTGCGGCGCCACCAGTTCCCAGACATCCACCTCGATCCGGTCAAGCCTCAGGCTGACGCGATCATTGTCGGTAACCAGCAATTCCCCGGCAAAAGGACCCAGTGCCGTGCGGATCGACGACAGCGCCGAACGCAGGCTGGCCAGACCCTGGGCGGGAGTGGCATCCTGCCACAGAATCTCGGTCAGCCATTCGCGCGAACATGATGCCTGTGGCGACAACGCCAGAAGGGCAAGGATCGCGCGCGCCTTCTTGGGGCGCGGCGTCCGCTCCTTGCCAGTCGGATCAACAAGGTTCAGCGGACCAATCAGATAGAGCCTGCTTGCAGGTGGCGCGTCTTGCCGGTTGGCCGGCATATCACCGGTCAGGCTGATCACGGCCTTGCGCTCCATTGGCGGCAACATTTCGCAAAAATACTTGGTTTCAAAATGTATCCACCCGAACTTCTGGATGTTTTCATAGGGTTATCATATGTTAATATCCCGTGATCACGAAGACGTTCACCGAAATGTTACCAGTTGAGGTCGGGCGGCCTGCGGCCCGGCCAGTCGGTGGCGTGATGATAGAATTGCCCAAGTTCAAGCACATCGCGGTCGCGCCCGTAGGGGCCAATGATCTGCAGGCCCATAGGCAGGCCCGACGCATCAAAGCCCGCGGGAACATTCAGAACCGGCAACCCCAGAAGTGACGCGGGTACGACCACCTCCATCCAGCGATGATACGTGTCCATCGCGATACGGTTAATACGGGTCGGATACTCGGTCTCGATCGGAAACGGAAAAACCTGTGCCGAAGGCAGGACAAGCGCGTCATAATCTTCAAACAGCCGTGTCGCCGCACTCTGCCAGGCGGCCCGGTCTTCAAGTGCGCGCCGAATGTCTTCACCCGACATATCGCGACCCCTGTCCATTTCCCACAGCACCGCTGATCTGGTGACCGCGCGGGCGGCATCGGACGAAATGTCGTTCACACGCTTGGCATGAATGGAAAACGACCGCAGCGTTGTCCAGCTTGACCAGATCCTGCCCAGCGGATGCGTGGGCGTCACCGGTTCGACCACGCAGCCCGCATCAGCAAAAACCGTCAGCGCCTGCTGGCAGAGATCAAGTATCCCCGGCTCAAACGGCATCGCCCCGCCCCAATCCCCCAGCCAGGCAATCCGTTTGCCCGCAGGGTCACGGGTTTGCGGCAGGTCGGTGCCAACATCCAACCCCCCGAAAAGATCAGAGATCGGCTGACGCATCTGGGTACGCAGCAGCAAGTAGAGATCGTCAATCGTTCGGCCCATCGGCCCGCAGGTCGACAATGTGTCGATGAACGTACAACCCTTTGATTCGTCAGGTGCAACGACGCCCCAGCTGGGCCGGAACCCATAGATATTGTTATAGGCTGCCGGGTTCCTAAGCGATCCCATCATGTCTGACCCGTCTGCCACCGCCAGCATGCGCAACGCCACACCCGCGGCTGCCCCGCCCGATGAACCCCCGGCGCTGCGGGTCTTGTCATACGCCCCGCCCGTCGCGCCGTGCACCTTGTTGAAACTATGCGAGCCATAGCCCCATTCCGGCGTGTTCGTCTTGCCGATGATTATCGCCCCCGCCGCCCTGATCCGGGCCACCATCTCGCTATCGGCATCGGGAATGAAATCAGCATAGAGAGGAGAGCCATGGGTGGTCCTCAGGCCCATGGTCTCTTCCAGATCCTTGACGGCAAAGGGTATCCCGTGCAGCCATCCCCGGCGCGGAGCATCCTCTGCCGCGCGCGCCTCGGCCATCAACGCATCATGATCGCGCAGGCTGACAATCGCGTTGTAATTGGGGTTCAGCCTGTCGATGCGTTCAAGCGTTGCCGCCATGACCTCAGAGGGGGATATCTGCCCGCGCCGAATAGCCTCTGACAATTCCAGCGCAGAAAGGGCCGTTATGTCGCTCATCGTGTCAGGACATAGATATCATCGACGCCGCAGAACTCGGCCAGCCGATAGCCATTGGCGCGCATCAGCTCCGGTATTTCGGGTGCGCGCGCGTTGTTTTCGATGCTCCAGACGCGGATATTGAAGGCATCGAACGGGAAATTTCGCATGATCTCCAGTTCGCCGCCCTCAACATCCAGCGACAGGTAATCCACCTCGCGCAAGCCATGCTCGGCCAACAGATCGGGCAATGTCCGCGTCTCTACGGTGATCACCTTTTCCTTGTGGCGCGGGTTTGCGCGAACCTTTTCCAACAGCGCGGCGTCATAGGTCGCCAGAAAGCCGCTCATCTGGCGATAACCTTCCTCGATCTGAAGAAACTCCATTTCACCTGTCTGCGCCGCCACCCCCACACCCAGACATTCACACCGACGGCAGGACCGCGCCGCATCAAGCATTTCGGGAACCGGCTCGACAAGGATGCCGGACCAGTTCCTGAACATCTCGAAAAACAGGGAATTCGACCCGGTCACACCGTCATAACCGCCGATATCGACAAAAACGCCTTCGGTTTTCTCATGCATCAGCGACTGATCCACAAAATGATCCTGACCTGATTGCGAAAAATAGGGCCCGACCCTGCCCAGCATTTTCAATACCTGCCACCGGGTATTGTTCAGCTGGGACCGGCGGCGGCCCTTTTCGCGGGTGAGTTCATCGGCCAGTTCCCGGTCAGCCTGGCCAAGCAGGGATTGCGCCTGTTGCAACTTATCTGAAATCGACATGCCCGACCTGTTGTGTTTGCGCTCAACCTTTTCCGAGCGCGCGCATCGCGTCAAGCATTGCCGCGGCCAATACGGCCTCAGCCTTCGGCATTGTCCATTTTCCACGCGTCCAGCAGCCGCGGTAGCGCGACTGACCAGTCCATGACGCCCACCCTTTCGGCCCAGGCCGCATAATCGCGCAGCAATTGCGCCTCGGTCGCACCACCGCGCCCCGACAGATCGTTCAGTTCCGTCCGGTCGGTTTCCATGTCGTAAAGTTCCCAGTCATGCCCGTATCGCCGCACGAGCTTGTACGGGCCTGCCCTGATGGCGGCATTCCCCTCATGCTCAAAAAATATCGGCTCCTCACGCGTCCAGTCCTCTCCGCGCAACAGCGGCAACAGGCTCTGCCCCTCGGCGGGTTGAATGTCAGAACCGCCAAGCTCGGCCAGATAGGGTGCGCCGGTCGCCTCGAGTATCGTAGGTAGGATATCAACGACGTGACAGGCGGCATGGGCAGCGGGCCGGGGCTCAAATGCACGCGGCCAATGCGCGACCAGCGGTGTCGAAATACCCCCTTCGTGCACGTAATGCTTGAACAGCCGGAAAGGTGCGTTCGAGACATTCGCCCATGGCTTATCATAGCTCTGATAGCTTAGCGCGCCACCCGGCATGACATCAGGGCGGTTACCCATCGTGATCCGTTGGCCATCATGGGTGGTATCGGGAAAAAACTTGGCCCAGCCATCCTCGGCCATGAACTCGGCACAGCCGCCATTATCGGACAGAAACAGGATCAGCGTATTCTCGAACTGGTCCAGCCGTTTCAGGGCGGCCAGCAGCCGGCCGATGGATTGATCCATCCGGTCCACCATCGCGGCATAGGTCGCCATTTTCCGCGCTTCCCAGTCGCGGTTTTTCTCATCGCTCCAGGCGTGAACCTCGCTATCGCGGGGCGAGATCTGCCAGTTGGTCTGAAAAAGACCCATCGCGTTCATCGTCTCGTGGCGGGCCGTGCGGATCGCATCCCAACCACCCTGATAGCTGGTCTCATAACGGGCGATATCCTCGGGGTGGGCATGCAGGGGCCAGTGCGGCGCGGTATGGGCAAGATAAAGGAAAAACGGCACCTCATCCGATACGGCCTCACCGATCATGCCAATCGCCTTGTCGGTGATCGCATCGGTAAAATAGAAATCATCGGGGAAAACATCGACGCGGCTGTCATCTTCGAGCATGTAATGCGGTGAAAAGAAATGGGTGACGCCGTCGACGATCCCGTAAAACCGGTCAAAGCCGCGTTGGCGCGGCGTCGGGTGGTCGACATCCCCGACCCGCCAGCTGTCGACCTCTCGTGCCATGAAATCCCCGGCGACGTGCCATTTGCCCGACATCAGCGTGCGATAGCCGCTGGCGCGCAGATGCTCGGCGATCGTGGCGCTGTCGTTGCGCAAAGACCCCTGATAGGCCGGGGTGCCCAGATGCGCCCCCATATGCCCGACCCCCGCCTGATGCGGATAGAGCCCCGTCAACAGCGACGCGCGTGTCGGGCAACAGCGTGCGCAGTTATACATCGCCGTCAGCATGCGGCCCCCTGCCGCCAGCGCGTCGATATTGGGTGTACGGATTTCGGACCCGGTGATACCCAGATCGGCAAAACCAAGGTCATCGGCCAGGATCAGAATGACATTTGGGCGCGTGTTCCCCTGTTTTCCGGCATGATCCATAAGCGCCACTTTATGGCGCCGCTGCCGTAGAACAAGCGAAATGACAGGCGGCGGGCCTTATCCGTCGCCGGTGACTTCCTGGTGAACCTCGATGATATTGCCCTCGGGGTCCTGAAAAAACACCTGATGCCACGACCGTGCGAATGCCGTGCCATAGTCGGAATAGGGAATGCCGTTTTCTCTCAGAATTTGCAGCAAGGCGTCGAGATCATCGGTGCGAAACGCGATATGCCCGCGCTCTACCGGGTTGATCACCTGACCGTTCTTGAACGCAACTTCCAGATTTCGCTCGGCCAGATGCATCTGCATCACCCCATCCGTGGCAAAGCGGATCTGCCCGCTGTAGCCCTGATCTTCGGTCTCTTCGGTCCGGGGAAAGTTTTCCGCCGCGATGTCATCAAGCCCAAGGATATTGGTGTAGAAATGATGCAAACGATCCACGTCCTCGGACACGTAGTTGATATGGTGAAATTCAAGCTTCATGTCGGGCGGTTCTCTTTCCGGTTGCAGGTGCGCAGGCGTTGTCACGGTCTACCCCAAACTGCCGCCGGGAACACCCGTTTTCAGCCGGGTCGGTCGACAATCATGCCTGACGCCGCGAATTCAGTCTCTGCGCGTGATCCTGCCAATTCCTGCGTTTGATCTGATTGCGCGAAAAGTGCAGAGGGGCAATACCGAACACTATTGCCTAGATGATTTCGTCCTCATCAAACATTGGATCATCTTCGAGCTGCAATTCCAGATCTTCGACCGTTCCTTCTGCGCGTGCGATTGATTTGACTCGTCCAACGTGGAAAATCGCGTCACCCTCGTTGACGATGGGCATGACCGCACGCCCAACGACAATACCGGAAAACGGCGACAGAACTTCTTGCTCTTGCTCGCCAAAAGGGTCGGAGACCACTGCGAGTAGTTCCCCTTCACGCACGAGCGATCCGTCATTCTTGAAGATACGCAACAGCCCGCCCATCGGCGCTCTGACCCACTTGCTCGAAGTGCAAAATTGCGGCGGCGCTTTGGGCGACGACACACCACGCTTTGCGATCATTCCCTTGTGATGCATGACGCGGAGAACGCCTGCGACCCCGGCCCGGATCGAAAACTCGTCAAACCGCAAACCCTCTCCGGCTTCGAACAACAGGATTGGCTTGCCGATTTTCTTGGCTTCGCCACGTAGCGACCCGTCGCGCAACGGCGACTTCATGACTACGGGGGCACCAAAGACCCGCGCCAAATCTTCTGTTTCGGGGTCCTCGGATGAAATTCGCACCTGCGGGTAGTTTGTTCGGTGGATCGCTGCCGAGTGGATATCAATGCCAAGCTCTGACGGTTCGACAATCTTGGAGAGAAACTGATGGGCGAGACGCGCTGCCAAAGATCCGGTTTGGCTGCCCGGAAACACCCGGTTCAGATCGCGCCGGTCAGGAAGATATCGCGAGTGGTTGATTAACCCGTAGGCATTGACAATGGGGACCGCCAGCAGCGTACCTGCCATGGTCTTCAGGGATTTTGATGCCAGGACCCGGCGGATCACTTCAACCCCGATGACCTCATCGCCATGGATACCGCCACTGACAAACATGACCGGGCCGGGTTTTCTGCCATGCACAACATGCACGGACATTGAGATCGGCGTGTGATCCGACAATACGCTCACGGGGATATCCACGGTTCGTCGTGAACCAGGAGCGATCTTCTCGCCGCAAATCTCGAAAGGCTCTCGCATTCAGCTTAACCTTTGCCTTTCGTCCGGGTCTTGCCTTTGACAGCGTTCTTTTCGAGGAATTCGATCATCTTCCCGGCGATATCAAGTCGGGTCGCTTTTTCAACACCCTCCAGTCCGGGCGACGAGTTAACTTCCATGATGACCGGGCCATGGTTTGCGCGAAGCATGTCAACACCACATGCGTTCAACCCCATGGACTTGGCTGCCCGAACGGCTGTTGCGCGTTCCTCGGGCGACAGTTTAACAACCTGAGCAGAACCGCCCCGGTGGAGGTTTGAGCGGAACTCGCCTTCCGCGCCGGTGCGCTTCATGGCCGCGATAACTTTGCCGCCGACAACGATTGCGCGAATATCGGTGCCACCAGCTTCTTTGATGAACTCCTGAATCAGGATGTTTGTGTTCGTCGCCCTGAATGCCTCGACGACTGACTTTGCCGATCGGTTCGTATCGGCGAGAACGACGCCCAGTCCCTGCGTACCCTCGAGCAGTTTGATCACAAGTGGCGCTTCGCCCGCCAGTTTCAGGACTTCTTCCGTTTGCTTTGCGTCGTGGGCAAAGGTTGTAACGGGCAAACCGATACCATCCCGCGCCATCAATTGCATGGACCTGAGTTTGTCCCGTGACCGACCAATGGCAACGCTCTCGTTAAGAGGGTAGACTCCCATCATTTCAAACTGTCGCAGGACCGCAGTCCCGTAGAATGTCACGGACGCGCCAATCCGGGGTATGACCGCATCATAGCCCGTCAGCTTCTCGCCATTGTAATAGATCGCCGGACGACGCGAGGCGATGTTCATATAGCATCGCAGCGTGTCGATGATGTTCAACTCATGGCCGCGTTCCTCTGCCGCTTCCTTGAGGCGCCGATGCGTGTAGAGGTTGGCGTTGCGCGCCAGCATTGCAATCCTCATCTGTAGTCCTTTCTACGTCTCTCCTGCGGAGGTTCTGTCATCAGAAATGTCTTGCGCGTATGAACCGCGATATTGTGATCCTTGAGCGCCGAACGCCCAATGATCATGGGGAAGGTCATGTTGCCGCGATCCGTGATCGACAAATCGATCATCCATTGACGCTTACCCAGTTTAAGGCGCGTGCGAATAATGTAGCGGTCTTCCGGGACGCCGCTTGTGTTCTTGATTGCGCGCTCTGAATGGTATGGCGCTTCGATGTATCGCTCTGGCGAAAGTTCAGAGATTTGCGTGCGGAAGCGCAGCCACGCCGCGCCATCCCGCACAAATTCCTGAATGTCGATTGCATGCAGCGCTGTTGTCCGAGCACCGGTATCGATCTTGGCTTTGACGCGATTGAGGCCCAGCAAAGGCAGATCAGCCATTTCCATCCAGCCGATCAATGCGGGAGGCTTTACCTTTCGCTTGGGTGCTTTGGTTTTGTCAGGAATCATCAATTCAGCCATGGCTTCATCAAGACTACAGGGTCGAGAACAAAAAAGAACCCAAGGTCCGCCCGAATATCCGCACCAATGTCGGTTCGATGGTCTGTCAGTACCAAGTCTGCCATTCTGGTCCCCTTTGAACTGCCTTTACAAATCAGAATATTTTTTGTCTATAGATAAAAAATTATCACGGATTTGATAATGCTCCACGAATCTACAGCAGCACGACTTGCGGATTTTTATTCGCAAGAATTCGGTGGTAAGCCCTCGGGTCGCTACCGTATTCCTGAGAAACTGCTCAAAGAGATGATGGGACGAAAACGTCTCTATCCGGAGGACAGAACGGCTATTTCGCGTGCGCTCTTCGAACTTGGGTATGTCCTGATCGACATAGACAGCTTCTTTGTAGTCATGAGTTCAAATGCTTTTGTGAACTACCGAAGGGTCAGCAAGGAGGCCCTATAGCCTTGGAATACCCCCAAATGCGTGTTTTCTGGGGGTATCGGGCGTTCAGCTATGTTCAGGATGATAGCCCGAAATCGGATAAAAAACTCAATGTTTTTGAGTAGTTATGCGCATCTATGTCCGGAAGAAATGGTGCCCAGGAGAGGACTCGAACCTCCACGTCCATACGGACACTAGCACCTGAAGCTAGCGCGTCTACCAATTCCGCCACCTGGGCAGGTGTCGTGAGGGCGGGTGTTAATCCTGTGCGCAGAGGGAGTCAACGCGGTTCGGGACAAAATTGCACCCATTGGCCGGAAATCACCGCCGCCGGTCCGGGCGCCCCCGAATTCACCACAACAGAGCGTAGAAGCAGGCCGTTTTGTGACTTGTCCACCACTCGGGCTTGCGGCTAAACCGGAACCCGAAGACGAGACAGGAGAAGGCCATGCCACAGCTAGTCACGATTTTCGGCGGATCCGGGTTCGTGGGCCGCTATATCGCACAGCAGATGGCCAAAGAGGGCTGGCGCGTTCGGGTGGCCGTCCGCCGCCCGATCGAGGCCGTCTTTGTCAAAACCTACGGCAATGTCGGCCAGGTAGAGCCGGTGCTCGCCAATATCCGCGACGACGGCTCGGTGCTGGCAGCGCTGAATGGCGCCGATGCGGCAATCAACTGCGTCGGAGTTCTGGCGCCAAATGGCAAGAACACGTTTGACGCCGTGCATGATGACGGTGCTCAGCGGGTGGCACGTCTGGCGGCAGCGGCTGGTGTTCAGCGCCTCGTCCATATTTCGGCCATCGGGGCTGACGCGCTTTCCGACAGCGATTATGCCCAAAGCAAAGCTGCCGGCGAGGCCGGGGTCATCGCCGCATTTCCCGACGCGGTGATCCTCAGACCATCGGTAATCTTTGGCCCCGAAGATGATTTTTTCAACCGCTTCGCCCGGATGAGCCAGTTCGGGCCGTTTCTGCCGATCATGGGGGCATCAACACGTTTCCAGCCTGTCTATGTCGGTGATGTTGCCCGCGCTGCGGTAACCGCTGCACGGGGAACAGCCGCGCCCGGCACGTACGAGCTTGGCGGGCCGGATGTCGATGATTTCGCCGGCCTGATGGACAGGATGCTGGACGTTGTCCAGCGCCGCCGGATCATTCTGAACATACCCTTTGCAGTCGGCCGGATCATCGCTTTCAGCCTGGACATGGTTCAGGCAATCTCTCTCGGGCTCATCCGCAATCCCGTCATCACCCGCGATCAGTTGCGCAATCTGCAGCATGACAACGTGGTCACAGACGGTGCGATGACGCTGGCCGATCTGGGTATCGATGCGACCTCGATGGATACGATCCTGCCGGAATACCTCTGGTGCTTCCGGCCCTCGGGCCAGTATGCGGCGATTAAATCATCGGCACGCAATCTGCGGACCTAGACCGGGGATCGTCAGGCGTAGGCGATCCACAAGAGGATCAGCCCAAGGATGACCCGATAGATCACATATGGTGTGTAGCTGATCGTTTTCAGCAGGCGCATCATCACGATGATCGACAACAGCGCCGCCACAAAGGCAAAGACTGCGGCAATTGCCGCATCAGCGGCCAGTGCACCGTTGGCATCCGCAATCACCTCAGCGCCCAGCGCAACACCGGACGCAATGATGACGGGGATCGACATCAGCATGGACAGGCGCGCCGCATCTGATCGTTCAAATCCCAGCAGCCGTGCGGTTGAAATCGTGATCCCGGAACGCGACGTGCCCGGGATCAGCGCCAGCGCCTGCGCCAGACCCATTTTGACAGCGTCCCGCATCGTCCAGTCAGCGGCACCGCGTTCGGATGAACCCACCTGATCCGCCCAATAAAGCACCAGCCCGAACAACAGCATGGTCCAGCCAATCACCGCGACGGATCTGAGCTGATCGTCAAGGCCGGTAATTTTGAGCGCGAGGCCAAAGATGATCGCCGGGATCGTCCCGATAATTAGCAAGAGCGCCAGTTTCGATCCGGGCGTATCTGCCCGGCCCGTCATCAGCCGGGGCAACCCCAAAAGCGCCTGTCGGACCTCGGACCAGAAATACAACACAACCGCCAAGAGCGTGCCCACATGCACTGCCACATCGATGGTCTGGCCCTGATCCTGCATGCCTGTAAGATTTGGCAGCAAAATCAAATGGCCAGAGGATGAAACCGGCAGAAACTCGGTAATTCCCTGCAATGCGGCAACGATCAGAAGATGAAATAAGGGCATGGGCCAAAGATTCCGAATCTTTTGCGTCACCCTAACCTTTTGAAATTTATTGGATAGCGCAAATTTAAGACAGCTTCTTTGACCTTATTTATGACTGGCCAGTAGCCTCATATCAAAAAAAGCGCCGAAAAAAGTTATATAGGTCAGCATATTTGACTTTTATATCACCCCGTCCCCCGATATACGGGCATCTCTTCAGGAATTCGGAACGTTTCACATGGCAACGGAAAAAATGCTGCAATTCGTCACCGTCCCCCGCCTCATGCCAGAGAAAAGATCCTCTGCGGACAGGGCCGGTGATTTTCACGAAATCTATGCAGAATATGCCGCCACCAAGGCCACGGAACAGGCCAGCCGTTGCAGCCAGTGCGGCGTCCCCTATTGCCAGTCGCACTGCCCCTTGCACAATAACATTCCCGACTGGTTGCGCCTGACCGCCGAAGGCCGGTTGCAGGAAGCCTACGAGATCAGTCAGGCCACCAATACCTTTCCGGAGATCTGCGGACGGATTTGCCCGCAGGACCGCCTGTGCGAGGGGAATTGCGTGATCGAACAATCCGGTCATGGCACCGTCACCATCGGCGCGGTCGAGAAATACCTCACCGACACTGCGTGGGAAAACGGCTGGGTTCAGCCCATTCAGCCTGCTGCCGAACGCGCCGAAAGCGTGGGCATCATTGGCGGTGGCCCGGGCGGGCTGGCCGCAGCCGACGTGCTGCGCCGGGCCGGGGTGCAGGTTACGATCTACGACCGGAATGACCGTGCCGGCGGCCTGCTGACCTATGGGATTCCGGGCTTCAAACTTGAAAAAGACGTTGTGGTGCAACGGATTGAACAGCTGGAACAGGGCGGGGTGACGTTCCGGCTGAATTGTGACGTGGGAATCGATATCGCGTTTCAGGACATTCGCGCCGCCCATGACGCCGTGCTGATCGCAACCGGTGTCTATGCGTCACGCGATCTGACCGCACCGGGATCAGGTGCCGACGGTATCGTGCGGGCCATCGACTATCTGACCGCGTCAAACCGCAAGGGATTTGGTGATGACGTGCCCGAGTTTGATGACGGCACGCTGAATGCCGAAGGCAAGCGCGTCGTTGTGATCGGCGGTGGTGACACGGCCATGGACTGCGTGCGCACCGCCGTCAGGCAGGGTGCGACATCGGTCAAATGCCTTTATCGTCGCGACCGGGCCAATATGCCCGGCTCTCAGCGAGAGGTCGCGAACGCCGAGGAAGAGGGTGTTGAATTCGTCTGGCTGTCGGCACCCAAGGGCTTTTCCGGCAATCCTGTCACCGGCGTATTGACGCAAAAGATGCGGCTGGGTGCCCCGGATGTATCCGGCAGACAATCGCCCGAGGTGATCGCGGGCTCGGACTATACCGAAGAGGCCGATCTGGTGATCAAGGCCCTTGGTTTCAGCCCCGAGAACCTGCCCGAGACATGGAATCAGCCTGACCTGCCCGTGTCGAATTGGGGCACGGTACTTGCCGATTTCCGCACACACAAGACCAGCATGCCAGGGGTCTATGCCTGCGGTGATATCCAGCGCGGCGCGTCGCTTGTGGTCTGGGCGATCCGGGACGGGCGCGAAGCGGCCGAGGCGATGCTGAAAGAATTCAACAACCGCGCAGCCGTGGCAGCGGAATGAGCGGATCAGGGAAAGCAGGCGCAATGACATCTGAAAATCGCTGTGGCCATTGTCTGTGCGGCGCCGTCAGTTTCACAGCCCGCATCGATGACCCCGGCATTCAGGCGTGCCACTGCCGCCAGTGCCAGCGCTGGACAGGTGGCGGACCGCTGATGTCGCTGCGCGTCCGGGCACTGAAACTTCACGGTGATGCGGCGATTGCATATCACCGCGCCAGCGAATGGGGCGAACGCGCCTTTTGCAAGACCTGCGGATCAACGCTGTTCTGGCGGATGCAGGAACGCCCGATCGCCTACATGGCAGTCGGCCTGTTCGATGATCAGAGCGGACTGCACATGGCGCAAGAGGTCTTTTCGGATTGTCGCGCGGCTTGGATGCATCCCTATGACGGGGCGGAACAAAGCACCGAAGCACAGGAATTTGCCAAACTCGATGCTTATCTGATGGATCAGGCACCATGAGAGGCAGGCAAGAAATGATTACCCTTGTTGTCGGCGCACTGCTGGCAACACCAGCGCTGGCCGGTACAGTCCCGTTACCCGAAAACTGCGCAGGTGTTCTGACGGTTCAGCTCAGACAATGTGTCGTCGAACATGTCGTGCAATGTGATGACCTGCCGGCGGGTGAAAAATGGATGTTCAGCCACATTCCGGGCGGCCGCTTTGCCTATACGCGCTACGACCGGAATTTCTCTCCGCTGGAACGGATCAACTGGGTGACAGGTGAGATCGAGCTGCCTGACGGCCCCGCGCCCGATCCGCTGAATATTGAGGAATTGCTTGCGACTGGTCTGGACACGTACGAGGCGAATTTCACCTCGAGCCTGAATGGCGATACGACGATCAAGGGGTTCGACAGGCTGACCGGGGGCGAGGTCGAGATTGACGGCCGCCGCCTGCAACTGACCGAGTTTGAATATGTCAAAACCGATCAATCCGGTAAGGTCATCGCCTCGTATTCGGGCAATCAGTTTCTGGACGCTGAACTGAACGTGATCTTCGCGGGGTCTTTTACGGATCGGCTGAACGAGGCCGGTTTCAGCAATTTCTCCCCCATGGATTTCAGCCTGCCCGGCGAGGCGGGATTTCTGACCGATACACCAAGATACGAATGCGGCCTCCGGGATGCGGATTTCCCGGTGCGCCAGACGACGGAGACAGAAGATGATGAAACCTGACCATCAGAACTGGGCAGCCAGACAAGAGGCGCAGCGCGCCTATTTGTCCGAACACGGCATGTATTCGGAAACAGAAGAACACTCATCATGCGGTGTCGGGTTGGTGGTGTCCATTGACGGCAAGCCTTCGCGCAATGTTGTTGAAAACGGCATTCAGGCGCTCAAGGCGGTCTGGCATCGCGGTGCAGTCGATGCCGACGGCAAGACGGGAGACGGTGCGGGCATCCATGTCCAGATCCCCGTGTCCTTTTTCTATGATCAGGTTGAACGCACGGGCCATGAACCACGCAAAAGCGAATTGATCGCGGTCGGGCAGATTTTTCTGCCGCGCACCGATCTGGGCGGTCAGGAAACCTGCCGCACAATCGTCGAATCCGAAGTACTGCGCATGGGCTATTACATCTATGGATGGCGCCATGTGCCGGTCGATATTTCCTGCCTCGGTGAAAAGGCCAACGCCACCCGGCCGGAAATCGAGCAGATCCTGATCTCGAATTCCAAGGGTGTTGACGAGGAAACCTTCGAACGAGAGCTTTACGTCATCCGCCGCCGGATCGAAAAGGCCGCTGCGGCGGCTCAGGTTCAGGGGCTTTATGTCTGCTCGCTCTCCTGCCGCTCGGTCATCTACAAGGGGATGATGCTGGCCGAACAGGTCGCGGTATTCTACCCCGATCTGATGGATGAGCGTTTCGAAAGCGCGTTTGCCATTTATCACCAGCGTTATTCGACAAACACCTTTCCGCAATGGTGGCTGGCACAACCCTTCCGCATGCTGGCGCATAATGGCGAGATCAATACGCTCAAGGGCAACGTGAACTGGATGCGCAGCCATGAAATCCGCATGGCATCGGCAACATTCGGCGAGATGGCGGATGATATCAAACCGGTCGTCGCCTCGGGGTCATCCGACAGTGCGGCACTGGATTCAGTATTCGAGATGATGGTCCGGGCCGGTCGCAGCGCACCGATGGCCAAGACGATGCTGGTACCCGAAAGCTGGAGCAAGGCCGCGGTGGAACTGCCGCCTGCATGGCGGGACATGTATTCCTATTGCAACTCGGTGATGGAACCATGGGACGGCCCCGCCGCGCTCGCCATGACCGATGGCCGCTGGGTGGTGGCCGGGCTTGACCGGAACGGCCTGCGTCCGATGCGCTATGTCGTGACCGGCGACGGGTTGCTGATTGCCGGCTCGGAAACCGGCATGGTCGCCGTAGACGAATCCAGCGTCGTCGAAAAAGGCGCGCTCGGGCCCGGCCAGATGATCGCGGTCGACATGCAGGACGGTGCGCTTTTCCACGACGCCAAACTCAAGGATAAGCTTGCCGCCGGACGGCCCTATGCCGAGTGGGTCGAGAAGATTACCGATCTCGAAACCCTATTTGCCGGGCAGACCGAAACCGCCCAGTTCACGGGTGCGGATTTGCGCAAACGCCAGATCGCTGCCGGATACTCCCTCGAAGAGCTTGAGCAGATTCTTGCGCCCATGGCCGAGGATGGCAAGGAAACGCTTGCCTCCATGGGGGATGATACGCCGTCTGCTGTGCTCTCGGATTGTTACCGGCCCCTCAGCCATTACTTCCGGCAGAATTTCAGCCAGGTGACGAACCCCCCGATCGATAGTCTGCGCGAATACAGGGTGATGAGCCTGAAGACACGGTTCGGCAATCTCAAGAACGTTCTTTCCGAGGATTCGAGCCAGACAGAAATCCTCTCGCTCGAAAGCCCCTTTGCCGGCAACGCCCAGTTCGCGGCCCTTGTCGAGCAGTTCGGCAATGACGTGCGCTCGATCGACTGTACCTTTCCCGCCGATGGCGGATCGCTGCAGGATCGACTGACGGAAATCCGCGACGAGGCCGAAGACGCCGTCGCCTCGGGCGCTGCGCATATCGTGCTGACCGACGAGGCGCAGAATGCCGACCGGATCGGCATGCCGATGATCCTTGCCACCTCTGCCGTGCACAGCTGGCTGACACGCAAGGGATTGCGCACCTTCTGTTCGATCAACGTGCGTTCGGCAGAATGTGTCGATCCGCATTATTTTGCCGTGCTCATTGGCTGTGGTGCGACGGTTGTGAACGCCTATCTGGCGCAGGACAGCATCGCCGACAGGATCGAACGCGGTCTGCTCGAGGGTACGTTGACCGAGGCCATTGGCCGGTATCGCAATGCCGTTGATCAGGGGCTTCTGAAGATCATGGCCAAGATGGGCATTTCCGTCGTGTCATCCTATCGCGGCGGCCTCAATTTCGAAGCGGTCGGCCTGAGTCGCGCCATGGTCGCCGAATATTTCCCCGGCATGCTGTCGCGCATCTCGGGGATCGGCGTCAGCGGCATCCAGAAAAAAGTTCAGGAAGTTCACGCAAAAGGCTGGCTTGGCGGCAATGACATCCTGCCAATAGGCGGGTTCTACAAGGCGCGGCGCTCAGGTGAGAAACACGCCTGGGAAGCACAGACCATGCATATGATGCAGGCGGCCTGCAATCAGGGTTCGTTCGAGCTGTGGAAGAAATATTCGGCCGCGATGCAGGCCAACCCTCCGATCCATCTACGCGATCTTCTGGCAATTAAACCGATGGGAGAGCCGATTTCCCTCAACGACGTCGAAAGCGTCACGTCCCTGCGCAAGCGTTTCGTGACGCCGGGCATGTCGCTTGGCGCGCTCAGCCCCGAGGCGCACAAGACTCTGAATGTCGCCATGAACCGGATCGGTGCGCGATCCGACAGCGGCGAAGGTGGCGAGGATCCCGCGCATTTCAAGCCCGAACCCAACGGCGACAACCCGTCGGCCAAGATCAAGCAGGTCGCCTCGGGCCGTTTTGGTGTGACGGCGGAATATCTGAACCAGTGCGAAGAGCTCGAGATCAAGGTGGCCCAGGGGGCCAAACCCGGCGAAGGCGGGCAACTGCCCGGCATGAAGGTGACCGACCTGATCGCGCGGCTGCGCCATTCGACCAAGGGCGTGACGCTGATCTCGCCGCCGCCGCATCACGACATCTACTCGATCGAGGATCTGGCGCAGCTGATCTATGATCTGAAACAGATCAATCCGCGCGCCAAGGTCACGGTAAAACTGGTGGCGGCCTCGGGCGTTGGCACGATTGCCGCCGGCGTCGCCAAGGCCAAGGCCGACGTCATCCTGATCTCGGGCCACAATGGCGGTACGGGTGCCAGCCCAGCAACTTCGATCAAATATGCCGGTCTCCCGTGGGAGATGGGCCTGACCGAGGCGCATCAGGTGCTGGCGATGAACAATCTGCGCGACCGCGTGACGCTGCGCACGGATGGCGGCCTGCGCACGGGCCGCGACATAGTTATGGCTGCGATGATGGGGGCCGAAGAATTCGGCATCGGCACTGCCGCGCTGATCGCCATGGGCTGCATCATGGTGCGTCAGTGCCAGTCCAATACCTGCCCCGTAGGCGTCTGCACCCAGGATCAGCGCCTGCGCGACAAGTTCACGGGCACCGCCGACAAGTTGGTGAACCTGATCACCTTCTACGCCGAAGAGGTGCGCGAAGTGCTGGCCTCGATCGGGGCGCGCTCGCTCGATGAGGTGATCGGACGCGCCGACCTGCTGGGTCAGGTCAGCCGCGGATCTGCACATCTGGATGATCTCGATCTGAACCCGCTGCTGATCACTGTCGATGGGTCCGACAAGATCGTCTATGACCGCAACCGCCCCCGGACCGAGGTGCCCGATACGCTGGATGCCCAGATCGTCACGGATGCGGAACGCTTCCTCAAGCAGGGCGAAAAGATGCAGCTCAGCTATGCGGTGCAGAACACGCAGCGCACGGTCGGCACGCGCGTCTCGAGTGAAATCGTCCGCGCCTTTGGCATGCGCAATGACCTCTTGCCGGATCACCTGACCGTCAAGCTCGAGGGGTCGGCGGGTCAGAGCCTTGGGGCCTTTGCCGCGCCGGGTCTCAAGCTTGATGTGATGGGTGATGCCAATGACTATGTGGGCAAGGGCCTTTCGGGTGGCACGATCACCGTCAGACCGCATATTTCATCGCCGCTCAAAGCTGATGACAACACGATCATTGGCAACACAGTCCTTTACGGTGCCACCGACGGCTATCTCTTTGCCGCGGGCCGTGCCGGGGAACGCTTTGCCGTGCGCAATTCGGGTGCCCGCGTGGTGATCGAAGGCTGCGGGTCAAACGGTTGCGAATACATGACCGGCGGCGTCGCCGTGATCCTGGGGACAATCGGGGCCAATTTCGGCGCGGGCATGACCGGCGGCATGGCCTATCTCTATGATCCCGATGGCACCGCCCGGCGCTACATGAACCTTGAAACGCTGGTGACCTGCCCCGTAACGGTGCCGCACTGGCAACAACAGCTTGAGGAACTGATCGAGCGTCACCTCGAAGAAACCGGCAGCAAGAAGGCCGCGCAGATCCTGCAATACTGGGATCAGGAAAGGGGCAATTTCCTGCAGGTCTGTCCCAAGGAAATGCTGGCCAATCTTGCCCATCCGCTGGAGTTGGATCAAAACGCCATCCCGGCGGAATAACCGGGCACCACAATCTGTACCGGTGCCCTTGAGGCACCAGTCAGGCAGTCAGCAATGGCAAGCTAACGCGCGGGCAGAACCTTGCCCGTGCATTCGCCAAAGCCAATCCTGTAACCGTCACCACTGGCCCCACCACGCAAAGTCAGCCTGTCGCCATCCTCGATAAAACTCCGCGACATGCCGTTGCCGATTTCCACCGGCTCCTTGCCACCCCAGCTCAGCTCCAGCAGCGATCCGCGATTTTCCCGCAAGGGTCCGGATATCGTGCCTGACCCGATCAGATCACCGCAATTCATCGGACACCCCGAAGAGGCATGATGCGCAATCTGCTGCGCGGATGAGTAGTAGAGTTCGCGGTGATTGGTGCGCGCGAGTACCGTCTCATGCCCAGCCCCTTCGGGCTGAATGGCCACGGTCAGATCGATATCGTACAGCATTGGCCCGTCATCACGAATGTAGTCCAGCAGCGGATGAATCCGAGGCGGCGTATCGGCTCTAAATGGCTCAAGTGCGGCACGGGTCACGATCCAGGGCGAGATGCTGGTTGCCGTGGCCTTGGACTGAAACGGGCCAAGCGGCTGATATTCCCACGCCTGTATGTCGCGCGCCGACCAGTCGTTCAGCAGTACATATCCAAATATCATCTTGTCGGCCTCAGCGACAGAAACGGGGCCGTCCGATGCGCCCCCCAGAACGGCACCCATTTCAAGTTCGATGTCGAATTTTCCACTGGCGGCGAAATAGGGGCGGTCATCATCCGCCCCCTTCAACTGGCCCATGGGTCGACGGATATCAGTGCCGGACACGACGACCGAGGATGCCCGGCCGTTATATCCGATGGGCATATGCAGCCAATTGGGCGGCAGTGCATTCTCGGCCCCGCGAAACATCGTGCCCACATTGGTGGCATGATGGTAGCCGGCATAGAAATCCGTGTATTCCGATACGGCAAATGGCATGTGCAGCCGGGCATTTGCCATCGGGATGAGCATCGGCTCGATCCGTTCCCGATCCGATGATCCTTCTGTCAGTAGCGCTGTCAGTTGGGCGCGGAACGCGGCCCAGGCATCTTCGCCCAGTTCCATGAAATCGTTCCAGAACGGCACATCGAATACCGTCCCGCCCTCTGGTGTGATGATCCCCTCTTCCTCGAGCCGGGCAATATCGACAATCCGGTCGCCGATGGCTACGCCGGGGCGCGGCTCTGTTTCTTCGGTCGAAAACACGCCACAAGGAAGGTTGTTCAGCGGAAATTCGGTAGTGGGCGAATTTGCGCTTTCAACCCAGCTTCTGATCAGCGCCATCGCCGCTCTACCCCCTGTCCGGGCCAAATCCGGTGCCCAAATCCATATTCAGCCATCTCTCGGATATCGCGGCCATGGCCTATTTCTTTCCGGGTGTTCCATCGAATTTCTTGTCTATGTCGCTCCAGCAATCGATGTAGTCATCCTGCAGCGGCGCCTCGTCGGCGGCAAACCGGGTCAGGTGCTGGGGGAACCGCGTTTCGAACATGAAGGACATCGTATTGTCCAGTTTCTGCGGTGCAAGTTCCGCGTTCGAGGCGCCTTCAAATGCGTTCTTGTCCGGCCCATGCGGTAGCATCATATTATGAAGCGACATACCGCCCGGCACAAAGCCCTTTGGCTTGGCATCATACTGCCCATAGATATTGCCCATCAGTTCGGACATGATGTTCTTGTGATACCATGGCGGGCGGAACGTGTCCTCCATCACCATCCAGCGTTCGCGAAACAGGACAAAGTCGATATTGGCCGTACCGGGCACGCCTGACGGGGCGGTCAGCACCGTGAAAATCGACGGGTCCGGATGGTCAAACAGGATCGCACCGACGGGGCAGTATGTGCGCAGATCGTATTTCACAGGCGCATAGTTGCCGTGCCAAGCCACCACATCCAGCGGGCTGTGGCCGATATGCGTGCGATGGAACTGTCCACACCATTTGACGGTGACGGTCGAAGGCACTTCACGGTCCTCGAACGCCGCGACCGGTGTCTTGAAATCGCGCCGGTTCGCCATGCAGTTGGCACCAATCGGGCCCCGCCCGGGCAGCTCGAATTTCTGGCCGTAGTTTTCACAGACGAAACCGCGCGCCGGCCCCTCTGTCACTTCGACCCGATACAAAAGCCCGCGCGGAATGATGGCGATCTCTTTGGGCTCCAGATCGATGACACCCAGTTCCGTACAAAACCTGAGCTTGCCTTCCTGCGGGACGATCAGCAATTCGGAATCGGCCGAATAGAAATAGTCATCTACCATCGACTCTGTCGCCAGATAGATATGGCTGGCCATCCCGACCTGCGTATTGACATCGCCCGCAGTCGTCATCGTGCGCATGCCCGTGACAAATGTCAGCGCCTCGGTCGTATGCGGCACCGGGTCCCAGCGATATTGCCCGAGCGATATGACATCGGCCAGAACGTGCGGTGCAGATTGCCAGTAGGGCATCTCGATCTTTTCATAGCGATGCGAATGCTTGACCGATGGCCGGATGCGATAGCACCATGTCCGCTCGTTCTGATGACTTGGTGCGGTGAACGCCGTCCCCGAAAGCTGTTCACCATACAGGCCATAATTGCATTTCTGCGGGCTGTTCATACCCTGCGGCAACGCCCCGGGCAGCGCCTCGGTTTCGAAATCATTGCCAAAGCCGGGCATATAACCCGCTGTAATACCGCGATTATCCGCGTCGGCAATCATGCCGTCGATTTGTGTCTGACGGTTCATTTTCATTGACCTCGTGACAGTGCAGGTTTAGGAAGAAATATCGTTGCAAATGCAACGGTGTCAAGTTGTCCCAGTTGACGCCCTGTCAATTTTGCCCAGACTGATCCCGATGTCAGAGTCCGATACAATGTCCGCCGAATTCGATCTTGACGGATTTCTACCCTATCAACTGGCGGTTCTGGCATCACGCGTCAGCCGTGAATTCGCCAGCATCTACAAGGACAGGTTTGGAATCTCGACAGCGGAATGGAGGGTGCTTGCCCATCTTTCGCAATCAGGTTCGGTTTCGGTCAGGGAAATTCACCGCCGCGTCGACATGGACAAATCCAAGGTCTCACGCGCGGCAACCCGGCTGGAAGATGCCGGATACATATCCAAGCGCCCCGGCACGCATGACCGCCGCCTGGTCGAGCTGCGCCTGACCGATCAAGGCCGCACCCTGATCCGTGATCTGGCCCCCCTTGCCCGGCAGTTCGAAACCGAATTTCTGGGCGCGATCCCGGATGACGCACCTGAATTCAGACGTATCCTGCAGCAATTGCTGGCAACAGGCCGCACAACATCAGACGGAGACCCCGCACATGACTGATATCGTAATCCTGGGTGGTGCACGTACCGCCATCGGAACATTCGGCGGTTCGCTTTCGGGGGTGACACCGATAGAACTGGGCGCGCATGTCGCGCGGGCGGCGCTGGCGCGGGCGGATGTTGCGCCCGATCAGATCGGGCATGTTGCCTTTGGCCACGTCATCAATACCGAACCGCGCGATATGTATCTCTCGCGCGTTGCCGCGATGGATGCGGGCATTCCCGACACCGTTCCTGCAATGAATGTGAACCGTTTGTGCGGCTCCGGCGCACAGGCCGCCGTTTCCGTCATCCAGTCGCTGATGCTGGGCGATGCGGATTTCGGCCTTGCCGGCGGGGCCGAAAGCATGAGCCGGTCACCTTATGTCATGTCAAAGGCGCGCTGGGGCCAGAAAATGGGTGATGTCGGGATGGACGACATGATGCTTGGGGCGCTGAACTGTCCCTTTGGCACCGGGCATATGGGCGTGACGGCCGAAAACGTCGCGCGCGAAAACGGGATTGACCGGAAAGCGCAGGATGAATTTGCCCTGCAGTCGCAATCCCGTGCATCACACGCCATCAGCGAAGGCCGGTTTACCGATCAGATTGCCCCGATCGAGGTTCGGCAGCGCCGCGAAACTGTTGTATTTGACACCGATGAACACCCCAAGGCGACAACCGTCGAGGCACTCTCTGCCCTGAGGCCTGCATTTGAAAAGGATGGCACCGTGACCGCAGGCAACGCGTCGGGCATCAATGATGGTGCGGCTGCACTGGTACTGGCGCGCGCGGATGCGGCCGCGCGATCCGGGCTGCGCCCGCGCGCCCGCGTTCTGGGCTATGCGCATGCGGGCGTCAGACCCGAGGTGATGGGGCTGGGGCCGATACCAGCGGTGCGGAACCTGATGGAGAAGACAGGCCTGACGCCGGATGCGTTTGATGTGATTGAATCGAACGAGGCTTTTGCCGCGCAGGCGCTGGCCGTGAATATGGGGTTGGGGCTGGACCCGAACCGGGTCAACCCCAATGGCGGTGCCATCGCGCTAGGCCACCCTGTCGGCGCGACCGGCGCCATCCTGATCGTCAAAGCGCTCTACGAGCTTGAGAAGATCGGGGCCAAGACGGCGCTGATCACCATGTGCATCGGCGGCGGTCAGGGTATTGCGCTTGCGATTGAACGCAGCGCGTGAGGCTTTGAAATATTTTTGCCGCCACCGCCAAGGATTGACCTCTGAAAGGCGTCAAACCCATTGTGATGCGTATGACGGTATCGGATGAAACCTTGGCGATGGCTGCGGCAGAGGGGGACCAGACCGCCTTTGCCAGCCTGCTCGAGCGGCACTATGACCGCATATTCGGCCTGTCGTTTCGTCTGCTGGGAACCCGGAGCGCCGCGCAGGACCTGACACAGGATATTTGTCTGGCGCTTCCGGCCAAGCTCCTCCGGTTCGATGCGCACGCGCGGTTTACCACATGGCTCTATCGGGTCACGGTCAACGCCGCCCATGATCAGCGTCGGCGCATCGCGCGCCGCGCCAAAGCAGCCGAGGGATGGGGCGCGTGGGAGGTGAACCGCCGGGCCGAGATCGACGAAGGTAAAGCCGCGGCGAGCTGGCTGGAAGAGGCCCTGAAATCCTTGCCTGCCGATCTGCGGGATACGGTTGCCCTGACATTAGGCGAGGATCTGACCCACCGGGAGGCCGCCGAGGTTCTGGATGTGTCCGAAGGCACGATCAGCTGGCGCATGTCCGAAGTCAAAAAACACCTGCGCGCCATGCGCGAAAGGGAGGAGGCGCTATGAGCGACGAGATGGAAGAGCTGAAGGCGCTGCTCAAATCAACACCTGATCCGGATCAGGATGAAAAAGCTGCGCATATCGCCGCGGCCCGAAAAAATTTCGATCATTTCCAAGGATCACGGGATGCGGCGCGTCAAAACTCAAAGCCAAGCAGAGGAGTTTTGAAAATGCTGAACGCTTTGACCACACGCGGCGCAATGCTGGCCACGTCTTCAATCGTCGTGGTCGGTTTTGGATTTGTCCTGACCCAGGATATGGACCCGACCCGTTTCTGGAACAGTGCTGAGACGCCTGTCACAGCAACCGACATGAACAAGCAAGTGGCTGCCCCCAAGCGCGAGCAGGCCGCCTCAGAGACGCTTGGCGCTGTCGATACAGAGGTCGCATTGGACGCACCGGTTGCTGAACCACTTGTCCTGGCCGAAGAAGAGGCCGATTTCGCCCCTGCCGCCCCCCTGGCCATTCAGGCCGTCCCCGCCGAAGAGCGCGCGCGCCGGGCACTGACCGGCATCGTTGCCACGCCCGATGCGATCCTGTCTGATGACGGTATCCGCATCCTGCCCGAGGGGCGCGACCAGTTCGCAAACCAAGAGGTTTCACCCGTCAAGATCACGGCGGCAGAGCCGGTGTCCACATTTTCTGTTGATGTTGATACGGCCTCTTATGCCTGGGTGCGCAGGGCGTTGCAGGATGGCCGTCTGCCTGCCCCCCAAGAGGTGCGCGTCGAGGAAATGATCAACTATTTCCCCTATGACTATGCTGCGCCAGACCCCGGCACAGCGCCATTTTCGCAGATGGTTTCGGTGCGCCCTGCCCCGTGGAACCCCGACAATCAGCTGATCCATATCGCGATCCAGGGAGAGATGCCCAAGGTCGACGACCGGCCACCCCTTGATCTCGTCTTCCTGATCGACACATCCGGGTCCATGGATCAGGCTGACAAGCTGCCGTTGCTGAAACGCTCATTCCGCCTGCTTTTGGGCCAGCTCAGACCCAAGGATAAGGTTGCCATCGTCACCTATGCCGGCAGTTCGGGCGAAGTTCTGGCCCCCACACCCGCCAGCGAACAAAGCACGATCCTCGCCGCGCTTGACCGGCTTGATGCGGGGGGGTCGACGGCCGGTGAAAGCGGGCTCAGACAGGCCTACGCCACCGCCGAGCGGATGAAGGATGACAACCGTATCGGGCGCGTTATCCTCGCCACGGACGGTGACTTTAACGTTGGAATTTCCGATCCCGAAGAGATGAAGCGCTTTATCTCGGCCAAACGCGATACCGGCACCTATCTCTCGGTGCTCGGCTTTGGCCGGGGCAATCTGAATGACGCGCTGATGCAAAGCCTCGCGCAGAACGGCAACGGGCAGGCGGCCTATATCGACACGCTGGCCGAGGCGCAGAAAGTGCTGGTTGATCAGCTGACGGGTGCCCTGTTCCCCATCGCGGGCGACGTCAAGGTACAGGTGGAATTCAATCCCGCCCAGATCAGCGAATACCGTCTGATCGGCTATGAAACGCGCGCCCTGAACCGCGAGGATTTCAATAACGACGCGGTTGACGCAGGCGATATCGGCGCGGGCCATCAGGTGACGGCAATCTACGAGGTGACACCGGCAGGTGGCACCACGCTGAACGATCCGCTCAGATATTCGACCGAGGCCAACGCCGTTCCCGTCAGCGACGAGCTGGCCTTTCTCAAGCTGCGCTACAAGGAACCCGGCGAGGATGAGAGCCGCCTGATCACCCAGCCGATCACGGCGGAAACAGGTGCCGGCGGTGCCGATGTCGGCTTCTCCGTAGCCATTGCCGGGTTCGGCCAGTTGCTCAGGGGCGGTACATATACCGGCGACTGGGGATATGCCGATGCGATCGCGCTGGCCAATGCCAGCAAAGGCGACGATCCGTTCGGCTATCGGGCCGAGGCCGTGACACTCATGCGCCTTGCTCAGAGCCTGTCAGCTGAGTAAGCGTGCAGCCCGGTGCGGTCAGAGGGCCGATCTGGGCGGCAAATCATCCGGCGACGGGATCGCAAGCAAAAAGCCCCGGAGCATTCTCCGGGGCTTTCGTCTGATCCGGGGGAGGATGAATCAGATTATGCCGCTTTCTTTTTCGACTTTGTCACGGCCTTGACCTCGATATCGGATGCCTTGCCAATCTCGATCCGGCGCGGTTTCAGCGCCTCGGGAATTTCGCGCACCAGATCGATATGCAGCATACCATCAACATGGTCGGCACCGGTCACGCGCACATGATCTGCCAGATGGAACCGGCGTTCAAAGGCGCGGGTGGCGATACCACGGTGCAGATAGGTCTGTTTGGCCTCGGCCTCGGCCTTCTTGGCCGACACGATCAGCGCGTTTTCACGGACTTCGACATTCAGATCTGCATCGGAGAACCCGGCGACAGCAATCGAAATACGATAGGCGTCATCGGCTGTTTTTTCGATATTATAAGGGGGATAGGTGGGGTTGGCATTGTCGGCCGACAGGACGCGGTCCATCAGGTCCGCGATCTGATCATAGCCAACGGTTGCACGGTAAAGGGGGGCAAAATCAAATGTTCGCATGGGTCATCCTCCATTGAGCGATGTATGTTCGACCCTCCCGCAGGACGGGCCATTTCAGTTACGCGGACCCTGATCCGGCATCCGCAGATGTTATGTGGGATCGCCCGATTTCGGCTTCAAGGGTCAGGGGCGCAGAAACTTGGCCCCCGAGAGCGACGCCCCCTCGGATCGCGGCAGCGTCCGCACAACCGGCAGGCTGCGGCGGAAAACCCCGTCAGAGGCATCGAACAGCGCCTTCAGTTCCGGCAAGGCGGTATCGACAGGGGCGGCAAGCGCCACCTTGCCGCCATCAACCTCGGCCATCGCCGATACAACCGAGACGATTCTGAAACCATCCCGATCCCGGGCGAAAACCGGGGCACCGGATGATCCGAAATTGACGTCACAGGACAGGATCTGCACACCTTCCTGTGTATCCAGCAGGTGACACCCCTGCTGAAGCGACGGCGCCTCGGCCCGGTTGCGCCCATAAGATACCGCCGTCACCTCGGCACCCCGACGCGACAGCGCATCGGTGCCAAAGGGTGTCACATTGGATTGCCGTATGGGCTGTGCCAGCCGGATCAGGGCCAGATCACTGGACACCCGTTTGGCGTTCAGGGCCGTATCATAGGCATAGTCAGGGTGAACGACCGAGTTCTTGACCCGCCGCTCTGCCGCAGCACGCCCGTTGCGATATCCGGCGTAAAAGATGATATCGGCATCCGAAATGCGCGCGCCGGTCCCCGCCTCATACAGGCAATGCGCCGCCGTCAGCACCACATCCGGCGCGATCAGCGATCCCGTGCAAAAGGCAAAGCGCCCGATGGCAAGGCGGCCCACGGCCTCCCAACCGCGCACACTGTCGAGCGTGTCGAGGGTTGTCATCTGGCCATCTTCGTCGGCAGCCGAAAGACCGGGCATCGCCCAGAACAGCGCCGCAATCAGAAAATGCCGGAACATCAGATGCCTCCAAATCAGGTTCGGCACAGATTGACCCAACTTATCGGCGAATTTATGGCGTGGATTGGGAAACTGCGCGCGGCTCTGGCCCGCCCGTGGCCCAGTCCAGCAATTCGACGGTGTGGACCACAGGCACATCCGTCCCCGAGCCGATCTGCATCATGCAACCGATATTTCCGGCGGCGATGACATCGGGTGCGGTGGCCTGCAATGTGCGCACCTTGCGATCCTTGAGCTTGGCAGAGATCTCGGGCTGCATCAGGTTGTAAGTCCCGGCAGAGCCACAGCAAAGATGCGGATCGGCGGGCTCGACCACCTCAAAGCCCGCCGCGCTCAACAGGGTTTTCGGTGCTGTCTTGACCTGTTGACCATGTTGCAGCGAGCAGGCCGAGTGATAGGCAACCTTCAGCCCCATGGGCCGCGGTTCAGGAAATTCGAGCCGCGACAGCAGCTCGCTCACATCCATCGCTAGGCCGGATATACGGGCGGCATCATTGGCCAGATCGGCGTTTCTGAACATGTGCCCGTAATCCTTGACCGTGGTGCCACAGCCAGAAGTATTGATGACAATCGCATCCAGCCCGACACCATCCACCTCGCGCATCCAGGCGCGGATATTCGCGGCAGCGCTCTGATGGCTTTCGTCGGTTTTGCCCATATGATGGGTCAGCGCCCCGCAGCAGCCCTGCCCGCGCGCCACCACAACCTCGCAGCCCAGCCGGGTCAGCAAACGGATCGTCGCATCATTGATATCGGTGTTCAGCGCTTTCTGCGCACAGCCCGTCATCAGCGCGACGCGCATCCGGCGCGCACCCCGCGCGGCAAATGTCTGCGGATCATCATTGCGGCTGACAGGCGGTATCGAACGGGGTGCCATCTCGATCATTGCGCGCAGCCGCGCATCGGGCAAAAGACGCCGAAAAGGCCGTGCCATCTTGGCCCCCAGCAGCGCCAGCCGGAAACGGCCGGGATAGGGAAGGATGCGCGCCAGCGTCCAGCGCAAAACCCGTTCAAACACGGGGCGTTTGTAGGTCTTTTCGATATGTTCGCGGGCATGATCGACAAGGTGCATATAGTGCACGCCCGATGGGCAGGTCGTCATGCAGGCCAGACATGACAGGCAGCGATCGACATGTTTGACCGTTTTTTCATCAGCCGGCCTGTCCGCCTCCAGCATATCCTTGATCAGATAAATACGCCCGCGCGGGCTGTCGAGTTCATCACCCAGCACCTGATAGGTCGGGCAAGTCGCCGTGCAAAATCCGCAATGAACGCAGGACCGCAGGATTTCATTGGCGCGCTGGATTGCGGGGGATTCAAGCTGTTCTGGTGTAAAATTCGTCTGCACGTCTCACCCCATCAGGCCCGGGTTCAGAATGCCCCGGGGATCAAATTGTCTGCGCAATCCCGATGACAGTGCGGCCAGTGCGGCATCTTCGGGTTGGAAATGTGGCTCATCGGTCAGCGGTGTCTCACCCTCGCGATAGAGCGTGGCGTGACCACCCAGTCCGGCGATCACTTCTCTCAGCCGGATGGCGACTGCGTCTCCCGATGCCTCTGTCCACAACCAGACAAGGCCACCGCCCCAGTCAAATATCGCCTCGTGGGGTAATCCCTGCTCTTCCAGCAAACGCGTCAGGCGCGGCCCGTCCCCGGGTTTGACCGACACCCGCCAAACGGCCCCGGTCTTTCCGGCAAATGCCGAAACGTCGCGCAGATCACGCCAGATATCAGCGCTATCGCTTCCTCTCAACACATCCCATTCACCGCCCAGATGCGCGCGCAGCACCTCGCACCGATAGCCGACCGAGCCTTCCAGCCCCTCGATGCGCAGCACCGTGCGGGAATGTTCACCCTCACCGAAATGGGCCGCGCCGCTGACGTCAAACGGAGAGCCCAGAGCGCGGCTCAGCGCTGCAATCCCGGCATCAGGCCCAAGCCCGGCGGCGACAAGCGTGGCCTCTGTTTCCGGAATGGCCAGCACCTTGAATGAAATTTCCGTCAGGACGCCCAGCGTGCCCCGACTGCCGGCCATCAGCTTGACAAGATCATAGCCGGTCACGTTTTTCATCACCCGGCCGCCATTTTGCAGCACCATGCCACGTCCATCGACAAAGCGGATACCCAGCATGAAATCCCTGCAGGCGCCCACCTGCAGACGCCGCGGGCCCGATATGTTGGCCGCAGCGACACCGCCGATTGTCGAAATCCCATCGGCACCAGAAAGGCCCCGCTGATCCATCGGCTCGAACGGCAGGCGCTGGCCTTCGGCGGCCAGCGTTTCCTGAACCTCGTCCACGGGGGTACCCGCCCGCACCACCAGTGTCAGCGCCGCCGGTTCATAAAGCTGGATGCCCGTCATCACCCGGGTGCTCAGCACATCCCGGGCAGTGGTGCGGCCCAGTTTCCGGGTGCCGCCACCCACAATTTCCAGCGGGTCTTTCCGTGTGGCGATCAGCTCTGCCAGTTCCTGTTCGGTCGATGGTGTCAGCATGTCAAAACGCTCTTGTTCCTGCCGCATGTCGCCGCCTCAGGCGGCGGCCTCACTGCTGCCCTGTCCCCTGCGGGTCGCAGTCGCATCCAGCGGAAATACCTTGGCGGGGTTCAACAGCCATCGCGGATCGAACACGTCCTTGACCCTGAGCTGGGCCTCCAGATCATCGGCGGAATACTGTTCATACATCAGGTCACGCTTTTCGATCCCGACGCCATGCTCGCCCGTCAGACAGCCGCCCACCTCGACGCAAAGGCGCAGGATATCGGCGCCGAACGCCTCGCAACGCTCCAGATCACCGGGTTTGTTGGCGTCAAACAGGATCAGCGGATGCATGTTGCCGTCACCGGCGTGAAAGACATTGCCAACATCCAGCCCGTATTGCGCTGACATTTCACCGATACGCTTCAGGACATGCGGCAGTGCCGATACCGGGATCGTGCCGTCCAGACACATGTAATCGTTGATCTGCCCCATCGCACCAAAGGCCGATTTCCGGCCCAGCCAGATACGCTCGCTTTCCGCGTCCGACTGGCTTTGGCGCAGTTCGACCGGATCATGCGAACGCGCAATATCGACGATGACGTTCAGTTGCTCCTCGATCTCGGCCGGTGAACCCTCGACCTCGACGATCAGCAATGCCTCGCAGTCGGGATAGCCTGCACCCGAAAAACTGTCGGTCGCGCGGATACAGGGCCGGTCCATGAACTCGATCGCCACGGGCAGCACCCCGGCCTTTATTATATCGGCAACACAGGCCCCGGCGACCTCGCTATTGTCGAACCCCATCAGAACAGGTCGCGCGCCTTCGGGCTTGTGCAGGATGCGCAGCGTCGCCTCGGTGACGACACCCAGCTGCCCCTCGGACCCGCAGATCACACCCAAGAGGTCAAGACCAGGCGCATCCAGATGCGGCCCGCCGATATCGACAATAGTGCCATCCATCAGCACCATCCGTACACCCATCAGGTTATTGGTCGTCACACCGTATTTCAGGCAATGCGCACCGCCCGAGTTCATCGCGATATTACCAGCGATGGCGCAGGCCAGTTGCGATGACGGATCAGGCGCATAGAAAAAACCCTGTTCCTCGACCGCGCCGGTCACCGACAGGTTGGTTCTGCCGGTCTGAACGCGGATCACCCGGTTGTCATAGTCAGCCTCGAGAACCTTGTTCAGCCGCGCCACCCCCAGAATAACGCAATCCGCCGTCGGCAGCGCCCCTCCGGCGAGCGATGTGCCCGAGCCGCGCGGCACCACGGGCACGTTTTCCTCGGCACAGATTTTCAAGACGTCCGAGACCTCTTGCGTCGTCGACGGCAGTACTGCGCAGAGCGGCGGACAGCGATAGGCCGTCAGCGCATCGCATTCATAGGCGCGCGTCTCGGCAATATCGTGGATCACGGCATCATCGGGCAGCACCGATTTCAGCCGGTCAACCAGCCGGGATTTCTTGCCAATCACCTCGGGATCGGGCGGGGGCATCTGCATGATCACATCCAATCAGTAATTGGTAAGTTTTTATAACCAATTTTTTCAACTGGCAAGCCCCTGCCCATGGTGTAGACCAGTCGCATGGAAATTATCGCGCAATTTCAGCACTTCGCACTGCTGGACGGCGTTGCCCTGTCGGTGTTTCTGATCCTGTGGCTCGCCGCGACTTTGCTGATCGAGCACGCACCGGCAAGCCGCCCCTCGGTGTCACAGGCGATGGATGTCTATCGCCGCGCATGGATGGATGTGGTGCGCAAGCGGCCTGACCGGATTGTTGATGCCAGTATCGTCACGAACCTGCGTCAGGGCACGGCGTTTTTTGCCTCGACAACGCTGCTGACGATTGGCGCCGGCCTGACACTGATCGGCAATACCGAGCAACTGACCGGCGTGGCAACCGACCTCTCGGTCAGATCAGCGCCCGAATTCGTGTGGGAGGTCAAGCTGATCGTGATCCTGCTGGTCGTGGTCAATGCCTTTCTGAAATTCGTGTGGTCGCACCGGCTCTTTGGCTACGCCTCGGTCCTGATCGCGGCAATTCCCAAAGATCATGACCACCCGCATTCGCAGGCGCGGGCCGATGCCGCCGGCGCAATCATCGTGACCGCCTCGCGCAATTTCAACCGGGGTATTCGTGCCATCTATTTTGCGCTTGCCTCAGCGGCCTGGTTCATCGGGCCGCTGCCCCTGATTGCCGCCAGCCTTGTCAGCTTCGCGGTACTCTACCGGCGGGAATTCATTTCCGCCTCGCGTGAGGTTTTGCTTAGGGAACTCAAGGAGGAGGCGCTGAAATGAGGATATTGCCGTTTCTCACGGTCATCACATGGATGATTTCCGGACCGGTCTGGGCCACAGAGCCGGACATCACCGCCGCCAAGGCCCTGCGCACAGGCGAGCGCTGGACCATCCATGTCACCGTCGCCCATCCTGATACGGGCTGGGATCACTATGCCGATGGCTGGACAGTCGAAGACAGGGACGGGAACATCCTTGGCTTCCGCAAACTGCCGCATCCGCATGTCAACGAGCAGCCCTTTACCCGAGGACTGGCGGCGCTGGAAATCGATGACGCCCTGAAATCGGTATTCATCCGCGCCCGCTGCAACGTCGATGGCGATGCCGTCGCCCGGTACGAACTGGTGCTGGACCGGAAAGCTGATTAACTGCGACCCTCGCGCAACCACGCGCCGATGATCAGCACCGCCGCGATCATCAGAAAGAGCCACGCAGGCAACAAAGGTGTGATACGTATATCGGCAGTCTGATAGGCGCCGCGCGGGGTGATCCCCAGCCAGCCGCGCCCCTCGGCCGCGCGGCCGGGGCGTACCTTGCGCAGATCGGGCAGCCCGTCTTCGATACGCCGGATGCCGCCGCCGGTCAGCCCGACATAATCGGCCAGAACCTCGCCCGTGGCGATGGTTTCGACGAATTCGCGTGGCGCTGACGGGCCCAGCGCGATCACGGTTTCCTTCTCGCCTTCACGCAGACGATAAAGCCCCATTTCGCGCCCCTGATAGGTGCCGGAGAACACGCCGGGGGCCGTTTCAGAAAGATCAACCGCCATCTCGGTTCCATCCGGCGATGTCACGACAACCGCGCCAGGCGCGCCTTCGAGCATGCGGCGGGTAATGGTGATAGTCTGCCCTTCGGCGGTCGCCACCAGCGCGTCTTCTTCCAGATCAGGTTCCTTCATCATCCAGTGCGACAGCCGCCGCAACAGCTCGAGCTGCGGACCGCCACCTTCGTATCCGCGTGCCCAAAGCCATGCATGATCCGACGCCAATAGCGCGACACGCCCCTCGCCCACGCGGTCGAGCACCAGAAGCGGCGCATCATCCAGACCGGTCATCACCGAATAGCCGCCGGTCTGTTCCAGTTCGATCAGGCGGAACCAGCGGCCCCATGGTTCCTCGGGCGTGCCGGTGCCGAAATCCTTCAGTCCGGCGGTGACGGGATGGCGCTCTCCCACTTCGGAAATCCGGGGCCGATATCCCTCTTCGATCACGCGCGAGGTCGGGCTGGCGGGCAGGGCCGCAGCCATGGGCGACCGGTACAGGCTGTCGGCGGTCGCGAAATCGGGGCCCGCAGCAACAAGAACCGCACCGCCGTCTTCGATATACCGGCGCACATTGTCCAGATAGACACCGGGCAGGATGCCCCGGCGCTTGTAGCGGTCGAATATAATCAGATCAAACTCGTCGATCTTGTCCAGAAACAGCTCGCGCGTGGGAAAGGCAATCAGCGACAATTCGTTGATCGGCACACCATCCTGCTTTTCCGGCGGCCTGAGAATGGTGAAATGCACAAGGTCAACGGAACTGTCGGATTTCAGCAGGTTACGCCACGTGCGTTCACCGGCATGCGGAGAACCGGAAACCAGCAGAACGCGCAGCCTGTCGCGCACCCCGTTGATCTGCACCACGGCGGCGTTATTGCGATCTGTCAGTTCGCCCTCGGCTGCGGGAACGGAAAACTGCAGGATGTTCATACCGCCATGCGGCAGCACCAGCGGCACCGTGATCTCTTGCCCGATTTCGATCTGAAACCGCTGCTCGGGCCCGCCATCGATGGACACGATCAGGGGCGCTGTCGCCTCTCCTTCGGGTGCATCGCCCTGATCCTCGATCTTCAGGCTCAGTTCGACCTCTTCGCCCAGAATGGCGAATGCCGGTGCGTTCTTGACAATCAGCCGCCGGTCCCAGTCACCTTCCTTGCCGGTCAGCAGCGTGTGCAGCGGCGCCGGAAAGCCGGGGGCCGCCGTCATGTCATGCACCTGCCCGTCCGTGATCAGAAACGCCCCGGCCAGCCGCCCCTGCGGCTCGGTCGCGATGGCGTCAGTGAGCGCCGACATCATGGCGGTTCCGGCATCGTCAACCCCGTCGCGAAGCGTCACGATCCGGGATTCGGTATTGCCCAGCGCATCGATCCTGCGCTCCAGCACCTCCAGCGCGCGCGCGGTTTGTGAGTTGCGATCGGACAATTGCTGCGACGCTGTCTCATCGACGGCAATGATCACGATATCGCTCAGGGGTTCGCGATCTTCTTCCTGCAGCGATGGATTGGCCAGCGCCAGAAGCAGAACAGCCAGCCCGACCCCTCTCAGCCACCATGCCGACAAGCCGCGCCAGCCCGCCAGAACCACGAACAACAGCGCCAGTCCCAGTGCAGCCCAGATCATGGGCAGGGAAATGAGCGGGTCAAAGATGATTTCGCGCGACACCGGTCAGTTCCCCAATCTGTCCAGAAGGGCAGGCACATGCACCTGATCCGATTTGTAGTTGCCGGTCAGCACATGCATCATCAGATTAACACCAAAGCGAAAGGCCATTTCGCGCTGGCGTTCGCCGCCATATCCACGCCCGACAGGGAACATCCAGTTGCCGGACTGATCAATGGCCCAGGCCGCCGCCCAGTCGTTCGAGCCGATCACAACCGGGGTCACACCGTCATTGAGGTTGCGAAAGGGCATGCCTTCGGCCCGCTCAGCATCCGGCGGTGCGGCCTCGACCCAGACATCCCCGGCAGCATAGCGGCCCGGATAGTTCTGAAGCAGATAGAATGCCCGCGTCAGCACATGATCATCCGGCAGCGGCTCCAGCGCCGGAATGTCCAGCCCGGCGGCAAGCTGTTGCAGTTTGCGACTTTCGGGTGTGGTCGACCCGAAACCGCCGATATCGGCGTCGCGCGTGTCAAACACGATCATGCCCCCCGAACGCAGATAGCGGTTCAGCCTGGCATAGGCATCCGGCGAAGGCAGCGGCTGGATCGCCGAAATCGGCCAGTAAAGCAGCGGGTAAAAGGCCAGCTCATCTGTTTCCAGATCAATCGAGACCGGCTCTCGTGGTTCTATCGATGTGCGGCGGAACAACGTATCCCCCAGCCCCCGAAGCCCGGCAAAGGCAATTCGGTCAACTTCGGGATCGCCGGTGATGACATGGGCGATCACGACGTCGCGCGTGGCCTCGATTGCATGCAGTTCATCAGCCGCCCGTGCCCCGTTGGGCAGCAACATGATAAGTGCAATCCCGGCGACATGCCCCGCCCCGCGAAAGAGCCGCCCCGACAGGAATAGCGCTGCGATGATATCCAGCAACAACAGCCCCATCGCCGCCGTCAGGAACGCTCCTTTCAGGCGTGTTTCGCGCGGCGCCAGCAAACCCTCGACAGGCACCGATGCGGGCCAGGCGGCGGGTTCGAGGCTGCTGTCACTCTCCATGACATTCAGCGCCAGACGCCTGACATCGTTTTCATAGACGCCCGGCGGCATCTTTCCCGATATCGGGTCCGTGGCCAGTGCCTCTCCGGCGACACCGGCCAGCGTATCGGCACTCTCCAGCCCGCCAAACGCATCCAGCGTTTCCGCTGCCACCCATGTCGTGCCCTCCAGCGCCTTGGCATCGGGACGTTCGGGTCGGGTGGAAATAGCCAGACGCTCGAGCATCTGAACGAAAAGCCCCGACAGGGGCAGGCTGGACCATTCGGCATTCGCCGTTACGTGAAAAAGCACGATCTGCCCCTGCCCTGCGCGCTTGCGCGTCACCAGTGGCGTTCCGTCCGCAAGTGATGCGATGACGCGGCTGGCCAGATCGGGATCGGGTTGTGCAACAACCTGAGAGGTCACGTTGACATCCTCCGGAATCTCGAGGCCGAAAAACGGAGACGCCTGTTCGAATTTCCGCAGTGACTTGGGCTCACCCCAACTCATCGCGCCGCCCACGCTGCGCCCCCCCACCCTCAGACGCACGGGCAAAAGCGGATCTTCTTCGGCACGGCTGACATCGCTGGCGGCAAGCCGTGGCCCGGCAAACCTGACCAGCAGGCCACCTTCCTCGACCCATTCCAGCAAAGCCTCGGCTTCGTTGGACCCCACTCGGGCCACATCCGCAAGGATGATCACATCCGGATTTGCCAGCAGAACATCGCCGAGCGGTGCATCCAGCAATTCGGCCGTCGGTTCCAGCGCCTGCCGCAGGTAATGCCCGGGCGATAACAGCTCCAGCCCTTCACGGTCATCCCGGCCGGTCAAAAGCGCCACCTCGCGGCGTTTCAGGCTGTCATCCGTCAGTGAAACAGCCGCTGCCGAGCGGATGCCCGTCAACTGAAACCGGGTGATGCGGTTGCGCAGTTCCGGCGGCAGCGAAAGGCTCATCTCGGCTTCGCGTGCACCGGCTTCAAACTCGAGAACGCCTTCGGCCAGCGCGCGTTCGATCCCGACCGGGTCCAGCCCGTATCCTGCAACGGATAACTCGGTCGCGTCCGACCCAATGGCGCGCAGCGCCTTCATGACCACAAGACCGTCCTCAAACCGCGCCGGGCGCAGCGCATAAACCGCGCTGCCGCCTTCAAACACGGTGACCGGCCCCTTTGTCTGCAGTGCGCCCAGCATATCCTCGCGGGCAGGATGGCTGATACCGTCCGATACCCAGTAGGTTTCGAAATCCTGCGCCTGCGCCCTGATCCAGCTTGTGTCAGATGGCGACCACGGATTAGGGGTCAGGCCGGCGATACGGCGCTGCCACTGATCGGCACCCACGAAATTCAGCTGCCCCGAAGGCGGATCGCTTGCCATCACCACCGCCACGGGACGGGCGGCTGCCAGCGCCTCGGCCAACAGCGATGCGACCCTGTCCTGCCGCCGCGACCAGTCACCGGCATCGGCCCAACTGCCGTCAATCAACACGACCAGCGGACCACTGCCGGGCCTTGCGGTTTGTGGATTCAGCACCGGCCCCGCAAAGGCGATGATCGCTGCCGCCACCGCCGCCATCCGGAGCAAGAGCAGCCACCATGGTGTTTTGTCTGTTTCGGCCTTTTCATCGGACAGGCCCAGCAAAAGCGCGATACCCGGAAACCGGCGCCGGATTGGCGCGGGCGGCACGACGCGCAGCAATATCCACAACACCGGCAGGGATATCAGCCCCAGCAACAGCCATGGCGCCGTGAACACAATGGGGCCAAGCGCAAACATCAGTGTCGCGCCGCCAGCGATGTATAAAGCCAGAGCAGCGCGGATGAGGCCGCGCCGTCCGTATGATGGGTGGTGTACTGCCAACCGGCACGGCGCGCCAGCGCTGCCAGATCGGCCTTACGGTCCGCCAGTCGCCTGAGATAGCGATCGCGCAGACCCGAGGCTTTCATCGTTTCATGACGCAGGGCGCCGCTCATGCTCTCGAATATCGTGCGGCCATCGAACGGAAAGGCCTCCTCGACCGGGTCGAGCACCTGGATCAGCGCGCCGCGCACACCATGATCCGCTGCCTGTGTCAGCGCGGTTTCGATACGTTGCCAATCACCCAGAAAGTCCGAGACATAGACTGCGCGTGAACCGCGCGGAAAATGATGCTGCGCGGGTGAGCCGAAATCGTCTTCCGCCTCGTCCAGCAGGCTTTGGGCCATCCGCATCAGCTGTGCCTGACCGGTTTTCGCGGGTCCCGGTAACGCTGGCATGGTGATCCGCTCACCGGCCCGCACCAACAGCCCCGCCGCCGCCAGCGCGATAACCCGTGCCCGATGCGCCTTGGTGACCCGGTTCCGGTCACCGGAAAACGACATGGACATTGCATCATCGACCCAGAAACATACGGTCTGGGCAGATTGCCATTCCTTTTCCTGAACAAAATGTGCATCCGACCGGGCCGAACGGCGCCAGTCGATGCGGCGTCGGTTGTCGCCCGGCATGGCGGCGCGATATTGCCAGAATTCATCACCCAGACCGGACCGCCGCCGTCCGTGTTCGCCCAGCGCCACGCTGGCGGCAAGCTGATCCGCCGCTGCCAGCAGGGCCGGAAATCCCGCCGATGCCGTCTCGGCGCGTTCGCGCAGATGGGCCGCCGTCTGGGGGTTTGTGTTCAAGCTGCGTCCTCGACCTTCATCATGCGCCGGGTTCCCGTCGCGATCACATCCGACAGCACTTCGCCCCGCGCACGGGCGGCAAAGCTGAGCGACATCCGGTGCGACAGCACAGGCTGGGCCATCGACATGACATCATCGGCAGAGGGCACCAGCCGCCCCTGCAAGAGCGCATTTGCCCGCACGGTCAGCATCAGTGCCTGTGCGGCGCGCGGGCCAGGGCCCCAGGCCACGCTCTCGCGCACCTGATCACTGGCGTCAGGGCTGTCGGGCCTGAACGAGCGCACGAGGTCCAGTATCATTTCGACAACGCCCTCGCCCACCGGCATCCGGCGCACCAGCTCCTGTGCCTGCACCAGTTCTGCAGCGGTGAAGATTTGTTCGGCCTCGGCCTCTTCGCTGCCCGTGGTCAGCATCAGTACTTCACGCTCGGTGTCACGATCGGGATAGGGCACGTCGATCTGTACCAGAAAGCGGTCAAGCTGCGCCTCGGGCAGGGGATAGGTGCCCTCTTGTTCAATCGGGTTCTGGGTGGCCAGAACATGAAACGGGATATCCAGCGCGCGATCATGGCCCGCGATTGTCACCTCTCGCTCCTGCATCGCCTGCAACAGCGCCGATTGCGTGCGGGGTGAGGCCCGGTTAATCTCATCCGCCATCAGAAGCTGACAGAAAATCGGCCCCTCGATGAACCGGAACGACCGGCTGCCATCCTCTGCGGTTTCCAGAACCTCCGATCCCAGAATGTCCGCAGGCATCAGATCGGGCGTGAACTGAATGCGGGATCCCCTCAGGCCCATCACCGTCGACAACGTGCTGACCAGCCGTGTTTTTCCAAGGCCCGGCAAACCCATCAAGAGCCCGTGGCCACCGCACAGCAGCGCCGTAAGGCTAAGATCGACAACACGGTCCTGCCCGATGATGCGCTTGGCGATGCTGGCCTTGGCACTGGCCAGTTTCTCGCTCAGAACTTCTATGTCCTGAACCAGGTCTTCAGAATCAGACATCGATTTCGCTTTCTTTCAGTTTCAGGCCCATTAAAGTCACTTATTGCAGAAGTGACAAATGGCAAAAGTCATGAGTGGACAAAACATCGTGAGACCCAGCGCCGAGAACCTCGTCGCCTCTGTTCGCGCCAGCAAGAGCAAAGGTCCGCCACCCGTGCATCTGTGGAATCCGCCCTTTTGCGGCGACCTTGATATGCGGATTGCCCGCGACGGCACGTGGTTCTATCTTGGCACGCCCATCGGTCGGCCGGGTCTGGTGCGGCTGTTTTCCTCGATCATCCGCAAGGATGGTGAGAAATATTTCCTCGTCACGCCGGTTGAAAAGGTGGGCATCACCGTCGATGACGCCCCGTTTGTCGCCATAGATTTCAACGTGGTGGGTCAGGGTACAGACAGGGCCATCCGGTTTGAGACAAATGTCGGCGATGTGGCGGATGCCGGCCCGGATCATCCCATTCGCGTGACACGCGACGCTGAAACCGGGGAACCCTCACCCTATATCCTGATCCGCGCCAATCTCGAGGCGCTGATAGATCGCAAGAGTTTTTATCGCCTGATCGACATCGCAGAGCACCGCGAGCATGAGGGCAGGCAATGGTTCGGCCTCTGCTCGCAGGGCAGTTTCTTTCCGATCATCCCGTCCGACGAACTGGACACAGACTAGGCGCGCATCTGATCAGCGCCGGTCAAGCTGGGCGATGATCACACCAAACGCCACGATCATCGCCCCGGCGGCCTGCATCCAGCTCCAGCTTGTGCCCATCAGGAACAGGAAAATCATGACGTAAAATGGCGTCAGGTTCACATGCAGAGCCGCTATACCGACGCCCAGCCGCCCGACACCCCAAATCCAGAAAAGTTGCGACAACGCCATCGCACCCACCGCATAAACCGCGAGGTTCTGCGCCTGCAGATGGTCAAAACGGGCCACCGGCAGTTCGGCGAGTCCTAGGGCGTAGCCGATGGCGAATACCGGCCCGATCACGATCAGCGCACCGGCAATGGTCAGCGTCGTGCGGCCGATGGGTGACAAATCCGGAAAATCCACCACCGCGGCGCGTGACCCCCAGGTGAAAAGCGCCGTGGCGGCAAAGGCAATCAAGGCCCCCAATCCCACCGTGGCCATCTGTGGATTGGCCCCGGCGGCGATGAACCCGCCAACGACCGTCGCGCCAACGCCCACCCAGAAATTCGTCTTCAGTCGGCGGCCATCCAGAAGCACCTCGAGCATGGCAGCAACCAGCGGCAGCGTCGTGGCGACGATCACAACCGTCACCGGGTCCGAGATCTGTTGCGCGACCAGCATCAGATAGGCGCCCAGGCCAAATCCCAGTCCGCCAACAACCGCCGCGCGGCCCCAGCGCGCCCTCAGGATCGGGCCAACCCCCTCCATCAGCGCCCAGATCGTCAAAAGTGCCGTCGACGCCAGAAGGAAACGTATCGCGTTCAATGCAAACGGCGACCAACTGTCCAGAAGGGTTTCAGCCGCGGGGAAACCCGCCGCCCAAAGCAGCATCGACATGACGCAAATCCCGTTGGAAACAGGTGTGGAGGTCCGGACAGAGCCCGATCTGAGGATAGTCTGCATGAAGCACCCGGCGTAATTGCCAATGACGATCAGTCTATTGGCCGGGACTGATGCTTCTTTTCCGAATTCGACGAACCGTCAGGTCGCATTCAGAGCGCCCGAATTCGACATACATGTCGGAAAGCGACCATCCTCTGCGGCCTTCGCCCATGTGGAAATCTTAGTGCGCCTCGGCCCAGTTCGGGCCATGGCCGGCATCGACCACCAGCGGCACATCCAGCCGGATCGCGGGTTCGGATGCGTGTTCCATCACCGCGCGAACCGCTGCAATCGTGTCATCGACAGCGTCTTCCGCCACCTCGAATACCAGCTCGTCATGGACCTGCAGCAGCATTTTCGCAGGCAGGTCCCGTATCACGTCCGGCATGCGGATCATCGCCCGCCGGATCACATCCGCAGCGGTGCCCTGTATCGGGGCGTTGATTGCGGCGCGGCGTGCAAATCCGGCATGCGGGCCCTTGGCATTGATTTCCGGCGTGTGGATGCGGCGACCGAAAAGCGTTTGAACAAAGCCGTTCTCTTTGGCGAAGGCCACCGTATCGTCCATATAGCCGCGAATTCCCGGAAACCGCTCGAAATAAGTGTCGATAAAGGCCTGTGCATCGGCGCGTGGTATCCTGAGGTTCCGTGCCAGACCAAATCCAGAAATGCCGTAAATCACGCCGAAATTGATCGCCTTGGCCTGACGGCGGATCATCGGGTCCATGCCCTCGATCGGCACGCCAAACATCTCGGATGCGGTCATGGCGTGAATATCCAGCCCGTCACGGAACGCTTCTTTCAGCGCAGGAATATCCGCAATATGCGCAAGTATCCTCAGCTCGATCTGACTGTAATCCAGCGACAGCAACGTGTTGCCCGCCTCGGCGACAAACGCCTCGCGGATGCGCCGGCCCTCTTCGGTGCGGATGGGGATATTCTGCAGATTGGGATCGGTCGATGCTAGGCGCCCGGTATTGGCCCCGGCAATGGAATACGAGGTATGGACCCTGCCCGTTTCCGCGTTGATGTGATCCTGCAGCGCGTCGGTATAGGTCGATTTCAGTTTGGAAAGCTGCCGCCAGTCCACCACTTTTGCAGGCAATTCATGCTCGGTCGCCAGTTCCTCCAGCACATCCGCGCCGGTGCCATAAGCCCCCGTCTTGCCCTTTTTGCCGCCGGGCAATTCCATCCGGTCAAACAGTATCTCACCCAGTTGCTTGGGCGAGCCGACATTGAACGGGCCCCCGGCCAGTTCATGAATCTCGGCTTCCAGACCCGCCATTTTCTGCGCAAAGGCGTTGGACATTCGCGACAGCGTATCCCGGTCAACCCTGATCCCGTGCATCTCCATCTCGGCCAGAACGGGCACCAGCGGGCGCTCCAGCCGCTCGTAAACCCTTGTGACCTGACCAACGGGCAGCATCGGTTTGAATGTCAGCCACAGGCGCAGCGTGATATCGGCATCCTCGGCTGCATAATTCGTGGCCGCGTCGATCGGCACCCGGTCAAATGTGATCGCATTCTTGCCGGTTCCCAAAAGGGTCTTGATCGAGATCGGCTTATGGCCGAGATAGGTCTCGCTCAGCAGGTCCATCGAATGATTATGCCGCCCGGCATTCAGCGCGTATGACATCAGCATCGTGTCATCAATCGTCGAGACCTGAACGCCGTGGCGGGCGAATATCTTGGCGTCGTATTTCATGTTCTGGCCGATTTTCAGGATCGCGGGATCGGCCATCAGCGGCCTCAGCGCATCCAGTACCACACCAATCTCCAGCTGATCATCCGCCAGTTCATCGCTGCCGAACAGGTCTGCCGATGCCGCGGCGCGATGGGTCAGCGGGATGTAACATGCCTCGCCCGGCTGAACGGCAAGCGATATGCCCACCAGACCCGCCGTCATTTCGTTCAGGCCTGTCGTTTCGGTATCGACCGCGACGTAACCCTGGTGGCTGATCCGGTCGATCCAACGCCCGAGCGTGGCGATATCGCGCACGCATTCATAGGCGTCGGCATCGATGGCTGGCCATGCGGGTGTGTCTGCCTCTTTCGTGGTCTCGCTATCGGCGATGACGGGTGCCTCGACCCCCATTGCATCTGCAACGCGCTTGGTAATGGTGCGAAATTCCATCGCCGTCAGGAAGTCAAAAAGCGGTCCGGGCTCCGGCGGCCTGACCTCAAGATCATCCAGCGTGAAATCCAGATCCATATCGCTGTCCAGCTGCACGAGCCGGCGAGACAGGCGGATCAGATCGGCGTTCTCGATCAGGGATTCGCGTCGCTTGGGCTGTTTGATCTCTCCCGCCCGGGCCAGCAAACTGTCCAGATCACCATATTCTTTGATCAGCAGCGCCGCCGTCTTGATCCCGATGCCCGGTGCGCCGGGCACGTTATCGACCGAGTCACCGGCAAGCGCCTGAACATCCACCACGCGTTCCGGCCCAACCCCGAACTTTTCATAAACGCCATCAACATCGACGATCTTGTTCTTCATCGCGTCCAGCATTTCAACGCCGCCGCCAACCAGCTGCATCAGGTCCTTGTCGGAACTTATGATGGTACACCGCCCCCCCGCTTCGCGCGCCCTGACGGCAAGGGTGGCGATGATGTCGTCAGCCTCGAACCCCTCGATTTCCTTGCAGGCGATATTGAAAGCCCGTGTCGCATCGCGGGTCAGCGGGAATTGCGGCACCAGATCTTCGGGCGCGGGCGGCCTGTTGGCCTTGTATTTATCGTAGATCTCGTTGCGAAAGCTTTTGCCGGAATAGTCAAAGATCACGGCGACATGCGTCGGCGCATCGGCACCGCTTCCGGTGTCGATATAGCGATACAGCATGTTGCAGAAACCCGCGACCGCGCCAATGGGCAAACCGTCTGATTTGCGGCTGAGCGGGGGCAGCGCGTGATAGGCGCGGAATATGAAGGCCGAGCCATCAATCAGATGCAGGTGATGGCCTTTTCCAAACGACATGCCGCGCCCTCCGTTGACGGTTTCAGCCTATCGCGCGCGTGGTACGAACGACAACCGGGTTTCGGGCCTTCACACCCGTCCCGGCCCTAACTTTCAGCGGTATCGGCGAAATCCCGGTGGATGAGTTTGGCGTCGCAATAGGGGCACTCTACCCAGCCATGTTCGTTGGGAATTTGCAGCCAGACCCGGGGATGCCCCAAGGCACCGTCGCCACCGTCACAGGCAATGCGATAGCTGTCGACAATCCTTGTTTCGGGCGATTGCGTCGTCATCAGAATGCTCCGGTCATTGTCTCTCGGGCTGATTGGCCCTACATCTCTGCGCATTCTAGCGATCCGCCCGGGGGCGGCAAGGCAGGAAAGGCCGCAGGTGTCCGAGAACGCAATCGAAATTCGCGATCTGACCAAGATTTACGGCCGCGATGCGGACGGGCAGGCCAAACAGGCACTGAACCGGCTGAACCTTGATGTCCCAAGCGGACGCATATTCGGCCTGCTCGGCCCGAACGGGGCAGGAAAATCCACGCTGATCAATATCCTCGCCGGGCTGGTGATCAAGACATCGGGGCAGGTCCGAATCTGGGGCTTCGATCAGGATATCAATCCGCGCCAGTCGCGCGCGGCGATCGGCGTGATGCCGCAGGAACTGAACCTCGATCCTTATTTCACACCCCGTCAGGCACTCGAGGTTCAGGCTGGTCTTTACGGGGTGCCCCGTTCGCAGCGGCGCTCGGACGAAATTCTTGCGATGGTCGGTTTGTCCGACAAGGCCAACGCCTATGCACGATCACTCTCAGGCGGGATGCGCAGGCGCCTCTTGCTCGGCAAGGCGCTGGTGCATCACCCACAGATCCTTGTGCTGGACGAGCCGACAGCAGGTGTCGACATCGAACTCAGGCAAATGCTCTGGTCAAACATACGTCGCCTGAATGACGCAGGCATGACCATCATCCTGACAACCCACTACCTCGAAGAAGCCGAAGAGATGTGCGACGAGATCGCCATTATCGATGGTGGCGAACTGATCATTCAGGACAGCACCCAAGCGCTGTTGGGCCGCGTCGACCGCAAGGCACTCGTCATCATCCCCGAGACCGCCGACATTGCCTTCGCGCCGCCCGCCGATGTCGAGCTGACGCGCCGCGAGGGCGACGGTGCGCTCGTGCTCAGCTACCACCGCAGCCGGGTTTCCGCCGATCAGATATTCGACGCGTTGCGCGCGCAGGACGTACGTATCCGCGATGTCGCCTCGATGGAGGCCGACCTTGAGGATGTGTTCCTCGAACTCACCCGCAAGGGACGTCCGGCAGCCTAGAGATCGAAACTGCCGTAGGGGATATATCTCACCGGATCGCCCGGTGCGACTTCCATGGCCGCGTCACCCAGTTCAACCAGTCCCTCCGCCCAGCTCAGCCCCGATATGCGGCCCGAACCTTCTGATGGGAACACCTCTGCCGCGCACGCCGGGTTCAGCCGCGCACGCAGATATTCCCGCCGCCCGGGTTTCTTGGATTTCGTGAATGCTGCAGGCACCTGATAGCCGCGGGGCATGTCCCATTCACCCCCCGCCAGCAGGCGCAGCGACGGGCGCGCAAAGATCAGCGTACAGACCATCGCCGCCACCGGGTTCCCGGGAAGGCCAAAGACCGGCACGCCGTTCCAGACCGCCAGCGCCAGAGGCCGGCCGGGCTTGAGCGCGATGCGCCAGTGCTGCAAGGAGCCCGTCCGGGACAGCAATGCGGAAACGTGATCCTCATCCCCCGCCGAGGCCCCGCCGGAAGTCAGGATCGCATCGGCCCTATCCGCCCCCTGATCAAGCGCCGCCCGCAGCGCCGCCGGGTCATCGCCGACATGGGCCAGATCGACGGCGTGATACCCCCAGCGTTCCAGCAGCGACAGCAGCATGGGACGGTTGGCGTCATAAATCTGGTGGGGGGCCGCATTGCCCGTGCCGGGGGCAACGATTTCGTCACCCGTTGACAGCACCGCGACGCGCAGGCGTCTGCGGACATGGACCTCAGATATTCCCAGCGCTGTCAGCAGCGCCAGATCGGGCGGAATCAGCCGGTGCCCGGCGGGAAAAACCATTGTACCGCCCTCGACATCCTCACCCGCGCGACGGGTATTCGCCCCCCGCCGGATCACGTTCTGAAACGCCACCGATCCGCTGTCGGAACGCGTATCTTCCTCCAGCACCACCGTATCCACGCCCGGCGGCAGGATCGCACCCGTCAGGATTCGGATCGCGTGGCCCGCCGGTACCGGACTCTCATGGGGCTGTCCCGCCGCCGCGCGCCCGGCGATCAGAGGCACCACCTGCGGCCCCGGCCCGATGCTGTCTTTGGCAAACCCAAACCCGTCCACCGCCGAATTCGCCGCCGGTGGATTGGACCGCAGCGCATGGCACTCGCGTGACAGAATATACCCCGCGGAATCCGCCACCGGTATCACCTTTTCTGACGTCACGACGCCCAGCGCATCCCGCAGATGGGTCAGCGCGGTATCGACCGGTGTCCAGTCGACCCCCTGTGGCATCGCGAAACAATCATCCCTGAGCGGCGGCGCTTCAGGCATCGGTCAGGCCCGTTTCGCGCAGAATGAAATCGGCAATTGCCACGGTATCGTCCAGGTTAAACAGCGGCCGGTCCAGATCAAGCGGACAATCTGCAGCCAGCGCCAGCACCGTGCGGTCGTTGGCGGCAATGGGGGTCTGACCATTTACGCTGCGATAGGCCTCGATCTTGGGATGGGTGCCGGATTTGAACCCTTCGACCAGCACCAGATCAACCGGCGACAGATGCGGCAAGAGCGCATCAAGCGCCGGTTCGTCGCCCGTCACCTCGTGCATCAGCGCCCAGCGCTTGGCAGAGGCCAGCATCACCTCGCCCGCACCAGCCTCGCGGTGGCGGTAACTGTCCTTGCCCGGCTGATCCACGTCAAAGCTGTGATGGGCGTGTTTCAGCGTCGAAACACCAAAGCCCCGCGACGTGATCTCGGTAATCAGACGCACCATCAGCCCGGTCTTGCCAGAGTTTTTCCAGCCGGCGATGCCAAATACCCTCATGCCTGCCCCCGCTGCAATTCTCTGGCCGTGATCAGGTCATCAGGTGTGTTGATATTGAAGAACGGATCGAATGGTTCCACCGGAAAGGACGCCATCGCGGCATCATGGCGATCGGTCCAGACGACCACCTTGCGCACGCCATCCTCAATCGCCGCAGCCAGATCGCCAGCCAGTGCGGTGGGCCAAAGGCCGAATGTCGGATGCGCCATGAGCCGGCCGTTTGCATCGGGCGTGGCCGCCAGAACCGGGCGCGCCGGGTTGCCCTCTGCGGCATCCATCAGCCTTTTGACCAGATCAGCGGGGAAAAACGGCGTGTCTGCCGCCACCGTGACAACCGTTTCGTGACCCTGCGCCGCCGCCCAGACCATCGCAGAATGCACACCCGCCAGCGGCCCGGCAAATCCGGCGATATCGTCCCCGACCACCGGCAGATCAAAGGCGGCAAACCGCGCCGGATCACCATTTGCGTTCAGCGCAAGGGCTGAAACCTGCGGTCCGATCCGGTCAATCACATGCGCCAAGAGCGGTCGCGCCGAGAGCGGCAAAAGACATTTGTCGCCCCCGCCCATCCGCCGGGATTGCCCCCCGGCAAGGATCACACCGGCCGGACGGCTCATGCGCTCTCCCCGTCATCCCGGTCCAGCCGATCAGCCCCCGAGAGACAGATGAAACGCTCCCCCCGCATCCGGCCGATCAGCGTCAGGCCGACATCGCGGGCAATCTCCACCCCCCATGCCGTAAAGCCCGAGCGCGATACCAGAACCGGAATACCCATCAGCGCGGTCTTGATCACCATCTCCGAGGTCAGCCGACCGGTTGTATAAAGTATCTTGTCCGCCGGATCGGTTCCGGTCTGGCGCATCCACCCCGCGACCTTGTCCACGGCATTATGCCGTCCGACATCCTCCATATAGACCAGCGGCACATCCTGCTGGCACAGGACCGTCCCGTGGATCGCCCCCGCGCTCAGATAAAGCGAGGGCATGAGGTTGATCTGCTTCGCAAGTGAATAGAGCCATTGAGTCGTCACCGTGGCCTGCGGCAAGGTCAGACCCTCGAGCCCTTCCATCATGTCGCCGAACACCGTTCCGACCGCGCAGCCACTTGTCCGCGTCTTCCGTCTGAGCTTGTCCTCGTGATCCGTTTCCACACGGGTGCGCACGACAACGACATCCAGATCGTCGTCATAGTCGATGCCCGTCACCTCGTCATCGGCGCTCAGCATGCCCTGATTGCTCAGAAAGCCCAGCGCAAGATATTCGGGATAGTCTCCGATGGTCATCGCCGTCACGATCTCGCGGCTGTTCAGATAGATGGTCAGCGGCTTTTCGATCACGACACGGGCATCCACCGCCGCACCCGTGTGATCAATGCCGCTTACCGGGCGCGTCAGCCGGGGATCATCGGGATCTGGTGCTATCAACATACGTTTGGATGCCTATCACAATTACTGGCTTTTCGCGCACGCGTACGCACGATAAGCGGGGAAAAGGTGACCGAGGCCAGAAAGCATGTCCAGAGCACAATCAAGCTATTTTCAGGGTGTGCGCCATTCAGCCCCGTTCATCATCGTGGCGTTTCCATTTGCCATGCTCTTTGGCGTGGTCGCAACCGAGGCCGGGTTCAACCTTGCCGAGGTGATGGGATTTTCCGTGCTGGTCATCGCGGGCGCGGCCCAGTTCACCGCGATCCAGCTGATGGAGGATAACGCTCCCGTCCTGATCGTTCTGGCGACATCGCTGGCGGTCAATCTGCGCATGGCGATGTATTCCGCATCCCTGGCACCCTATCTGGGTGCCGCCCCGCTCTGGCAGCGGGCGCTGATTGCCTATCTCAATGTCGATCAGTCCTACGCGCTTTCGGTCCAGAAATATGAGGCTGAACCCGCGCTTTCCCTCAACGCCCGTGTGGCATATTTTCTGGGCACCATGACGCCACTGACACCCGTCTGGTACCTGGGTACATTGGCCGGCATCCTGCTGGGCAATCGTATACCCGAGGCCTTCCCGCTCGATTTTGCCGTGCCGATCACCTTCATCGCCCTGGTCGCACCGATGCTCAAGTCACTGGCCCATGTCACCGCGGCTTTTGTCTCGGTTACCGGGGCGCTCGTGTTGTCGTTTCTGCCGGCGGGGCTTGGGCTGATCATTGCGGCATTTGCGGCCATGCTGGCAGGCGCCGAGGTCGAGCGCCGTCTTCTGGACCCGAACTAGGGCCTGTTAACACTATGGCCTGATGCCAAAACATGCTAAGTATCTGTTATGAATAAGATAACAGAAGAGCAATACGCGTTGATCCGCCCCTACTTGCCAGTTCAACGCGGAAATGTACGGGTTTCGAACCTGACC
>JASBTX010000033.1 GCA_030148225.1 Paracoccaceae bacterium
TCGCATCCTTCTTGGTACTGGTGGGTGTCATCGCCGCGCCGTTGTCGCTGAAGATCAGCCCCTTCAGAAGCGCGGGGGTCCGCGACCGGCTTTTATTGGCGCGTTTGCGGGGGCTCTCCTGCAGGATGGCATGGGCCCGATCCCAGAGTTCGTCGTCGATGATGGCGTCGTGCTCGCCGGGATACGCCGTGCCCTTGTGAACAGCCTCTCCGCGGTAGACCCGGTTCTTGAGCAACCGGTAGAGATAGCCTTTGTCAATCAGGGTGCCCTGCTTGTTGCGGAACCCCTCGCGGTGAAGTTCGCGTGCCAAAACCGTGGCGGAGCCGAGTTCAACAAATCGCTCGAAGATGCGACGGACCGATGCGGCCTCTGCGTCGTTCACCACCAGCTTGCGATCTTGCACATCGTAGCCGAGGGGCACGTAGCCCCCCATCCAGATCCCGCGTTTGCGGGACGCGGCCACCTTGTCGCGGATCCGCTCGCCGATCACTTCACGCTCGAACTGGGCGAAACTGAGCAGGATGTTCAGCGTCAGCCGCCCCATCGAGGTGGTGGTGTTGAACGACTGCGTGACAGAGACGAAGGTGACGCCATTGCGATCGAAGATCTCGACCAGCTTGGAGAAATCCATCAACGACCGCGACAGACGGTCGATCTTGTACACCACAACCACATCGACCAACCCATCCTCGATGTCCGTCAGAAGCTGCTTGAGGCCGGGGCGTTCAAGATTGCCGCCAGAGAACCCGCCATCGTCATAGCGGTCGCGGGTCGCGACCCAACCCTCTGAGCGCTGGCTGGCGATGTAGGCCTCGCAGGCCTCTCGCTGGGCGTCGAGAGTGTTGAACTCCATGTCGAGACCTTCTTCGGTCGACTTGCGGGTGTAGATCGCACAGCGCAGGCGGCGGTTCGGACGGTTCGTACCCTCCATCATACTTGCTCCCGCTTGCGCTCACGCAGCCCGAAGAAGCGATAGCCATTCCAGCGCGTTCCTGTGATGGCGCGCGCCACTGCCGAAAGCGATTTGTACTTCCGGCCCTGCCAGTCGAAGCCGTCTTTCTGCACGGTTACGGTGTGCTCAACGCCATCCCATTCACGCAGCAGTTTGGTGCCGGTCACGGGATTTCGGGGATCAGCGATCCGGTGCTTGCGCCGCGCATGGCCTTCGACCTCATCAGCCAGCAGATCCAGCATGCGGCGCGTTTCTCTATCGGGGCCGCCGTAGGTCAGTTCCTGGATGCGATAGGCGATCCTGAATTCCAGGAACTTGCGGCTGTTGTTCGGCGCAGCGATGCCGAAAAGTTTCTCCCATTCGGCCTTTAGCTCCCTGACCGACATGGCCTTTAGAGCAGCTAGGCGGGCCAGGACGGATTGATCAACCCTTGGATCCAGCCCCGGTTTTGTGGGCGTAATCTTATTGTGATGCTTCATCAATTCCTCCGATGCGGATACGTTTTGCACGACGACCACCGCTCTTTCGGGGCGAGAAGTCCACGAAACTGTCTCCGATGTCGGCAGGTAAAGAACTGGACTGCGCGGCGTTCAGTCGAATGAAGCCTGCCGCCAGGATGCGACCGAGTTCTTCGAAGCGTGCACGACCTGACATCTTGTCCGGGCACAAGGGATTGGGCCCCGAAACCGGGGTTGAGAGGTCATCAAGCATTGGAGCGCCTTTCGGGTTGTTGCCCTAACTGGGCTTCAAGCGACACTGGTATTCAAGTTAAAACAATGGGTTGCGGGGCTGGTGCGGGATGCTGCGTGCAGAATCGGGTTTGTAGCGTGCGGCCTTTCAGTACCGTGTCGCGGATTGGACCGTCGAATCTGTGTCGAGTTTCAGGGCGGCCTTCCAAAGCGGAGTCTCTGTGAACAGGCTATCCTGCGAGCGAAACGACCCATTGAGCCGGGTTTCCTGAAGCAAGCCTGTCCAGACGAGAGGGCCCAGGACCTGAGTGTAAAGGCTGCCCATCATCTCATCGTAGCGTGGAAAGGGGCTGGGATCTGGTTCACCGAACAAGATCTGTCGCAGGTGGGCGCCCGCTGCGCCGTCCTCGGTCTCAACGTTGAGGACGTTGAGGAAGACGTCCCAGTTTGTCAATCGGCATTGAACTTTGACCCCTTATCGGCATCCAATGTTGACCCCTTTGAGCTGAGCAGGCCCGGCGCAGCGTAGTCTTCATATAACGCAGCGGTGACGGGCCTGCGTGGTTTCGGATTATCGTTACGCCCGGTTTTTGAAGCGCCAGCTTTCGTTGCCGGTTTCGACGATTTCGCAATGGTGGGTAAGCCGGTCAAGCAGTGCTGTTGTCATTTTGGCATCCCCAAAGACACTGGGCCATTCCCCGAAGGCGAGGTTGGTGGTGACGATGATCGAAGTGCGTTCGTAGAGCTTGCTGATCAGATGGAACAGAAGCTGGCCGCCGGTTTGGGCGAAGGGCAGATAACCCAACTCATCGAGGATCAGGAAGTCGAGCCGGGAGATGAGATCGGCGGTTCGGCCTTGCCGTTCTGCGCGGGCTTCGGTGTCAAGCTTGTTCACCAGATCGACGACATTGAAGAAGCGGCCCCGGCGCCCGGCCCGGATGCAGGTGCGGGCGATGCTGACTGCAAGATGGGTTTTGCCAGTGCCTGTCCCACCGATCAGCACGAGGTTGCGCTGATGATCCAGGAAGTCTCCCGTGGCCAAGTCGCGGATCAGCGTCTCGTTGACCTCGGCCGTCTCAAAATCGAACTCTTCCAGCTCCTTGGCCAGAGGCAGTTTGGCGATGGTCATCTGGTATTTGACCGACCGGGCCTGCTTCTCGCGGATTTCGGCGGTCAGCAGATCGCCGATGATCTGTTGCGGCTCATGCTGGCGTTTGACGGCGGTGGTCAGGACCTCGTCATAGGCGGCTCTCATCCCGTAGAGCTTCAGCTTTCCCATCGCGTCTATCACGTCGGATCGTTCCATCTGTCTGTCTCCTCAGGCTGTCATATCGGTTGCAGTCGGCAATTGGCTCACAGGCCAGTCGCAGGGCGTCCGGGGTGGTAATGGTCAAGGGCGGTGGCGGCTCGCGATGCCGAGCCAGGATGTTCAGCACGACACCGGCGGAATGGACGTTGTGCGATAAAGCTTCCGCACAGGCCGCTTCTACGGCACCGATCCCATCGGTCGGCACAGCGCTGAGGATGTCGACCATCTGCCGGTCACCGCCGGGCTGACGTTCCAGCTTGCGCTGCACACGGCGGATCGCAATCGGCAGGTCCCATTCCTTGAAGGGTGCGCCATTACGAAGGGCACCGGGTTTGCGGGCCAGAACAGGTATGTAATGCAGGGGGTCGAAGATCGTTTTATCCCGCCCGAACGCACGCGCGTGGCGACCGACGATCTGACCGTCCTGCCAGCATTCGAGACGATCAGCGTAAGCCCTGATCTCGACGGGGCGCCCGACAGCCCGGGCATCGACGGAGTATCTGTTCTTATCGAAGCGGATCAGACAGGTCTTTGACACCGACGCTGGAACTGAGTGGAATCCATCAAACGGGCCGACATACGGCACCAGGCTCGGGCGCTCTTCTTCGAACACCTCCCAGATCGTTTTGTCCCGCATCTCCGGGTGTTTGTTTGCCCTCGCATAGGCCAGGCATCGATCCTCCAGCCACGCATTCAGCTCGGCATAGGATTTGAACTTCGGGCGCGGCACGAAGAAGCGCCGCCGAAGCACGCCCACCTGGTTCTCGACTTGGCCTTTCTCCCAGCCTGAGGCCGGGGTGCAGGCAACAGGATCGACCAGATAGTGCCCGCACATCTGTTGGAACCGGCGATTATAGGCCCGATCTTTGCCGACAAAGATCGCATCGACCACTGTCTTCATATTATCGTAGATGCCCCGGGCGCACGCCCCACCAAAGAAGGCAAACGCCTTGTCATGGGCGTCAAAAACCATCTCTTGCCTCTCGCGGGGGTAAGCCCGGACAAACGGCATCCGGCTGTGGCTCAGGCGAACATGCGCGACCTTCACCGTCACAGTTGCCCCGTCGAGGATGACGATCTCATGGCTCCAATCGAACTGGTAAGCCTCGCCGGGATCAAAGCTCAGCGGAACATACGCCGCTGCAGATACCTCCCGCGTCGCCTTCGACCAACTGGCCGCATATCGACGAACCGCATCGTAACTGCCGTCATAGCCGCGATTGCGCAGTTCTTCGTAGACCCGGACAAGTGTCAGGCGCTGGCGCTTGGGCTGCCGTGCGTTCTCGGCCAGCATCTCGTCCAGGTCGGAGCGCCAAGGATCGATCTTCGGCCGCGGCTGCGTCGACCGGTCATAGCTGAACTCCGTCGCACCCGACCGCACCACCTTGCGCACCGTGTTCCGCGACACCCGCAGCTCACGGCAGATCTGCTTGATCGACTTCCCCTGGGTGAAATATGCCCGCCTGATCTTCGCAATCGTTTCCACAACCAACATCCCCAACGCGCTCCCTCAATCCTTTGAGGAAGATTCTGAAACGAAATATCGGAGGGGTCACTTTTGGACGCCGATTACCCCAATACAGGGGTCAATCTTGCATGCCGTTTCACAGGACATTGCCTTGTCGGCCATTGCAGCCTCGGCAACATCAGCGCCATTTTCAGGCTTGGCATCGGCGGCCGGTTTGACCTCGTCGGGTTTGTCCGCTGGCTTGTCTGCCGGTTTGGCTGCCATCGCCGCGTCAAGCTTGACCGGTTCAGCCTTGGCCGGAGCCGCCGCCTGAACCGGTTTTTCGACGGGTTTTTCCGCCCGCGGTGCAGGCGCTGGTTCAGCCGCTTTCGCTGCCCCGGCGCCGTTGAGCTTGAATTCGAGCGTAGGCAGAACCTTGTGCATCTGAAGACCATCCAGATGGGTTTTCAGCACCTTCATCGCATCAGCAGATTTTGCGACCTTGGGAAAGGCAAAAAGGATCGCCGCCTGTTCAAGATCGTCGACCGTCACGCCATCTTCGTCGACGGTTTTGCGGTGTTTGAGAAAATTGCCGATATCCGTCATGCCGGTGAGATAGGATTGCATGCGGGGCGTCATCCGAACCCCTTCTCCGTCAATCCCCTTGGTCACGTCAACCGTGACCTCATCCGATCCATCCGCCATATAAAGCATCGAAATCGGTTCCCCGTTCAGATCGGTCCCCTTGAAAACCCATGCGGCCCGGATCAATCCGGGAATATCCTCGGCACGGTCTTTGAAATACTGCATGCTGTTGCCTCCTCAGCCATAGGCTGTTCGCCCGATAACACTTTGCCCTACGGCATTATCTGCCGGAAATGGGTCAGCAATGTGGCAAAAACAGCCTCAGTTTGCCGGAAATCGGGAAAATTGAGCAGAAAACACCGGCACTGGCGCGATACATCCCCAGATTGAAGCAGTGCGCCATGCTGCGGGGGATTTAACAATTGCTTCGGCCCCTCGCGCGGGTTCACGAGCTGAAGGCCCGGGAATATGGTGACGGGAAAACAGGGAACAGCTGATGTTCAGACCCGATCTTGCCAGCCGCGACGAAACCCGGCGCATCCTGTCATGGGCCGCTGCCGAGGGGTGGAACCCGGGCCTTGGCGATGCAGAGGTCTTCCATGCGACGGATCCGCAGGGGTTCTTTGTCATGCGAGCCGATGAAACGCCGATTGCCGCGATTTCCGTGGTCAATCACGACAAGGATTTTGCCTTTCTGGGTCTCTATCTTTGCCTGCCCGAATACCGGGGGCGCGGTCATGGCATGGCGCTTTGGTCACATGCGATTGACCATGCAGGGGGCAGGACCATCGGCCTGGATGGTGTTTTCGATCAGCAGGAGAATTATCGAAAGTCGGGCTTTGCCGCCCACGGGCAGACCCATCGCTATCGCGGGCTGCTTGGGGAATTCGCCGCGCCGCACATCTGTCGCCTGATGAATGAAGATGACCGGCACACGGCGATCCGCCAGGACCGGCAGCATGGTGGCGTGGACAGACAGGCATTTCTGACAGGGTGGTTTGCGGATACCGCAGACCGCCAAAGCCTGTGCCATATCCGGGACGGGCGACTGTCAGGCTACGCCACCATCCGTCGCTGCCTTGAGGGGTTCAAGATCGGGCCATTCAGCGCCCCGGACACGGCGACGGCACGGGATTTGCTGGCGGGGCTGGCCCGGATCGCGGGTAACAGCCCGGTCTTTGTGGATGTTCACCAGTCGCGTCCGGGATTGGCCGACCTTCTGGGCGCGGCGGGCTTTGTTTCTGTCTTCAACACCGCGCGCATGTATCGTGGCGCACCGCCTGACGGCGCAGCACCGGAATTCGCCGCCGTTGCCACGCTGGAGTTGGGTTAAGCGGTTTCTGCGTCGGCGGTACGCGCCCATTCGGTCAGCGGTACGGCTGACAGGCTCTCACCAGCCATCGCCTGCAGCTCTGCCGCAAATGCCTTGAAATAGTCGCGCGATTGAAGCGTCGCCACGGTTTCCGGCCTGTCCCAGCTGCCCCAGTGGACTCGCATGTTCCCTTCTTTTGCCTTGTTCACCCGATAGGTGAACCTGCCGCTGACTTCGGGGTCAGCGTCGATGGCGGCGATGAAACCCCTGATCGCGGCCTCCCACTTATCCTCGTCACCCGAGAATTCATATCTGATTGAAATACCGTGCATTTTTCCACCCAATTATTATTTAACAAATTTGTTATATACTATTCCGGCGGAAATTCGAGTCCTAAATCGGCAGGCCCTGCATCAGGCGTGGTAAATCACCGGTCAGGCCAGCGGCCTCTCGGATCAGCGACCGGCGCAGAACCGGGATGGAATTGACAATGCCCAGCCCAAGGTCGCGCAACGGTCTGATCGCAGGGTTGTCGTTGGAAAACAGCCGGTTAAATCCGTCGGTCGCACAGGCCAGCGTTGCCGTGTCGACCTTGCGCCAGTCTGCATAGCGCGCAAGAACGGAACCCGACGCCACATCTTCGCCGCGCCGACGGGCCGAAACCAGCACCTCGGCCAAAGTGCCGACATCCCGCAGACCAATGTTAAGCCCCTGCCCGGCTATCGGGTGGACCCCATGCGCCGCATCCCCCACCAGCGCCAGCCGTGGTGCGACAATCGATTGTGCCAGCGTCAGATCCAGCGGATAGGCAAATCGATGGCCGGTCAGCGAAACTTGGCCAAGGAAATCGCCAAAGGCCGGGCGAAGCGCATCCAGATAGCCCTCATCGTCAAGCGCCTGAATCTCGGCGGCGCGTTCTGTTGTCTCTGACCAGACGATCGAACTCCGGTTCCCGGGCAGCGGCAAAATCGCCAGCGGGCCGGACGGCATGAAAAACTGATGCGCGATGCCCTGATGCGGGTGTTCATGGGCAATGGCGGAAACCAGCGCGGTCTGGTCATAGCCCCAGCCGGTTCGCCGGATACCGGCGCGCGCGGCCACGTGGCTTTGGCGTCCATCGCACCCCACCAGCAACGTACCGGTCAGTTCCTGCCCATCCTCCAGCAAAATGGACGCCCCGCCATCCGCAACCGACTGACCGGTGACACGACGGCCCGTCAGATGTGTGATACCTGTCTCTTCCCCAATGGCGGTGGCAAAGGCACGGCGCAGATACCGATCCTCGATCATGTAGCCCATGGGGCCCTCTTCGATCTCGGCATGATCAAAGTGAAGCACCCAAGGCGAAGGCCCCTCGCCCGCACGCCCGTCGCTGGCCTTGATGCCAAGGATCGGCTCTACCTGATCCGACACGCGCGCCCAGATGCCTATCGCATCCAAGAGCCGCTGGGAACTGAGCGAAAGTGCATAGCTGCGGCCATCGAAATTCCGGTCACTCAGCATGTCCTGCGGGCGGGCATCGATCAGGCAATTGCCAAGCCCATGGCGCGCCAGCGCCAGTGCAAGGCACGAACCGGCCAGACCACCCCCCACGATCAGAATTTCGGACGAATTGCGCATGTGTCAAATATGTTCATCCGGGCAGGATTGTCCAATCGCAAAGGCCGGATTACCGTGCATTTAGCCTGCGCAAGGAGTCGCACCATGTCTGAAAACTGGCTGGGCGCCACGGCGGCGGATCTGGGACGGTCCATTGCCGATGGTTCCATCGATCCCGTCACCCTGACCGACCTCTATCTTGATGCGATAGAAGCGCATCCCCGTTCGGCTGAGATCTATTCCTGCGTCACACCCGACAGGGCGCGGGCAGGGGCGCGCGCGGCATCGGATCGTGCACGGCTCGGGTTACGCATCGGACCGCTCGACGGGGTGCCGATCTCGTGGAAGGACCTCTTTGACAGCGCCGGCACCACGACCGAAGCCGGAACCGCCCTGTTGGCAGGCCGGGTACCTGACAGCGACGCCGCGGTGCTGGCCAACGCAACAGCGGGCGGGGCTGTGTGTCTGGGCAAGACACATATGTCCGAACTGGCCTTCTCAGGCCTCGGCCTGAATCCGGTGACGGCGACGCCCCCGAACATCAACGACCCCGAAGGGGTACCGGGGGGGTCATCATCCGGTGCGGCGGCCAGCGTGGCGCATGGGCTGGCCGCAGTCGGGATCGGTTCCGACACCGGCGGCTCGGTACGCATCCCCTCGGCCTGGAACGATCTGGTGGGTCTCAAAACAACATCGGGCCGGGTATCACTTGGAGGTGTTGTCCCGCTATGCACCAGTTTCGATACGGTCGGCCCGCTTTGCCGGTCGGTCGAGGATGCGGCGCTGACGCTTGCCCTTCTCGAAGGGCGGCCCGCTGTCGATCTGAGAAATGCCGGTATTTCGGGTGCCAGATTTGCAGTGCTTGAAACCGTCGCGCTGGACGATGTCCGTGACGCCCCGCAGCAAGGTTTTGATCAGGCCCTGCAGGCGCTGACGCGGGCGGGTGCAACGATCGAGCGGATTGCCCGCCCCGAGGTTGCCGCGGCCATGGATCTGACAGCAACACTCTATCCCACCGAGGCCTATGCCACATGGCGCGACGAGATCGAAGCCGCGCCCGAAAAGATGTATGTCGAGATTCTGAACCGTTTTCGCGGCGGGGCAAATGTATCGGGGCCAGACTATGTTGCCGCATGGCAAAAACTGCGCGTCTTGCGCCGGACATATCTGGAAGCAACCGCCGGTTTTGATGCGGTTCTGGTGCCCACATCACCCATCCTGCCACCCGACAGGGCGCGGCTCCTCTCGGATCAGGACTATTACGTCACCGAGAATCTGCTGGCACTGCGCAATACCCGCATCGGCAATCTGATGGACCTGTCGGTTCTGACCCTCCCCACCGGTATCGCCTCGACCGGTATCAGCCTGATGTGTCGGCCTTATGCCGAGGAAAGGCTATTGAGGCTGGGTCATGGGGCCGAACTGGCCTTGGCCAAAAAGCCACAATAGACCTCAACCCCCGAATTTCAGCCGGAAAATCTGGACGCTGGCCAAGGTTCTGCGTAGTCTGTGGATAAATCAGGGCGCAATGATCCTGAAACTGAGGCAGCAATGGACGTCCCCCAAAGGTTTTCCAACCTTCCGGAATATGCGTTTCCGCGTTTGCGGAGGCTGCTTGATTCGCATTCGCCCGGCGGTGAAGTCATCCACATGACCATCGGCGAACCCCGCCATGCCTTTCCAAGCTGGATCACCGATGTCATCGCCCAAGAGGTCGCCGGTTTCGGCAAATATCCAGCCAATGACGGTACTGCCGCGATGTTATCGGCGATCGCGGGCTGGATCGCGGGGCGTTACGGGATTTCGATTGATCCGGAAACCCGCATCATCGCCCTGAATGGCACGCGCGAAGGGCTGTTCAACGCCTGTCTTGCACTCTGCCCCGAGGAAAAGGGCGGTCAGGTCCCGACAGTTCTGATCCCGAACCCGTTTTATCAGGTTTACGCCGTTGGCGCGCTTGCCGCCGCCGCACAGCCCCGGTTTGTTCCGGCAACCGCCGAAACCGGGTTTCTGCCCGACTACGCATCGCTGCCGGCTGATGTGCTGAACCAGACCAGCATCGCCTATATCTGTTCACCTTCCAACCCTCAGGGTGCGGTCGCGGGACGCGAATACTGGACACGGCTGATCGAACTGGCCGAGACATATGATTTCCGGATTTTCGCCGATGAGTGCTATGCCGAGGTTTATCGCGGCGATCCCCCACCCGGAGCCGCCCAGGTCGCGGCAGAAATCGGCGCGGATCCCGAGCGCGTGCTGATCTTTCATTCCCTGTCCAAGCGCTCAAACCTGCCCGGGCTCAGATCGGGGTTTGCTGCCGGTGGGCCCGAAACGATAGGTGAACTCAGAAAATTGCGTGCCTATGCCGGTGCTCCGCTGCCGCCGCCGTTGCAAAGCGCAGCCGCGGCTGTGTGGGCCGACGAAACCCACGTCTCAGAGAGCCGCGCGCTCTATCAGGAGAAATACGAGATCGCCGACAGTATTTTCGCCGACACCAAAGGGTATGTCGGCCCCGAGGCAGGATTTTTCCTGTGGTTGCCGGTTGATGATGGCGAAGCCGCAGCGCTGAAACTCTGGCGGGAAACCGGTGTGCGCACATTGCCGGGTGCGTATCTGTCGCGCGATGTGGACGGGGACAATCCCGGGGCCGGTTATCTGAGGGTGGCCATGGTCGCCGAAAAAGAAGAAATGTCGCGCGGCCTGACACGCCTGCGCGACTGTTTGTACGGGTAGAGGAAGTCAGATGGCATCGTATCACGCACGACCCCGCGATCCGCTTTTGGACAGCTCGATGCAGGCCGCAATCGAACGGCGCGGCAAGGAACTGGTCGGTATTGCGCTGATCGGGATCGGCATCTTTGTGTCGCTCATGCTGGCCAGCTATGTCCCCGAGGACCCCAGCTGGATGTCGGCAACCGACGCCCCGGCGCAAAACATCTTTGGCCGGCTTGGGGCATCGCTTGCCTCGCCGCTTTTTATCATCGTGGGCGCGGGTTCGTGGGCGGTTGCGATCATCTTTCTGGTCTGGGGGCTGCGTTTCATCATCCACCGGGGCGAAGAGCGTATATTCAGCCGCATCATCTTTGCGCCGATCGTGATTGCGCTGGCCTCTGTCTATGCATCCACCCATGTCCCGGGCGAGGCGTGGACCCACAGCTTTGGTCTGGGTGGCCTGTTTGGTGACACGGTTCTTGGCGCTCTCTTGAACATCGCTCCGGGTGGCGTGGCGACGGGCCTCAGGTTCCTCGCGCTGATATTCGCGGTGGCACTTCTTCTGATGGGCATGTTCATCCTTGGGTTCGACCGCGAGGAAATCGGCCTTTTGGGCCAGTTCATGCTGTTTGGCGTGGTGATGATCTATATCGGGGTGCTGAAATTGCTGGGCTCGGCCGGTGGCAATGCCTATCGCGCCGTCAGTGCCGCCGCCGCGCGCAGGTCCGAGACGGCAGAAACGGGTTTTGACCCGGTCGATCCATCCTATCCGGCGGCACCTGCGGAACCTTATCCCGCTTATGACGAAGGTCCCGTGACAGAAGAGTATCACGATCAGCCCGATCTGGACCCAAGGCCGGGATTGTTTTCCCGGATTCCGACGCTGGTCAGGCGGGCCGATCCGCAACCGGAACTGGTTCAGCCACATTTGCTGGGCACCGAAACGGTCGAGGCGCCTGCCGAGGACCGGATCAAGGCCAAGATCGCAAATGCCGTCAGGAACCGGTCGCACCGCACCGGCGTCGGCCAGCGCGAAGAGCCGCCCCTGATGTCCGAGCGCAAGCCCGTGACCGGCCCAAAGCCGCTGATCGCAACGCGGGGATTTCAGCACGAGGCACAGGTCACCGATGACCATGCCGAGCCAAGCGAAAACATGTTTCTGGACGCCGATGACGGCACATCCGAGGCCCCGCCCGCCGATCAGCTGAGGTCAATTCTGCGCCGGACCGTTCAGCAGGAACCGGCCAGTAAGCAGCCCCGCAAAGTGGTTCAGCAGCCGCTGCGGCGCCCCGCCCGACCCAGCCGACGTGCCCAGGCCGAGGCGCAGCCCAGACTGCAATTCGAGGACAAGCGCCCAAGCTATGAGCATCCGCCACTTTCCTTGCTGACAAGCCCCGGCACCGTCGAGCGTCAGCCATTGTCGAACGAGGCGCTCGAGGAAAATGCCCGCATGCTGGAAAACGTTCTCGACGATTATGGCGTCAAGGGCGAGATCGTCAGCGTGCGCCCCGGCCCCGTTGTCACCATGTACGAACTGGAACCCGCGCCCGGCCTCAAGGCGTCGCGCGTGATCGGGCTTGCCGATGATATCGCACGCTCTATGTCCGCGCTGTCGGCACGTGTTTCCACCGTACCCGGCCGTTCGGTCATCGGGATCGAACTGCCCAACAACTTTCGCGAAAAGGTGGTGCTGCGCGAGATCCTGTCGCACAGCGATTTCGGCGACCGCAACTTTCGGCTGCCGCTGGCGCTGGGCAAGAATATCGGCGGCGATCCGGTTGTGGCCAACCTTGCCAAGATGCCGCATCTCCTGATTGCCGGGACCACGGGCTCGGGCAAATCGGTTGCGATCAACACCATGATCCTGAGCCTTCTTTACAAGCTCAGCCCCGAGGAATGCCGCCTGATCATGATCGATCCCAAGATGCTGGAGCTTAGCGTCTATGACGGTATCCCGCACCTGCTGTCGCCCGTCGTGACCGACCCGAAAAAGGCGGTTGTGGCACTAAAATGGGTCGTGGGTGAGATGGAAGACCGCTATCGCAAGATGTCCAAGATGGGCGTGCGCAATATCGAAGGCTATAACGGCCGGGTGAACGAGGCCCTGTCGAAAGGCGAGATGTTCAGCCGGACGGTACAGACGGGTTTTGACGATGAAACCGGCGAACCCGTATTCGAGACCGAGGAATCCAAGCCCGAGGCATTTCCCTATATCGTCGTGATCGTCGACGAAATGGCCGACCTGATGATGGTTGCGGGCAAGGAGATCGAGGCCTGCATCCAGCGTTTGGCCCAGATGGCCCGCGCCAGCGGTATCCACCTGATCATGGCCACGCAGCGCCCGTCGGTTGACGTGATCACCGGCACGATCAAGGCCAACTTTCCAACCCGGATCAGCTTTCAGGTGACATCCAAGATCGACAGCCGCACCATCCTTGGTGAACAGGGTGCCGAGCAATTGCTGGGCATGGGTGACATGCTTTATATGGCCGGTGGTGGCAAGGTCACGCGCGTTCACGGGCCCTTCTGCTCGGACGAAGAAGTGGAAGAGATCGTTAACTACCTCAAGGCTTATGGCCCGCCGGAATATGTCTCGGGTGTTCTGGACGGACCGGACGAAGACCGCGAGAGCGACATCGATCAGGTGCTTGGGCTGGGCGGCAATACGGACGGAGAAGACGCGCTTTATGATCAGGCGCTGGCCATTGTCGCGCGGGATCGCAAATGTTCGACCAGCTATATCCAGCGCAAGCTGGCCATCGGCTATAACAAGGCCGCGCGCCTTGTCGAACAGATGGAAGAGCAGGGCGTCGTCAGCCCCGCCAACCACGTTGGCAAGCGCGAAATTCTGCTGCCCGAGGCACAATAGGTAACTTTCTGCTGATCCCGGTGCGCACCGCGTGTAAATGCGCCCAAGGCAGGTTAGATTGACACCATGAAACTCTTGCGTTCCCTAATTCTGGCGCTGCCCCTAGCGCTGAGCGCCGTCACTGCACGGGCCGAGATCGTGCCGCTGACGGAAATCAATGACTATCTGAATACCATCGTGACGGCGCAGGGTGATTTCACCCAGATCAATGCCGATGGCACGATTTCAACCGGGCGGCTTTACCTGCGCCGGCCCGGGCGCATTCGTTTCGAGTATGATCCGCCCGATAATGGCCTTGTGATGGCCGGCGGTGGCAAGGTCGCGGTTTTCGACCCCAAGTCGAATACCCCGCCCGAACAGTTCCCACTGAAACGCACGCCGCTCAGCATCATCCTCGCCAGCAAGGTTGACCTGACCACCGCCAACATGGTGGTCGGCCACCGCGAGGACGGACCTGCCACGGTGATCGACGCACAGGACCCGGAAAATCCCGAGATCGGTTCCATTTCATTGATGTTCACGGGCGCGCCGGTAGAACTGCGCCAATGGATCATTCGTGACGATGTTGGCAACGAGACGACGGTAATTCTGGGCGAGCTTGAACAGGATGTACGCCTTGGACCCGCGCTGTTCAGCATCGTTCAGGAAACCAAGGCAAGGCTGGGAGACAACTAGGGCAGCTGCCTGCGTCAGGCCTTGCCGCAGGCGACAAGCTGTTCCTGATACATCGTGTTCCTGCTCTCGATTTCGCCCGCGATACGTATCAGCCACGGTTTGCGCCGATAGGTGCGGCGCGAATATCCGCCGCGCCCTTCGTGATAGGCCAGATACTGGTTACGCGCATCGGTTTTGGCGATACCCAGTCGCTGGTTTGACTGATCCATATACCAGCCCATGAAATCCGTCGCATCGCCGATACGATTGCGGCGCGCACCGCGTTTTCCCGTCGCGCGTTTGTAGTCAGCCCACGTGGCATCCAGCGCCTGCGAATAGCCATAGGCGCTCGATACCCGTCCCATGGGTATGACACCCATCGCGAATCTGTAGGGTGTGCGGGCGTTGGATTTGAACTTGCTCTCCTGATACATCACCGCCATCTGCACAGAGATCGGGATGCCCCAGTTCCGCTCGGCCTTTTTGAACGCTTTCAGGAATGACGGGTTTTCCTGCACAATCGCGCAGGCATTGTTCAGATCGGATGCCACGCGCCCGACCGAGCCGGTGCAGGCCGCCAGAATCATGAACAGCAAAAGCAGTGCTGACTGTCTCATTCGCCTCGGGTATTGTTGTTTGTTTGTTTTATTTACAACAATCTGACCCGGTTCGGCAAAATTCTCAAGCACCTAGATCAGGAAACCCAGTGTCAGCGGAATTGTTCCGATTGAAATCACCGTCGATATCACCACCAGACCTGCCACAGCCTCTGCATCGGCGCCGTATTTTTCTGCGACCAGATAGGATGTCACCGCCACCGGTGTTGCCACCTGCAATACCAGAACAGCAAAAGGTACGGCATCAAGCCCGAACCAGACCCCTGTTATCCACGCTATCGCCGTGCAGATCACAACCTTGACCAGCGACAATGCGACCGCGCGGTAAATGCCGGTGGGGGTGAGTCGCGCCACCGCGACGCCCAGTGTGATCAGCATCAGCGGGATGCCCATCTGGCCGATCAGGTCCAGCGCGTTTGTCAGCCAGATCGGTGTTTCCAGATCCCAGATCAGAAACACGCCGCCCAGAACGGTGGCCCCAAAAAGCGGCTCTTTCAGCATCACGAGGGGTGATCCGGCACCGCTGACCGTCCAAAGCCCAAAGGTAAAGGCAAAGATGATCATCACGGCGAATACGACCACCGCATAGGCCAGCCCGGCATCGCCAAAGGCAAAAAGCGCCAGTGGCAGGCCCAGATTCCCGGTATTGCCGAAAATCAGCGGCGCAAGATATGTCCGTATGCTCAACCCGTTCAATTTAATAACTAAAAATACCGCGACACTGACCCCTGTATACGCCACGACCGAGGCGATCAGCAGCTTGCCCAGCGCCGCCGCTTCGATTTCGGTTTGCATGAGCGCGACAAAGATCAGGCAGGGTACGGCCAGGGTCATCGACAGCCGTGTGACGAATTGTACACGGTATTCGAACCCCAATCGGACCCATGCAAAGCCTACCGCACCCAGGATGAAAACGGGGGCGACAACCTGAAAGACTGTAAGGAAAAGGTTCACAGACTGTTTCTTTGATTCTGGCCCGCAATCATGGACAGGCAGGGGGCGTTTCGTTTACTAAAGCCGGGTGGGGGTTACGTAAATTATGTTCAAGGCAAACGCAAAATATCATCTTGGCCAGGTTGTCCGGCACAAGAAATACCCGTTTCGCGGTGTTGTCTTTGACGTCGATCCCGAGTTTGCGAATACCGAGGAATGGTACAGTTCCATCCCCGAAGAAAGCCGGCCGCATCGCGATCAGCCCTTCTATCACCTGCTCGCCGAAAATGATCAGAGCTATTACGTGGCCTATGTCTCGGAGCAGAACCTTGTCGAGGATGAAACCGGAGAGCCGGTATCGCATCCCGATCTTCCCGATCTTTTTGGCGAATTTTCCGACGGGATTTACCCGCTGCATTTTCAGCTGAACTGAACCCTGCCTCAGTATCCTATTGCAGCGCCGTCCTTGCGCGCGTCCGACGCGCCCAGCAGCACGCCGCGTTCATGATCGATCCGGATGGCCTGCGCGCCGCCGATCGGTCCCGGGGCGGCCACCACATCGTGGCCCATATCGGCGAGGGCCTGCAAACATTCCGGTACATATCCGGTTTCCATCCTGAGGATACCCGCATCCGGAAAACTGCGCGGCGCATCGATGGCGGCCTGCGGGTCCATGCCGAAATCCACCATATTACTCAGAAACCTTGCATGCCCCGCCGGTTGATAGGCACCGCCCATGACGCCAAAGGACATGGTGATCCGGCCCGCCTGTTTCAGCATGCCGGGAATGATCGTGTGCATCGGACGCTTGCCGCCACCGGCTTCGTTCGGGTGGCCATCGGTCAGGGTAAAGCCCGAGCCGCGGTTGTGAAACAGGATGCCGAACTTGTCCGAGGCCAGACCGCTGCCGAAATTGTTGTAGATCGAGCAGATGAACGAAACGCTCAACCTGTCCCGGTCAACAACCGTCAGATAGACCGTATCCTTGTGCACCGTTTCCGCGACCGCGCCCGGATCTGGCAGCGCCCGCGCCGGATCGATCAGCGCGGCCAGGCGTTGGCCCGTTTCCGGTGCCAGCATATGCCCAATGCGCGTGGTATAGTCGGGATCGGCAATGAACCGGTTTCGCGCATCATAGGCAAGCTTGGCGGCTTCGGCTTCGATATGCACTCTTTGGGGGCCAAAAGGGTCCATCCCGGCAATGTCAAAGCAGGCCAGGATATGGTTCATCAGGATCGCCGTCGCACCCTGACCGTTCGGCGGATGCTCGATCAGTTCTACGTCCTTGTACATGCCCGAAACCGGTGTGGTGTATTCGGCCCGGGTGGCCGCGAAATCGCTGGCCCGATGCGTACCACCCATGGCCCTGAGCGAGGCGACCATGTCATCGGCGATCTCACCGGTGTAGAACGCATCCCGCCCTTCGCGTGCGATCCTTTTCAGAACCTCGGCCTGGGCCGGGGCGCGGAATATCGTGCCCACATCCGGCGCAACACCTGTCGCCAGATAGTGTTGGCGCGCTGCGCCCTTCAGCCGGTCATACGAATTCGCCCAGTCATGGGCGACACGCGGCGCGACCGGCACGCCCGCCTCGGCATAGTGAATCGCCGGGGCCAGACATGCCTCCAGACCGATCTTTCCCCAATCATTGGCCAGCATGCAGATTGCATCCACCGCGCCCGGTATCGTGACCGAATGCGCGCTGTCATCCGCGATGGTGGAATGGCCCGAGGCGCGCAGTTCATGGGCCGACAGGCCCGCCGGGGCACGGCCCGACCCGTTCAGCGCGATGACATCTTCGCTGTCGGCGGGCGACAGCAGCACAAAGCAATCCCCGCCCAGCCCTGTCATCTGTGGCTCGCAAATCCCCAAAAGGACAACTGCGCCGATGGCGGCATCCATTGCATTGCCACCTGATTCCATGATCTGCACGGCCACTTTCGCCGCCAGCGGATGCGACGTTGCGCATATTCCATTTGTCGCGAATACGGGTGATCTGCCGGGTTGCTGAAAGTCGCGCATGATGTGTCCTGAGTTACCGCCCCCGGAAGCTAGGCCAATATCACGCGATGTAAATTGCCTTTTTCAGCGCGGCGATCCCGCGGGCCAACATTGCCGGATGCCAAGGTGAACGATACGGCCCGGCGCTAAGAACACAATGTCATTGCTTCCTCACGCCAAAATACCGAACGATCATGGGCGCTGAGCCTGTATACGGCCTTTTCGGTGCAGCGCAGCCCATTCAACGCAAGGGTTTTCGTGGGCCAAGGACAATCTGAAAACTCAGCTCGTTTCGATCCTCGCTGCGCTCATAACGCAGGTCCGACGAAATCGTCCGGATCAGGAACCAGCCAAACCCGCCTTCCGGCAGATCGTCAAATGCACAATCCCCCGGCGGCGCCCGCCCCTCTGGCGGGGTGCCGCCGGGCATTTCAATACCGAAATCACCTACGGTCACCGTCAGATTATGGCCGTCATCGACGAGCTGCATTTCGATCCGGCCCGGATGCATTGGCGGATAGGCGTGCTCGGTCACGTTGTTCAGAACTTCGGCAACGACGAGTTCGATGGAATTCAGATCATCGTCGGATATGCCCAGACGCTCCAGATCCGCGCGCAACGTCCGAAGGGTGGCGCGCACGGCTTTGGGCGTACTCTTCAGCCTGTAATCCCTGACCTCGGGCTCGGCTCTTGCAAGTTCGGCTTGGTTCATCCGCGTCAAACCATTTCGGCAAAGGCGGTGTCGACGCTTTCGTGGATGGTGAACACGCTGTCCATCCGTGTCAGCCTGAACACCTTGTCCACCGCCGGTCTTAGCCCCGCAAGCTCCAGCCGCCGGTCCTGACCCAGCAGTTTCATCAGCGCGACAACCGCACCCAGCCCCGAACTGTCCAGAAACTCAACATTCTGCAGATCCAGCAGAACCCGCCCGTCGCCCGGGCCTACCTGATCGCGCACCGCATCCTTGAATGCGGTGGCAACTGACGCGTCGATGCGCGCATCCCCGACGACGACCACACAGGCATTGCCCCGTTGCGCAGACCGGATTTCCATTCCACTCTCCTCTTTCACAAGGACGTGGATTAGGGTCAAATCCTTACCAATGTGTATCCGGTTCAGAATCAAATACGGGGAAATTTAATGAACAAGGTTTCGATCCTGGGCGCGTCGCGGACACCGATGGGTGGATTTCAGGGCGTCTTCAATACCGTTACCGCACCCGAGCTGGGCGGTGCCGCGATCCGGGGTGCTATCGAAAATGCAGGCATTGCCCCCGCTCAGGTGGACGAGCTTCTGATGGGGTGTGTTCTGCCCGCGGGTCAGGGCCAGGCGCCCGCCCGTCAGGCCGGTTTCAACGCCGGGCTCGGGCAGGATGTGCCGGCCACGACCGTCAACAAGATGTGCGGATCGGGCATGAAAACCGTGATGATGGCGCATGATCAGCTTGCACTCGGCGGACCAGAGATCGTCGTCGCAGGCGGGATGGAGAGCATGTCGCAGGCGCCATACCTTTTGCCCAAGATGCGCGGCGGTGCCCGGATCGGGCATGGCGCGGTTCAGGACAGCATGTTTCTGGACGGTCTCGAAGACGCCTATGACAAGGGCCGCCTCATGGGCACATTCGCCGAGGATTGCGCCAAACACTTTCAGTTCACGCGCGCGGATCAGGACAATTATGCGCTGACCTCGCTTGAAAATGCGCTGAACGCGCAAAAGGGTGCATTTGACGGTGAAATCACACCCGTCACCGTTCGTTCGCGTAAGGGCGACACGACGATCAACGCCGATGAACAACCCGCCAATGCCCGCCCCGAAAAGATACCGCATCTCAAACCGGCCTTCCGCGCCGACGGAACGGTGACCCCGGCCAACAGCAGCTCGATCTCGGACGGTGCCGCCGCGCTTGTCCTGACCAGAGGAGAGGTCCGTGGCGCCCGCGCCACGATATGCGGCCATGCCAGCCACGCACAGGAACCCGGCTGGTTTACCACCGCGCCTGTTCCCGCCGCACAGAAACTGCTCGCGAAAATCGGCTGGTCCACCGATGACGTCGATCTGTGGGAGGTGAACGAGGCCTTTGCTGTCGTGCCCATGGCCTTCATGCGGGAAATGGGCCTGCCGCGCGACAAGGTCAACGTCAACGGGGGCGCCTGCGCGCTGGGCCACCCGATCGGTGCATCGGGTGCGCGCATCATCGTCACGCTGCTCAACGCGCTTGAAAAACGCGGGCTGCGCCGCGGTGTGGCGGCGATCTGCATCGGCGGGGGCGAGGGCACTGCCATCGCCATCGAACTGACATGAGCGTGGATTATGCCCATCTGGCCCAAACTATCGACAGCCTGACCAGCGGTGAAACCGATCAGGTCGCGCTCATGGCGACCATCGCCTGCGAGGTGCACCAGTCCGATCCACGCTTTGACTGGACGGGATTTTACCGTGTCGTCGCGCCCGAACTGCTCAAGATCGGGCCCTATCAGGGCGGGCATGGTTGCCTGGTCATCCCGTTTTCGCGGGGCGTCTGCGGCGCTGCCGCCCGCAGCGGCCAGATACAGCTGGTGCCTGATGTCGATGCTTTTGACGACCATATCGCCTGTGCCAGTTCAACCCGTTCCGAACTTGTGATCCCCGTGCGCGATGGTCAGGGCGGGATGATTGGCGTCTTTGATATCGACAGCAACCAGCCTGATGCCTTTACCCCACGCGACGCTGCGGAACTGGACGCAATCCTTCAAAGTGCGTTCAGACAAACATGAAATTTTCTTGCCTTTTTTCATGAATCGGCTCACTGTGAAATTTGAAGGGATTTTTTCATCAGGCGCGGGCCCGTGTTGCAGGAACAGTTCACCCGATCAGACAGGCTGGGCGCCGATCTCCGCGCGCTCAGAAAATCGCGCGGCCTGACCCTGCACAGTCTGGCCGACACGCTGGGGCGTTCCGTCGGTTGGCTCAGTCAGGTCGAGCGGAACCTTTCAGAACCGTCGATCGCCGATCTCGGCCAGATCGCCTCGGCGCTGGATGTCGATGTGACCAGCCTTTTCAGTGCCGAAGCAGCGACGGAAGATGAAGCCGAATTCATTGTCAGGCGCGATGCCCGTCGGCCGATTGGCTCGCGCGCGGCGGGCCTTGAAGAAGAACTCCTCTCACCCGACCTGACCGACGAGTTCGAGGTCGTGCATTCCACCTTCGCCCCCGGCGCGAAAATCACCGAAGCCGTGCGCCGCCCCACGCAAGAGGTGGGCTTTCTCCTGTCGGGCCGGCTCGATCTCTGGGTCGAGGACAAGACATTCCGCCTTGGCGCTGGTGACAGTTTCCGCATTCGCGGTGAATCTTTTCGCTGGTCAAACCCTTATGGCGAACCTGCCGTTGCGATCTGGGTGATCGCACCGCCGGTTTACTGAGGCCGACATGAGCTTTTCGGGCTGGATCATATTCGCGACATTCTGGGCGGTCTTTGTCACCACCCCGGGACCAAATGCGGTCAACTGCATCTCGAACGGCATGACATTCGGTCTGCGCCGCGCGCTTTGGGGCGTGGCCGCCATCCTGACACAGGCCACACTCTTTCTCACCCTCAGCGCCTTTGGCGTCACCGCACTGATCACTGCGTCGCCCGCAATCTTCTTCTTTGCAAAAATACTCGGCGCAGGTTTCCTGATCTGGATCGGCATACGGGGTTGGCTGACGGCCGCCACACCACCCCCTGCCACGACGCCCTCGCACAGGATCTACCTCAGTGCCCTCGCCATCGCGACCTTCAACGCCAAGAGTGTCGCCGGTTATCTCGCGGCCTTTACCCAGTTCGTTCAGACCGATGTACCGGTCATGGATCAGATGAGCGTCATCATGCCCACCGCGCTGACTCTGACGGCGCTCAGCTACACGGGCTATTCGCTGATGGGTGCCGTTCTGGGCCGTACCGCGCTGGGCACCGTATTCGCCGCCGGCTTCCGCCGCTTCATGGCAGTCTGCTTTATCCTTTATGGCATCTTGCTGGGTGGCTCAGTTGCAGGAGCACGAGCATGAGCCTGCGCGGAAGCTGCGAATGCGGCCAGGTCACCTTTGAACTCAACGGGCCTCTCAGGGATGTCATCTTCTGCCATTGCAGCCAGTGCCGCAAAACATCGGGCCATCACTGGGCCGCGACGCGGCTGGATCAGGACAACCTGGTCTTCATGTCCGATGCCACGCTGAAATGGTATCGCTCATCGGATGCCGCGCGGCGCGGTTTCTGTGGCGCCTGCGGCTCATCGCTCTTCTATCGGCGCGACAACGATTCCGGGATAGCCGTCGCCGCCGGTGCGCTTGACGGACCGACGGGCCTTGGCCGGATCGATCACATCTTTACCGGCGAAAAGGGTGATTACTACGAGATCACCGATGGCCTTCCGCAATTTACGGAATGGAGGCGCTGATGCTCACAGGTTCCTGTCTTTGCGGTCAGGTCGCCTATGCGGTCCGGAACGCCCCCGCAACCGGCACGGCCTGTCACTGCGGCCAGTGTCGTCGCCAGTCCGGGCATCTCTGGGCCTCTGCCGACGTGCCTGACAGTGATTTCAGCCTGACCCGCGATGATGGCCTGAAATGGTTTGCGGCCTCCCCCATGGCAAAACGGGGGTTCTGTGCCCATTGCGGGTCATTCCTGTTCTGGAAAGAGAACGGCAGCGACAGTATCTCTTTCAGCCTCGGATCGATCGACAGCCCGACGGGTCTGCGGCTGGCTGAACATATCTTTACCGCGCATCAGGGCGATTATTACGACCTGAACGACGACCTGCCAAAGCGGGAGGACTGAGCATGTGGGAATTCATCACCGGCTTTGACCCGGCCACGCTCACCGCCTTCATCCTGGCCGGGCTGGTCCTGAACCTGACACCGGGGGCGGATTTTGTCTTTGTCACCGCCAGCGGTATCAGCGGCGGCCCCCGGGCCGGGCTGGCCGCGGCGGTCGGCGTGACCAGCGGTGTCGCGGTTCATATCGCGGCTGCGGCTGCCGGTATCTCTGCCCTGCTGATCGCCTATCCGGCTACCTATGATGCCATCCGCTATGCCGGTGCCGCCTATCTGGTTTTCATCGCCGTTCAGGCATGGCGCGCCTCGGGCGATCTGGCCAAGGGGCGTGCCGCCATCCACCCAAGCACCGCCCTATGGCGTGGCTTTCTGACCAATCTACTGAACCCGAAGACGGCGCTCTTCATCTTTGCGTTCATTCCGCAATTCACTGATCCGGCCATCGGGTCATTTCCGGCTCAGATCCTGTTTCTGGGTCTGATTTTCTGGATCAACGGCACCATCCTGATCCTGCTGCTGGGCCTCATGGCGGGCAAATTTACCCACGTGCTGCGCCGGCATGTGAAACTGCTGAACAAACTGACTGCAATACTCTTCGGCGGCCTCGCGGCGCGCCTGATCATCGATTGAGGGAGAAGGATCAATCATGGCTGACTTTCCGACAACGGCCCGCGTGGTCATCATCGGCGGAGGCGTCGTAGGCACCTCGACGCTTTACCATCTGGCCAAGGCGGGCTGGAGTGATTGCGTGCTGCTCGAGAAAAACGAGCTGACGGCCGGGTCAACGTGGCACGCTGCAGGCAATGTGCCGAATTTCGCCGGGTCCTGGGGTGTGATGAACATCCAACGCTACTCGGCCGAGATGTATCGCACCTTGGGCGAGGATGTCGGCTATCCGATGAACTATCACGTCACCGGCTCGGTCCGGCTGGCCCATACCAAAGAGCGTATGCAGGAATTCGAGCGCGTCGCGGGCATGGGCCGCTATCAGGGGCTGCAGATGGATATCTGTTCGCCCGAAGAGTTGCTCGAACACCATCCCTTCATGGAAACGCATGACATTCTGGGCGGCCTCTGGGATCCGCTGGACGGGGATATTGACCCGGCCCAGCTGACCCAGGCCATGGCCAAGGGCGCCCGCGAAGCAGGCGGCCGGATCGAGCGGTTCTGCCCGGTTACCGGCATCGACCGGGATGGTGACGAGTGGATCGTCAAGACCGACAAGGGCGATATCCGTTGCGAATTCGTCGTCAACTGTGCAGGCTATTATGCCCAGCGCGTGGGCGAAATGTTCAAACCATTTGGCGGGCGTACCGTGCCCATGGTGGTCATGTCGCACCAGTATTTCCTGACCGAACCGATTGCCGAGCTGGAGGCGTGGACCAAGGAAACGGGCAGAAAACTGCCCATCATCCGCGATGTCGATATTTCCTATTACCTGCGGCAGGAAAAAACCGGGCTGAACCTTGGCCCGTACGAGCGCAACTGCAAGGCGCATTGGGTCACCCCCGACGATCCCATGCCCGAGGATTTCTCGTTCGAGCTCTATCCCGATGATCTGGAGCGGCTGGAATTTTACATCGAGGACGCGATGGCGCGGCTGCCGCTGTTGGGAACGGCGGGTGTCGGCCGCAACATCAACGGCCCGATCCCCTATGCGCCCGACGGTCTGCCGATGATCGGCCCGATGCCGGGGGTCAAGAACGCGTTCGAAGGCCACAGCTTTACCTTTGGCATCGCCCAGGGCGGCGGCGCTGGCAAAGTGCTGTCGGAATGGATCATGCATGGCGAGACCGAGCTGGACATGTGGGCCTGCGACCCGCGCCGCTATACCGATTATACCGATCACGATTATTGCCACGCCAAGGCGCTGGAAACCTATGGCCACGAATACGCCATGCATTTCCCGCATCACGAATGGCCCGCCGGTCGTGACAAGAAACTGTCACCCATTGATGCCAAAATCCGCGAACTTGGCGGCGTGATGGGCGCCTATAACGGCTGGGAACGCGCCAACTGGTTCGCGCAGCCCGGCGATGACACATCCGAGGCCGCGACCGAGACGTGGGGCCGCAATGGCCCGTGGGAGCCGCGCATCAGGGAAGAGGTCGAGGCGGTACGCGACGGTGTCGGCGTACTGGATCTGGCCGGATTTTCCCGTTTCAACCTGACGGGTGAGGGTGCCGCGGAATTCCTGCGCGGACGGATTGCTGGTGCCCTGCCCAAAGTCGGGCGCATGACGCTGGGCTATTTCCCGGATTCACGCGGGCGCATCCTGACGGAAATGTCGATCATGCGCCATACCGAGGATCACTTTACCCTGATCACCGCCGCCATCGCCCAGTGGCACGATTTCGAGATGCTGCGCAACGCCCTGCCCGAGGGGCTGAGCCTGACGGATCACACCACCGAATATTCGACGCTGATCGTCTGCGGACCGACATCGCGCGCATTGTTCGAGGCGATGGGCACAGATGCCGATCTGACCGCATCCTGGCTATCGATACAGCCCGCCAAGGTTGCCGGCATCGATTGCGCCCTGGCGCGCGTATCCTTTGCCGGGGAACTGGGCTGGGAAATTCATGCCGCCATCGCCGATATCCCGGCGCTTTACGACGCGGTGCTGGCAGGTGGCGCGAAACCCTTTGGCATGTACGCGTTGAATTCCATGCGGCTCGAGAAAGGCTATCGCGCGTGGAAGGGTGACCTGTCGACGGATTACACCCTGCTCGAGGGAGGGCTGGAACGTTTCGTCAAACTTGACAAACCGCAGGATTACCCCGGCAAGGCCGCGCTGATGAACGAAAAGCAGCAAGGCCGGAAAAAGGGTTTTGTCACGCTCGTCGTCGAGGCCGAAGACGCGGATGCCCCCTATATGTCCACCGTCTGGCATGGCGACAGGGTTGTCGGCGAGACCACTTCCGGCGGCTGGGGTTACCGTGTCGGCAAATCCATCGCCCTGGGCATGGTCGAAGCCCCACTCGCCACACCGGGAACCGCGCTGGAGGTCGAAATTTTCGGCAAACGCTGCAAGGCGGTCGTGCAAGAGGATCAGCCGCTTTGGGATCCGGCCAACGAACGGTTGAGGGCATGAGGACAACCGGATGACCATCACCATCCTAGACGGAGGCATGGGCCAGGAGCTGATCGCCCGCAGTGGCAAGGCGACTGGCCTCTGGTCCACGCAGGCGCTGATCGATCAGCCCGAACTGGTGCGCGAGGTGCATGACGATTATTTCGCCGCCGGGGCGATGGTCGCCACCGCCGATACCTATGCCATCCTGCCTGACCGTCTGGAAACGCTGGGCCTGTCGGGAGAGCTTGAGCAGCTGTTGCGCCTTGCCTGCCGGATTGCCGTCGATGCGCGCGATGCGCACGGGCGCGGGCTGGTGGCGGGATCGCTCGGGCCGCAGGGGTTTTCCTATCAGCCCGATCTCTGCCCGCCTGCCGATCAGGCGGCTGCGGCCTATGCACCAATTGCCGCCATTCAGGCCGAGTATGTCGACGTGCATATCTGTGAAACCATGGCCTCGGTCGATCAGGCGCGCGGCGGGCTGATGGGGGCTGCTGCATCGCCCAAACCCACATGGCTTGCGCTGTCGGTCGATGATGGCGATGGCACTCGGCTGAGATCGGGCGAACCGCTGGAGGCAGTGTTTCCGCTCCTGGATGAGTTCGAACCGGCTGCCGTTCTGCTGAACTGCTCGATGCCCGAGGCGATCGACACCGCCATTCCGATCATTGCGCGACAGTCGCGCCCGTTTGGGGCCTATGCCAACGGGTTTACCGGCATTTCGGATGCGTTTGACCACATTGGTGCCACCGTCGATGTCCTCTCGGCCCGGCAGGACCTTGGGCCGGTGGCTTATGCCGATTTCGCCAGCGGCTGGGCCGGGGCCGGGGCAACACTGATCGGCGGCTGCTGCGAGGTTGGCCCGGATCATATCCGGGAACTCGCACGGAGGTTTGGCCAGTGATCCCCGCCGCCGCTGTCAAAACCATCGAAACCTGGCGGCTGGGCTTTGTCGCAACCGTCAGCGCGGGCGGACGACCCAATGTCAGCCCCAAGGGCACCTTTGTCGTGCTGGATGATGAGACCATTGCCTTTGGTGAAATCCGTTCGCCCCAGACCGTGACCAACCTGACAAACATGCCCGAGGTCGAGGTCAATTTTGTCGATCCCTTTGCGCGCAAGGGCGTGCGCCTGCGTGGCAAGGCCACGATGATCCGGCGCGGAACCGAGGCCTTTGACGCCCTCATCCCGAAATGGGAGGCGCTTTGGGGTGCGCTGAGTGACCGTATCAACATGATCGTCAGCATCCATGTCGATGCCGTCCGTCCGCTGAGCACACCGCCCTATGACGACGGCGTCACCGAGGAAGAGATGATCGCCCTTTACAAACAGAAATTCGCGGATATCTACCCGTGACCCGATTGCCTGAAACCATGTCCGGTGTGCAACTGATGCGCCACGGCGGACCCGAGGCGTTGTTCTGGAACGACGCCATCCCGATGCCCGTACCCGGCCCCGGCGAGGTACTGGTCAGGGTTCTGGCCGCAGGCGTCAACAACACCGACATCAACACGCGCATCGGCTGGTATTCCAAATCCGTCGATGGCGCGACAGCAGATATCGGCGGGGATGCGGGCATCGAAGAAGGCGGTTACGCCGGTGCCCTGCCCTTTCCGCTGATCCAGGGCGGGGATCTTTGCGGCGTGGTCGTGGCGCTGGGTGCAGGGGCAAAAGGCGTAGCCGTCGGGGCGCGCGTGACCTGCCCGATCAACCAGCCCGTGCCCACGCCTGATGAGCCCCGGAAGTTCCGGGTGATCGGGTCGGAATATGACGGGGCCTTTGCCGAATATTGCACGGTGCCCGCCGATCAGCTTTATGATGTGACCGCCTCACCGCTTTCGGATACCGAAATCGCCGCCATGCCCACGGCTCATGGCACGGCGCTGGGTCTCTTGACGCGCGCAGGTGTTGGCCCTGCCGACCGGGTGCTGATCACCGGCGCGTCCGGTGGGGTAGGCATGGCCGCTGTTCAGCTGGCCCGGCTGAAAGGTGCGCATGTCACCGCCCAGACTCAGGCAGCCAAGCGGGATACTGTCATCGCCGCAGGTGCGGACGAAGTGATCGATCGGGATGAGGCCCCACAATCCGGGCAGTTCGATGTCGTGGTCGACGTTGTCGGCGGCACAGGCTGGGGACACCTGATTGACGCGCTGAAACCCGGTGGCCGCTATGCCGTTTCCGGTGCGATTGCCGGACCGATAGTGCAGGCAGACCTGCGCACGATCTACCTGAATGACCTGACGATCTATGGCTGCACCTACCAGCCGCCCGAGGTCTTTGCCGAATTGGTCGCGATCATCAATGCAGGCGCGGTTCGCCCGCTGATCTCAAAAACCTATCCGCTAGGGGATATCGCCACCGCTCAGGCGGATTTCCAGTCCAAGCGCTATCCCGGAAAACTCGTCTTGCTTCCGCAAAAGGATCAGAACTCATGACACTTCCCACTTCTGCCCGCGTCGTCATCATTGGCGGTGGTGTCGTTGGCTGCTCGGTCGCCTATCACCTGGCCCGCAAGGGCTGGAGCGATGTTGTTCTGCTCGAACGCAAGCAGCTGACCTCGGGCACGACATGGCATGCGGCGGGCCTCATTGCCCAGCTCAGGGCGACGGCCAACATGACCAAGCTCGCCAAATACAGTCAGGAACTCTATGGCAATCTCGAAGCCGAGACCGGAGTCGCGACCGGGTTCAAGCGCTGCGGATCGATCACCGTTGCGCTGACCGATGAACGCAAGGAAGAGATTTTTCGTCAGGCCGCCATGGCCCGGGCATTTGGTGTCGAGGTCGAGGAGATTACCCCCGACGAGGTCAAGGCGAAATACGAACATCTGAATATCGACGGTGTCACCGCCGGTGTCTGGCTGCCGCTGGATGGTCAGGGCGACCCAGCCAACATCGCGCTGGCGCTGGCCAAGGGTGCACGTCAGAACGGTGCACTGATCAGGGAACGCACCAAGGTCACGGGCGTCAACCGCGAGGGGCGGCGGATTACCGGCGTCAACTGGGAGGCAGGCGGCGAAACCGGCCATATGTCATGTGACATGGTGGTCAATACCAGCGGCATGTGGGGCCGCGAGGTGGGCAGGATGCTGGGCGTCAATGTCCCCCTGCAGGCCTGCGAGCATTTCTACATCGTGACCGAAGCGATCAAGGGTCTGACACAGATGCCGGTGCTGCGCGTGCCGGACGAATATGCCTACTACAAGGAAGACGCGGGCAAGATGCTTTTGGGGGCGTTCGAGCCGCATTCAAAACCATGGGCGCTGGACGGCATCCCGAAGGATTTCGAGTTTGACCAGCTGCCCGAGGATTTCGATCATTTCGAACCCATCCTCGAGGCTGCCTGCGAACGCATGCCGATGCTGGCCGAGGCCGGAATTCACACCTTCTTTAACGGCCCCGAAAGCTTTACCCCCGATGACGCCTATCACATGGGCCTTGCGCCCGAGATGGATAATGTCTGGGTTGCCGCCGGTTTCAACTCGGTCGGTATCCAGTCTGCGGGCGGGGCGGGCATGGCGCTGGCCGAATGGATGGACAGTGGTGAAAAACCGTTTGATCTGGGCGATGTCGATATCAGCCGCATGCAGCCCTTTCAGGGGAACCGGACCTATCTGGCCAAACGATCCGAGGAAACGCTGGGCCTTTTATATGCTGACCATTTTCCCTACCGGCAAAAGGCCACCGCCCGCGGTGTCCGACGCACACCGTTTCACACCCAGCTTGACGCCGAAGGTGCCGTTTTTGGAGAGCTGGCCGGTTGGGAACGGGCCAACTGGTTTGCCAGTGACGGGCAGGAACGCGAATACCGCTATAGCTGGGGGCGTCAGAACTGGTTTGACAACTGGGCGGCCGAACACAAGGCCGTGCGCGAGAATGTCGGCATGTATGACATGTCTTCCTTTGGCAAGATCCGGGTCGAAGGGCCGGATGCGACGGCCTTTCTCAACCATGTTGGCGGCGGTCAGTATGACGTCGGGATCGGCAAGATCGTCTATACCCAGTTCCTGAACCATACCGGCGGGATCGAGGCCGATGTCACCGTCACGCGCCTGACGGAAACCGCCTATCTTGTGGTCACCCCCGCTGCGACACGTCTGGCCGATCAGACCTGGATGGAGCGCCACAAGGGCGCGTTCAACGTCGTCATCACCGATGTGACAGCAGGCGAAGGCGTATTGGCGGTGATGGGCCCCAATGCGCGCAAACTTTTGCAGTCAGTCTCCCCCAACGATTTTTCGAACGATGCCAATCCATTCGGTACAGCGCAGGAGATCGAGCTTGGCATGGGGCTCGCACGTGTGCACCGGGTAACCTATGTCGGTGAACTGGGATGGGAAATCTATGTCTCATCCGACATGGCCGCCCATGCATTCGAAACCCTGTTCGAGGCGGGGAGGGACCTGAACCTTAAACTCTGCGGCATGCACATGATGGATAGCTGCCGCATCGAAAAAGGGTTCCGCCATTTCGGCCACGACATCACCTGCGAGGATCACGTGCTCGAGGCCGGTCTCGGCTTTGCGGTCAAGACGGACAAACCCGAGTTTATCGGTCGCGACGCGGTGTTGAAGAAAAAGGACGAAGGGCTTTCGGCCCGATTGGTCCAGTTCAAGCTCGAAGACCCGGAACCGATGCTGTACCACAATGAAACGCTGCTGAGGGATGGGGAAATCGTCGGGTATCTCTCATCCGGCTCTTATGGCCATCATCTGGGCGGGGCCATTGGTATGGGTTATGTACCCTGCGCGGGCGAAAGCGCTGCGGATGTACTGGCCTCAAGCTACGAGATCGATGTTGCCGGCACCCGGGTCCGTGCGGTGGCATCGCTGAGGCCCATGTATGATCCGAAATCCGAACGCACCAAGGCCTGAATGAATACCGGTCGGGTCCGGCTATGCCGGGCCCTTGCCGCCGATACCCAGAATGCGGTCGATATTGCGGTATGTCTGGGGCATGAACTTGCCCTTTGGCCTGCCTTCCTCCCACCATGTCAGCGCGCCGGGATGGTTGAGCAGATCGCGCAATGAATTGTCGATGGCACCCTCAAGCCCCTTCAATTCGCCCGGAATGGTTCCCGAATGCTTGGAAAAATTCCCGATGATGTGAATGCCCTGCTCCAGATAATTGCCATAGGTCCGTTTCTCGGGACCGGTCAGCGCGTGGTAATCGGCATGCCCACGCTCGATAAGTTCGCTAAGCGCCATGTCCTGCGTCAGGCCTTTGTATTGGCTCAGCGATGACAGAAGCTGGCGCCAGTTCGACAGCTTGGCCTCACGATTTGACTGATGCATTTCATAAGCCACGAACAGGATCGACAGCATGACCCCCAATGCTGCGATCAGGTCCGCATAATCCGCGATCTGTGCCAGCGTCATCCGATCCTCCTTGTGATACCCAATTCCGGCTTGCCCCGACGATAAAGCGGCAACGCGGCGTGGTCACCCATTCGTTCGACAATATGGGAAACCGTGTTAACGTCGTGGTTCAACGCGAAAGATACGGGATGGATCATGGCATTACAGGTCATTGGCGCCGGGTTTGGCCGAACCGGTACGGAATCACTCAAGAAGGCGCTTGAAATCCTTGGGTTCGGGCCATGCTATCACATGTACGAGGTCATGCCGCATCCCGACCGGGTGGCGCTGTGGCGGGCTGCCGCGAAAGGTGATCTGCCGAACTGGGACGACGTATTTGCCGAATACAACTCGACCGTGGACTGGCCTGCGGCCTATTTCTGGCGCGAACTGAGCGCGCATTTTCCCGACGCCAAGATCATCCTCAGCCATCGCGATGCCGAAGGTTGGTATGAAAGCATGAACAAGACGATCCTAGAAGTGCTGCGTCAGTCGACCGATCCGGAATCGATCGGCCTTGCCCTGATCGGCCAGAAAGTGTTCGACGGCAAATACGAGGACCGCAACCATGTCATCGACACCTATACGCGAAATGTTCGTGACGTTCAGGCCGCCTTCGGCCCTGAACGGTTGCTGACATATGAGCTGGGTTCGGGGTGGGAACCGCTTTGTGCGTTTTTGGGCTGTGATGTTCCGGGTGAAGACTATCCGTACGGAAATACATCCGATCAGTTTCACGACCGCGTCGGCAACCATTGACACGATCCGCCCGCGCCGGGGCCTTGCAGACCGGTGGCCTTGGTGGTTTCTGGCAGCATGAGCGATTACGCCCCGCCAGATGACCCCCTTGTCATCCTGCATCAGGATCACGAGGTCCTGTTCGTCGACAAGCCCAGCGGCCTGCTGTCGGTGCCCGGCAAGGGTGCACATCTGGCCGATTGCCTGCTGACACGTGTTCAGGCGGTTTTTCCCGAGGCGCTACTGGTGCACCGGCTGGACAGGGATACATCCGGCGTCATGGTTTTCGCCCTGTCACCCCACGCCCAGCGCCATCTGGGTTTGCAGTTCGAAAAGCGTCAGACAAAGAAAACCTATCTTGCCGAATTGTGGGGTGAGTTGGAGCCGAAGACCGGAATGGTTGACCTGCCGCTGGCGGTCGACTGGCCCAACCGGCCCCGTCAAAAGGTTGATCACGACAACGGCCGCCCGGCGCAAACCGAATGGCGGGTCTTGCGCTGGCGGGATGGCCGGACGCGCACGCGGCTCTATCCCCGAACCGGGCGCAGCCATCAGCTCAGGGTACATATGATGGAAATCGGCCACCCGATCATGGGCGATCCCTTTTATGCAACGGGGCCTGCACGGGATGCACCACGTCTGATGCTGCATGCCGAAGCACTCCGGCTCAGACATCCCGATGGCGGACGGTGGCTGAACGTCACGGCGAAATCGCCGTTCTAGCGCGATTTGCATGGCTGGCGACCATTCTGGAAACGGCCCCCCGAAGCGCCGGAAGCCGCCATTCATCCGTGGTTAACCAATCCCGCGAATCCCCCAGGCATTGTTGACGATCCGTTGTCAGTCAGCGCCACATAGCCCGTAAAATGTTGGAATTGTTCATGCTTTGGCGACAATTTCACGAAATTTGACGCGACATTCCTTATTCTGGCCAGATTTCGGTCACAATTCGCGCCTAGTTTTGGCCGGGTTATCAGTGATCGGACAGGAGACGTCAGATGCCAAGTGACTTTTCAGCGGAAATCGGAACACAAAGCGGAGCGTTGTCACTCAACCATCTCCGATCACTCCTTGGTCTCAAAAGCCGGAGTACAGACACTTCGGATTTCGCGCCGACCACCCCGCGCAGGGGCGACCGGGTCGCGCTGTCGGGTCAGGCATTCATCAAGAGTATCGACAATCCTTATACCGCGACAGCCGCCATCGTCGTCACCCGGCTCAAGGCATCGCATGGCCTGACAGACGAGGTCATGTCGGCGCTGCGCAACGAGGTCCGGATGGCCTTTGGCATTTCCGAAAAAGTGACGTCTGATCTGGCCAAGACCGGAACGTTCATCGCCAATCTGGGGCGCCGCCGCGCCATTTTGCGCCTGCTGACCCAGCGGCTGGAGGATCTGGCGGGCGAGGTGGATACGCCCGGCCTGCTGCATATGGCGGATCAGATCGAGATGACGGTGGTCAACGAACTGGAAGGCAAAAAGACCCCAGGCTGGCAAAAAGCCGTTGCCTGACAAAACGACCCGCATCAATAACGAAACAAAAAAAGGGGCCTTTCGGCCCCTTAAGTTTTTGTATTGAAGTGCTTAACCTTTCGAGAATTCGGGATAGGCCTCCATCCCCAACTCGGACGTATCCAGGCCGTTGATTTCGGCCTCTTCGGAAACACGGATGCCCATGGTCATCTTTAGGATGTACCAAAGGACACCCGAGACGACGAAGACAAAGACACCGACCACGATGATCGAATAAAGCTGCGTGCCCAGCGACGCGTCGCCATTTGTGAACACAACCGCAATCGTGCCCCAGATACCGGCAAAGAGGTGGACAGGAATGGCCCCCACGACATCGTCAATCTTCAGCCGGTCCAGAAGCGGTACGCCGAAGACCACGATCACACCACCGATGCCGCCGATCAATGTTGCCGAGAAGAGCGTCGGCGTCAGTGGCTCGGCCGTGATCGACACTAGGCCGGCAAGCGCCCCGTTCAGCACCATGGTCAGGTCAACCTTGCCATAGATCAACTGTGTCAGGATCAGCGCGGTGAATGCACCTGCCGACGCACCCATGTTGGTGTTGACAAAGATGCGCGAGACATCTGCCACATCGCCAATCGATCCCATCGCCAACTGCGATCCGCCGTTGAAGCCGAACCAGCCCAGCCACAGGATGAACGTGCCCAGCGTTGCCAGCGGCAGGTTCGAACCCAGCATCGGCACGACCTTGCCATCCTTGTACTTGCCAATGCGCGGCCCGAGGATCAGCGCACCGGCAAGTGCCGCCCAGCCACCCACCGAATGCACGACGGTCGAACCGGCGAAATCCAGAAAACCGGCAGCATCCAGAAAACCACCGCCCCATTTCCACGAGGCCTGAAGCGGATAGATAAGGCCGGTCAGCACGGCAGTGAAAATCAGGAATGGCCACAGCTTGATGCGCTCGGCCAGCGCGCCCGAGACGATAGACGCGGTGGCAGCGGCGAACATCAGCTGAAAGAAATAGTCGGATGCCGTAGACGCATAGGAATAGTCATCGACACCGTCTGCACCAACGCCGACAGCCTCCATCACGGCCTGACCCCAGACACCGGACAACACACCGTCAATCGACCATGTACCCAGCGGATACATGAGATTGTAGCCGATCACCCAGTACATGATCGCGGTCAGGCCGAACAATCCCATGTTCTTGGTCAATTGCATTGAAACATTCTTGGACCGGACCAGCCCGGCCTCGAGCATGGCAAAACCGGCGGCCATGAAGAAAACGAGGAAACCGCCGATCAGAAAGAGCAGCGTGTTGAAGATCCAGACAACGTCGGTTGGTACGGCTGCGGGGGTTTCGGCCTCTTGCGCCAGACCCAGCGCCGGCATTGCCGTCACGAGCGTCGCCATGCCGATTAATTTGAGGAGTTTCATGTCAATATGTCCTTTGCGTCTGGCGCGCCTTACAACGCATCATCATTGGTTTCGCCTGTCCGGACGCGCACGGCCTGTGCGACATCCAGGACAAAAATCTTGCCGTCACCGATCTTGTCGGTTCTGGCTGCGGTCTGGATGGTCTCGACGACCTGATCGGCCATTGCATCCGTGACGACGATTTCGAGTTTGACCTTGGGCACGAAATTCACGGCATATTCGGCGCCGCGATAGATTTCTGTGTGCCCGGACTGAGAGCCAAAGCCCTTGATCTCGGTCACCATCATGCCGCCGACGCCGGCCGATGTGAGGGCTTCGCGAACTTCCTCGAGCTTGAAAGGCTTGATCGCTGCAATTATCAGTTTCACTTTCCATTCCCTTTCTGTTGCCCCATGGGGCCGTGTTGGAGGGTTACATCGGCCAAAAACCGCTGCTATCGACCCAAGCTCAAGATTTCCGCAGGTGAATTCCGGGCTGAATCCCGAAAGATCGCACAAAATTTGCACAAAAAGGCGTTATCGCACAAAATTTAGACAGCTTATTGAGATGTCTGTCAGGAAAACCACTCTACAATCGCCGCATGCGGCACTATCTTTGGGCAAGCGTCTTGAAACGCACGACATGAGCAGGCGATGACAACACCCAGAAAAAAGCGGGCACCGCTGGTCGCTGACAAGCGCTATAATAAAGCGTCGGCCAGGAAACCCGCCAAGGCGCAGACTGCTGCCCGGCGCCCAAAATCCAAATCCCGCCGTAAACGCAAAACCCATCCCATTGCCGGGTTTTTCGGACGCATTTTCCGCTTTTTCGGACGGCTGATCTGGGCGCTGACATGGCGCGCGACGGTGATCTTCGTCTCGCTGGTGGCACTGGCCGTGGGATATTTCTGGGCGACGATGCCGGACGTCACCGCGCTGATGGACGGGCGGGCGCGCGGTTCGGTCACACTTCTGGATCGCGACGGCAATGTCTTTGCGTGGCGCGGGGATCAGTTTGGCGGTGTGATCACGGCGGAAAACATGTCGCCCAATCTGGTCAACGCGGTTGTCGCCACCGAGGACAAGCGTTTCTATCGCCATTTCGGCCTGTCGCCACGCGGCATCGCCAGCGCCATCCGCATCAACCTGAGCGAGGGGCGGGGGCCTTTGGCCGGGCATGGCGGTTCGACCATCACCCAGCAAACGGCCAAGCTCTTGTGCCTGGGCGTTCCATTCGACCCGGGCACATGGAAATCCGAAGCCGCCTACGAGGCCGACTGCCGCAAGACGACCATGTGGCGCAAAGCCAAAGAGGCCGTCTATGCCATGGCAATGGAACTGGCCTATTCCAAGGACGAGATCCTGACCGTCTATCTGAACCGGGTATTCCTTGGTGCCGGTGCGCGCGGTGTCGAAGCGGCAAGCCAGCGCTATTTCGGCAAATCCGCGACCAGTGTCAGCATTCAGGAAGGTGCGATGATCGCCGGTCTGCTGGTTGCCCCGACGCGCTATGCGCCGACCAGCAATCTCAAGCGTTCGCAGGACCGGGCGTCGGTCGTGCTGAACCTGCTGGCCGAGCAGGGCTTCCTGACCGAGGAAGAACTGCGCAACGCCAAGGAAAACCCGGCGACACTCTCCGAAGCGGCGCAGGACAGCTCGGGCGGTTATTTCGCGGACTGGGTCATGTCAGAGGCGCCGACCTTCCTTGCTGCCGATACGACCGAGGATGTCATCATCAGCACCACATTCGACCCGCGAATCCAGACAGCCGCCGAAGAGGCGCTGGCAGAAGTACTGGACGCAAGGCTGGACGCGAATTCAGAGGCCGAGGCGGCGATCATCGTCATGTCGGCCGATGGTGCCGTACGTGCCATGGTCGGTGGGCGAAACTCAGTAACCGGTGGTTTCAACCGGGCCACGCAGGCACGGCGACAGACCGGATCAGCCTTCAAGCCCTTTGTGTATGCCACCGCGCTCGAGCTGGGATTTACACCGAATGCAACCGTTGTCGACGAGCCGCTGACCATCAACATTCCCGGCTCTGGCCCGTGGACGCCCCGGAACTACAGCGGCAAGAATTATGGCCGCGTGACGCTGACCGAAGCGCTGAGCAAATCGCTGAATATCCCGGCCGTGATCGTCTCGGAAGAGGTCGGGCGCGAAAACGTACGCAATGTCGCCGCCGATTTCGGGATCGAGAGCGATCTGGCCGACGGGCCCGCACTGGCGCTGGGGGCATCGGAATCCACCCTGATCGAAATGACAGGTGCTTATGCCGGTATCCTGAACGGCGGACGCAGCGTCACGCCTTATGGTCTGGTCGAGCTTAGCCTGATGGGTGACGCCGAACCGCTCATCGGGCAGGTGGGCGGCTTTGGTGAGCGGGTGATTTCGCAGACGGCAGCGGGATATCTGACCTATATGATGTCCAAGGTAACCGAGGATGGTACCGGCAAACGCGCGGCGCTGAAGGACCGGCCGACAGCAGGCAAGACGGGCACCACACAGGCATCACGTGACGCATGGTTCGTGGGCTTTTCCGCCGATTATGTCGCCGGTGTCTGGATGGGTAATGATGACAACTCGCCACTCAGGGGGGTGACCGGTGGCGGGCTGCCCGCCGAAATCTGGCGCGAGACGATGCGGCGCGTGCACGAAGGGCTGGATGCGCGGCCCCTGACGATGGTGATCCCCACCGCTCCTGTCCGCGAAATCGCACCGCCCCCCCGTGACCAAGTGGGCGCAAACGGGGTGGAACGCGTTATTCTGGATGTGCTCGAGGCCATTCTGGGCGGCGGGAACTAAGGACCAGCCCCGCCCGCCTGTCAGAGCGGCGTGGCAAAGGTTCGCGGCAATCCACTCTCGGGGTCGAGAATAGGCTCGGGTGAATATTGCGCCAGATAGGCCCGCCGGGCCCGATCCGTCGTGTTGGGTGATGAACGGTGCAGCGTCGCGGATGAAAACGCCACGACCGAACCTGCCTGAACCGTCGCCGCGATGCCGGGATCATCGCCATCATAGCCCACCTTTTCCTTGCCCGCCGCATCCCAGCGATGCGCGTAAATATCCTGACCCTGGTTCAGATCACGCGGCAGCACATAAACCGCGCCGTTCTCAACCGTTGTATCGTCCAGCGCGATCCAGACTGTCAGATAGGGCGCATGATCGAACGGCACGTATCCCCCGTCCTGATGCCATGCAAATGATGCCCCTGTCCTTGGCCCTTTGACGACGAATTGTTCGTTGAAGAGATAAGGCGGCGCATCCAGCAATTCCCTTGCTATTGCCTTCATTCCGCGGCCCAGAACAAAATCCGAAAGCGCGGAAAATTCCTGATGGCGGTGCCGCAGGAAACGGCGGTCATGGCCGCGACCGATATCATGGGCCTTGCCCCCCTTGTCATCATCGGGCGGTTCCCGCAGCAGCGTGTCACATACTTGCCTCAGCATCGTCAGTGTCTGCTGGCCTATGAGTCCGGGAAAAATTGCATATCCGTCAGACATGAACATCGCGCGCGCGCCTTCGGGGATGCGTTTGGTATCGTCTGTATCCAGCGCCATCTGCCAACCTTTCCAAATCTGATTCGCCACCCTTCGCAGAGCCAGCTTAGCGCGGATCGGGCAAATCCCAACCGCCAGACAAGTCGGAAAGGCATTCAGCCGATGCACGGTTGAAACTTCCCGGCCCGCCATGACATGGTCGGGACTGTCCACCAGACCAAGACAGGAGATCGCGATGACTGTTCATATCGGCGCAAAACCCGGCGATATCGCCGAAACCGTGCTTTTGCCAGGTGATCCCTATCGCGCGAAATGGGCGGCCGAGACCTTTCTGAGCGATGCAAGGTTGGTCAATGAGGTGCGCGGCATGCTGGGCTTTACCGGCACGTGGAAAGGCAATCCCGTGACGATCCACGGATCGGGTATGGGCATGCCCTCGCTCTCGATCTACGTCAACGAGCTGATCCGGGATTATGATGCACAGACCTTGATCAGGATCGGGTCAACCGGCGGCATGCAGGATCATGTGGGGCTGCGCGATGTCATCATCGCGATGACGTCTTCGACATTGAACTCCCCCTCCTCCGGTATTTTTCGCGAATTGAATTTCGCACCTTGTGCCGATTACGGGCTGCTTAGGGCGGCGGCGGATGCGGCGGCAGCGCGCGGGGTCACGTCGCATGTTGGCGGCATCTACTCATCGGATGTATTTTACGATGAACGCCCCGATCTCAATCAGGAAATGACGCGCCACGGCATCCTCGCGGTCGAGATGGAGGCGGCGGAGCTTTACACGCTTGCCGCGCGCTATGGCCGCCGGGCGCTTGCCGTGCTGACGGTCAGCGATCACCTGAACACGGGCGAGGCGCTGCCATCGGAGGATCGCGAGAAATCCTTTGGCGACATGGTCGAAATCGCACTCGAGGCGGCCTTTGCCTGATCGCGGTTTTCCCGCGGCCTCAGGTCCCGTGGCTGCGGCTATAGGCGTTTTTTTCCGGCGGCACCCATCCCTCCAGCGCTGAACGGTCTGGCTCGAACACCTGCATTAGCAGCGGATAGCAGGGTGTGACGTCATTCGAATGCTCGCTGGAACAATCGCCGCCGGGGCAGGCAGACAGGCCACCGATCAGATCAATCTCGGCAAAAAACTCGATATGGTCGCCGGGGCGTACCGGACTGGCCTTCATGAAATACTGGCCAGTGTCGCGGGTAAATCCGGTGCACATAAACACGTTCATGACATCATGGACATGCGGTTCGGCCTCTTGCAGCGACATGCCTGTGTGACTGGCCAGCGCCCGGGTCAGGTTGGAATGACAGCAATAATGGTAATCTCCGCCATTCAGCAACCGGCCGGTATAGGGATCGCAGCGCGTACCGATCACGTCATGCACCGAACCGCCAAAATCGTCGAATCCATACCAGTCGAGCGTATCCGTCGTGATCGTCGCCATCGGCCGAAGCGACGGAAAACTTGTCCAGAGACGGTCGCCCGTTGACAGATGCGTGCCATGCAGCGCCCGGGTCTTGCCCGAATAGAACCGCTCGGACAGATCATCGGCAGCCCACAGGTTGAAATCCCCAACCTGCGGACCCTTGACACTTTCTATCCTCAGAAATTGTCCGGCCTTGATATCGATGCAGTTCCCGTCACGTGGTTTAACCACAACCTCGTCAACCTGCCGGGCGGTCTGTCGGGCGCGGCGGTACAGCGTCAGATCGGGCGCTGGCAGCGTGTCGGGTGGATAGCAGATCACTGGCGCAATCGCGCGACGGTGATCTGCATCTTCGGGCGGCTGGGTTTCCGGATGGGCTGGTTTCATGCCCGAACTAGCCCATGCCATCCGGCCCCTGTCAACCGCCCTCGGGCACGCCGCTCATCTGGTGCAATACACAGGATCACCTGCTAGGGTCAGAACAGGTTCCGGATCAGCGAGGTACGTTTCGGATGTTCCTTGCCGTGTTCTTTGCCCTGTGCGCCGCGATCCTGTTTTCATTTGGGCTGCAGTTCCAGAAAAAGGCGCTCGCATCGCTGGATGATCTGTCGGGCACGTTCATATCTGTGGCGACCATGGCGGCGATTTTCTGGATCATGGCACCCTGGGTGGTCGAACGTGAATTCTGGGCAACGCGGGCCACGCTCTATTTCGCGATTGCCGGCCTGCTTTTCCCGGCCATGGGCCAGCGGTTTCAGATCGCATCGGTGCGCCATGTCGGCCCGGCGCTGTCCTCGGCTTTTGGCGCGTTTCTGCCGGTCTTTGCGGTTATTCCCGCGATCCTTTTTCTGGACGAAGACGTGACTGCCACACAGTTTCTGGGCATCGCATTGGTCATGGGCGGGCTGATCGGTGCCGCCATGGCCCGTGGCGCTGGCAGGCGACCACAGGCAGCAATTGTTTTCCTGCTGCCCATCGGTGCCGCTGCTGTGCGGGGCATCACACAACCCCTGACCAAGGCCGGATATACCACCCTCCCGGAACCGCTTTTTGCGATGCTGGTTGTCACAACGGTTTCGACCCTGCTGATCGGCCTGATGGTTCTGACAGGCGGCAGCCCCGCCCGTATCGTTCGCCCGACGCGGGCGCATTACCTTTTCATGCTGAACGGGCTTTTCATCGGCATGGGTATTCTGGGTATCCAACTTTCGCTGTTGCACGGAACCGTCACGCTGACGTCGTCGATCGTTTCGGTCGTGCCGGTCCTGACGCTGCTCCTCAGCATTTACGTTTTCCGGAGCGAACAACTCAGATGGTGGCACGCGCTGGTTGCGGTGACCGTTACGACTGGTGCAATTCTGGTGGTGGCGGGTGCGAGCTAGACCTCGCGCTCGACCATCATCTTCTTGATCTCTGCGATGGCCTTGGCCGGGTTCAGCCCTTTGGGGCAAGTCTTGGTGCAGTTCATGATCGTATGGCAGCGATAGAGCTTAAAGGGATCCTGCAGGTCATCCAGCCGTTCACCCGTCGCCTCGTCCCGGCTGTCGATGATCCACCGATAGGCATGCAACAGCGCCGCAGGCCCCAGATAGCGGTCACCATTCCACCAGTAGGACGGACAGGATGTCGAGCACGAGGCGCACATGACGCATTCATAAAGCCCGTCCAGCTTCTTGCGGTCTTCGATTGACTGCTTCCATTCACGCTGGGGACGGTTTGTTTTGGTCTCAAGCCAGGGCATGATGCTGGCATGCTGGGCATAGAAATGCGTCAGGTCGGGGATCAGGTCCTTGACCACCGGCATGTGCGGCAGAGGATAGATTTTCACGTCGCCCTTGATCTCGTCCATGCCGTAGATACAGGCGAGCGTGTTGATCCCGTCGATATTCATCGCACATGATCCGCAGATCCCCTCGCGGCAGGACCGGCGGAATGTCAGCGTCGGGTCGATCTCGGACTTGATCTTGATCAGCGCATCCAGAACCATCGGACCGCAATCATCCAGATCGACGAAATAGGTATCCACCGACGGGTTTTTGCCATCATCCGGATTCCAGCGGTAAATCTGGAATTTGCGCAGGTTGGTGGCACCCTCCGGCTTGGGCCAGACACGGCCCTTGGTGATGCGTGAATTCTTGGGAAGCGCGAGTTCTACCATTTGTCCTCAGCTCGTTTTGAAGACGTCACCCACAAGATCGGTGACGTGAATGGACCGGCTGCTGACGATATCCAGATCGTCGGCCAGTTTGTCTGTACCATATTCCCTGATGCTCAGATCCAAATATTCCGACATCAGATCGTCGTAGTTGTCCCTGAGCACCGTATTGCTGTGATCCAGACCCGTGATCACAACCAGACCCGAGGGCGGGCAATCCACCACGCGGATGTTCAGGTCAGGGCGATATTTGCGCAGGATGCTGACAACCTTCCAGCAATCGCCCGTCCAGACCCTGACCTGTCGGCGGTTCCAGTCCCGCTCGGCGCCCTGATAGGTAAAGGGAATGCAGTCATGCATCACCACCACACAGTCATCGCCGCATTGTTCCTCGGTATTCATGAAATCGCGCAGCAGGTATTCAAACCAGTGCAGCCCGTCCAGAAACGCAAGGTCAATCTTGTCGGTGAAATTCTTCAGTCGGCCGGAATCGAAAAAGTCATCGCTGGTCTGCTGAAAGAAATGCGCCTCACCCCGGCTGCGGATCACGTTGGATTCGATCCGGAATGCGGGATCAATTGAGATCAGGTTGCAGTCGTTGAATGCCAGGCTGCGCCCCCGCTCGGTCCCGATTTCCAGATACCATTCGGGTTGAAGTTTCGCATGCATCGCCTGCAGGAACGCCTTGTACTTCACACCGCTCAAACCGGTGGAAAGCACCATCTCGGAATGCTGGAGATCACGCGCGGGCCCCCGCAGATTTTTCGCCATTTCGTTCATATCACTGCCCTTTTTGCTCTTATTTGCCATGCATATAGCATGAAAATGTTCAAAGGGTTCAATTTTTGCCGCGGCTGTGCCGGTTTGATTCCGGCCTCTGTGATGATGGGCGCATTCATCACGTCATATCCCCAGCAGGGCAAGGCCCTGTTGTGCGATGCATTTCAGGGTTTCAGGCCGGCGCGAGATATCCAGAATGGTCTCGACCGTCTGATCATCCACCGCGATGACGGCTGCCTTGGCGATGGTCAGCAATTCGACCGGCTCGGCATTGTCGATGATGCATTCGGTCACCGGTGCCGGGTCAACGCCGGGGAATCGATCTGTGATCACACTGTTGACCACGCGTTTGGCCGTGTCGCGGGTGGCGTTTGTCACCGCCTGCTCGGCTGCGGTACATCCGGCAAGCACAAGGGGCAGGATCAGCGCCAGTCGCATCAGTTGACCCTTGGGTTTGGTTTGATCCGCGTCCGAATCATCACGCTGGCGCCGTTTCGCTGAATTCATAGCCATAGGCCGCGACATCATCGGGATAAAGCGCCGCGATACGCTGTGCTTCCTCTTTGCTCAGAACGGCACGGTCCGGTCGGTTGGGATTGGCGTTGGCACGGGGCACGGTCACGCTTTCCATTTTCAGATCAGACAAGATGGCATTCATGTCGTCCTGCAGCGCCTCTACACGGGCCAGACGATTGCAAAAGGCCTGGCCGTTGACGTGGGTGTAGTGAATCTGCGGCACCGCGTGAAAGCGAAAGTTCCGGTCAGCGGCCCTCAGCTCTTCTATGCGATCCAGAACCTCGGGAACCGGCAATTTGAAATGTCCGCAGAGTGACTGAAATCTGTTCCATGGGTTCCGTACCGAGGAAAAGATATAATAATCCGCCAGATCGGCGTCCGTGACCGTAGTGATCCACTGGCGATAGGCGGGTTTGTTCCCGCGCTGGTGAATGAACCCTCCCAGCTGTGGCTCCAGCAGCTTGCGAAAGATCGATGTCCCTGCCGTCTTGCAGGATTTCATATAGATGAACCGTTTCTCCGGATGCACGATGATCCCGCCGGGATGGGGATGGCTGCGCAGGGCGTCGGCCAGACCTGCAGGTCGCGCGCCCATGTCTGTTGTTGCTGATGCTGGTATCATTTCAGCGTTTCCTCCGGCGTCCTGCCCCTGGCGTATGTAGGCGCGTCACCCGCCTCTGCCGCCAACATGTCCTGCCCTAGTATACCCGCGCCTTGGGCGCGATCTTGTTCAGATCAATCCCGCCATCGGCCTCTTTGGTCAGTGGCTCCAGATGGACGGGGCGATATTTCAGTTTGGTCTTGTTGCCATTGACATAGGCCAGCGTGTGTTTTCGCCAGTTCTCGTCATCACGGTCTGGATAATCCTCGTGCGCGTGGGCACCCCGGCTTTCCTTGCGGGCCTCTGCCCCGACGATCGTGGCCAGCGCATTGGGCATCAGGTTGGTCAGTTCCAGCGTTTCCATCAGATCGCTGTTCCAGACGAGGCTGCGGTCGGTCACACTGATATCGTCCAGTTTGGCGGCCACGCTCTCCATCTTGCCGACACCATCTGCCAGCGTCTTGTCGGTACGGAACACCGCGGCATCGGCCTGCATTGTCTGTTGCATTTCCATCCTGAGATCGGCCGTCGGCACCGCGCCATCGGCATGACGGATACCGTCGAACCGCGCCAGAACCGCATCGATCTTGTCCTTGCCGGCCTGCGGAACAGAGGTGGACGGATCGACAACCTCGGCTGCGCGGATGGCGGCGGCACGCCCAAAGACAACCAGATCGATCAGCGAGTTCGAGCCCAGCCTGTTCGCCCCGTGGACCGAGGCACAACCGGCCTCGCCCACGGCCATCAGACCGGGCGCCACGCGATCGGGGTTCTTGGCGGTGGGGTTCAGAACCTCACCCCAGTAATTCGTGGGAATGCCGCCCATGTTGTAATGCACGGTGGGCAGCACCGGGATCGGTTCCTTGGTCAGGTCGACACCGGCAAAGATGCGCGCCGATTCCGAAATGCCGGGCAGTCGCTCGGCCAGAGTTTCGGGCGGCAGGTGATTAAGATGCAGGTGAATGTGATCCCCGTTCTTGCCGATACCTCGGCCTTCGCGGATTTCCAGCGTCATGCAACGGCTGACAACGTCGCGACTGGCCAGATCCTTGTAGGTGGGGGCATAGCGTTCCATGAAACGCTCACCCTCGGAATTGGTCAGATAACCGCCTTCGCCGCGCGCGCCTTCGGTAATCAGAACACCGGCACCGTAGATGCCGGTCGGGTGGAACTGCACGAATTCCATATCCTGCAGCGGCAATCCGGCCCTTGCGATCATACCGCCACCGTCACCGGTACAGGTATGGGCCGAGGTCGCGCTGAAATAGGCCCGGCCATAGCCACCCGTCGCCAGAACGGTCATCTTGGCGTTGAAGACATGGATTGTGCCATCGTCCAGCTTCCAGCAGACGACACCCTGACAGGTGCCATCATCCGCCATCACCAAATCGATGGCGAAATATTCGATGTAGAACTCGGCGTTGTTTTTCAGCGACTGGCCATAAAGCGTGTGCAGGATGGCGTGGCCCGTCCGGTCGGCGGCGGCGCAGGTGCGTTGCACGGGGGGGCCTTCACCAAATTCCGTCGTATGACCGCCAAAAGGGCGCTGATAAATCTTGCCTTCTTCGGTGCGGCTGAAGGGAACGCCGTAATGTTCCAGTTCGTAGACCGCTTTGGGCGCCTCACGCGCGAGGTATTCCATCGCATCCGTATCGCCCAGCCAGTCCGATCCCTTGACGGTGTCATACATATGCCACTGCCAGTGATCCGGCCCCATGTTTTCGAGCGAGGCGGCAATGCCACCCTGTGCCGCAACGGTATGAGAGCGCGTGGGAAAGACCTTGGTCACGCAGGCCGTTCTGAGGCCCTGTTCAGCCATGCCCAGCGTGGCCCGCAATCCCGCGCCGCCAGCACCGACAACAACGACGTCATAATCATGCGTCTCGAATTCATATGCTGCCATGTCTTCTGATCCTTTGAGCGCCTAGAGCGCGATTTTGGCGATGGCGAAAATGCCGGTGGCGATGGCCGCATAGGACAGGCAGATCATCGTGATGATCAGCACCGTCCGCATTGGCCCGTGCACATAATCCTCGATCAGTATCTGCACGCCGCCCTTGAAGTGCAGGAAACTCACCGTGATCGTCAGTATTGCCAGCACCGCCGGATAGGGCCGCGCGAAATGGGCTGTGACCTCTTCGTAGGGTGCGCCCACCATCGGCCCGAAATTCAGGATGAACAAGGGGATCAGAATGATCAGGGCCCAGGACGAAACCGTCATCATCCAGTGATGCTCGGTCCCCGATTTGGCCGAGCCCATGCCCGAGGCGCGTTTGCGATCTGTCAGAAATGCCATGGTTCAGTCCCCTCAGATCAGAAACAGCGACAGAATGGTCAGGACGAAAGAGCCGACAATCACCGCATAGCCAAGACGATAGGCCTCATCCAGTTCCAGTCCGCGGCCTGAATCCCAGTAAAGATGGCGCAATCCGGCACAGAAATGATACCACATCGCCCAAAGTGACAGGATCAGGATCAGCTGCACGAACCAGCTTGTCATGACCGCGTTTGCCACGGCGAAATAGGCCGGCCCGGTTGCAGCGGCAAAGAACCACCAGACGATCAAAAGCGCCGCCAAAAGCATGGCGTTGCCCGTGATGCGCGTAAAGATCGATGTGATGGATGTCAGTTGCGGCCGGTAGATGGTCAAATGAGGGGAAAGCGGCCGATCTCCCCGGTTCACATCTGCCATGACATGTACCTCGCGAATGCTTTGTTCTTTTATTATTGATTAGACGATTTGGCGGCCAAGTCACTGCCCCGAGAGCGCAAACACCCTGTTCTGCGGCAATATTTCTCGAAACATTTACCTTATGTGATCACACAGAATATTTATGTGATCACATTTAGCGGTTTGATGACTGAAGATAGAAATAATCCGAGAATTCGGTGCACATGATGATTTCAATCGTGTTGGGGTCGTAAAAGGCGTTGGGCTCGCCGCAGGGGCCGACCGTGACCTGCAATTCTTCGGGCAGGCTGAGGATCGAATTCAGGTGATCGACCTCCGCCTCGATCAGGTCTGCGGTAAAGACATCCAGATCACTCTCGACATTTGCCGAAAAGCGGATCGTGCTTCCCGGACCGGCGTCAATCACCTCATCGATCGGCGGCCCCCAGCTTTCGTCGGCCAGTTGAAACTCTTCTTCACAGGTGACCGCGCGCTCTTCTGGCAGGCCCATATCCTGGGCCAGTTCCTCTCGCGTATCGGGACTGGCACCATAAAACAGGCAGGCCATGTTGTAATATCGTTGCAGATCATGGCCATGAGTATCCCAGAACGGAAACTCGCCACCGCTTTCTTCCAAAGCGATCAGATAGCTCTCGGCAGCTTCAAACGTTATCGCAACCGCCGATTCCTCATCAAATATCTGATCGACCATGATCACCGACAAAACGTCAGCCGCGTCCTCTTCCTGGCCGAAGATCGGCAATCGGAGGATATCGATCATCGCATGTCCGAACTCGTGATAGAACACCGCGATCTGATTGGATTCAACATAGTACAGGCTGTCTTCGTCCAGCCGGTTCTGGGCGCTGGCCGTCAGCGACCAGAGCAGACCGGCCAGCAGGGCAATGGCACCGCAGACGGGTTTTTTCAGGGTCATGTCCACAGCAAAGCGCGAATTCGATAAAATCTCAATCCAATTCGGCGCGAACGGGCACCGGAGCAATTCTGGTTGTCGGCCCTGCCAGCTGTATCGTCGTCTCGCGCCTCAGTTTCAGACGTATCTTTTCGGCATATTCGTCAAAGCCATTCGCCGTCTCGACAAAGGCACCCTCACCCGTGATGACATTTTCCCAGAAATAGCCCGTCAGGTCGTCTTCTTCGCCCTCGATCACAAGGCCGTTCACCGTCACGTCAGAGGTTCGCAGCAGGAACCTGACACTTTCAGGGGGGCGTCCTTCGTTCGATACGCCGTCACCCGAAACATCGATGACACGGTTGCGGCAGTCGGGAACGCCGATAAACTGCTCAAGCGAGAATGAAAGCGCCTCGCCGATGGCGGTCGAGAAATGCCGCCACCGCCGCGGTGCTGTTTCGATCTGACGGGCGAGCTCCTCGACATCCGCAAAGCCGCCGATCCGTTTCCAGGGCACCGTGACGGTTTGTCTGGTCGAGCCCGTCCATTGTACCACGGCCACTGCCGCCTTGTTGCGCACCAATGCCTCGGACACCACAGGGTCACGCACGCCGTCGGCAAGGCCCTGCATCTGGATGTTGTATTCGCGATAATCGACCGAGCCCGAGACATCGACGCTCAGCACCAGTGCCAGTTCGCATGCCGCAACCGGCACGGCCACAAACGCGCCCAGTGCGCCCAGGCAGAACCTTTGAATGAAGTGACCGCATGGCATGGCCCAAGCTCTAGCACGCCTGCCCGTCCGGTCGGTACAAATTCGCGTTAGCGCGGCATGAGCGCCCAGTAATCCAGATCAAGCAATATGTCGGGCAGGTATTTTCCATCCTCACCCTTCAGTTCGGTCCCGCCATCACCCCGGGTCGCAACCAGACGCAGCCGGATGGCGTCAACATCGGGTGCGGCGGTTTCCGCCTTGTCCAGAACCTCGCTCCAGGCCCTGACGGTATCGCCGGCATGGCAGGGATTGACATGGGAACCGGCATTCAGCCCGACGATCATCTGTGCATTGGCCAGCCCGTTGAATGACAATGCCCGGGCCATCGATATCACATGCCCGCCATAGATCAGGCGGTTGCCGTCGGGCCGCGCCGTCCGGTCGAAATGCACCTTGGCGGTGTTTTGCCACAGCCGGGTGGCCATCATATGCTCGGCCTCTTCGATGGTGACACCGTCCACATGATCGATCAGTTCACCGATCTCGTAATCCGACGCGCAATGCGGCTCGCCCGCCAGTTCAGTGTCATAGCCGCTGAATGTCAGCCCGTCCGGGATGATCAAATCGGCTGCGTCAACACCCGGAGCCAGAACCGGGACTACCGGATCAGGCGCGGGCGCATCGAGGTCGCGCTTGCGGATCATCACCCAGCGCACATAGCTGAGCACCGCCTCATCATGCTGGTTGAACCCGGTCGTCCGCACCCAGAGGACACCGGTCTTGCCATTGGAATTCTGCTTGAGGCCTATCACCTCGGATGAGGATCTGAGCGTATCGCCCGGCCAGACGGGCCGCAAAAACCGGCCTTCGCCATAGCCCAGATTGGCCACTGCGTTCAGCGAAATATCAGGCACCGATTTACCGAACACCGTGTGAAAGACGATCATTTCATCGATTGGTGCCATCCGCAGGCCGCAACGGCGGGCAAATTCATCCGATGAATACAGCGCGTGCCGGGCCGGATAGAGCGCATGGTAAAGCGCCCGCTCACCGCCCGAAATCGTGCGGGGAACGGCGTGGGAAATCACGTCTCCAAGTGCGTAGTCCTCAAAGAAACGGCCAGCGTTCGTCTTGTTCATCATTGCTCGCTCAGCTTGAGATCGGGGTGGTATTCGCCCTCTGCTTCCTTTGTCACCGCCTGTCCGCACCGCATCACGCCGCGCGCCGCATCAAACGCATAGTTCGGTTCACCATAAAGGCTCCAGCCCTCGTTGAGCGCGCGCGTGACCTTGTGACAAAAGGCGGATGTGTCATCCTCGGACAGGAAACGGTAAAGCTTCACGATCAGCCCCCCTGAAACGGGTTATAGCCCGCCCAGATGTGCACACCGGCGATCAGCCCGTACATGATCAGCGATATGACCACCAGCATCAGATCACGCTTTGCAGCACCGGGACGGGGCCGGTTCCAGATACCCTCGGCGGCGTTGATCACCCACATTTCGGCCAGTGCCCACATCCCCAGCACCCCGAACAACAACACCGATGCACTGTCGCCATTGACCAAGAGATGCGCCACCGACCAGATCAGCACACCGGTCAGCATCGGATGGCGCAGGCGTGTCCAGATCACGCCTTTCGACATGCCGGCGCCAAAAACGATAACAGCCAACAACATCAGAAAGTTGTTCAGATAGGTTGCCCAGTCCGCGAAGGTATAGATCGGATCAACGGGGGCGCTGCGATACCCCCTGACCATCAGCACGACGCTGATCACCAGCAGGACCGCCATCAGCCCCTTGGATCCGCCTTCGCCCAGACGGTTTTCCATCCCGCGTCGCGCGGAAGGTGCCAGCCGCTTGAACATATGAGCCACAACCCACAGCACCAGCCCGATTATCAAGAGTGTCATGTCAATCCTCCAGCTTCTGTATCGCCTCGGCCCGGGCGATGGTGGCGCGGGCGGTTTCGACATGCAGATTTTCAACGATCCGTCCGTCGACCACGGCAACGCCGCTCCCTTCTGCCAGCGCCGCCTCATGCGCCTCGATCTGACGATGGGCCAGCGTGATTTCTTCCTCGGTCGGGGCGAATTCCGCGTTGGCGATGGCAACCTGCGCCGGATGGATCAGCGTCTTGCCGTCAAAACCCAGATCCCGGCCCTGTATACACTCGTCCCTTAGACCTTCTTCGTCACGAAACGCATTGAAAACACCGTCAACGCAGACGATCCCGGCATCGCGCGCAGCAAGCAGACAGGTTTGCAGACTTTGCATCAGGCCCAGCCGGTCCGCCCGGAACCGCGTGCCCAGCTCTTTGGCCAGATCATTGGTGCCCATCACGAACCCTTCCATCCGGGGAGCGCGGGCGATGCCGGCGGCATTCAGCACACCGCCGGGCGTCTCCATCATCGCCCAGATCGTGGCGCCGGACAGCCCCGGCAGCGCCGTCATGCGCTGATCCAGCCCCGTGATATCCTCGGCCTTACCGACCTTGGGCAGCAGAATGGCATCGGGGCTGGCCCCGGCAATCGCCGAAAGGTCGTCCTGCCCCCATTCCGTGTCGAACCCGTTGATCCGCACGATGCGGTAGCGCCCGCCATAGTCAGCCTGGGCCAGTGTTTCGGCCAGCAGGCTGCGCCCGGCCTCTTTGGCATCCGGTGAAACGGCATCCTCCAGATCAAAGATGATGGCATCAACCGGCAGGGTTGCGGCCTTGGCCAGCGCACGTTCATTGGATGCAGGAATATAGAGAACAGAGCGATAGGGTCTCTGAGGTGACGACATGACAGGGCCTTTCATTTCGCGCGCAAATGACCGTCCCGCCCCGCCGATGGCAAGGGCTGAAATTGTCGCGCGCCCGCCGGGTGTTGCCAATTTGAGGCATTTGGCGAACGGCTGATTAACCCCGCATTTTTCCTTTCGGGCAAAGCTTTCCGCCACATCGCCCGGTGCTCGGGCAGATGATTGGGCAATGAATTCGGCAGTGCAGGCCGCCCAGCAATCAGTTCATGGATGGCCGGCACCCGGGAAAGGGTGAAGAAATGAAGCAGGCAATGATTGGCCTATCGGTTGCGGTTGTCGTCATGCTGACGACGGCCTTGCAAACCCACGCTCAGACCCGCCCCTGCGGCGAGCGTCTGAATATACTGCAAAGGCTGATGTCATCATACGGGGAAACCCGCCAAAGCATCGGGCTGGGATCGAACAACGCGATTGTCGAGGTGTTTGCCAGCCGCGACACGGGTACATGGACCATTACCGTGACAACGCCAAACGGTCAGACCTGCCTTGTCGCATCCGGCCAGGGGTTCGAGGTGTTGAACGAGGAACTGCCGGGCAGCGATGCCTGATAGTACCGGTCACGTCAGACCCAGATAGATCAGGCGCAGACCTGTCAGGGTCAGCAGGATGTAGGTGATTGCAAAAAACGGGCGTTCGGGCACGATATGATGCGCCCGGACACCCAGCCAGGCGCCGATCACGGCAAAGGGCGCCAGATAGAGATCAGCCATCAGCGTCTGGGCGGTGAAAACGCCCAGAAAGATATAAAAGCCGAATTTCACGAAATTCACAGCCCAGAACAGGATGACCGTGGTCGCCTGATAGGCGGTCTTGTCCAGATTCAGCGACAACAGATATATCGCGGCCGGCGGGCCACCGGCGTGGCTCACGAAACTGGTAAAACCCGTAAGCGCGCCCGCCACCGTGGCCCCGACACGCCCGAACGGTCGATTGCCAACCTGCAGCAACCCGCCGCGCCGTGCCGCCTGATAGAGCACAAAGAAAATACAGATCACGCCGATCAGCAGCCTCAGGAAATCGTCCGAGATGATCGAAAACACGAAAAACGCGATGGTTATGCCCGGCACGCTGCCAATAATCATCCACTTGGCGCTTGGCCCGTGCCACTGGCCCCAATAGGGCCGGATCGACGCCACATCGATCAGCATCAGAAGCGGCAGCATCAACCCCAGCGATACCGCCGGGTCCAGCACCATGGCCAGAATCGCCGCCGAACCGAACGAGGCCCCCGAACCAAAGCCGCCTTTGGATATGCCCGCAAACAGCGTCGCCGGAATTGCCAGCGCAAAAAATGTCAGATCCAGTTCCAAGCGGCACTTCCCTTTCGCGAGAGAGGCTTAGTCGAACCCGCGCGCGAGCGAAAGCAGATGACCCACAGGCGGGACATGCCGTCCACTTGCGCTGCAGGTGCGAAACGATTACCCAATCGGCCAAGTTGAACTGGACCAAGGACGCATTTTCATGCCCAGACCCAAAATCGCGCTGATCGGCGCCGGACAGATTGGCGGGACGCTAGCGCATCTTGCAGCGCTCAAGGAACTCGGAGATGTCGTTCTTTTTGACATCGCGGACGGTACCCCGCAGGGCAAGGCGCTCGACATCGCGGAATCAGGACCGGTGGACAAGTTTGACGCCGCGCTTTCGGGTACCACCAGTTATGCCGATATTGCAGGCGCGGATGTCTGCATCGTTACCGCCGGCGTCCCGCGCAAACCGGGGATGAGCCGCGACGATCTGCTGGGCATCAACCTCAAGGTCATGAAATCCGTGGGTGAAGGCATCCGCGACAACGCACCGAACGCCTTTGTCATCTGCATCACCAACCCGCTTGACGCGATGGTCTGGGCGTTGCGTGAATTTTCGGGCCTGCCGCATGAAAAGGTCGTCGGTATGGCCGGTGTACTGGACAGTGCGCGGTTCCGTCATTTCCTGTCGCTCGAATTCAACGTCTCGATGCGCGATGTCAGCGCCTTCGTTCTGGGCGGCCACGGCGACACGATGGTGCCGCTGACGCGTTATTCGACCGTTGCGGGCATTCCTCTGCCCGATCTCGTCGAAATGGGCTGGACCAGTCAGGAAAATCTCGATGCCATCGTCCAGCGTACCCGCGACGGCGGCGCGGAAATCGTCGGCCTGCTGAAAACCGGATCGGCCTTTTATGCACCTGCTGCTTCGGCCATCGAAATGGCAGAGGCTTATCTCAAGGATCAGCGCAGGGTCCTGCCCTGTGCCGCTTATGTTGACGGCGCATTCGGGCTTAAGGGCATGTATGTCGGGGTGCCTGCGGTAATCGGCGAAAACGGCATCGAACGGGTTGTCGATATCAAACTGTCCAAGGACGAGCAGGTGATGTTTGACAAGTCCGTGGATGCGGTCAAGGGCCTTGTCGAGGCCTGTAAAGGTATCGATGAATCGCTCGCCTGACGCATTATCAGCATGATCAATTTCGGCGGGGCGTTTTGCGCCCCGCTTTTTTTTGCGACTCACTTTTCCCTGATTACGCTAACATTTATACGGCCATAGCTTTTTGTGATCACACTAAAAAATTGTGTGATCACAAATCAGTCAAATTTCATCGCAATCCCGGGTTTGGTGCTAAATCCGGTTCCCTGCCCTAGCCGAACCGTGCCACAAAAACTGAAATTATCACGACACGGGATGTTTTCATGAATATTCATGAGTATCAGGCAAAGGCACTTTTGCGCAGCTATGGCGCGCCGGTATCAGATGGGCGCGCCGTTCTGCGGGCCGAGGACGCCAAAACCGCCGCAGGAGAGCTTGAAGGCCCGCTTTGGGTGGTCAAGGCGCAGATTCACGCGGGCGGTCGCGGCAAAGGTCACTTCAAGGAAACCGACGCCGGTGAAAAAGGCGGCGTCCGGCTGACCCGCTCGGTCGAAGAGGCCGAGACCGAAGCCAAAAAGATGCTGGGCCGCACCCTGATCACCCACCAGACCGGCCCGGCCGGCAAACAGGTCAACCGGATCTATATCGAGGACGGCGCGGGCATCGAAACCGAGATGTATCTCGCACTGCTGGTCGATCGCGGCACATCACGAGTATCTTTTGTCTGCTCGACCGAAGGCGGCATGGATATCGAGGAGGTGGCCGCCGAGACGCCGGACAAGATCCTCTCTTTTGCCGTCGATCCCGCCACGGGCTATCAGCCCTATCACGGTCGGCGCATCGCCTTCATGCTGGGTCTTTCGGGCAAGCAGGTCAGACAATGCGTCGCCCTGATGGGCACGCTCTACAAAATGTTCATCGAAAAAGACATGGAGATGCTCGAGATCAATCCGCTGATCGTGACGGATACGGGCGAGCTCAAATGCCTCGATGCCAAGATGGGTTTCGACTCGAACGCGGTCTATCGCCATGCCGATATCGCCGCCCTGCGTGACGAAACCGAGGAAGACCCCAAGGAACTCGCCGCGTCGAAATTCGACCTCAACTATATCGCACTGGACGGAGAGATTGGCTGTATGGTCAACGGTGCCGGTCTGGCGATGGCGACTATGGATATCATCAAGCTCTACGGCGCCGAGCCCGCCAATTTCCTTGATGTCGGCGGCGGCGCGACCAAGGAAAAGGTCACCGAGGCGTTCAAGATCATCACCTCGGACCCCAATGTCAAAGGCATCCTCGTCAATATCTTTGGTGGTATCATGCGCTGCGATGTGATCGCCGAAGGCGTGGTCGCCGCGGTCAAAGAGGTTGGCCTGCAGGTGCCGCTTGTCGTCCGGCTGGAAGGCACCAATGTCGAAGAGGGCAAGCGCATCATCAATGACAGCGATGTGGACGTGATCGCCGCCGATGACCTCAAGGATGGGGCGGAAAAGATCGTCCGGGCGGTCAAAGGCTGAACGGTTGACGCGGCGCGGCGCGACATATGTCCATAAGGGTCGGGCGCGGCCTGTCACCACCTGCCTGCTGGCGGCTGGCATCGCTGTTGCGGCGCTTCAGGGCCCTGCAGTTGCCGCCAACACGATTTCGCCGGAAATTGCCGCCACGCTCTTTGCCGATGCGACCGATCTCCTGCCTTGCCCGCGTCAGATCGAGAACGTGGCCTTTGCCCATGATTTCCTGTCCGCCGGATCAACGCTGATGGATCAGGATTACATCGATCAGTCCTTTGCGGATGCGACCGGTGATTCCGTTCTGACCGTCGCGCGCGAGATCACTCCGCTCGGGCCTCAGTATTCCACCCATCTGTCGCTGCCGGAAACGGATCGGGCCTATGCGAAAGCCATCGGAGCGGCGCTGAGGGGTCTCTATCTGCTCGAACCCGCCCCGCCGATGCGCGATCTGAAATCGGGCGCGGGCTATAGCTGGGATGTCGAGATACCGGCAGGCGACGCCAAGATCATATTGCGCCACGACCGCACCACAACCGAAATATTTGGCCTCATGGCCCCACTGAAACCCGGAACGCCCGTGTTCTGCTAAGGCCCATGGGGCCGCAACGAAAGAAAGACGACGACCAGATGGCCGTACTTGTAGATGAAAATACCAAAGTGATCTGTCAGGGCTTTACCGGCAGCCAGGGCACATTCCATTCCGAACAGGCGATTGCCTATGGCACCAGGATGGTCGGCGGTGTAACGCCCGGCAAAGGCGGGCAAACCCATCTGGACCTGCCGGTCTTCAACTCCTGCCACGAAGCTGTGGCCGCCACCGGTGCAAATGCCACGGTGATCTATGTGCCGCCGCCCTTTGCCGCCGACTCGATCCTCGAGGCGATTGACGCCGAGATCCCGCTGATCGTCGCCATTACCGAGGGCATCCCCGTTCTGGACATGATGAAGGTCAAGCGCGCGCTGGAAGGAACGGCCACCACCCTGATCGGGCCGAACTGCCCCGGCGTCATCACGCCCGACGCCTGCAAGATCGGCATCATGCCCGGCCATATCCACAAACGCGGATCGGTCGGTGTGGTCTCGCGCTCGGGCACGCTGACATACGAGGCCGTCAAACAGACGACCGATGTCGGGCTGGGGCAGTCGACCTGTGTCGGTATCGGCGGAGACCCGATCAAGGGAACCGAGCATATCGATGTGCTGGAATGGTTTCTGGCCGACGAGGAAACCGAATCCATCATCATGATCGGCGAGATCGGCGGCAGCGCCGAGGAAGAAGCCGCCGCATTCCTGGCCGATGAGAAAAAGAAAGGTCGCTGGAAACCAACCGCAGGTTTTATCGCCGGTCGCACCGCACCCCCGGGCCGCCGGATGGGCCATGCCGGTGCGATTGTCGCCGGAGGCAAGGGCGGGGCCGAAGACAAGATCGAGGCGATGCGGTCAGCAGGGATCGTCGTGGCCGAAAGCCCGGCTAGCCTTGGCGAGGCCGTGCTCGAGGCGATTGGCTGATGCAGGAGATGGCGGCAACGCAACACCCGGCCATTCCCCTGTCAGCGGGGGCTTGGCCGTGACGTTCCGTTCCGCCATCTCGATCTGCTTTCGCAAGTATCTGGTGTTCTCAGGTCGTGCGGCGCGATCAGAATACTGGAATTTCGTCCTGTTTCTGGTGCTGGCTGCCATATTGGCGGCGGTGCTGGATTATGTGCTTTTCGGCGCAGGTGAACTCGTGCGCACCGACACGGGTTTCAGCGCGGCATCCAACGGGCCCGTCACGGTTCTGTTCACGCTTGCCACGGTGATCCCCGGCATCGCAGCTGGCTGGCGGCGGATGCACGATACCGGACGTTCAGGTCTTTTCCTGTTTTATCCGCTGATCGTCATGGTCGGCATTCTGGGTTTCGTTTCGGTCTTTGGCGATACGACAACCCTGTCGGCGGTTGTGGTTTCTGTGGCGCTGTTTGTTGCCGCGATATCACCGCTGATTGTCATCTGGTGGCTTACCCGCCCGTCCGAGCCCGGTGAAAACGCATACGGTCCCAACCCTCATGAGGTAGCATTATGACCGAACATTCCCCCAACGAACAGTTCCATGCATCGTCATTCATGCAGGGGCACAATGCCGAATATCTCGAACAGCTCTATGCCCGCTATGCCAATGACCCCAACGCCGTGGATGAAGCCTGGCAAAGTTTTTTCCGGCAACTGGGCGATGGCGAAATTGACGTCAAGAAAGAGGCCGCGGGCCCGTCATGGGCGCGGGCCGACTGGCCGCCGCAGCCGCAGGATGAACTGACTGCGGCACTGGACGGTCAGTGGCCCGCCGAGGAGGCACGCGAAACCGGCAAAAAAATCGCCGCGAAAGCCGAAGAAAAAGGTGTGAAAATCAGCGATCAGGCCGTGCGGCAGGCTGTGCTCGATTCGGTGCGGGCGCTGATGCTGATCCGCGCCTACCGGATACGTGGCCACCTTGCTGCAAATCTCGATCCACTGGGCATGAAAGAACCCGTCCCCCACCCCGAGCTCGAGCCGCGATCATACGGCTTTACCGATGCGGACATGGATCGCCCGATCTTTCTGGACAATGTGCTGGGGATGGAGATCGCGTCGCTGCGCGAGATTCTGGCCATCGTCAAACGGACCTATTGCGGCACCTTTGCGCTTCAGTACATGCATATTTCCAACCCCGAGGAATCCAGCTGGCTCAAGGAACGTATCGAAGGGTTCGGCAAGGAAATCCAGTTCACCCGCGAGGGCCGCAAGGCCATTCTGAACAAGCTGGTCGAAGCCGAAGGTTTCGAGAAGTTTCTGCACGTGAAATACATGGGCACCAAGCGTTTCGGCCTTGATGGCGGCGAGAGCCTCGTTCCCGCCATGGAACAGATCATCAAGCGCGGCGGCGCGCTGGGGGTCGAGGAAATCGTGATCGGCATGCCGCATCGCGGCCGCCTCTCGGTTCTGGCGAATGTGATGAAAAAACCCTATCGCGCCATCTTCAACGAGTTTCAGGGCGGCAGTTTCAAACCCGAGGATGTCGATGGTTCCGGCGATGTGAAATACCATCTGGGCGCATCCTCTGACCGTGCCTTTGACGGCAACTCGGTCCACCTGTCGCTGACGGCAAATCCCAGCCATCTCGAGGCCGTGAACCCGGTTGTGCTGGGCAAGGTCCGTGCCAAGCAGGGCCAGCTGAACGATGCCGATCGCACCCGTGTCCTGCCGATCCTCTTGCATGGCGACGCCGCCTTTGCCGGACAGGGCGTTGTTGCCGAATGTTTCGGTCTCTCCGGGCTCAAGGGGCACATGACAGGCGGCACGATCCATGTGGTGGTCAACAACCAGATCGGCTTTACCACCGCGCCGCATTTCAGCCGCTCGTCGCCCTATCCGACAGATATCGCCCTGATGGTCGAGGCGCCAATCTTCCACGTCAATGGTGACGATCCCGAGGCCGTCGTGCACGCCGCCAAGGTCGCCACCGAGTTTCGTCAGAAATTCCACAAGGACGTGGTTCTGGACATCATCTGCTATCGCCGTTTCGGCCATAACGAGGGGGACGAACCGATGTTCACCAACCCCCTGATGTACAAGAAGATCAAGACCCAGAAAACAACGCTCAGCCTCTATACCGAGCGTCTGGTTCAGGACGGCCTGATCCCAGAGGGCGAGATCGAGGATATGAAGGCCGGTTTTCAGGCATTCCTGAATGAGGAATTTGAGGCGGGCAAGGAATTCCGTCCCAACAAGGCCGACTGGCTGGACGGCAAATGGTCCCATCTCGACAAACGCGGAGAGGTCTATGACCGTGGTCAGACCGCGATCTCACCCGAGACATTCGCCGAGATCGGAACCGCGCTGACACGCGCACCCGAAGGGTATCCGATGCACAAGACGGTCGGCCGCTTCCTCGACGCCAAGGCCCGGATGTTCGACACGGGCGAAGGCTTTGACTGGGCCACCGGAGAGGCGCTTGCCTTTGGCTCGCTCCTGACCGAAGGCTTTCCCGTGCGTCTTGCCGGGCAGGATTCGACGCGCGGTACGTTCAGTCAGCGCCACTCGGCCTTTATCGATCAGAACACCGAAGAGCGTTACTATCCGCTCAACAACATCCGCGAAGGTCAGGCCCAGTACGAAGTGATCGATTCGATGCTGTCGGAATATGCGGTGCTGGGGTTTGAGTATGGCTATTCCCTTGCCGAACCCAACGCGCTGACCCTGTGGGAGGCCCAGTTCGGCGATTTCGCCAACGGCGCCCAGATCATGTTCGATCAGTTCATTTCCTCGGGCGAGAGTAAATGGCTGCGGATGTCGGGTCTGGTCTGCCTGCTGCCCCATGGTTTCGAGGGTCAGGGGCCCGAGCATTCCTCGGCCCGTCTTGAACGTTTTCTGCAGATGTGCGGCGGCGACAACTGGATCGTGGCCAACTGCACGACCCCGGCGAATTATTTCCACCTGCTCAGGCGTCAGATTCACCGCACCTACCGCAAGCCGCTGATCCTGATGACACCAAAATCGCTGCTGCGCCACAAACTGGCGGTGTCGAAAGCCGAAGAATTCCAGACCGGCTCATCCTTTCACCGTGTGCTCTGGGACGATGCGCAATACGGCAATTCCGAAACGACCCTTGTCGCAGATGACAAGATCCGGCGCGTGGTCATGTGCTCGGGCAAGGTCTATTTCGATTTGCTCGAAGAACGCGACGCAAGGGGCATCGACGATATCTACCTGATGCGGATTGAACAGTTCTATCCCTTCCCGGCGCAATCCATGGTCAAGGAACTTGAACGCTTCAAAGAGGCCGAGATTGTCTGGTGTCAGGAAGAACCCAAGAACCAGGGTGCATGGTCCTTTATCGAACCCAATATCGAATGGGTGCAGACCCGCATCAAATCGAAACACACGCGCCCGGTCTATGCCGGCCGTCCCGCCTCGGCCTCGCCCGCAACCGGTCTGGCCTCGCAGCACAAACAACAGCAAGCCGCGCTCGTCAATGACGCGCTGACCATCGAAGGATAAGGTAAATGAGCATCGAAGTTCGTGTTCCCACTCTGGGCGAAAGCGTCACCGAAGCCACGGTTGCCACATGGTTCAAGAAACCCGGCGATACCGTCGCCGTCGATGAAATGCTCTGCGAGCTGGAAACCGATAAGGTCACCGTCGAGGTGCCTTCGCCTGCCGCCGGCGCCATCGCTGAAATCGTCGCCGCCGAAGGCAGCACCGTCGGTGTTGATGCGCTTCTGGCGACGATCGGCGAAACTGCTTCTGCCACGGCAGAACCGGCTGCGAAACCCGTGGCAGCCAGGGAACCCGACGCCACCCCGGCCCCGGCAGATGCCGCCTCAACCGATGTGATGGTCCCCGCGCTGGGCGAAAGCGTGACCGAGGCGACCGTCTCGACATGGTACAAATCCGTGGGCGACGCCGTGGCGCAGGATGAAATGCTCTGCGAGCTGGAAACCGACAAGGTCTCGGTCGAGGTGCCCGCGCCCGTCTCGGGCACGCTGACAGAAATCCTCGCCGCCGAAGGCACGACGGTTCAGGCCAATGGACGGCTTGCCGTGATGTCGGGCGGTGATGCCCGGGCTGCCGGTGCACCGGCCACCACGGCGGCTGCCGCCACGGGTGCAAAAGATATTGAAAATGCCCCCTCCGCGAAAAAGGCCATGGCCGAGGCCGGTCTGACAGCCGATCAGGTCACCGGCACCGGCCGTGACGGCCGCGTGATGAAAGAGGATGTTCAGGCCGCGCTTGCTGCCAAGGCCAATACACCGGCATCCGACGCGCCCGCGCCCGCCGCACCCGCGCCCGTCCCGCGCGCGCCTGTGCCGGCCGATGATGCCGCGCGCGAGGAACGCGTGAAAATGACCCGCCTGCGCCAAACCATCGCGCGGCGCCTGAAAGACAGCCAGAACACCGCTGCCATGCTGACCACCTATAACGAGGTCGACATGACCGAGGTCATGGCACTGCGTACGGAATACAAGGAACTCTTCCTGAAAAAGCACGGCGTGAAACTGGGCTTCATGTCCTTTTTTACCAAGGCCTGCTGCCACGCGCTGAAAGAAGTGCCCGAGGTCAATGCCGAAATAGACGGCACCGATATCGTCTACAAGAATTTCGTGCATATGGGCATCGCCGCCGGCACACCCACCGGTCTGGTGGTACCGGTGATCCGCGATGCGGATGCCATGTCCTTCGCCGCCATTGAAAAGGCCATCGCCGAAAAAGGTGCCCGTGCCCGTGACGGCAAGCTCAGCATGGCCGAAATGCAGGGCGGCACATTCACCATTTCAAATGGTGGCGTCTATGGCTCGCTCATGTCCTCACCCATCCTGAACCCACCGCAATCGGGCATCCTGGGCATGCACAAGATACAGGACCGGCCCATGGCCATCGGCGGTCAGGTCGTGATCCGCCCGATGATGTATCTGGCCCTCAGCTATGACCACCGCATCGTCGACGGCAAGGGCGCGGTCACCTTCCTCGTCCGCGTCAAAGAGGCGCTCGAGGATCCGCGCCGCCTGCTGATGGATCTCTGATGCGCTTCTTCCCGCTTCATTGTTCCCCAAATACCTCGGGGGGTATCGGGGGGCAGCGCCCCCCGGATACCCCCGCAATCAAGGAAAACGCTAATGTATGATGTCATCGTGATCGGCGCAGGTCCGGGCGGCTATGTCTCGGCCATCCGCTGCGCGCAGCTGGGCCTCAAAACCGCCGTGGTCGAGGGCCGCGAAACCCTTGGCGGCACCTGCCTGAACGTGGGCTGTATCCCCAGCAAGGCGCTTTTGCATGCCACCCACATGCTGCACGAGGCCGAGCATAACTTTGCCACCATGGGTCTGACGGGCAAATCGCCCGGCGTCGACTGGGACAAGATGCTGGCCTATAAATCCGACGTGGTCGGTCAGAATACCGGTGGCATCGAATTCCTCTTCAAAAAGAACAAGATCGACTGGATCAAGGGCTGGGGTACGATCCCCGCCGCGGGCAAGGTTCAGGTGGGTGACACGGTGCATGAAACCCGCAACATTATCATCGCTACGGGGTCCGAGCCTTCATCCCTGCCCGGTGTCGAGGTTGATGAGAAAATCGTCGTGACCTCAACCGGTGCGCTCGAACTGGCCAAGCGGCCGAAAAAGATGGTCGTGATCGGGGCGGGTGTCATCGGGCTTGAACTGGGCTCGGTCTATGCCCGCATGGGTACAGAGGTCACGGTGATCGAATATCTGAAAACCGTCACCCCCGGCATGGATGGCGAGGTACAGCGCACCTTCAAACGCATGCTGCAGAAACAGGGCTTTACCTTTATCATGGATGCCGCCGTGCAGGGTGTCACCACGACCAAGACCAAGGCCAAGGTCACCTACAAGTCGAACAAATCCGGCGAAGTGGCGGTTGTCGATGCCGATGTCGTGCTGGTGGCGACGGGCCGCAAACCCTTTACTGATGGTCTGGGCCTTGATGCGCTGGGCGTGGAAACCGAGCCGCGCGGCCAGATCAAAACGGACGCCCAGTGGCGCACGAATATTCCCGGCATCTATGCCATCGGTGACGCCATCCCCGGCCCCATGCTGGCCCACAAGGCCGAGGATGAGGGCATGGCCGTCGCCGAGGTGATCGCGGGCAAGGCAGGGCATGTGAATTACGGCGTGATCCCCGGCGTCATCTATACCCATCCCGAGGTCGCCACCGTCGGCAAGACCGAGGCCGAACTCAAGGAAGAGGGCCGTAAATACAAGGTCGGCAAGTTTTCGTTCATGGGCAATGCGCGGGCCAAGGCGGTCTTTGCCGGGGACGGTTTTGTCAAACTTATCGCGGACAAGGAAACCGACCGCATCCTCGGCGCCCATATCATCGGCCCCGCGGCGGGCGATCTGATACACGAGGTCTGCGTTGCGATGGAATTCGGGGCATCCGCGCAGGATCTGGCGCTGACCTGTCATGCCCACCCCACCTATTCCGAGGCCGTGCGCGAGGCGGCGCTTGCCTGTGGCGACGGAGCGATCCACGCCTGAAACTGTCTGGCGGGTGTCCTCAGTCGGGTTCCCGCAGCGCGAAATTTGCGGCATGTCCCCCCGGGATGTGCCGCTTTCTTTTGCCGAAATCACCCCGTTTCCCGCACGGTTTTGCCACGATTGACCTCTAGTTTTTTCCCAAGAGTGGTGCAGAGCAGGCAACCAACGGGGCTGAAATGGGTCTTGGAATACGAAAAACCGCAACGGCAATCTGCCTGACATTCGCGATGGCGATACCCGCCATGGCGGGTGCTGTGCTTTTTGGTCAGGACACGCATCTGAGCTATGTCACCGAAACACGTATTCCGACAATTGACGGCGGCACCTACGCGCTGTGTCAGCGGGTCGAGCAGAAAAACCTGCTTTTCGTGGGATACTGGGCGAGGTCGACAGGCTATGTCATTTCACCCAGCAACTGCACGGGCGCAGATTATTCCGAGCTGATCGACGGCAGCTTCGAAAGCGCCATCGCCGCCGGTGCCATCGAAGGCGGGTTTGCCGAAAATCCCGGCCTCAGCGGCGGCCAGATTTTCAACGGCTTCCTGATCTGGTTCTTTCTGGTGCCGATCATTTTCTACGTCATCATGAATCAGGTCCTGTTGGGCGCACTCAAAACACGTTCACCACGCGCCGCATCGACACCGGCGGCGGATCAGACCGCTGCACCGGCAACCGATGGTCCGGATGCGTTTCTGGATGTTGTCTTCAATGCCGCGCGCGCTGATGGCGGCATTGCGCCGCACAAGGTCAAGACGATCTGCGAGGTCGCGCGCAAACTGGCCGGTCGCGGCTATAGCGAGCGCCGGGTCAAGCGCTTCGTCGCCGAACGTATCCGCGAAGCCGAAGCCGGGCACGAGAGCCCGCTTTTGATAAACGCCGACCGCCCTGATAGGTCGCTCCTGATGCAGGCGGCGCTGATGACGATCGTGGCCGATGGCCAGATGACGATGCCCGAGCACCGGTTTCTGAACGGTCTGGCCAATATTCTGGAAATCACGCGACAGGAATTCGACGAGATTTTCCGCCGGACACTGGGCGCGGCCTGAGTTTGCCGCTGGCTGTTCAGGTGATCAGCAGCCGCAACCCCTGCGTTACATCTGCCCGCACCGCAAGGCGCAGACCCGGCTCATCACCTGCGCGCAGCGCTGCGATGATCAGCCGGTGATGATGCGGTGCCTCGGTCCGGTTCAGCCTGCCATAAAGCGCGCGCATCGTCGGCCCCAGCTGCAGCCACAACTGCTCGGCCAGGGCCAGCATCGCGGGTGCCTGCGCCCTGAGGTATAGCGCGCGGTGAAATTCCAGATTCGTGCGGATGTAGCCCACGGCATCCCGCTTGACCACGGTTTCCGAGAGTGAGCTGTGAATGCTCTGCATCCTGTCGATCAGGGCCAGATGCGCGCGCGGCAGCGCCCGGGCCGCCAGTTCCGGCTCCAGCAGGGCGCGGATCGCGGCCAGTTCCTCGATCCGGTCAGGCGACAGTTCCGGAGTGCTGACGCGACCGGATGTCGACAATGTCAGCGCGCCTTCGGCGGCCAGTCTTCTGACGGCTTCGCGCGCAGGGGTCATCGACACGCCGAATTCCTGTGCCAGCCCCCTGAGGGTCATGGGATGGCCCGGGGCAACCTCGCCCAGCAATATTCGGCCCCGCAGGATGCGGTAAATCCGCTCATGGGCCGATGTCTGGCTTTCTGCGTTCATGCGCCAAGCCTGAATTCATGCCGCCCGGGCGTCAACTAAAACTCGATCCCGTGCAGGCTGGTGCCATTGTCCCGCAGCCATTGCCGCTGGGTCTGATAGCCCGGGCACAGCGTTTCCACGATCTGCCAGAAGGCCGGGGAGTGGTTCATCTCGATCAGATGCGCCACCTCATGCGCCGCGACATAGTCCAGCACCGGGTCGGGTGCCATGATCAGGCGCCATGAAAACATGAGGTTCCCCTCGCTGGTGCAGGAACCCCAGCGCGAACGGGTATCGCGCAAGGTCACGCGGCCCATTCGCCGGTTAAGACGTGTGGCATAGCCGGTTGCCGCAGGCACCAGCCTGCCGCGCGCCTCGGTCTTGAGAAATGCGCGCACCCGGTCGCCGATACGTTCTTCCGGGCCCGGCACCGACAATATGTCCCCGTTCAGTGAAATACTGCGGTCGGGCGATATCGCCACCTCGATCTGCCTGCCGCGAAACGGCAGAATCGCACCGGGCACGGGCGCGGTGCGCGCGGGTTGCCGCGACAGATGGCGCCTGATCCACGCCTCCTTGGCGCGGACAAAGCGCTCGGCCTCACCGTGGCTGCACCTTTTGGGCAGCGAGAGCGAGACGCGCCCGTCGATCGAGGATACCCTCAGCGACAGCCGTCGCGCCCGCGCCGAACGTCGTGTCACCACCACGATTTCGGGTTCTCCTGTCAGGATGATCTCTTGCAAGTTCCGCTCGTTTCCAGCCCTTGCGAACCATGGCATATCCCATGCATGGGGGGAATGGCGGAAAGACTCCGAAAGGCTTTGACACCGGCCTGTCATTGTGGCACGTGACGCCGACTTTCGAAACGCATGTATGATCCAAGGGGGTATCCATGCCCAAAGAGGAATGGGGTGTAAAGCGCGTCTGCCCGACCACCGGCAAACGGTTTTATGACCTGAACCAGGACCCTATCATCAGCCCATATACAGGGGAGGTCGTGACGCTTGAAACAGGCAAGTCGCGCACCATGATCGCCGACAAGGCCGAGAAAAAGCCCGAAGATGAGCTGGAAACAGATGACGCGGATGTCGTGCTTGACGACGATGACGCGGCAGATGTCGATCTGGGCGATGATGTTCTGGACGATGACGATGATGACGATACCGTCGCGCTGGACGATCTTGCCGATGTTCCGGCAAACGACGACGATAGCTGACAAGATTCGCGCCGGGAGGGCTTGATTCATTCCCGGCGCTTACATACACAGCAGATCGCGGATGTGATCTGCGCGGATGGGGCCTTAGCTCAGTTGGGAGAGCGCTACAATGGCATTGTAGAGGTCAGGGGTTCGACTCCCCTAGGCTCCACCAAATCCCATTTTCTTCTGATGAATACGCCGATCAACCCGGCGGGATTTCACCCATGTGTTTTGGCACATGGTATCCTTTTTGAACGGCCTCACGCGCAAGCAGGCGCTGATACCATGCGCGCACATTGGGATAATCCTTCAGATCAACGCGCTGCCATTCGTGGCGCGAGACCCAAGGCCAGCAGGCCATGTCCGCAATCGAATATTCCCCGACGATATAGTCCTGCCCCGCCAGCTGACGGTCCAGCACGCCATAAAGGCGCTGAACCTCGGTTCCATACCGCTCTTCGGCATATTCCGCCTTGCCGGGGTTGAACTGCAGGAAATGATGGGCCTGTCCCGCCATCGGGCCCAGCCCGCCCATCTGCCACATCAGCCACTCCATGACCTTGATGCGCCCGGCCGGATCAGATGGCAGGAATTTCCCATATTTTTCGGCAAGATACCACAATATCGCACCCGACTCCATCAGGCTGAGCCCGGTGTCACGATCCACGATGGCGGGGATTTTGTTATTGGGGCTGATCTTCAGGAATTCGGGCGCCATCTGGTCACCCTTGCCAATGTCGATGGCATGGGCCTCATAGGGAACGCCCAGCTCTTCGAGCAGGATCGAGACCTTGCGTCCGTTTGGTGTGGTCCATGTATAAAGATCGATCACGTCATCGGCTCCATTTGTCTTTCTTGCACCGGCCAAACCGGCAGCTTTGTTAGTGGCGTTGCGCCATCATGTTGCTGAACCGGCACGCCTGTCCATCCCCTGCTGCCGCGCCGCGGTGAGTGACTGGCCGGGTGTCAGCGCCTCGGGGTCGACCACAAGCTCGATCAGATAGCCCTCGGGCGCGTTGCGCGCACGTTCCAGCGCGTCCGGAAATTGCGCATTCTGCGTTACTTTCTCGCCCGGAATACCGAATGATCGGGCATAGGTGACGAAATCGGGATTCGTCAGTTGGGTCGAGATAACGCGCCCGGGATGGCTGCGTTCCTGATGCATGCGGATGGTGCCATACATGCCGTTATTGACCACGACATAGATGATCGCCGCCCCGTGATGCACCGCCGTCGCCATTTCCTGCGCGGTCATCAGGAAACACCCGTCGCCCGCCATGCTGATTACCGTGCGGTCCGGATGCGCCAGCTTGGCCGCGATGGCGGCGGGAACGGAATACCCCATCGAACCGCTGGTCGGGGCGAGTTGGGTGCGAAACTGCCGATGCGCGTGAAACCTGTGCAGCCAGACGGCATAGTTTCCGGCCCCGTTGGTGAAAATCGTGTCCGCCGACAGCGTGTCGGACATGTGCCGGACAACCTCACCCATGTTCAGATCACCCGGCACGCGCGTCGGTTCGCGATAGGCCTGAAAATCAGGGTGAAATCCGGCCATCCAGCCCGACCAGTCCTGCCCGGGCAACTTCATATCCATCATCGCGCTCAGGAATGCATGCGCGGATGACGCGATCGAGAGATCGGGCGCATAGACATGGCCCAGCTCATCCGGGCCGGGATGAACATGTACGAATGTCATCTGGGGCACGGGGCTGTCGATTATTTCATAGCCCTGGCTCGTCATCTCGCCGATGCGGCTGCCGATGGTGATCAGAAGATCGACCTCGGTCTCGATTTTCTGCCTTAGTTTCGGATTGATGGCGATGCCGACAACGCCGCCATAATTCGGATGATCATTGTCGATGTAATCCTGACACCGGAACGAGGTGACAACCGGTATGCCGAACCGTCGGGCGACGCGCCCGGTCAATGCCGCCGTTTCCGCGCTCCAGCCCGGCCCGCCAACGAATAACAGGGGTTTTTCGGCCTTTTCCAACAGCGATGCCAATCGCGACAGGTCATTCGGGTCAGGCGCGGCGCGGGGCACGGCGACCGGGCGCGCATCGGCGATATCGGCCACCTCGGACAACACATCCTCGGGCAGGGCGAGCACCACCGGGCCGGGCCGCCCGGCCAATGCCATGTGCCATGCGCGTGAGATGTATTCCGGTATGCGCCTGACATCATCGATCTGCGCCACCCATTTCGCCATCTGGCCGAACATACGGCGATAGTCGATTTCCTGAAACGCCTCGCGATCCGTCATACCGCGCGCCACCTGCCCGATCAGCAGGATCATGGGCGAACTGTCCTGAAACGCCGTGTGGACCCCGTTCGAGGCATTGGTCGCCCCCGGACCCCGCGTTACCGCGCAAATCCCGGGCTGTCCCGTCAGCTTGGCATGGGCATCAGCCATGTTTGCCGCGCCGGATTCGTGGCGACAGGTCACAACCTCGATCCGGTTCTGATGGTCGTAAAGGCCATCAAGCAGCCCCAGAAAGCTCTCTCCCGGAACGCAAAAGATCCGCTCTGCCCCCAAAATGGCAAGCTGATCGGCAAGGATTTTTCCGCCGTGGCGCGGGCCGGGCGTCTCTCCGGACCGGCGCGGATCTGGGTTGGCCATTATCTCTGTTCTCCGGGTTCGGTGCGGTTGGTGTGATCGATCCGATCACTGCGTCAGGGTCCATTAATCCTGCAGCATTGCCACGAATTCAATTGCGAAAAATTGTTCACAGATTTTTCCGGCGGGTGCCGATCTCCCCATATCATCTTAGGGATTTGTGATTACTCACCTGCGCATATCACCGCCAGTCAAAGGTTTGTTCATGCGCGTCATTCCCGACGGTCCCCGGGGATTGTTTATCCGCTATCTATTTGCGGTGGCGATCATCGCCGTTCTGATCACGATATCCCATATGGCGTCGATCTGGGTTCACAAAACGCAGGATGGCGCCGCAGAAAACATCAATATCAGCGGCCGACAGCGCATGCTAAGCCAGCGTATACAGCTTTTTGCTGAACGTCTGGCGGCGGAACCGGGCAATGCAGATCACCGGCGCGCGCTCACCGATGCGATCAATCTGTTCGAGGTCTCTCATACCCGCCTGACCGGGGCCGATGGCACGGAAAAGGCCCGCTCGCTGCCGCCGCAACTGATCGATCTTTACTATGGTGATCAGCCCGATCAGCGCCTGCATGCGCTCGTCGCAGGCTTTGTCAGCCTTGCCCGCAATGTCGAGGCCGCGGATGCCACCGCTTTGCCCGCGGCCACGCGCGCGCTGGAAAGTTTCAACAGCGAACAGCTCTTGCAGAAGCTCAACAGTGCGGTCGCGCTTTTCGAAAACAACGCCGTCGCCGCCAAGGCTAGGATGAGTTCCGTTGCCCGGATAGGCTATCTCATGGCGCTGCTTGCCCTGTTGGCCGAGCTGATTTTCATCTACCGGCCCTCTTACGTGATGATCCTGAGGACTGTGGCCGATCTCAAATCAACAAACCGCAAGCTCGCCCATTCCGAAAAGGCGGCGCTCAGGCTTCAGCGGCAGACGCATGAGGCGCTGGAAGAAACGCGCAAATCCCGGGATGAGGCCGACCGCGCCGCGCAGGCGAAATCTCAGTTTCTCGCCAATATGAGCCATGAAATCAGGACACCGATGAACGGTATCATCGGGATGAGCGACCTGATGCTGGAAACCGACCTGACCCCGGAGCAGAGCCATTTTGCGCAGACCATCTCGGATTCCTCGGGCGCGCTCTTGAACATCATCAATGACATCCTCGATTTTTCCAAGATCGAGGCCGGCCATTTCGAACTTGTGAACGCGCCGTTCAGCCTGCGTAATGTCATCTATGACGTGGCCAGTCTCATGACACCGCTTGCCACCGAGAAACAGCTTGAGATCTGCGTCGACTATGCTGAAACGCTGCCCGAATTCTTTCTGGGCGATGGGGCGCGGCTGCGTCAGTGCCTGCTGAACCTGATGGGCAATGCCGTCAAATTCACCGAGGCCGGGCATATCGAAATCGGTGTTAAATACTCACGCCGATGGGGTCTGCGAATCACGGTGTCGGATACCGGAATCGGCATCCCGCGCGACAAACTCTCATCGATTTTTGACGCCTTCGAACAGGTCGATACCTCGGCCACACGCAAATATCAGGGTACCGGACTTGGCCTCAGCATCACCCGCAACCTTTTTGCGCTGATGGGCGGCAGCATCAGTGTCACATCCCGCGTGAATGTCGGATCGACATTCAACATCAAGCTACCGCTGGAACCATGTGATACCGCCACGCCCGAAAAGAATACGGATGCCACCGAAATTCGCGGGCGCACGGCGCTGATTGTTGATGATCTGCCGGTCAACCGCATGATCCTGCAGCGGGCACTGACCAATCTGAACATGGAAACGCTGGTGGCCGACGGCCCGGATGAGGTCAAAAACCTGATGGAGGCCCATCACGACAGGATCGACATCGTGCTAATGGATCATCTGATGCCCGGGCAGACCGGTCTTGATCTTTGCCACGCGTTCAAGGCAAAGGAACGGTTTCGCGATATCCCCGTTATCATGCTATCGTCGGCCGAGGTTGCAGCCGGACGCAAAGATCAGCAAAAATACGGGCTTGCCGACGCCTTGATCAAACCTGTGCGCACGCCCGATCTGGCCCGCGCCATCGCCGCCGCGCTGGGTGCCGCTGCGCCGACCGGGCCAGCCCAACCATCCGCTGCCACCCCTCCGCCGGACGGGCTGGACGGTATCACCCTGCTGGTTGTTGACGACAATGCCGTCAATCGCAGGCTGGTACGGCTGATGCTCAAGGACAGTGGCATCAATGTGCACGAGGCCCGCGATGGCCGCGAAGCGGTGGCGCGCTATTTTGATCTGCGCCCTGAGGTCACGCTGATGGACATGTCCATGCCCGAAATGAACGGCCCCGAGGCCACGCGGATCATCCGGACCCGCGAAGCGGAGGAAGGCGCGACACACGGCTGCATTCTGGGCTTTACAGCCAATATCCTGCCTGCGGACCGCGATATATTCCTCACAGCCGGTGTTGATGATTTCCTCTTCAAACCTGCCAAGAAGGACGCGCTGATCGAGGCACTGCGCAATGCCGTCGGGCCAGCACAACGCACAAGAATTTCAGCCACTGTCTGACATCGCCGGACCAGTTCAGCCTGCACCGGACAAGGCGCGCCACACCCCGTCCGTTTTGGCTGGACAATCGCAATATCTCCGATCATCAATCTGCGGGAAACCAGGCCAGCCGCCGACATACCGGTGAAAGGTCGAAATTCTACCGCCCCGCAAGGCGCAAAACGAAACACCCGGCCATATTCTGACGGGCACCGCCGAGGGAACCCGGATCACCCGGATTTTGCGAAAGGGATCATCGCCATGAAGGACGCGCGCAACTTTTACATCAACGGCAAATGGGTCGCACCCATCGACGGTCGGGATTTTCCGGTCATCGACCCCTCAACCGAAGAGGCGATTGCCACAATCTCGCTTGGCGGGGAACAGGATACGGACGCCGCCGTCGCCAGCGCCCGGGCCGCATTCCCGACATGGCGTAAATCAACCAAGGCCGACCGGCTGGAACTGATGAACAATATCCTCGACGTCTATCAGCGCCGGGCCGATGATCTGGCGCAGGCGATCAGCGACGAGATGGGCGCGCCCATCGACATGTCCCGCACTCAGCAATCCGGCACGGGTTCCTATCACCTCAAGGCCTTCATCGATGCCCTGACGGATTTCGGGTTCGAAGCCCCGCTCAGGGCTGCCAATCCGGACACACGCATCATTCACGAACCCATCGGCGTCTGCGCCCTGATCACACCATGGAACTGGCCGATGAACCAGATCGTCCTCAAGGTGATCCCGGCGCTGGCTACGGGCTGTACGATGGTGCTGAAACCGTCGGAACAGTCGCCGCTCTCGGGTGTCCTGTTTTCCGAAATCATGCACGAGGCAGGGGTTCCGACCGGTGTCTACAACATGCTTAACGGCGATGGTCCGGGCGTTGGCAGCCAGCTTTCGCGCCACCGCGATGTCGATATGGTCAGCTTTACCGGATCGACCCGCGCCGGAAAGGCGATCACCATCGCCGGGGCCGAAACGATCAAACGCGTCAGCCTCGAACTGGGGGGCAAGGGGGCCAACCTCGTCTTTGCCGATGCGGACCCCAAGGCGGTCAAGCAGGGGATCATCCGCTGTTTCAACAATACCGGCCAGTCCTGCAACGCGCCCACGCGCATGCTGGTCGAACGCGCGCGCTATGAACAGGCCGTGGACGAGGCGCGCGCCGCTGCCGAGGCGACCAGCGTCAACGCTGCTGCCGAGGCCGGTCGCCATATCGGGCCGCTGGTGTCGGAAATGCAGTTCAACAAGGTTCAGGATCTCATTCAGAAAGGCATCGACGAAGGGGCCCGCCTTGTCACCGGCGGCGTCGGGCGGCCCGAGGGCCTGAACCGTGGCTATTTCGTTCGGCCAACCGTTTTTGCTGATTGCACGAACGACATGCAGATCATGCGCGAAGAGATCTTTGGTCCGGTCCTGTCGATGATGCCCTTTGATAGCGAGGAAGAGGCCATCGCCATCGCCAATGACACCGATTATGGCCTGACGAACTATATCCAGACCACCGATCCTGAAAGGGCACGCCGCGTCGCGCGCGAACTGCGCTCGGGCATGGTGGATATCAACGGCAATGCGCGCGGATCGGGTGCCCCCTTTGGCGGGATGAAGCAATCGGGCAACGGGCGCGAAGGCGGCGTCTGGGGGCTTGAGGAATTTCTGGAGATTCGCGCCATCGGCGGCTGGCCGGTTGACTGACACACCCTGAAACCGGGCGGGCCGGCCCACATACCGGCCCGTCTGTCGTCAGTGCCACTGTCGTAAAATATCATATTACTGGCGAAAATAGTTAAGATTGGTCAGCGCCTCAGCGCCATGCTCGGCCCAGTCAAAGGGGGCCTGTCATGGTGCAATCCGGTTTCATCGCAGCGGGGTATCATCCCGATCCTTCGCGATCTTTGTCGCTCCGGTCCGAGGCTTATACACAACAAAACTGGTACGACACCGATCTCGGCCAGATCATCGGCAAGACATGGCAATGGGTGTGTCACGTTGAAAAAACCCGGACGCCGGGTGCCTATGTCACAGCCGAAATCGCCGGTCAGCCCATCGCGATCGTGCGCGACGCGGATGGCGTGTTGCGGGCCTTCTACAACGTCTGCAAACATCGGGCGCATGAATTGCTGTCGGGTGAGGGGAACACGACCCGCATCATGTGCCCCTATCACGCATGGGTCTACCGGCTGAGCGGCGAGCTGGCGCGTGCGCCGCATACCGAAAACCTCGAGGATTTCAGCCCCGGCGATATCTGCCTCGATCAGGTCCGGGTCGAGGAGTTTTGTGGCTTTGTCTTTGTCAATCTTGACCCTGAAGCAAGGCCATTGGCCGAGGTTTCGGGAAATCTGGAAACCGAGGTCAGGCACTGGGCACCGGATGTCGATCAGCTGACATTCGGCCACCGCCTGACCTATGACATCAGGTCCAACTGGAAAAACGTCGTTGACAATTTTCTCGAATGCTATCTCTGCCCGACCGCGCACAAGGATTTTTGCGACCTCGTGGATATGGACACCTACAAGGTCACGACCCATGGCATTTACTCAAGCCATATGGCCGATGCGGGCAAGTCGGCAAACACCGCCTATGATGTTTCCAATGCCACGGTCAGAACCCATGCGGTCTGGTGGCTCTGGCCCACCACCTGCCTGATGCGCTATCCCGGACGGTCCTCGATGATCGTGTTGAATATCATTCCCGCCGGGCCGGACCGGACGCTGGAAACCTATGATTTCTTTCTGGAAACACCTGAACCGGACGCGATGGAACTGGACGCGATCCGTTATCTGGACGAGGTGCTTCAGGTCGAGGATATCGGCCTCGTCGAGAGTGTTCAGCGCGGCATGTCCACACCCGCTTTTACCCAGGGCCGGATCGTCAATGATCCTGACGGATCGGGAAAATCAGAACATGCGGTGCATCATTTTCATGGCCTGGTGCTTGACGCCTATGCCGCCGCGACATGACCGCCACCGCCTATCAGCAGGCGATGCGGGAATTTCTGTCCGAACGTCCTGAATGGCAGGCCTATCTTCCGGCCATTTCGCTCAGCGCGGAGCCGTCGGCGGTGGAAAATCCGCTGTCGACAGGTCCGGTTGACGAGATCGTCAAACATCTGCCTGATGTCGCTGATCTGGGCGGGGCGGATACGCAGCATCTGGTGCGGCTGGCGCTGGCAGCTTCGGGTGCGCTTCGCTGGTTCAGCACCTACCGCGCCGATGATATCCGCGTCGGGCGTGGCAAGGTGGCGCGCACCGCCGTGGCAACGCTGGCCGGGCCGGGGGGCGTGTTTTCCGCGCGGCATGCCATGTCGGGCCTCTTTTTCGTGCGCGAGGGCGTCGAATACGCCGCGCATTCACATGAGGCGGATGAAATTTATGTGTTACTGGCCGGCTCGGGCCATTTCTGGCGCGAGGATCTGGGCTGGTACATCGCCCGCCCGGGTGATGTGATGGAAAATGCATCCTGGATACAGCATGCTATGATGTCCGCCGAGCAGCCGCTTCTGATCGCGTGGGCCCATGTCGGCGAAGGGGTCGGTGACAGGGCACTTTTGCACAGCGATGATGGCTCTTTGCCGGATGGCGGACCCACGGCAAAGGAAGGCGCATGAATTCTGCCCCCAATATCGTCGTGATTATGGCCGATCAGCTCGCGCCGCATTTCACGGGGGCCTATGGCCACCCCGTTGCGCGCACCCCGCATATGGATGCGCTTGCCCGGCGTGGCATGCGGTTTGATGCCGCCTATTGCAACTCGCCCCTGTGCGCCCCCTCGCGCTTTGCCTTCATGTCCGGCCAGTTGATCAGCCGCATCGCCGCCTGGGACAATGCGTCCGAGTTTCGCGCCTCGGTGCCGACATTTGACCACTACCTCAAGGCATTGGGATACCGGACCTGCCTGTCGGGCAAGATGCATTTTGTCGGGCCCGATCAGAAACACGGGTTTCAGGATCGTGTCACCACCGATATCTATCCGGCCGACTTTGCCTGGACCCCCGACTGGGAGGCCCCGGACGAGCGCATCGACAAGTGGTATCACAACATGCAGACGGTCAAGGAAAGCGGCATCGCGCAGGCCACTTTCCAGATCGATTATGATGATGAGGTTGGATTTGCTGCCCGGCGCTGGCTGTTCGACGTGGCCCGCGACAAGGGTCAGGGCAACGCGGCACCGTTCTGCATGGTGGCCAGCTTTATTCACCCGCACGACCCTTATGTCGCCCGCCCGGAATGGTGGGATCTCTATGCCGACGAAGAGGTCGCACTACCGGAATATGTGCCCGAACCCGATCAGCAGGACCCGTTTTCAAAACGGTTGATGGACGGGATCGAGGCCTCGTATGTGCCCCTGACCGAAGAGGAGGTGCGCCGCGCCCGCCGCGCCTATCTGGCCAATGTCAGCTATTTCGACAGCAAGGTCGGAGAGATTGTCAGAACGCTGGATGAAATCGGTGAGCGCGACAACACGATTGTCATCGTCACCGCTGACCATGGCGACATGCTGGGTGAGCGCGGCCTGTGGTACAAGATGAATTTCTTTGAGCATTCCGCCCGCGTGCCGCTGATCATGGCCGGGCCGGGCGTCGCGGTTGGAACCGCCCCAAATGCCTGTTCTCTTGTTGATCTGCTGCCGACATTTCTGGACATCGCCGGTGGCGACACCACGATGCTGGGTGAGCCTGTCGACGGGCGCAGCCTGATGCCGCTCGCACGCGGTGACGGTGACCCCATGGATGAGGCGATTGGCGAATACTGCGCCGAGATGACACCCTATCCGGTGATCATGATCCGGCGCGGCCCGTTCAAATATATTCACTGCGATGCCGATCCGCCGCTTCTCTTCAATATCGCTGAGGATCCCGGCGAACGTCAAAACCTTGCCGACGACCCGGCCCATGCTGATCTGTCGCAGGGCTTTGCCAAAGAGGTTGCCCGCCGCTGGGACGGAGAGGCGCTGCGCAAACAGGTGATCGCCACGCAGAAATCACGCCGTGCACTTCATGCCGCGATGGAGGCGGGCGCAGGGGAGCATTGGGATTACAACCCGCCCTCCGATGCCAGCCAGCAATATGTGCGCAATCACATGGACTGGACCGTGGCGGCCAGACATTATCGTTTTCCACCAGACACAGGGGCCGGTGATGAAACTTGAGGGCAAGACGGCACTGGTAACCGGTGGCCGGGGTGGTATCGGGCGCGCCATTGTCCGGCGGTTCCATGACGAAGGCGCGCGTGTTTTTGCCGCCGATCTGTCACCCGACGGATCGTTTGACGATACCGGCGCCGAGGCCGGTGAATTCATCACGCTCGACGTGACCTCCGAGAATGACGCCATCGCCGCGATGGCACATGTCGGTGAACAGGCAGGACAGCTGGACATTCTGGTCAATGCTGCCGGGATCGAGATCGAGAAGACGATCGAGGATACGACGCTTGAGGAATGGAACCAGAGCTTTGCCGTCAACGTTACCGGCACGTTCCTGACGGCAAAACACGCGCTGCCGCTTTTGCGCAGGGCGGCGGCAGCCGGATCATCGGCCAGTATCATCAATTTCGGCTCTTATGACGGGTTTATCGCCGATCCGGGGCTGGCGGCCTACTGCGCGACCAAGGGCGCGGTGCACGCGCTGACACGGGCCATGGCCTGCGATCACGGGCCCGAAGGCATCCGCGTCAACGCGATCTGCCCCGGCTATATCGATACGCCGATGCTTCAGAGCTTTTTCGAAGGTGAAGGGTCGGGCGGCGGCGGCGGCACTATCGAGACATTGCAACAGGCGGTGCGCGATGTGCACCCCATGCGCAGCTATGGTACGCCCGAAGATATCGCCAATCTGGTCAACTGGCTCGCCTCGGACGAGGCGCGCTATGCCAGCGGTCAGCTATGGGTGCTGGACGGGGGCTTGTCGGCGCAGGTTCAGCAGATGAGACTGTAACCACAGCCAACCAACCCGCCGAACCCCGAATACGAAGGTCAACACCCATGCCCAAACCCGTCATCATCACCTGCGCCCCAACCGGCGGCATCCACACGCCATCCATGTCGCCCCACCTGCCGGTGACACCGGCCGAGATCGCTACCGCCAGCATCGAGGCCGCCGAGGCCGGTGCATCCATCATCCACCTGCATGCGCGCGATCCGGAAACGGGTAAACCCGACCCCCGGCCCGAAACATTTCAGCAATTCCTGCCGGTAATCAAACAGGCCACGAACGCGGTTGTGAACGTGTCAACCGGTGGCGGGCTGGGCATGAGCATGGATGAACGCCTGCTTGCCGCCACCACGACCAGCCCGGAAATGGCCTCACTCAATATGGGGTCGATGAATTTCGGCATCTTCCCGATGCTTCAGAAATATACCGAGTTTCAGCACGACTGGGAGCGGCCCTTTCTTGAAATGACCGAGGATTTCATCTTTCCCAACACGTTCAAAACCATCCGCTACGCGATTGAAACGCTGGGGCACGGTCACGGGACGAAGTTCGAGTTCGAATGCTATGACCTTGGCCATCTTTATAACGTAAAATGGTTCGTTGATCAGGGCCTGATCAAGCCGCCTTTCTTTATTCAGATGGTGTTTGGCATTCTGGGCGGTGCCGGGGCCGATCTGGACAATCTGATGTATATGCACAAGACCGCCGACCGGCTCTTCGGTCCGGAAAACTATGAATGGTCGGTGCTGGGTGCGGGCCGCAGCCAGATGCCCTTTGCCACCCAAAGCGCGATGCTGGGCGGCAACCTGCGCGTCGGCCTCGAAGACAGCCTCTATATCGGCAAGGGCGAACTGGCGACCTCAAACGCCGAGCAGGTACGCCGTATTCGCAGCATCATCGAGAATCTGGGCCTGAGTGTCGCCACCCCCGACGAGGCCCGCGAGAGGCTGGCGCTCAAGGGTGGTGATATGGTGGGGTTCTGAGCATGTCTTTGTCTGCGGCGAGGGGGCGGCGATGACACGGCTGGCCGGAAAGCGCGCCTTTGTCACCGGCGGACGGCAGGGTATTGGCCAGGGCATTGCCGAGAGGTTCTGCGATGAAGGGGCCAGGGTCATCACCTGTGGGCGCGGCGCTGATCCGGGGCTCACGGGGGTCGCGTGGCACCAGCTTGATGTGGCTGATCCCGCCGCCGTTAACGCGCTGGCTGAAATCATTGGCGGGATCGATATCCTCGTGAACAATGCCGGGGTGCAGGTGGAAAAAACCGTCGCCGACAGCACCGATGCCGACTGGGATCTGGTCATGGGCGTCAATGCGCGTGGTGTTTTCAACACCTGCCGTGCCTTTATTCCGCGGATGCAGAGGGGTGGATCGATCATCAATATCGGCTCGATCTCGGGCCATGTGGCCGATCCGTCGATGGCACTTTATAACGCCTCCAAGGCGTTTGTGCACGGGCTGACCCGCTCAGTCGCCGTGGATCACGGGCCGGATATCCGGTGCAACGCCATCTGTCCGGGCTGGATCGAAACCGGCATGCTCGAGGCCGGGTTCGAACTGGCCCGCGATCCCGCCCTTGCCCGTGACGATGCGCTTTCCCGCCATCCCGTGCGCCGTTTCGGCAAACCCGGCGACATCGCGGCCATGGCCGTCTGGCTCGCCTCGGACGAGGCCGGCTTTGCGACGGGACAACTCTTTACCGTCGATGGGGGTATGACCGCCGCATCGCCGCTTAATCCGGGATTATTCTGATGTCTGACGTGAAACATACCGCCATTCTGGGTGCCGGTGTCATCGGGGCCAGTTGGGCGGCGCTGTTCCTTGCCTCTGGCCGCAGCGTCGCGATCCATGACCCTGCACCAGATGCCGAAACCATGGTCCGCAGATACCTTGAAACCGCGTGGCCGGTGCTCGAGGAACTGGGGCTGACTGATCAGGCGACACCGGATGCGCTGACGTTTCATTCAAGTGCAGCCGGGGCGGTCGATGGTGCGGGTTTCATTCAGGAAAACGTGCCCGAGCGTGTCGAGATCATACATGCCACCTACGCCCGGATCGAACCGGCGCTGGGTGACGGGGCCATCGTCTCAAGCTCGACCTCGGGCATGACGCTCGAGGTTTTGCAAGAAGGGTGGCGTGATCCCCGTCCGTTTCTTCTGGGTCATCCGTTCAACCCGCCCCACCTGATCCCTTTGGTCGAACTGACGGCGAATGATGCCACCGGTGACGGCGTGCTTGACCGGGCCGAGGCGTTTTATACCGCCATCGGCAAGGTTACGATCCGTATCAACAAGGGATTGCCGGGGCATGTGGCCAACCGGCTTCAGGCTGCTGTCTGGCGCGAAGCGGTGCATATGGCACTCGAGGGGGTGGCATCGGTTGGTGACATAGACAAGGCGATGTGGGCAGGCCCCGGCCTCAGATGGGCGGCGATGGGACCAACGACACTTTTCCATCTGGGTGCGGGGCCCGGTGGATTGCAGGCCTTTTGTGACCATTTCCGGGATACATTCAATGGCTGGTGGGATGGTCTGGGCCAGCCCCATCTGGATGACGCGGCCATTGCAAGGCTGGTTGCCGGCATGGAAGAGGCCGCAAATGGCCGGTCTGTTGCCGATCTGTCGGCAGAGCGGGATGGTATGCTGGCCGCGATCCAGACCGCGACCAAAGATATGCGGCGGGCCTGAGTCCTAGCGCCGCGCTGTCGCCGGATCGTGCATCGGCCACGCACGGAATTCAAACGGCACCCGCCCCTCGGTCCGATCCCTGAGCGGCGGCAGCCCGAAACGCGCGGAATAGGCACGGCTGAAATGTACTTGGCTGGCAAAGCCCGACGCGACGGCAATCTCGGACAACTTCATTTCCGTTTGCGTCACCAGTCCCCGCGCACGGTCCAGCCGGATATCACGGTAATACTGAACCGGCGATTTGTGCACATGCTGGCGGAATAACCGGCCCAGCTGACGCTGCGAAATGCCCAGCCGGGCGCATATTGCCGGAATGTTCAGCGTCGCCTCAAGATGCGATTCCATCAGGGCAATCGCGTCGCGCACGATCTGGGGTGTCGTGCGGCCAAAAGGCTCGGGTCCCGGCGGGTTTTGTGAAATACCCGGCCCCCGGACAAGTGGGTGAAACAGGTATCGTGCCGCCGCATTGGCAAGGTTTTCACCCAATTCCTTGCCCAGCACCATCAGCGCCATGTCAGCCGCCGCCAGACCGCCACAGCATGTCATGATATTGCCGTCGACCGTGATCAGATCCTCGCTTGGGCGGATGTCGGGAAACAGCTCGGACAGGGCATCAAGATGTTCATAATGTACCGTCGCGGCCCGGCCGCTCAGCAATCCGCTGCGGGCAAGGATAAAGGCCCCCGTGTCCAGCGCCGCAAGCTGCGCACCGTGCCGCTGCCAGCTATGCAGGGCCATCGTGATCGCGCGCGAGTGATGGTTTTCCGGCGTCCAGCTTGATGACACCAGTACAAGCTGTGGCCGATCATCCAGATGCGCCGCAAGTGGTGTGGTATCGATGCGAGCACCGTTACTGGTGGTCAGCGGTCCTCCGTCTGATGACAGGATATCCCAACGAAACCGCGCCCGGCCGGTCAGATAGTTGGCCGCCCGGAACGGATCCAGAAACCCGGCAGTTGCCGCGAGGTTAAAATAGGGCGTGGCCAGCACCAGAATGCGAAATGGCGTGTTCTCATCAGTGCTCATGGCCAATTACCGGCATATTTGGCCAAAAATGTAAATTCATCGGGCTGGCTACGCCGCAAAACCCGGATCATTTTGGCTCTGGTCTTTTTGTATCCATTTGGATACAAAATAAAGCGTTCAACCAGCAAAGACGAACGCATGACTTCCGGAACGATTGGCGGTGACGCCTATCAACGCATTATCGCGTTGATAAAAAATGGTATATACCAGCCCGGTGACCGCCTGAGAGAAGAAGAGCTGGGCGAAAAGCTGGGCCTGTCACGTACGCCGATCCGCGAATCCCTGCGCAAGCTCGAGGCCGACGGCATCGTCGAACATCGCCCGCGTTCGGGCGCCGCGATCCGTCAGCTCAGCCATGGTGAGGTTGTTGAGCTTTACGAGATGCGTGCCGTATTAGAGCGCACCGCCGCCGAGATGGCAGCCCGTCACGGAACCGAGGCCGAGTTTGACGCACTGGCCGACCTGAACGAAGCCATCGCCAATGAACGCGCCAATCCTGCACAGGCCGCAGCGATTAATCAGAATTTCCACCGCGGTCTCTATCTGTCCTGCCGCAACCGGTTCCTGCTGGAATCAGCGCGGGCGCTCAATAATTCGCTGCTGTTGCTGGGGCCAACCACGTTCACCGATGCCGACCGCATTGATCTGGTCGTCAATCAGCATCAGGACATTATCGATGCACTGCGTCAGCGCGATACCTCTGCCGCGGGCCGGGCGGCGGAAATTCACCTTGGCACATCGCTCAGAACGCGGCTGGGGGCGATGTCGTCATGATGCCGATCCTCAACTCCTTTGTCATTGCCGCGCTGGGCGTCGTGGCGTTCCATCTGCTGGGGCTGCCGCTGCCATGGCTTTTGGGTCCGATCACCGCCTGTCTGGCGGCGGCGCTGATGGGTGTGCCGATGCGCGGTATCAAACCACTCAATGACAGCATGCGCACGATACTGGGGGTTGCCGTCGGCGCCACGCTGACCCCGGCCGTACTGGCGACATTTCCCGCCATGTGGACCACGCTGATTCTGGTGCCGCTGATGGTGTTCTGCATCGGCCTTGTCGGTATTCCCTATTTCCGGCGGGTCTGGCGATATGACTTTTCCACCGCTTATTACGCGACGATGCCGGGCGGCCTGCAGGACATGCTTGTCTTTGGCGAAGAGGCCGGCGGCAATGTCCGCACCTTGTCGCTGATACATGCCACGCGGGTTCTGGTGATCGTTGTCGCACTTCCCTTTATCCTGAGGGGGATTTGGGACGCTGATCTCAGCAACCCTCCCGGCGAACCTGCGTCCACATTGCCCCTGGGTGAGATGGCGCTGATGGTGGCCTGCGCCATTCTGGGCTGGCAGGTTGCGCGCTGGGTCGGATTGTTTGGCGCGTCAATTCTGGGCCCGCTGATTGCCACCGGTATCGTGGCCATGCTGGGCTTGCTGACGCACCGCCCCCCGGCCGAGGCGATCTGGGCGGCACAATTCTTCATCGGCATGACCATTGGCAGTAAATATGCCGGCATCACATTGTCCGAGGTGCGGCGCGATCTGGTGGCGGGGCTGGGTTTCTGCCTGCTGCTGATCATCCTGACGCTGATTTTTGTCGAGGTGATATACGGCTTTGGCCTCGCGTCGGGGCAAGAGGCACTGCTGGCCTTCGCCCCCGGAGGTCAGGCAGAGCTGACGGTTCTGGCGCTGATCGTCGGGGCCGACATGGCCTTTGTCGTGGCGCATCATCTGCTCAGGATATTCGTGGTCATCCTCGGGGCGCCTTTGGTCGCCCGCCTGTTTGGCCGGAATATGCAGGGTTAGGGCAGCGCCTCAGTTTTTGTCTCGTCGGGTACAAATTCTGTCGTCACGCTGAATAATTGCCTGATCTGCGCCTCGTATAGCGGGCCCTCGGGCGCGCCAATGCCCGGCAGCCGCAGCGATTTCTCGGCAACGCTCATCCCCAGCAACACGGCCGAAAACATCGCCGCGCGTTCCTGACTCCCCAGGATTTCGGCAATCGGATCATTGAAATTCCGGCGATAGCATTCGCGGACCATGTCACCAACATCGGTGTCATGGGCATTGGTCAAAAGCATCCTCAGCGATGAGGGTTCGGGCGTTTGCCTTGGCGTATATCGGCAAAGATCAACGATTGCCTCAACCAGTTCGCGCGGGGTCAGACCCCGGATCGCCTCCACCTCTGTCATCTGATCCAGAGTCGCCTGAAACAGGCCCTGCTTGCTGCCGAAATAGCGCGAGATCAGGGCGATATCGACGCCCGCCTCGGACGCGACCTTGCGAACGGACACGTTGGAATAGCCGCGCTCCCAGAACAGGCGGCGTGCGGCTGCAAGCAGTTTTTCCTGTGTTGTCGGAGTGGTCGTCATGCCCGCTGACTTAAGACAGAATTTTATCTCGTCAACAAGTGTTGACAGTTTGGACGTGACGACTACATAGCCCGTCAACAACTGTTGACAGACTCTGAGCGAAAGGAATTCATCATGTCAAACACAGCCCTGATTACCGGTGCGTCTTCTGGTATTGGCGCGGCTCTGGCGCGCTATCACGCCGCGCAGGGGGGTGACCTTATCCTGACGGCGCGGCGCGAGGCGCAGCTGAATTCCCTCAAGGCCGAGCTCGAGGATCGCTACAGGATCTCTGCCCATGTCGTCGCCCTTGACCTGGGCCAGGATGGTGGTGCCGAGGCATTGATCCAGAAAATCGACGAGGCCGGTCTGAAGGTTGACATCCTGATCAACAATGCCGGTTTCGGTGGTCACGGGCTGCATATCGAGCGTGACATCGCGGCGGAAAAGGCCATGATCGCGCTAAACGTGACCGCGCTGGTCACGCTGACGCATGAATTCGGCCGGCGTATGGTGGCGCAAGGCGGTGGCAAGATCCTCAATGTCGGCTCGACCGCCGGGTTCATGCCCGGCCCGTTGCAGGCCACCTATTTCGCGACCAAGGCCTTCGTGAACTCATTCAGTCAGGCCATCGATCAGGAATTGCGGGACAAGGGTGTAACCAGCACCGTACTGGCCCCGGGCTATGTCGAAACGGGATTCATGGAAGCCGCCAACCTGGGTGGCACGAGCATGGTCGAGGGCGGCGGCAAATCTGCTGAAAGCGTAGCGAAACACGGCTATGACGCGATGTTGCGGGGCAAGCTCGTGACGATCAACGAAGGCAGGCTGAGTTTTCTTCTGAACTGGGTCGTGCCGTTCATGCCGCGCCGGATGGCGCTGAAAATGGTGCAGAACATGCAGGCGAAGTAAATCACCCGCCACGCCCACAACACCTGCCCGCCCCGGTTCGGGGGCGGGTGGTTACCACGACATCACGACCTTGCCGGCCTCGCCGGAAATCATCGCGGCAAAACCTTCTTCAAAATCATCGATGCCGATGCGGTGGGTAATCAGCCCGCTCAGGTCCAGCCCCGATTGCACCAGTGCGATCATCTTGTACCATGTCTCGTACATCTCGCGGCCATAGATGCCCTTGACGTTCAGCATCTTGAAAATGATCTTGTTCCAGTCGACGGCAAAGGCGGTGGGCGCGATCCCCAAAAGTGCGATCTTGCCGCCATTGTTCATCTTGTCGATCATGTCGCGCATCGCCGGTGCCGCACCCGACATCTCGAGACCGACATCAAATCCTTCGGTCATGCCCAGTGCCTTCATCACATCGGCCAGATCTTCGGTTCCGGCATCAACCACATGCTGAACCCCCATCTCGCGCGCCAGATCGCGCCGATAGGGCGAGATATCAGTGATCACCACTTTGCGGGCCCCGACCTTTTGCGCAACCAGCGCCCCCATGATGCCGATCGGCCCCGCGCCGGTGACCAGCACATCCTCGCCCACCAGATCAAAGGACAGCGCCGTGTGAACGGCATTGCCAAAGGGGTCGAATATCGCGGCGATCTCGTCGGGAATGTCGTCCGGAATCGGGATGACATTGGTTTCGGGAATGCACAGATATTCGGCAAATGATCCCGGCCGGTTCACCCCGACGCCCAGCGTGTTGCGGCAAAGATGCCCACGCCCCGCGCGGCAGTTCCGGCAGGTATTGCACACGACATGCCCCTCGCCCGCGACACGTTGACCGATCCGGTATTTATTCGCTGCACGGCCCATATCGATGATCTCGCCGCAGAACTCGTGGCCCACCACCATCGGCACCGGCACGGTCTTGGCCGACCATTCATCCCAGTTCCAGATATGCACATCCGTGCCGCAAATCGCGGATTTCCGCACCTTGATCAGCACTTCGTCCGGCCCCGGTTCGGGCACGGGCACCTGCTGCATCCACAATCCCGGTTCGGGTCTGGCTTTGACGAGGGCCTTCATCTGGTTCGACATGATCTCATTCCTCCCACAGATCGGTCGACAGGTATTTCAGCCCGCTGTCGCAGATCACGATGGCAATCGTTCCGCCACGCTCGGGACCATTCAGCAGTTCCAGCGCGGCGGCAAGGTTTGCGCCGCCGGAAAAGCCGCCAAATATGCCTTCGTGGCGCGCCAGCATCCGCGCGCCGTCCCGCGCCTGCGTACCGCTGACCGCGCAAAAACCTGACAGGTCATCCGGGTTCAGATGCGCGAGGTTCCCCATGGCATAGCCGCCGCCCTGAATCGGGTGATCGGGCCGCGAAATATCCCCGCCGGCAAGGATTTCCGCGCCTTCCGGCTCAACCCCGTAGCAATGCACGCCCAGCGGGGCAAAAAACCGTGCCGCACCCCCCAATGTCCCGCCGGAGCCGATGAAATCGCAAAACGCGGTCACGCCCTGGCCCGACTGCGCCCAGATTTCAGGGGCGGTGCCGGTGAAATGTGCCCGGGGATTGGCCGGGCGGGTAAACTGATCAGCGCGAAAGGCATCCCGTTCCCGCGTCAGCGCCTGCGCCCGTTCCTCGACCAGCGCCAGATCAGCACCCGTGACCTGACCGGGCTGCGATCCCGGTGACTGATCCACCAGCACCACCTCGGCGCCCAGCGCCCGCATCATGCGCGCCCGCTCGACCGAGTTGCCACGGCTCATCACCGCGACAAAGGGATGGCCATAGATGCCGCAGACAATCGCCAACCCGGTGCCCATATTGCCCGAGGTCAGCTCAACCACTGTCTGACCCGGCGACAGCGTTCCGTCGGCGCGCGCATCCTCGATCACGCCGCGCGCTGCACGATCCTTTTTCGAAAAACCGGGGAGAAGATAATCCAGCTTGGCCAGTATGCGCCCGTCAAATCCCAGATTGCGCCGGAGGCGGTGCAGCTCGACCAGCGGTGTGTCCTGCATCGCGGGAACGACGCTGTCCAGAACCGTCATGCAATCAGCCCCATATCGCGACCGACCGCGATAAACGCATCAATGGCCCGGTCCAGTTCCGCTCGGGTCAATGCAGCGGACATTTGTGTGCGGATACGATCCTGCCCGCGTGGCACCACCGGAAAACTGAAAGGCGCGACATAGACCCCTTTGGCATCCAGTCGCGCCGCCATCTCTTGTGCCAGCTTCGGGTCACGCAGCATGACCGGGATGATCGGATGCTCACCCGGCAACAGATCAAACCCTGCCGCGCCCATCCGCGCCCGGAAATGCGCCGCGTGATCCATCAGCCTGTCACGCCGCGCGGTCGATGCTTCGAGCATGTCCAGAACCGCGATTGACGTTTCGGCAATGACCGGCGCTAGCGTGTTGGAAAAAAGATAGGGGCGCGACCGCTGTCTGAGCCAGTCAACAACCTCTTTCCGGGCTGCGGTATAGCCGCCCGAGGCACCGCCCAGCGCCTTGCCCAGCGTACCGGTCACGATATCCACCCGCCCCATCACGCCGCAATGCTCGATCGAGCCACGACCGGTCGCCCCCATGAACCCGACGGCGTGGCTGTCATCGACCATCACCATCGCGTCATAGCGATCCGCCAGATCACATATCTCTTCAAGCAGGGCAATGTAGCCATCCATGGAAAAGACGCCATCGGTGGCAATCAGGCGAAAACGCGCATCCCCGGCGGCCTGCAACTGCGCCTCAAGCTCGATCATATCCGAATTTGCGTAGCGCAAGCGTCTGGCCTTGCAGAGCCGGACACCATCGATGATCGAGGCATGGTTCAGCGCGTCGGATATGATCGCATCCTCGGGCCCGAGCAGCGTTTCGAACAACCCGGCATTGGCGTCAAAGCAACTGGAATACAGGATCGTATCCTCGAACCCCAGGAACCGGGACAACCGCGCCTCCAGTTCTTTGTGTTCGGCCTGCGTGCCACAGATGAACCTGACCGACGACATGCCATAACCCCACCGCGCCAGCGCCGCCTGTCCGGCTTTGACCAGATCGGGGTGATCCGACAGCCCGAGGTAGTTGTTGGCGCAGAGGTTGATCACGGTTTCCCCGGTGCTCAGCCGAACCGTGCCCGATTGGGTGCTGTCGATAATGCGTTCGGTCTTGTAAAGGCCCGCATCCTTAAGCCCGGAGAGTTCCGAATTCAGATGTTCGATAAACGCGGCCGCCATGTCCCCTCCTTGCATGTCTTGTCCCCACACTAGCAGAGGCCGGTTTGGGGAAACAAACCGGTCGCGCGGTAGGTCTGGTAATTTCACGGTAATGGACACTATTGTCCAGAATGCCAAGGGCTATCTTTATACTGCGCAATTCACGGTTGGCGCAGGGTCTGAATTCGGGCAAGTTTCGCCAGACCGGTATGACAAAAGGCGGGGGTCCGGAACACGTGAACATCCTGTTCATCATGTATGACCAGCTCAGGTTCGATTATCTGGGGTGTGCGGGGCATCCCCATCTGAAAACGCCGAATTTCGACCGGGTCGCGTCAATGGGCATGCGTTTTACCAACGCCTATATCCAAAGCCCCATATGCGGTGCCAGCCGGATGAGCACCTATACAGGCCGGTATGTGTCCTCGCACGGGGCGCAATGGAACAATGTCCCTCTGCGCGTGGGCGAGGTGACGCTGGGTGATCATCTGCGCCAGATCGGCATGGATTGCTGGCTGATCGGCAAAACGCATATGAAGGCAGACGCACGGGGAATGGAACGCCTTGGCCTGAAACCCGACAGCGTGATCGGCGCACGTCAGGCGGAATGCGGTTTTGATGTCTGGTTGCGCGATGACGGTCTCTGGGGGCAGGGACCGGACGGATTTTACGACAACAAACGTTCACCCTATAACGAATACCTCAAATCCCGGGGGTACGTTGCTGAAAACCCATGGGCCAATCACGCGAATGCCGGGGTAAAGGATGGCGAGATTGTTTCGGGCTGGCTCTTTGACAATGCCGACCAGCCGGCCAATATCCGCGAGGAAGACAGCGAAACCCCTTGGCTGACGAGCGAAGCGATCCGGTTCCTTGATCAGGCCACGGGGCCGTGGTGTGCCCATCTGAGCTATGTCAAACCCCACTGGCCCTATATCGTACCCGCCCCCTATCACGACATGTTCGGACCGGCGCATGTACCACCTGCCCGGCGTCATCCAGACGAAACGCGCGAACCACATCCGGTCTATGCCGCCTATATGAACAACCGGATCGCACAGGCGTTTCAGCAGGATGAGGTCCGGCAAAAGGTGATTCCGGCCTATATGGGCCTGATCAAGCAATGCGATGATCAGTTGGGCAGGCTGCTGGATCATCTGGAGGCCACGGACCGCCTGCAGGACACCATGATCGTTCTGACATCGGATCACGGTGACTATCTGGGCGATCACTGGCTGGGAGAGAAGGATCTTTTCCACGAACAATCAGTCAAGGTACCGATGATCATCTGTGATCCGCGCGCCGAGGCTGATGCGACGCGCGGTACAACCTGCGACGCGCTTGTCGAATCGATTGATCTGGCCCCGACATTCGTGGAATTCGCAGGCGGTCAGGTCGCCACGCATATCCTCGAAGGTCAAAGCCTGATCCCCTATCTGCACGGCGTAGACACCGACGACAAACGCTTTGTCATCAGTGAGTTCGACTATTCAGGCACACCCCAATGCGTCGAACTTGGGCTTTCTCCGCGCGACGCGCGGCTTTTCATGGTGTTTGATGGCCGTTTCAAGTTGATGCATGCCGAGGGCGGATTTCGCCCGATGCTATTCGATCTGGCCAGCGACCCGGACGAGTATGATGACCTTGCCCGGGGGAACGCATATCAGCACGAAATCGACCGCCTGTATGACTATCTTGCCGAATGGGGGCGGCGCATGTCGCAGCGGGTCACCAAATCAGACGAAGAAATCATCGCCGGGCGCGGTGGATCGGCACGGCGGGGCGTCATGCCCTTTCTCAAGGATGGCAGCGAGGTGCCGGAGGATTTCACCCAACACTATCGCGGTCCGGTATCTCAGGATTTCACCCCAAAACCGGGGAAAAAGGGTTAGGCGGGCGAGGCCGGACGCGCCGGCACCCACCCGTCAACCTGATTTCAAAGGCTACCCTCAAGTTTTGCGATGATCGCATCGGTCATCTGTGTCGTTGACACCGGTGCCGTGTCACCCGCCTGCATCAGATCGGCGGTGCGTACACCATCGGCCAGAACGGCCTCGACCGCGCGTTCCAGACGTGTCGCCTCGTCGCCCATGTCGAACGAGTAGCGTAGCGCCATCGCAAAGCTCAGGATACAGGCGCAGGGATTGGCCTTGGCCTGGCCGGTGATGTCGGGCGCGGAACCGTGCACCGGCTCATACAGCGCCTTGGGTCTGCCGTTCTCCATCGGCAATCCCAACGAGGCCGATGGCAGCATACCAAGCGACCCGGTCAGCATCGCCGCACAATCCGACAGGATATCGCCAAACAGATTGTCGGTCAGGATCACGTCAAACTGCTTGGGCGCGCGCACCAACTGCATCGCGCCATTATCGGCATACATGTGGCTGAGTTCGACATCGCCATAGTCGGCCTGATGTATCTCAGTCACGACATCGCGCCACAGGATGCCCGATTCCATGACATTGGCCTTTTCCATCGAGCAAACCTTGCCCGAACGCCTGCGCGCCAGTTCAAACGCCGACCGCGCGACGCGCGCGATCTCGGCCTCGGTATAGCGCTGTGTATTGATACCGACGCGCATACCGTTTTCGGTGTGAATGCCACGCGGTTCCCCGAAATAGGAACCCGAGGTCAGTTCGCGCACGATCAGGATATCAAGCCCCGCCACGATATCGCGCTTGAGCGACGAAAAATCCGCCAGCGCGTCAAAGCACTGGGCCGGGCGCAGGTTGGAAAACAGGTCCATTTCCTTGCGCAGGCGCAACAAGCCGCGTTCAGGCTTTACGCTGAAATCCAGATCATCGTATTTCGGGCCACCCACGGCCCCCAGCAGCACGGCATCCACCTCTTGCGCCTTTGCCATGGTGGAATCGGCCAGTGGCACACCGTGCTTGTCATAGGCGGCACCACCCACCAGGTCCTCGCTCACGTCAAATTGCATATCACGCCGGTCGCCGAACCAGCCGATGATGCGGCCGACCTCGGCCATGACTTCGGCACCGATACCGTCACCGGGCAGGATCAAAAGGCTGGGAGTATTCATGGGATATATCCTGATTTTTGGGTCGCCCTCGGGTACTCATTCACCCCATCGGGGTCAAGGGATCAGAACAAGCGGCGTCAGCCCTTCCAGCAACCGGTCCCAGACGTGGCGGATACGTGGTGTAGACCTCATCGCCTCGTGACTGGTCAGCCAGACGGGAAGGCCCGGAATTTCCAGTTCAGGCAGGATACGTTCAACCAATGGATCAGCCTCGCCAATCGCGGTCTGGCCAAAGCCGATCCCGCATCCCGCGCGCACCAGTTCCCAATAGGCGGGTTGATTGTCGCAACGCGTGCCGAAACTCTCGCGCGTGACATCAAAGCCCGCCGCGCGCATCCCTTCGATGATCAGGTCCTGACGGTCATAACCGACCAGGGGATATTGCATCAGCTCATCCGGGTTGCCCGGCCTGCCGTATCTGGCCACAAAGTCACGGGCGGCATAGATGCCCAGGCCCAGCGTGCCCACGAATTGCGTGACGACATCCAGCTGACTGGGCCGATACATGCGCACGGCGATATCGGCTTCGCGAAACAGCAGATTCTCGGTGGAGTTTGACGCCACCAGTTCGATCTGGATCTCGGGATGATCCCGGCGAATCCCGGCCAACACTTTCGGCAACAGGTGATGCGAAACGATTTCGCTGGCGGTGATACGCACCGATCCGGCGATATCCTGCTGCAGGCCCGATGCGGTTAGCTGGATGTCACGGGCGGCATCGCGCATGGTGCGGGCATTCTGCAACAGCATCTGACCTGCCTCGCTCAGGATATAGCCACGCGGAACCCGGTGAAACAATTCCGACCTGAGCTGCCGTTCAATCAGCCGGATATGGCGGCCCAATGTTGGCTGGCTAAGCGACAGGCGCGCTGCAGCGGCAGAGAGTGAGCCCTCTTCCGCGACAGCCAGAAAACTCTGCACCAAGCTCCAATCCAGATGCGTATTCGCATAGTCCATTCATTATTGAATAGCAGATAACAAAATTTATGGAATTTATATTCTTGATTGTATGGATTTTATACGTTTCAGCAACAATGGAGGGCTGAAATGACACAGACGGTTTTGATCCTGGGCGCGTCGGGCCGGTTTGGCCGCCACGCGGTGGCGTGCTTTGGCAATGCCGGCTGGCAGGTTCGTCTTTATGATCGGTCAGCAGGCAACATGGCGCAAGCGGCATCAGGTGCCGACGTGATTGTCAACGCGCTGAACCCGCCCTATCCCGCATGGCAGGCCACGGTACCGGGCATCACCCTGCAGGTCATTGCCACCGCCCGCAAAACCGGGGCCACCGTCATCATCCCCGGCAATATCTATGTCTACGGCGCAGGCAGCGGCCCGATCCTGAAATCCACCACCACCCATGCCGCCCAAAACCCGCTGGGCCGTGTACGCATCGCGATGGAACAGGCCTATCGCGACGCTGGTGTCAAAACGATCATCCTGAGGGCGGGCGACTTCATCGATACGCAGGCATCGGGTAACTGGCTGGACAAAATTATCGCCGCCCGCATCGACAAGGGCGCCCTGAGCTATCCCGGCGATCCGGATGTGCCGCATAGCTGGGCCTTTCTGCCCGACATGGCCCGCGCGGCCGTGAAACTGGCCGAGCGGCGACAGTCGCTGGACCGTTTCAGTGATATCCCTTTTGCGGGCTACACTTTGTCCGGGCGCGCGCTTGCCGGGATATTTACCGATCTGACCGGCGCACCTGTACGTGTCGCGGGCATGTCGTGGCTTCCCCTGACACTCCTCAGCCCGTTCTGGCCCATGGCGCGGCACCTGATCGAAATGCGTTACCTTTGGTCGATGCCACATCGCCTTGCGGGTGATGAATTCGATGCTGTTTTGCCGGAATTCCGGCATTCACCCGTTTCCGACGCCTTCGCGGCCTCGGGTCTGGTGGTGCCAGCGACCAAACCCGCCGTCAAAGGGATGCACAAGGCTGCGCTGCGGGAAGGCTAATGTTCCGTGGGCTCGATATCTACCCAGATAAGGCGATGGGGCCCGGCGATATCGACGCTTTCGCCCAGCGCACCATCGTCGGGCCAAAGAACACCCGCATCCATCACCGTCAGGTTGCGTGACGGCAGGATATAGCTGACCCGCATCGCACCCGGCCCCGTTTCATCCGGCCAGCTGACCGTTTCAACCCGCCGCCTGTCGGCATCCATCCAGCCGGGTTCTGGGTCCTGCAGTCGGGGATCGGCCAGCAGATCGATGATTGCCCGGCGATCCCTTTCGCCCCGATCAGGGTCAAGATTGGCGTTTCCCATGATGGCAAATCGCGCGGGTACGTCGCCAAACACACCGTCCAGATATCGCGACCAAAGCCTGATTTCATCGCCATTGCGCAGGCCGTTGCGATCCTCGGGCCCGTCAAATACCGGTGGTGTCGCATCAAACACAAGGAGCGAGAGGTCATATCGCGGCACCGAGACCACCCAATGCCCGTTCGACGACAAGCGCTGAATGTCATAGGCCGCCTTGTCGGGGAACAGTGCGCCATCGGCATTTACAGGCAGACGCGCACCCGGCAAATCACGCCACAAAAGCGATGAGAAATCGCGATCCGCAACAAGGGGCGTGCGCGACAGGATCGCCATGCCGCCATCACCTGCAAACCGGCCATAGCCCTGCGCATCATCCCGCCCGCCCAAACGCCCGTCACCGTTCAAATCCATCGGCGTCATCTGCCCGGCATTCGGGACCCGTGCAAATAGCTGCCAGTCATCCCCCAAAAGATCGGCAAAGGCAGCAAGCGCGATCAGATCGGCATCATAGTCGAAATTGGTTAGAAGCAGGATATCGGGTGCCACGGCACGGATGACGTCCGCCGCCGCGTTAATTTCAGGCTCACCCCTGCGGATATCACGCAAGAGGAGCCCGGGGCCATCACGAGAGAGATCGGCATGAAAGGTCGCCAGTCTGAGCGTATCTGCACAGGCGGCGCTGGCCGCCAGTATCAGGCTGGCTGCAAGGCCTGTTCGCGATAGGTTTCGGCCTCGCGCTGGGCGACGATCAGGCTGGCAACCTTGGACAGTGCCATTGCACGCATCAGCAGATTGACCGGCATATACGCCCATATCGCAAGACACCAGACAAGCGTTTCAGGAGTCAGCTTGGACGGGTCACCAATATTTCCCGTCACCGACAACCCGAATGTTGGGAGAGAGAATGGAACCAGAATTGCAAACAAAAGGTTAACCATCGATCCCCGGCGCAACCGGCGCACAACATCGCCCCCGGCTGTCGGGTCAAATACCGGCATATTGACCCAGACATTGAAACTGCCGGATTTGCCGGGCCAGTGATAGCGCAGGAAGATAAAGACAAAAGTGATCAGCATCACGATCGAGATCAGCATGCCCAGACCCGCCGCTGCGCTGATAATGTCGCGCGTGGCCTCGGGTGTATTCTCGGGCAGCGCGATCATCAGGCTGCGCACGGGGCTCAGCATCGAATCGGTCACCGCGCTGACAAAGCGGCCCAGCGAATACAGAAACTCGGTGATTGGAGTGTCTTCGGTCTGGCTGCGATATACGCCGGACATGGAAAATACGATGACCAGAAGGGACAGGAAACGAAACCGGTTATAAGGTGGCGCATCCCGGAACTCGACAAGGCTGGGCGCCGTTGTCGCGTATTCGACAAAGATCAACAGACCAAGGAAAAAGGCTACCAGCGCCGTTGTGATGGGGGTCTGCCCCACCGGATTCGGCAGCAACATCGCCGGTGCTACAACCAGCAAAGCCACCAGAATACCGCGCACCAGCGCGTTCGCGACCTGTGATACCACTTCTTACTTCCCTCAATCCTGGCCAAGCGCGATACATCGCCACGCTTTGTTTCCAAATTGAGCCTCATCTTTGACAATGAGGTGCCTCTATTTGGTCACAATTGTGCCTTCTTCACGTTCGGCCCACAACCCCTTGAATCGACGTAACGAATCAAAACGGCCAATTTTAGGAAATTCTGTTTCATCTATGCATCACCCCGTCAGACTTAGGCCTTGATGCTGCCACAAGGTCTAAATCTGGTAGGTGAATGGGGCAAAAACCCCTGAAACGTGGCGGAATTGTGTCAGACCCAGGGGCGTTCGGCGGATGCACGGGCCTCGTAGGCGTCAATCGAGTCGACTTTTTCCATGCTCAGCCCGATATCGTCGAGCCCGTTCAGCAAACAATGTTTCTTGAACGGGTCCAGATCAAAGGAAAAGACCTGCCCGTCAGCCGAGGTGACGGTCTGCGCCTCCAGATCGACCTCAATCCGGGCATTTTCGCCTTTTTCCGCATCCGCCATCAAAACGTCCACCTGCTCTTTGGGCAGCGTGATGGGCAGAATGCCGTTCTTGAAACAGTTATTGTAGAAAATATCGGCATAGCTGGTCGAGATGACGCAGCGAATGCCGAAATCCAAAAGCGCCCAGGGCGCATGCTCGCGCGATGAGCCACAGCCGAAATTGTCACCGGCAACCAGAATCTGTGCCGAACGGTAGGCGGGTTTGTTCAGCACGAAATCCGGGATCTCCTTGCCCTGATCATCATAGCGCATCTCGTCAAACAGGTTCACGCCCAGCCCTGAACGTTTGATCGTTTTCAGGAACTGCTTGGGGATGATCATGTCGGTGTCGATATTGATCAGCGGCAGCGGCGCGGCGACGCCGCTCAGTTTTTCAAATTTTTCCATTTTGGACCTCCTCGGCGCTATCGCCGGCAAATTTCGATATATTCTTCCATCGAGAGTGCTCTGACCGCATCGGTCACGGCCTCTCGCAGGATGTGTTCGGGTTTTCTGATGCGAATGCAGGCGCGCCCCATATCCAGCTTCAGCCCCGCCTTTTCATAGGCTTCGGCAAACGCGTTTTTCAGGTTGGCCCTGCAATAGATACCGCAGAGATACAGCCCGACATGGTTTTTCTGCGCACCGATCGCGACATACATCAGCGGCTTGCCGTTATAGGTCTTGCCTGACGCTTCAAGGGGGACCTCATAGGTAATCATCCCCCAGTTCATCGCCTCGTAATACCCATCCGGCAGGTTGTTCAGAACAAGTTCTCTCAGCTCCCTGACGATATCGATCTGATGCGCCGGGATTTCATCAAGATATTCCGCAACCGTTGCCGCGTCGGAACGCATTACATCACCTCGCGCACATCCGTCAGCTTGCCCGTGATCGCGGCAGCGGCGGCCATGGCCGGCGACATCAGATGCGTGCGCCCGCCCCGGCCCTGACGACCTTCGAAGTTGCGGTTCGACGTGGCGGCGCAGCGTTCGCCGGGCTGCAGCTGATCGGGGTTCATGGCAAGGCACATGGAACAACCCGCCAGACGCCATTCAAACCCGGCCTCCTTAAAGATGTCGGCCAGACCTTCCTCTTCCGCCTGCGCACGTACCAGACCAGAGCCCGGCACAACCATGGCCCGCATCCCGTCCTTGACCTTCTTGCCTTTCAGGATCTCGGCCGCGGCACGCAGATCCTCGATCCGGCCATTGGTGCAGGACCCGATGAAAACGGTATCAATCTCGATTTCAGTGAGCGGCGTGCCGGATGTCAGCCCCATATAGTCGAGCGACCGTGCCGCTGCTTCGACCTTGCCGCCCTCGAAATCAGTGGCTGCGGGGACGGCGGCAGTGATCGGCAGCACATCCTCGGGGCTGGTGCCCCATGTGACGACGGGTGCGATATCTTCGCCTTTCAGCGTCACAACCTTGTCGAAATGCGCGCCCTCATCCGTATAGAGTGTGCGCCAATAGGCTTCGGCGGCCTCCCATGCGGCACCTTTGGGCGCGTGCGGACGGCCCTTGCAATAGGCAAATGTCTTTTCATCCGGCGCAATCAGACCGGCGCGCGCACCGCCCTCGATCGCCATATTGCAAACGGTCATCCGGCCTTCCATCGACAAATCGCGGATCGCCTCGCCGCAATATTCAATGACATAACCGGTGCCACCGGCAGTTCCGGTTGCCCCGATCACCGACAGCGTGATGTCCTTGGCCGTCACACCGGGGCGCAGTTTGCCCGTGATCTCGACCTTCATGTTCAGCGACTTTTTCTGGATCAGCGTCTGCGTGGCCAGCACATGCTCGACCTCAGAGGTGCCGATCCCGTGGGCCAGCGCGCCAAAGGCACCATGCGTGGCGGTATGGCTGTCACCGCAGACAACCGTCATTCCCGGCAGGGTCCAGCCCTGTTCAGGCCCGACGATATGCACGATCCCCTGACGCACATCGGAAACGGGGTAATAGTGTATCCCGAAATCCGCCGCGTTCTTGTCCAGCGCCGCCACCTGAATGCGGCTGTCCTCGGGCATGGTTTCCGCGTTTTCACGCCCCGGTGTTGTGGGCACGTTGTGATCGGGCACGGCAATGGTCTTTTCCGGCGCGCGCACCTTGCGCCCGGCCATGCGCAGCCCCTCAAAGGCCTGCGGGCTGGTCACCTCGTGCACAAGATGGCGGTCGATATAAAGCAGGCAGGTTCCGTCCTCTGCCTCATGCGCAACATGCGCATCCCAGATTTTATCATAGAGCGTTTTCGGGGCGGTCATTTGGTCCTCTCCCGGTGTTTGGAAATTCAGAATGGGTTTGGTGAATGCTTAAAAGCAATCCCGCCCGGCCACAATCGTCAGCGCAAGACCGTGAAACCGCCATGGCAAACGGGATCGGTCGGACATATCGATGATGCGAGTCATGGGGTTCAGATACGACGCCCGGCCTTGCCCTGCAAGTATATCCGCCGATCCACAGCCTTGATCGGCCCGTGGGGGCGTGCGACGGTCGGATCAAATGGAACAGAAAGAAACCACCGAAGCCGTCGATCCCTTCTTCGCCCTGCTCAGCCAGGTCGAGAATTTTGCCAACAGTTTCCTTCAGCCGGGCTGGCGGCTCTATCAGCTTGGTATCATTCTCGGGCTTATCATTCTGGCCCGTCTGGTCCGGCTGGCCACGCGCGGGCCGGTCAATACCTGGATGCACAGCCTCGAGGGTTGGGAAAAATGGCAGCTCAGGTTGCTGATCATCATCAACAACCGGTCGACACTGATCATCTTTGTCCTGCTGTCCTGGTCGGTTTACGGCGTGATGCAGCAGGTAACCTGGCCCTCGCGCAGCTATGTGATCGGGCTGGCGGCGACGGTTGCGACCGCATGGCTTCTGGTCAGTCTGGCCACGCGCTTTATCCGCAACCGGTTTCTCAGACAGGTGGTGGCCTGGTCGCTCTGGGTTTATGCCACGCTCTTCTACCTCGGATTTGCCAACAGTGTTCAGGCGTTTCTGGCCTCCCTTGCGATCGAATTCGGAGCCAGCCGGTTCTCGGCGCTCGATATCCTCAAGGCGCTGGTGCTGACAGGCATCCTCTTTGCCGCCGCGCGCCTTGTCACGCAGGCCACGAAGACCACGATCAAGCGCAACGCGGACATTTCACCCTCGATGCAGGTATTGGCGATCAAGGTCCTGCAGGTTGTTCTTTATGGCGCCGCATTCTTTATCGGGCTCAAGGCGGTTGGTTTCGACCTGACCGGGCTGGCGGTATTGTCCGGTGCCATTGGTGTGGGGCTTGGCTTTGGCCTGCAAAAGGTGGTCTCGAATCTGGTCTCCGGCATCATCATCCTTCTGGACAAATCGATCAAACCCGGCGACGTCATCTCGCTGGGTGAGACCTTTGGCTGGATCAACGTCCTGGGCGCGCGCTATGCCTCGGTTGTTACCCGCGACGGGCGCGAATACCTGATCCCGAACGAGGATCTTATCACCGGGCAGGTGGTCAACTGGTCCCATTCCAATGATTTCGTCCGGCTCGACATATTTTTCGGTGCCGCCTATCAGAACGATCCGCATCAGGTCCGCGCCCTGGCGGTGCAGGCGGCGGGCTCTGTCAATCGTGTCCTCAAAAGCAGACCGCCTGTCTGTCATATCGTGGGGTTCGGCGACAGCTCGGTCGACTATATCCTCAGGTTCTGGATCACCGATCCCACCGGCGGCCTGACCAATATCCGAGGTGCGGTCTTCCTTGCACTCTGGGATATCTTCAAGGAAAACGACATCTCGATCCCCTACCCGCAACGCGAGATCCGGATGCTTTCCGATGAACCCTGACAGGGGCGCCAATCGCACGCAGTGCCAGAAGATGTGGCGCTGAAAGCGCCGCATTCCAACAACAAAACTCGGGCGTTGAGATGGGCAGGAATTGGTGCTAGCGTTTTTATACCCAGCGCCGGGGCGACGCGGCGTGTTTCAAGGAGGATCCAGTTCTGTCTCTAACTGGTCATGCGGCTGCGGGTGCAGCACAGCAGAAAACCGGGGACATGTCCCCACATGAGATCTCAGACAGCGAAACAGTGTTGGACCGCATCGTCGCGTCCCTGACCGGGGACAAGGCCGAGGATGTGGTGACAATCGATCTGCGCGCCAAAACCGAGGTTGCCGATTACATGGTCATCGCCTCGGGCCGGTCAACCCGTCAGGTCACGTCGCTGGCTGAAAAGCTCGCCGACAGGCTCAAGGCCGATTTCGGCATCCTTGCCAAGGTCGAAGGCAAGGATTCGGGCGACTGGGTGTTGCTGGATGCCACCGATATCGTTGTCCACATTTTCCGGCCCGAAGTGCGCGAGTTTTATCAGCTGGAAAAACTGTGGATGCCCGGCGCCGCCGCTGGCTGAACCACCTCAGCGCCTTGAATATATCCATCATTGCGGTCGGACGTCTGAGGGCATCACCCGAGCGGGAACTGATCAACGACTATCTGGACCGGGCCGGCAAGACGGGGCGGCAAAATGCGCTTGGCCCGTTCACTGTGACCGAGGTCGAGGCGCGCAACGGCGGTGCTGCCGCCGAAGCCGCAAAGCTGCGGGCGGCACTGCCACCTGATGCCGTCGTCGTCGCGCTGGATGAACGCGGAAAAATGTTGAATTCCCCGGGTTTCTGCCGCTTGCTCACGGGATTTCGCGATGATGGGCGCAGGCATCTGGCCTGCCTCATCGGCGGTGCCGACGGGCTTGATTCCGGCCTTGTGCACAAGGCCGATACCGTCTTGTCGCTGGGCCCCATGGTCTGGCCGCATATGCTGGCGCGCGTAATGCTGGCCGAGCAGCTTTATCGTGCAACGGCGATTTCTGCCGGATTGCCCTATCACCGCGCCTGAAGGTTGCACCTGGCAGGCCAAGTTCCTAAAACCCTGCCAAGGCAGGCAAAGGAACAGAACGTGAGCAACGCGGCACCGGTTGTCCTCTGTATTCTTGACGGGTGGGGAATATCCGAACGGGCTGACGGCAACGCGCCACTTCTCGCCCGCACCCCTGCATTTGACCACATCATGGCCACGTGCCCCAACGCCACGCTGATTACCCATGGCCCCGATGTCGGCCTGCCCAGCGGTCAGATGGGCAATTCCGAGGTCGGCCACACCAATATCGGCGCCGGTCGCATCGTCGCCATGGATCTGGGCCAGATTGATCTGGCCATCGAAAACAACAGCTTCGCGACCGAGGCCGCACTTGTCTGGTTTATCGACAGGTTGCGCGCATCCGGCGGACGGGCGCATCTGATGGGTGTTGTTTCAGATGGCGGGGTTCATGGCCATGCCGATCACATGATCCACGTGGCCAATACCATCGCCGCGTCGGGTATTCCCGTGCTGATCCACGCCATCACCGACGGGCGCGATGTCGCGCCGGGCTCTGCGCCGGGATTTATTGAGGCCCTGCAGGCCGCACTTGATCCCTCGGTCAGGGTCGCCACCGTGATCGGGCGCTATTGGGCGATGGACAGGGATAACCGATGGGATCGAGTTTCCCGCGCCTACGCCGCGATGGCCGGAACGGGTGGCGACCGCGCGGCGACACCCGCCGCCGCCATCAGCAACGCTTACGCGGCTGACGTCACAGATGAATTCATCCCGCCCAGCATCATCGGTGACTATGACGGCATGGCCCCCTCGGATGGTTTCTTTTGCCTCAATTTCCGCGCAGACCGGGCGCGGGAAATACTGGCTGCCATCGGCGATCCGGCATTTGATGGCTTTGACATCCCGACGCGGGTTGTGCCTGACACCATGCTGGGCATGGTCAGCTATTCCGATGTCCATGACGGCTATATCCCCGCCGTGTTTCCGAAACGCGACATTGCCAATACGCTGGGTGCGTGGGTATCGGCCCATGGCAAGCGTCAGTTTCGCCTTGCCGAGACCGAGAAATATCCCCATGTGACCTTTTTCCTGAATGGCGGTGTCGAGGCCCCGTATCCCGGTGAAGACCGGTTCATGCCGCCCAGCCCCAAGGTTGCCACCTATGATCTGCAACCCGAGATGTCGGCAACAGAGGTGACCGATCATCTGATCCGGGCCATCCGCGACCGCTATGACCTGATCGTCGTGAACTATGCCAATCCCGACATGGTCGGACATACCGGCGATCTCTCTGCCGCGATTGCCGCCTGCGAGGCCGTGGATCAGGGATTGTCCCGCGCGGTCCGGGCACTTGACGAGGTTGGCGGCGCGATGGTGATGACCGCCGATCATGGCAATTGCGAGGTCATGATCGACCCGGAAACCGGCGATCCGCATACGGCGCACACCACAAATCCCGTCCCGGTGGCCATCTATGGCGCCGATCATGTCGGGGCGCTCAATGCTGGCCGCCTTGCTGATCTGGCGCCGACGATCCTGTCGCTCATGTCGCTTGATCAACCGGACGAAATGACGGGGGTCAGCCTGATCCGATGATGCGCGCACTGATCCTGCTCCTGCTGCTCAATTCCCCGGTGCTGGCCGCCGATATCGATGCCCGCCTGACGACGAAACGCGCGGCGCAGATGCTGGACCGCGCGGCGCTGGCGCTCTCGGATGCACAAACGGCCACCGATCGCGTCGCCGCACTTACTGAAACCGTCAAAGCCTACGAAGAGGGGCTCTTGGCGCTGCGCGAGGATCTGCGCCAGATCGCCGTTCACGAGCGCGCCTTGCGCGTCACGCTCGATCAGAAGTCCGAAGAGATTGCCCGCCTGCTGGGCGTACTTCAGACCATTCAGACCGCACCCGCCCCGGTTCTGTTGCTGCATCCGCAGGGCCCCGAGGGAACCGTGCGTTCCGCCATGATGATTTCCGCCGTGACCCCGGGCCTTCAGGCCGAGGTGGATCGCCTTAAGACGGACCTGAACGAGGTGCAGCTCCTGCGACTTATTCAGGAAGACGCTGTCGCGCGCCTGACCACCGGACTTGACGGCGCACAGACGGCACGGATCGATCTGAACCGCGCCATCGCCGAACGCCGAACCCTGCCCAAACGGTTCGAAGCTGACGAAATCGCCATGACCATCCTGCTCGAAAGCAGCGACACGCTGGACGGGTTTGCCGATGGCCTCAGCCAGTTCGACAAATCCGCATCTGATGTGATCATCGCGTTCGAGACGGCCAAGGGCGGGCTGGATTTGCCGGTTCAGGGCCGGTTGCTGCGCGGTTTCCGGGAATCGGATGCCGCCGGTGTACGCCGGCCCGGCCTTCTGATCGCGACCGAGGCGCGCGCATTGGTCACCACGCCATGGCCTGCAACCATCCGTTATGCCGGTCCGCTTCTTGACCACGGAAATGTGATGATCCTTGAGCCCGAACAGGGCTATCTATTGGTCATCGCCGGACTGAATGACGTATATGGTGAGGTCGGAGAGATTCTGGATCAGGGCGCACCCATCGGTCTGATGGGCGGAACCGAACAATCCCGGGACCTGCTCTTGACCGCCGCCCGCGAAGGCAGCAGCGTAACGCGCAACGAAACGCTGTATATTGAACTGAGACAGGGCGATGCGCCCGTGGACCCGACTGCGTGGTTCAAACTGACAAAGGAATGATGCGCATGAAAAAGTATCTAATGGCTGCGCTTGGCGGCACGCTGGCCGGGGTAATCGCCACGACCCAGATCGCCGGCCCCCTGATCGCGCAGGAAAACCAGCGCAAGACATCGGTCTATGAACAGCTTGATCTGTTCGGCGACATCTTTGAACGCATCCGCGCCCAGTATGTCGAAGAGGTGGACGAGGCTGATCTGATCGAGGCCGCCATCAACGGCATGCTCACCTCGCTCGATCCGCATTCCTCGTATCTGCCGCCGCAGGATTTTGGCGACATGCAGGTCCAGACGCGGGGCGAATTCGGTGGCCTTGGCATCGAGGTCACGCAGGAAGAAGGCTTTGTCAAAGTTGTCTCGCCCATGGATGACACCCCTGCCGACGCCGCCGGTGTCGAGGCCGGTGATTTCATCACCCATGTCGACGGCGAGAGCGTGCTTGGCCTGACGCTTGACCAGGCGGTGGACATGATGCGCGGTCCTGTCGGATCGGAAATCGTGATTACCATCGTGCGCGAAGGTGAGGCAGAGCCGTTTGATATCACCATCATCCGCGACACGATCAAACTGACGGCCGTGCGCAGCAGGCTTGAGGGCAATACCGCCTATGTGCGCATCTCGGCCTTCAACGATCAGACCTATCCCAACCTTGAATCCAGCTTTGCCAAGGTTGTGGCCGAGGCCGGCGGCATGGATCAGATCAACGGTGTGGTCATCGACCTCAGAAACAACCCCGGTGGCCTGCTCAATCAGGCGATCCTCGTCTCGGATGCCTTCCTTGAAAAAGGCGAGATCGTATCGACGCGTGGCCGCAACGTTCAGGACAGCGACCGTGTGAACGCCCAGCCCGGCGACCTGGCCGAGGGCAAGCCGATCGTCGTGCTGATCAATGGCGGTTCGGCATCCGCATCCGAGATTGTCGCAGGCGCATTGCAGGATCATCGACGCGCGATTGTCGTGGGCACCAAATCCTTCGGCAAAGGCTCTGTCCAGACCATCATGCCGCTGCGTGGCAACGCCGCCATGCGTCTGACAACCGCGCGTTATTACACGCCCTCTGGCCGCTCGATCCAGTCGCTGGGCGTGTCGCCCGACATCGTTGTCGAGCAGCCCCGCCGCACCGCCGAGACCGAAGAGGAAGCAAACACCAACAACCGCTCCGAGGCCGATCTGCGTGGCGCCATCAGCAATGACAGCATGACCGAAGATGAACGCCGCCAGCTTCTCGAAGAACAGCAGGCCGCCGAAGAAGCCGCCAAGCTGCGCAATGACGACTATCAGCTGGCCTATGCCATTGATGTGCTCAAAGGTCTCAGCGCGCTTTCCGGCCCCGCGCAATAGCCCCGGCATCATAGGCGTGACGCCCGAGGCCATTCTGAAACTGCCATACCGGCCCTGCGTCGGTGTGGCACTCGTCAATCGCGACGGGCTGATCTTTACCGGTCAGCGTATCGATTCCACCGGTGACGCATGGCAAATGCCACAGGGCGGAATCGATCCGGGCGAAGAACCGCAAAGCGCTGCCTTGCGCGAACTCACCGAAGAAACCGGCATTTCACCCGAACTGGTCAGCGTCGAGCATGTATCGTCCAGCTGGCACCACTACGATCTGCCCCATGATCTGATACCAAAGCTCTGGAAGGGCCGGTTTCGCGGTCAGAAACAGAAATGGTTCCTGATGCGCTTTGCCGGGGCAGACACGGATATCAACATCCGGACAACCCATCCCGAGTTTTCGGCCTGGCGCTGGGCGACGCCCGATCAGGTTGTCCGCGATATCGTTCCCTTCAAACGCCCGCTCTACCGCGACGTGATCGGCGCCTTCGCGCCCTATCTCTGAACGCTACAAATTTCAGGCGACCCCGGCTTCATTGTTCCAAAAATACCTCGTGGCAGGCCCATCCACGCCGTGCTAGTCCACCGGTATGCGCACCCTGCCCGACAAGGATCAGATCCTCGCCTGGATCTCCGAAAACCCGACAAAAACCTCCAAACGTGATATCGCGCGCGCCTTTGGCATCAAGGGCGCGGCGCGGATCGATCTTAAACGCCTGCTCAAAGAGCTGGAATCCGAAGGTCACCTGCTGAAGCAGCGCAAGACCTATCGCGATCCGGACCGGTTGCCGCCTGTCTCGGTGCTTCAGGTTCTGCCGGCCGATGGCGATGGCGATCTTTTTGCCCGGCCGCTGGAATGGGCGGGCAACGGCCCCGAACCGGTGATCCTCTTCCTTCCCCGCGCCGGAGAGCCGTCTTTGGCTGAAGGCGACCGTATTCTGGCCCGCCTGCAAGAGGTCACGGATCAGGATCACAGCCATGTCGCCCGGCTTATCCGCAAGATCGGCGCGAATCCGGTGCGTATCCTTGGCATCTTCCGGCAATCAGCCGAAGGCGGGCGCATCCTGCCCATCGACAAGAAATCCGACAAGGAATGGGTCGTCGCCGCTGACGCCACGCAAGGCGCAAAAGACGGTGAGCTTGTCGAGGGTGAGCGCGCCTCGTCCGCCGCGCGTATGGGCCTGCCGCGTGCGCGTGTTACCGCGCGGCTGGGCGATCCCACGGCGCCACGGGCGGTGTCGCTGATTGCTATCCACCAGCATGGGATTCCCGACGCTTTCCCTGATGAGGCCATGGCCGAAGCTGATGAGGCCACCCCGGCTGAACTGGGCCAGCGCGAGGATCTGCGCAATATTGACCTGATCACGGTCGATCCGTCAGATGCGCGTGACCGGGATGACGCGATATTTGCTGCCCCGGACCCCGACCCGAAGAACGATGGCGGCTTTGTCATCTGGGTTGCCATTGCCGATGTCGCGCATTACGTCACGCCCGGTGGTGCACTGGACAAAGAGGCCCGGCACCGGGGCAATTCCACCTATTTTCCCGACCGTGTGGTGCCGATGCTGCCCGATATCCTGTCAGGCGATCTTTGTTCACTGCACGAACATGTCGACCGGCCCTGCATGGCGGTCAGAATGCGGATCAACGCCATCGGCGAAAAGATCGATCACCGGTTTTCGCGCGGCTTGATGCGGTCGCGGGCCTCGTTGACCTATCAGGAATTTCAGGCCGCCCGGGATGGTCAGCCAAGTGAACGCTGTGCGCCACTTCTGGACACGGTCATTTCACCCCTTTTTGCCGCCTATGAGGCGCTAAAAAAGGAACGCGCGGCGCGCCAACCGCTGAATCTCGACTTGCCCGAGCGCGAAATTCGTCTGGGCGATGACGGTCAGGTTCAGTCCATCCGCTTCAAGGAACGTCTGGATGCCCACCGCCTGATCGAAGAATTCATGATTCTGGCCAATGTTGCCGCCGCAGAAGAACTGACAGCGCTCAGACGGCCGCTCCTGTTTCGCGTTCACGAGGAACCGTCCCCGGAAAAGCTGGACGGGCTGCGTGAGGTGGCGCAATCGGCCGGGCTTGTTCTGGCCAAGGGTCAGGTCCTCAAAACGGCACATCTGAACGGTCTTCTGGCGAAGGCACAGGAAACCGACTTTGCCGAACTGATCAACCTATCGACCCTGCGCGCGATGACCCAGGCCTATTACCGCCCGCAGAATTTTGGCCATTTCGGCCTGGCGCTGCGCAGCTATGCCCATTTCACCTCGCCCATCCGGCGCTATTCGGACCTGATCGTGCACCGGGCACTGATTGCCGGGCATGGCTGGGGCGATGATGGCCAGACGCCGCAAGAAGCCGAGGATATGGCGAGTATCGGGACACAGGTCTCTGAAACCGAGCGCCGCTCGATGCTGGCCGAGCGTGATACGGTCGACAGGTATCTGGCTGCATTTCTGAACGAACGGATCGGCAACGAATTCACGGGCCGCATTTCCGGCGTCGCCCGGTTTGGCCTGTTCATCAAGCTGGATGAAACCGGGGCCGACGGGCTGGTGCCGGTGCGCGAAATCGGACGCGAGTACTTTCATTTCGACGCGGATACCCAGACGCTGATGGGGGCGGAAACCGGTACGCGCTATGGTTTGGGTCAGCGGGTGACCGTTCGCCTTGCCGAAGCCGCACCCATTACCGGCGGGCTGATCCTTGATCTGCTGAATGTCGAAGGAAAGACCGTGCCCATCGGCCCGAAAGGCAGGTCGCGTCGCCCGTCAAAGGGACGTTCCAAACGCGTATCACGCAAGAAGGGTCGTGTATCAGGAAAATCCCGGCGCTAGTGGTGCGGGATCGCGCTCAGTTCCCTGCACGCATCCCCTGATCGGCCTGTTTCGGCCGATCCAGCGCCGGCACCTTGGCTTTCCGATCCCTATTGGGCGTGGCACTCGACATTGCATTCGCCACGAGGCATTCGGCGGGTATCCCCTCGGCAAAGACAAGTTCCGGCGTGTCGAGCTCGATCTGTAAATAGTCGACCGAGCCGCCTTCGCGTGCGAATACACGCTCTCCGTCGACAAGGTCCTTGGCCAGCGTCGGCACCTCGGTCAGCACGCCCTTCTTGCTTTCGCGCAGCACGAAAAGGCGGTGTTCGGGGCTGACCATCAGCTCTTCGGCATTCCCATACGCGCCCTTGGAAATGATGATGGGCGCGACCGCGCCATAGGCCTCGACCGTCTGCGTCAGGACGGAACGCACGGGCCGGACGCCGTGATCGCGGGTCAGCACCATATCGTTTTCTTTCAAATCCTCGACCCGGCAATATTCGCCATCACCGGTGGTAATCATCGTCCCCCGGGCAAAACTCAGATGGCCAATATTGGCAAATTCCGCATAGCCAGAGTCTGCCTCGGCAGTGATCAGGGTATAATCGGCGCGCGGCTGTATCGGTGTCAGCGGGTGGAAATAAATCTTCTTGCCCACCGACAGCACCAGCCCGTCAAATGTGATGCCACGCCCGGACATGAATGTCAGGCGCGAGATCGGCGAAATCTTGGTACCCGCGCGCCCGACCTTGGAGCCAGAGGCAATAACCTGGCGGATTTCGGTATGTTTGCCGGATTTGCGCGCAGCCGATGTGTGGATCAGGGTCCGCAGCTCGGCCTCGGGGTTCAGCCGATAGATATCGCCGACACAAAGCAGATCGGCATGGGCGATGGCGTCCCCTTCATTGGCACCAAGGTGCACACCGAATTGGGAGGCCTCGTATACTTTGCACGTCTGTTTGAATACAGACCTGAACTCAGACTGGAAGCTCATGCAGCTTACTCTCCAAGGTCAGGTCGTCTGTATCGGTCTGGCGCCCCCACACCATCTGATACTTCATGTCCACCTAACCCTGTTCCCTCGTTACTGGTTTCACTAAATACTGGTCAACGAAGACGTGGATACGGGCCGATTTGGGTGAAAAAAGGGCACCAACTGGCCATTTATCGTAGATAATTGTGTCGATTCCGTTTGATTGTTTCCCGGTGAGATTTTTCAAACGAATCAGTTGCTTGGCGCGATACCGAATCGCATTAACAAAGCATGAAAGAAAGGACGACATCATGGATCTGGGAATAGCGGGCAAGCGGGCATTCGTATCTGCGTCATCCAAGGGGTTGGGAAAGGGCTGTGCCCAAGCCCTAGCCGAAGCCGGTGTAGATTTGGTTATCGGCGCGCGTGGCAAAGAGGCGCTCGAGGCGACTGCGGAAGAATTAAGGCAGGCGCATGGAGTCTCTGTGACAACGGTCGCCGCTGACATCACCACCGCCGAAGGGCAGGCGATCACGATCGAGGCTGCGGGTGATGTCGATATCCTCGTGACGAACGCGGGCGGCCCGCCCCCGGGCATGTGGAGCGACTGGAACCGGGATGATTTCATCCGGGCGCTGGACGCGAACATGCTGGCCCCGATTGCCCTGATGAAGGCGATGCTGCCGCATATGATGGATCAGGGCTGGGGCCGTATCGTCAATATCACCAGCCAGTCGGTCAAAGCGCCCATCGCGGTTCTGGGCCTGTCCAATTCCGCCCGCGCCGGGCTGACCGGCTATGTCGCCGGTACGTCCCGGCAGGTGGCAGGGTCAGGTGTGACGATCAACAACCTTCTGCCCGGTATCCATGCCACGGACAGGGCGGTATCGCTCGATTCCACGGTGGCCAAGGCGCAGGATATCTCGGTCGAGGAGGCCGCGGCCAACCGCGCCAAAACCATCCCGGCAGGTCGCTATGGCACCGCCGCCGAATTCGGGGCCACCTGCGCCTTTCTCTGTTCGCAGCATGCTGGGTTCATCGTCGGTCAGAACATCCTGCTGGACGGGGGTTCAACCAACATGACGCTCTGATGCAGGGGGAACGGTTCAGCCTCAGGGATCACCTCTTTAACGACACTACAATCGGTGATCTCGCCGATCTCTTTGCGACTGCGGATGACGGTTTCGACCGCGACGGGTTTCATCGCCGGGTCATGGCGGCACTGCCACCGCTGGAACTGAAGGCGCGGCAGGCGATGATCGCGCGGGAACTGGCGGTGGAACTGGGCGATGATTTCCCCCGGGCCGCCGCAGCAATCCGGCGCGCCCTGCCACCACCCCTTGACCCGACGCTACGCGATGAAGATTTCGGGCGGTTTATCTTTGCCCCGCTGGGCGATTTCATTGTCTCGCACGGGATGGCGGCACATCCCGACCTGTCGCTGAACCTGATCGAAGAGGTGACACAGCGGTTTTCGATGGAATTCGCGCTGCGCCCTTTTTTGAACCGCTGGCCGGACAAGGTGCTAGACAGACTGGAACACTGGGCCGGACATGACCATTATCATGTCCGCCGCCTCGTCAGCGAAGGGACGCGCCCAAGGCTGCCATGGGGTGAAAAGATCACACTGGATCCCACGGTGGCGCTGCCGCTCCTGGATCGGCTTCATGCCGACCCGACGCGCTATGTAACGCGATCAGTTGCCAATCACCTGAATGATATCGCCCGGCTAAATCCCGATCTGGTCTATACGGCGCTGACCCGCTGGGCCGGTGTGGGCAGGCAGGATGACAAAGAACTCGTATGGATAACGCGCCATGCCCTCAGGACACTGATCAAGCAAGGGGCGGCAGGGGCGATGGCGCTGCTGGGGTACCAGATCGACGCCGAAATACAGCTGTCGGATTTAGAATTGTCGACGGATCCGGTTGAAATCGGGTCGGCCCTGACATTCGGCTTCGTCCTGACGGCGGCTGAACGAACACCCGTCCTTGTCGATTTTGTCATCCGGTTCGCGCGGCCCAATGGCGCGCAGGTGCCGCGTGTGTTCAAGCTGAAACAGGCGGTCATTCAGCCCGGACAATCCCTGATCATGCAGAAGACCCACCGGTTCAGGGGTAACGCCACGACCTTTACGCTCTGGCCCGGGCCGCACCGGCTGGGTATTCAGGTCAATGGCCGGGTTCTGGCCGAGCACGACTTTACCCTGACAGAGGCAGAGTGATCCGGATGCTTGCCCAAGTTCCGCGTGGCTGATACCCCTGTCCTCTGAACTTGATCGAAAAGGTCGGAAATTACGTGGATCAGGCCGAAAGCCCCAGATTATCCGTCAGGAATCTGTCACGCTCGTTCGACGGCCGCCGCGTCGTCGACGACGTGTCCTTTGATGTGCATCCCGGTCAGGTCCTCAGCCTGCTGGGGCCATCGGGATGCGGCAAATCCACGACGCTCAGAATGATCGCTGGTGTTGACGACAGCGAAACGGGCATGATCGAGGTTGATGGCCAGACGGTTTTCTCGCCGGAACTGTCGCTGCCGCCCGAGGCGCGCTCAATCGGACTGATGTTTCAGGATTTCGCACTGTTTCCGCATCTGAGTGTCGCCGACAATATCGGGTTTGGCCTTTCTGGCGGGCGCAGGGCCAAGGCCGACCGGATCAAGGAGATGCTGGAAAGGGTCAGCATGGCCGGGTTCGGCGATGCCTATCCGCATCAGCTGTCAGGCGGTGAACAACAGCGTGTCGCATTGGCGCGCGCCGTGGCACCCCGGCCACGGATCATGCTGATGGATGAGCCTTTTTCCGGCCTCGACAACCGGTTGCGGGACGAGATTCGCGATGCCACGCTCGAGGTGCTCAAGGATGAGGGTGCCGCCGTCGTCCTTGTCACGCATGAACCGGACGAAGCGATGCGGATGAGCGATCAGATCGCGCTGATGCGCCTTGGCCGGATCGTGCAGCAGGCCGCACCCTACAACATTTATAACGCTCCTGCCGACCGTAAGGCGGCGGCGTTCTTTTCCGATCTGAACATCATCAAAGGCGTCGTTCAGGGGGCCCTGACATCCACGCCATTCGGCGATTTTCTGACGCCGGGTCACCCCGATGGAACGCATATTGAAATCGCCATCCGGCCCCAGCATCTGCGGGTGGATTTCAACCGCAAGGGTCGTGGCCCGAACCCAACGCCACAGGATGGCGTTCCTGCCCGCGGCATCGTCCGCCGGGCACGGTTCATGGGCCGCGAAAGCCTTGTCGAGTTCCGGATGGAGGCCGACGGTTCCGTCCTGCGCGCCACGGTTCCCGGTGTCTTTTTGCCCGCCGAGGGCACGCCGCTTTTCCTGTCGCTCCGGCGCGACCGCTGTTTCGTCTTTGCCGCCTGACCCTGCGCGGTGACCTGCCGACCTGCACGATGGGTCTTTGTCTTTGACCGATCTGGCCATACAATCGACGCATTGAGGTAAAGATGCGCATTCTCCGGTCACTATCCCTGTTCATTTTCGCCTGGGCCATTCCCGAAACGGGATCGGCGCAGCTGGTCGAGCGCTCGGTCAGGCCCATCCCCCGGCTGACGCTGAACCAGCCGGTGCTGGTGTCGCAAAACCCCGCCGGTTTCGATCGCTGGCTGAACGGGTTCATGGCCCGCGCAGCCCAGCGCGGCATTTCGGACAAGACATTGACCAAAGTGCGCGCCGCCATCGAATACCTGCCCGAAACCATCAAGAAGGATCGCCGCCAGTCCGAATTCAGCAAAGCGCTGTGGGAATATCTGGACACGGCCGTATCGCCTGAACGCATCCGGCTGGGCAAATCGGCCGCGCGCAAACGCAAGCGGCTCCTGAACCGGATCGAGCGCACCTATGGTGTCGAGGCCGAGATTCTGGTCGCCATCTGGGGGCTTGAATCCTCATTCGGCACCTTCCGGGGCAAGGTCCATATCCTCTCAAGCCTCGCCACTCTGGCTTTTGAGGGGCGGCGCGCGAAGTTCTTTGAGGAACAGCTGATCGCGGCATTGGTGATCATTGAACAGGGGCATGTCACCCCCGCCCGTATGAAAGGCAGCTGGGCGGGGGGCATGGGCCATACACAGTTCATCCCCACCAGTTTCCTGTCGCATGCCGTTGACTTCAAAAAAGATGGCAAGCGCGACATCTGGTCGGACGATCCGACCGATGCGCTGGCCTCGGCGGCGTCTTACCTCAGATCCGTCGGCTGGACCCCCGGACAGCCATGGGGGATGGAGGTCAGGCTGCCCGACGGTTTCGACAATGGCCAGATCGGCCTGAAAAACAAGAAATCCGCCGCCGCATGGTCCAAATTGGGTGTGCGCCGGATGGATGGCAAGAAAATCCCCAACAAGGGGCCGGTGGCCATTATCATGCCCGCGGGAACACGTGGCGCGGCCTTTGCCGTTTTCGAGAATTTCAGCGTGATCAAGCGCTATAACAACTCGGATGCTTATGCGATTGCCATCGGTCATCTGGCCGACCGCATTCAGGGGGGCGACCCGATCAAGGCCGGATGGCCGCGCGACGACCGCAGGCTGACGCGCAAGGAAATCCGTCAGCTTCAGCGCCTGCTGATCCGGCGCGGTTATGATACGGGCGGAACCGACGGCAAGGTCGGGCCCAAAACACGTTCTGCCGTGCGTGAATATCAGACCAGCCAGGGCCTGCCGCCCGATGGCTATGTCTCGATCTTTATTCTGGAGCATATCCGCAAAAACTAACGGGCGTCCCACCCAGCAAGGTAAGACGCCCTTAGTCAACCCCCGGTGCCACGAGCTGGGTGGGGGCAATGAAAATCGCAGCACCGGGGCTAGCGCTTTCGCTATGAGGCATGTATCGCCGCCAATCCGGGCCGTATGACGGTGGGTCAAAGGAATTCAGGCGGTCATTTCACGACGAAATTACGGCAGCGCTTGATTCTTTAACCATTCCGGGCAAGCATCAGGCCATGACGATCCACGCGCCCACGCCATTCCCGCACAAACCCCCGCCTGACATTGTCCATTTTCACCGGCTCGAACTGATGCCGATCATGTCGCTTTACGGTCGGATGGTCGCGGCTGGCGAGTGGCGTGATTACGGAATTTCCGGCCTGAGGGACGTGGCGATATTCTCGATCTTCCGCCGCACGGCCGAGCATCCGATCTACCGGATCGAAAAACGCCCAAAACTCGCCAACCGTCAGGGGCAGTATTCGGTGATCGGCATGGATGGCCAGATCCTCAAGCGCGGATCAGACCTGAAAACCGTGTTGCGGGTGCTGGAACGCAAACTGATCCGTGTCGTCGACTGACAGCAACCCTTGACCAGACCAATCTTTTGCGGAACGTGGCCCCGCAGGATGACCTCGGGGGCAACATGGCGCTGAAACGCATATTGACAGAATTTGGCATGGGCTCATCGCTCAGGCGGCGCGACTATACCGCCGCCGCCGAACGCGCGATCAGGGATGCGCTCTGGCACAATTCCATCGATCCGGCTGGTGTGTTCGGGCTGGAGAAATCCGATATGATCATTCGCGCCGTGATTGGTGTGCAGGAACCCGATGCGGTGGATACCGCCCGGCTTGCGGCACTCTTTCCCTATGGCGATGTCACCGTCACCACGCAGCATGGCGGTATGGATGTCGAAAAACCCGACGGATCGGGCAGCACGATCATCGCCAATGCCGCGATCACCGTCTTTCTCGATCTGGAGCCTGCAGAATGACCCGCCGCCTGATTCTGGAAATGGGCATGGGCAACAGCCTTTATCGCCGCGATTACACCACCGCCGCCTGCCGCGCCGTGAATGACGCGCTGCGCCATTCCTCGATTGCGCTTTTCAAATCGCTGGGTATCGACAGTTCGGAAATGCAGGTCAGGGTAACAATCGCCGTCGCTGAACCTGATCAGGTTGATATCAGCCGGGTCGCACGCGAATTGCCGCGTGGTAAGCCCGAGGTGAATGTCGTGCAGGGCGGGCTGGATGTGATTGACCCGGATGACGATATTCATCACGTCATCGCCACCGCCGCGATCGAGGCGATTGTGCCTGTCAGCCCCGATGACTGGCAGCGGGCGACGTAGCGTCAGCAGTGCTCTGCCCTTGTGCGGAATGCATCACCCCTCCATATACGGACACAAAGCGAACAGGAGTTGTCGATGAACGGGCAGGATTTTCCGGGCTGGCATGGTACAACCATCATCGGGGTGAAAAAGGCCGGTCAGGTGGTAATCGCCGGTGACGGTCAGGTCAGCCTTGGCCAGACCGTGATCAAGGGAACGGCGCGCAAGGTGCGCAGGTTGTCGCCCGGCGGGTTTGACGTGATCGCGGGCTTTGCCGGGTCTACCGCCGATGCTTTCACCCTGCTGGAACGGCTTGAATCCAAGCTCGAAGCGACGCCGGGTCAGCTTGCCCGCGCATCGGTCGAACTGGCCAAGGACTGGCGCACCGACAAATACCTGCAAAAGCTCGAGGCGATGCTGATCGTTTCGGACGGCAAGGAAATCTTCGTCATTACCGGCGCAGGTGATGTGCTGGAGCCCGAGCATGACGTCACCGCCATCGGGTCGGGTGGAAACTATGCGCTGGCCGCAGCGCGTGGAATGATGGACAGCGACATGACAGCCGAGGATATCGCCCGCAAATCGATGGCCATCGCCGCGGATATCTGTGTCTATACCAACGGCAACCTGACCGTTGAGACGATTTCAGCCTGAAAAGGAAGAGAGCATGTCGGTAGAAGATGACGATCTGCGCGCGGCGGTTGCCTCGGGCGTGATATCCGAGGCACAGGCCGCCGCGCTGACCAATCTGGCGGATGTGCGTCGTGGTGTGCGCGAGGCCACCGCGCAGATCGAAGAACCCTTTGAGCTTTTTCGCGGTTTCAACGAGATCTTCATCGTGGTCGGGCTGATTATCCTCTATGGCGGCTGGCTTGCCTTTTCCGGTCTGCAGATCTTTGACATTTTCAGCGACGATCCCGTGTCGACCAACCTGATCGTCTATGGCCTGATTTCGCTGGTCGTCACCATCGGCCTGACCGGATATTTCACACTCAAACGGCGGATGATCGCGCCGTCGATCCTGCTGTCGATGATTTTTCTCGCTTCATCCTATCAGACCGCCGCCGGGTTTGTTGTGGGCTTCACGCCCGGTGAATACTCGACACCGCTGATCATGACGGGCTTCGCGTTTTTCACGCTGCTGGCTTACTGGTATTGGTGCCGCATACCCTTTGTCATGCTGCTGATGGCGCTGAACGTCTTTGCCTTCTTTACCTTCCTGTTCATTGTCGATGACAACAGCGCGCCTGATCTCGCCGATCTGTTCCTCTTGTCGAACGAGGGGCCGTTTGCCGTGATCACCTTTGTTCTGGGGCTGGTCGGCTTTGCCATCGCCATGCGCTTTGATATGAGCGACCCGCACCGCGTGACCCGCCGCTCGGTCAACGGTTTCTGGCTGCATGTCATCGCCGCGCCCGCCATCGTAAACACCATCGCGCTGACACTCTTTGAATCTGGTCGCGCGGTGGATCAGGCCATTTTGCTGGCCTTTCTGATCCTGATGGCCGTCGTGGCACTGATTATCGACCGGCGGTCATTCCTGATATCCGGGGTCGGCTATGTCGTTGCCCTTTCGGTAACGGTGATGGAGGGCGGCGCGGCGCTGGCGGTGCTGTTGCTGGGTCTGATCCTGATCCTGCTGGGTGCCAATTGGGAACGGTTCCGCAGCACCATTCTGAATATCCTCCCGCCATTTCCCGGCAAATCGAAACTGCCACCCTGGAACCAGATCAGCGGGGATGCCGCATGACCGACCTTACACCACGCGAAATCGTCTCGGAACTGGACCGGTTCATCATCGGACAGCGGGATGCGAAACGCGCCGTTGCCGTCGCCCTGCGCAACCGTTGGCGGCGCAAACAGCTGGCGGCTGATCTGCGCGAGGAAGTCTATCCAAAGAATATCCTGATGATCGGGCCGACCGGCGTGGGCAAGACGGAAATCAGCCGTCGTCTGGCCAGGCTTGCCCGGGCGCCATTCCTCAAGGTCGAGGCCACGAAATTTACCGAGGTTGGATATGTCGGGCGCGATGTGGAACAGATCGTGCGCGATCTGGTCGATGCCGCCATCATTCAGACCCGCGAGATGATGCGCGAAGATGTGCGCGCGCGGGCGCATGAGGCCGCAGAAGAGCGCGTGCTTGCCGCCATCGCGGGCGAAAACGCGCGTCCCGCCACGCTGGACATGTTCCGCCGCAAGCTCAAGGCAGGCGAACTCGATGACACGGTCATCGAACTGGAGGTCAAGGATACACCCAAAGGCATGCCGATGTTTGAAATCCCGGGTCAGCCCGGTGCCAATATGGGGATGATGAATATCTCGGAAATGTTCGGCAAGGCATTCGGCCAGCAGACCGTGCGCAAGAAAATGACGGTGGCCGACAGCTATGACACCCTGATCGGGGAAGAGGCCGACAACCTGCTGGATGACGATACGGTCACGCAGGCCGCGCTGAGCGCGGTCGAGGAAAACGGCATCGTGTTTCTGGACGAGATCGATAAGGTCTGCGCCCGCAGCGACGCACGGGGCGCGGATGTCAGCCGTGAAGGCGTGCAGCGCGACCTCTTGCCCCTGATCGAGGGCACCACCGTTTCAACCAAGCATGGCCCGGTCAAGACGGACCATATCCTCTTTATCGCCTCGGGCGCCTTTCACATCGCCAAACCTTCGGACCTGCTGCCCGAATTGCAGGGCCGCCTGCCGATCCGGGTGGAACTGCGCGCGCTGACCGAAGAAGATTTCGTGCGCATTCTGACCGAGACAGACAACGCCCTGACGCTTCAGTATTCCGCACTGATGAAGACAGAGGATGTCACGGTGACATTTAAGCCTGATGGCATCGCCGCGCTCGCCAAAATAGCCGCTGACGTTAATCAGGCGGTCGAAAATATCGGCGCCCGCAGGCTCTATACAGTGCTTGAGCGGGTGTTCGAGGATCTCAGTTTTCACGCGCCCGACCGGTCAGGGGCCGAGATCGTGGTTGATGCGAAATTCGTCGATGAAAACCTGTCGGAACTGACCAAATCCACCGATGTCAGCCGCTACGTCCTTTAGGGCTGTTCATTTCGGCAAAAACAGGTGAACAAAGGGGGTCATTCGCGGGTGTCCCTTGTCATTTCTCCTGTTCGTCATTCAGAATTTCCGCTGGCTGATTGTCGGCGTATTGCTGGCTGTCGGCTCTTCGTTCGGACAGACGTTTTTCATATCCGTCTTCGCCGGTGATATTCAGCGTGATTTCGGGCTGAGCTATGGTCAGTGGGGCTGGACCTATACGGTGGGCACCGTCATCTCGGCCATCACGCTGATCTGGGCGGGCGTGCTGACCGATCTGGTCCGCGTACGTGTTCTGGGGCCAATCGTCGTGGTGGGCCTGTCACTCTCGTGCTTCTTCATGGCGCTCAATCAAAGCGCGGCTTTCCTGATACCGGCGGTGTTCCTGTTGCGCTTTACCGGTCAGGGCATGATGAGCCACCTCGGCGCCGTCGCCATGGCGCGCTGGTTCACCCGCAACCGGGGCAAGGCGCTGGCGCTGGCCACTTTGGGCTACGCCCTGGGCGAGGCCACGCTGCCGCTGATATTCGTCTCGCTCAAACAGTCATATGACTGGCAGGTGCTTTGGATGATCGCCGGTACACTGGTCCTGATCCTCGCGCCGCTCCTGTTCTTCCTACTTAGGCAAGAGCGGACACCGCAGGCGATTTCCGGCGGCGACGCGCCGATGGGGCTGAACGGGCGTCACTGGGATCGTCGTCAGGTGCTGGGGCATCTGCCCTTTTGGCTGTTGGCACCTGCGGTTCTGGGGCCCAGCGCATCAATCACGGCACTGTTTTTCCTGCAGGTCCACGTGGCCGAGGTCAAAGGCTGGTCGCATCTGGAAATCGTCTCACTCTTTCCGGTCTACAGCGGCCTGACCATCGCCTTTACCTTTATCGGTGGCTGGGCAATCGACCGCTGGAATGCCATCACACTGATGCCCTTTCTGCTGCTACCGGCAGCGGTTGGTTTTCTGGTGCTCAGCTTCACACCCGGCCTTTATGGCGGGGCCATCGGCTTTGCCATTATCGGCATGACCTCGGGCATGAACGCAACCGTGCCCAGCGCGTTCTGGGCCGAACTGTACGGCACGCGTCATTTGGGCGCGATCAAGGCCATGGCCGCGGCGATCATGGTATTCGGTTCGGCAATCGGGCCGGGGATCACCGGATTTTTCATAGATCGCGGTATCGATTTCGCGGGTCAGATGATCTTTGTCTCGCTCTATCTGGTGATGGCGGCGGGACTGGCGGCAATCAGCGTTGCCATGGTGCGCCGGGGCCTACCCGTGCCGGGAGAGATAGACATATAGCGCCCCGCCGCCACCATGACGGGGATGCGCCTCGGCGATTTGCAGCACGACCCGCGACAGCGGCGCCATTTTCAGCCATTGTGGCTCGTTGTGACGCAGGATGCCGGTTCTGACGGGGATCGGCCCCTCGTCGTAATTCACACGCCCCTTGCCCGTGATCACCAGAACCAGCCGATGACCCCGCGCATGTGCAGTCAGAATGAAATCGTTGAGCTCATGATGCGCCTCGGTCTGGGTCATGCCGTGCAGATCGATACGCGCGTCCGGCTTCATCTTGCCACGCGACAGACGATCGAATGTCTTTTTATCCATCCTCAGCGGCGCCGCTCGTTTGGCATTTGGCGCGTTTACCGCCCCGGTTGCCGGTTTTCCGGCTGCCGTCTTTCTGACCGGTGCAGCCCTGGCGGGTTTGGGCTTGCCACCGGGCGGGGGCGGTGCGTGATCAGGTGCGATCACAGCCGTCGGCCTCAGCGGCGTGGCCGAGGCCCGCACCTTGTCCCAGAGCGTTCGGTCATCTTCGCTCAGATGGCGTGTCTTTCTGGCCAATGTCAGCCCTCTGGTGCCAGCGAATAGGCCAGATCAATGGGCAACAGCACGATCATCCGGCCCGTATCCCGTATCCGGCCCGCATCGCGCCCGGCCTTGTTGCCGGTGCCATAGAACAGATCGGCGCGCTGTGCACCCTTGATGGCCGATCCCGTATCCTGCGCGATCATCAGTCGTCTGAGTGGCCTTGCGCCCTTTTTCTCGATCCAGACGGGCGCACCCAGCGGCGTGAATTCCGGGTCCACCGCCACGGTTCTGAGTGTCGAAATCGAACGGTTCATCGCGCCAAGCGGCCCGGCCTCGGGCGGGACGCCCCGGACCTCTCGGAAAAACACATAGGACGGGTTCGTCTGCAGCAATTCGCGACCCGCCTCGGGATTGCGTATCACCCAGTTGCGTATCACCGCGGCCGACACCTGCGACGACTGGTAAATTCCCCGCCGGACAAGCTCTTGTCCTATCGAGCGGTAGCGGCGGCCATTATTGCCGCTATAGCCCACCCGGATCATACTGCCATCCGGCAGCCGAATGCGCCCCGATCCCTGAACATGCAGAAACAATGCGTCCACCGGATTATCGACCCAGGCAATTTCCAGCCCCCGCCCGTCAAGCAGGCCGTCTTCCTCGATCTGTTTGCGGGTCTTCCAGACGCCCCGGGCTTCGGGCGGTTTGCGATAGATCGGATAACGATAACGGCTGGTTTTGACGCGTGATCCGCTGAGCTCTGGCTCAAAATATCCGGTGAACAGCGCCCGCTCATGTTCGTTGACGATGACGGGGCGGAAAAACAGTTCGAAATAGGCTTTGGCCTCGGGTCCCTGCTGTGCCAGCGCACATAGTGGCCCCCAGGTCTCGGCGTCCAGATCCGTACAGGTATTCAGGAATGCCTCAAGCGCTTCCTGATGCTCATCCAGTTCCCAGCCATCAAGTTCGCGGAATTCAAGAAGCCGGTAACTCGTCTCGGCTGTGGCAAAGGTAGGGACGACGCCGCTGAACGCAGCGAACAATAGGGTGATCGCGCCGCGAAACGCGGTCATCCGCCCGTTGCGACGAGCCGCCAGTTCGGATTGTCCGATCCCATGCCCCGGGCAAATGTCCAGACATCCTTTTGCCGCTTCACGGTTTTGGCGTCGCCTTCGACAATCTCGCCCTCGGCATTCTTGACGACCGAGGTCAGTTCGCCCACGAACTTGACCGAGATCTCGGCATCACCGTCGGTCGTGTTGAACCGAGCATTCTGAATGGCCATTTCGCGAATGCCGACAAAGGTCGCGTCGATGCTCAGGCCCTGATCCTCGCGCGCGGCGACAACTTCGACAAAGCTTTCCATGACCTCGTCAGCCAGAAACGGCTCGATCGATTGCAGATCGCCCCGCTCGAAGGCCATCAGAATCATCTCATACGCGCCCTTGGCACCGTCCAGAAAATCACCCACGTGGAATGACGGCTCGACCTTCTTCATCATCCGCAGCGCTGTCGCCGTTTCGCTGTCGGTATCGACATAATCGCCAACCTCATCCTCGGCGCCGCCCTCGATCACCTCAAACTCAGGCTTTTGTTCGGCCCGCGACTCCGCCTGATCAATCGGGATTGGCGGTTTCTCGAACCCCTCTCTTGTACCCAACACGCTGCGCAGGCGCATGATCAGGAACACGGCGATGCCCGCAAGAACCAGCAGTTGGATCAAACCAGAATTCATATAGGCGGCCTTTCTGACGGAAAAACATGGTATCAGGTCTACACCGCACATATGTAAGTCACGCTTGGGGTCAAGTCCACCGTGACCCACATGACGAAAGGCAGGAAAAATGTGGTTATTTGCGGCATTTGTCGCCGTCCCGATCATCGAAATCGCGCTATTCATCCAGGTTGGCGGTGCAATTGGGCTTTGGCCGACACTGGCCATCGTGATCCTGACGGCGATCATCGGTACATATCTGGTACGTACCCAGGGGTTGCTGGCGCTCAATCAGATCAGCCGCTCGTTCAATGAATTGCGCAATCCCGCCGAACCTTTGGCGCACGGGGCCATGATTCTGGTTGCAGGGGCGCTTTTGCTGACGCCCGGGTTTTTCACCGACGGGGTCGGCTTTGCCCTGCTTCTGCCGCCTGTCAGGGCAATGGTTTACCGGTATCTCAGCAGCCGCATGGCAGCGGGCGAGGTTCGGTTTCAGTCTGGGTTCCGGCCACCACATGATCCGAACGTCATCGATGGCGAATACGAAGAGGTCAAGCCGCGCAACACCAGCGGTCCTTCGGGCTGGACCAAGCATTGAGGTGCTTCACATAGCCTGATAGGAGACCGCAAAACCATCCCTCAGGAGATTACGATGGCCGAAGCAAAAAACGGCGCGGATGCCCCGGCGAACAGCCTGCCGCAGATGAAAATTCTGGGCCAGTTCATCCGGGATCTGTCATTCGAGAATATTGCCGCCCAGAAGGGTGGTGAAGGTCATGTCGACCCGGACATTCAGGTGCAGGTGAACCTCGATGCGCGCAAACGGGGCGAGTATCAGTATGATGTATCGACCAAACTCAAGGTCGAGGCGCTGAACAAGTCCGACAAGAAACCGGTCTTCGTGCTCGAGATCGACTATGCCGGGATATTTCACATTGAAAATATCGCCGACGAGCAGTTGCACCCTTATCTGCTGATTGAATGTCCGCGCATGCTGTTTCCCTTTCTGCGCCGCATCGTCAGCGATGTTTCGCGCGATGGCGGATTTCCTCCGCTCAACCTGGAAAACATTGATTTCGTGGCGCTTTATCGCCAGCAACTGGCCAAGATGGCCGAGGCGAAATCAGCTGAGGCCTAGCGTATCTGCCAGAGGGGCGCATCGCCAAGCGTTTTGACGAAGGCCGCATGCGCCTTGCGCTCTTCCTCGGTCAGCAGGGGGGGCAGGGGCGCCGGCCGCTTTCGTGTCTGTCCGCCGATACCGGATCCGGCCCGACCCGCGGCAGTGCCGCCGCTTGACAGCGCAAAGTCGGGCTGCCTGCCACCCACCAGCTCCAGATAAACTTCTGCCAGTATCTCGGAATCCAGCAACGCGCCGTGTTTTTCCCGGGCCGAATTGTCGATGGCAAATCTGCGGCAGAGCGCGTCCAGCGACGCCGGAGAGCCGGGAAATTTCTTGCGCGCGATCAGCAGCGTATCGATCGCCTGATGTGCGGGTAGTTTGCTCAGCCCCGCCCAGCCCAGCTCAGCATTCAGGAACTTCATGTCAAAACTGGCATTGTGGATCACCAGCGGCGCATCCTGCACAAATTCCAGAAAGGCCTGCCCGATTTCACGGAAGACGGGCTTGTCGGCCAGAAATTCATCGCCCAGCCCGTGCACCTCAAAAGCTTCGGCAGGCATGGTGCGTTCGGGATTGATATATTGATGATAGGTGTTGCCGGTCGGCAGATGGTTAAAAAGCTCAACCGCCCCGATCTCGACGATGCGGTCACCGTCTTCGGGTGAGAATCCCGTGGTCTCTGTATCAAGAACGATCTCACGCATCATTCAATCCTGATTTTATTCGTTCCATGATTTTGTCTACATCACGGGTAGCCTTGTCCATATCCGTTGTGTCGACAATGAAATCGGCGCGCCTGCGTTTCTCTGCATCCGGCAATTGCCGCGCCAGAATATCCAGAAAATGGGCCTTGGTCATTCCCGGTCGCGCCATGACGCGCTCTTCCTGTAGCGCGGCTGGCGCCGAGGCGACCACGATCACGTCAAATTGCGATTCCGCACCGGTTTCAAAAAGGAGCGGGATGTCAAACAACAGGATGTCGTCGCCCTTTTCTGTTCTGTCCCGCAAAAAAGTTGCCCGGTCTGCCGCAACCAAAGGATGGACAATGGTTTCCAGCGTTTTCAGTACCGATTTGTCATTTACTATCAACGACTTTAGCTTCTCCCGATCCACGGCATCATCAATGACAGCTTCGGGAAATCGCTCTCTGATCGGGGCGACGGCTGTACCACCCGCGGCGTAAAGACGATGAACCGCCGCATCCGCATCCCAGACCGCGACACCATATCGGGCAAATATCTGTGCCGTCGTCGATTTGCCCATGCCAACCGAGCCCGTCAGGCTGATCAGAACCGGTGACCTCATTCGCCCAGCACCGCGCGCCTGAGCCCGTCATCAACCACCGGCCTTTGGCCGAACCAGCGTTCAAATCCCGGCGCCGCCTGAAAAAGCAACATGCCCAGCCCGTCAACCGTGGTACAGCCATGGGCCCGCGCATCCATCAGGAACTTGGTATCCAGCGGTGTATAGACAATATCGGTAACGACGGCCTGCGGCGACAAACCATCCAGCGGAATGCGTATCTGACCCTGCCCCGACATGCCAAGCGCGGTCGTATTCGCTACAAGCGTTGCGCCATCCATCGCATCGCCTGCTTGAACCCAGTCATAGACAACCACGCGGCGCCCGAATTCGCGCTGCAATTGATCGGCGCGCGGCCGCGTTCGGTTGGTCAGCCGAATCTCGGGTGTTCCCGCATCCAGCAGGGCCGACAGCACCGCCCGTGCCGCACCGCCCGCACCAATCAGCGTGGCCGGCCCCGACCGTGCAGACCAGCCTGGGGCGCTTTGACGTAGGTTCTCGATAAACCCGTAACCATCTGTATTGTCGCCATGAATCTTACCGTCATCGCGAAAGATCAGCGTATTTGCCGCACCGATCAGCGCTGCGCGATCCGTCACGTGATCGGCCAGTTCCAGAACACGCTCTTTATGCGGGATGGTGACGTTGACACCCTTGAAACCCATCCGGGGCAGCATTTTCAGAACATCCGCCAGTTCATCCGGGGGAACGTCAATGGGAATGTAATACCCCTCGATCCCGTATTTCCTCAGCCAATAGCCGTGCAGAACCGGTGATTTGCTGTGCGCAATAGGGTGTCCCAGAACACCGGCCAGCGGAATACGTCTGTCTGTCATCCTTCAAGTATTCCCTTTTGCGTCAGGAACGACAACAGGTCAGTCAGCGGCATTCCAAGAACCGAAAAATAGTCGCCTTCGATTCGTGAAAACAGCCGCACACCTTCAGCTTCGATCTGATAGCAGCCGACACAGGCACCGATACCGGGCCAGTTTCGGCCGACATAGGCATCAATATAGCCCGGCGACAGCGTTCGCATCGTCATTCTGACCGTTCTGACCTGTCGCCAGACCGGCGCGCCATCGTCATAAACCACAGCTGCCGAAAACAGGTGGTGCGTTTTCCCGGAGAGATTTCGGAGTTGTTCTTTTGCGTCAGTTTGGGACGACGGTTTTTCAAGCAGCTGACTATCACATTCAAGGATCTGATCCGATCCGATCACGATGGATTCCGGGGATTTTTCAGCGATCTTGCGGGCTTTGTACTCGGCCAGCGTATCGGCAATATCACGTGCGCGGGCCTGTTCCTGAACCAGCGCCGCTCGGATGGCGTGTTCATCTACTCGCGCTGGCCGCACGGTGAAATTGACCCCGGCATTCTGGAACATCTTTTGGCGGATTTCCGACATCGAGGCCAGGATGATCGGTTTCGTCATGGGATAATATTGGGGTTAACTCTTGTGGAACCATCTGGACTGTTTTCGAACTGTAAACAGGATTTCCGGGAACCACAATTTCCGCTGAATCCATACCCCGCCTGATCACAATCTGTGCACCTTGGGTAAAAACATCCCCCGAATGTATAATGCGAATTTATCCGTGATACGTCTATAAATCATACAGAAATTTAAGCGCCAGATTTAGTTATTTACATAATGAAAACAAATAATTACTCGGTAACCATCAGATTTATCCCCATCGGTGAATTGAATAAATTTCCGGCATCACCAGCTGTGCATGATGATCTTATCCCTGTTATCCACTGCCCCTACATCATCAACATCTTTTCTTTCTCTTTTCTTTATTTAAGAGGATAGGACGGAACAGACGGGTTCATATGACCGATTTGCTTTTGACAATTTACCCATGGGTCAAATCGCTGCACGTGATCGCGGTGATTTCCTGGATGGCAGGTATGTTCTATCTGCCCAGGCTCTTTGTCTACCATGAAGAAAGGGTTAAGGCCGGTTCGGATACTGATGATCTGTTCAAGACGATGGAATATCGTTTACTCAAGATTATCATCAATCCCGCGATGACCGCGACATGGATCTTTGGCCTGATCATGGTGTTCACGCCGGGGATCATCGATTGGTCGGCGATCTGGCCCTATACCAAGGCCGCGGCGGTTCTGGCGATGTCGGCATTCCATGGCTGGCTGGTCACCCGGCAAAAGGAGTTTGCCGATGGCCAGAACCGTTTTACCGGGCGTCAGTACCGGATCGCCAACGAAGTGCCGACGGTGCTGATGGTGATCATCGTCATTTCAATTATCGCGCGCCCGTTCTGAATCAATTGACAGAGTGACGCTGGCGAATTAACTGATCCTCAGCGCCCGTCCGGGTGTCTGTCTCCCACGAGTTTCACATCGATATCTCTAAACCGAAATGAGAGTGATTTCATGACCTCTGAGCGTGTCAACCTTCGCGATCTGAAAGCCAACAGTCCCAAGGACCTTTTGTCCATGGCCGAAGAGCTCGAGATCGACAACGCATCAACCATGCGCAAGGGCGAGATGATGTTCTCGATCCTCAAGGAACGCGCCGAGGATGGCTGGGAAATATCCGGCGATGGCGTACTTGAGGTGATGCAGGACGGCTTTGGATTTCTGAGATCGCCCGAAGCAAACTATCTGCCGGGTCCGGATGACATCTATGTTTCGCCCGACATGATCCGCACATACTCTCTCAGGACCGGAGATACGATTGAGGGCGTCATACAGGCGCCGGGAGACAATGAACGCTATTTCGGCATGACCAAGGTCGAGTCGATCAATTTCGAAGAACCTGAGCGCGCGCGTCACAAGGTTGCCTTTGACAATCTCACGCCGCTTTACCCTGATGAGCGTCTGACGATGGAGATCGAGGATCCGACGATCAAGGATCGCTCGGCCAGAATCATCGATCTGGTCGCGCCAATCGGCAAGGGCCAGCGTTCGCTGATCGTCGCACCGCCCAGAACGGGCAAAACTGTTCTTTTGCAGAATATAGCGACATCGATCGAAAAAAATCATCCCGAGTGCTATCTGATCGTTCTTCTGATCGACGAACGTCCCGAAGAGGTGACGGATATGCAGCGCTCGGTCAAAGGTGAGGTCGTATCCTCGACCTTTGACGAACCGGCAACGCGTCACGTGGCGGTATCTGATATGGTCATTGAAAAAGCCAAGCGTCTGGTTGAGCACAAGCGTGATGTTGTCATCCTGCTCGATTCGATCACACGCCTGGGCCGGGCCTTCAACACCGTGGTGCCTTCCTCGGGTAAGGTGCTGACCGGTGGTGTCGATGCCAACGCGCTTCAGCGGCCCAAGCGTTTCTTTGGCGCTGCGCGCAATATCGAAGAGGGCGGTTCCCTGACCATCATCGCCACCGCGCTGATCGACACCGGCAGCCGGATGGACGAGGTCATCTTTGAAGAGTTCAAAGGCACCGGTAACTCGGAAATCGTTCTGGATCGCAAGGTGGCGGATAAACGAGTTTACCCGGCGATGGATATCCTGAAATCCGGTACCCGCAAAGAAGACTTGCTGGTCAACAAGCTGGACCTGCAGAAAACCTACGTTCTGCGCCGGATTCTCAATCCGATGGGCACTACGGACGCAATTGAATTTTTGCTGTCAAAGCTCAAGCAAACCAAGACTAATGCCGAGTTTTTCGACTCCATGAACACCTAATTTGTTTATATTAAACAATGGGTTAATCTGATGGATACGATCTTTGCCCTGGCCACGCCACGGGCCAAATCAGGGGTTGCGATCCTGCGTGTTTCGGGCTCTCTCGCGGCGCTCAGCATCGAAACCTTGTGTGATTGGTCACCAGCTGGACGAGAGACGCGTCTCTCGACGATCAAATCCCCGACCGGAGAGGTGCTTGACAAGGGCTTCGTGTTGTTTTTCGAGGAAGGTGCCAGCTTTACCGGTGAGGCTGTCGCAGAATTTCAGATTCATGGCAGCCTTGCCGTGATCCGTGCGGTTGAGGATACACTGTCCGCGATCCCGGGATTGCGCCCCGCCGAGGCCGGAGAATTCACCCGCCGCGCGTTGATAAACAACCGTATGTCACTGGACGAGGTCGAAGGCCTGGGTGACCTGATCTCGGCAGAAACAGAGGCGCAGCGTCAACAGGCAACCCGCCTGATGTCTGGAACGCTTGGCGCAGCCGTGTCTGAATGGCGGAAGGACCTTATTCGTGCCCGCGCACTGCTGGAGGCCACGATTGACTTTGCCGACGAAGAAGTACCCACCGATGTCACGCCAGAGGTGACTGGGCTGCTCGATAGGCTGACAAGTTCTTTCTCACGCGAGATTTCCGGTGTTTCGGCCGCGAGGCGTATAACCGAGGGATTTGTCATCGCCGTCGTAGGGCCGCCAAATGTTGGCAAGTCCACCCTGATCAATGCCATCGCCGGACGAGAGGTTGCGCTGACGTCAGAGATTGCGGGCACGACGCGGGATGTGATCGAACTCAGGCTCGATATCGGCGGTTTTCCGGTGACTTTCCTGGACACGGCTGGTGTCCGGTTTACGGAAGACAGCCTTGAAATGCTGGGTGTAGATCGCGCCCTCAACCGTGCGGCTAGAGCAGACCTCAGAATTTTCCTGACCTTGAATGGCGAAAATCTCGGCATTGAGAGAGAGCCTCACGATATCCTGTGCACACCGAAGGGCGATGAAAATGACGGCCCGTTTCCCATATCCGGCCTGACGGGTTTGGGCCTTGATGAACTTATCGGAAAGATTTCAGATGTGTTGTCCGATCAGGCCGGCACGGTTGGTGTCGCGACAAATGATCGGCACAGATTGGCGATTGAGGCGGCCTTGCGGCATATCCGGGCAGCCCAGATTGAAATTTCCCGGGAATCGTGTCAAACGGAACTGGCATCAGAAGAGCTGCGCGCGGCAGCGCACGGTCTGGATGTTCTGGTCGGCAAGATTGATGTCGAACACCTTCTGGACGATATATTTTCGAGCTTCTGCATCGGTAAGTGAGGATGTTTCACGTGAAACATTTTGATGTCATTGTAATCGGCGGCGGCCATGCGGGTTGTGATGCGGCACATGCGTCAGCACGCGCAGGCGCCGAGACAGCACTACTGACATTCTCCCGGGACAATATTGGCGTGATGTCCTGTAATCCTGCGATTGGCGGATTGGGCAAAGGCCACCTCGTACGAGAGATTGATGCGCTCGGTGGTGTTATGGGGCGCGTCGCCGATTATGCCGGCATACAGTTCCGTCTGCTCAACCGGCGTAAAGGCCCGGCGGTGCAGGGCCCACGTGCCCAGGCGGACCGAGATCGTTATCGCCACGCTATGCAGTCAGAAATATCGGCCTGTGAAAACCTGACGATTGTCGAAGGCGAGGTCACGGCCCTGAAGATTACGAATGGCCGGGTCTCCGGTGTTGAACTTGCTGATAGGTCCGGGATTTCGGCTGCGGCAGTTGTTCTGACGACAGGCACGTTTTTGAGAGGCGTTATTCATATTGGTGATGTATCTCGCGCTGGTGGTCGCATGGGTGAAGCGCCGTCCTCACGTCTCGCGCTTCAGATCGATGAATTCGGTTTGCCGCTCGGGCGTCTGAAAACCGGCACGCCGCCACGACTGAATGGAAAAACCATCGACTGGCAGCAACTGGAGCAACAGCCGGGGGATGATACGCCTACGTACTTCTCTTTTGATACAAGCGTCACACAGGCGCGCCAGGTTTCCTGTGCCATTACCCACACCAACGAACTCACCCACGACCTGATCCGGGATAATCTTGATCGGTCGGCCATGTATGGTGGACATATTTCCGGCGTCGGTCCGCGCTATTGCCCATCGATCGAGGATAAGGTCGTGCGCTTTGCCGATAAGACATCGCACCAGATATTTCTTGAGCCGGAAGGCCTGAATGTCGACACCGTCTATCCCAACGGAATCTCAACCAGCCTGCCCGTCGATGTGCAGGAGGCTTATGTCCATTCCATCAAAGGTTTGGAAAAAGCAGAGATCACGCAGCCCGGCTATGCCATTGAATACGATTATGTTGATCCACGCGCGCTGAAGCCAAGTCTGGAAGTCAGCGCCGTTCCGGGCCTTTATCTGGCGGGGCAGATTAACGGGACAACGGGCTACGAAGAGGCGGCGGGTCAGGGGCTGGTTGCGGGGATCAATGCGGCGCGGGCATCCCGGGGCAACGAACCGCAAGCGTTTTCACGAGCCGAGTCGTATATCGGCGTCATGATTGATGACCTGATCACGCGCGGCGTTTCCGAGCCGTATCGCATGTTTACCTCCCGCGCTGAATATCGCCTGTCGCTCAGGGCGGATAATGCTGACCAGCGTTTAACCCCGATGGGTATCAATCTGGGCATTGTCAATCAGGATCGCGCAGATCGATTTCATGCCAAGATGGAACGACTGAACTCTGCGCGAAGCCGACTTGATGGCCTGAGTTTTACTCCTGCCGATCTCGCCCAGCGTGGTGTCAAAATCAAGCAGGATGGCGTTCGCAGAAACGGATACGAACTGTTGTCGCATCCGGATGTGGAGTTTGACGATCTGGCGGGCTGGGTACCCGAACTGCATGATATCGATGATGCAACACGCGCGCAGCTGTCGCGGGATGCCCTGTACGCCAACTATATTGATCGCCAGAAAAACGACATTGCTGCGCTGGAGCGGGATGCGCAGGTCGAAATACCTGAAGGGTTCGATTATCGCGCCGTTTCCGGCCTTTCGGCCGAATTGACGACCAAGCTGATCTCGGCGCGTCCCGCGTCAATTGGCCAGGCGGGTCGTGTGGACGGGATGACACCAGCGGCAATGACCCAGATCCTGTTGGGCGTGCGCCGGTATGAAAAGCAACGCTCGGCATGAAATTGGGGGAGAACGATGTTTCACGTGAAACATTCGAGAGGTTGCGGCACTATGCAGCGCTCCTTGAAAAATGGACGCCGCGGATAAATCTGATCGCACGCTCAACGGTGAGTGACCTTTGGCAGCGTCATATCTTGGATTCAGCACAGGTTTTTAATCATGCACCGGACGCCCAAAGCTGGGTTGACTTGGGATCAGGCGGGGGCCTGCCCGGAGTTGTTTGCGCAATTCTGGCGAGGGACAACCGACAGGCCACCAAATTCACCCTGATCGAAAGCGATCAGCGCAAAGCGACATTCCTGAGAACGGTATCGCGCGAGCTTGGGCTTGATCTGACGGTGCTCGCCGAGCGGGCCGAGAGTGTTGGCGATTTCAAGGCCGATGTGCTGTCGGCGCGCGCACTGGCCCCTTTGCCCAAGCTGCTGGGGCTGGCGCATCCTTTTGTCGGAGAGGATGGCTGTTGCCTGTTTCTGAAGGGCACTGGCCACGAGGCCGAGTTGCAGGACGCCCTTGCTGTCTGGCGGTTTGAGGTAGAAAAGATACCCAGCACCACGAACCGGGAATCAATGCTGTTGAAAATAAGGGGCCTGAGCAGTGGCTAATCAAGAAAAACGCGTGTGGCCACGTATCATCACAATCGCCAATCAAAAAGGCGGGGTGGGAAAGACAACAACCACGATCAACCTTGCGGCGGCACTGGCGGCACTGGGGCACGAGGTATTGGTGATCGACCTGGACCCGCAGGGCAATGCATCAACCGGCCTGGGGTATCTGCCCGAGGATCGGGACAAGACAACCTATGATCTGTTGCTGGATGGCGCCGATCTGGGCGATGTTATTATTCAGACCGATGTGACGCGCCTCTCGCTTGCGCCGGGCACGACAGATCTGAGCTCTGCTGATATGGAGCTTGTCGCCAATGAAAAGCGTGTGTTTCTGCTGAATGACGCGTTGCAGCAGCCCAAGATGGAAGAGTTTGGTTTCGATTTTGTCCTGATCGATTGTCCGCCATCGCTGAACATGCTGACGGTGAACGCCATGGTCGCCTCGCATTCCATACTCATTCCGCTGCAATCAGAATTTTTTGCGCTTGAAGGTGTTTCGCAACTCATGTTGTCGATCCGGGAGGTGCGGCAGGCCGCGAATCCGGATCTGAGGATCGAAGGGGTTTTGCTGACAATGTTTGACACCCGCAACAACCTTGCTCGTCAGGTTGAAGAAGATGCGCGGCAGAATCTGGGAGAGTTGGTGTATGACATTAAAATTCCGCGTAATGTCCGCATCAGCGAGGCACCGTCATTCGGACAGTCGGTGCTGCAATATGATCCGGGGTCGAAAGGGGCCATTGCATATAAATCATTGGCGAGTGAGATTGTCAGGCAACACGGGCTGAACAGGGGGCAAGCGGCAAATGAGTGAGAAAAAAGAACATCGCGGCCTGGGCCGTGGCCTGTCGGCGCTGATGGCGGATATCGGTACGCCCGAACCTGTGGCAAGCACTGCCACCCAACCGCGCGCGTCCCAGACCGTTGCCATCGACAAACTGCACAGGAATCCCGACCAGCCGCGTATTGACTTTGACCAGCAGGAACTCGAGGAACTGGCGGCGTCGCTGAGCTCGCGCGGGATCATTCAGCCGCTGATCGTCCGTGTTAACCCCAACGACAGCAACAGCTATCAGATCGTCGCCGGTGAACGCCGCTGGCGCGCTGCGCAGATTGCGCAGATTCATGATGTACCTGTCGTTGTGCGGGATTTTTCTGACGAAGAAGTTCTGGAAGTTGCGATCATCGAAAACGTTCAGCGTTCCGATCTGAACCCGATCGAAGAGGCGCTGGGCCTGAACAACCTACAAGAGCAATATGGACATACTCAGGAAAAGCTGGCCTCGGCGCTGGGCAAAAGCCGCAGCCACATCGCAAATCTGATGCGTCTTTTGCAGCTTCCCGAAGATGTACAGGGCTATTTGCGGCGCGGCGAGCTGTCCGCAGGCCACGCGCGCGCCCTGATCACGGCGCCAAATCCATCCGATCTGGCGCGTCAGGTGATTGCCAAGGGTCTGTCGGTGCGCGCGACCGAGAAACTGGTCAAAACCCCACCCAAGGCGGGGCGTGCAGCGCCGCAACCCCGGGAAAAGGATGCCGATACCGTCGCGTTAGAGCGTGATTTGGCGGCGAATCTGGGCATGAAGGTTCAGATCGATCACAAGCTGGGTGATGAGGGTGGCAATATCCGGATCAGCTATTCATCGCTGGAACAACTGGATGCACTCTGTGGTTTGCTGAGCACGTCGCCACTGCGCCTGCGCGATTGATCAGTCGATCAAGGCAACCAGAACAGAATTCAAAAGCGCCCGGCCCCGTGGCGTCGCGATGAGCCTGTCGCCGACAATCTCAATCAATCCCTGATCCCGAAGGTCTGACATGCCCTGAGGGTCGATCAGATCAGGGCAGATCAGGCTGATCCGGCCAAGATCGACCCCTTCGGCCAGCCTGAGCCCCATCATCAGAACCTCGGTGGCGTGATCCCGAGCGCTGACCGGTGCCATGGTGCCTACCGTCCCAGAATTCAACGCCTCGTTCAGCCAGACGGTCGGGGCGCGCTGGTTTTCAGTTGCCATGCGCTGACCATTCAAAGTGATCCGGCCATGCGCACCCGGCCCGATGCCCAGAAAATCGCCGGATTTCCAGTAGATAAGGTTGTGACGCGACGCCTCATCAGCCTTGGCGTGATTTGAGATCTCGTAACCGAGCAGCCCCGCCGAGGAGGTAAGAGATTGCGTCAGTTCGTACATATCAGCGGCCAGCCCCTCATCCGGCAATCCGGGCAGGCGGCCCCTGCGGTGCCGGTCGCCAAAGGCGGTACCATCTTCGATCGTTAGTTGATAAAGCGAAAGATGCGAAAATCCCCGATTTAGAGCCTGTTTAAGCTCTTCTTCCCAATCCCGCAGGGTCTGATTCTGCCGGGCATAAATCAGATCGATACTGACCCGGTCAAAACAGGACTGAGCAATTTCCCAGGCTTTCCGCGCCTCTTCCACCGAATGCAGACGGCCAAGTGCCCTGAGGTCATTGTCGTTCAGCGCCTGAACACCAAGGGAAAGGCGATTGATGCCTGCGTCGCGAAATTCCTGAAACCGGGTATAGTCGACCGAGGTTGGATTGGCCTCTAACGTGATTTCCGCCTTGTTAGAGAATGAAAACCGCTCTTTCAGCGCTGTCAGGATCGCCCTGACGGTATCTGGTTCCATCAGGCTGGGTGTACCGCCGCCAAAAAATACTGACGTGACGCTCCGGCCACTAATGGCGGCAGATTTCTTATTTATTTCAAATAGATAAGCTGATTTGTAGCTTTCGTGGTCGATTTTTGCGACGACATGAGAGTTGAAATCGCAATAGGGACATTTTGCCTGACAGAACGGCCAGTGCACATAGACGCCGAAACCGCCATTTTGCCAGTCTTCGATCATCCCCTGAACGCGGTGACTTCGATCTCGATCAGCATCTCGGGTTTGATAAGCTGGGCCACGACCATGGTTGCCGCCGGACGGATGTCAGACAGCGCGTGCGCCATTTCTGGTGCAACCTCTTCAACGAGGGCAGCATCCGTGATCGTGTATTGTACCCTGACAATATCGGACATATCGAAACCGCCTTCAGCCAGAACATCCCGGATCGTCGCAAAACAGTTTCGCGTCTGATCGCGGGCGGTATCGGGCATCTGCATCGTGGCATAGTCATACCCGGTGACGCCGGAGACAAAGCACCAGTCGCCCTTTATAATCGCGCGGCTGTAGCCGATTTTCTCTTCAAACGGTGACCCGGTTGAAATTCGTTTCACGGTCATGCTGATTCCCCGGCAAAGCAATCGGCGACAAATTTCGCCATAGCATCAGCCCGATGACTGATGCGGTTCTTTTCATCCGGCGACATCTCACCCAGCGTCAGATCATGCCCGTCGGGCTGAAAGATCGGATCATAGCCATGCCCCTCTGCCCCCCGCATTGGCCAGACGACCTGCCCCTCGATCCTGCCATCATAAACCTGATCCGACCCGTCCGGCCATGCCAGCACCAGCGTACACCGAAACCGCGCGGTGCGGGGATAGGGCGCATCAATCGCCTCGAGTTCCTGCCATGTGCGCGTCATGGCCATGGGAAAATCCCGGCCATCCGGCGTTTCGGCCCAATCGGCAGTATAGACGCCCGGCATTCCGTTCAGGGCATCCACCTCAATCCCGCTGTCATCCGAAAGCGCGGGCATGTTGGCCGCCTGTGCCGCGGCATGTGCCTTGATCCGGGCGTTTCCGACAAAGCTGTCTTCGGTTTCCTCGGGTTCGGGCAGGTTCAGCGATGCGGCCGAGATCACGCTGACGCCATAGGGTTCCAGCAGGCGCGCAAATTCGGCCAGTTTTCCCGCATTGTGGGTCGCGATCAGCAGTTCCTGACCCGAAAACCTAGGCATTTGCTGCCCCGTTCTGGGCCGCGACCAGCTCGCCGATGCCTTTGTCGGCCAGATCAAGAAGTTCGCCCAGTTGCGCGCGGCTGAATGTTGCACCTTCGGCAGAGCCCTGAACCTCGACCAGGCCGCCAGCGCCCGTCATCACGAAATTCGCATCGGTGCCGGCCTCGGAATCTTCGGCATAGTCCAGATCCAGCACAGATTGACCGGCATAGATGCCGCAGCTGATGGCGGCGACATTGTCGGTAATCGGATCGGTCCGGATGTCACCGGCCTTCATCAGCTTGTTCACGGCCAGACGCAGCGCGACCCAGCCGCCGGTGATCGCCGCGCAGCGCGTCCCGCCATCGGCCTGAAGTACGTCGCAATCGATGGTGATCTGACGCTCACCCAGGGCTACACGGTCAATTGAGGCCCTGAGCGACCGGCCGATCAGGCGCTGGATTTCCTGAGTGCGCCCGGATTGGCCATTCTTGGCCTCGCGCCGCATACGGGTATTTGTTGCCCGGGGCAGCATCCCGTATTCTGCCGTGACCCAACCCAACCCGGTATTCTTGAGAAACGGGGGAACACGCTCTTCCAGCGATGCGGTGCAGAGCACATGGGTATTACCGCATTTGATCAGACAGGACCCCTCCGCATGTCGGGTGAAATTTGGTTCGATCACGATTTCACGCATCTGATCCAGGGCTCGTCCGGAAGGTCGCATCATATATCCTTTGCTGTTTCCGCCAGATACAGGCCCGCACAATCCGAAGGCAAGGGCGATTGACGACGCCGGGATAAGCCCTTTAATAAGGTCTGCCTTGTCAGAGAAGCTGATGTCCGATCCGCAAAATGTTCTGGGTGACCTGAATGACCGCTCGCGAGAGGTTTTTCGCAGGGTGGTCGAGGCCTATCTGGTGAATGGTGATCCGGTCGGTTCGCGGACCCTGACGCGCAGCATGAGCGAACAGATCAGCGCAGCCACCATCCGAAATGTGATGCAAGACCTTGAATTTCTTGGTCTTTTAGACAGTCCGCATACATCGGCCGGGCGTATTCCGACCGATTTGGGGTTGCGGCTGTTTGTGGATGGTTTGCTGGAGGTTGATGACCTGAAAACGGCCGACCGGCGCAAGATTGATTCGACCATCGATCAGTCGAATAACGACGTGGGATCGGTTCTGGATCAGATCGGCACGGCGCTGTCGGGCGTGACGCATAGTGCAAGTCTTGTCCTGACGCCCAAGAAAGAAGCGCCGATCAAGCATATCGAATTTGTCAGCCTTGCAACAGACCGGGCGCTGGTGGTGCTGGTTTTTGCCGATGGCCAGGTCGAGAACCGGGTTTTCACGCCGCCCGCGGGCCAGACGCCAAGCTCGATGCGCGAGGCGGCGAATTTCCTGAATGCGCTGGCCGAAGGGCGCACGCTGAGTGAGTTGAGAAGCGTGATCGAACAGGAGATCGGGCAAAGGCGGCAGGAAATAGACCAGCTCGCCCGGCAACTGGTCGAAAGTGGTGCGGCGCTTTGGGATGAACAGGGCGATTCGTTCGGGCGGCTGATCGTGCGGGGGCGATCCAACCTGCTGGATGATGAAATCAACGCCAAGGATTTCGACCGGATCAGAAACCTGTTCGATGACCTTGAACGCAAGAGCGACATTGCCCAATTTCTTGAACTGGCAGAGGCCGGAGATGGCGTGAGAATATTTATTGGCTCGGAAAACAAACTTTTTTCGCTTTCGGGGTCCTCATTGGTGGTGTCCCCGTATATGAACGCTGACCGAAAGATCGTGGGTGCGGTCGGTGTCATCGGGCCGACACGCCTGAACTATGGTCGGGTAGTGCCGATCGTCACATATACAGCCAGCTTGGTCAGCAAGCTCGTCTCGGACGTAAATAGGTAACGAATGTCAGACGCAGAGAAAAAAGACGTGAGTGTAGCAGAAGAAGGCGCGCCGGATATGGATGCGGTCGAGGCAGCGCTGGACGAAGGGCTGATCGACATCACCTCGGATGATGCGATGGAAGAGCCATCCGTTGACGAAGAAATGCTCGCCCTGCAGATTGAGCGGGATGAGTTAAGGGATCGACTGATGCGCGCCCTTGCCGAGGGCGAGAATGTGCGCAAACGGGGCGAGCGTGACCGGCGCGAGGCCGAGCAGTACGGCGGATCGAAACTTTCGCGTGATATCCTGCCGGTGTTTGACAATCTGCGGCGGGCGCTGGACGCGGCCACGGAAGAACAGAAAAGCGTCGCGGGCCCAGTGATCGAGGGCGTGGAACTGACGCTGAAAGAACTGCTTAACGTTTTCTCGAAGCACGGCATCACGCCGGTCGTCCCGGATATCGGCGATGTCTTTGACCCCCAGCATCACCAGGCCATGTTCGAAGCACCGGTCCCCGAGACGGTAGCCGGTCAGATCATTCAGGTGATGGAAGAGGGTTTTCTGCTGCATGACCGGCTGCTGCGCCCGGCCAAGGTGGGCGTATCCTCGACCCCGAAATCCGGTGAATAAACTAGTTTTCGCTGAGCGATTTTAACTCGTAAAGCAGGCTAAGCGCCTCGAGCGGGGTCAGACTGTCGGGATGAATGTCCGACAGACGCTTTGACAGCGCATCATCATGCGGGGGCAGGGGTGCGGGTGCGCCGGCGGAAAAGAGCGGCAGTTCATCAAAAAGTTGCGCTGCCTGCGTTCCGCCTTCGCGGTCACCTTTTTCAAGCAGATCCAGAACTGCCTTGGCGCGTTCAACGACAGCCGGTGGCAACCCGGCAAGGCGTGCGACCTGTATGCCATAGGACCGGTTGGCGGTACCTTCCACAACCTCGTGCAGGAACACCACCTCACCTTGCCATTCCTTAACTGAAACAGTGGCATTCGACACGCCGGTCAGTTTATTGGCCAGCGCCGTAAGTTCATGATAATGCGTGGCAAAGAGGGCACGGCAGGAATTGACATCATGCAGATGTTCCAATGCTGCCCAGGCGATAGACAGGCCATCATAGGTGGCGGTACCCCGGCCAATTTCATCAAGGATGACCAGCGCATTTTCATCGGCCTGGTTCAGGATGGCGGCGGTTTCGACCATTTCGACCATGAAGGTCGAGCGACCGCGCGCCAGATCGTCCGAGGCGCCGACACGCGAAAAAAGCTGCGACACCAGCCCGATATGCGCCGATTGCGCCGGGACGAATCCTCCGGCCTGCGCCAAAAGGGCTATCAGCGCGTTCTGACGCAGAAATGTCGATTTACCAGCCATGTTCGGACCGGTCAGAAGCCATAGATGCGCACCATCCGAGCCGTCTGACAGCGCGCAATCATTGGCAACAAAGGGTGTTCCACCCTGTGCCATCAGCGCCTTTTCAACGACAGGGTGCCTGCCGCCCCGGATATCAAAGCTGCGACCGCTATCGATCCGGGGGCGAACCCAGTCATGCGCGCGCGCCAGATAGGCGAACCCGGCGGCCACATCGCACTCGGCCAGCGCCGATGCAGCAAGATAGAGCGGCCCGGAATGCTCAAGAACCTGATCGGTCAGCTTCTGAAACACGGCAAGCTCGCGTTGCAGCGCCTCGCCTCCGGCATTCAGGATGCGCGTCTCCAGCTCGGACAATTCGACGGTCGTGAACCTGACGGCATTGGCCGTTGTCTGCCGGTGGATGAACCGTTCAGAGAGTGGCGGCGACATCATCCTGTCGGCATGCAGAGCCGTCGTTTCGATGAAATAGCCAAGCACGTTGTTATGCTTGATCTTCAGCGACTGTATACCGGTATCCCGGACATAATCCGCCTGAAATCCGGCAATGACCGCCCGCCCGTCATCGCGTAATTGCCTGAGTTCATCCAGACGCACATCATGACCGGCGGCAACAAACCCACCATCGCGGGCAAAAAGTGGCGGATCAGCGACAAGCGCTGCATCCAGCGCCTCACAAAGCCCGCCATGCCCGTCCAGAACCTTGGCGGCATGCTGCAAAAGCCCGGCAGCGCCAGCATCCGACAGGCGGGCAGAGATTTCGCCAGCCCCGGCAAGTGCCGCGCGGACGGCAGACAGATCGCGCGGGCCGCCGCGACCAATGGCAAGGCGTGAAACCGCACGGTTCAGATCAGGCACCCGGCGCAGCATCCGGCGCAGATCTTCCGCAAGATCAGCATCGGCTACCAGCATGTCGACTGCATCATGACGTGATCTGATCGTATCGGGGTCACGCGATGGGGCTGAAATGCGGGTGTTCAGCAATCGGGCACCACCAGCCGTAACCGTCTGATCAACCGCCCAGAGTAGCGATCCGTCAAAGCCACCACCAAGACTGCGGGTCAGTTCCAGATTGGCGCGGGTGGCGGCGTCGATCTGCATGGTTGCGCCGCCCTGTTCGCGTTGCGGTGGCTGCAAGAGCGGCAGCTTGCCCTTTTGTGTGATGTCCAGATAATCGACAATCGCGCCCATGGCCGAGAGTTCCGCGCGCTCGAAACTGCCATAACCATCCATTGACGCCACATTGAAGAGATCGGTCAGGCGGGTCACGGCGAGGGTGGAATCAAAACTGGCAGGCCCCAGAAATGACGGCGCGGCGCCAAGTTCGCGCACCAAGTTGGTTACGGCGTTTTCAGCTCCGTCGATCAGCACGACCTCTTGCGCTGCCAGCCGGGCAAGCTCCGGCCCCAGTTGGTCGGGCTGTAGCGACATCACGCGAAATCCGCCGGTTGAGATATCGACCCATGCCAATGCCGCCTTGCCCCTGATTTCCGTGTATGCAGCAAGGTAATTGTGACGGCGCGCGTTCAAAAGCGCGTCTTCGGTCAGCGTGCCGGGTGTCACCAGCCGCACGACCTCTCGGCGGACTACGGATTTGGAGCCGCGTTTTTTCGCCTCGGCAGGATCCTCGGTCTGTTCGCACACGGCAACACGGAACCCCTTGCGGATGAGGGTCAGCAGATAACCCTCGGCTGCGTGATGCGGCACGCCGCACATCGGGATATCCTGACCCAGATGCTTGCCTCGTTTTGTCAGAGCGATGTCCAGTGCTTCGGCTGCGTGAACCGCATCATCGAAGAACAACTCGTAGAAATCGCCCATCCGATAGAACAAGAGGGCGTCGGGATAATCCCCTTTGATGCGCAGGAACTGCGCCATCATGGGCGTCACATTTCCGCTGCCCTTTGTCACGTGTATTCCCCCAGCGTCGGTTTGTTAGACCCTAGGTGTCCCTGTCGGCAGTTAAAACCCCAAAGCATTCTTGTTCGCAGGGATGCCGACCGATACTACTGGACGGATCGATGGAAGGATGACCAGCAAAATGCCACGCAACAAGATCACCCGTGAAGAAGCGCTAGCCTATCACCTGGCCCCTCGCCCGGGAAAGATCGATATCAGCGCGTCAACGTCAATGACCACGCAGCGCGATCTTTCGCTGGCCTATTCGCCCGGCGTCGCCGTGCCCTGCGAGGAAATCGCGCAGAATCCGGAAACCGCCTATGACTATACCACCAAGGGCAACATGGTCGGCGTGATTTCGAACGGTACGGCTGTGCTGGGCCTCGGCAATCTGGGGGCGCTGGCCTCAAAACCCGTGATGGAGGGGAAATCGGTCCTGTTCAAACGGTTTGCCGATATCAATTCGATAGATATCGAACTCGATACCGAGGACCCCGACGCCTTTATTCAGGCAGTCAAGCTGATGGGGCCGACATTCGGCGGCATCAACCTTGAGGATATCAAGGCGCCGGAATGCTTCATCATCGAACAGCGTCTGAAAGAAGAGATGGATATCCCCGTCTTTCATGATGACCAGCACGGTACGGCGGTGATCTGTGCTGCCGGTTTGCTGAACGCATTGCATATCAGCGGCAAGAAGATCGAGGATTGCAAAATCGTCCTGAACGGTGCGGGCGCGGCGGGAATTGCCTGTGTTGAACTGATCAAGGCGATGGGTGCCAAGCATGACAATTGTATTGCCTGCGATACCAAGGGGGTCATCTATCAGGGCCGCACAGAGGGCATGAACCAATGGAAATCGGCCCATGCCGCCAAGACTGACGCCCGCACGCTGGCCGAGGCGATGGAAGGTGCCGATGTGTTTCTGGGCGTGTCGGTCAAAGGCGCGGTAACCGAGGATATGGTCCGCTCGATGGCGCCGAACCCGGTGATCTTTGCCATGGCCAATCCCGACCCCGAGATTACCCCCGAAGAGGCGCGCGCCGTGCGCGAAGATGCCATCGTGGCGACGGGCCGGTCGGACTATCCCAACCAGGTCAACAATGTGCTGGGCTTTCCCTATCTGTTCCGGGGCGCGCTGGATATTCACGCCCGGGCCATCAACGACCCGATGAAAATCGCCTGTGCCGAGGCGCTGGCGGAGCTGGCACGCGAAGACGTGCCGGATGAGGTGGCGATGGCCTATGGGCAAAAGCTGTCATTTGGCCGCGATTACATCATCCCGACGCCATTTGATCCGCGTCTGATTCACCGCATCCCGCCGGCCGTGGCCAAGGCCGGGATGGATACCGGTGTGGCGCGCCGCCCGATCGTGGACATGGAGGCCTATGAACTGTCGCTCAAGTCGCGGATGGACCCGACAGCCGCCATCCTGCAGGGCATTCATGCCCGTGCCCGTGCGGCGCAATCGACGATGATCTTCGCCGAGGGTGATGACGAGCGTGTGTTGCGCGCCGCCGTATCCTATCAACGGTCGGGTTTCGGCAAGGCGCTAGTTGTGGGGCGCGAGTCCGAGGTACGTGAGACGCTGGAAAATGCCGGTCTGGGCGATGCGTGGCAGGACCTTGAGGTGGTCAATGCCGCCAATACCCCGCATCTCGATACGTACAAGGATTTTCTGTATAACCGCTTGCAGCGCAAGGGTTTTGACGTGCAGGATGTGCATCGGCTGGCCGCGCGGGACCGCCATGTATTTGCCGGTCTGATGCTGGCGCATGATCATGCGGATGGTCTGGTAACGGGTGCCACCCGGAAATCGGCGCATGTGCTGCAGCTTTTGAACCACGTGTTTGATGCCGGTCCGCGCGATGGCGCGGTCGGGGTGACGGCGGTGCTGCTGAATGGCCGGATCACGCTGATCAGCGATACGCTGGTGCATGAATGGCCAGAAGATGAAGACCTTGCCGATATCGCCGAGAACTCGGCAGCAGTGGCGCGGGCGCTGGGGCTGGAGCCGCGCGTGGCCTTTGTCAGCTTCTCCAACTTTGGCTATCCGGTGTCCGAGCGTGCCGTGAAAATGGGCCACGCTGCCAATGTGCTGGACGGGCGCAATGTCGATTTCGAGTATGAAGGCGAGATGACGGTGGATGTTGCACTGAACCGCGAGGTCCAGGCGCAATACCCGTTCAGCCGCCTGACCGGACCGGCCAATGTGCTGGTGGTGCCTGCGCGGCATTCGGCCTCGATCTCGGTCAAGCTGTTGCAGGAAATGGGTGGTGCCACGGTTATCGGGCCCATTCTGACCGGCGTGGACAAGCCGATTCAGATCTGTTCGAACGTGTCGACGGTCAATGACATCGTCAACATGGCCGCGATTGCCGCCTGCAAGGTCACATGACGCTATATTGTCTGGGTTCGATCAACGAAGACATATTTTACCAGGTGCCGCATCTGCCGGCACCCGGTGAAACCCTGACCGCCGACACGACCTTTCGTGGTCTGGGGGGCAAGGGGGCAAATATGTCGGTTGCCGCGGCCCGGGCGGCAGCGCATGTCGTTCACATCGGTGCCGTGGGTGCGGATGGGGCATGGGCCCGTGCGCTGTTGCTGGAATACGGGGTTGATACGCGCCACATCGTCGAGGTTGACGAGGATACCACAAAAGCGCTGATCATGGTCGATACGGCGGGCGAGAACGCGATTGTTCTGACGCAGGGCGCCAACTGGGCCATTCCGCCCGGACAGATCGGTCTGGCGCTGGCCGAGGCGTCGCCGGGTGACTGGCTTCTGATCCAGAACGAAACCAGCCAGCAGGTTCAGACCGCCCGGATGGGCCGGGACCTCGCGCTGCGGGTTGCCTATGCAGCCGCGCCATTTTCTGCCCGGGCGGTGAGCGACATTATCGAACATATCGATCTGCTAATACTGAACGCGGTCGAGGCTGCGCAGCTGACCGATGCCACAGGGCAGACGGCCGCTGAACTGCCGGTCGACACGGTGATCGTGACACGGGGTGCTGACGGGATCGACTGGTTCGACAACCGGACGGGAAAAGAAACCCATATTCCTGCCGTTCCGGTGGTTCCCGTCGACACGACGGGGGCGGGGGATACGCTGACGGGATATCTGATTGCCGGGCTGGACAGGAGCATGCCCATGGAACAGGCGCTGACACGGGCTGCGCGCGCGGCGGCAATCATGGTAACACGTCATGGCACCGCCGATGTCATTCCGGATCTAAAGGATCTGGAGGCATTCAGGCAGGATTAGTTCCCGGCAAACGGTGCCTGATCACCCCACAATTGCCTGACCCTTTCATCCCGACCACAGGCCTGACGATAGGCCTTGTACGCATTTGCCTTGGATTTGGGGCCGAAGCGGGTGATGATGATGCCTTTTTGCCGGGCATAGTTCTGGTGATAGGCCCCAGCGGGGTAGAAGGCAGAAGCGTCAAGCACAGGTGTCACCACCGGCTGGCCCAATGTCTGTTCCGCTAATGCTATCGCGGCACCGGCATCTGCGCGTTCGGCAGGGGTATGCACGAAAATCGCTGTTTTGTAGGATGGGCCCCGATCGCAGAATTGTCCGCCATCATCGGTTGGGTCGATGGATCGCAGGAACATGTCGATCAGGCTGCGATAGGGCAGGATGTCATGGTCATAGGTTATGCTGACGGCCTCAAAATGGCCGGTCTTGCCGCGCGACACCTCTTTGTAGCTTGGGTTAACCTCATCTCCGCCGGAAAACCCGGACACGACGTCGATCACACCGGGGACATTTTCGAAATCGGCCTCGACACACCAGAAACAGCCCCCGGCAACAATTGCCTCGCGCGGTGCATCGGCCTGGGCCATGGGTGCGAGTAGTGTGGATGAAACCGCGAATATCAGTGCCGGGACAGATAGCGGCAGAATGCCAGAGCGTTCAGGCACGTGCGGATTGTATAAGCTCAGAATCATGGCGAATACCTAGCCTCAGTGAGCGACGGGGCGGAATTGAACTTGCCGTGATCGCCGGAATTGTGGACAGTCGGGGTAATGGCCCTGGCCGGGGCCCGATCCGGGGATTGCCATGAGAATCGCCATGTGGTCGGGGCCGCGCAACCTGTCGACCGCGATGATGTATGCGTTTGGCGCCCGCACCGACACTGATATCTGTGACGAGCCGTTTTATGCGGCCTATCTCAAGGCGTCCGGTGAGCAACATCCCATGCAGGACGAGATCCTGTCATCGATGGATAGTGATCCCGACCGGATCGCACGGTTCTGCGCGGGGCCGGCACCGGACGGATCACCGCTTTTCTACCAGAAACACATGAGCCACCACATGCTGCCGGAGTTTGACCGGAGCTTCATACACGGCTGTCAAAACATCTTTCTGATTCGCCACCCGGCCCACGTGATCGCGAGCTATCAGGCCAAGCGGCACAGCCCCACACTGCGCGACATCGGCACACGCGAGCAGTGCGAAATATTCTCGGAAGTTTGCGACGCATCGGGCACCGCCCCTCCGGTCATTGAAAGCACAGATATACGCGATGACCCCGAGGTGGTGCTGAGGGCACTTTGCAGCCATATCGGCATCGCCTATCAAGCGGCGATGTTACGCTGGCCTGCGGGCGGCCATCACCGTGATGGTGTGTGGTCAAAGCACTGGTATCAGGCGGCCCACAAAACCACCGGTTTTGCCGGGCCCGAGGGTGCCTTGCCCGAGGTGGAACCGGAAAATCAGGCCGTCTATGAGCAAGCGCTGGCCGATTACTTTACCCTTCACCAGCACTGTATTCACCTCTGAACGGCAAAACGCCCTTGTCTTGGGCATAATCCCGTGCGACCTGAGCGTGCCTATCAGAGGAAAATCCATGCGCATTGGCATCGTTATCCTGATATTCGGCTATGTGCTGAGCCAGTTCTACCGGGCGTTTCTGGCCGTACTGACCCCGGCGCTCGAGGCCGAGATCGGGGCCACACCCGATGATCTGGCATCTGCCAGCGGATTCTGGTTCCTGACCTTCGCGCTGATGCAAATCCCTGTAGGATATGCGCTCGACAGAATCGGGCCGCGCCTGACCTCGTCTGCTCTTTTGGTTGTGGCGGGGATCGGGGCGCTTGTCTTTTCCTGGGCGACAGTGCCGCTTCATATCACCATCGCGATGAGCCTGATTGGCATCGGCTGTTCGTCGGTTCTGATGTCGGCCTATTACATTTTTGCCCGGGTCTATCCGGCGGCGATTTTTGCCACGCTCGCGGCCAGCACCATCGGGATCGGCTCGATCGGGAATATCGCCAGCTCTTATCCGCTGACATGGCTGATCGGTGAAATCGGCTGGCGCGAGGCCATGGTCTGGATTGCCGGGGTGACATTCGTGATTGCGGCGCTTTTGGCAATCGTGATCCGCAACCCCGCCACGGCAGAGGGCGAGCGGGGTTCGTTCCTTGACCTGCTGCGCATCCGGGCCTTGTGGCTGATCTATCCGATCATGTTGTTTTCTTATGCACCCGTTGCGGGGCTGCGGGGGCTGTGGATCGGCCCCTATCTGAGCGAAGTTTTCGGCGCATCGACCGATATGCTGGGGCTGGCGACGCTGATCATGGGGATCGCGATGATCATCGGCAGTTTCGTCTATGGTCCGATTGACCGGGTATTCGGCACCCGAAAATGGGTCGTGGCGGCGGGTTCGGTGCTGGTTATTGTTGCGTTGTCTGCACTTGCCCTGCTGCCGGGCCAGTCGCTGGCTTTCGCGGTGACACTGTTGACGCTGGTGGGTTTCTTTGGCGTCGGTTTTCCGATGATCGTGGCGCATGGAATGGCATTCATACCTCAGAATCTGACCGGCCGGGGGGTCACGCTGCTGAACCTCTTTGGTATTGGCGGGGCAGGGCTGATGCAGATGGTATCCAGCCGCGTATTCGACACGGTCGAACGATCATCCGCTGATCCAACCGCGCCTTATGTCGCCATTTTCATGGTGTTCGGGCTGACCACGCTGGCGGGTGTGCTGATCTATCTCAAAAGTACCGACAGGCTGGACTGATCATGGCGGCGGACCGGATCGAGGTGATTGCCCCCAACCTGAAGCGGCGGCTTTCGGGTGTGACGGCAACAATCGCCCGCCTGATTCCGGTGCAGGCCGGGAAAATCGGTATCGTGGCCACCGGGCCCGGCTTGCCCGCGACAGTGCCGCATATTTCGCTGATCAGGGCGGCAACGCTGCCCAACACGCATCGCCGGGTCTGGCATGCGCGGCGCAACACGGAAATGCTGTTGGGGCTGATATACCGGCATATTTTGCGCCGGGATCTGGCGCTGGTCTTCACCTCGGCTTCGCAGCGTGTCCATACCGGTTATACCCGCTGGCTGATTTCGCATATGGATGCGGTCATCTCGACCTCTCGCAGGACGGCGGAATACATGGACCGGCAAAGCCATGTGATCTTGCATGGCATCGATACCGACAGGTTCAGCCCGCCTGCGGACCGCGCCGCGCTCAGGCAGAGGCTGGGATTGCCGGATGGTATCCTGATCGGGTGTTTCGGACGAATTCGCCATCAGAAAGGCACGGATGTCTTTGTTGATGCGATCATGCGGCTGGCGCAGGATAACCCCGATGTCGTGGGAATTGTGATGGGCAGGGCCACCGACAAGCACAAGGGTTACCTGCAGGACCTGAAGAGCAAGGTTCAAAGCGCGGGCATGGCCGCCAATGTTCTTTTTCCGCCCGAGGTGACGGTAGATCAGGTGCCTGAATGGTATCAGACGCTGGACCTGTTCGTTGCGCCCCAGCGGTGGGAGGGTTTTGGCCTGACCCCGATCGAAGCGATGTCATGTGGTGTGCCAACGGTGGCCACGCGCGTCGGCGCGTTTGAAGAGCTGGTCATGGACGGAGAGACCGGCGCACTGATCCCGCCAGGCGATGTGGGTGCGATGGCCGATGCACTGGCCGGATATGTTGATGATCCGGATCACCGCGCCAGCGCGTCGGCGGCGGCGCGTGCGCTGATGCTGAAGGATTTTCGGCTGGAGCGTGAAGCCGATCAGATCATCGCGGTCTACCGCGAACTGCTCTCATCGGCCTGAACCTTTTCAAACCCGTCGATATTCGCTAGGCGAACCGCATCATGGAACGAATTTCTGTTGATCCCCCTGTCCCGAGTTTTGCGCGCTGGCGGAAAATCCGGGAACGCACGCCCGGCGCCACCATCATGCGCGCCATGCAGTACGAGGCATTGGAAGGCGTGGCTTTTACAGGCCGTTTACTGGATTTCGGCGGCGGTGCGCGCGCCAGCTATGGCCGGTATCTGGAAGGGGCGGACGAGATACTTTCGGTCAATATCGATGATGAGTTTCAGCCCACCCATGTTGTACCACCGGGCGGGGTGTTGCCTTTTGACGATGATCATTTTGACCACGTGGTCTGCCTGAATGTGCTTGAGCATGTCTATGACAGCCGGTTTGTGCTGGATGAGCTGTTCCGGGTACTGAAACCGGGCGGCATTCTGGTGATCGCGGTGCCTTTCATGTATCGCATCCATGGTCATCCCGATGACTATTCGCGCCACACCGATAGCTGGTGGTTCGAAACGCTGGAGCGGACGGGTTTCACACGCGCCGAGATCACCCCGCAGGTCTGGGGCCGCGCCACATCGGCACGGCTTATCGGGGGCCATGGCAATTTTCTGGTCAAGCGGCTGAACACATGGCGGTCTATGCTGCATGATATCCTGTTTGCCCGGCTGGTGATGCCGGGGCAGGATACCTATCGGGGCCGTCGTGCTCGGCGTATCCTGAACGTGCCCTGCGGATGGTTCATGCAGGCCACGAAATAGCGCGATGTGGCCGATCCTGATCATCAACATGGCCGACAATGCCGCCCGGATGGCCGTGGCAGCCGGACAAATGCAGGCGCTGGGCCTGGAATATGAGCGCGTCGAGGCGGTGGATGGCCGTATCCTGCAGGGTGAGGCGCTGACGGCGGTTTATGATGCCCGGGCCAACCGCAAATTCGCCAAACATCCGTTGGTCGGGCCAGAGATTGGCTGCTATCTCAGCCATATCAAGTGCTGGAAACGGATCGCGGCAGGTGATGCCGGGGGTGCGGTCATCCTTGAGGATGACTTTCATGCTGAATCCAGCCTGCCAGGCGTTATTTCCGCGCTTTCTGAAGATGCGGGCTGGGATATTGCGAAACTCTTTGCCTTTGATCCCGATGCGCCGATGGATGATGTGCGTCTGCTGACGGGAGATCACAGTATCGGGTTGCCGCATCGGGTGCCGTCAACCACGCTTGGCTATGCGATCACACGCGATGCGGCGGCGCGGCTGGCGCAATCGTCGCTGCCGTTTTACCGGCCAATCGACGAGGATCACAAATTCTATTGGGAGCACGACCTGACCGTGGCGCTGGTGCGGCCCGTGCCCCTTATCGTCGGTGATCAGACAGCCGAAAGCGGCACGATCGGCGATGTGCGCAAAGCCAATCTGCAACAGGACGGGCGCTCGGCGCTGATGCGCGGGCTGGCCAATCTGCGCTATCGCCTGAGCTATCGCTGGGGGTTGATGCGGGCACGGCGCGGGCGGGGCGGCGCCTGATGACCCACCGCATCCTGCAATTCATGCTGGGCAATGATGGCGGTACCGAGCGGTTTTTCGTGAAACTGGCCAATGCCTTTCACGAGGCCGGGGCAGAACAGCGGTTTCTGGTGCGCCCCAACCGGGTCTGGCAGGCAGAGATTGCCGATTGTGGCAGGTTGCACTGGGGCTACAACCCGGCAAGCCCCGTGTTGCAATGGCGGATGAAGCAACTAACCCGCCGATGGAAGCCCGACATGATCCTGGCGTGGCGCGCGCCGCAATCCAAGCTGATACCGGATGATCCCCATCCGCTGAGGCTGACGCGACAGGGCGACAATCCCATCCATCTGCGCAATTTCACAAATAACGATGCGCTGGTCGCCAATGTACCCTCGATTCGCGACCATTGCCTGTCGTTGGGATGGGACCGGCCTGTTCACCTGATCTCGAACTTTGCGACGCTGAACGCGCCCCGGCCAATTGATCGCCGGTTGCTGGATACGCCCGAAGATGCGCATGTCGTGTGTGGGGTTGGCCGGTTTGACCGGACGAAAGGATTTCAGGAACTTGTCCGCGCAGTCGCGCCGCATGACGATATCTGGCTTTGGCTGGTTGGTGATGGAAACGAGCGCGAAGCATTGGGCCGGTTGGTCGATCAACTGGGCATGGCCGGTCGGACGCGGTTCGCGGGCTGGGTTGAGAATTCACAGGACTATATCGCGGCGGCCAATCAGTTCTGTATCCCGTCGCAACGCGAAGCGCTGGGCAATGTATTGCTGGAGGCATGGGCAGGCGGCATCCCGTCTGTTTCGACGCGTTTTGACGGCGCGAGGTGGTACGCCACGCATGAAAAGGACTGTCTCTTGGTTGATATCGACGATGTCGGGGCCATGTCGCAATCGATCCGGCGTATCCGGGATAATCCGGCGCTTGCCCGGGCACTGGTTGCGGGGGCGCACGAGACGCTGGAGACGAAATTTTCCAAACGCGCCATTGTCGGGCAGTATTTCGATCTGATCGAAGCGCATAAGGCGGCACGGATATGACGCGCAAGATCCTGCATATGCATTTCGGTAAAGAGGGCGGCGCCGAACGGTTTTTCGTCAACCTTGTCGAGGGGTTTCAGGAACGTGGGCTGGATCAGCGCTTTGTCATCCGGCCTGATCGCCTGTGGCGGGATGAAGTGGCACAGCTGGGCCCGGTCTATGAGAATAATTTTCGCCAGATATCCCTCTCACGGCTGATATTCACGCGAAAAATCAACCGGATAATCCGTGACTGGCAGCCGGATGTCATCATGGCGTGGATGTCGCGCGCCTCAAAGCTGATGCCGCATGAATCTAATGCTGTACGGCTGACGCGGCTGGGGGATTATCCGCGCCATCTGAAGAATTTTCAGAACAATGACCACATTGTCTCGAACGTGCCCGGCATTGCCGAGGCATGTACCGCGCTGGGCTGGGATCGGGGGCTGCACGTCATTTCGAATTTCGTGCGCGATGTCGATATCAGGCCGGTTCAGCGGCGCGACATGGATACACCGGATGATGCGTTTCTGGTGGTCGGGTCGGGCCGGTTTGTCGGGCGCAAGGGGTTTGATACGTTGGTCAGGGCCATTGCGCGGGTGCCCGATGCCTATCTCTGGCTGGTGGGTGACGGGCCGGATCGCGGAATGTTGCAGGCCAAGGTTGTTGAGCTGGGGCTGGTTGACCGGGTCCGCTTTGCCGGATGGGTGGACGAGGCCATGCATTATGTCGCGGCGGGGGATCTGTTTGTCATGCCGTCGCGGCACGAGCCACTGGGCAATGTCATCCTCGAAAGCTGGAAGGCAGGCGTCCCGGTTGTCACCACCCGGTCCGAAGGGCCGACATGGTTTGTCGAAGATGAAAAAGACGCGCTGATGGTCGATATTGACGATGCCGAAGGGATGGCAGCGGCGATCGAGCGTATTCGTACCCGACCAGCGCTGGGCCAGAGCATGGCGCAGGCAGGTGCCGCCAAGCTGGCCGAGAGCTTTACGCGCGACAGGATACTGGATCAGTATCTTAGCCTCTTTGCGGGCCGGGACCCGTGAAGGTTCTGATCATCAACATGGCCCGGTCTACCGATCGTCTGGCGTTTCAGACCGCGCAGATGCAGGCGCTGGGCATGGACTGGGAGAGGATCGAGGCGGTCACGCCCGACACCCTGACACCGCCTGCGGATGATCCGGTCTGGACCCGGTGGCAACGGCCGCTCAGGGTGACCGAGATGGCGCTGATGGCATCGCACTGGGCGGCGTGGGAAAGGGTTCTGACGCTGAATGCGCCTTGCCTGATCCTCGAGGATGATGCGGTTCTGGCCAGTGATCTGCCCGATTTCCTGTCCCGCATCGCCGCGAGGGACGATATCGATCACCTTTCGCTGGAAACGCGTGGAAGGAAGAAGATGGTAGGACGTATCCTGCACGCCCCGGGGATACGGCGGCTGGTGCAGGACCGCACCGGATCAGCGGCCTATGTCCTGTTACCGTCCGGGGCGCGCAAACTGTTGCTGAGGACCCGCAGGCAGCCGGCCCCGTCGGATGCGGCGATCAGCGGCACCTATGCGTTGCGATCCTATCAGGCCGACCCGGCGCTGTCGGTTCAGCTTGATTTCTGTGAATATTACGATTTGCCCTGCCCGATGCCGGCCCCGTCAACCATCGATGCAGTCAAGAAACCACCCAACGCCACCCTGGCCCAGCGGCGGCGGCGGATCATGGCGCAGATCGTCATGGGATTGCGGATGATTGCCCATTTGCCGGTGGCACGGCGCGCCCATGTCAGGCCCGCGCAACATTGGCCCGGGATCATGCTGAAATAGCGGCTGACCTCTTTTCATTCCCCGCCGCCTTGGTTAGGGGAACCGCGTCCAAACACTCAGGAGACCCGATATGGGCTATCGAATCGTCGTCGTGGGCGCCACAGGCAATGTGGGCCACGAAATGCTGAATATCCTGGCCGAGCGCCAGTTCCCCGTGGATGAGATTGCGGCGCTGGCGTCGCGCAAATCGCTGGGAACCGAGGTCAGCTTTGGCGACACCACCCTGAAGACAAAGGATTTGGACAGCTTTGACTTCACCGGCTGGGATATCGCGCTGTTTGCCATCGGATCGGACGCGACAAAGAAATACGCGCCCAAGGCCGCAGCGTCGGGCTGTGTGGTGATCGATAATTCGTCACTGTATCGTTATGATCCCGAGGTGCCGCTGGTGGTTCCCGAGGTCAATCCCGAGGCGGTCGAGCAATATGCCAACAAGAACATCATCGCCAACCCCAACTGCTCCACCGCGCAGATGGTCGTCGCGCTGAAGCCGCTGCATGACCGGGCAACGATCAAACGGGTGGTCGTTTCGACCTATCAGTCGGTATCGGGCGCGGGCAAGGAAGGGATGGACGAGCTGTGGGATCAGACCAAGGCCATCTACAACCCCGTGACCGAAGTACCGCCCGCCAAATTCCAGAAACAGATCGCGTTCAACGTGATCCCGCATATCGATGTGTTCATGGAGGACGGCACCACCAAGGAAGAGTGGAAAATGGTGGCTGAGACCAAAAAGATCGTGGACCCCAGGATCAAGGTCACGGCGACCTGCGTCAGGGTTCCTGTCTTTGTCGGGCATTCCGAGGCCGTGAATATCGAGTTCGAGGAGTTCCTGGACGAGGATGAGGCCCGCGATATCCTGCGCGAGGCGCCGGGGATCATGGTTGTCGATAAGCGCGAGGCCGGTGGCTATACCACGCCGGTCGAATGCGTGGGTGACTATGCGACATTCATCAGCCGCATCCGTCAGGACAGCACCATCGACAACGGCCTGAACCTGTGGTGCGTCAGCGACAACCTGCGCAAGGGCGCGGCACTGAACGCCGTGCAGATCGCCGAAACGCTGGGCCAGCGGGTGCTGAAAAAGGGGTGAATGCCGCCTGAATACCGGTCGGGCCGGAATTGTTTCCGGCCCTGCCGCGGGTGTTTGACGGGCCGCGACGGATAAACCTGCCCATTTCCCTCGCAATTCAGACAACTTTAAGATTAACTGGCGTCAAATCTGTTCCGGTGAACCGGACCGAGAGGCGGCGATGGGCAATCATCTGTATTACGGCGACAACCTGAATGTGCTGCGTGACAGCATCAAGGACGAATCTGTCGATCTGATTTATCTCGACCCGCCGTTCAACTCCAACGCCTCGTACAACGTGCTGTTCAAGGGCCCAAAGGGGAATGAAAGCGCCGCCCAGATCGAGGCGTTTGACGACACCTGGCACTGGACCGACGCGGCGGAAGAGGCGTTTGGCGAGGTTCTGCGTTCCGGCAATGGCGCGGCGGCGGAGATGCTGCGCGCCATGCGCAGCTTTCTGGGTGAGAATGACATGATGGCCTATCTGTCGATGATGGCCGTGCGGCTTCTGGAATTACACCGGGTCCTGAAACCCACCGGCAGCCTCTATCTGCATTGCGACCCGACGGCGAGCCACTATCTGAAGATATTGCTGGATGCGGTGTTTGGGGCGCGGAATTTTCGCAATGAAATTGTTTGGCAGCGAAGTACTGGAAAATCATTGATGTCGGTTCGGCTGCCGACAAACCATGACGTGATTCTTAGCTATCCCAAATCGGATGAATATGTTTGGAATCAAGAAAAACTATACATTCCGTACAATGCTTCGGACCTGCCCGCGAAAACAGCCAATAAGTACCGTTACAAGGACAAGGGTGGCCGTCTCTTTCGGTTAGACAGTCTCATTAATCCTAACTCTAACCGTCCAAATCTCACCTACGAATTTCTCGGGGTAACTCGAGTTTGGCGTTGGACACGGGAGCGCATGCAAAAAGCGTATGAAGACGGAATTGTTGTTCAAACTTCGCCGGGCCGCGTCCCGCAAATGAAGAGATACCTTGATGAGCAAGAAGGCATTCCAATCTCCGATGTTTGGACTGACATCCCTCCAATCAACTCACGCGCCCAAGAACGCCTCGGCTACCCCACGCAAAAACCCGTCGCCCTCCTCGAACGTATCGTCAACGCCTCCTCCAACGAAGGCGACATCGTGCTCGACCCGTTCTGCGGCTGCGGCACCACGGTTCACGCCGCCGAAAAACTGAACCGCCAGTGGATCGGCATCGACGTCACCCATCTCGCCATCGGCCTGATCGAAAAGCGCCTGCGCGATGCCTTCCCCAAAGTCGCCTTCACCACCCACGGCGTGCCGCAGGATATCTCCGGTGCCCGCGATCTGGCGAACCGGGGCCGTGCGGACAAGAACTATTATTTCGAATTCGAGAAATGGGCGCTGTCGCTGATCAATGCCCAGCCCGGCAATCTGGGCAAAAAGGGGGCTGATCGGGGCATCGACGGCAATATCTATTTCGCCAAAACGGCGCGCGCCATCGTCTCGGTCAAGGCCGGTGAAAATATCGGCGTGGCGATGATCCGCGATCTGCGCGGCGTGATCGAGCGGGAAGACGCGGAAATCGGTGTTTTCCTTACCCTGACCCCGCCCAAGAAGACCATGGTCGCCGAGGCCGCCGCCGCCGGTCAATGCGAAGTCGACGGGTTCGATCCGGTGCCGCGCATTCAGATTGTCACCATCGAGGACGCGCTGGAACTGCGCGACCGCGCCGTGCGCCTGCCGCTGCGCCGCGCCGATACATTCAAGGCCGCCGCCCGCGAAGAGGATAGCACAGCCCAGGGCAAGCTGGATATCTGACGCAGGTTAAGCGCGTGATCAGACCGGGGCAAAGCCGCCGGTGTCGGGATCGTACTGGTTCAGGCTGCCTTCGCCGATATCGGTCCAGAGACCGTGCAGCGACAGAGAGTTGTCTTCGACCGCTGCCTTCACGAACGGGAAGGTCATCAGGTTTTCGAGCGAGACGATGACCGCCTGATGTTCAAGCGCCTTGATCCGGGTCTCTTCCTCTTTGATATCCGCGACACGGCCATAGCCTTCGCGCAGGATGTCCATCCAGCGCCCGACGAACGAGGATTTCTCCTCGAGCTCGGGCGCGGCGCCTGAACACATGTCATGGCAGCCTCGGACACCGCCGCAGCTGGAATGGCCAAGAACGATCAGATGCGCGACCTTGAGCGCGGTGACCGCGTATTCCACCGCCGCAGAGGTGCCGTGCGGCTCTCCGTCGGGTTCATAGGGCGGCACGAGGTTGGCGACATTGCGGTGAATAAAGAACTCACCCTGTTCGGCACCGAATATCGACGTGGCGTGAACGCGGCTGTCGCAGCAGGAAATCACCATCGCACGCGGATGCTGACCGTCGGCCAGTTTCAGATACCAGGCCTTGTTTTCGGCATAGGTCGTTGCCTTCCAGCCGTGATAGCGCTGGCGAAGATAGGCAGGGAGGGGTTTGGCGTGGTTCATGCGTCAAGCTCCTGTTGTTGCGGTGACATGTAGTGCCCATGAGCCCGAAGAGCGAGAAGTTTTTTGCAGGTGCAGCACCAAACGGGTCTGGTACACGGGCACCGGATGGGCATGATGGGGCGAAACAGCCGGGGGCAAAGACATGAACGCGACATTTGCAGCGCCGGACGATGCGGCAATTCCCGTGACGCTGGTGGCAGAGGACAGTTTTGACGTATGGCGGGCGGCGCAGGACCGGCGTGTCGGGGGCTGGGCGGATGCTGCGGAATTCACAGGAAAACTTGGCCGGGTTCTGGTGATCCGGGGCGATGATGGCAGCGCCGAGCGGGTATTTGCGGGCTATGGCACCCCGGCGTCGCGCGCGCGTGGGCGGCACCATCTGGCACAGGTGGCATCGGTACTGCCCGGCGGCACCTATCGTCTGGTCAGCGATCTGACCGGTGCCGCGCTGGATCAGGCGGCGCTGGGCTGGCTTTTCTCGGCCTATGCGTTTGATCGCTACAAGGACAAATCAGGCGCAAAGGCCCGGCTGGTCGCGCCTGAGGGTGTGGATGCCGCCCGCCTTGAGGCGCTGGCAACGGCCGAGTTTCTGACCCGTGATCTGGTCAATACCCCAACATCGGATATGGGGCCGGATGCATTGGAACAGGCGTTTCGCAAGCTGGCCGAGACGCATGGCGCCGATTGCCGGACGATTGCCGGTGATGATCTTTTGGTCGAAAACCTGCCGATGATACATACCGTTGGCCGCGCATCGGCAGAGGCCCCGCGCCTTTTGGATATGCGCTGGGGCGATGCCGGGCCGCGCCTGACGCTGGTGGGCAAAGGGGTCTGCTTTGATACCGGTGGGCTGAACCTGAAACCGGGGGCGTCGATGGCCCTGATGAAAAAGGATATGGGCGGGGCGGCCAATGTCATGGGGCTGGCGTCGATGATCATGTCTCAGGACCTGCCCGTTCGGCTGCGGGTTCTGATATCGGCGGTCGAAAATTCGGTTTCCGCAAATGCCTTTCGCCCCGGCGACGTGCTGACGGCGCGGTCGGGCAAAACGGTCGAGATCAACAATACCGATGCCGAGGGTCGGTTGGTTCTGGCTGACGCGCTGTGTCTGGCGGACGAAGAAGAGGCCGACCTGATCATATCGATGGCGACGCTGACCGGGGCGGCCCGTGTTGCCGTCGGCCCCGATCTTGCCCCGTTTTATTCCACTGATACAGCACTGTCGGGGCATCTGCGCAGGGCGGCGGATAAACTGGCCGATCCGGTATGGGAAATGCCGTTCTGGGACCCGTATGAAACCATGATCGAGCCGGATATCGCCGATCTGGACAACGCGCCCAAGGGCGGTTTTGCCGGGTCGATCACTGCCGCGCTGTTTCTCAGGCGCTTTGTCGAAACCTGCCCCCGCTATCTGCATTTCGACATCTTTTCATGGTGCCCGGCGGCGCGGCCGGGCATGACGCAAGGCGGATTGGGGCAAGGATCGCGCGCAGTTTTCGGCGCGCTTCCTGATATGCTGGGCCTGTGACGGATCGCCGGACATATCCGGTAAATGATCGTGTAGCCCATATCTCGGTCAAAGATCCCTCCCGGGGTGTTCGGGTCACCGGCGGCAGCATGATGATGGTGCACGGTCCCCGCACGCCGCTTTGCCGGACACCGGGCGGCGCGCGCGATGCTGAATTGCTGACGGGTCACAGTTTCAACAGTCTGGATGAAACTGATGGCTGGCATTTCGGGATGACGGGCCATGGCTATGTCGGTTATGTCGCCGCCGGCGATCTGGAACCGCATATCCGGGCGACGCATCGTGTTACCGCGTTGATGAGCCATGCCTATTCGGCGCCTGACATCAAATCGCCCGAGACGCATCAACTATACCTCGGGGCGTTTTTGCATGTCACGTCGCAGGACGGGCGCTTTGCCGTGACAAAGGCGGGATGTGTTCCGCTTTGCCATATCGCGCCAATCGATCATCTTCAGCCCGACCCGGCGGCGACAGCATTGCGATTTCTGGGCTGTCCCTATCTTTGGGGCGGGGATACGGCGACGGGCATCGATTGCTCGGGCCTTGTGCAGGCGGCGTGGCATGCGGCGGGGCGGCAATGCCCGCGCGACAGCGATCAGCAGTTTGAAGAGTTGGGTCAGCCGGTTGCGCCCGGATCACCGCTGCGGCGCAATGATCTGGTGTTCTGGGACGGGCATGTCGGGCTGATGCAGGACCCGGATCACCTTATCCATGCCAATGCCACCCATATGGCGGTCGTGGCCGAACCCCTGGCCGGGGCCGAAACGCGCATTCGGGCGGCAGGGTTCGGGGATGTGATCGGCATACGGCGGATTGATCCCGATACATCGGAAAACAGGGCTGAAAACACCATTGCGAAATGAAAACGCCCGGCGCGAACCGGGCGTTGCATTCCGTTGATCGGGCGCGGTGTCAGATCGATTCGTCGATCCAGCCCTGAAGCGCGGCCTTGGGTGCCGCGCCGGTCTTGTTCGAGACGACCTGACCATCCTTGAAAAGAAACAGCGCCGGAATTCCCCTGACACCAAGCGTCGCGGGCGAATTGGGGTTCTCGTCAACATTGACCTTCACGATCTTGACCTTGCCTTCATATTCCGAAGACAATTCTTCGAGTGCGGGGCCGATCTGTTTACAGGGGCCGCACCATTCGGCCCAGAAATCCACCACTACGGGGATATCCGCATTTTTGACCTCGGCCTCGAATGTATCGTCAGTCACAGCGACTGTTGCCATGATGTGCCCTCCTTGGGGTTCGAATTGGGGGTTTGGCGTGTGTGCTTGCGGCAACCTAAGAACGCCCCGGCGCAGGGTCAAGGTGTAGCGGGTCATATGATAGGGACCTCACGATCTCGTGGCTGATCGGCATGAGGCTGGCGGTGGCTATCCAGAGAATTGACAGGCGAATGTCGCGTCCGGGATATATCTGACCGACAGCCTCCTCATAGGCTGCCATCTGCCTCAGTAACCCCTCGGGAACCTCCTCGGGATGGCTAGGCACAACCGTGTTTGACTTGAAGTCGATCACGTCAACGACATCGGGGGCGACGATCAGCCGGTCGATAACGCCCGACATGGGCGCTTGCCCCGGGCCGATCCGTGCGGTCACGGCAACCTCGGACAGGGTATCGGGGGCAAAGACATGCGCCAGCGACGGCGATGTCAGCACCAATCCGGCCTCGGCCAGCGCATCTTGGGCGATTTCGGCTGGCAGATCGGCAAGCAGCGCGCGCGCATGTTCCGGCCAATCGGCCTTGGCCTTGCCGGGCAGATGCTCCAGCAGCAGATGGATGGCGCTGCCCCGCGCCATGGCGTTGGGCGATCCATCGCCGGGCTCACCCGGCAGTGTCTTGGCACCCGGCAAAAGTGACGGGTTGATCACCGTCTCGGGCGGCGGGGCAGGGGCAGGGGATTGCCGCACCCAATCCGGCAATGCGGGCAGCGGTTCCGGCGTTTTACCATCTGTGTCAGACGCCACCGACCAGTCACCCGAGCGATAGGACATCGCACCGTCGGAGTTTGGCTCTGCGCCGATCCGTTCCATGCCGCGGGCGATCAGGTTGTACCAGCTATCCGATGGTTCCTTGCCGACATCACCGGCGGCAGCCACGATCAGCCATTGCTTGGCACGGGTCATGGCGACGTAAAGCAGCCTCAGACGCTCGGCCTCTTGCGCACTGATCTGTGCGGCGCGGGCATCCACCAGAACCGGCGGGCTGGCATTTGCGGGGGTTTTCCAGCCCAGCCCGCCGTTCGGCAGATTCAGCAGAGCGTCACGGATATCGATCCGCCGTTTTGCCGTATCGGGCAGGATCACGATCGGTGCCTCCAGCCCCTTGGCGCCGTGCACCGTCATCACCCGGATACGCTTACCGGCGGATTCGGCCTGACGCTTGATCTCGACCTGGTCGGTGGCCAGCCAGTCAACAAAGCCACCAAGATCGGGAATCTCGGTCTGTTCGTATTGCATGGCCAGTGTCAGCATCGCATCGATGCCTTCTTCCGCTTCGTCGCCCAGTCGTGCCAGCAGTTTCCGCCGCCCGTCATGGCGGATCAGAATACGTTCAAGCATGTCATAGGGTCTGAGGAAATCGGCCTGATTGAGGAGGTCTTGCAACACCCCCAGTTCATCAGCGTATCCGTCGGAACCGGCGCGCATGGCAGCATAGAGAAACTGCCCCTGTCGGGGATGGGCAAGGTCGAAAAGCCGCCCTTCATCCCAGCCGAACAGGGGCGATCTGAGCACTGATGCCAGCGCGAGGTCATCCTCGGGCGTGGCCAGAAACGACATGAGGGCGGTCAGATCACGAACCGCGATTTCCGCCCCGACCCTCAGGCGGTCCGCACCGGCAATGGGCAACCCGCGCGCCTTGCAGGCGCGGATCACCTCGTGAAAAAGATCAGAACGGCGCTGGACGAGGATCAGGAAATCGCCCGCGTGTATGGGCCTGCCCCGGCCACTTTCATCCGGCAGCGGCTGGCCCAGCATATCGCCGATCCTGTCGGCGATCTGACGGGCGAGGACGACCGATTCGTGATCGTTGCCCGGCATGTCGACCGGGTCGTACCAGGCAGCGTCAGTGGATTTCTCGCCCTTGGGGATGGGGGGATACAGGTCAATCCGCCCGGGCAGATCGGATTTGAAGGCGCGGTGCAAAGTTTCCCCGCCAAGACCGGCCTCGGCCCCGTTCAGAAAGGTCAGGTCAACCAGCCGCATCAGCGCCGGGCTGGAGCGGAACGAGAACAACAGCTCTTGCGGCCAGAGGCGTTGACCGACATGGCCCAGCGCCTGATCGAAATGCAGCTGCATCCGGTCAAACGCATCCGGATCGGCACCCTGAAAGGAATAGATCGACTGTTTCTTGTCGCCCACCACGAAAATCGTGCGTTCCCGTTCGGGATGGGCGCCCTGACCGGTGGTGAATTCGCGCGCCAGAAGGCGGATCACATCCCATTGCGCGGGCGAGGTATCCTGCGCCTCGTCAACCAGTATGTGATCTATGCCGCCATCCAGACGATAAAGCACCCAATCCGCCACCGACGGGTTGGTCAGGAGCGCGCGGGTTCCGAGGATCAGATCGTCAAAATCCAGAAAGCCCGCACGTTCCTTGGCCTGCGCGTAGCGGGGCAGGAAGACCCGCGCAAAGCTGAGCATGGCGCACATGCGCCGCGCCGCATCATGGCCCAGCCGGGCCATATGCGCATCGGATACACGCTGCATGAGGTCGTGAAAGGCAGGTAAAAGCGGCCCCAGATCCTTGGCCGCATTCGGCGTTGGCAGCGATTTGAACTTGGGCAGATGAATGTCATCACCGCCCTTGTGCAAAAACAGTGCCGCCAGACGCCCAAGCCAGTCATGATCTGGTTTGAAATGCGCAAGTTCCCCGGCCAGTGTGACCATGGTTTTGGTATGGCAAGTCAGAACGGCGCAAACCTGTTCGATCAGTTCCCGGTCACCTGGGCGAAACGCCACGCTCAGCACATGATCGTCGAGATTTTCCGCCGGAACACCGAAAGCATCATATACGTCACCGTCGCTCAGGCGATCCAGCGTCTCGCGATGTTTGACCATTTCCTGCAGAACGGGGCTGAACTCGTCTGATGTCAGTTCATCCGCGAATGTATCGATGACACCCCGGTCCAGTGACATGTCTTCGAGCACCTGATCGATCAGGTGCCGCCCGGCACGATCATCCATTTCGCGAAACTGTGGTGATACCCCGGCCTCGAGCGGGAAGCGACGCAAGAGAGAGGCGCAGAAAGAGTGGATCGTCTGAATCTTGAGCCCGCCCGGCACCTCGATCGCGCGGGCAAACAGCGTGCGCGCCTCGGACCGGAGGGCGGGTGTGTTGCTGGCGGGATCGACACCCAGCTGATCGAGCGCATTCTGCAACTGATCCTCGGGTGCCATCGACCATTCGCCCAGACGCCGGAACAGGCGGTTCTGCATCTCGTTCGCGGCGGCCTTGGTATAGGTCAGGCAAAGGATGCGCTCGGGCGGGGCACCGCCCAAAAGGATGCGCGCCACACGGTCGGTCAGAACGCGGGTCTTGCCCGAACCGGCATTTGCAGAGAGCCATGTCGAGCGGTCCGGATCGGCGGCGCGGACCTGATGTTCGGTTGCCTCGTCACGCATCACGTTGCCCTACCGGTTCAGGCACGGCTTGTGCGGTTTCATCCCATTCACCATATCGCGCGAGGTGATTGCATTCGGCGTCATCCTGCCGTTTCAGGCAGGCGCGCCGCGAGGTATAGCCACGACCCGGGTCCTGATATGACGCGATCAGCGTGCCGAGGTCGCGCCGTGTATCGGCGATGGTCAGGCGGGTCAGATCGACGGGCGCTTCCACCGGTTCCGTGCCCAGCCCGATATAGATCAGCGCATCCACCGCCGCCGGGGGCAGATCCCTGAACCCCCCCTCTTCGGCTATGCATGCCTCGAGCAATAGTTGCCGGTCGAAATGCTCGATCTGTTTCGTCGCGGGGGGCTTGCCCGTCTTGTAGTCGTAGATGATCAGGTTTCCATCCGGTCCCGCATCAATGCGGTCTGCCGTGCCCGTCAGGGTAAAGGGCGGTTGCTCCAGCGTCAGCCGGCCCTGCCGTTCGAGTGCCAGCACGGTGCCTGATTGCCGACGCTCGGCCTCGCGCTTTGAAAACCACCCGGCAATGTGTCGGATACGTGCCATCCACAGGCGGCGATACACCGGCCAGATGCCAAATTCGTCGAAAACCTGCTCTGCCAGCATCAACATCGCCTCGGGCCCGCCGTCGCCACCGGCGCTGATCCGGGCCACGAAACGCTCCATCAGCTTGTGCATGACCTGGCCGCGCATGCGGGGATCGGGCTGTTTGGTGAGCGAATCAAGTGGCCGAAGCCGCAGCACATGGCGGGCATAGATGGCATAAGGGTCGCGGATCAGGGTCTGGATGGCCGTGACGGACAGGCGGTCAGGCCGCGCCGTGGCGGGTGGTGCCGGACAGGGCCGCGCGGCAGGCGGGATGGGTTCGGACGGCGCGTCGATCATGGTAGCCATATTCAGCCAGGTCTGACCCCGTGCCTTCATCGCCCTCAGCGCGGCGGGTCCGTCAGTATCCTGAAGACCGCCCAGCAGATTGGTAATCCGGTTCAGCCACCGCGACGGAACGGTCTCCGCCTCGTTATCGCGCACCGCGCGCGTCAGCACCACGCGGGGGGACCCCACGGCAATCTGAAAATCATGCGCCGACAGGCCGATGCGCCGGTCCGGCAGCAGCAGCCCGGCGTCCAGACGCATGCGGCGGTTGAGCCATGGGTCAGGATCGGGCTGGGCCGGCCAGATGCCTTCGTTCAGACCACCCAGCACCACGAGGTCATCCGACTGAACCCGCGCCTCCATCGTGCCAAGGATGCGAATCCGGTGATCGGGCTGAACCGGTGAGCGAACCTCTCTCGCGGCGAGTAATGCGCGCAGAAGCGCCCGGAATTCAGGCAAACCAAACGGATCATCCGACAGTTCGGCGGCGAGGTCCTTGATGACCATTTCGGCCTCTTGTCCGGCCTCCTGTTTCCAAAGTTCGCTGTCGCCCGTGGGTGACGGCCCGTCGGCAAGCTGCCGGGCTACCGAGTTCAGCCTGTCCAGAAACCGGCCGAACCCTGTTTCAGGCGGCGTGGCCAGTGCCTCGGCTGTTGCCTCGATCCAGTCGAGCCATGAAACGATCCCGTGATCGGTCTGCCCCGCTGCCCAATCGCGGATATCCCGCCAGGACAGCGATACCGTTTCGCGCCGCCTGAGATAGAGCTCCAGCTCCCGGGTCCATTTCAGATGCGTGTTCCGCTCTGACCCGCCGGTGTTGCAAAGTGGATGTTTCAGAATCGTGATCAGCGACTGCGGCCCGATCTGCGTGCCCAGATTATCGGCCACCAGCAGCAGGAACCGCCCCGGTGGCGACAGGTGCAGCGGCGTACCGGCGCTGTCATCGGGCAGGATGCCCCAGCGGTCCAGCGCAGCGGTGACCATGCGCGTCAGATTGCGGTCGGGCGAGATCAGGGCGGCTGTTTTGCCCTCTTCCAGCGCGTGGCGCAGACAAAGCGCGATGGCGTTGGCCTCGTGGCGTGGCGTGTCAGCCTCGATCAGATCCAACCCGGCACAGGCGGGGCCGAGAGGGCCGAGCAACGGCCCTTCATCCAGCCATTGGCTGGTGACCGGCGCGGGACGCAGCGCGAGCGAGATCAGCCGCCCACGCGGATTTTCCGGCATGTCGGTTGTGGACCATTTCTTCAGCCTTGTGGGCGAGAGTTCGAGCCGGGCCAGAAACGCGGAAAACCGGAATTGCGCATGATCTTCTGCGCCGTCGCCCCGGGACAGTTCCTGCCAGACCGGGGCGGGCAGGTCAAAATCGAAGCCGGGCAGAATGACCGCACCCTGCGGCAGCCCGGCGACCGCTGCCATGAAATCCTGCGTTGCGCCGCGCGATCCGGTGGAACCGGCGACCAGAACCGGGTGATCGGGTGGCGCGGATTGCCAGTGACGGATCATCCGCTCGATCACAGCGCGCTGGCGGCTTTCGATATCATGCGGCGCGTTTTCGCCCAGAAACCCTGTCACGATTTCAAGGAATTTCAGGCTGCGTTCCCAATGCGCGGAATGATCGGCCAGATCAAGGTTGCGCAGGGCGTCGAATTCCACCCCTTCGCCCCGCATTTCATCCAGCAAATCGGCAAGGCTGTCGGTTAGTGGAAACAGCGCGGATTGCGGGGCAAGGTCCGGTGCCTGCCGCAGCAGGCGTTCAACAAGGCGCGCCAGTGTCAGCCGTCGGCGCAGCGGCGGGATGGCAGGCGGAATATCGGGAAAGGTCGCAGAGGTTGCGAATTCCGATATCACGTTGATTTTCGGCAGCAGCCGCGCGCCATCCTTGCGCAAGCATTCGGTCAGGTGGCGCTGCATCCGGCGGGTGTTGACGTAGATCACCGTCCGCGCCAGCACCTCGGGCGGGGCGGTTCTCAACCGTGCGAGCAGACCGGTGGCAAACGCTGCGCCAAAGTCGCAGCCCGGCGGCAGGCCAAAGACACGGGGCTGATGACCGGGATCAAACATCATCTGATGGCGCCAGCGCAGAATTTGCCATGGCAAGTCCCCCGGGGGTTCCCGTGTCACACCAGCCGCCGTCAAAGATAGCGCCGCAGAGCCGACCGCGCAGCGCGATATCGTTCCAGATTTCGTTCAGCGAAAAAGGTTCCTGCGGATAGTCCTTCAGGATATCTGTCCGGATGATCTGGGCGCCGGTATAGATCAGTGAACCACCCCGCTTCAGCCTTTGATCATCGGAAATGGCGAAATCACCGCTGCCGGAATGACCTTTGGCGCGGTCCCGCGCCACGACCAGCAGCAATGCATCCATCCGATCAGGCACCCACGCCCCGGCCAGTTGATCCAGCGGGTTGGCACCCGTCCAGATACAATCAGTGTTCAGTGTAAAGCAGCAATCACCGCCCAAAAGCGGCAAGGCGCGGATCAGGCCGCCACCGGTTTCCAGCCGCCGGGGCCGTTCGTCCGAGATGCGAATGTCATCCCGCCCAGATAGGTGGGCGATAATCTGATCGGCGTGGTAGCAGACATTGACGACCTTTTTCGGGACGCGCGTAGCCTGAGCCAGCGCGTGATCCAGCAGGGTCTGACCGCCCGCGCGGAGGAGCGGTTTTGGCCTGTCCTTTGTCAGGCTGCCCATCCGGGTTCCCAGCCCGGCGGCAAAGATCATCACGCTGCCGGGGGGAGCGGGCATCGTGTTTCCAGCCTTTTGAGTGTTGCCGGGTCCGGTTCGGGCAGGGCAGACCGGACTGCATGGCGCAGATCGGCAAGCCCGGGATGATCAAGCGCCAGGACAAGATCGCGCCAGACGCGCGGGATATGGCGGACATAGCCGGTTTTGCCCATTCCCCGGCCAAGCCGGGCAAAGACCCCCAGAATCCTGAGATTGCGCAGCACCGTCAGCACCGCAAAACTCTGATCAAAATCCGGTTCCAAATCGGGGCGGCGTTCAAGGAAGTGCGCCTTGCAGGCGGTCTGAACCCCGGTCGGGACATCGCGTCGTGCATCGGCCAGCAGTGACACGAGATCATAGAGCGGGTGACCCATCACCGCATCCTGAAAGTCGATCACGCCGGGCGGTTCGCCGGGCCCCGCATTGTCGCCCACCATCAGGTTTTCCGCGTGATAGTCGCGATGCACAAAAACAAGCGGGTGATCGGGCAGGCGTTGGGTAATGTCTGTCAGCGCCGTCGTGATCCCGGCCGGATCAAGGCGCGCGGGCGGATACCATGCGCAGACCAGCGCAGCCGCCTGGATCATCCCGGCAAATCCAAAGTCGGGCAGGTCGCCGCAATTTCCAACCCGTTGCATCACCGGGATCAGCCGCGTCGCGGCAAGGTAGAGGTTACGCTCGGTTTCGGCATCTTTCGCCGCGAGGTCGGCCAGCCGGATATCGCCCAGATCAGAAATCAGGTAATACCCCTGATCGGCGTCTTGGGCCATGATCCGGGGCGTTGTCACACCCTGACGGGCCAGACAGGTGCCGATCCGGACAAAGTTATCCGCGCTGTCACGAAGATCGGCAGGAAACTGCATCAGGATGGCGCTGGCACCGTCACTGCGGGTCAGTCGGGAATACCGGCGGGATGAGGCGTCGCCCTTCATTGGTGCGCGGCGTGCATCGGCCCAGCCGGACCGGGCAAGGAAGGGTTCGGGGTCAGTTTCAGGCATCTTCAAGCGCAAATATCCCCGCCCAGCGACGGGGTGCCCGAATGTCAAACTGCCGCGTATCCTCATCCTCGGTCATGGATAGGGTGATATGCGCCGCGCCTGCAGGCAGGTAATCCAACGCGATATCGGGCCATTCGATCAGGCAGATCGCGGTTTCACACGCCTCTTCAAGCCCCAGTTCATCCAGTTCCTGCGGGTCGTTCAGCCGGTAGAAATCGCAATGCCAAATATCGCAGCCACCGGCATTATATGTCTGTACCAGCAGAAAAGTGGGTGAAGGTATATCCTCGGACAGGCCAATCGCAGCCTGACGTGATCGGATAATGTGGCGGGCAAAATGCGACTTGCCCGCGCCGATGGGCCCGTTGAGGAGCAGCACATCACCCGCAGAGAGGCGCGGCGCGATGGCGTGGGCAAGGCGGGCGGTCTGATCCGGTGATGTCAGGGTCAGGGATGTCCGGAATTCATCGGCGCTCATGCCTACAGATAGCCATGCCGCCCACCCATACGCAAGCAGCCGCTCAGCCGTTGACGATGCTAAGCCGGGTCTCTTCTTCGATGCTGCGGGTCGTGGCGGGATCGGCCGCGAACCGGAAGAGGGTAAAGCCGCCCTGAAGCGCAAAGATATCCAGCGTTGCCGGGCCATTGTGCATGGTGTTGACAACCGCCGACCAGTTCGAGCGCTGGGCGGTCTGGACGACGAATTCACGAATGTCGCCCCAAACCGAATTGGGCATGCATTTGGATGCCCAGCTACGCGTCACCGTGCCGATATCGGGAACATCGATCTGATCTGCGGTGTCGTCACCCCAATGGCTGTCATAGGACCGGTTGGTCAGGTAAAGCGCACCGCCTGGTGCAAAAACCGCCATGGGTGCCGCGATGGTGTCGATGACCGCCCGCAGGGTTTCGACCTCGGTGCGATAGTCACGGGCGACCTTGATCTCGGGGCTGACATCATGGATCAGGATGGCCAGTGCACCGTTGGGATGGGGCCGGGCCTGAACGCGAAAGGTACGGCCATCGGGCAAGGGCCAGTCTTCAAGAAATCCGGCTTTGCTGGTGGCGGCCTCCATCGCCGTCATGCGTTCGCGCCAGAGTTTATAATCCTGCGGCTCTCCGATCACACGTTTTTCCCGCAGGTGATCCAGAAACCCCATCAGCGTGGGCCGGGTGGCCAGCCATTCGGGCGACAGGCCCGTCAGATCAGTGACCGCAGGATTGAAGAGAGAGAGCCGGCGATCACGCGAAAAGACAACGAGGCCGGTCGACAGATGCGCAAATGTTTCGGACAGGGCCGAGACAAAGGCGCGAGAAGATTGCCGCGCCTGCACCAGATCGGTCGACTGAACCGCAAAGAGATCATGCCCGCGCGCATGTTCCCGGCTGGTAATGTCGAACCAGCGCTCGGGCCCGTCTGGGGGTGACAGTTGTATGCGATGTAAATCGCGACCGTCATCAAAACGCAGGTCCAGCGTCTGAACCTCAAATAACCGCTTTTCGCCTGCTGAGAGGTCAGCGAAACGGTTCAGATTGTGCCAGATAACGCCGGTTTCCGGACGATATTCGCCGATGATGACCGGAGCGCCGGACAACAGACGCATCTGGCGGCGGCTTTGCCGACTGAATGCATCCATTGCCCGGACGACCCAACGCACCTTGCCCAGGCCGCTGGTCAGCGAGAGCACGATCACCGACGAAGCGATGCCGACTGACAGGAAAAAGGCGTAATCCAGAAGGGACACGAATCGATCCGGGTTTGGTCAAAGCTGATCAGAAGCTGTCCCGGCATGGTTAAAGCGGGGTTAAGAAATCGGGCGATTTTCACCCAATGGGCCCTTGACTGCCGCCTCAGAGGGACAGATCGCCGCCCGCTTCCAGATCAGTTCCACGACGGCACCCGATTGCGTCGGGCGGCTGTCAGGGTGCTGGAACGGGTCGGCGCCATTGGCAAAGGTGATCTCTGCGCCCGTCCTCTCGAGCAGGGTCTTGGCGATAAAAAGGCCCAGTCCCATGCCTTCGTAACCGGGACGACGGGCCTTTTCGCCGGATTTGCGCATCGAGATAAACGGATCGCCGATGCGCCCGATCACATGCGCGGGAAAGCCTTTGCCATCATCAGCGATGCGCAGATAGAGGTTATCGGCGTCCCAGCTACCGTTGAGCCAGACATCGGATTTGGCAAAATCGACCGCATTCTGAACGAGGTTGCGCAGCCCGTGGATGATCTCGGGTTTTCGGTAGATCGACGGATGGGGCAGTTTTATGCCCGGCAGCGGTGCGAATGAGTAATGAATCTCTTTGCCCCGTCCCGCGTGAGGCTCGGCGGCGGTTTCCACGACCGAGGATAGCGGGGCCGTCCGGATCAAAAGGTCATCCTTGCCCGCCCGCCCCATCGAACGCAGAATATCGCGGCAGCGGTCGGCCTGTTCGCGGATCAGCTCCGCGTCTTCCTTCATCTCGCTTTCAGGCGGCAGTTCCTGCGCCATCTCCGAGCTGACGAGCTTGATCGTGGCCAGGGGTGTGCCCAGTTCGTGCGCGGCGGCGGCGACAACACCGCCCAGATCGGTCAGGTTCTGTTCGCGTGACAGGGCCATCTGAGTCGCATGCAGCGCCTCGGACATGGAGTTGTTCTCGATGCTGACACGGCGGGCATAGGCACCGACAAAGACGATGCCGATCACAAGCGCCAGCCAGAAACCCATGTTGAACAGACGCGGCTGTTCCAGAATGGCACCATCATGCGTGACCAGCGGCAGGCTGAAATAGGCGATAAAGCTGACAAATGCGATTGCCGCCAACCCCAGAATTATTGTCGAGCGCAGCGAAAGCGCCGTTGCCGCGATAGTCACCGGCGCAATGATCAGGAGGGCAAACGGATTGTTCAGACCGCCTGTCAGGAACAGGAGCACGGCAAGCTGGGTCAGATCGAACAAAAGCGTGGCCATCGCCTCTCCGTCCTGAAGGCGGCGGTTTTCCGGGAAAACCAGCATGGACACCACGTTGACGAATACCGAGGCCAGAACGGCGAGAATGGCAAATGCCAGCTCGATCCTGAGTTCGAGCACGGCGGTGGCAAAAACAAGCGCGACGATCTGGCCGGTAATGGCCAACCAGCGCAACAGGATCAGGGTGCGCAGCCTGAGCCAATGCGAACGGGCCGTCGGCGAAAGAAGTGTTTTGTCCGTTGGGTGCATACGGTTCCTGTCGACCCGGATCATGTAGCGCGGCCAAACCGCCGGATTGCGCTCCAGCATCGGGCAAGGGCGGCCGGGAAACAAGGCGATTAGGCGGCTTTGCAATTGCCACCATCGATATTTGACGCTCGCTACACAGCAAACTAGGTTGGCTGAAAGCATTTGTTTGGGGAATCCGGAAATATGGCAGAGCGACCGCTTGATGAAATCGGTGAAGACAACTCGCTGTTGCTGGTCGATGATGACGAGCCGTTTTTGCGGCGTCTGGCCCGGGCCATGGAAAAACGCGGCTTTGCCGTTGAGACGGCAGGCTCCGTGGCCGAAGGCAACCGGATCGCCACGACGACCAAACCGGCCTATGCCGTTGTCGACCTGAGGCTGGAGGATGGAAACGGGCTGGGCGTTGTTGAAACACTGCGCCAGCATCGCCCCGACAGCCGTGTGGTCGTGCTGACCGGCTATGGTGCCATCGCCACTGCGGTCACGGCGGTCAAGATCGGGGCGGCGGACTATATGTCGAAACCCGCTGATGCGGATGATATCACTGCCGCGCTATTGGCGGGTGACGATGCGATGCCCCCGCCTCCGGAAAATCCGATGTCGGCAGATCGCGTCAGGTGGGAACATATTCAGCGTGTGTACGAGCTCTGCGACCGCAATGTTTCTGAAACGGCGCGTCGTCTGAACATGCACCGCAGGACACTGCAGCGAATCCTCGCCAAACGCAGCCCCCGATAGACGGGGATTCGCCGGATACCGGGCCTGACCCGTTAATTGGCCCGGACAATCACGCGAAAGCACCCTGCAATTTCACGAAACCGACTGACAAGTCAGTGCGAAATACCCTGCAATTTCGCGAAAAACAGCTTGTTTCGCGTAGTTTGGTGCATTTTGGCGTAACCGCTGTTGAGCGAAAAAATCCGGCGGCCTAGTTTGTATTCAGCGACGAAGAGACGCGACAGAGAATTCAACAGAGTGGAGCCCCACACAGGCTGCGTAACACCACTCACCCGAAGGGACCTGTACAGCGTAACACCAGCGTTTCTTCGCTCTGCGCCCCTCCAAAGGGAACGGCGCTGGCCACGCGGGCTGGCGCCGCTTTCCCTTTTCCACCTCCGGGCCACAATAAGACCATATTTATTTGATGAACTGTCCTGCGAGTAAAAAGGCAGTAACGGTGGCGGGCATCGTCTGAACAGACGGCCACGCAAATGGTGAGAGGCAAAATCGGAAAATGGACCAGCACTATTCAATAAAAAGATCAAAATTGCTGGAGTTCGTGACCTATGCGTCATCGCCGCTGTTTCTGGTGATCTGGATGACCGCGCTGGCAATGTCTTACGGCATTCATGGCGCAATGGGCGTTGGCGCGGGCTATGAGATCGAGCGGCTGTTCTTTTCGTCGATGACGGTGACGGGCTTTTTTGTGACGATCGCACTGACATCGATGTTTGTGGCGCTGTTCTATCCACATAAAACACCTCTGGAACAACGGCTTATTGTTGTGCTGTTCGGGGTGCCGATGATCGTCATCCTGAATTTCATGGCCTGGGAACTGATCATGCCCAAGGATCAGAACGGTGCGTTGCTGATCACCTATCAGGCGGTTGCGGCCTCGACGATGATCAATGCGGGCATCTTTTCGTCGCTGCAGGGCGCGTTGCTGTGGCTGGTGGCGCATAATGGCTTTGTGCGTCGCATGGCGGTAACGGGCGGTATTCAGAACAGCGGTGTCATGGCGCTGCGCGCCCGTGTCGGTCAGGAACTGACAGGTCAGTTGATCCGGTTGGAATCGCAGGATCACTATACCAATGTCGTGACGACACGCGGCCACAAGCTGGTGCTGATGCGGTTTGGCGACGCGATTGACGATCTTGAGCAGGTCGATGGCATGCGCGTGCAGCGTTCGCACTGGGTGGCATGGGATCAGGTGCAGTCGGTTGCCCGTGAAAACCGGCGGCTGGTGCTGACCATGTCCGACGGCACCAAGGTGCCCACATCCCCCAGCAACAAGGATACGATTCTGGAAGCGCTGGAAGAACGGGCGATATCGCTGGATCGGCCGGCGGCATCGGGCGCTAAGGCGCAACCGTCAAACGCCTGACACGGCATCCAAAAATCCTTTGAGAGAAAGAGGGGAAGCAAACTTGGCCCTGTGCTTCCCCTTTTCCCGTTGATCCCAACCGCAAGCGGTTCGGGATCACGTCACTGTCAGTTAGTCCGAGAACTGCGAGTGTTAGCGCTAACGTAACCTGTTTTCTGCACTTGGACAAGCAGATGTTTGGCGGTATCACAATGAAAACGGAGAACCCCATGGCCGAAGCACGGCGTACCCTGACCCTGAGAGATGTTTCCGAGGCCTCTGGTGTCAGTGAAATGACCGTCAGTCGGGTACTGCGCGGTCAGGGCGACGTGTCGGCGCGGACCCGCGAAAAGGTCAAGGCGGCGGCCAAGGAACTGGGCTATGTGCCCAACAGGATTGCAGGTTCACTTGCATCCAGCCGGGTAAATCTGGTGGCTGTGATCATCCCCTCGATGTCGAATATGGTTTTTCCCGAGGTCATGACCGGTATCTCGGACACGCTTGAGGGCTCGGGCCTGCAGCCGGTGGTGGGCATCACCAACTACAAGATGGAGAAAGAGGAATCGGTCCTTTACGAGATGCTGTCCTGGCGCCCTTCGGGTGTGATCCTTGCGGGACTGGACCATACTGATGCCGCCCGCGCGATGCTGCGCAGTGCCGGCATTCCCATCGTGGAAATCATGGATGTCGACGGCGAACCCACCGACCACGCGGTCGGCATCTCGCATCGCCGGGCCGGGCTGGAGATGGCGCGCGCCATCCTGCGCGAAGGCTATCAGAAGATCGGGTTTCTCGGCACCAAGATGATGCTGGATTTCCGTGCGCGCAAAAGGTTCGAGGGCTTTACCGAGGAGTTGGGCAAAGCCGGTATCGAGATCGTGGATCAGGAATTTTATTCGGGCGGTTCGGCATTGCTGAAAGGTCGCGAGATGACCGAAGCGATGCTGAAGCGCAACGAAGAGATCGATTTCCTGTATTACTCGAACGATCTGATCGGGGCGGGTGGGCTGCTCTATTGTCTTGAGGCGGGCATCGACATTCCCGGTACACTGGGCATGGCCGGTTTCAACGGGGTTGAGCTGATTGACGGGCTGCCGCGCAAGCTGGCGACGATGGATGCCTGCCGCTATGAGATCGGTCAGAAGGCAGCCGAGATTATTCTGCGCCACGGTGAGAATGATGAGGATGCAGCCCCCGAAAAGATCGAGCTGACACCCAAGATTGCCTTTGGCGATACGCTGCACCGTCGCTGATCAGCCTGATAGCAACGTGCTGTCTGATGTGATGGAGCGCCACCCCGATCCCGGATTGAAGCGACGGCTTGTCCGCGAATTGCCTGCGCTGGACGGGGCGGATTGGGTAAAGCTGACCGGAGGGCGCACCAATCTGGTCTGGCGGATCGACGCCGCCGCGCCGATGGTATGCAAACAGATTCTGGGCCCCGGTCCGTCGGTTCTGTTTCCCAATGATCACGAGGCCGAAATTGCTGTGATGCGCCATGTCGCACCGATGGGGCTGTCTCCGCAGATTGTTCGGGTGCTGACAGGGGATTTCGGCACTGCGCTGATCTATCCCTATCAGGCCGGCGACATCGCCGACGGGCCACGGGCCGCGACAGCGCGGGCGTTGGCCCGGTTGCACGCGCTGGAGACGGGCGTGCTGACGACACTCAGGTCAAAGCCGGGCGGCGCGGCGCGGGTGCTGGCCGACGGCGATGCCATCCTGCGCCGGGTAGATCAGCCCGGCCCACTGGCGGCGCTGCGCCCGACGGCGGATGTTCCCCCGTCGCGCCACAGCGTGTTGTTGCATGGTGATCCCGTGCCCGCAAATGCCATCTGCCGCGATGCCGAAACCCTCTTTATTGACTGGCAATGCCCGGCCATCGGTGACCCGGCAGAGGATCTGGCGATTGCGCTGTCACCGGCGATGAACTGGATCTATGCCCGAAAAACGGTGAGCCCTGCGGATGAGGCCGGGTTTCTGGCGGCCTATGGCAATGCAGAAACGACAGCACGCTATACCCAGTTGAAAGCGTGTTACGCCTATCGCATGGCGGCGCATTGTCTTGTCCGGGCAGAGGCCGGAGATCAGGATTACTTTGATGGCTACGCGCTGGAACTGGCGACGTTAGAAGAGACCCGCCAGCACTAGCGCCGCGGTTGCCAGCCCCGCGCCCAGCCCGGCCCAGATAACGGGATGCACCGCCGATTTGGGCGGCGGATCGGATTTGTGGGCCTGCCGGGCCACCAGATCTTCGACAAGGGCCGGCAGTTTGGGCCCAAAGCGCGCAATCACCCGTGCCGTTTTCATCAGATCGCCGATCAGCGCCTTTGGCCCGATGCTGTCAGCGATATATTTCTCGACAATCGGTTTGGCGACCTCCCACATGTTGATATGTGGGTTGAGGGTGCGGGAAACACCCTCGACGACGACCATTGTGCGCTGCAAAAGTATCAGTTCGGTGCGGGTTTCCATCCCGAACCGTTCGGTCACTTCAAAGAGGTAGAAGAGCAGCCGTCCCATGGATATCTGGGTCGCGTCCATACCGAATATCGGCTCTCCTACCGACCTGAGTGCCTGAGCGAACGCATCAACATCCTGATTGGCGGGCACATAACCCGCCTCGAAATGCACCTCGGCGACGCGGCGGTAATCCTGCTGAATAAAGCCATAAAGAATCTCGGCATAGACACGGCGGGTATATTCATCGATCCGGCCCATGATCCCGAAATCCATCGCGACGATATCGCCGTTCTCGGCTAACTTGAGATTGCCTTGATGCATATCGCCATGAAAATACCCGTCGCGCAGGGCGTGGTTCAGGAAAAGCTCCATGATGCGGTTGCCAATGGGAACCGGGTCATGCCCTGCCGCAATGATCGCGTCATAATCACCGATGGGAATACCCTCCGCCCAGTCCAGCGTCATGACGCGTCGTGAGGACAGCGGAAAGATCGTGCGCGGGACGCGGAAACCGTCGTCATCGCGGGTTGTGGCAAAAAACTCGGCGCAGGCGGCGGCCTCGACACGCATGTCCAGCTCGCCTGCGACGACGCCTTCGAAATGGGCGATGACATCCATGGGCCGCAGGCGCCGGGCAAAGGGGGCCGCAAACTCGATCAGCCAAGCCGCCAGATAGAATGCATCGATATCACGCCGGAACGCGCGTTCGATTTTCGGGCGCAGAACCTTGATGGCCACCGGCGCGCCTGTATCGCGGCGGTGGGCCTTGTGAACCTGCGCAATAGATGCGGCTGCGACCGGTTCGCTGATATCCGAAAAGAGTTCCCGCCAGTCCTGATCCAGCTCATCGCTGATGGTCTGTTGGGCAACCGACAGCGGGAAGGCCGGTAGCTTGTCCTGCAAAAACCGCATCTGCGCGGCCATCTCGACCCCGACCACATCGGGCCGGGTCGACAGCGTCTGGCCAAACTTGATATAGGCCGGGCCCAGCGCGGTCAGCGCCCGTGGAACCGGTGGCAATTTGGGGTCACCGCGATATCCCAGCCATTTGAACGGCCAGCCCAGAATGCGGGCCAGAATGCGCAGGCTGCGTGGTGCCTGCAGCGCCTCGAGCACCAGTGGCATCGCGCCTGTCCGCTCGAACGTGGCGCCCGTGCGGATCAGGCGCCAGATATTATGCGGCCCACGCATTCAGAGTTTCCAACCGGAATGCAACGCAGCAACGCCAAAGGTCAGGTTGCGGTATTTGACGTTGCCGAAACCGGCGTTGCGGATCATCTCGGCAAAGCGATCCTGATCCGGAAACCTCCGGATTGATTCGACAAGATACTGATAACTGTCGCGATCATTGGCGATCAGTTTTCCCATCTGCGGGATGACGTTGAACGAATAGGCGTCATAGGCGCGCTGCATCGCCGGATTGGGCAACTGGCTGAATTCCAGAACCATGATCCGCCCGCCGGGCCTGAGGACGCGATACGCCTCGCGCAGGGCGTCGTCGATCCGGGTGACGTTCCGTATGCCAAAGCTGATCGTATAGACGTCAAAACTGTTATCGGCGAAGGGCAGCGCCATGGCATCACCGACGATCCAGTCGAGCCTGTCTGACAGCGCCGCTGCATCAGCGCGTTTTCGCCCCTCGATCAGCATCGACTCGGTCATATCAAGAACCGTCGCCTCTGCGTGGCCCGCGCGTTTGAGGAAACGAAACGCGATATCGCCCGTGCCGCCAGCAACGTCCAGGAGCCGCTGCCCGCTGCGCGGCGCCAGCCAATCCATCATCGCGTCTTTCCACAGCCGATGCACCCCGGCTGACATGACATCATTCATCACGTCATAGCGCGAGGCGACGCTGGAAAAGACGCCATGTACCATACCGGCCTTGTCGGCCTCGGGTACGGTCTTGAACCCGAAATGGGTATCGGAGGATTCCTTGGACATGCAGATAACCGTTTGCTTGCGCTTGCCACTCTTATAGTTAGCGGCGGTGGCGATACAATGCGTCCTCATGAGCCAAGGAGTCACAGATGCCGGAACTGCCCGAGGTGGAAACCGTCATGCGGGGGCTGGAACCTGTGATCACCGGACAGCGGATCACGTGTGCCGATATCCGCCGCCCCGATTTGCGCTGGCCTTTTCCGCCCGACATGTCGGCACGGCTGACGGGTGCATGTGTTGGGCGCCTGTGGCGGCGGTCGAAATACATATTGGCGGACCTGTCCACGGGCGAGACGCTGATCGTGCATCTGGGCATGTCGGGACGAATTTTGATTTCGGGTCAGGTGCAGGGTGAATTCCACCACCCACTGACACCGACGGCCAAACATGACCATGTCGTGCTGGATTTCGAAAACGGCGCCCGGATCACCTTTAACGATCCGCGCCGGTTTGGCGCAATGGATCTGGCATCCAGCCGTGATCTTGCCCGGCACCGGATGCTGCGAAACCTGGGCCCTGAACCGCTGGGCAATCAGTTTCACGAAGATTACATGGAAGGCGCATTCAAGGGGCGCAGAACGCCGGTGAAATCTGCACTGCTTGATCAGAGGCTGGTTGCGGGACTGGGCAATATATATGTCTGCGAGGCGTTGCACCGTGCCGGCATATCGCCGGAAAAACAAGCAGGGCGACTGACGCGCCCAGAGATCGGTCGGCTTGTCCTGGCCATCGTCGCAACGTTGAATGACGCCATCGCCGCCGGGGGATCGTCACTGCGGGATTTCAGACACACCGACGGAGAACTTGGATATTTCCAACATGAATTCCGGGTCTATGATCAGGAGGGCAATCCCTGTCTAACACCGGAATGTGCTGGAATAATTTCACGAATCACGCAATCTGGCCGCTCGACATTCTTTTGCCCGCAATGCCAAAACTAGCTTGATCGAACATTCGACAAAGTTCATTCATGGTCTTCGAAGCAACAAGGAACGGTGCGACTGATGGGCTATAAAACCCTGCTGGTGGAAATTGACGAGCATGTTGGACTGATCCGGCTGAACCGGCCCGATGCCCTGAATGCGCTGAATTCGGAACTGTTGGGCGAACTGGTCAAGTGCCTGCAATCCTTTGAAGAGGATGACCGCGTGCGCGCGATCGTGCTGACCGGTTCGGACAAGGCGTTTGCCGCCGGGGCCGATATCAGCGAGATGGCGGGCAAGGATTTTGTTGATGTGTTCAAGGCCGATCTGTTCGCCGCCGAGGCCGACCGGATCATGGCCTGCCGCAAGCCGATTATCGCAGCCGTGGCAGGATATGCGCTGGGCGGGGGATGCGAGCTGGCGATGATGTGCGATTTCATCATCGCCGCCGACAGCGCGAAATTCGGTCAGCCCGAGATCAATCTGGGCGTGGTGGCAGGCATCGGCGGTACGCAACGCCTGACCAAGTTCGTGGGCAAGTCCAAGGCGATGGACATGCATCTGACCGGACGCTTCATGGAGGCAGACGAGGCCGAGCGTTCGGGCCTTGTCAGCCGTGTTGTTCCGGCCAAGAAACTGCTCGAGGAGGCCCGGGCCGCCGCCCAGAAAATCGCTGAAAAGTCGGCCATCACGACCATGGTGGTAAAAGAGGCTGTCAACCGCGCGTACGAAACGCCGCTTTCGGAAGGGCTGCTGTTCGAGCGGCGTGTTTTCAACGCGCTTTTCGCGACGCATGACCAAAAGGAAGGCATGGATGCCTTTGTCGAAAAGCGCGCCGCCAAGTTCAGAGATAAATAAGCCGCTGCACCGTTGACAGGCGGGCGAGTCGCGCATAGAAGCGCGGCTTCAAGGAATTCATCCCGTCAGCTTACGGAAACAGAACATGGCAAATTCGCCTCAGTCAAAGAAACGCGCCCGCCAGAACGAGCGCCGGAATGCCGTCAACAAGGCGCGCCGTTCCCGCATCCGCACCTTTCTGCGCAAGGTAGAAGAAGCGATTGCCTCGGGCGATCAGGACGCCGCCAAAGTGGCGTTGCAGGCAGCACAGCCAGAGGTCATGCGCGGCGTGACCAAGGGTGTGATGCATAAAAAAACCGCTTCCCGGAAAATTTCGCGCCTGTCATCCAGGGTCAAAGCTCTGGCGGCATAACGCCGAATTTCGGGCATTTTTTAGGCACTCGCTTGGCGGGTGCCTTTTTCGTTTATAGTATAATTTTCAGTGATTTAATATCGATTTGGCACAGCCGCTGTGACCCATCCTGAACGGCCTACGATTCCTTTCAGAGTCAAGCGCGAAGTTCTGTTGCTCCCCCCTCTGGCGGATTGATAAGTTTTACCCAAGCGATTCATTTCGTTTCGGGGGATAGTTGATGAGTACGGCCGGCGGGTCGCGTGTATCTGAAATGCTGCCAGATGCTGCGTGGACCGAAATTGCCAATGATACCAAGGCTGTGCTTGTCGATGTCAGGACCAAAGCAGAGTGGGGCTTTGTTGGCATTCCTGACCTCTCGGAGCTGGGACGCTCGCCGATTCTGGTGGAGTGGCTTCAGTTTCCGGAGATGACTCCGAATACGAACTTTGTGGAACAATTGATGACTCATCTGGATGGCGAAATTCCGGGTCAGATATTTTTCCTCTGTCGTTCCGGCGCGCGCTCTCTCAGTGCTGCCGGTGCTGTCGCGGCAGATCTGAATGCGCGTGGGGCCTCTGTGGCCTGCGTGAATGTTCAGGAAGGGTTCGAAGGCGATCTGGATAGCGAGAAACACCGGGGGGGCCTCAACGGATGGAAGGCCCGGGGATTGCCATGGAGGCAGTCCTGACAAGGAAGATGCGGGTCAAAAAGAATGAACGAAGACGTTTGGGGACGAGTTTGTGTTCAGCTGGAAAAGACGGTTGGGAAGAACAATTTCGTCACATGGATCAAGCCGCTCCACTTTGAGGGTGTAGACGGCGGCGTGGCGACGTTTCACGTGCCGACCACGTTCATGGGCGACTGGGTGTCGCGCAATTTCGGCGATCAGCTCCGCCAGCAGCTGTTGACCGAAGGGATCGTTGTTGACCGGCTTGCGTTCGAGGTGCCGACAACACGCACCCGGCCTGCCTCGCCGACCGTCGCCAGGAAAGAAGTTCGTCCGTCGCGCAAAAGTGCCGATCCCGCCATGCCGGGCGCATCGCTGGATGAACGCTTTACCTTTGACAGTTTCGTGGTGGGCAAGCCCAACGAACTGGCCCATGCCGCGGCACGCCGTGTCGCCGAAGGCGGTGCGGTGACGTTCAACCCGCTTTTCCTTTATGGTGGTGTCGGGCTGGGCAAGACCCACCTGATGCACGCGATCGCGTGGGAATTGCGCAAGCGCGATGCGAAGCAGAAGGTTGTCTACCTGTCGGCTGAACAGTTCATGTATCACTTTGTCCAGTCGCTGCGCGACCGCTCGACCATGGATTTCAAAAGCATGTTCCGCTCGGTCGATGTGCTGATGGTGGATGATGTTCAGTTCATCGCGGGCAAGGATTCCACGCAGGATGAATTTTTCCATACCTTCAACGCCCTGATCGATCAGGGGCGGCAGATCATCATTTCGGGTGATCGTTCGCCATCGGAAATCGACGGGTTGGACGAACGTATCCAGTCGCGCCTGCAATGGGGGCTGGTCGTGGATCTGCACCCGACCGATTATGAATTGCGTCTGGGCATTCTGCAGCAGAAGGTCGAGCTGTATCGCATCCAGTATCCTGAACTCTTTATCGCCGATGGCGTGCTGGAGTTTCTGGCCCAGCGCATCAGCACCAATGTTCGGGTGCTCGAAGGCGCGCTGACGCGGCTCTTTGCCTTTGCTTCGTTGGTCGGGCGCGAAATCACGCTGGATCTGACGCAGGATTGCCTGGCCGATATACTGCGCGCTTCGGATCGCAAGGTCACGATTGACGAGATCATGCGCAAGGTGTCCCAGCATTATAACATCCGGATGTCAGACTTGCTGAGCCCACGGCGCACACGCACCATTGCGCGCCCGCGACAGGTTGCGATGTATCTGGCCAAGCAGCTGACATCGCGGTCCTATCCCGAGATCGGACGCCGGTTCGGCGGACGCGACCACACAACGGTTCTGCATGCCGTGCGCAAGATCGAAGAGCTGAAGGCCATCGATAATCAGATCGCCGAAGATGTCGAATTGCTGCGTCGGATGCTCGAGGCCTGATCACCCCTTTTCCTTAGCGCTGCGACGGGTATAAATCGCTTGAGCATACAGGCGTTTCGGGTATCGTGTGAGACCCCGGAAGGGTGAGGGAACAGGGTTATGAAAATTAGCATCGAACGCGGAACGCTGTTAAAGGCGGTCAGCCAGGCACAATCGGTTGTCGAGCGGCGCAACACGATCCCGATCCTGGCCAATGTGCTGATCGAGGCCGACCAGAACTCGGTCAGTTTCCGCGCGACCGATCTGGATATCGAGGTGGTGGACAAGGCTGTGGCCCAGGTAGAGCGCGCGGGCGCGACAACGGTATCGGCGGTGACCTTGCACGAGATCGTGCGCAAACTGCCCGACGGTGCGCTGGTGGTGCTGTCGGATAACGGCACCTCGGGCCGGATGACGGTTGAGGCGGGACGATCCAACTTTTCGTTGGCGACGCTGCCGCGCGAGGATTTCCCGGTGATGGCGTCGTCCGAATACACCGCGAATTTTACTGCTGCGGCACCGGTTCTGCGACGCCTTTTCGATAAGTCGAAATTTGCCATATCCACAGAAGAGACACGCTATTACCTGAACGGTGTCTATATGCATGTCGCCAATGGCGAGGCAGGCAGCGTGCTGCGCTGCGTCGCGACCGATGGTCACCGGCTGGCCCGGATCGATGCCGATCTGCCGGCGGGGGCCGAACATATGCCGGGCGTGATCGTGCCGCGCAAGACAGTGGGCGAGTTGCGCAAGCTGCTGGATGATGATGACATGCAGATCGCGGTCTCCGTGTCCGAGACCAAGGTCCGTTTCGCGACGCCGGAAATCACGCTGACCTCCAAGGTGATCGACGGGACATTTCCCGACTACACCCGCGTCATCCCGGCGGGTAATACCCGCAAGCTGGAGGTTGATGCATCGGAATTCGCCCGTGCGGTCGACCGCGTGGCCACCGTGTCATCAGAGCGTTCGCGGGCGGTCAAACTGTCGCTGGACGAGGACCGGCTGGTCCTGTCGGTCAACGCGCCGGACAGCGGTGCCGCTGAGGAAGAACTGGCGGTGGCCTATGGCGATGACCGCCTTGAGATCGGGTTCAACGCCAAATATCTGCTGGAGATCGCAAGCCAGGTGGATCGCGAGAATGCAGTGTTTCTGTTCAACTCGTCCGGTGATCCGACGCTGATGCGCGAAGGCAATGACACATCGGCGGTTTATGTCGTCATGCCGATGCGCGTGTAGCGCCGGGTGACAGGGATTTCTTGCCTCCGGCGGGAGTATTTTCGCAAAGAAGAAGCAGATGACCGGGCGTTGGGTTGAACGGCTGACGCTGTCGCATTTCCGGTCGCATGCGCGGCTGGAGATCGCGCCGGACGCGCGCCCGGTGGCGATTTACGGGCCGAACGGGGCAGGTAAAACCAATCTTCTGGAGGCGGTGTCGCTATTGTCGCCGGGGCGGGGCATTCGCCGGGCGCAGGCCGATGACATCGCCGCGCGGGGTGCCGCGCTGGGCTGGAAGGTAAGCGGGCGGATATCTGAGGGCAGGGGCCCGGGCCACGAGATCGATCTGCGCCATGAACCCGGCGGGCAACGGGAAGTTCGGATCGATGGCAAAGTGGCGCGTCAGCACGCGCTGGGGCGGATCCTGCGTATCATCTGGCTTGTGCCGTCGATGGACCGTATCTGGAGTGAAGGTGCCGAGGGGAGACGGCGGTTTCTGGACCGCGTGACGCTGAGTTTCCTGCCCGGTCATGCCGAGGCCAGCCTCGCCTATGAAAAGGCGATGCGTGAACGCAACCGCCTGCTGAAGGATCAGGTCAGGGACGGACATTGGTATCGCGCGCTGGAGGGGCAGATGGCGACGCAGGGTGCACGCATCATGGCCAGCCGTCGCGATGCGGTGGGGCGTATCCGGGCGGCGCAGCAGGAAGCCGGGTCTGCCTTTCCGGTGGCAGAGCTTGATCTGGTGGCGGGGGGGGAAGAGACCGAGGAAGGGTTGTTGCGCAGTTTTCACGATGGACGCGCCGCTGATCTGGCCGCCGGGCGAACCCTGTCGGGGCCGCATCGCGGGGATCTGAGCGTACATTATGCGGCCAAGGGTATCCCGGCGCGGGAATGTTCGACGGGCGAGCAAAAGGCGCTCTTGATCTCGATCGTTCTGGCCAATGCGCGGGCGCTGGCGGCGGAAACGGGTCAGCCGCCGATCCTGCTCTTGGATGAGGTCGCGGCGCATCTGGATGCGGACCGGCGCGCGCGCCTTTATGATGAGATTTGTGCCATCGGGACCCAGGCATGGATGACGGGAACCGGCAGCGATTTGTTTGACGGGCTGGGCGCGCGGGCGCAGTATCTTGCCGTCAACGAAACAGACGGCCAATCGACGGTAGAATGCGCATGAAGACGAACAGGATCACGCTGGTATCGCTGGCGGTACGCGATCTGGAGAAGAGCAAGGCATTTTACGCTGCGCTGGGCTGGGAGATCGAGGAGGGACCGCCGGAGGCGGCGTTTTATCGGATGGGGCAGGGGTATTTCGGGCTTTATAAGGTCGAGAAGCTGGCAGAAGACATTGGCAGATCGTCGGCTGAACTGGGCAGCGGGATGGTATCGCTGGCCCAGAACTTTGCCACCGAGGCCGAGGTGGATGCGGCCTATGTGCGCGCGCTTGCCGCGGGAGGGGTGCAGTTATCCGCGCCCGAGACGGTTTTCTGGGGTGGATATTCGGGAACATGGGCCGATCCGGACGGGCATATCTGGGAATATGCGATGAACCCGTTCTGGGAACTGGACGCGGACGGGCATCTGACATGACGCTGGGGCTGGGCGAACTGGCGCTTTATGCGCTGGCGCTCCTGATCCTGTTCCTGACGCCGGGGCCGGTATGGGTGGCGCTGATCGCGCGCGGGGTGAGCGGCGGATTTCACGCCGCATGGCCGCTCGCGCTGGGTGTGGCCTTTGGTGATCTGATCTGGCCTTTGGTGGCGATTTTCGGGGTCAGCGCCATCGTGGCGGTCTATGCTGATTTCCTGATCGTGCTCAGATTCGCGGCAGCCGTGATCCTGATAGCGATGGGGCTGGCGCTGATCCGCTATTCAGCGAAGGCGCTGACCGCCGACAGTGCCCTGACGCGGCCGGGCATGTGGGCGGGATTTGCCGCGGGCGTTCTGGCCGTGACCGCGAACCCCAAGGCCAGCCTGTTCTACATGGCGATCCTGCCGTCATTCTTTGACTTTACCCGGATCACGCTGATCGACATCGTCGTGATCTGTATCGCGTCCTTTGTTGTGCCTCTTTTTGGCAACCTGACGCTTAGCCTGTTTGTCAGCCAGATCCGGCGTTATCTCTCGTCGCCGGGAGCAGTAAAGCGGACGAATATCATTGCCGGAACGGCGCTGATTCTGGTGGGGGCGGTCATCGCCGTTACCTGATTCGGAATTGCATAAATAATGGGCGCGGGGCGTGACATTTCCCGGTGGAAAACGTATGTTTTTCTGAAAGTTACGAAGGACCAGACGAATGGCCGAAGCAGAGCAGTTGCCGGAAGAATACGGCGCTGATTCCATCAAAGTTCTCAAGGGGTTGGAGGCCGTGCGCAAACGGCCAGGGATGTATATCGGCGACACTGATGACGGCAGTGGCCTGCATCATATGGTTTACGAGGTGGTCGATAACGGCATCGACGAGGCGCTGGCCGGGCATGCCGATTTTGTCAGGGTGACGATCCACGCCGACGAGAGCGTCTCGGTGCGCGACAATGGCCGTGGTATTCCGGTCGGTATCCACGAAGAGGAAGGCGTCTCGGCGGCCGAGGTCATCATGACCCAGCTCCACGCTGGCGGTAAGTTCGACAACACCAACGACGCCAACGCCTACAAGGTGTCGGGCGGGCTCCACGGCGTCGGCGTCTCGGTCGTCAACGCGCTGTCGGACAGGCTGGACCTGACGATCTGGCGCGACGGCGAGGAACATTACATGCAGTTCCAGCGCGGCGATGCGGTCGCCCCGCTCAAGGTCGTCGGCCCGGCCAACGGCAAGAAGGGTACCAAGGTCACCTTCCTGCCCTCGCCCGATACCTTCAAGATCACCGAGTTCGACTTCGACAAGCTCGAGCATCGCTATCGCGAGCTGGCCTTCCTCAATTCGGGCGTCCGCCTGTTCCTGGTCGACGAGCGGCATGAGGAGCGCAAGGAGGTCGAGCTGTTCTACGAGGGCGGCATCGCGGCCTTCGTCAAATATCTCGACCGCACGAAGGTTGCGCTGATGCCCGATCCGGTCGCGATCATGGGCCAGCGCGACGATGTCGGCATCGATGTCGCGCTGGAATGGAACGACAGCTATTATGAGCAGGTTCTCTGCTTCACCAACAACATCCCGCAGCGCGACGGCGGCACCCACCTCGCCGCCTTCCGCGCGGCGCTGACCCGCACGCTCAACAATTATGCGGAGAAGTCGGGCGCGCTCAAGAAGGAGAAGGTCACCCTCACCGGCGACGACATGCGCGAGGGGCTGACCGCGATCGTTTCGGTGAAGGTGCCCGACCCCAAATTCTCGTCGCAAACCAAGGACAAGCTCGTCTCCTCCGAGGTGCGGCAGCCGATCGAATCGCTGATGGGCGAGAAGCTTGCCGAGTGGCTGGAGGAAAACCCCGGCCCGGCGCGCGTGGTTGTCGAGAAGATCGTTTCTGCCGCCGTGGCGCGCGAGGCTGCCCGCAAGGCGCGCGAAGCGAGCCGCAAGAACGTGCTGCAGATCTCCTCGCTGCCCGGCAAGCTTGCCGACTGCCAGGAGAAAGACCCGGCGAAATCCGAGCTCTTCCTCGTCGAGGGCGATTCGGCCGGCGGCTCCGCCAAGCAGGGCCGCGACCGGCATTTCCAGGCGATCCTGCCGCTTCGGGGCAAGATCCTGAACGTCGAGCGCGCGCGCTTCGACCGGATGCTCGCATCGCGCGAGATCGGCACGCTCATTCAGGCGTTCGGCACTGGCATCGGCCGCGACGACTTCGATATTTCGAAGCTGCGCTACCACAAGATCGTCATCATGACCGACGCCGACGTGGACGGCGCGCACATTCGCACGCTGCTCCTCACCTTCCTCTATCGGCAGATGCGCGAGCTCATCGAGGCAGGACACGTCTATATCGCGCAGCCGCCGCTCTACAAGGTGAGCCGCGGCCGCTCCGAGGTGTACCTGAAGGACCAGGCAGCTCTCGACGATTATCTGATCCGCACCGGCCTCGACGGGCTCGTCGCCGAGACGGCGGACGGCCAGCGCACCGGCGAGGATCTGCGCGGCCTCGTCGAGCAGGCGCGCAAGCTCCGCGCGCTCATGGCCTACGTGCCGGGGCGTTATGATTCCCGCATCGTCGAGGCGCTGGCGATTTCCGGCGGGCTCAATCCCGAACGCGATGCCGCGGCAGATGTCGCCGCGTGGCTGAACGGCCACGACGACGCCCAGTGGAGCGCCGAGCGTGTCGATGGCGGCTACAAGCTCGCCCGCACCTTCCGTGGCGTGACCGATCACTATGCGATCGACCGCGCGTTCATCGTTTCGGCGGAGGCGCGCAAGATCAACCAGTTGCTTGCGGGCGAAGCCGCCGCCTACCGCACGCCGATCCTGCTCGGCGACCGGCAGGTGACGCGTCCTTCCGCGCTTCTGGAGGCGATTTTCGAGATCGGGCGCAAGGGCCTTGCCATTCAGCGCTACAAGGGTCTCGGCGAAATGAACGCCGAGCAGCTCTGGGAAACGACGCTCGATCCCACCGTGCGGTCGATGCTGAGGGTGGAGATCGCGCAGGCCGACCTTGCCGACGATATCTTCACGCGACTGATGGGCGACGTGGTGGAGCCGCGCCGCGAATTCATTCAGGAGAACGCGCTGAACGTCGCCAATCTGGACGTCTAGGCGGCGCGCACTCCTTCTTGATCTGCCGCAATGTTGCTTGCGTTGGCGGTGGTACCACCCTTTCCGGGTGAACAGCAGGAGAGCGGAAGATGAAATCGATTCTCGTCCATATCCATGACGATGCCGGACAGAACGCGCGCCTTCAGGCGGCGCTCGACATGGCGCGCTACTACAGCGGACACCTGACCTGCCTGCAGGCCATGCCCTTCGCGGCCTATGCCGGCGAACCCTTCACGGGCGCGATGATCGCCTACGAGGCCTACGCCGAAACAATGGAGGCGACGCGCACGCGCATCGAGGCGCAGCTCCAGAAGGAAGGCGTGCCTTGGGATTGGATCGATTCGCGCGGCAGCGGATCGGTCGCGGTGATGATGCACAGCCAGCTCACCGACCTCATCGTGCTGAGCCCGAGCGGCAAACTTACCGATCCCGACGCGGCGCTGCCGATCGTCGGCGAAATCGCCACGAAAGTCCGCGCGCCGGTGCTCGCGGTTCGTGACGACCAGATCGGCTTCGATCCCTCGGGCGCCGCGCTCATCGCGTGGAACGGTTCGCCCGAGGCGGCGCAGGCCGTGCGCAACGCGATGAGCATGCTGAGCGTCGCGAAGGGCGTTCATATCGCCTGCATCGAAGAGGATTTCGCGTCGCACATCCCGGCGCGAGAGGCGGCTTCCTACCTCTCCCGCTACGGGATCAAGGCCGATGTCCATGCCCGCGCGAAGGGCGGCAGCGTCGCGGATACGCTCTGCAGCATCGCCGCCGAGATCAGCGCCGGTTATCTGGTGATGGGCGCGTATGGCCGCTCGCGGTTCGCGGAGTTCATCCTGGGCGGCGTCACCCGCTCGCTGCTGGCGGACGCGCCGCTGCCGCTGGTGCTGTCGCACTGACGGGCGACACCTTGCGGATCAGGTAGCGGTAGACGCCGACGACATTGATGACGAAGAGCACGGCGTTCTGCGTTGAGAGCGCCGCCTCCTCGTCGAGCAGCCCGACTGTGATCCACGCCGCGCTCGACAGCAGGAACAAGACGAACCCCCAGCCGGTGACACGCCGGCCGAGATCGGCGGCAACCGCGCACGCCGCAATCATGCCGCTGATCGACGCCGTCCATTTCACCACCTCGAGCACCGCGTTCTCCTTGCTTCCGAAGGTTCAAAGCCATGCCCAGCCGATATGTTCCGGCACCCACCCCGAATCTGTGATCTTTCGGCAACAGAAAGCGGGGATGCAGGACAGCAACACGGCTGCATCCGAAACGGGCGGTTGCAGCTTTGTGCGCTTCGTCCCAAGTTAGGTCTTTACGCGAGAAGACGCTCTCGGCAGGTTTCGCGCGTGCGTCCGGCTGTAGTTCCGGTTTTGCAGCCGTGATGGGGAAATTCGGAGACACTCCACGCTGACCCGGGGAGTTGGACCCGTACCCTGAGGGGCGCGGGTCCTTTTTCAGGCGGCGGCCTTCGCCTCAATGTCGCCCGAGGCCACGGCCAGCAGCTTGCGCGTAATGCTCTTCAGCCGCTGTGCGTTCTCGATCTTGTCGCCGGTGAGATCGGTCACGTAGAAAACGTCGACCGCGCGCTCGCCGTAGGTGGCGATATGCGCCGAGCTGATCGAAAGCCGCGCATCGAACAATGTGCGCGTCAGCCCATAGAGCAGCGCCGGGCGATCGAGCGCATGCACTTCGATCACCGTGTAGCGGTTCGATGCCTTGTTGTCGGCAAGCACGTTCGGCTCGACCTTGAACACATCGGCACGGTGCCGCGTCAGCGGCCGCGCCGCCAGCCGCTCGGCAAGCTTCACCTGCCCCGAAGCCGCCTCAATGATCGTCGTCTTCAGCCGCTCGAGCGCGTGCGCCTCCTCGAGCGCGCGGCCCGCGGGCGTCTGCACGACGAGATTGTCGATCGCCATGCCGTCGCGCGTCGTATGGATGCGTGCATCGACGATGTTCGCGCCGCAGAGCGTGATGCCGCCCGCGATCCGGTAGAAGAGGCCGGGATGGTCGGGTGCGTAGACCGACACCTGCGTGGCGCCGAGCGCGTCGTCGCACGTCATCGCAACCGAAATCTCGTCTTTCGCCTCCGCGATCTGCCGCGCATTCGCGAGCAGCGAGCCGGCGGGCTCAGCGACCCAGTAGCTGTCGAAAAACCGCTTCGCATGGGTGTTGAAGACCCGGTCGCTCCAACCGAGCGCGGCCTTCAATTCGTCCTTCTTCGCGGCGATGCGCTCGGCGCGCCCGCGCTGCTGGTGACCAAGGCGCAGCATCTCCTCGGCGGCGACATACAGGTCGCGCATCAGCTGCGCTTTCCATTCCGTCCAGCGGCCGGGGCCGACCGCGCGGATATCGACAACGGTGAGGATCATCAGCAGCCGCAAGCGCTCCACGTCCTGCACAACCGCGACGAAATCCTGAATCGTCTTGAAATCCGAAAGGTCGCGGCGCGTCGCGGTTTCCGACATCAGCAGGTGATAGCGCACCAGCCACGAGACGGTTTCGGTCTCCGCCGGCGTAAGGCCAAGGCGCGGGCAGAGCGCCAGCGCGACATCGGCGCCGAGCAGACTGTGATCGCCGCCGCGCCCCTTGGCGATATCGTGCAGCAGCACCGCCGCGTAGATGACCCGGCGCGAGGCGATCTGGTGGATGATCACCGCGCTCGTCGGATGCTCCGCCGTCAGCTCGCCGTTCTCGATGCGCGCGAGCAGGCCGATGGCGCGGATCGTATGCTCATCGACCGTGTAGTGGTGATACATGTCGTATTGCATGCGCGCGACGACGCGGCCGAAATCGGGAACGAAGCGGCCGAAGACGCCGGCCTCGTTCATCCAGCGCAGCACCGTGTCGGGCGCGCGGCGGCTGGTGAGCACATCCATGAACAGCGTGTTCGCACGCGGATCGCGGCGGACCCGCGCGTCGATCAGCTTCGCATCCCGGCCCGCCTGCCGCATCGCCTGCGGATGGATTTCAAGTTCATGCTTTTCGGCAAGCGCGAACATTTCGAGAAGCCGCACGGGGTCCTTCGCGAAAAAGTCGTCACTCGGCACGCCGAGGCGGCCCCGCTGCACGGTGAAGCCGTTCAGCTTTTTGGGCGCTCGGCGCATGCTCGGCAGGCGGATGCGGCTTTCCGCATATGTCTCTTCAAGGTGCGAGAGGAACAGGCCGGTGAGATCGCCAACCTGCCGCGCGATAAGGAAATAATGGCGCATGAAGCGCTCGACGGCCGACATGCGCGCGCGGTCCTGATAATGAAGCCGCTGCGCAAGCTCGCGCTGCATGTCGAAGGTCAGCCGTTCCTCGCCGCGTTTCGCGATGTCGTGCAGGTTGATGCGCACCGCCCACAGGAAATTCTCGGCCTTGTTGAACTGGCGGTATTCGCGCGGGGTCAGCAGGCCCTTGTCGACGAGATCAGCAGCGCGTTCCACGCGCAGCACGTACTTGCCGATCCAGAACAAGGTATGGAGATCGCGCAGCCCGCCCTTGCCTTCCTTGATGTTGGGCTCGACGACATAGCGGCTGTCGCCCATGCGTGTGTGGCGCGCGTCGCGCTCGGCGAGCTTGGCCTGCGTGAAGTCGCGTTCGGTGCCGGAGACGACATCCTTCAGGAACCGTGCGTTCGACTCGTCGTAAAGCGCCTCGTCGCCCCACACGTAGCGCGCCTCCAGCATCGCGGTGCGGATCGTCACATCCTCGCGCGACAGACGCACGACATCCGCGATCGAGCGCGTGGCGTGGCCGACCTTCAGCCCGAGATCCCACAGCGTGTAGAGCATCGTCTCGACGACCTGCTCGATCCAGCCCGTGGATTTCTGCGCGGTGAGGAACAGGATGTCGACATCCGAAAACGGCGCCATCTCGGCGCGGCCGTAGCCGCCGACCGCGCACACCGCGATGCGTTCGGCGGCGCTGGGGTTGCTTGCGGGGTAGAGCCGCTGCGTCGCGAAATCGAAAACGAGCCGCACCAGCTGGTCGGTGAGGAACGCGTAGCCGTTCGCAAGCTCCAGTCCCTTGTTGGGCGCTGCTTCCAGGCGCCGCTTGAGTTCGGTGCGCGCGTCCGCAAGCGCGATGCGAAGCACGCCAACGGCAGCGGCGCGGTCGGCGGGAATCGCAGCCAGAGCCTCGGCTATCTCGCGGCGATCGATGATCGCGCGGCGGTCGGTAACGCGGTGAAAACGGTCGGTCATGCTCATGATATCGCCCCTCAGCCCCCGTCTGCCAAGCGCTTGAGGTCGTAGAGCGCATCGAGCGCGGCGCGCGGGCTCATCTCGTCGGGCCGGAGCGCGGCGAGTGCATCGCGCAGCGCATCGCTGGCCGGGGCGGACGGCGCGGCGGCGCTGAACAGCGGCAGGTCGCCGAGGCCCGCGGCAATGCCGCCAGTCTTCGCCTTGCCCTGCTCCAGCCGCGCGAGCACTTCGGACGCGCGGTGCGTCACGAGTTCGGGAAGACCCGCAAGGCGTGCGACGGCAAGGCCGTAGCTGCGATCCGCCGCACCTGCGATCACCTCGTGGAGGAACACCAGATCGCCCTTCCATTCGCGCACCTTCACGGTGGCGAGATGCACGGCGGAGAGGCGATCGGCGAGCACGGTCAGCTCGTGATAGTGCGTTGCGAACAGGCAGCGGCTGGCAAGGCTGTCGTGCACCGCCTCCACCACCGCCCACGCGATGGCGAGCCCGTCGTAGGTGGAGGTGCCGCGTCCGACCTCGTCGAGGATGACGAGCGAGCGCGCCGTCGCCTGGCGCAGGATCGCCGCCGTCTCCACCATCTCGACCATGAAGGTGGAGCGTCCCTCGGCGAGATTGTCCGATGCGCCGACGCGGCTGAACAGCCGGTCGACGACGCCGATGTGCGCCGACTGCGCGGGCACGAAACTGCCCGTTTGCGCGAGCACCGCGAGCAGCGCGTTCTGGCGGAGGAAGGTCGATTTGCCCGCCATGTTGGGGCCGGTGAGCAGCCACAGGCGGCGTTCGGGACCGAGGTCGCAGTCGTTCGCAACAAAGGCCTCGCGCTTCGCACCGAGCGCCGCCTCCACAACCGGATGCCGGCCGCCGCGAATATTGAATGCAGTGCTGCTATCCACCTCCGGCCGCGCCCAGCCGCCGCGTGCGGCGAGTTCAGCGAGCGCCGCCGCGACATCGATGCGCGCGAGCGCCCCGGCGGTTTCTCCGGCGGCTTCAGCCTCTGCAAGCACGGTTTCGCGGAGCGCAGCGAAGTGCGCGGTTTCAACGGCCAGCGCCTTCGTCGATGCCTCGGCGATGCGCGCGGCGAGATCAGCAAGATCGACGCTGTTGAAGCGCACGACACCCGCAAGCGTCTGCCGGTGCGTGAAGCCGCTGTCCGCCGCCATCAGCGGGTCGGCGTAGCGCGCCGAAACCTCGACATGATAGCCGAGCACGTTGTTGTGGCGGATCTTGAGCGCGGCGATCCCGGTCTCATCGCGGTAGCGTGCCTCCAGCGCCGCGATATGGCGGCGCCCGTCCTGCGCGAGGCCGCGCAGCTCGTCGAGCGCCGGGTCGAAACCTTCGGCGATGAAGCCGCCATCGGAAACGGAAAAGCCCGGCTCGGGCACGAGCGCGGCGGCAAGACCTTCGACGAGCGCGCCGTGCGGCCCGATACGACCGAGGCAATCTGCCAGCATTGCGGGCACGCCGAGCTGGCTTTCCGACAGGAGCCGCTTCAAATCGAGCGCGCCCTGCAGCGCATCGCGTAGCAGACCAAGGTCGCGCGGACTGCCCCGTCCTGCGGAAAGCCGGCCAAGCGCGCGCTCGATGTCGGCAATGCGCTTCAGCGCAGCGCTGACGCGTTCACGGATGGTCGGCGCGCCGACGAACCAGCCGACGAGATCGAGACGCCGCGCAATGGCTTCAGGATCGGTGAGCGGCGCGGCAAGGTCGGCGGAGAGGCGCCGCGCGCCCACGCCAGTGACGGTGAGGTCGATGCAATCGAGGAGCGAGCCCTTGCGGCCACCCGCCATGGTTTCGGCAAGCTCCAGGCTGGCGCGCGTCGCCGCGTCGATCAGCATGGCGCTTTCAGGCAGGTGCCGCGCGGGCGGGCGCAGTCGCACGGCGGCGTCTTTCTGCGTCGCCTCGACAAACGCCATGAGCGCACCCGCGGCCGCCAGCTCGGCGCGCGTGAACGCACCGAACCCGTCGAGCGTGCCGACGTCGAAGCGGCGGCACAGCTTCCGCTCGCCCACCGTGCTGTCGAAGTCGCCGCGCGGCCGTACGGCGACGAGCTGCCCGGCGGGCGCCGCCTTGCCGTCCGCGACCAGAAGCTCGGCAGGCCGCAGCCGCGCCAGCTCGGCGCCGACGAGCGCGGCGTCGACCGGCGCGGTCATGAACTCGCCCGACGACAGGTCGCACCACGCAAGACCCATGCGCCCCTCCGCTTCGCCGACCGCGGCGAGCCGGTTTGCGCTTCGCGCGTCGAGCAGGTTTTCCTCGGTGAGCGTACCCGGCGTCACGACACGGATCACCGCGCGGCGCACCACCGATTTCGAACCGCGCTTCTTCGCCTCCGCGGGGTCCTCCACCTGCTCGGCGATGGCGACGCGGAAGCCCTTGGAAATCAGCCGCGAAAGATACGTCTCGTGGCTGTGTGCGGGGACGCCGCACATCGGGATGTCCTCGCCCAGGTGCTGGCCGCGTTTCGTAAGCGCGATATCGAGCGCGCCGGCCGCCGCGACAGCATCCTGAAAGAACATCTCGTAGAAATCGCCCATGCGGAAGAACAGCAGGCTGTCCCCGGCCTCTGCCTTCAGCGCGAGGTACTGCTCCATCATGGGCGAAGGGGAATCCGCTTTTACAGATTTCACGGATTGGGGACTGGCGTCGGCGCACATGCGGACGCTAATAGCGATCTCAGGCGCCTTGGTGGAGAAAACATTTGTCAAAAGGCAGTTCGATCAAGTTCAGCGATCAGGAGGCCCTGCAATTCCATTCGCAGGGCCGCCCGGGCAAGATCGAGATCATCTCATCGAAGCCAATGGCCACCCAGCGCGACCTCAGCCTCGCCTATTCGCCGGGCGTCGCCGTGCCCGTGGAGGCGATCGCCGCCGACCCCGTGCTCGCCTACGACTACACCGCCAAGGGCAACCTCGTCGCCGTCATCTCCAACGGCACCGCCATCCTCGGCCTCGGCAACCTCGGCGCGCTTGCTTCGAAGCCGGTGATGGAAGGCAAGGCCGTCCTCTTCAAGCGCTTCGCCGACGTCGACGCGATCGATATCGAGCTCGCGAGCGAGGACGTCGACGCGCTGGTGAGCGCCATATCACTGATGGAGCCGAGCTTCGGCGGCATCAACCTTGAAGACATCGCCTCCCCCGACTGCTTCATCATCGAAAGCCGCCTGCGCGAGATGATGAACATCCCGGTGTTCCACGACGACCAGCACGGCACCGCGATCATCTCCGCCGCGGGCCTCATCAACGCGCTCCGGATCACCGGCAAGTCCATCAAGGACGTGAAGATGGTGGTGAACGGCGCCGGCGCCGCCGCCATCGCCTGCGCCGAGCTCATCATCGCGATGGGGATGCCGCGCAACCATGTGCGCATGTGCGACCGCGAAGGCGTGATCCACAAGGACCGCACCAATCTCAACCAGTGGAAATCCGCCTACGCGATCGAGACCGACGAGCGCACGCTGATGGATGCCATGCAGGGCGCGGACGTGTTCCTCGGCCTCTCCGCCGCAGGCGCGCTCAGCCCCGAGATGGTGAAGGCGATGGCGCCCAATCCGATCATCTTCGCGATGGCGAACCCCGTTCCCGAAATCCTGCCCGAAGACGCGCACGCCGTCCGCTCCGACGCGATCATCGCGACGGGCCGCTCGGACTATCCGAACCAGGTCAACAACGTCCTGGGCTTCCCCTACATCTTCCGCGGCGCGCTCGACGTGCGCGCGACGACGATCAACGAGGAGATGAAGATCGCGGCCGCCGAAGCGCTTGCCGATCTCGCACGCGAAACGGTGCCCGACGAGGTTGCCGTCGCCTACGGCAAGCAGCCGGTGTTCGGCCCCGAATACATCATCCCCGCCCCGTTCGATCCGCGCCTCATCGAGGCGATCCCGCTTGCGGTCGCCCGCGCCGCGATGCGCACGGGCGTCGCGCAGCGCCCGATCATCGACGAGGAGGCGTACCGCACCGAGCTTCGCGCCCGTCTGAACCCGACGACCGCCGTGCTTTCGAACAGCTACGATGCCGCGAAAGCGAACCCGAAGCGCATTGTCTTCGCCGAGGGCGAGGAAGAGACCGTGCTGCGCGCCGCGATCACCATCAAGAACGCCGGCTACGGCATCCCCGTGCTCGTCGGCCGCGACGACCGCGTGAAGGACGGGCTGCGCAAACTCGGTGTCGACGACGCCGCCACCTTCGAAATCCACAACAGCCGCATCAGCCCGCTGGTGCCCGGCATGGCCGAGCATCTCTATCGCCGCCTGCAGCGCAAGGGCGTGCTCTACCGCGACGCGCAGCGCATGGTGAACCAGGACCGAAACATCTTCGGCGCGCTCCTCGTCGCGCTCGGCCACGGCGACGTGCTCGTCACCGGCGTGACGCGCCATTTCAGCCAGACGCTGAGCCAGGTGCAGCAGGTGATCGATCCCGCGCCGCGCCACGTGCCCTTCGGCATCCACCTCATCGTCGGCCGCTCCGACAGCTTCCTCATCGCCGACACCACGGTGAACGAGCGCCCGACCGCCGAGCAGCTTGCCGACATCGCCGAGCAGACCGCGAGCGTCGCCCGCCGCATGGGCAAGACGCCGCGCGTCGCCTTCCTCTCTTATTCGAACTTCGGCAATCCGCCGGGCGACATCACCAACGTGCTGCGCGAAGCCGTCGCCGTGCTCGACGACCGCCGCGTCGGTTTCGAATATGAAGGCGAGATGTCGGCCGACGTGGCCCTCAACCGCGACATGGCGAAGCTCTATCCGTTCAGCCGCCTCACCGGCCCCGCCAACGTGCTGATCATGCCGGGGCTGCATTCGGCGAACATTTCGGCAAAGCTGCTGAAGGAACTCGGCGGCGGCCGCGTGTTCGGGCCGCTGCTGATGGGCATGTCGAAACCGGTGCAGATCGTGCCGATGACCTCCACGACGAGCGACCTCGTAACGATGTCGGTGCTGGCGGCAAGCGGCGTTGTCGACTAACCTGCCCCTGTTCGGCGAACCGGAGGGCCCGTCCATGAGCAAGCCGCCGCTTCTCTTCATCCACGGCATGTGGTCGACGCCGCATGTGTGGGACTGGTTCGCGGATCGCTATCGCGCCGCCGGACATGACGTCCATGTGCCCGCGCTGCCCTATCACGACGTCGATCCCGCCGAGCCGCCGTCGCCCATTCTCGCCACCATCGGCGTGCAGGACTATGTCGACGCCGTCGCCGCCGTCGTGCGCACGCTGCCCGAAAGCCCGGTGATCGTGGGCCATTCGATGGGCGGTATGCTTGCGCAGAAGGTCGCGGAGGCCACCGGCGCGCGCGGCCTCATCCTGCTGTCGCCGGGACCGACCGCCGAAACGCAGAGCATTTCGCTCGCGCCGCTGCGCACCGTGTTCGGCATCGCGGTCAAGCGCCAGTGGTGGAAGCAGCCGACGAAGATCGACGCCGAGCGCGCGCGCTGGGGCATATTCAACGAAGTGCCCTTTGATGTCGCCAGTGCGGAAATCGCAAAGCTGGTGTGGGATTCAGGCCGCGTGCTCTTCCAGATGTCGATGCCGTGGGCCGACAAGACGCGCGCGACGCGGGTGGACTACGGCAGGCTTTCGATGCCCGCGCTGGTGGTCGTCGGAGACCGCGACCGCATCACCCCCATCGCCGTCGCCCGCGCGACGGCACGCGCGCTCACCGGCCACACCGACTACCGCGAGATCATGGGCGCAGGTCACTGGCTGTTCCACGATCCCGTCCGCGACAAGGTCGCGGCGGAGATGGACAGCTTCCTCAGGCAGTTCGGCTAGCGCGCCACATCGGCCAGACCGGCGGACAGCCGGGCGGCGGAGCGAGCATCGGCAGGTCCTGAAACCCGAAGTGTCGGTAAAGCGGCAGGTTCCGCTCCTTCGTGCTTTCTAGATAGCAGGGCAGGCCGGCGGCATCGATGCGTGCGAGGCCCGCCCGAATCAGCGCGCCGCCAAGCCCTTTGCCCTGCGCCTCCGGCACGACGCCGACCGCGAACAGGAAAGCGTGCGGCTCCGGCGGATGCGCCTTGCTGAACACGGCATCGAGCGCGAGCCCGCGTCGCATCGCGGCGAACCCTGCGCTCCGGCCGAGCACTGCTGCGACCTTCAGCGTGGCGATCAGCCCCGCATCCTTGTCGCGCGCATCCATCAGCCAGAGCGTCGCCCCATCGCCGCCGGCGACGTGTCCGAAACCCCGCGCCAGATAGAGGTGGCGTGCAAGCGCCGTGAATGTCGGCGCCATGGGCCGCGCGCCGAACACCCAGCGGTTGACCGGGTCGTCATCGAACGCGCGCGCAATGATCGCGCCTGCCGCATCGGCATCGCGTGCGTCGGCGATCAAAACGCGCTGCCGTCCTTGCGCGTAAACGGGCCGTCATTCCGCGGCAGGTGCATGTCGATATCGGGATAGGTGCACGTATCGTCCGGAACGTTGCTGCCGACGACGAGCAGCACCGCGTCCGCATTCGATCGGTTCACGAAATGGTGCGCATCGCCGTCGTTCTTCGGAAACGCCGCGCAGTCGCCGGGGCGCATCACGGTCTCGCCCGCGTTCGTCACCAGCACGGCCTCACCCGAAATCAGAATGGCGAACTCGTCTTCCTTGCTGTGCCAGTGGCGCTGGCTCGACCACGCGCCGGGTTCGAGACGGCAGAGATTGACGCCGAAGTCGGTAAGCCCGCCCGGACCGGTGAGGCGGCGATAATGACGCCCCGCGACATCGGCATTGTAGGGGGCGGGATAGCCGGTGCGGCAGACTTCCGGAATCGTATCGAGATCGAGTTTGGGCATGGCGCTTCCTTAACCTGGCAGCGCCATTATAAGCACCTCTCATGTCTGCTGCCATCGACCCGCTCGCGCTTGCCCGCGCGCTCATCCACTGCCCCAGCATCACCCCGCGCGACGAGGGCGCGCAGGCGGTGCTCGCCGAAGCGCTGGAGGCGATCGGCTTCAGGGTGTGGCGTCACGTGTGGGGCGAGGCACCCGATGGCCCCGTGCACAACCTCTTCGCGCGGATCGGCAGCGGCGCCCCCCATTTCGCCTTCGCCGGGCACACCGATGTCGTGCCCGTGGGCAATCGCGACGGCTGGTCCGTCGAACCGTTCGCCGCCGAGGTGCGAAACGGCCAACTCGTCGGGCGCGGCGCCGCCGACATGAAGGGCGCCATCGCCGCGTTCGTCGCGGCGGCAGCCGGGAATATTCCCGCTGTGGGCTCGCTCAGCCTCATTATCACTGGCGACGAGGAAGGCCCGGCCACGTTCGGCACCAAGCCGCTGCTGGACTGGATGGAGGCGACCGGCAACGTCCCCGATCACTGCCTCGTCGGTGAACCCACCAGCCGCCACCGGCTCGGCGACATGGTGAAGATCGGGCGGCGCGGTTCGGTGAACGTTTGGATTCGCGTGGCCGGCGCGCAGGGACACGTCGCCTATCCGCACATGGCCGACAATCCCGTCCGCCACCTCGTCAACATTCTCCACGCGCTGCAGGCGCGCGAACTCGATACCGGCAATGCGTGGTTCGATCCGTCGAACCTCGAAATCACCGACATGACCGTCGGCAACCCGGCGACCAACGTGATCCCGGCGCATGCGGAAGCGCGGCTCAACATCCGCTTCAACGACGAGCACACCGGCGCGGAGCTGGTCCAGTGGATCGAAACGGTCGCCGCGCGCGAGACTGCCGGCGCCAGCGTCGAGGCGAAGATTTCGGGCGAGGCGTTCCTCACCGAGCCCGGCGAATTCAGCGCGCTTCTCGCCGATGCGATCCGCGCCGAAGCGGGGATCGAAACCGAATTTTCGACCAGCGGCGGCACATCCGACGCGCGCTTCATCCGGCGCCTGTGCCCGGTCGTCGAGTTCGGCCTGCCCGGCCAGTCGATGCACAAGACAGACGAGCATGTTGCGGTGGACGATCTCCACGCGCTCACGCGCATCTACGCGCGCATCTTACAGGCGTATTTCACATAAGGGCGGTGCCCACTCTACCCGCTGTTCCGAAGCCCCGCCGCGATGCCGTTGATCGTGAGGTGGATACCCTCGCGCACACGGGCGTCCGTCTCGCCGCGCCGGTAGCGGCGGATGAGTTCCACCTGCAGCGCATTCAGCGGTTCGATATACGGCAGCCGCATGCGGATGCGGCGGGCGAGCACCGGATCGTCACCGAGCACGTCGGACTCCCCGGTGATTTCCAGCAGCGCGTCGCACGTGCGGTGCCAGCCCGCGCTGATCGCGCCGAACACCTTCGTCCGCAGCGCCTCATCCTCCACGAGATCGCTGTAGAGCGCAGCGATATCGATGTCGGATTTCGCGAGCACCATCGCCATGTTCGAAAGCGTCGCCGCGAAGAACGGCCACTCGGCATTCATCGCGCGCAGCAGCCCCTTGTCCTCGAACCCGGCGAGCGCCGCGCCGACACCGTACCAGCCGGGAAGCATCACGCGCGACTGCGACCAGCTGAAAACCCACGGGATCGCGCGCAGATCCTCGATCCGGTCGGACTTCGTGCGTGACGAGGGCCGTGATCCGATCTTGAGTTCGGCGATTTCGCCCACCGGCGTTGCGGCGCGAAAGTAAGTGTTGAAACCGGGCGTCTCGTAAACGAGCCCGCGATACGCCGTGCGCGCCGTGCCGCTCAGCGTCTCCATCGCGGTGCGGAAGCGCGCGAGATCGGCGGGATCGGTTTCGGGCGGCGCCAGCGTCGCGAGCAGCGTCGCTGACGTCATCGTCTCCAGGCTGAGCGCGGCGAGCGCGGGCGTGCCGTATTTGGAGGCGATCACTTCGCCCTGCTCCGTGATGCGAATGCGTGCGCCGACCGTACCCGGCGGCTGCGCGCGGATGCCCGCGAACGCCGAGCCGCCGCCGCGCCCGACCGTGCCGCCGCGTCCGTGGAAGAGTTGCAGCCGCACGCCCGCCTCGGCGAACACGGCGGCCAGCGCGCGCGAGGCCTCGAAGAGCGCCCAGCTCGACGTCAGATAGCCGCCGTCCTTGTTGCTGTCCGAATAGCCGATCATCACTTCCTGCACGCCGCCGCGCGCTTCTGCGAGCGCCTGCGCCTCCGGCATCGCGAGGAAGTCGCGCATCACCGCGGGCGCGGCTTCGAGATCCTCGATCGTCTCGAACAGCGGCGAGACCATGACGTCACATGCGGGCACGTCGCCGGGGCGGTAGAGGCCGACCTCCTTCAAAAGCAGATACACCTCGAACAGGTCGGCGACGCACGTCGAATGCGAGATCAGGTAGTTGCGGACCGACGCAGGGCCGTAGCGCGCGTGCGCGTCGGCTGCGGCGCGCAGGATGGCGAGTTCGCTTCGGGTCGTTTCCGAATAGTCCGCGAACGGACTGACGAGAAGACGCCGGTGCGCGAGCTCGCGGCGCAGCAGCGCGGTGCGCGCCTCAGTGCTCAGCGCATCGTAATCGTCGCAGACGCCCGCTTCGCGCAGCAGTTCGGCAACCACGGCGCGGTGGACGCCGCTGTTCTGCCGCATGTCGAGCGAGGCGAGGTGGAACCCGAAAATGCGTGCCGCACGGATCAGATCGTCAAGACGGTTGCCGACCAGCCGCTCCCCGCCGTGCGCGACAAGGCTCGCGCGCACCACCTCAAGGTCGGCGATCAGTGCGTCCGGCCCCGGATAGCTCTCCGCGATCAGCGCGGAGGCGCGCGGCGCGCGGCTGCCGGTCCGCTCCGCATGGGTCTCCGCGAGCCGTGCGTAGATGCCCGAAAGCGCGCGGCGATAGGGCTCGTCCTGCCGGTGTGGGGATTCGTCGCCGCTTTCGTCGGCGAGCGCGGCAAGGTCCGGCGTGATGCCCGCGATCGAGGCGCTGATCGAAAGCTCGGCGCCCAATCGGTGCACTTCGTCCAGATAATATTGCAGCACGGCGCGCGCCTGCCCCGCGAGCGCGGTCCGCAGCGTTTCGGCGGTCACGAACGGGTTGCCGTCGCGGTCGCCGCCGATCCAGCTTCCGGGCTTCAGAAAGCTGCCGACCGCCGCGCCCATCAGCGCTTCGGCGCGGCGGTGCAGCGCGGGCAGCACCGGCAGCAGGCTTTCGCGCATGACGCTGAGAGCGTTCGCGATCTCATCGACGACGAGCAGGCGCACCGCACGCAGCGGGCGCGTCTGCCAAAGCAGCGCGATCTGGCGATAAAGCTCCGCGTCCACCGCCCGTTTATCACCCGCCGACGGCCGGTTCGCGACGAGTTCGGCGATGGCGCTTTCACGGTCGATCACGCTCTTGCGCCGCACCTCGGTCGGGTGCGCCGTGAGCACGGGCGAGATCAGCGCGCCCGCGAGCGTCGCGGCGACTTCCCCCGGCGCGATGCCGTGGCGAGCGAGTTCGGCGAGCGCGCCTTCCAGGCGTTCGGGCCGCGTTTCGGACCCCTCCGGCACGGTCGCCGCCTGCCGGTCTTCGGCGATGTTCGCGAGCAGCGAGAAGTTCAGGAAGCCGCGAATGAAGCGCACCGCGTCGTCGAGGCTGAGCCCTGCGAGCAGCCGCGCCAGCTCCGCGCGCCGTTCCGGCCCGTCGTCGCGGTGCACCGCGACCGAAGCCTGCCGCAGCGCCTCGATCGTGTCGAACGCGGCCTTGCCGTCGAAATCGCGGATGACGTCACCGAGCAGGCGCCCGAGGTGGCGCACCTCGTCGCGGTCGGAAAGCGTGGCGGGCTGGCGATGCGGAACAGGGCTCATGCCGACAAGGCTATTCGCGCCGATGCTGCACCGCAACAGCAGAAGGCCTATGCCTCGAGTTCGGAGTCCCAATAGAGGTAATCGCGCCACGTTTCGTGGAGGTGGTGCGGCGGGAAGGCCCGGCCGTTCACCTGCAGTTCGTGCGCGGTGGGCTGGCGCGGCGCCGAGCGCAGCGCCATGTGCGCCTCCGCCGGGGTACGCCCGCCCTTGCGCAGGTTGCAGGGCGCGCACGCGGTGGTGACGTTCGCCCACGTCGTGCGTCCGCCGTATGCGCGCGGCACGACATGATCGAAGGTGAGATCGTGCCGCCCGCCGCAATACTGGCAGCTGAACCGGTCGCGCAGGAACAGGTTGAAGCGCGTGAACGCCGGGTGCGACGACGGCTTCACATAGTCCCGAAGCGCGATCACCGAAGGCAGCCGCATCGCGAAGCGCGGGCTGTGCACCACGCGGTCGTATTCGGCGACCACCGAAACCCGATCGAGGAATGCCGCCTTGATCGCGGTCTGCCACGACCACAGGCTGAGCGGATAATAAGAGAGCGGCGTATAATCGGCGTTCAGCACCAGCGCCGGGCAACTTTCCGGCGAAACCACACGCGTATCAAGAAGTTCGGTCGTATACATTGAGCCCCAGTCCGCTTTTTCGCGGACTGCCGGGGCGCTACCCGTACCCTGTCGCACGCAAGGCGGCCGCACCGGCCGTCCGTAACCTTACTGTACGCACCATACAGCGTATTGTGTGTCGCCGCTATGACACCACTTGATCTGGGGTGAGGTCAATGCGCTTTGTGCAGACTGCGCCAAGAATTTCGGGGAGTCCACCATAACGGTCGTCACACGCTTTGCGCCGAGCCCCACGGGGCGCCTGCATCTCGGCCACGCCTTCTCGGCGCTGACCGCGTTCCGCTTTGCCGAAGCGCACGGCGGCCGCTTCCTGCTGCGCATCGAGGACATCGACACCGGCCGCTGCCGCCCCGAATTCACGGACGGCATCTTCGAGGATCTCGCCTGGCTCGGCCTTGCCTGGGAAACGCCGGTGCGCCGCCAGTCCGAACACATGGACGATTATGCCGCGGCGCTCGCGCGTCTGAAGGCGCTCAGCGTGGTCTATCCGTGCTTCTGCACGCGCGCCGACATCGCCGCAGCGGCCACCGCCCCGCACGGCACGCAGCCGCTTTACCCCGGCACCTGCCGCGCGCTGGATGCGGAAACGCGAGCGCGGCGCATGGCGGAACCGCACGCATGGCGCATTGACGTCACCCGCGCCGCCGCCCTCGCCGGGCCACTGTCGTGGCATGACAGTGCGCAGGGCGAGATCGCGGCAACGCCCGAGGCCGAGGGCGACGTCGTCCTCGCCCGCAAGGACGCCGGCACCAGCTATCACCTCTCGGTCACCGTCGACGACGCACTGCAGGGCATCACCGACGTCGTGCGCGGCGAGGATCTGTTTGCAGCAACGCACATCCACCGCCTCCTGCAGGCGCTGCTGGGCCTGCCGACGCCGCGCTATCACCACCATGCGCTGCTCACCGGTCCGGATGGCAAGCGCCTCGCCAAGCGCGACCGCGCCGAAACGCTCGCCGAACTTCGCGCACGGGGCACCTCGCCGCAGGCGATAAAGCATCGGCTCGGCTTTGCCTGACGCGCCGACTTTTGTTAGGCGCTTCCCGCCGGGGGGCGAAACAAGGAGATCGACACGTGTGGCGTATCGCGCTCGCCGCTCCCTTTTCCGTTGCCGCGGTCACAGCGGCCGCGCAGACGACGCCTCCCGTCGCGGTGCCGGCTGAAGAAAGACCTGCCGAAGGCGTTCTGCCCGCGCCCGTTGCAGAGATGATCCGCGCCGCGGAACCCGGCCAGCTCGATACCATTGCCGCACTCGCACGGCGAACGCAGCCGCAGGCAATGGCCGAGATCGATGCGATGGTTTCGGAAATCCGCGCCGCGCATGAAGCGGAGAAGCAGCGCCGTCGGGTGCTCGCCACGCAGGGTTTCACAAACGGCTGGGAAGGCGAGGCCGCGCTCGGCGCGACCTTCACCAGCGGCAACACCGACGAGCGCGGCGCTTCCGGCAAGATCGATCTGGTGAAACAGGGCCTCACGTGGCGTCACCGGATCTTCGCCGAAGCCGATTTCCAGGAATCGGACGGCGAGCGCACGCGCGAACGCTATGGCGCGTCCTATCAGGCCGACCACCGTTTCAGCCCGCGTTTCTACACGTTCGGTTTCGTCGGCTGGGAAAGTGACCGCTTCGCCGGCTTCAACCGTCGTTTCACCGAATCCGCCGGTTTCGGCTGGATCGCTGCGGAAAGGCCGCGGGTCCGGCTTGCCTTCGAAGGCGGCCCGGCGCTCCGCCAGACGCGCTCCGTCTTCGACGAGCTGGAGCCGGATGCGGATCGCAACCGGAACGAGCTCAGTGTGCGCGGCAGGACGAATCTCCGCTGGACCGTGGTCGGCGACCTGATCTTCACCGAGGAAGCCGGCTTCGTCGTCGGTGACGGCAACGACACGCTGTTCGCGAACAGCGCGCTCACCACCAAGCTCATCGGCAATCTCTCGACGCGGCTGTCGTTCGACGTGAAGCACGAAACCGATCCGCCCGACGACAAGGTGAAGACCGACACGGTGACGCGCGCCAGCCTCGTCTACAAATTCTGATTCTACAAATTCTGATCGCCGGCACGCTGCGGCGTGACATGGGCGCCGAAACCCGTATTACTCTTGCCTCATGACCGGACTCGTCATTGCCCTCATCGTTATCGGAGCGCTTGCGACCGCCGCCGTGCTCGTGCGCGGCATCATCGTGATGGCGCGCGGAAAGGACATCACCGGCCAGCAGTCGAACAAGCTGATGAGCTACCGCGTGCTGCTGCAGGGGATTACCGTCATCCTTGTCATCATCCTTATCATGATGACCCGGAACGGCGGCTGATTTCATGGTCAAGCTCAACAAGATCTACACGCGCACCGGCGACGACGGTACGACGGGCCTCGTCGATGGCAGCCGCCGCGCCAAGCACGATATGCGCGTCGCCGCGTACGGCACCGCCGACGAGGCGAACAGCGCGATCGGCGTCGCGCGGCTCCATGCCGAAGGCGCGGACGATGCAATGCTCGCGCGCATCCAGAACGACCTGTTCGATCTCGGCGCCGACCTCGCGACCCCCGGAGAGATCACGGGCGCGCTCCGCGTCACGCAGGCGCAGGTTGACCGGCTGGAGCGCGAAATCGACGCGATGAACGTTGATCTGGAACCACTCACCAGCTTCATCCTGCCCGGCGGATCCGCGCTTGCGGCCCAGCTTCACGTCGCCCGCACGGTCGTTCGCCGCGCCGAGCGAATCGCCGTGGAGGCGAACGAGACCGATGCGATCGGCGAGCTGCCCATCAAATATTTGAACCGATTGTCGGATCATTTGTTTGTCATGGCACGTCACTGCAACGACAAGGGCAGGGCCGACGTGCTCTGGGTTCCGGGCGCCAACCGGGAAGGCTGAACGCGGCCCTTCCCGAACAGGGAGGACGCATGGCTTCACAAACGATTTGCGCGCACGCGGCGCTCCGCCGGTTCCTTTCAAGGATACGGCGACACAGCGTTGATCTCGTCGCGCCGCTTTCGGACGCGGATGCGAGCGCGCAGTCGATGCCCGATGCGAGCCCGGCGAAATGGCACCTCGCGCACACGACATGGTTCTTCGAAACCTTCGTGCTTGCCCCGCATGTGCCGGGTTACAGCCTGTTCGATCCGGCATACGGCTTCCTGTTCAACAGCTATTACGAAGCCGCCGGGCCGCGCCTTCGCCGCGACCGGCGCGGGATGCTGACGCGGCCGGCGCTCGCCGAAATCCTCGCCTGGCGCGCTCACGTCGATGCTGCGCTCGACCGCGCGATCGATGATCTGCCGGACTCCGCGCGGACGCTGATCACACTCGGTTGCCACCACGAGCAACAGCATCAGGAACTGCTGCTGACCGACATCTTGCACCTGTTTTCGGAAAACCCCATCGCGCCCGTTTATGCGGAGGACGCGCCCTTCCCTGCGTTGAACGCCGATGCCCATGATTGGCTGGCGCACCCCGGCGGCATCGTTTCCATCGGCCACGCCGGAGGCAGTTTCGCGTTTGACTGCGAAACGCCCCGCCACCCCGAACTGCTGCAACCCTTCGCGCTCGGATCGCGGCTGGTAACGAACGCCGAATGGGCCGCGTTCATCGACGATGGCGGCTACCGCATGCCGACACTCTGGCTTTCGGACGGGTGGACATGGGCCGAGCAGAATGACGTCACGGCACCACTTTACTGGCGGCGCGAGGACGGCGGCTGGTCCACGATGACGCTCGCCGGGCGGCAGGCAGTCGATCCCGCGGCACCGGCAACGCATGTCAGTTACTTCGAAGCGGATGCCTTCGCGCGCTGGGCCGGCGCGCGTCTGCCGCGCGAGGCGGAATGGGAAGCGATGGCCGAAAACGCGGCGCTCTTGCAGCTGTTCGGCGCCTGCTGGCAATGGACCCAGAGCGCCTACGCCGCCTACCCCGGCTTTCGCCCGGCCGCGGGGGCGGTGGGGGAGTATAACGGCAAGTTCATGTGCGGGCAGTTCATCCTGCGGGGCTCGTCGTGCGCGACACCCGAAGGCCATGCCCGCCCCACCTACCGCAACTTCTTCTATCCCCACCAGCGCTGGCAATTCACCGGCGTGCGGCTGGCGAAGGACATTTAGGAACGGACACGTCATGACGTCAGCAACAGAAGACCTGGTGAAAGACGATTTCGCGGATGCCGTGGTGCGGGGCCTGTCGCAGACCCGCAAGGTGATTCCGGCGCGCTACCTTTATGATCGGCGCGGTTCGGAGCTTTTCGAAGCGATCACCACGCTTCCCGAATATTACCCGACCCGCACCGAAACCGGGCTTCTGGACGCGCACGCCGATGAAATCGGATGGATCGCGGGTGCGGGCAAGGTCGTCGTGGAATTCGGATCCGGATCATCGACGAAAACACCGATCTTCGTGGAGGCGGTGCGCGCCGCCGCTTATGTGCCCATCGACATTTCCGCGGGTTTCCTGCGCGATGCGGCGGCGCGGCTGGAGCAGGTGCTGCCCGGCCTCGATATCCTGCCGGTGGCGGCCGACTTCACGAAACCGATCATGCTGCCGCACGCCGCCCGGGACCGCCCGATGATCGGCTTCTTCCCCGGCTCGACGATCGGCAACCTCACCCATGCCGCCGCCGTCGACCTGCTGCGCGCGTTCCGTGCCACGCTCGGAGAGGCGCCGTGGCTCGCCATCGGCATCGATCTGCGCAAGAACCCGCGCCTGATCGAGGCGGCATATGACGATTCAGCAGGCGTCACCGCCGCGTTCAACCTCAACCTGCTGGCGCGCATCAATCGCGAACTCGGCGGCGATATCCCGCTGGATGCCTTCGAACACCGCGCACTGTGGAACGACGATCTGGGGCGCATCGAAATGCACCTCGCCGCGACGCGCGACGTCCGCTTCCATGCGGTCGGCGAAACATTCAGCCTCCGTGAGGGCGAGACGATCCACACCGAAAACAGCCACAAGTACACGATCGAGGAGGCGCGCCTGCTCGCCCGCGCCGCCGGGTGGCGACCAGTCCGCTACTGGATGGACGCGCGCGGCCTGTTCAGCCTGCATCTTTGGCGCGGCGGCGCGGACGAAATGGAGCCCTGACCCTCATTTCACGGCTCCATTTCACTGGGTATGGTGGGGATTCGATCCAGCCCGGCATGGGCGAATCCCCGTACACCGCCCCGATTTGACGATGATCTGACGGAGCGTTCGCGCGGCCGCTGACGCTGGTGGCCTAGATGAACACGTGTCGGTGGTGGTGGTCGCAGCCGCTGCCGGCACGGAATTTTCATTCGAAAGCACGAAACCATGCCGTCCGATCTCAAGCGCGTCCTTATTACCGCCGCGCTCGCCGCCGCCGCGTTCAACGCCACCGCGCCCGCCAGTCGCGCCGTCCACATGCAGGGCGCGTCCGCGATGCTTGCGGGTACCGATGCGGCGAAACAAACCTTCGTCGCCGAGCACCGTCCAAGCAGAATCCGGATCGGGAAGTGTGCAGGGGAGGAGGGCGCGCCCTTTGCCAACCTCCTCGAAATCTGATCTTCACCCTCTTTGTCTCTGGCGCTTTTCCGCGGCCGGACGTAGGCAATGCGGACTGAATCCATCAGGCAGGAGGCAGAACCCATGAGCATTCCCCCGACGATCACGCGCGTTGAGCTCGGCGGCTCCAGTGACCCGACCTTCATCATCAAGGATGGCGAGACGTACTACGTCACCCAGTCGGTCGCGACCTACGAACTCGCGAAGGCGACGACCGCGCAGGAAAAGAGCGACGTCGAAAACCTCGTCCGCATCTTCGAGGCTGCGAAGAAGGCCGGGGATTCTGTCGAGGCCGTGAAGCTGCCGAAGTCCAACAACGTCATGGCCTTCCAGCAGACCTGGGGCGGCGGCAGGTAAAGCGGGCAGCCGGTTCGTGATGAACGGTGACGCTGCCGGAACCCGGCGGCGAGCGGATGGTCATGACCGATTGCTTCCCGAATGGCTGACGCTGGTACCGCCCTCGGACCGCTGGCGGCAGGTCGATGCCGCCGAAATGCTGGCACGCCTTGGCCCGGCGCTCGAGTGGGCGGGCGTCACCCGGATCGGCGAGGTGACGCACCTTGACCGCATCGGTCTGCCGGTGTTTCAGGCGGTGCGGCCGATGAGCCGGTCTCTCGCCGTGCATCAGGGCAAGGGGCGCTGCGAGGCCGATGCGCGCATTTCCGCAGCGATGGAAGCGATCGAGGGGGCCTGCGCGGAGTCCGTGCAGGCGGACGGGCCTTTCTGCCGTTTTGACGATCTTCCCGAAGAGGCGCGTCTGCCGCGCTTCCTCGATTATGGCGAGGTGCGGCCGAGCCGCACGCAATGGCCGGACGCGCCGATCCGCTGGCACGCGGCCGAACGCTTCCCCGAAGGCGGCCGCGCCTTCGTTCCCTTCGACACGGTTTCGGTGGATTTCACCTTCGACGGCGACAGCCCGTTCGCGCGCTCGAGCCTGGGCCTCGGTGCGGGGGCAAGCCTTGAGGACGCCACGCGCGCGGCACTCTTCGAACGCATCGAACGCGACGCGCAGGCCTATTGGCTGAAAAGCGGCATGGCCGGGCAGGCCCGCGCGCGCGTCGATCCAGAAACGATCGAAGCCCCGTGGTTCCACGCGCTGGTCGATCATCTCGCGGTTCTCGGCATCGCCATTGCCGTCTACATCGTCGAAGGTGTCGGCCGGCTGCCCGTGGTGATGTGCCGTCTCGACGATCCGGGCTATGCGCCCTCGTTTCTCGGCGCCGCCTGCCGCCCCGATCCCGACGACGCGCTGTTCCGCGCCTTTGCGGAGGCGGCGCAGTCGCGCCTCACCATCATCAGCGGCGCGCGCGACGATATCACGCCCGAAGAGCCCACGCAGGCCGGCCGCCGCGCGCTCGGGGCGCCGACCGGTCAAAGCACGGACTGGCGCCGCGTGCGCGATGCCTATTACGCGCGCCCGTCCCTTCCCGCGCTCTGCACGGGCCTTGCGGAAGACGGCGTGCGAAACATGCTGCGATGCGACCTCTCGCTGCCCGGCGTCAGCGTCGTGCGGCTCTGGATGCCGGGTCTGCTGGGCGCCGAACAATGCCTCTAAGCGTCTACATCGGCCCGACGCTCCCCCCCGAAAACCGCCCCGCCGCCGACAACATCATATACTTCCCCCCCGCCACCGCCGGAGACCTGCTCGCGCTCGCCAAACAGCCGCCGCACCGCGTGCTGCTGATCGACGGCATCTTCGAAGCGGCGAGGGCGCCCTGGCACAAGGAGATCCTCGTGCTCCTCGCCGAAGGCTTCGATGTCTGGGGCGCCGCCAGCCTCGGCGCGCTCCGCGCCGCCGAGCTTCACCGCTTCGGGATGCGACCCGAAGGCGCCATCGCGCACGCCTATGCCGCCGGGCGCATCATCGGGGACGACGAGGTCGCGGTGGCACATGCGCCGGCCGCGTTCGGCCACCGGGCGCTCTCCCTGGCACAGGTCGATGTGCGCGCGACCCTCGCCGCGGCGCTTCGCACCCGCCTGCTGACAAAAGACGAAGCCCGACTCCTGCGCGCCGCGTCGCACACGATCTTCTTCAAGGACCGCACGATGCCGGCGCTGCTGTCTGCCGCCGCGCGTTTGTTGCCCGATCGTGCCGCGGGGCTCGCGGCGTGGCTCCCATCCGGCTTCGTCTCGCGGAAGGCGCACGACGGACGGCAGGCGATCGATGCCGCGCTCGCCGCGCCATTCACACCGCACCGCCGCCCACCGCCACCCGAAACGCTGTTCCTCAAGCGGCTTCGGGATGAGCGTTCCTGAGCACGGGATTGAGATAGGACGAGAATAGTGACCAATGCTCGGGCTTGCGGAAGGGCAGGTGCGCGTGCAGCCACGAGACCATGTTGCCGTCCGTCATCGGCACATCAGGCGACCAGATCGCTGCGATCCGCTGACGCCACGCCGCCGCCATCGCCGGGCCAGCGGGATGCCCGACGGCGCAACTCGCCAGCACGCCGTACAGATCGGCGAAGAGCGTCGGCTCTACGATCAGATCGAAATAAGCGACCGCTTCATCCGGCTTCCGCTGCATCAGCTTGAGGAAGCCCAGGTCTTCGAAAAAATTGTCGTTGGGCAGCGGATCGAGATCGAGGCAGCGCTGCAGATAGTCGCCGCCTTTCGCGTGTTCGCCAAGGAAGATGAGCCCGAATGCGGCCTCTTTGATGCGTTCCGAATGATAGGGGTTGAGCTCCACCGCCTTTTCGAAGTGCGCACGCGCGGCATCCCATCCGCCGCGCCAGAGCTGGCACCAGCCCATCACCGTATAACCGTGAATGTGGCCCCGATCGAGCGACAGGGATGTCTTCGCGAGCTCGAAGGCACGGACGCGGTTCGGCGAGGGGTCCACACCCGCAACCTTGTAGAAATAGTTCGTATTGTAGAGCCGAATAAGATGCGGATAGGCGACGGCCAGCTCAGGTGCGTCCGCAATCACACCCTCAAGTAGCGTTGCGGCCTCTTTGGCTTCCGCGAGGGTCGATGCCGTACGGGCGCGGTGGCGGGCAACGAGATAACGGTCGTAGACGGCACTCGGCTGCGCACGCGGCACGGCATCGCGCTCGACACGCGGCGTCACGGCCCCGATGATCCGGTCCACCATTGCGTCGATCGCTTCCTGAAGGTCCCCGACCTCGATCGATACGGGATTCGACCAGACAACTGAGCGATCCGACAGCCGCGTCAGCACGGGCGTCACCCGCATGTGCGTCCCCGATTGCCGGAGCGTTGCGGTGAGCGCGTAGGCGATGGTTCCCGCGCCGAACATCGGCACTTCATCCGATGACGGCATGCGGTCTTCGACCAGCACGCGCAGATCCTTGAAGCGGGAGAGGCCCGATAGAACCTCGTCGCGCACGCCTTCTGCCAGGTGCATCAGATTGCTTGCAAAACCCGTTTCGACAAACGGACATACCAGCAGCAGCGGAGGTCCGTCGTGTGCGGGAAGCACAGGGAGTACAGGCGCCGCCGGCGCTACCGGCTCGGCCACCGGCGCACTGGCGACAGCAGCAAGCGCGTCGAGCGCAGCGGCGCCGGGCACTGTGCCCAGCTCGGCGGCGAGATAGTCGCGCAGCTTCTGGAAACGCCGGTGGGCGATCGGGGCGGCCCCGCGCATCGCATCGGCGCGCATGGCAAGGACAGTCACCTCTTCGTCGCCCGGGTCGCGCAGCAGATAGTGATCGGCAATGCGGCGCGCCGATTCGGTGTCGCCTGTTTCAATGGCACCCGCGAGACCGCGCCGCGCGGCGTCCGCTAGCCGCGCATCGAAATCTGCACGCGCGAGGGTGAGCCATTCGTCATACTCGTCACTGACGAACAGCCCGCCGAGCAATTGTTCGCGCCCTGCGGCCTCGATCGCATCGGCGATGTTCGCCGGTGACCCTGCGACCGCTGCTTCGATGTCCGCGATATCGCTCGTCCAGCCATCTATCAGCGAAACGCTTTCACGGTCTGAAGAGAGGATATCGACGCCGGTTCCCGCCGCAGCGCTCCGCACCTCCAGCAGACATTGGCGAAGGCTGCCGCGTGCCTGCACTTCGCCGCGATCGCCCCAGAAAAGGTCTGCAAGCCGTGCACGCGTGGCCGTGTACCCTCTCGAGAGCGCGAGATAGGCAACGAGAGCGCGCGCGCGCTTGGAGCGCGGCGTGACGTCCACGCCGCCCACGCTGAACCGCACCTCTCCCAAGAGCTGCAAACGCAAATGCGCGCCATCGCCGCTTGGCGATGTCTCCCTGTTCACGACGACCCCGACTGCTTCTTTTTAGAGTTGCACCATTCTGGCACGCGAATTCTTCACGTCAAACGGTGAGTTGCGCGCCTTGGCCGTTGACACACACGCCCTGTTGACGCAGGTCGTCGCGCGATCCGGTTCCCAGAGGCCGGCCAGCTTTCCGGAGGATGCCGATGAAAATCCTAGTGCCCGTGAAGCGGGTGATTGACTACAACGTCAAGGCGCGCGTGAAGTCCGACCAGTCGGGCGTCGAGCTTGCCAACGTCAAAATGAGCATGAATCCCTTCGACGAGATTGCCGTCGAGGAGGCGATCCGCCTGAAGGAAAAGGGCGCGGCGACCGAGATCGTCGTGGTTTCCATCGGCGTTCAGCAGTGCCAAGAGACGTTGCGCACCGCGCTCGCGATGGGCGCGGACCGCGGCATTCTCGTCACCACCGACGTTTCCACCGAACCGCTCGCGGTTGCCAAGATACTCGCGAAGATCGCGGAAGCCGAAGGCCCCGGTCTCGTCATCCTCGGCAAACAGGCGATCGACGACGACGCCAACCAGACCGGCCAGATGCTCGCGGCGCTACTCGGCTGGGCGCAGGGCACCTTCGCCTCCAAGGTCGAGATCGCGGGCGACAAGGTGAACGTGACGCGCGAGGTCGATGGCGGCCTCGAGACGCTTAGCCTGAAGGCCCCGGCGATCATCACCACCGATCTTCGTTTGAACGAGCCGCGCTATGCGTCGCTGCCAAACATCATGAAGGCGAAGTCCAAGCCGATCGACACGAAGACGCCCGACGACTACGGCGTCGATGTCACGCCGCGCCTGAAGACGCTGAAGGTCAGCGAGCCGCCGAAGCGGCAGGCTGGCATCAAGGTCGATTCGGTCGACGCACTCATCGGCAAACTCAAGGAAATGGGAGCGATCGCATGAGCGTCCTCGTCCTCGCTGAACACGACAATGCCTCGATCAAGGACGCAACCCGCGTCGCCGTGACGGCTGCCGGCAAGCTCGGCGGCGACGTGCATGTGCTCGTCGCGGGCCAGGGCGCGCAAGGGGCTGCCGATGCCGCCGCGAAAATCGCTGGCGTTTCCAAAGTGCTGCTCGCCGACGATGCGGCCTACGCCAACGGCCTTTCCGAGAACGTCGCGCCGCTGATCGAAGGCCTGATGGCGAACTACAACGCGCTCGTCGCGCCCGCCACGACATCGGCCAAGAATATCGCGCCGCGTGTCGCCGCGAAGCTCGACACGCAGCAGATCTCCGAGATCACGGGCATCGTCGACGCCAGCACATTCGAACGGCCGATCTATGCGGGCAACGCGATTGCCACCGTGCAGTCGGGCGACGCCAAGAAGGTCATTACTGTTCGCGGCACCGCCTTCGAGAAGGCCGGTGACGGCGGCTCGGCGAGCGTCGAGGCCGTGTCGGGCAGCGGCGACGCGGGTCTTTCGAGCTTCGTCGGTGCCGAGATCGCGAAGCTCGAGCGCCCGGAACTCACCTCCGCCAAGATCATCGTGTCGGGCGGCCGCGCGCTGAAGGACAGCGACACGTTTCAGCAGACCATCTTCCCGCTCGCCGACAAACTCGGTGCGGCGGTGGGCGCATCGCGCGCCGCCGTCGATGCAGGCTACGTGCCGAACGATTATCAGGTGGGACAGACCGGTAAGATCGTCGCGCCGGAGCTTTACGTCGCGATCGGCATCTCGGGCGCCATCCAGCACCTCGCGGGCATGAAGGACTCGAAGATCATCGTCGCCATCAATAAGGACGAGGACGCCCCGATCTTCCAGGTCGCGGATCTCGGCCTCGTCGGGGACTTGTTCACCATTGTTCCCGAACTCACGCAGAAGCTCTAGGCCATGAAGACGATTGGGGTCATCGGCTCGGGCCTGATGGGCAACGGCATCGCGCACGTCTCCGCGCTCGCCGGGTTCGACGTCATTCTTTCGGATGTGGAACTCGCGCGCGCGGAAGCGGGCAAGGCGGTGATCGAGAAAAATCTCGGCCGCGCCGTTGCCAAGGGCACGATGCAAGTGGACGAAGTGGAGGCAACGCTCGCGCGCATCCGCCTCACAACCGATCCTGCTGCCTTTTCCGACTGCGACCTCGTGATCGAGGCGGCAACGGAAAACGAGGCGGTCAAGAAGGCGATCTTCAAGGGCCTCGCCCTGAAGAACTCCGCGCTCCTTGCCTCCAACACTTCGTCGATCTCGATCACGCGGCTCGCAGCGGCGACCGATCGCCCCGACCGCTTCGTGGGCCTGCACTTCTTCAATCCCGTGCCGGTGATGAAGCTCGTGGAGATCATCCGTGGCCTCGCGACGTCGGACGCCACCACGGAGGCGATGCACGCGTTCTGCAAGGCGATCGGCAAGACGACCGTGGAAGCGCTCGACAGTCCGGCATTCATCGTCAACCGCGTGCTCTGCCCGATGCTCAATGAGGCGATCTTCGCGCTCGGCGAAGGTGTCGGCTCTGTGGTCGATATCGATCAGGGAATGCGCCTCGGCGCCAATCATCCGATGGGCCCGCTGACGCTCGCCGATTTCGTCGGCCTCGATACGCTGCTCAGCGTCATGCACGTGATGCAGGAAGCGACCGGCGATCCCAAGTATCGCCCGGCGCCGCTGCTGGTGAAATATGTCGAGGCCGGCTGGTATGGCCGCAAGTCCGGCAAGGGCTTTTACGACTATTCGGGCGAGACGCCGGTTCCCACCCGCTAGGCGGACAGCAGCAGCCCCGCGAGGGCTGCGCTCATCAAATTGGCAAGACTGCCCGCGACGAGCGCCTTAATGCCGAGTTTCGCGATCATTGGGCGCTGGCTGGGCGCGAGACTGCCCGTCACCGCCATCTGGATCGCGATCGAGCTGAAGTTCGCGAAACCGCAGAGCGCGAAGGTAACGATCGCCACTGTGGCGGGGGACAGCGCCGCCTGCTGCGCGCTGAGATCGATATAGGCGACGAACTCGTTGAGAACGACCTTGGTGCCGAAGAGGCCGCCCGCGATCCCCGCCTCGTCCCACGGCACGCCGAGCAGATACATGATGGGCGCGAAGACGTGACCGATGAGTTGCTGGAAGGTGAGGCCCTCAAGCCCGAACCAGGCCCCCACGCCTGAAAGCAGCCCGTTCGCGAGCGCGACCAGCGCCACAAACGCCAGCACCATCGCGCCGACGGCCACCGCCAGCTTCACGCCGGTCTGCGCGCCCTGCGCCGCGGCCATGATGATGTTCGCGGGCTTTTCCTCGTCATGGTCCGATATCTCCACGACCTCGCCGCGCGTACGCGCGAGATCGGCAGGATCATCGGGCATGATGAGTTTCGCCATCAATATGCCGCCCGGCGCGGCCATGAAGCTTGCCGCGAGCAGATAGTCGATGCTGATACCCATCGACGCATAGGCGGCGAGGATCGTGCCCGCCACCCCCGCCATGCCGGACGACATCACCGCGAAAAGCTGCGCGGGGCTGAGACCCGCCAGATAGGGACGAATCACGAGCGGCGATTCGCTCTGGCCGACGAAGATATTGGACGCCGCACAGAGCGATTCGACCTTGCTGATACCGGTGATCTTTTCGAGCGCACCGCCGATCCAACGGATGACAAGCTGCATCACGCCAAGATGATAGAGAATGGCGATGAGCGCGGCGAAGAAGATGATCGTCGGCAGCGCCTGAAACGCGAAGCTCTGTCCGAGCGGATCGCCGAGCAGCCTTCCGAACAGGAATTCGGAGCCTGCGCGCGCGTAGCCGAGCAGTTCCCCGACACCCGCCGACAGCCAGGCAAGTGCCCGGCGTCCCGCCGGAACATAAAGCACCAGCACAGCAATTCCGGCCTGCAGTGCGAAGGCCGCGCCGACCACACGCAGGCGAATGGCGCGGCGATCTGAGGACAACAGAACAGCGATGGCGAGGATGAGCGCAATACCGCCAAGACCGATCAGTATGCGCATTGTTCCCCCGGCAAATGTCCGCTCACGAGCGCCAAGCTATATAGCTTTCTCAGACAGCGAAAAGCCGTTAGCAACGTGCGCGATGCCGACCGCCACGCCGCCAATATCCCGCTCGCTTTTCGCGTTCTCGATCCTTTACGGCGGTATGACCTGCATCGCCGGAATCCTCGGCAACAAGCAGGTCGCGCTGGGGCCGCTCGCGGTGGAGGCGGGCATCTTCGCGTTCCTGCTTCTCGTCGTGCTGTCAAGCGCGGTTGCCGAGCTTCATGGCCGCGAGACTGCGAACCGACTGGTGGTGCTGGGTTTCGTGCCGCTGATCGTGTCGATGCTGCTGATCCTGACCGTGCTCGCCTTGCCCGCCTCGCCGGAAATGGATTCGGAGCGGCTGGCCGGTTTCCAGCTCGTGCTGGCGCAGAGCCCGCGCCTGATGGGCGCCGGGATCGTAGCCTACGGCATCTCGCAGCTTCTGAATGTCGGCCTTTTCAGCCTGATGCGCCGTGAAGGCGGGCTGCTGTGGCTGCGCGGCGCGCTCGCGAGCGTCCTCTCGCAGATCGTCGACACGCTGATCTTCATCACGCTCGCCTTCTACGGCGTGTTCCCGATTCTCGATCTGATGATCGGCCAGATGCTGACGAAGGTGGTGCTTTCGGTCGTTCTGGTACCGCCGTTGATCCACGGCTTCGTTGCGATCGGCCGGAAACTCGATTCGCGCTAGCGACAGATCGGCGCGTGATCGTCGTCCTCGATCTCGACGGTGGCGTGATCGACATGGAAACGCGATTGCAGCCGTTCGCGAATGGCCTTTTTCACCAGCGCCGAGGAGGCATCCGGGCGGATGCGCGCGTGCAGCGTCGCCATCGGCCGCTCTTCGCTGATGGACCAGACGTGGACGTGATGGATGCTCTCCACCCCATCGATGTTCGCCGACAGGTCGGCAACGACCGTGTCCGCCTCCAGCCCAGCCGGCGCGCCTTCGAGCAGGATATGCGCGGCATCCCGTGTCACGGCCCATGCGCTCCTGAGGATGATCAGCGCCACGAACACCGAAAGCAGCGGGTCGGCAGCCGTCCATCCGGTGTACAGGATGACGATCGCGGCGGTGATGGTACCGACCGATCCGAGAAGATCGCCGGCCACGTGCGCGAGCGCGCCGCGCACATTGAGGTTTCCGCGATCCGCGCCGAACAGTAGCCAGAAGGCGAGAATGTTCACGATGAGACCGGCGACCGCGACGCCCAGCATCGTCGGTGCCGCGATAGGGGGCGGGTTCTGGAGGCGCTGCACGGCTTCCCAGATGATGACCGCGGCAATTGCGAACAGGCTCAGCCCGTTCACGAAGGCAACGAGCACCGAGAAGCGGTCGAAGCCGAACGTTCGCCGCCAGTCCGCCGGCCGCCGTGCCAGCCGAAAGGCAAACCAGGCGAGCGCGAGCGCTGCGAAATCGGTGAGCATGTGGCCCGCGTCCGCGAGCAGAGCCAGCGAGCCGGAAACGATCCCGCCCGCCACCTCGG
>JASBTX010000036.1 GCA_030148225.1 Paracoccaceae bacterium
CTTGTCCCTGCAGAACTTCAACTTGCCGAAGCTTCGACACAATATCTTCCGCCTTCTCTCTTTTCCCAGCCATCGCTGATCCTCCAATTTGCGGGACAAAACTATCCCAGTTGGTGGACCACTTTCAGGGGGCTACTCCAACCCACAAGGGCTTCCCCGGTTTCCATGTCACCCAGAATGGTGAGGTAAGGCCCGAGCGCCGAGAGATCGGCATCGACCACGATCGAGCCTGTATCATCGCGGATCAGTGCCAGTCGGCTGTCGCTGCCGGTGTTCACCAGAACGTCGAGTTCTTTCTCGAACAGATGCAGCATCGCGTAATCCGAGGGCTGTGCCCGGATATTGGGCAGCAGGATCTGCGTCGGTACGGCTTCGATGATCGTCTTGCCCGTGCGTGTGCGCTCAAGCTGGCTGGCATATTGCGTCATCATCACCGCAACGGTGTTCTGTTTTCGTGCTGTAACCAGCCAGTTCGAGAGACGCTCGGCAAAATAGGCATTGTCCAGCGCCTTCCAGGCTTCGTCTATGATGATGAGTGTCGGGCGGCGGTCCTCGATTTCCCGTTCGACGCGCCGAAAGAGGTAGCTCAGGACCGCCATCCGCTCCTTTTCGCTTTCACTGTCCAGAATGCCGGTGAGGTCAAACCCGACAACGTCCCCTTGCAACGAAAAGCTGTCTTCAAGGCTATGGGCGAAAATCCAGCCGTAACGCCCATCCACGGCCCATTCCAGCACGCGTTGATGCAGGTCGCCCGTGTCATCGGTGGACACAAAAAGCGATGCAAAATCCTTCCAGTTTCGCAGGGCCGGGTCGGCGGCTGTCGCATTCTGCCGGACAACTTCCTGAATGCGATTGGCCTGGATCGGACTGAGCGGCGTATCGGATCGGTCGAACAGGGCGCCCAGCCAATCTGCCAGCCAGGCAACACCGGACGCGTCGACCTCGGTCCAGAGCGGGTTGAGGCCCGTGGCCTGCCCGGCTTTCAGCGACGCATACCGCCCGCCATTGGCGCGCACGGCCATCTCCATGCCCTGCCTGTAGTCAAAGACGAAGATGCGCACACCAACCCGTCGCGCCTGGGTCATCAGAAAGGCTGACAGGACTGATTTTCCTGCGCCTGGGCGGCCCAGAATGAGGGTATGGCCGCTTGTGGGTTCGCTCGTCGGAGAGCCCCGTTCGTGATAGGAAAACCGATAGGCGCTGCGCTCCGGTGTTGGAAAGAGTGTGATTTCCTGTCCCCAGGGGAGCTGCTGTTTTCCCTTGCCCAGGGGTGTGCGGTGCAAAGCTGCGAAATCCGCGAAATTCCGATTGGTGATCGCACTGGCGCGCACTCGCTTGGGCTGGTTTCCGGGGTGCTGACTGAAATAATGCGCTTTTGCGGCGACCCTCTCGCTGATCATCTTTACACCCTCGGCTGCCGCCGCATTGATGATTTCAGCCCCCAGAAGCCGGAGGTCATCAAGCGTGTCACAAAACACCGTCACAACCATGTGGTGTTCGCCGAAACTCTGCCTTTTGGCTTCCAGGTCATCATGCGCGATATCGAGGGCTTCGAACAGCGACACCGCAGCGTCTTGCGAAGCCTGCATCTGTCGTTTCTGCCGCTTGATCCGTCCCGCCATCAGATTGGAATTGATCGGTGTGAAAGAGTGGGTGACAACCATGTCGACAGGCAGATTCAACATGTCGAACATCGTACAGGCCGTGCTCTCGGAATATTCCGCAATGGTGAAGCTTCTGCCGAAGCGCAGACCGACCACCCCCTCTGAAAGCTCGAAATGATCCTCGCGAAATGTCACCCGGGTGTTGGCGATGTCATAGGCGAGAAACCCATAGCGGCTGGCGGGATACAGCGGCAGTTCGCGGCCCGTATTGAGCGCCCCGAGAAAACCCAGAAGCTCACCTGACCCGGCATCCAGAAGACGCGGTTGCAGGTCCGCCAATCCCGACATGAAGACCCCAACGGCATCTCTGAGGCGTTGTACCCGCTTCTGTGTCTCGATCCGCAAACGCTCCGGCGCACTCCGGTTGACAAAGCCGAGGATACTCCTTGCGTCAGGGCGATGCAGAACCGTCAGGGTCAAGCTCTTGTCCCTGAGCCCGCTTTTCGTCAGGTGGTCCCGCCAGCGCCGGTCAAGTTGCGCCGCGAAATCATCGCCACGTATCGGCAAGAGAGCCGGGGTGAGCGATCTCGACACCTTGTGCACATAATAACTGAACTCCGGGCCAAGCTGCGCGATGATCCGGGCAAAGAGAGCGCTGATCTTGTCAAGATGGGCATCATCAACAGTGTAGCTGTTGATGCCGCCCAGTCGGATCGATTGGAAAAGTTCGTTGACCCGGGTGCGCACCGTGTGATCGTCAGCCAGGCTGACATAGGGCAGCATATGTGCAAGCCGTTGTTCCCGCGCATACCAGTCCGGCAGGAAGGTCCGGTTGTCGGATGCGCCATCACGGAGCATAGCTGTCTCCCCCATGATGGCGCCGGTTCGGCGTGGTGGGGGTTTCCTGCAATGATGTCACCATCACATCAATGAAGCGCGGGTCCCAATCCGCGGCTTTCCATAAAAGCGGGTAGAGCAAGGCTGAGAGCGCAAGCATTGCCATATGTTGCACCCATACAAAGAGCAAAACGGAGCCAAAGAGCCACACCATGGCATACATGATTGGCAGCCCGAGGAGCTTCGGAGGGCGGACAAGGCCCAGAAAGAGAGGGGAGCGTTCGGCCATGACCTATGTCCTCAGCCGCCAAAGACAGCCGCGACAATCGTCGGAGCCGCAGCAACACCGGCTATGCCGACCAGAACCCAAAGCGCCTGGCGCAGATCAATGATGTTGAAGAACCAGCTCAGAAAGACAGCAAGGACCGCCAATGTGGACAAGACAACACCCAATGGGCCGGTCAAGGCATCCACGATGCCTTGCAAGAGGTTCTGAATCGGTGACAGGTCAATACTTTGTGCCAATGCGGGCCCGGTTGACAGGAGCAGGACGGCAACAAGGGCGATGCACAGGCAGATCAAAGACTTCATGGCGTCACTCTTTCCAGTCGATGAAAGACGTCGAGCACCCGCCGGACGTGGTTCTGGGTTTCTGGGAACGGGGGGATGCCGGAATGGCGGTGTATGGCCTCGGGTCCCGCATTGTAGGCTGCAAGCGCCAGCCTGACATCGCCGAACTCCGCAAGCATCATGGCGAGGTAGCGCGCAGACCCGTCAAGGTTTTCATGCCAGTCATGAGGGTCGACACCGAGAAATCGGGCCGTGCCCGGCATGAGCTGGCCAAGGCCGATGGCCCCGGCCGGGGAACGTGCTTGCGGATCGTAGCCGCTTTCTATCTCGATATTGGCGCGATAGATCGTCAGCCAATCCGTGACGCTGAGACCTGCCTTGCGCAGGCCAGGGTGGCCTGCATAACGTTGCCCGATATCGGTGATGGCGGCGAGAATCCGTGGATCAGGCGCAGGGAGCGCGCCGCGCCTGATCGGGATCGTCGGAATTCGGGTCTGCATGTGATCCTGCCCAGGGATTGCCCAGGCGCTGCGCATGACATCTTGGCCGATCCCCTCATGATAGGGGCGGGAGACGTGTTTCTGGGGGATTGATGGCAGCAGAGACCCATCATCCCGCATCACCTGCACCATCTGGGCGGGCGCAGTGCCGCTCAGAGCCAGGAAAAAAAGAGCGCTAAGAGCCGAGACGCGCCAGTTCTTCGCTGGAGAGCCTGAGCGTGGTGCTCTTGCCTTTTTCCAGCGGGATGTCCGCATGAGAGAAGCCGATCCCCTGCAGGAAAGACAGCATGCCGGTGACGGTCTTGATTTCGCGGATCTTGATGTCGTTGCTCGACGTGCGCGTTCTGGCCGTGACAAGGAGCTTTTCCTGACCCTCGTCACTGATGGCGCATAAAATCCAGACCCCGTGCCAATTGGGGCCTTTCTTGAACGAGTCTTCCTTGCAGAAGATCTCGACGCGATAGCCATTGGCAACCAGATCGCGGAATCTGGATTCGGTGACCACATTTGGAGCTTCTTTTTCTAGGTCCATCACCCGGATCACGCTTTCCTGCAGATCGCATCCACGGGCTTCTGGTATTGAAGTCCGGATATACGATAATATACTATTGAACGCAAGTTATATTTTTGTCATTGCGGCTGTATGATAGTCACACGAACATTAGGCATGGCCATGGGTCTGTTCAAGGAAGTATGGGAAATGAGGACCTGTCGACAGCATCCTCAGGCGGGAGCCCAGTCAGGACCGGGGTCGCAGCAAGTCCATTGCATGTACATTCAATGCATCTGCAATTGCTTCGATCTTGTCGATTGAAACAGCATGTTTGGCGTTTTCGATTTTGCCAATGTAGCCACGGTCAAGATTGGCGCGGTCCGCGAGTGTCTCCTGGCTGAGACCTCGGGAGCGGCGCAGTTCCTGTATGTTCAAACCGACTTGTATCCGCAGCTTCATGGACAAGGCAGAGCCACGATGTAGAGAATTTAACCACGCAATATTTTCTACATTCGCGTGCTAGCCTGTTGTCTTTGGTCGTAAATTCTTTCTACTGGCCAATCAAATTGATATGGGAGAGTTCTTAATATTCTCGGCAATCTAAAATTGTTTTCTGATTGAGTGGGTGGAAGCTGTCCAGAGGGTTCAGCCTGCCACGAAGGGTCGATGCAAGCTGCTTCCGGCCTGTCCGCCGACTTGCCGGGACGATGTGTCGGAGCCCGTTGAAAGATCAGTGCAGACCGCGAATTCAGGTGATCCGCCAAACAGGATGCGGCCTTTGGTGCGTAGATTTGGAGTGAGTTTATCAGTGACACAGGGCCATGATGAGGCAGCGCCGGTTGCCCGCCTACTTGGCGAAAAGAGTACGCAGACCGTCGGATGGGTCTTTCTTTGGTCTGACATGGAATTGGCGGTCCTCTGGCTGGACAAGACCAAAGTGGTGCAAGCCATCGATCCGCCCCTAAGCTCGGACCTTTTGAACATTGCCCGAGCTCAGACACCGGAAAAGGTGATGGCGGTGCTCGATGCGCTTTGTAACGCCACGCGTGCAAGCACCATGTGAGACATTGGTCATAGGCACAATCGTCACTCTCCAATGTCCAAGATTTGTGCGTCAGCATGGTACATTCCGTCAGGCCCTGGCGGCAGATTGGACAATGTCGGATGGTGTTCTGGGGTCTGTTGCACAAAAAGTATAATTTTAGTGACAGAAATATATTATTGAATGATAATGGGGGGTATCAGTTCCGCTCAGAGACGTCATGATGCTCAATTTATACAGGCTGTTCCTGGTCTCGCTTCTTCTTGTGCCTTTTGGTCTGATGGTTCCACAACGTGCCGAAGCACAAACCTATCCCATTGATTGTGCAATCCTCCTTTGTCTTGCGGGTGGTTGGCCCGCTTCCAACCCCTGCGCCAGAGCACGGGCGGAGTTCATTCGTCGGATCACGCCCTGGCCCGTTGAACCTCCTTTGCAAATCTGGCGCTGCCCCATGGGTGTGTCCCATGTTCCTCTCAATCAGGATCAGGAGCGTATCCGAGACATCCGGTTCGATCTGCCGGAACCCCCCATGTCCTCAGTGGTTCCAGAGCTGTTGCAAGCAGCAGGGACTGTCCGTGGTGAGGGTGATCGCCGTCTGAGAGGGACCGATATCCCCATGTCGTCGTGGCCTGAGCTTGAACGCATCCAAGCCAGAGCGGATATCGATATCAGTGGGCCTGCATTTGATTTTGTGCGTTCGATCCGCGTCTTTCATGTGCGCGTCGCAAAACAGAAAGAATCCGACAACACTGGGGATTGCAATCGAAACGCCATCGTCCGTCTCGGACAATATGGGGTGCAAGGGGAGTTTTCCTGGCACACCTCTTCCATAAATGCCCTGCCCGGTGCCCATCTGGGTCTCGAGCGATGGGGAGAAAGTTGCCCTGAACTGGACCATCGATCCGTGTTTGTGGACTGGCATGACTATCAAGGCTCTTACGGATATGAGCAGGTCAATTACTGAAAACACTGCCACAGATTCCATTGCACGGCTGGACCGATCCTTATAAACGGCCCCGGCATCGTGCGTGCGATGCATTCCCGTCCCGACCCGTGAAAGGCTCGACGCGCATGCAGACGCCCTATTACCTCATCGACAAATCCCGCCTGCTTCCCAACATGGAAAAGATTGCCTGGCTGCGTGAGCACTCGGGAGCGAAATCGCTGCTGGCGCTCAAGTGTTTTGCCACATGGTCGGTCTTCGACATGATGTCCGAGTATATGGACGGCACCACGTCGTCGTCGCTCTTTGAGGTCAAGCTGGGGCGCGAGAAGTTCCCCGGCGAGACCCATGCCTATTCGGTGGCCTGGGCTCCGAATGAGATCGACGAGGTGCTGGCCTCCTCGGACAAGGTGATCTTCAACACCGCGCAGCAGCTTGAGCGGTTCGAGGCGGTGAGCCGGGGCCATGTGCGGGGCTTGCGCGTCAATCCCGGTGTCTCGACGTCGAGCTTTGATCTGGCCGATCCGGCGCGGCCGTTTTCGCGGCTGGGGGAACACAGCCCCGAGACAATCGAGCCTGTGGCGGATCTGGTGTCGGGCTTCATGTTCCATAACAATTGCGAGAACGCCGATTTCGAGCGGTTCGACGCGATGCTGGGCATGATCGAACAACGTTTTGGTCACCTGATCCGGCGCATGGACTGGATCAGCCTTGGCGGCGGCATCCATTTCACCGGTGAGGGCTATCCGCTCGACCGCTTGGCGGAGCGGCTCAAACGCTTTGCCGGGCAGAACGAGGTGCAGGTCTATCTTGAACCGGGCGAGGCGGCGATCACCAACTCCACCACGCTCGAGGTCACGGTTCTCGACACGTTCTACAATGGCAAGAACCTCGCCATCGTCGACAGCTCGATCGAGGCGCATATGCTGGATCTGCTGATCTACCGCGAAAGCGCCAAGATGGACGAGAGCGGCGATCGTGAATGGATGATCTGCGGCAAGTCCTGTCTGGCCGGGGACATCTTCGGCGAATTCCGCTTTCCCAAAGACCTCGCCCCCGGTGACCGCCTGTCGATGCAGGACGCGGCCGGTTACACGATGGTCAAGAAAAACTGGTTCAACGGTGTGCAGATGCCCGCCATCGCGGTGCGCGAGCTCGATGGAACCGAGCGCCTCGTGCGCGGCTTCACCTATGACGATTTCGCGGCGGCCCTGTCGTGATCTGACCGTGCCCCTTTGGGCGCCTCATCATCTCAAGGGAGTTCTGGCTTGAAAAAGACCGTTCTTATCATCGGCGCCGGCGGCGTCGCTCAGGTTGTTGCCCATAAATGCGCGCAGAACAATGACGTGCTGGGCGATCTGCATATCGCCAGCCGCACCAAATCGAAATGCGAGGCGATCATCGCCAGCGTTCACGACAAGGGCGCGATGAAGGTTGCGGGCCGGTTTGACGCCCATGGCGTTGACGCCACCGATACCGACGCCGTGGCGGCCCTGATCCGCGAGACGGGTGCGCAGATCGTCATCAACGTGGGCACGGCCTTTGTGAACATGCATGTGCTTGATGCCTGCATCGCCACGGGGGCCGCCTATATCGACACAGCAATCCATGAAGAGCCGGACAGGATCTGCGAAACCCCGCCCTGGTACGCCAATTACGAATGGAAGCGCCGCGATGCCTGCGCTGAGAAGGGTGTGACCGCGATCCTGGGTGCTGGCTTTGATCCCGGCGTGGTGAACGCCTATGCGCGCTTTGCCATCGACCAGGTGGACGAGGTCAAGAGCATCGACATCGTCGATATCAACGCAGGTAGCCACGGCAAGTATTTCGCGACGAATTTCGACCCCGAGATCAATTTCCGCGAATTCACCGGCACCGTCTATTACTGGGAAGACCAGACCTGGAAAGAGCTCGCGATGTTCGAGAGCGGGCGCACCTGGGATCTGCCCGTGGTCGGCCCCTCCAAGGCCTACCAGTCGGGCCATGACGAGGTGCATTCATTGGCGGTGAACTACCCGCAGGCCGATGTGCGGTTCTGGATGGGCTTCGGCGATCACTACATCAACGTCTTTACCGTGCTCAAGAACATCGGTCTGCTCTCCGAACAGCCCGTCACCACCGCCGAAGGTCAGGAAGTGATCCCGCTCAAGGTGGTCAAGGCCTGTCTGCCTGACCCCGCGAGCCTTGCGCCGAACTACACCGGCAAGACCTGCATCGGGGATCTGGTGAAGGGCGTGAAGGACGGGCACGACATCGAGCTCTTCGTCTACAACGTGGCGGATCACAAGGAGGCCTATGACGAGGTGGGCAGCCAGGGCATCTCCTACACCGCCGGTGTGCCGCCCGTGGCCGCCGCCATGCTGGTGGCGACCGGGGAATGGGACGCGCAGACGATGAAGAATGTCGAAGAGCTGGACCCCAAACCCTTCTTCACCTTGCTCGACCGCATCGGCCTGCCGACCCGCGTGCTCAAGGGGGGTCTGGGTGGCGAGGACATGGCCTGGACCGAGTACACGGCCTGAGTTTGACAGTGCCGGGGCAGGGGGGACCTGTCCCGGCTTTTCCTGTCAGCCCTGTTCCGGTCCGGGCAGGGTGCGCGCCGCCGCCATCTGGCGCAGCAGGACCGGCAGGGCAAGCGCCAGCCCGATCACCGTTGCGGTCAGTGCAGGCACCACCATGAGCAGGGCAGACACTGTCAGCGCCAGCCGTTCCATCCGCCAGAGCGGCGCAAAGAGCCAGCCCGAAATGGCGGCCGACAGCATCCAGATGCCCACCAGCAAGCCGAACACCGCCAGCGCAAAGGCCTGCAGGGTGAAATCCTGCGTGACGATCAGCACCGAGGGCGAGAAGACGAAGACGAAGGGCACCATGACTTTGCCCATGGACAGCCGGAAGGCGGTGTTGCCCGCGCGGAACGCATTGGCCCCCGCAATCCCCGAGGCGGCATAGGCGGCTAGTGCCACGGGGGGCGTGATGTCGGCCAGCACCCCGTAATAGAACACGAAGAAATGCGCCACGATGGGCTCGACCCCAAGCAGGCCCAGGATGGGTGCGGCCACCGCCACCATGATGATGTAATTGGCCGTGGTGGGAATGCCCGCCCCCATCAGGATGCAGACAATTCCGGTCAGGATCAGCGTGAAGAGCAGCGTCATCGTGGGCACGGTCATCACTTCGAAGGGCAGGACCGACAGCGTGGCGTGCAGGTCGCTGGCCCATCCCGCGGCAAGCCCCGTCACCATGTAGGCGAGCTTGAAGCCCACCCCGGTCAGGGTCACCACGCCGATCACCACACCCACAAGGGCGGCAGCGGCGGTGACGGCCAGCGATTGCTTGGCCCCCATGATGAAGCCTTCCCAGATCCCGAGGGCTGCCATGCGCAGCCCGTCGCCAAACCCGTGCCGCATGAGGCATTGCAGGATCAGCACCGCGATGCAGGCGGCGATGGCCCAGAAGGCGGCGGCAAAGGGTGTGCGCCCCGACAGCAGGATCGCGATCAGCAGCACCAGCGGCAAGAGGCTCAGCCAGCCTTCGCGCAGCACCTTCATCACGTTGGGCAGTTCGTCAGCGCTCAGCCCGCGCAGTCCCAGACGGCGCGCCTCAAGATGGACCTGCATCAGCACGCCGTAGAAATGCATGAAGGCGGGCACCAGTGCGGCGGTCAGGATCGTGGTCAGCGGCACACCCAGGTATTCGATCATCAGAAAGGCCACCGCCCCCATCACCGGCGGCGTGATCTGCCCGCCGGTGGAGGCCGCGGCCTCGACCGCAGCCGCGAAATGGCGCGGATAGCCGATGCGCACCATCGCGGGAATGGTCAGCGCCCCGGTGGTGACGGTGTTGGCGATGGACGATCCCGAGATCGACCCCAGAAGCGCCGAGGACAGCACCGACACCTTGGCAGGCCCGCCGGAATAGCGCCCTGCCGCCGCCGAGGCGAGGTCGATGAACAGCTGTCCCAGCCCGATCCGTGTGGCCATCACCCCGAAGAGCACAAAATGGAACACATAGGTGGCGATCACGCCGAGGGCCGTGCCGTAGATGCCCTGCGAGGTCAGGTAGAGATGGTTGACGATATTGGTCCAGCTGGCACCGGGATGCACCAGCACCCCCGGCATGGACTGGCCGAAATAGGCATAGGCCATGAACAGGATCGCGATCACCGGCAAGGGCCATCCCATCGACCGGCGCACCGCCTCGAGGAGGGTCACGATCAGCACCGTGCCCATGATCACGTCGATGGGCAGCGGGTTGCCGACGCGGAAGGCCAGCTGGTCATAGACCCAAGGTACGTAAAACGCCGCAGCGGCAGCACCCAGCGCCAGCACCCAATCAGCCAGCGGCAGGCCCAATGGGGCCATCAGGCCGGGGCGCGTCACCCGTCCCGACAGCGCCGAGAAGGACAGGAACACCAGGAACAGCGTCACCCCCATGTGCCCGCCCGCATGGGTCGTGGCGCGGGGAATGCCGAACCCGGCGGTGTAGAAATGATAGCAGGACAGCAGGAACAGGATCGTGCCCGCCGCCAGCGTCAGGCCGGGGGGCAGGGGGCGGAACCGGGTCTCGGGATCGAAGCGCTGTTCAAGCGCCTCCAGCTCTGCGGCGGAAAGCGCGGGCTTGTCGGGGGTGTCATCCGTTCTGGTCATCGCCCGGACTCCTGCTGATGTCGGTCATGGAAAAGGCGGGGCAGTCGTGCCGCCCCGCCGTTTGGTTGCCCGGGGGGTCGGATCAGTCGATCAGACCGGCTTCGCGGTAGAAGCGCTCGGCGCCCGGATGCAGCGGGATGCCGACACCGGAGAGGGCGGTCTCGGGACGGATCGCCTTGCCCTTGGCATGGCCGCTGTCCAGGAGCTTGCGGGTGTTGTCGTTCCAGAGCGCCTGGGTGATGCCGTAGATCAGCTCTTCCGGCTGGTCTGCCGAGGTCACCCATTGCGCGCCCACGGCGAGGGTCGTGGTGTCCGCCGCCACACCTTCATAGGTGCCTGCCGGAACCAGGTCCTCGGCAAAGAACGGATAGGCTTCGCGGATCGCGGCCGCACCGTCACCGGTGATCGGCACGAGGGTGATCGCCATCTGGCTGGCCAGTTCCGCGATTGCACCTGCCGGGAACCCGCCGACGAAGAAGAACGCATCCATCTGCCCGTCGCGCATCCGGTCGGCCGCCTGGTTGGGTTTCAGGAACTCGGCCTGGATGTCGGCCTCGGCAATGCCGAAACCTTCGAGGATGATGCGGGCATCCACCAGCGTGCCCGAGCCGGGTTCATCCAGCGACACGCGCTTGCCGCGCAGGTCGGCCACCGACGCGATGCCGGCATCGGCACGGGCGACGATGTGGATCGATTCAGGATAGAGGTTCGCAATCGCGCGCAGGCTGTCGACGGCGGGCTTGCCGTCCCAGATGCCGGTGCCGGAATGGGCCCAGTTGGCCACGTCGGACTGAACAAAGCCCGATTCCAGCGTGCCGCCCGCGATGGCGTTCACGTTGGCAACGGACCCGTTCGACGACACCGCCGAGGCGATCAGACCCGGCACGCCGCAGCTGCCGCCTTCCTCGCAGGAGCGCGAACCCGGCGGGTTCGAGATGGCGTTGGCAAGCAGGCCGCCGATCGGATAATAGGTGCCCGCCGTGCCGCCGGTGCCGATGCGGAAGAAGCTCATGTCCTGCGCCGTGGCCATCGAGCCACAGGTCAGAGCCGCCGCAAGCAGGGCGGTCTTGAGATGGTGCAACATTGATCTCTCCTCTGTTGGATCGTTGTCATGCCGCATCCTTTGCTCTTTCCAAGGCGGCTGCAACGGGTCCCCGACGGAATTTATCCTCCAATGAGTTCAGCGGCTTGATCCGGGTGCCTGTCGGGTCGGTCCAAATTTGGCCTTGTTTGTGAACGATAATCAACACTCGCGGCCATTATCGGGAATCGCATCATGGAAGCTGCCATCTTCTTGGGCCTTGCAGCCTTGCTGGGCGTTTCAGTGGGTCTCTTCGACTTTTCCGAGCCCGAGCCACCTGAGGCGGAAGACGACACCGCCTCGACGACCGAGGACACGGCAGTCACCATCGACGTTCTGGCCAATGACGAAGATCCGGATGGCGATGCGCTTTCTGTGACGTCTGCATCGGCTCTGAATGGTTCTGTTGCGGTCGGGACCAGCGGTACTCTGACCTATACGCCGAACCCAGATTTCGCGGGCACCGACTGGATCAGATACGGGGTCGAGGATGGCGATGGTGACAGCGACGATGCCTTCGTCACGGTGAATGTCATTGCCGCAAACGACCTGCCTGTGGCCAACGGGGATGCCGCCTCGACCGTGGAAGACACGCTTGTCACGATCAATGTGCTGGGCAATGACAGCGACATCGACGGTGATCCTCTGAGTGTGACAGCGGCCTCTGCAACGAACGGCTCTGTTGCCGTGGGTGCCGGGGGCAGTCTGACCTATACGCCCAATGCGAATTTCGCGGGCACCGATACGATCAGTTACACGATCAGCGACGGGGCTGGCGGCACCGCCAGTGCGAGTGTTTCGGTGATCGTTGCCGCCGTGAACGACGCACCTGTTGCGGTGGGTGACACCGCCACGACGGTTGAGGACACGCCGGTGACCATCGGTGTGCTGGGCAATGACAGTGACGTTGACGGCGATCCACTCTCGGTGACCTCTGCGACGGCGACGAACGGGTCCGTTGCGATTGGGGCCGGTGGCAGCCTGACCTATACGCCAAACGCGGATTTCGCGGGCACCGATACGATCAGCTACACGATCAGCGACGGCGCGGGTGGCACGGCCAGCGGCAGCGTTGCGGTGAGCGTGGCTGCGGCCAACGATGCGCCTGTTGCGGTGGCGGACACGGCGACCACGGCCGAGGACACGGCGGTCACGATCGACGTTCTGGGCAATGACACGGATGTGGACGGCGACCCTCTCTCGGTGACATCGGCTTCGGCGACGAACGGCACGGTCGTGGTCGAGACGGATGGGAGCCTGAGCTACACGCCGAACGCGGATTTCTCTGGCACTGACACGATCACCTACGAGATCAGCGACGGGGCGGGTGGCACGGCCACGGGCAGCGTTGTGGTGAGCGTGGGCGCGGCCAATGATGCGCCTGTGGCAGTGGATGACACGGCCTCGACGGCCGAGGACACCGCGGTCACGATCGATGTTCTGGGCAACGACACGGATCTGGACGGCGACCCGCTGAGTGTGACCTCTGCCTCGGCGACGAACGGCACGGTTGTGGTCGCGGCGGATGGGAGCCTGACCTATACGCCTGAGGCCGATTTCAACGGGACGGACACGATCACCTACGAGATCAGCGACGGCGCGGGTGGCACGGCCACCGGCAGCGTTGCGGTGAGTGTTGGGGCGGTCAATGATGCGCCTGTTGCGGTGGATGACACGGCCTCGACACTTGTAGACACCGCCGTCACGATTGACGTCCTGGGCAACGACACGGATCTGGATGAGGATCCGCTGACAGTGACCTCTGCGACGGCACCAAACGGCACGGTTGTGGTCGCGGCGGACGGCAGCCTGACCTACACGCCCAATGCGGCGTTCACGGGTGCGGATGTGATCAGCTACGAGATCAGCGATGGGGCGGGTGGAACGGCCAGCGCCAGCGTGGCGGTGGATGTGCTGGCACCCCCCGTGGCCCCTGCGGCGCGGATGGCCCTGGACAGCGGGCCGGACGGTGGGCTGGTCTCGGGCAGCGACGGTGATGACGAGATCACGGGTGGCGCGGGGGCGGATACCATTTTCGGCCAGGCGGGTTCAGATACGCTGACTGGCGGTGCCGGAGATGACGAGATCAATGGCATCTGGGACGGCAGCGACGACACCCGGATTGCAGCGCGGGATCTGGCTGACCCGGATGTCCTGCTGGGGGGCGACGGCAATGACGAGATCTTCCTGGGCAGCGGCGACGCGGCAACGGGAGGTGACGGAACCGACACGTTCTACACTGGCACATGGGTCGATCCGGACAATGCGCCTCTTGTCCTTGATCTGGCGCCCGACGAATTCCTGATTGTCTCGGTGCCCCAAGGCACCTCGGCAGGTACGTCGATCACCCTCGGAACCGATCCGATCACGGGGGACACCCTTGTTCAGGCCAATCTTCAGACCGTGGCGGTCATTGCGGCAGGGGGCGTTCCGGTGACACTGGGGCAGATCCTTGTCGTCGAGAATTCCAGCATTGTCTAGGCAAGCGGCATGAGGATGTGATCAAGAGCTTGTTGCAAGGCGGCAAGATAGGCCGCTCACCCTCGGAGCGTCACCTCAAACAAGTGCCCCCAGTCACCAACGGAAGCACCATGTGGCCTGCAGAGGCCTATGGACTTGCAAGACCACTCGGACGCTTATGACAATTCATAAATCAAGCCATCTGCTTCCAAGCGCAATTGGGCGCTGACGTTCAACTCGCTTGGGAGAATAGAACGGAGCAGCAAAGTGCCAAACCCCTCCCTGTTTCCCGGTACAACGGTCGGCCCTCCGCGTTCTGTCCAGGTCAGGCGCTGGAATGCTTCGCCCTTTGCCTGAACGCAAATCCGGACCTCTCCGGCATCATTTGAAAGAGCGCCGTATTTGACGGCATTGGTGAGCAGCTCGTGTATGGCCAGGCCCGTCAGCATGGCGGTGTTCGGCGAAAGGCTGACATTGTCTCCTTCGCAGATCACACGTGTGCTTTGGGCGCTGGCATAGGCGCTGAGTTCAAGAGCGAGAATGTCCTTGAATGTCTGTTTTTGCCATCCGCTCGAGGTCAGCTTGTCATGGGTTCGGGCCATGGCTGCCAGACGTTCGTCAAGCTCTTCGACCATGCTCTGCGGGTCGGTTGCGGTAGAAGCGGTGAACCGTGTCACAGCTTGGATGGTGGCGATAACATTTTTGACCCGATGCTCAAGCTCTGCCACCAGGATATCCTTGCGGTCCGTTGCTTCCAAAAGCGCGGTCTGGTCGGTGATGGTGATCAGCACCTCCTGAATGTCTTCTGTGCTGCGATGCACGGGGGAGACCGAGATCAAGACCCGCCGCAATGAATTGTCTACGGGTGTGATGATACGTTCGTCATAACGTGAGGTCTGTCCCCCTAACGCAGTTTTCAAGGCGGTCTGCAGGCGATCGACCGCGTCGTTCTCCATCTCGACACTGGCCAGATATTGAAAATTGATCCCGATCAAGTCAGCCTTTGATTTTCCAATTGCTGCCGTTACGCTGTTGTTAACGTCGAGCAACACGCCATCGCGGTCCACCAATATAACCTGTGCTTCAAGCGCCTCAATGATGCTTGTCTGACGCAGTGTCTGCTGCACGTTTGCATCGCGCATGGCGACAAGTTCGGAAATCTCCAGGCTGACAGTCACGACACCCGTAATATTGCCCACCAAATCGCGATAAGGCTGGATGATACGCCGAAAGACACCTTCAATTTTCTCTCCACGTGCATTTATGGAATTGACTGTAACTTCTCGATCAATATGAGTTTTTGCATCTCTATAAACAGAATCGTATGTAGCTTTCAGTGATTTGTAGTTTTGGGGAATAAACTCCTCGACTGTCTTTCCAATCGGATCTTCTGTCCCAAGCATTTCGCGTGCCTTCTGGTTCGCATGGACGATCACATGGTCCGGACCTTGGTGAATGGCAATAGAAAAAGGAACATGTTCGAAATTTCTCAGAATTCGTGAGCCAGCCTCCAGAAGCTCGGTTTTTTTTGCTTCAAGACTTTTTTCCAATCTTTTTTGTTGTGTGATTTCCAAAGCTGTGAACGCGATTTCAATCGTGTCACTGCCGTCGACCACGATCGGAAAATAGTTGGAGATCCAGGTTTGAATTTCTTCGTTTTTCGACTGGATCCAAGCGTTTATTTCCACATCGAAAATAGGCTCCTTCGTCCGGGTCATTTTGTGAAACAGAGGTTTGACCTTATTCCAAACATCAGGAACAACTTCCTCGGGATGGCGCCCAACAATCTGTGATGCTGGCTTCCCGATCATTTTGGCCAATGCTTCGTTGACGCGCAGATATCGCATGTCGGGTCCATGCATGGCAGCGCCTATCGGGGTGCGGTCATAGAATGCTTCAAGTTCAGCAAGCCGATGTGCCAGTTGCTGGCTGGCCAGCTTGAGAGCCCATTGCTGCTCCAGTTGTTCGGTTATTTCAAAAAACGAGACGACAACCCCGTCTCTCCTGTTGTCAGAATCCAGGTATGGTCTTATTTTGACAATGTAATTGTGCCTCCTGTCCAGCGTGGATACTTCACGGGAAAATGTCGCCAAGGTTTTCTCTGGCTGCGTCAGATCGTCCTTGAGTTGTGGATAATCAAGTATCGTCACGAGATCAAAGATGGAGCGCCCAACATCCCGATCCTGAATGGAAAAGAGGTCTTTGCTGCGCGGTGTGAAGAGTTTAAGCAAACCTTGACGATCAACAAACATGATTGCGATATCGATGTTTTCGATCAGGTTTCGGAGGTTGTTGTTTGCCACACCAAGGGCTTTGTTCTTCGCCGTCAGTTCGGAATTTATAATTTCAAGATCAGTATTCACGGAGTGTAATTCTTCTCTGGAGCTTTCCAGCTCTTCGTTTGAGCTCTGTAGCTCTTCGTTGATTGTCGAAAGTTCTTCGTTACTTGCCCAAAGTTCCTGTTCTGCCATCTTGAAATCGCGTTCACGATCCAGAAGGCGTTTTCTCGCCATGGTCAACTCTGCCTCATAAACAGATTCAGCCATATTGGTTGAAAAAATTGCGGCGCTTGTTTCTTTCCGAATGCGCACAGGCGAAAAGGCGACCAGGATGGACTTTGCTTCTTCATCCATTGGACGCGCCTGCAGGTCGAACATCTGCGTGATCCCATCGATCTCAACCATGATATCAGAAAGCGTTGTTTCGCTCTTTCGTTGACGAACATCCTTCAGGATCAATCGCAGCGGCATGCGCATGCTTTCGATAAAGTAATCTTCAAAAACCGGGCTCGGAACACCTTTGGCTGGTCGGAGAAAACGGCGTGCAGCTTCCGATGCATACAGAACTTCATCATACTGGCTAATTCGGACAAATGGCGGAGCAAAGCTTGTCAGGAAGGCCTGTTCCGTATCCGTTTCAAGATTGATGCTGCCACGGGTTCTACGTGCAAAGGCCATGTCATGTAGTTGCTTCGGCGATTTAGGCAATCGCATGGAAAAGGCGTTGGTGAGGACTGTTTGTGCAAGGTTTGCTGCAGAATCATCACGTTTGAAAATGCGCGCGTGACGATCTACAGTTTCAAAAAGACGCGTGTTGCCAGAGAGATGTTCCGAAGGGCCCAGCCAGAGAAACCCATGTGGGTTGAGCGCATAGTGGAAGCGCGAGACAATGTCTTCTTGAGCGACGTGATCAAGATAGATCATCAGATTGCGGCAAGAAATCAGGTCGACCTTCGAAAAGGGGGGGTCTGTCAAAACGTTGTGCCGTGCAAAAACGCACATGTTGCGCAAGCGCGCCGAGACGGTCAGAAGACCATGATCGTCGTCGAAAAAACGCTCTTGCCGAGCTTTGCTGACAGGTGTGAGGGCATTTCGGTCATATACACCTCGGCGTGCAGTCGCGAGGGCATCGGGGTTAATATCTGTGCCGAACACTTTCCAGGACCGTTGGTCTCCGGTCTTGTCCTGGAGTTCGGATATCAGGAGTGCAAGGGAATACACTTCCTCGCCGGAGGAACATCCCGGGCACCATATTCGAAACTCGTCTTGGTCGCTTTGCAGAAGGTCAGGGAGAACGGTTTCCGCTATGGTTCCGAACATATCTGCGTTGCGAAAGAACTGGGTGACCCCGATCAGGAAATCTCGCGCGAGCTCTCGGCGCTCATCTTCTGAGCTGCGCAACAGGTCGATATACTCATCGACGCCTGACACGCGACGCATCATCATTCTGCGCAGGACACGCCTGCGCAAGGTCGCCGGTTTGTAATTATGAAATCCGGTCTCGTCAGTGATCTCCAATCTGTTCAGAAGAGCGGGTAAGCGTGCCTCGATATCTTGGTTGAGGGTCTCGTTTCGGGCGATGGGAACCTGCTTGCGCCATTTCTCCAATTTCAGAAGTTTGGCAGGTATAGCTTTTGGTTCCAGTTTGAAGTCGATCAGACCCGTTTCGGCGGCGCTGTTCGGCATCCCGGGGAACTTGGCGCTGGTGGTGAGCTGCGCGAACGTCACACCTCCCGCTGTTTTGACGGCCTCGACCCCGATGGTCCCATCACTGCCCGTACCGGACAAGACAACGGCGTAGGCGTTGCTGCCCTGATCTTCTGCCAAGGATTGGAAAAACAGATCGATTGGCAAATGAAGTCGGTCATCCACATCGCTGTCGTTCAAGATCAGGATCCCATCCTTGATCGACAGATGAACGCCAGGTGGAACCACGTGGACCGTGTTCGGCCTCGGGATGTCGCCTGTCCTGATCTGCTCGACCTGCATCGTGGTGTGGCTTGCCAGGATGTCCGCCAGCATCGATGTTCGCCCGCGGGCCATGTGTTGCACGATGACAAAGGCAAGGCCAGTATCTGCAGGCGTTGCATCAAGAAGCTCCGCCAGCGCCTCGATCCCACCTGCCGATGCGCCGATGGCCACGATGGTGCTCCCCACGTTTGCTCCTCTTCGCGTTTGCCCGCTTCCTTATGCGCTTTTCTGCTCAATTCCATGATTGGAAGAATTACAGAATGAAGCACCATCCTTGATTACGGAGAAAGCGTGCCACAATGAGTGTTACATTTCAAAGGCTTTCAGGTCTCTATAATGCATTGATCAATTCTGAATATTTGCTTGCATTACTGAACTTGGACAAGATTTCAACACTGTCCAAGGCAGCGGGAAGGCCAAGATTTTTCAAGGACTCTTTTGAGTAGGACGTCAGGAAATAGATCGGAACATTGCCATCTTGCAGCAGACACGCAAGGTCGAAACACGTATCGTCGCCAAGATTGACGTCCAGAAAAGCAATATCCGGTAAATCTTTTGATACAAGCGCGAAAGCTTTTTGTGCGCTGTTGCACACGACAAGCTTGCGGTCGCTTAAACCTTCAATTTTATGTGCAATAAGGGCAGCGATGAGCGCCTCATCTTCTACGAGAAGTACATATGCCATCATACGCATTCAACCTAAGCGGAGAGCGTATTTAGACAATCCCTCACCAGCTGTTTCCCCTAAGGATTTCAGGTATCCCCAACCAAAGACATGAAAAGTGTGTCGAGATGGCAACAGGGTGGGATCAGAAAACAATTTCTGGAAAAACGAACCAAATCTGACCGTTGTTCCACGAATTGACCAGTGAGCTATTGCCTGTGGGATTGGCATCGTGAGATCGGAACAGGAAGGCCCCTCAGGGGCTACCTTTGACCGAAGCCCAGCCCTGACCGGAGCAGAGCGTATTGGAAACCGGAGCTCATGTCGTCCTGTGTCCTGCGGATGCATTTTCACATGTCCTTTCCCGTCATATGAAAGGTATCTATAAATTGATTGTTTAAAAAAACTATAGGGTATTTTCACCGGTCCAGCTGATTTCCAGATATGACGAGGTCCGTTTCGGACGGCGTCTTCGGTCATATCCGTCACGTTGAGGCAAGTCCAAGCACCTGCCTCCGGCCCTTCCTCGGGCATGAAGAGAAGCCTCGGGATAAGAGGTGTCGGTCCTGGGTTGCGCCGCTCTTCATCACAGCGAGAGAGGAGCGGGGGCAGGTGAGGATGGCCTCTGGAGGCGAGATTGAGACTCCAATTTACCGGGTAAAATATTTAACCGGATAATATGGAGTGGGTGGGCCGGCACGATGATCCTGGATGACGGATTGCGATTACCTGTCGCGCTCGTCAAAACGGTATCGTCAGACACGTAACGGATCCATAAAATGACATTAAGACTTCTGGCCGGCTTGGTTGCAGTGACGCTTGTGGCTGCCTGCGCTACCTTGAGTGAAGAGGAATGCCTCGAGGGCAATTGGCGCGAGATCGGTCAACGGGATGGACAGGCCGGCCGGACCGCGAGTTTCCTCACGGAGCATGCCAAGGCCTGCGAAAAGATCGGCATTCTGCCGGACCAATCGCTCTGGGAACAGGGGCGGCAGGCCGGGTTGTCCGCCTATTGTACCCCTCCAAAAGCCTATGACGAAGGGCGCTCGGGGCGTGGTCTGTCGCCAGTCTGTCCTGCGGCGCAATTGCCCGCGCTGCAACTGGCCCATGGCAAGGGCATGGCATGGCATCGTCTCAGCAATGAGATCAATGTTCTGGATCGTGAAATGTCCGACTTGCACACCAAGGTCGTCAAAGAAAGCGACGAGGAAAAGCGGGCTTTATATTTGGCCAATATCCGCAGTCTTGAGAGCATCATCCGCCTGCTCGAAATGCGCCGCATGACCGAAGGCAGTTTCTGACCGCGATAGGGGCAGGGGATGTTCGTCATCTGTCTTGACGGCCGTTTTTCGCAGGAACAAGTCCGTGATCGCGCGGCGGTAAGCGTTGTGGACGATGCGTGTTCAGATCGCATCCATGAAGGTCGGCTCAAGGATGGTCCTACCAAACTTTGAACGACGTGTTGGCTCTCTCTCACTTTGACTGATGGTCCAGCGCTGGTCGGAGATGCGGGGTCTGCCCATGATGAGGCAGACCCCGCATTCACATTAAAGCTGGACACCCTTCGTCAGGGCACCGTCGATCACAAGATTTGTCCCCGTAGTGAAGCTGGATGCCGGGCTCGCAAGAAATACGACGCCGCGGGCGATTTCTTCAGGTTTCGCCATACGCCCAGTGGGATTCAAAGCCAGCGCCTCTGCGTAGAGGCCAGGCATGTTGGTTTCGATGTTTTGCCAAATGCCACCATCGAAATAAGTATTTCCCGGTGATACCGTATTGGCACGGATGCCCTTCGCGGCCAGTTTGTAAGCCAGTCCCTGCGCATAATGTACGATGGCTGCCTTGAAAGCGCCGTAGGCGGGCCCGGTGAAATCGATCTCACGGCCTGATACGGAGGAAACCAGCGTTATGGACGCTGCTGAACTTTTTTCAAGCCAAGGCATGGCGACATTCACAAGGCGGACAGAATGCATCATGTCTGTTTCAAAGCTCGCCTGCCAGGCATCTTCGTCATCGCTCACGGCCAAGGCAGAGACATTGCCGATCACGATGTCTATTCCCCCAAGTGCCTCGGCTGACTTTGTGACCCAAGCTTCCAGAGCCGTCTTGTCTGAGACGTCGAGCGCTGTGCCATATGCAGTCGCGCCGAGGGCTGTCAGACGTGAGATCGCCGTTTCAACATCTGCCGAAGTGCGGGCACAGATAGACAGGGCAGCCCCTTCAGCCGCCAGAATTTCAGCACAGTGAAAGCCGATGCCCTTACTTCCCCCGGTGATGAGAGCACGCAGTCCTTTAAGACCAAGTTCCATGATCAACCCCCTGATATCAAGTCAGATATTTCTTTTCGATCCCAGCTGCGAGACTGTATTTCGGATCAACCATATTGCCCAGGCGGACTTTCCCGCACATCGTCAACAACATGTATGCATCGGCTTCGGATTGGCCGGTCTCCGCTGCCACCCAGCGGACCAACTCACGATACGCGATACGAGCCGCATCCTCCATCGGGCGTGCCGATCCGATGAACATGATCTTGTCTTCTGTTTCAAGTTGTGGCCAGCTGTTGCCGTAATCCTTGATCAGATCAATGTGAATTTCGACTGTCGCAGGAATTTCCAAAGCGACACCACACAACTCTCCGTCGCCTTGGATTGCGTGGCAGTCGCCCAGATAGAGGTAACCGCCATCGGTGTTCACCGGGAGATAAATAATCGACCCTGGCGCCACATCCGGCACATCCATGTTGCCGCCATAATAATCCGGCTGCAAAGAGGAGATCGCCTCAATTTCAGGGGCTGTCCCAATCGTTCCTATGAAAGGTTCATATGGCAGGGTCAACGTGTCTGACCAATGAACACCCTCTTCGTCGACTACGACCTTTTTCACTTTTTCGGCTAAGGGCGGGTTCAGCAGTGCCGTATCCCCCGTTGCCACAAGTCCTCCAAATTCCGTCAGCAGGCAGGTCGTGCCGACGGGCTGAGCGCCCCGCGGTTTGATCGAGATGATGCGCACGGCAAGCGCGTCTCCCTTTTTCGCTCCCTTGACATAGATCGGCCCGGTCTGCGGGTTCAGAAATGGAAAGTTGAGCAGGGAGGAAGGGTTGTCCACAACTTCTTTGATGGCACCCTCGAACGCGTCGTGAGTCTCCACGGTAACGACAGCACCCGGCTCCACCTCCAGAACGGGTGTCGCATAGGGACCATAGACATAGTGAAAAGCCCCTTGATCCTCGATCGTGATCTTGTGGTGGACTCCTTCTACCCCTTTTGCGACCCCTTTTCGCGCCATGATGGATGTGCTTAGCCAGGACATGGTCTTGCTCCTCTGATGATTGTTGCGTGCTTGGCTTGGATTTGCTTGTTCAAATAGTCAGATATCTGCGCACGATGTCGCGTGCGCGTATCTCGTCAGGACCCAGATCAGCGACGATCCGACCCTTTTCCATTACATGACCACGGTCAGCGAGGGTCACAATCAGGTCAAGGTTCTGCTCTACCAGCAAAACCGACACGCCAGTCTCCGCGTTCAGAGTGCGTACATTGCGCGCAATGTCCTTGATGATCGAGGGCTGGATGCCTTCGGAGGGTTCGTCCAGCAGCATCAATGCAGGCCTGCTGATCATCGCACGTGCAATTGCCAGCTGCTGCTGCTGCCCGCCTGACAGGGTCCCGGCCCGCTGGTGTGCCCGCTCCTTCAGGATTGGGAAAAACCGGTAAATCGTGTCGTAATCCGGAGTGCTGCGCCCGCGACCTGCAACTTCTCCGACCATCAAGTTTTCTCGAATGGTGAGCTCGGGAAACACCTCCCGTCCCTGTGGGATATAGCCGATGCCGAGGCGTGCCCGGATGTCCGCGCCCACCAACGTCGCATCACGTCCTTGGAACCTGATTGTTCCAGCGCTGGGATTCAACAGCCCGGTCAGGGTGCGCATCAGGGTGCTTTTTCCCACGCCGTTGCGCCCCACGACAGCGACGATTTCACCTTGGCCAATGGTCAGATCAACCCCTTGCAGTACGGTTTCGCCGCCATAGCCCGACTGCAGGCCCGAGACGGTCAGAAGTGGTTCATCAGACATCGGCTGTCCCCAGATAGATTTCCTGCACGCCGGGATGATCGATGATCTCGGCAATCGTGCCTTCAACAAAGATCGATCCGAAATGCAGCACCGTGACCCGTCGCGCGATCTGTTCCACAAAGGCCATATCGTGTTCGACGGCAAGGATGGTGATGCCGCGGGCGTTGAGATCGTGCAGCATGTCGCCTGTCTTGCGCGTCTCGTCGGGAGACATGCCGGCGGTCGGTTCGTCCAGAAGCAGCAGCTTGGGTTCGACACCGACGGCCATGGCAATTTCAAGCCACTGCTGCTGACCATGTGACAGGTTGCCCGCAGGTGTTGTCTCTTCTGCGTGCAGATCGGTGAAGTCGAGCATTTCGTGGATCTTCGTGCCCAGGCTTTGCCCATTCAGATGGTCCTGAAAAGCAACCTCCAAGTTCTGGCGTACGGAAAGAGCCTTGAAGATGCCGGGCACCTGAAACTTGACCGAGATGCCACGCCGTATACGTTGAAACGAGCGTAGATTGGTGATGTCATTTCCGTCAAAGGTAATGGTTCCGGCGTCTGGGGCATGTTCGCCCAACAGCAAGCGAAAAAAGCTGGACTTGCCGGCACCGTTCGGCCCGATCAGGCAATGCATGTCCCCTGCCGACAGGGAAAAGTCGATGCCGTTTGCAACGACCACACCGCCAAAGGCCTTCCGTAGGCCTTGCACCCTGAGGATGTCTGTCATGATTTGTCCTTCCTGAAGATGCGGCCCAGAAAGGTCATTGCACCCACAACGAGACCTTGTGGTGCAGCCAGGACCGTAACCAGGAGCAGAGCTCCCATCACAACCAGCGCATACTGGCTGCCGTAGATCGTCAGTGATTGAAACCCGGCAAGTACCACAATGGTGCCGATCAGCGTCGCTGTTATGTCACGGCGTCCACCTACGGCCACCCAGATGATGGGGAGTGCCGCCGAGGTCAGTCCCATGCTCGACGGAGTAATGTACTGCCCCCAAGCGGTGTAAAGAGCCCCCGAAAGGGCAGCAAAAGCACCTCCTATGGCAAATGCCAGTGTCTGGTAAAGCCGCACGTCATAGCCCAGCATTCCGACGCGATGTGGATTTTCGCGGATCGCCACAAGCACGTTGCCAAAGGACGAATTCAGCATGATGCGGAGACCAAGATAGCAAATCACCACCAGCCCGAGCAGGAGGTAATAAAGGGACGGGCCTGGATACAGCGCAATGTCGTCCCCAAACCAGGGCAGGGTCAGTGGCGGCATCCCGGACATGCCGTTGAACCCGTTCAGGCGTGCCTCGCCTATGCGCCATTGCGGGCCTGCAGTTTGTGCCATGAAGGTTTCCAGAACGAGGGTCACCGACAGGGTCACGATACCGACGAACACGCCCTGGATGCGTCCGTAGAACATGAAATAGCCGATCACCAGGGCGAAGAGCCCGCCGATCGCCACAGCCAAGATCAACGCAACGAGGGTCAGACCATAAGCTGCACCCAGGTTCAGCGTGATCACCCCATACGCATAGCCAGCAAGGCCAAAAAACGCAGTTTGACCAAAGCTCAATGCGCCGGCATAGCCCCATACCACGCCAAGCCCCATCGCCATGAAGGTCCAGATCAGGAAGTAAGCGGCATTGCCCACAGTCCAGGCATCCGCCATCAAAGGATAGGCGGCGGCAACCGCAATCGCTATGGCTGCGGCTGTCCAGAAGACAGGTCCGCGCCCCATGGTTTGAGGCCCTTCCAGCCGTGCCAAGAGGCTGCGCGGTGTCGTCTCGGAAGAAATCATCTGGTGGTTCCTTTGAGCCAGCCCGAAAGCCCTCCGGGCAAGATGCGAATGACGAGGATGACAGTGACCAGCAAGCCGATCTGGCCAAAGAGCTGGCCATACCACGCCGTGAGCCCGGCCTTGATCAGTGCCAGAATCGCCGCAGCGGGGGCTGCACCCACAAAAATATCAGCGCCCCCGACAACAACGGTCACGAAGCTTTCTACAATGAAGGTCGCACCCATCGTCGGCACCATCGTCATGGTCGGAGCATAAAGTCCACCTGCAAGGCCGGCGAGCGCCGCGCCCAGACCGAAGGTCAACCCATACATGCGCCTTGTATTGACACCGAGAGCATGGGCCATGTGCGGTTTCTGGATGGTCGCACGGGCGATCACCCCAAATCGGCTATGATAAAACAATAGGTATAGCCCACCCAGTAGTCCAAGCGCACATACCATAAGCACGAGACGATACAGCGAGTAAGATCGGCCGCCGACCTCAATACTGCCGAGTGGTGTGCCGACACCTTGCATGGTCGATCCCAGAACGATCAACACACCCTGCGTGGCGATGAGACTGATGCCCCATGTGGCGATTATCGAGTCCAATGGGCGATGATACAGGTGACGGATAACCACACGTTCCACCAGCATGCCCACTGCGCCAGCGACCAGTGCGCCGGTCAGGATCGCCACGGGCAACGGCAGACCCGCGCGTGCGGCGCTGGCCGTAACATAGGCACCGCACATGATGAATTCGCCATGGGCCAGGTTTATGACCCCCATCATGCCAAAGATCACCGCCAGTCCGGCACAGGAGATCACCAGAAAGGCAAAGGTGTCACCAAATTGATAAAGCATGGCAAAGACGTTCTGGAGCAAGTCCATCCGCGGATCTCCTGGAGTGTCGAGAAAGGGAAGTTGAGAACTGCCGAGCGGGACGCGCCCGCCCGACAGTTCCGTTCAGCCTATCACTGCGCAGGTGGAGGCGCAGATGGTGTGTACTGTGCGCTGGGATCGTTCTGGGTCAGATCGCACCCTGCATCACCCAGCCAATAAGGCTTGATATCGTTCCAGACCTGGGGAAAGCTTATGGAATGATCGTCATTTACCTTGGCAAGGTAGATCGTATGCGACATGTGCTGGCTCTTGGGATCGAGACAGACATTGCCTGAAGGTCCGTCAAAGCAGACATCTCCCTCGGCCAGAACCGAACGGATGGCATCGTGGTCGGTCGTCCCCGCCCGTTCAACCATCTGCTTGTAGAGGTACATCGCGATATAAGAATTCGCTGCCTCCTGGTTGATGTAAGGCTCGTCCGGGAACATCGCGCGGAACCGTTCGACAAAATCATTCGATGCAGGCGTGTCGATCTCTTCGATGTAATTTGTGGTGACATACATGTTGGCGAGGCTCGGCGGTGTGAAGCGCTTGTGTTCGTATCCTTGCCCAACGTTCACCGAGGACGCCATCGGGAGATTGACATTGGCTGATGCTGCTTGTTCGTAATAAGAGGCCTGTGCTGCTCCGACCAGCAGTGTCACAACCAAATCTGCCTCAGTCGCCTGGATGTTCTGGATTGTCTGGCCGAACTGCGAAACGCCGAGGGGGATGAACTCTTCTCCCACCATGGTGCCGCCGTTCTCTTCCACGATCTGGCGTACCCATTCGGCTGAAATCTGTCCAAAGTTGTAATCCGCAGCCAGTGTGTAAACGTTGGGTCCATACTCTTCCATCATCCAAGGAATGAGCGTGGAAAACTGCTGTTCCGGCACGGCTCCAGTCACGATCATGTTGTTGTCGCAGACGCCGCCTTCGTATTGGTTGTTATAGAAGGCCAGACCATCGAACTGGTTCACGATGGGGCGATATGCCTCCCGGGAGGCAGAAGAAAAGCCGGCAAAGACGACATCGACGTTATCGGCTTGCAGCACCCGCCGCATGAACTCCTGATAGCGTCGGTTGTCAGACTGGGTGTCATACATGACCAGTTCGACGGGACGGCCGTCAATGCCGCCTGCATCGTTGATTTCTTTCGCGGCCAACTCGATGGCGTGGACCTTGACCATGGTCGCGGCTGCGAAATCGCCAGACTGGTCTTCAAGGACGCCGATCCGGATCGGGCCATCTTGAGCAAATGCAGGGGCTACGGCGACTAGTGCCATAGCAGCACCGGCCATCAGGCCGGCAAGTCTCGGTCGGTTGCGTGTCATTGGTCTCTCTCCACTGTTGCGTGATCTTCTGGGTCGTCTTCGTGAGCGGATTAATCCGATCTGGTTGCGCGACCGTGTTTTGGCCCGGTGTCCTGTGCAGGATCGGGACCGAGTCCGATGGCATGCCGCGCCATGTCCTCCATCGGAATTCTACGCTGCATGGCTTCGCGCCGCAGCCACTCATAGGCGCCCTCTTCAGACAGGCCGCACCGGGTGACGAGTTGCATAACTGCTTTTGTCACGATACGTCGTCCTGCCAGACGCCGGTTGAGCACTTGTATTTCTTGTTTGTGTCGCAGCCGTACAGCATGTTCGTTCACTGCCAAGAACAGCGCCGTGAAGATTCCTGAACTGCGCACCGGCTTGAGGATGTGGCTTGCTGCACGGTTTTGGATGACATGCGCCAAACGGCTGGGCGCCTCGCTTCCGATCAGTGCGATCAGGGGCAAATCGGCAAAGACTGTTTGGTTCAGGGCGGTATCGCTCCCGTCATCAGCATCGAAAAAGATCACATCGAAGGGCACAGGATTGTCTGTGGTCTCAGGCCAACTCCCTGCGACCGTCACGTCAAGCCCAAGCTTGAACAGCGTCCCCACGAGGGTCTGATGACCATTCTCGTTGGCCATGATCACCAACGCCCGCAACCCGCGAAAGTTCTTTTGAATCGCCCGGCTCATTGGATCAACCTGAGATTGCGATTGGCACTCTCGTAAACGTCATGTGCCCAGGTCAGATAAGGATCTGGGCGCAGCGCAACGGGATGTTCCACCAAGATGTCAAAACTGCCATCACTGCGCGATCGACCGATGCGTGGGCGCATCCAGCAATGCAGGTTGTCGCCATCTACCGTCACCCGACCTTGTGGCGCATCAAATGTCAGGTCACGCACCGCCTCGCGCACCGCTTCGAACCCGGTGTTATCGGCACGTTCAGCAGCACGTGCCAGAAGATGAACCGCCAAGTAAGCCGCTTCCGCATCCGCAGACGCCTGTCCCATATGTCCGAACCGATCATTCCACAGGGTGACAAATCGGCGATTTTCCGTGGATGTGATTGTCGAGAAGTAGACTGAAGACGACAAATGTCCGGCCGCTGCCTCCCCCAGCATGGGGAGTTCCGCTTCTGACAGACTGCAGCTTGCTGCAGGCATTTCAGCAGGCTGGTCGATGCCCGCTGCCTCTGCCGCTGATCGCAGCATTTTCAGAAAAGCAAAGCCGGATTGACCTATCAGGGTTGTAAATACAAAATCCGGTCTGTCCTCGATGATTTGGTTGACCACATCACTCAAGTCGATTTCGCCAACAGGAAAGTACCGTTCTCCCAGAACCACGCCTCCAGAGGCAGCAATCGCCTCACGAAGAATGCGGTTGTTTTCCCACGCCCAGATATAGTTGGAGCCGACCATCCAGCCACGTGTGCCAAACTGCCTCAAAAGATGGCGTGTCAGTGGCACGATGTGCTGATTGGGACCAGCACCACTATAGACAACATTCTCGGAGGTTTCGAAGCCTTCGTAGTGAGAAGGATACCAGAGAAGGGCATCCGCCTTTTCGAAGAGCGGCAACACCTCCTTTCGACTGGACGAGGTATAGCAGCCCACCACATGCTTCAAACCATGATCCTGCAGTAGAGAGCGTGCGCCCTCCACATAGTTCGAGAGTACACCGGCGGGATCGATGGATACCGGCGTGATACTCACCGACTGGTTTGGGCTTGCGTTGATTTCCTCGATAGCCAGCTTTGCTCCGGCATGCATGACGCGGCTGACAGCCTCATAGGAGCCGCCCTGCGACATCAGCAAGCCTATCGGGAGTTCCAGTCTCTGGGTCATCAGTCCTCGAACGCGAAAAAGCCCCTGACAGCATTCCTGCTGCAGAGGCTACATTGCCAAGCCGCTTTGCGCGGCAGTTCATTTTATGATTTGTGGCGGTCTCCTCATTGAGCCCTTAACCACACGACTCAAACCTAAGACAGTGCTGAATGATTTGGCAAGTAATTTGGTGATTGCACAGGTCCATCTGGAAGAAAGCTGCATAGAATATGTGCAGATTGCGTAATCCAGAGCTGTTCAAAGCAGTTTCACTGAGCGTTTGTGGCGGCATGGGACGCTCTTACCTCAGATTCACACCCACCCTCCATTCCGCATCCTCCTCGCCGCTCTTGGAGACCTGAAAGCTTTGCCCGATCTTGAGCGTGCCAGCCTTTGGCCGGGGAACCGGCGCAGGACGGAGAGGCGGCCTGTCTTGCTGGAAGCCCAACAATCGAGGTTTTGCGAAGAACGCTTTAATCTTTCAGCCCGAAGGTCAGGGCAGGGGCGGTTTCCCTGTCCGCAACCCGGCTCAACATGTCGAGCATGGCCGGGTAATACCCCTGTCCCACGTCAAGTTCGGGCGTGTCGAAGCTTCGCCCATCGACCAGGCGGTGAACGGCGGCAAAGCCCTCGTAGGTGCTTGTGTCGAGAACGCTGCGGTCCTTGAGGTCAACGACAACAGGCGTATTCTGACCGGAGGCGCTTGCGTAAATCTCCTTGGCATGGGCGACCGCCGCATGATCGCGGTGTCCGGACCAGATGAGGTACAACGGCACCCGGACCGCATCGTACCCGTAATGTGCCATGTGCTCGGACGACGGTCTGAGACCGGCAATGTCAACCTCGGCCCAATTCGGAATGCCGGTAGACCTGGCAAGCTCGTCCAGGATCACCAAGCCGTCATTGGCCACCTGAGCCAATCGCGGATCACGGATCAATGCCGACAGGTCATAGAGCGCGCGGGGCATGATATAAGAGGGGTTGATGATCGCTTTGGTTCCACGCAGGAACCCTTCGGCTGCGGGCAAAAGGATCAACCGGTCGCGATTGCGGGGATCGGGGTGGACACAATGGGCGGAAATCGCCTTTGCGATCTCTGTGGCATGGAACCGAGCCTTGGGAATGTCGAACCGGTCGGCCCCCATCGCCAAACCCCAAGCGAAAAAGAGATCGCCATCGGTTGCGTTCATGGCTTCTGGCGCTGTCTGGCCCGGTACCAGTTTCCAGTTCAGAAGCGCATCGTTGCGACGGTTCAGATTTGCAGAGGTCCAGGACCAGATCGCGTCAAACGCGGCACGGTCACCATGGATGACAGACAAGACCAGCCCGTAGCCCTGCCCCTCGGAATGGGTCGACTGATCCTGCAAGTGATCGACGACACGACCGTCCGGCATCAGAAACGCGGCTTTCCACGCCGTCCAATCCCGATCAGTCACCGTGTCCACCCCGTTCGACTGCGCCAACGCCGAAAAGGGCGCACAGACCGCAAGAGCGGTCAATGTCGAAAGGAAGTGGCGTCTGTTCATGCGGCTGCTCAAATCCCTGGGCGCCATGGCCCACTTGCGTTGTCAGTCCGAAGGGTAAACTCTTCGTCGTCTTGATCAGTTTCAGGCAAACGCTTGCGCGCTGTCTCGTCTGACGATGTTGAGTGGGCGACGATCTTGGCTAGCTCCTGTCGAAGGTTTCAGAAAGTGCCTTTAGGTCGATCATCTTGACGTCCCCCGAGAACATCTCGTCTGAGGAGTGGTATTCTCGAGAAGCAGGAGGGCACATTCAGATCAGGCATCCATCGTCTCGGCAGATATAAGTCCGTAGCATCATCACCTCGCTGCAACCGCGATCTTTTCGGGTCGTAGGTGGGTTAACTGTTTGGGGAACAGGGTGCGCCGGCAGTTGCCGGTGGATAACTGCCGGTAACCCACCTACAGAAGGAACGGTAAGTTCAATTGAGGACGTGTGACAACGGCGCAATAGTATAGGCCAGTACTTTTTCTATTTCGTAATCGCTTTAGAATTCAGATTTTGTATCTTAATAGTGTTTTTTGTGAAATTGATATTTCAAAATATTGTTTTTTCATGATTTAAGGGGAAAGAGTAATTCTAATTTGTTGACTGGAGATCAACACAGGTTATGATGCAGCATCACACGCGGAATTCCTTTGGGTTCTGCTCTCAACTTCAACCCTGGCCTCAGGTCAGGGTTTTTCTTTTTTGCAGACGCGGCCAAGTGTTGGTGCATGATGCCCGAAAGGATGTCAAAAATTTTCCAACTTCTGATTCATTTGGATTTTTCTGTATCGGGCGCGCGATCGCGCCAATTTTATCTAGCATGTATCATGCCTGACAAAGCGAGCGATAAGGCGCACGATCGCAAGCGGATATTGGGCATGTAGAATATTCATTTGTCTCCTCCCCTTTCTTGAGGGTGTGGCAAGGGGTGATGTGCGATCCGTCAGGGTATGATGATGCGGGACATGCTGGAGGTCGAGTTGGTGCAAAGGAAAATCATGCTTCCAAAAAGAGAAATGTCTATAGAGGGCAATAACCTTGCTCGGGATTGTCGCGTTTCCAGGTTGTGAAAGGGTAACTGGTATCCGGATGTCTCCAGATACCTTAAGATGGACTGTATACTTAGGCGCTTTGCTTGTTCGTCTTGGGCTCCCCGCCTGACATAGGATTCCCAACCCTTCTCGATCGTGGCATGATTGGCGGGCGTGACGCTCCGACCTCTGCCTTTACCTTGGCCTCGCCAACCGTACTGAGCTTGAAGCCCTGCTGATAAACCGCAACACACCACGCAAGCTCGCATGGCGGGGCGGGATCTTGCTTGCGATAACTGATGCCGTGGGAACCGTTGAGATCATGCGGCGGCAGGCTGGAGCGGTTTGTCGATGATGGCGTACCGGGGCTCAAGCGCGACCAAGACTCGGCCCTTGCGTTTGCCGCCGCTTCCGAGGCGGGTCCGGTCGGCAGTGATCGCGAAGACTGCGCAGGAGGTGCCGTCAAACGCCCCGCCCTGGAGCCGCGCGACGTTGGCCGAGGCGGTGGGGATATCGGCCTCGAGCCATGTGTCTTGGAGGGGTTGAAGGTCTCGAACGTCCCGGTGTTCAAGGACAAGGGCACCGTGATCGTTGGCCTCGACTTCGACCCGCCGGATTGCGCGGTCGTGCTCTGCGTGGATGAAAAATCCCAGATCGAGCCGCGCGACCGGACCCAGCCCGGGCTGCACCTCAAGAAAGGGCTTACGGCCACCATGGTCCCTGTTCGTTTGCGATTGGCGACTTGCGGGGTCGAGTAAACAGGATGTCAATTTCACCTGTCGAAATCTTGGTTCAGAAAGATGGTTGCGTTTGAATTGAATCCGGCCTTAAGAAATGTCGACACATCATCTCATCCAAGCGTTCTGTCTAAATTTTCAATCAAAAATAAATAGATACATCAAGAAGTAATAGGGTGAGATACTCTGGAAAAACCGCAGGACGCGAAAAATGTTTACCAAAGGCCGAAATGCAAATCCAAAAGAAGAGGTCCTGATTGCAGTCGGTGCACAACCGTCTGGGTCTCAAGCCATAGTTGTTGAAACTGCTGTAAACAGCCCAGCTCTCTCTGCTGCGGGCTCCCGGCAAACAGCCTCTGTAATGTCTGAAGGTCTCGAAGTAACCGGACAAATCAAGAGTCAAGGGAGCATCGAAATCAACGGCACTTTCCGAGGAGACATAGATACCAAGTTTTTAACTATTGGCCGAACTGCTGAAGTCACCGGCAACGTGACAGCTGACGATGTCTTGATTCATGGCGTGGTGCTCGGGCAGGTTTTTGGTTTCAAGGTGAGGCTAAGTTCAACTGCCCAAGTCGAAGGAGACATCACCTACAATGAGGTGTCCATCGATAGCGGCGCAAAGCTCAATGGTAATTTAACGCGGAAGGATAAGGCTTCCGAGCTTGATCTACACTGATTTCGAACGCTTTGTATTATGTGTTGCATCGCACATGATATGGTAAAACTTCTGAACTCTCCCGGTGAACCAATGTCTAAAAAGCTTGAAATTTTCGTGTTTTCGTGAAAATCCACAGTTCAAAATGAAGGGGTTGAATGCTCTTCGTCACTTTGGGAATTGAGCGGATGTTTGAAGTTGCAGTATCGGCTGTTTTTGTTGGCTTGGGTGTGGTGCTGTGGGCTTTTATTGCCTTCACAATTGAGCGCTATACCGGGCGGGATGTGTATCACAATATTTTTGGTCTGATCGTTTTCGGATTATTGGGGTATCTCACGAAAGTCATAGTGTTCATTTGAAATAAAACCGGCGCTATCCAAGGTGTGTGCGGTTTAATGTCAAGTTCCGCGGATTTTTCTCTCTGAACAAGTGTTTCTGCCCCAAGACGCTCATACGGTTGTGCGGGCCGTTGTAACCTTGCAGAGTGGCCTGCAAGGAAGACCCGATCCTCAACAGCGCGGTTGGCGTATCGAGCGATGACCGGATCGACGCCAGCCATCGGTACTGTGGGCCTTGCCCGTGCGCAGGGTAGAGCGCTCCAGCATGCCGATCTGGTTGAACAGGAAGATCAGACGAGAGCAGTTGCGGCGCGAAATGCGCGTTTCATGCAGACCCTTCCCGGTCCCGATGGGTCGGGTTGACCGAATTGTGCATGACCAGCGCGAGGGGTTTCAGCCAGGTGCAGTCATGAAACCGGTTGATCCATTTTCTGTTCAGCTCATCCCGCCATCCATGATCTGGCGTTTGTTGGGGTCACGGGTCAAGTGGGCGACGTCGTTCACATCCTTGTGCCGGGTCGGTCGCTCGAACAATGATTGTCGGAACAACGCCTCAAGCTCAGGAATCGTTTTCTGACCTGTTGGGTGTTGCATCATGCTGTTGCCGCCAACGCCGACAGTTTCATCACGTGCGGGCATCACCCGTCTGCCGTCCAAACTGATCTGCGCACTCGGAAATTCTCCCCGCACATGGCGGTCGAAATTGATCCGGTCCGTATGTTGCGGGCTCTCATCCTCATGATTTGAGATGCAATATCAAAGTCAAAACAGCGCCAACGATGAACGTCTTGGAGAAGATACTCTATAACGATATATCAAGATAAACTTAATGGTAGAAATAAAATAATTTGATGTCATTGCAACGCATGTGACGGTGTGTTCCAGTTGCAGCTGCGAATTTGTATTGGCATCAAACTCGTGTTCACGGATTTCCAAAGCACCCTGGGCCTTCGAGTGAAGACCAGGGTGCTTTTGGAGTTTTGATCATATACTTGGGGCTGACAGAGGAAACTCCTGTGCTCTGTATTATGAACTCAATGCATCGTGTTGGGCATGATGCATTGCCACATAAGCCGCTCTTGTATGCAATGAGGAAATAAATGGCTGATCAGGACAAAATTCTTGTCACTTTGAAGGTAGATGGCAAGACGGCCTATGATGTGGAAGACTTCCTGATCGAGGAAAGGCTGTCCAACGTTCCGAGTTACAGGGTCACGGTTCTGGATCAAACATCCCCAATGACGGTGTTTCTGGGCAAACCCTGCAGTATCGAGTTCGTCAAGGAAGTCTATGCGGACGCCAAGCCGCGCGCGTTTGCGGGGATTGTGATGTCGGTGGAGCGCACGGTTGCCAATAGTGGATCCCCGGCACTTGAGCTTGTCATTTGTCCACCTCTTGCAGTCCTGGCGTTGAGCCTTGGCAATGCGGTTTACGAGGAAAAGACAGCGCTCGATATCCTCAAGGTGGTTCTCGAGCGCAACAACATCAAGAAACTGAAGGTGAGCGGCGCCAAGCCGACCGTCAAACGGGACCTCGTGATCCAGTACAACGAAAATGATCTGGAGTTCGTGCGTCGGATCCTGGCCGAAGAAGGTCTTGCCTTTTACTTCCACGATGGAAGTTCCGCGGAGACCCTTGTCCTGCATGACACGCAAAAACCGTTCCCAAGCAGCGTCAAGGGGATCAAACTTACGGATGCAGAACTTTCCGATGTCGAGCGCATGCAGGCGCAGATGTTGACGCTTCGGCAGCGTGTTCGGCCTGGCAAGGTGGAATTGCTGACCTATGACCCGGAAAAGGCAGACAAGGCTCTGGCGTCCGAGACCCTCACCCTGGATGCCAAACTGCTGGAAAAGCCCGGAATTCTCGAATATCGCCCAGTGCCTGTCACGCGTGGCAAGGTGACAGGCACTGAACTCGACGTGGCCTCGGACGCATATCGCCGGGATGAGTTTGGTCTGACGGGGACATGTGAGCACCCGGGGATGCATCTTGGCCAGGCGCTAAACATTGTGTCGGAATCGCATCCGGATTTTGCCGGAGACTACGTGATTGTCGGGCTCCACTACCGGCCAATACGTGGCAATGCGCTGCTCTGCACCTTCGAGGCGCTACCCAAGACCCACAAGGCAGTCCCGGAACGTCTGCCCAAACCCGTGATTGCCGGGGTCCACAATGCGATCGTGATTGGTGGGAATGACGCCAAGGCAGGTACACCCTTCTGTGACGCCGAAGGACGCGTGCTCGTGCGCTTTTTCTGGGACAAGGAGGGGGAGAATACCGTCTGGCTGCGCGTGGCCGAACCCTATGCCGGCAAGGGGTATGGCGCCCAGTTCATCCCGCGGGTTGGGCATGAGGTCCTAGTGTCCTTTCTGCAGGGCGATCCGGACGCTCCGATCATCACCGGGCAAATCTACAATACCAAGAACAAGCCGCCCTTCATCGCGAAAAACACCACGCGCTCCGGGTTTCGCAGCAAGCTCGAGGGTGAGGCCAATGAGTGGGAGTTCGACGACAAAAAGGGCAGTGAACTGATCGCGGTTCGGGCGGCGCGGGATTACAACCTGATCGTAAACAATGATGTCTTGCGGGACATCAAGAAATTCGAAACCACAAAGATTGGCGAGACGTGCAAGCTCGAGGTCGAGAAGGATTTCGTCACCACCGTGACCAATGCCATCAAGGTGACGGCCAAGACGCGCACGGCTGACATCGAGACCAGTGACAAGGTGACCGCCAAGACCATCACCTTGGAGGCCGACACCAAGCTTGTCTTGAAGGTGGGCAGTTCCTCCATCGAGCTGACCCCATCGGCCATCAAGATATCGAGCCCGACCCTGAGCGCCGAGGGCAAGTCGAAGGCGGATTTCAAATCCGGGGGGCCACTGAGCGTCGAGGGCATGAAAGTGGATGTCAAGGCGGATACAGCCTTGGTGATGCAGGGCCTCAAGGCCGACCTGAAAGCCAGTGCAATGCTTTCCGTGCAAGGTGCGATCTGTGATGTGAAAGGTTCGGGCATGATAAAGATGCAGGGTGGCATATGCATGATCAATTGATGTGCCTGTGATGCTTCGGAAAATTCCCTTTGACACCAGCCTGCCCGTGCTGGAGCGATTTGCGCTCAGCGAAGAGGCGGGGCAAGTGATCCTCACGGACATGCCGCCGGAACTGGCACTTCAGACATTACACGAGAAGGCCCTTTTCGTGGACCTCATACATTATCTTGCGCATGGCATGCCACCTCGGGAGGGGGTGTGCTGGGCGCTTGCCGTTCAGGGTGACCTGTTGCGTGCGCCATCCGCACAGGACCAGGCATTGCGTGCCTTGGTGGGCCAATGGGTGCGCGACCCCCAGGAGGGCACGCGTGTGACACTGATGCAAGCTGCAGAAGACCGGGGGCACGAAGACCCGCTTGGTTGGCTGTGCAATGCGGTGGCCTGGAACGGTTCGGGCAGCATCGGTCCCGCAAAGGGTCCGGTGGTGCTGCCACCGTCCGGACTGCATGCAACTGCGCTTCTGGGCGCGATTTCCCTATTGGCTGGGGAAACCAAGAACAGCCTGGCTGCGGCCATCCAGGTCACGTTCGACCGCGGTATGGAAGTTGCCCGTGGCGGCTGGCCCGGCGTGCTCGGTTAGGGAGAGCGGATCCTATGCCCGGACCACCCGCTGCACGGATCACGGACATGCATGTCTGCCCGATGGTGACCGGAATTGTGCCGCATGTCGGTGGTCCGATCATCGTGCCGGCGGCCCCAACAGTTCTGATCGGAAAGCTGCCTGCCGCAGGGGTGGGCAGTCTCGCAGTCTGCGTCGGTCCACCCGACACCGTGGTCAAGGGCAGCGCCACTGTTCTGGTATCCAAGAAACCTCTCGCGCGGATGGGGGATCAATGTGCCCATGGCGGAACAATCGTTCTTGGCTGCCCAACCGTTCTTTCCGGATGAATAGGAGATTTTAAATCTCTTTTGATATTAAATAAATAAATTAGATTCCGAAAAAAACATAATTTATTTCTTCAAATCGAACGCGCTGTTGTATCTGTGAGCGCTCCCAGCCAAGCCTTGAGTTGAGTTTGATCAAGCATATGATGCGCGGTTTTCCGCGCTGAGCTTCATGTATGCGCAAATCTTGCAATTTAACTGGAGCATAATGATTGTGTCTGGATGGACCGTTTTTCGCGAAATCTACGCCAAGGTCATTATTTCGATCCTTTTCGTGATCGGGGCGATGCTCTTATTGCAAAGCTCACTCAATCATCTGAAACTCCGTGCGCTTGTGGCAGAAGCCACATCCTCTCGGTTGCAGATTTCCGCGGCAGCGATCGAGGCGGCCATTGTCCGGGCAGATTCCTTGGGATTTGCCATCGACGAGATGTCGGGACTTCAGGACCTCATCGATCGCACGCAGAGACGGGATCCCTCCATCGCGCAGATTCTGATCGTATCCCCGATCGGGGCATCAATTCTGTCGAGCGGTTCGCAGGAGATACCCCACTCGGACCGTGATCAGCTCATGCGGCGGGTCTTGGGCAGTGGAGACTCCGTGACGCGACTGGACGTGGGTCCACGGCTTTACACAGGGCGTCTGCTCTATGACAGCAGCAACGCGGTCATGGGAGCGGTCATCCTGACAACGCCGACGGAATCCTTCATCTATCAGTCTCGTTTGACCTTTCACCGCATGACAAATGCCTATCTGATCATTTTTGGAATGATCTCCGTGATGATCATTCCGTTCATCATTTTGCAGTTTTCGTCTGTCCGTCATGCCTATCAGGCGCTGGCGCTGAGTGGGGAGGCGGCTTCGGTCCAGGTCGGACCAGAGGCCGACATGTTGCGTGAGGCCATTGCCGAGGGCGATGCCGCCTTCGCCGCTGCGGAGGCGGAGTTCGAAGCGCTTCTGGCCGAGGGCAGATCGGCTGCGAGGGGGACACCGGCATGAGGGCTGTGCAACCTGTGTCCCTGATGCGGGGTTTCTCGCGCCGTTTGTTTCTCAGCACCACGGTGGCGATGATCCTTGCTGCGGCGCTCAGCCTGATCGTGACGGTGTCGGAATTCAACGCGGGCCTGCGTCCGTTCCTGGAAGACAAGGCGCGCGCCGTTGCGGTCGCCGTGCAGCGCGACATCGAATATGCGATGCGCATTGGTATTCCTTTTGATGAAATTCGCGGGCTCGACACCTATATCGACGACCTCATCGCAGCTCATCCAGAGGTCAAGGCAATGCGCGTGGTTGCTGCCACGGGCAGCGACGAACGGTCCTTGGGACAGGCAAGTTCCCCCCGTCAGGACATGGACATCGATGGTCAATGGGCGACAAACATCATCGAGGAAATCGGTGATGTCACGGCCATCTTGCTGGGTCGTTCCGATGGTTTGGAGACTGTTTCGGTAGATGTGATGCGCGACGGCGTGGTGCTTGCCCGTGTCGAGGCCACGATCGACGAGTCCTATCTCAACGGCAAGATGACATCGGTCTTCTTTGACACTCTGGTGATCCTGATCGCGGTGTCGCTGGTGGCGCTGGAAGTGGTGGTTGTGGTGTCCGCGTCGCAGCTGACAGAGCCTTTTCGACAGGCAGAATCCGCGATCAACCGCCGGGCTTCGGGTGATTTGCGGCAATATCAGGTGGGGCGCGGCTCCAGGCGGATTGCGGAGTTCATCCAGGCACTCAATGCGCAGAATGCGCGCCTGCGGGATGCGCTGACGGCGGCTCTGCGCAGTCTGGGGGACGGGGCGCGGCGTATGGCGCTGTCGGCGTTTGGCGAACGACGGGGGCTCTACATCACGGATACGCGCAGCGGGGCCTCCATCATGGATGCGCGCATTCCGCTGTTCGTGTTCTCCTTTGCGGAGGAATTGCAGAAATCCTTCCTGCCGCTCTTTGTGGCGGAGTTCCACACCGGGAGCGATCTCTTCGCGCGGGACATCATGATGGGGCTGCCGATCTCGGCCTTCATGTTCGTGATCGCCGTTTTCACGCCCTTTGCCGGCCGTCTGGTGGACAGGTTCGGCAACAAGACACTCTTCATGGCGGGTCTCGTGCCGGCCATCGCGGGGTATATGCTCTGTTTTTTTGCCGCGAGCGCCAATGACATCCTCATCGGCCGCTCCATGACGGCCGTTGGCTATGCCGTCATCACGATCAGTTGTCAGAGCTATATCGCGGCCGTTGTGGTGGCCGAGAACCGGGCGCGCGGGATGGCGATCTTTGTCGGTGTTTTGATGACGGCCACCATGTGCGGCACGGCGATCGGAGCGATCCTGGCGGATTGGCTGGGCTACAAGCCCGTCTTTCTCATTGCCACCGGGTTTTCCTTGCTGGCGGGCGTTCTGGGTTGGTCCATGCTCAGCACCGATCTGCCTGCATCCGAGGTCAAGAAAGTGCCTCAGGGGGCCAGTCGCAGCCCGCTTGCGATCCTGATGCGCAACACGCAATTCGTATTGATCGTGCTCTTCTGTGCGATCCCGGCCAAGGTGATCCTGACGGGCATTCTCTATCTGTTCGTGCCGATCTATCTGGCCAGCCTGGAGGCGACCCAATCCGAGATCGGGCGGATCATGATGCTCTATTCGCTGATCATCATTCCGATCAGCCCGTTGGCGTCCGGTGTTGCCGACCGGCTTGGCAAGAACCTGTGGATGGTGATCGGGGCGACGGTGCTGTCGGGCATTGTCCTGCTGGGTCTTTATCAGAATGCCAGTGTGGCAGCGGTTCTTGCAGTTGTCGCCGCCTTGGGGGTTGTGCACGCTTTCCTCAAGGCGCCCTTGATCGTTGCGGCGATGGAAGCGGCCGAGCAGAGCCCGGACATCACCCGGACGGGGGCGCTCAGCCTGTTGCGCACCAGTGAGCGGATCGGGTCCGTGATCGGTCCCGTCGTCGTGGCGGCGCTGCTTGTCCAGCTCGACTATGGTCAGGTGGCAGCCATCATCGGCGTGACCGTGACGGTCATGGGACTGGTGATGGCAGGGATTTCCCTCAAGCGTGGAAAGGGTTTGGCCCATGCTTGAGCGTCTCCTTGCCGGCCTGGTCCTGATTGCGGGGTGCAGCCTTCTCGGCCCGATGCCGGCCCTGGCGCAGGCCCAGGGGAGGGCAGACCTGCCTGAACGCCATGTGCACATGGTTGTCTGGCGGGGCTGCGAAGAGGCCTGCAAGGGCTTCATCCGCTATTTCGAGGATCGCGATCTTCCGGTGCGCATTGAGGTGACCGATGTGGCGCGCGACAAGGACCTGTTGCCCGAGGTGCAGACGCGTCTGATTGCCGAGCGGCCCGATCTGGTCGTGACCTGGGGCACCACCGTGTCCAGCGCTCTTCTGGGGACACGGACAGAGCATGGCACGGGCTCTGCCCTGGGGGACATTCCCGCGCTCTTCATGATCGTGGCCGATCCTGTGGCGTCCGATCTGGTGGAGAGCTACGAGGCCAGCGGCAGGGATTACATATCGGGGGTGCGCAACCGGGTGCCCGAAGAGGTCCAGCTGCGCCTGATATTCGAATATTTCCGTCCTGACCGGCTGGGCGTCCTGAACCATCCCGGTGAGCTCAATTCGACGCTCAATACTGAAAAGCTCAGGGATATTGCCCCAGAATTCGGCTTTTCCCTCGTCGAGCACCTTTATACACCCGACGCCCGTGGAGACGTGCCTGTCGCGCAGATTCCCGAGGCTCTTGCCGCGCTGAAAGCAAAAGGGGCGGAGGCGATTTATGTCGGGTCCAGCTCCTATAATCTCGATCACCAGAGAGAGTTTGTCGCAGCAGCTGCGGCGCTCGATCTGCCGGTGTTTTCTGCCTACACGCAAATGGTGCAAGAAGCCGGGGCGTTGATGGCCATCGGCACGAGCTATGCCAATGTAGGGCGCCTGGCTGCGCTGCAGGCGGCTGCAATCTTGCTGGACGGCGAAGCCCCCGGAGCGATGCCGATCAAGGCATTGAACCGCTACTCGATCATCCTGAACATGGCCTCCGCACGACAGCTCGGGCTCTATCCACCCCTGTCGCTCATCGGAGTTGCGGAGGTTGTGCAATGATCTTTCCTGCCTGCCTCGGACGGCCTTTTCTGGCGGGGGATATGTCATGGAGCACTTGAAGGCTCCAATTCCCGGGGGCTTCCCGTTCGGCATTTATGTCAAGGGAGAAAAGTCCATCTACCGCGCGCTGCGCAATGCGTTCAACGCGGCGCAGGCGACTTGGCGAAGCCTGTCGGAAACCCAGGAGTCGCTGGAGAACCGGGAATTGGCCGCAGCCAATACGGCGGCCTGGACGGCGCTCGCGGAGCAATGTGAAACCTGTCTCACGGAGACCTCGAAGGATCTGGAGATCCTGACCTGGTTTACGGCCGCGCAGCTGCATCGTGACCGCCCCCTGCAGAATTGCGCTGCTGCCCTGACTCTGCTTGCCGATCTTGTGGAAGAGCATCTTGAGGATCTGCAGCCCATTCCGCCCTCCGACAAGCTCAAGGGGGACACCGATACCGCGCGGGCGTCAGAGATCGCGGAATTGCGGTTGCGGCCTTTTGTGCAGCTGGTGGGGGAGGTCGAAGGCAGCGGCCTCTTTGCTGCTCCGATGACGGCGCATCGTCTGATCGGTGACGTAACCTATGGCAAGTCTATTCTGGCCGAGAAGAACGGCACACTGGATGCGCTGAAGGCCGAGGCCGGGGCGGCGCTCGAAGCGGGAACAGAGGCGCTGACCCAGACCATCGAAGCGCTTCAGGAGATGGAGCGCCAGTTTGACAGGTTGGATGTCAGGCTCAAGAAATACGCTGCCCAAAATGGTCAGATACCACCCATGATCGGCTATGGGCGCCGTATTGCGCGTGATATTCTCGGCATGGTGCAACGGCTTGTCGAGGGCAGGGGCTTTCCCTGGCCCGGTGCTGCCGAGGCACCTTCCGAGACAGAGGTGCCGAGCGGTGCTCCAGAACACGGGGAGGTGGCTGAGGCCGCACCCTTGGTGGCCCGTGGGAGGCCTGGGAGCGGATTTGGCCCCTCTGTCAATCTGACCAACCGAGCAGACGCTTTGCAAGCCATTGCCCGTCTTGCCACCTATTTTCGGACAACCGAGCCGCATTCACCGATCTGCCTTTTGCTCGACCGGGCGGTGCGCTGGGGCAATTTGAGCGCGGGCGAGCTTTACCGCGAAATCCTCACCGAAGGCAGTGTCGGCATGGCGCAGATGGCGTTGATGACGGGCCTGGAGAGCCAGGGGTTTTCAGATACGTTCGGAAAGCGCAGTGCAGGGACCGCGGGTGGAATCGAGCATCCGACCCTGCCTGATTATGCCTCGGCTTTGCCAGTGCCAAACGTTCCGGCTGTCGCTGCAGCCCGCTCCCCCGCCCCACGCGCTGATCCGTCGAAGCCAACGGCGCACGTGACGCTGGAACCCGTAGCCGAGAGCCGGGTGGCTGTTGCGACAGAACCAGCGGTTCCAGAAGCCGAACCAGATTTGCCAGTGGAGAATTTCCAGTGGTAAATCAATAGCTTAAATTCAAATTACCTCAACAAAGAAAGAAGGTACACTATGTCCGGATTGTTCATGCGGATCGACGGGATCGACAAATTTCCTGGAATGGCCACGGTCCAGGAGATCGCGGGAAAGAAAGGCTTCTTCAAGGTAGATGCCTATTCGGTGGGATTTTCGCGCGCGGTCTATGTTGCCGTGGGCTCGGCTGGAGATTCGGAAGTCGGAGTTCCGGCGATTTCGGATCTCATGGTTACCCGTAGCGCCGACAATGCCTCGGCGGTGTTGTCGACCCTGTTCTTTGCTCCCGGCAACAAGGGCAAGACATTCGAAATCGTCGAGACCAGGCAGAATATCGATGGCAAGGGTCTGATCCCGGTCAAGATCATCACCGTGGAACAGGGCCGTCTGAGCAGCTACGACGTGACCCCAGGTCAGAACACCATGAGCATTTCGTTCACCACCGTGTCCATCACCTATTACATCGCGGACGAGGCGGGTGCCGTGACCAAGGGCGATACCGTCAAGTTCGATCTCAAGACCGGTGTGCTCGTTTCGGGCAATGCCGAAGCCCAGAAGTAATCCCAGAGAGGTGATAGCATGGCACTGAACGCACAACAAAAGCGTGTCAGCAAGAACCGCGTCAGCATCACGTTTGATGTGGAGGATGGCGGCTCGCTGCAGAAAAAGGAACTGCCCTTCATCATTGGCATGATCGGCGGGTATTCCGGTGACCGGGAAGACAAGGAACCCTTGGAAGACCGCACATTCTATTCAGTCGACAAGGATAATTTCAACGACGTGATGGCGCGGGTCGGACCCAAACTGAGCTACACGGTCGAGAACAAGATCCAGGATGACGGATCGGAATTCCAGGTCGAACTCGACTTCAAGTCGATGAAGGATTTCGAACCGGACGCGATCGTCGACAAGGTCGAGCCGCTGCGCAAATTGGCGCAAACGCGCGAAAAACTGATGACGCTTGTCGCCAAGGCAGATCGCTCGCGCGACCTGGAGAAAGTGCTCAAGGAAATTCTGCAGGATGCAGACATGGTCAAGGCGCTTGGCGACGAACTGGGCGTCAGCACTCAGAAAGATGGAGAGTAAACGTGTCGGAAACTGAAGCAGGTGGCGGCGCAGCTCCCGCCGCAGAAGCCCTGGAAAAGATCAGTCTGCTCGACCGCGCGCTGGAAGCGACGGCCCAGACGCCGGCCGACCAGACCAAGGAACTCTTGTCGGTTCTGACGGCGCAGGCAATGGAAGGCTCCATTGTCTGGGATCAGAATGTCGGTGTGACGATCCGCAATGCAGTGGCCGCGATCGACAAGCTGATGTCCAAGCAGATGTCCGCGATCATGCAGAATGAGAAGTTCCAGAAGCTGGAGGGCTCCTGGCGGGGGGTCCAGAAGGTTGTCCGGAATTCCGAACTCGGGCCGCAGCAGAAGATCAAGCTTGTCGATTACAACAAGGAAGAGCTTCTCGAACAGTTCGAGGATGCTCCGGCCGTAGATCGCAGCCCTCTGTTCGAAGCCTTGTACCAGGACGAGTTCGGGACGGCTGGTGGGGAACCTTACGGTCTTCTGATCGGTGATTATTTCTTCGGCTACGGTGATGAGGATGTGGCGCTTCTGACCTATATGGCGGAAACCGCAGCGGCTTGTCATGCTCCCTTCGTGGCGGCGGCTGGGTCCGCGATGTTCGAGTACAAGAGTTTCGAGAGCTTTGCCGAAGGTCGCCCGGTGGCGGCCGGGTTTGCCTCTCCGACTTACGCGGCCTGGAATGGTTTCCGTGACAGCGATGAAGCACGCTATGTCACCCTGACTTTGCCAGCGACGCTTGCGCGCCTGCCCTACGGGGCAAATGGTGGGAAAGCCAAGACCTTCGATTACCATGAATTGGCCACGGACGCGGACGGTAACCAGCGGCCCAAGGACAATAGCGAACTGGTCTGGTCCAACGCTGCGTATGACATGGCGCTCAAGATGAACGAAGCGTTCACGGCTTTTGGCTGGTGTACGGCAATCCGCGGTCTGGATAATGGCGGCAAGGTCGATCAATTGCCCAATCTGACCTTCAAGTCGGATGCAGGGGATGTGCAGCAGGCTTGTCCGACCGAGGTGAACCTCACCGACGAGCGGGAAAAGGAACTGTCGGATCTCGGTTTCCTCCCGCTGGTGCATTACAAGAACACCAGCCATGCCGTGTTCATCGGCAGCCAGACCGCGCAGCGACCGAAGGTCTATGTAGACCCGGATGCGACGTCGAATGCCGCAATTTCGGCGCGCTTGCCCTATATCATGGCCTCCAGCCGCATTGCGCATTACCTCAAGGTCATGGGGCGGGACATGCTGGGCTCAAATCTGGAGGCCAATGACATCAAGTCCAAATTGCAGTCCTGGATTGACCAGTACACCAATGCGGGTGCGATGGGGAATGCCGAGCGCTCCAAGACGCCGCTCGCCGAAAGCACGATCGATGTGATCGAGCAGCCCGGCAAACCGGGGGCCTATTCAGCCGTGGCCTATCTGCGCCCCTGGTTGCAGCTTGAAGAGCTGACGACCTCCGTGCGTATGGTCACCAAAATCCCGGGCGGGTGATGGAGTCCCTGTGACCCGTGCTTCGGATCTCATACCATGTCCATCTCCGCTGCCCTCAGAGGCAGTGGGGGTGGGACCTGTTCCAGAGGCCCGACTGGATCGTCTTCGGGCGCGCTTTTCCGATGTGGAAACGTTGACCTCTTTTCTGCGTCGGGCGATTCTGGACCTGGAAGATCTTCTGTCAACGCAACTGACTGCGGTGCTTGAGGCCGCTCCTTTCAAACAGATGGAAACCCGTTGGGCCGGGTTGGCCAGTGTGGTCTGGGCCAAGCGTGGTGCGTCTTCGGTGAAGATCAAGCTTCTGGATTTGAGCTGGGAAGAGCTCTCGCGTGATCTGCATTACACAAGCGAGATGCGCCGATCAGTGCTTTACAATCTGATGGGCCAACGCGAGCTCGACACTCTGGGCGGGGAGCCCTTTGGGCTTGCGATGCTGGATCATGGCTTGTCGATGGGTCTCGAGACGGAGTTTGACGATCTCTACACGGCCCAACTGGTCTGCGAACTCGCAGAGGCGGTCATGTGTCCCATCATCATGGGCGTGGCGGAGGATTTCTTCGGTGAGACCGACGCAGCCTGGCTGACGGATGCGCGTCGGATCACCAATGTCTTGAACAGCGAAGAGTATCGCAGCTGGCAAACCCTGCGCAGGCTGCCCAATGCCCGATTTCTGGCTCTGGTCATGCTGCGGACGCAGTTGCGGGGGCGGTATGAGGATCTCGATATCGGGTTTCGCTTTCACCAGTGGCCCTCCGAGAGCGACGGGCTTTGGGGCTCCGCTGGGTACGACTTCCTGCGCACCGCAATTGCGGAATTCCTGCGCTGTGCGTGGTTCGGCTTTCTCAAACTTGTCGGAGCGAACCCGGGAGAGGGAGCCGTTCTGGCTCCTACCGAACACCCGATCCCGAACGGGTGTATCCGCGGTGCGCGGGCGCAACTGCGCATGACACGCAACCTGGCGCATCTGTATTCGGAGCTGGGCTTCATCCCGCTTGCCGAAAGCCCGAAGACCAATCTGCTTTATTTCGTGGGCAATCGCTCGGTGACCGAGACAGGCGGGTCCGCGGCCGCAGAGATCGTGACACAGCTGCAATCGGTGATGATTGCCTGCCGGATCGTGCATTATCTCAAGGTACAGATCCGGGCGTTGATCGGACAGGTCAAAACCTCTGCGGAATGTGAACAAATCCTCAATGACTGGTTTGATCCTTACGTATCTGGCTCCAGCAGTTCGAGTGAATTGCAGGCCCGCTTTCCCTTGCAGGGCGCGCGGGTCCGCGTCACGGAAGCCGCCACGGATCGTGCCCGATTCCAATGCGAGGTAATTGTCCGGCCACAATATCAGATCGACAATGTGCTTGGCGATATCACGCTGCGGACCGATTTCGGTGTGGGAAAGGCGATATAGATGAGCTTTGCATCTGCCTTTCTCGACCTGCCCGACGACCTGAGTGTCGAGGACCGGGTCGGGTTTCATGTCGAAACCTTGCTGCAATCCATTGCACCCGAACAGGTGGTTGGGCCGGAATTGCCCCATGTGCGGTTGTCTAACCTGTGTTTCGGGGTGCCCATGGACTGGGCCTTGGGGGAGGGGCAGCGCAATACCCAGGTGCGCAGCATGTTGCGCGACCGGCTTGAGAAATTCGAACCACGCCTGGCGCTGATGTCGGAGATTTCCCTGCAAGAGGATACAACCGAGAACTCGGTGACCTTCTACATTGCCGGTGCGGTGCGCAGCCAGAGCGGGACGGACAGGGTCGAGATCATCAAGACCCTGTCCCGCATGGATCAATATCCCCAGAAAGCCGGCTGATCCGATGGACCAGATCCTCCAATATTACGAAACCGAGCTTGAATATATGCGGCGGGCCTTTGATGCGTTCGAGGCCACACATCCGCAAAAGGCCAAGGCCTTGGGAATCAGTGCCGGACGCTCTTCGGATCCGGATGTTCAGCGTCTGGCGGATTCTGTTGCATTGCATGCGGCCCGGCTGGCCAAGCGGCTGGATGATACTCTGCCGGAAACAGCCCTTGATCTGATCCGGATGCTGGCTCCGGCCTTTTTGTTGGGGGCGCCCAGCTATGCTGCGGTAAAGCTGGATGCGACATCTGAAGCTCTGGCGGATCCGGTGGCCCTGCGGGCTGGCACGCGCATGGCTGTGGCGCTGACGGAGGACAGCACGGAATGTCTGTTCTCGGTTGCGCGCGATGTCGAGCTCAAACCTTGCATGATCAGCAAAGTCACGCTGGAGCGGGCGCCGCTTCGGTTCGATGTGCCGGAAGGGTTGCGGGGCTGTGAGGCAGTCATTTGCCTCATGGTGACACCCTTCGAGGCTGGCCAGGGGTTCAAGGATATTGGGTGTGACAGGTTCGAGCTTTATGTCTCCGCGTCCGGTGGCCGGAAACATCGCCTGATAGATGTGCTCAGCGGGGACGTTATTGGCGTGGGCTATGCTGCGGCGTCGGCACGGCAGACCCGAATGCTGCCCCTGGACGGGTTCGGGCTCACGATGGGCTGGGATCCCAGCACGTTCCTGCCGCGGGAGGCGTCACAACCCACGGCCCTCTCGCGGCTGCGGGACTTCCTGGCCTATCCGGACAAGGCATCCTTCTTCACGCTTTCCCAGACGGATGGAGGGTTCCAGGCCTGTCCCACAGGCCCGGTTGAAGTGCGCGTCTTTCTCTCCAGCGAGGGCGCACAGAAACTGTCATCGTTAGAGCGTGGCGACCTGGAGACCAATGTCGTACCGGTCGTGAACCTCTATCTCGATCAGTCTTTGCCGGTTCGGTACGATTATGCCCGCACCCATGTGCCGGTCAAACCGAGCTTGGCTTCGGACATGAATGTCACCTGTCTTCAAATCCGGGACATCCGCAAACTGACTTCGGAGGGGGAAGCTTTGCTGCCGAGGATCACCTCGCCGCAACGGCGCGATGCGCGCAGATTGCCGGTCTGGCAGGAACGCTTCAGCGTCGGTGAATTCGACCCGGCGCGCCGCGAGGTGAGTTTTTCGGTCGAGGCCGGTCTTGGTCCCGATCCCGAGCCACTGGATTTCGTGGCGGATCTTTATTGTTCCAACGGCAAGGCGGCCTTTGCCCTGCGCCCGAGCACCCGGGTGTTCTTCAGAGATGATCGTGTGGCGGAGACACCGTTTCGCCTGCTCGACGAACCCAGTGTGCCCATCCTGCCGGACATGCGGGCGGAACGCTTGTGGGATCTGCTGTCGCTGATCAACGGCAATTTCACCACCGTGTTCGATGCACAAAGCCCGGTAGAGGCACTCAAGGAGGCACTGCATCTGTGTGCGCCGTCAGGCTATGCGGATGTGGCGAACGCGATCTGGGATGTGACCGTGACCCAATCCATCGCGCCGGTGCAGATCGGTCGCAAGGTACTGCTCTCGTCGGGCAGTCGTATCGAGGTGGTGCTGGATGTCGAAGCACTGCCTTTTGCCCGACATGTCTTTGCCACAGCCTTGCATCTCTATTTTGCCTCTCTGATCAGTTATGATCGGTTTTTTCAGCTCAGCCTGCGCGAACGTGGGCGCCCGCAGCCCTTCAAGGTCTTCAAGCGTCAGCATGGCGGTCAGCTATGCGGATAAAGGACAAGACGGCGCGGGTGCTGATCGATCTGCCATTGCTGCAGGCCGATAGGCTGAACATGCCGCAGTACCGGCATGCGATGCAGGAGGGTGCGTTTGATCCCTTTCCTGACGGTACGCAATCCGGGGGCGTGTTGGCGCAAAACAGCGGTGTCACCTCCACTGCGCTGTCCGGGGCACCCTTGACCAGCTTTGACAGTGCGCTGCCCGATCATATCCAGTTTGCAATGCTCTCGGCCTTGCATGCGGATGATACGGGATTGCGGGATTTTCTGGCACTTTTTGACCGGCGCTTGCTGGCACTCGAAGTCCGTGTGCGCCGGGCATCGGTTCTGGTGGCCACCCAGGATGATCAGGGACGCATTGCAGCCTCTATCCTGTCCCGGCTGTTGCGCTTGGTCAAACGCAGCCCCGGGGACAGCCGCTATCTCAACCTCTTGCTACCGCTTCTGTCGCGCACCCGCAGTCTGGAAGGTCTGCGCGAAATATTGGCCTGGTGGACCGGTTCCAGGGTCACGGTTTCTGCCAAATTCGACACGTTGCGGCGGATCGACACGGACAGTCTGAGCATGCTGACGACATCTCGCAAATCTGCCGTGGCGCTGGGGCAGGGAGCGCTTCTGGGGCGCTTCGGGCGCACTCCGATGGGGCATATCTCCGTCCGGATTGCCTGCCCTGACCGCACGGCACTTGATGCTTTGATTGAGGATGTGGACGCGTTGGCCGAGCTGCGCTCGGTCACTGCGCAATATCTGCGCGACCCGGTGCCGGTGAGCTTTTTTGCCACGATCCCCCGGCGATGCCTTGCTGCGCCACGCCTGTCTGCGCATCCCGGGCGCGCTGATCGACTTGGCGCGTATAATCTCTTGCAGCCCGCGCATCGCCCTGATGCGTGGGCCAGCATCAAACTCACACAAATCTCAGCATAAGGTATGTTCCATTGGCCAGCCTGACGAAACTTGTTGCCCGTTTGTCATCGTCCCTCAAAGCCGACCTCGAAAATGCGGTGGGCGAAGCCATCAAGCGCAAAGCCGCCACTGTCGAGCCGGCGCATTGGCTTTATCACATCATCTATGGCGGCAATGCCGCCATGCGGACGTTTCTTGAGGATCAAGGGGTCAATCTGTCGGAGCTCCAATCCGAGCTGGAACGGGAGATGCCGTACGGATCGGGCAATGGACACCAGCAGCCGACCTTGTCCGGCTCCCTGAGCAAGCTCATCGAGCAGGCCTGGCTGCATGCATCGGTCGAGATGTCCTTGGGTCAGATCACGCCAGAGGTGTTTCTCCTTGTCTCCCAGTTGCCCAACACGCTGGGCGCCAAGGCTCTTGTGCTGCAGGGTCTCAGGCCGATGTCGACGGATGCGCTGCGGGCGTTTGCGGCTGAACAAAGCCGCAATATTGCTGCCTTGTCCCGAGAGGGGGGAGAAACCCATGCGGCCGGTGGCGGTGATGGGACCGCGTTGCAGAAATATACCGTCAACCTGACCCAGCTTGCCCGAGATGGCGCGCTTGACACGGTTCTGGGCCGCACGACCGAGGTTGCCAAGGCCATTGATGTGCTCTTGCGCAAACGTCAGAACAACCCGATCCTTCTGGGCGCGCCCGGGGTGGGCAAGACCGCCGTCGTCGAGGGCCTGGCGCAGAAGATCGCCTCGGGTGAAGTTCCCGAACAATTGCGAGGCGCTGATCTTGTCAGTCTCGACATGGGCCTCTTGCAGGCGGGCGCCAGTGTGAAGGGCGAATTCGAAGAGCGCCTGAAAAACGTCATCAAGGAGGTCCAGGCCTCCGAGACACCCATCATCGTCTTCATCGACGAGGCCCATACGATGATCGGAGCGGGGGGCACCGAAGGGCAGAACGATGCCGCGAACCTTTTGAAACCGGCCCTGGCCCGGGGTGAGTTCCGCACGGTGGCGGCCACGACCTTTGCCGAGTACAAGAGATATTTCGAGAAGGATCCGGCCCTGTCGCGCCGTTTCCAGCCCATCACCATCGACGAGCCCTCCCGTGATGCCTCCGTCAATATCCTGCGTGCCGTGGCCGAGGGATTGAGCAAGCACCATGATGTGCTGGTGCGCGAAGAGGCCATCAAGGCGGCCGTGGATCTGTCGATCCGGTTCATGCCGTCGCGGCGTTTGCCGGACAAGGCCATCAGCCTTCTGGACACGGCTTGCGCCCGGGTGGCCCTGTCGCAGCATGCGCGCCCCGTTCAGATCGAGACATTGGAGGAAGAGCTGCGCTTCGTGGAGGCCGAACTGGCCAAGTCGGAGACGGATGCGCGCATGTTTGGCGATGCGGGCTTTGATCCGACCGCGCTGAACTCCAGCATCGAGGACCTGCAGGCCATGGTCGCGGACCGGATGTCCATGTGGGAGGATCAGAAGGAAAAAGTGCAGCAGAGGCTGGCAGCCGCGCGTGTGGCGGCGGGTGATGATGGTGTCCTAGCCCAGGCGGTCGAAACTGGCGATGCGGGAGAGATCATCCTTGTGCATCCTTGGGTGACGCAGGCCACGATTGCCGAGGTTGTCTCGGATTGGACCGGTGTTCCGATTGCCAATCTCGGGGCCAGTGAGGCCGAGCGGCTTCTGGGCCTCGAGGACACACTCAAGGCGCGGGTGATCGGGCAGGATGATGCCATTGCGGCCATTGCCCGTTCGCTCAAGATTTCCCGTGCCGGCTTGACCGATACACGCAAACCCATCGGTGTCTTCCTGATGTGTGGCCCTTCGGGTGTCGGCAAGACCGAGACCGCCTTGGCCATCGCCGACCAGTTCTTTGGAGGAGAAGACGCGGTCACGACAATCAACATGACCGAATTCAAGGAAGCCCATAAAGTCTCGATGCTGCTGGGGGCGGCGGCCGGCTATGTCGGCTATGGCAAGGGGGGTGTCTTGACGGAAGCCGTGCGTCGTCGGCCTTATTGTGTGCTTTTGCTGGACGAGATGGAGAAAGCCCACCGCGAGATCCAGGACATCTTCTTCCAGATTTTCGACAAGGGACACATCTCCGACAGTGAAGGCAATGAGGTCGATTTCCGCAACACGATCATCATCATGACATCCAATGCCGGTGGTGAGGAAATTCGCGATTACATCAGCGGAGCCGACCATGATCCGACCTCGCAGGAGTTGGCCGATCACTTGCGCCCGTTGCTGCTCGACTGGTTCAGCCCCGCCTTTATCGGCCGCACCGAACTGATCGCCTATCGCCCTCTGACACCCGAGGTTGGCAGCAAGCTCACGGAGATTCACCTCAACCGGATCAAGAAGCGGATTGCGGTTCAATACGGCGCGACGTTTGGCTGGGAACAGAGCTTTGTCGACTACGTCGTGCGGGCCAATTCGGATCCCTTGTCCGGCGGTCGGGCGCTCGAGGCGATCATCAACAAGAAATTTCTGCCGCGCCTTGCCGAGGAATGCATTGCCCGCGTGATCGAGGACAAGCCGATGCGCGCGATCACGGTCGCGCATGACGGCTGTGATGTCGTCTTAAGCATGGAGTGATCTTGATGAGACCACGCATCTTTCGCAGAATTCGGGCTGCGGGGGCGGTGCTCTGCACCTTTGCCCTCGGTCTGCTCGATCCGGTCTGGGCACAAAGCTCTCCGGTTCTCCGGCTTGCCACCCAAGATTTGCCACCCTACCAGATGATCGAAGGTGATATGATGACCGGTATCGCAGTCGAGCGGGTGCGCTGCGCTCTTGATGCGATCAATGTTCCTTATGAGCTGCACATGACGGTGTGGGCGGATGCGCAGCTTGGTACGCAGACCGGGCGTTTTGACGGGTTCTTCGTCGGGTCCGCGACCAATGCCCGGGCCAATTACGCGGTGCCCTCGGAGACTGTCGTTTCCGAGGACCTGGCCTGGTACCTGCCATTGGGATCCGACATTGACCCGAATGATCCGAAAGATGCGCTCTCGGCACGGTACAGTGCGAAATTCGCCACATCGAAATGGCAGCTTTTGCATCGGAATGGCTACAACGTCGTGATGCGGCCACGCGATGCGGAGTCGCTTTTGAACATGCTGATCGTGGGCGATATCGATGTGGCGCTGGAATATGAGCTGATCTTCGAACATTACATGGAAAAACGCGGATTGTTCGAAGATCAGTTCCGGAAAATCCCGTTTCGCCGCCAGGACATGAGCGTTCATTTCTCCAAGAAATACACGGAAGCCAATCCTCTCTTCCTGTCTCGTTTCAACACCCAGATGCAACGCTGCCTGTCGGAGATCCAATGACCTTGAGTGTTCAGCTTTTGCAGATCCCACCCACCGAGACGGTGATGAAGCGCGAGTTCTATCTCACGGGGGAGTCCTTCACGATTGGCCGTGATTTCGGGTCGGACATCTGCCTGCCGGATCTGGCCGAGACCATTGCGCCGACACATCTGGTCGTCAGCAAAACCCTGTCGGGGCTTTATGCAGTCAATGACACCAGCATCACCGGGGCCATCATGAATGGCCGACCCTTGCCGCCAAAACAACCGCAGCCGCTCCAGGATGGGGACGTCGTGAGCTTTGCAGGCTACAAGCTGCTGTTCGGCATCGTCGAATCCGCGCGTCAGGAGGACCCTGTACACGATTTTGTCGAAAGGAGATTCATTGTTGAAACGGATATGTCCGATGATGCACCGCTGCTACCCGATCAGGAGATCGAAGAGGTTCTCCCGGAGCCTGACGCGGGGTTCTCGAGCAGCGGAATGGATCTGGATCCCGATCTCATGTTCGACCCTTTCGCACAGGGCCCCGAGATGCGCGAACCACCCCGCTTCGAACCCCATTCTCACCCGGCGGCTGCCGAACCGGGCGAAGTTATGGAGATGACGCGCTATCCGACCGGGCCGGCGCTCCAGAACGTCCATCTGCGCACGACATTGTATCGAGAGCAGGTGTCCACGGCGATGGAGCGGGCGCTCGAGCGATTTCTTGACGAGCTGGATCCGGCTGTTCTGCAAGAGGATTACGATGAGTATATCCCGCGTCTTGTGAGCCGTCAGAAGCGATACTGGAAGATTCATTCCCGGCAGTTTTCCAGGAAAAAGGCCAGCGGGGAGTTTCGACGCACCTTCCTGGCTCTGTTTGCAGAGGAGATGCGCAAGCTATGAAAGTTTTGCGATACACATGGTTGTTGGCCGGTGCGTTCCTGCTTGTTGCCTGTGCTCAGGAGCCAGAACCCCCGATGCCTGTCAACAAGACGCTGAGCGTGCAGGCCGGGCCCAATGTCAATCAATACAACAACGCGGCCAATCCGATCGTGGTGCGCCTGTACCAACTGAGTTCCCGCAGTGAATTCGAGGCGGCGAGTTTCTGGGACATCTTCAATGATACTGGACCAGACCTTGCGGGTGTCGTCCTCGACAAGCGCAGCCTTTCGCCGCTCTATCCGGGCGAAACCCGTCTCGTCGCCTTCGATCTGGAACCGGATGTGTTCTTTTTGGGCGCTTTCGCCGAGTTTGCAGATTTCAACACGCAGCAGTTTCGCGCGGCGGTGCCGATCGATGCTGAACGCCTCGACAATGGTGTGACGATTTCGGTCACGTCGTCCGGCGTATCGATTCAGTTCCGCAATCCTGTAGATGAAACGGAAGACGCGGAAGAGACGCGGAAGGGATCTGGTCTGCTTGCCTGGCTCTTTGGAGGAGGCAAGTGATGTATGGCAGCATAGTCTGGTCAGAGGGCATGTTCATTGCCCCGCAACACTTCCAGCATTTCGACATTGCGTTGCAGCGCTATGTCAACGAAGTGGCCCAGCTTGATCTGCGCGCGGGTGATTATGGTGTCAGTGAGCTGGAGCTGAACACCGACGCGCTCGCGATAGGCAAATTCGCGGTACGTGCGGCTGCGGGTATTCTGCCGGATCGTCTGTTCTTTCGGCTTGCCAGGGAGTTGGTCATCGACATCCCGGATGGGCTGGTGGACGAGATCGTCCATATCGCTGTTCCGTTGGCAATCACCGGAGCATCCCAGTTCGGGGAAGACGGTGAAACAGCCCGGATGATCAAGACCCGCCGGGACCTGCGGGATCTGAATGATCCTGATAATGAACCTGTGGAGACCGAAATCGCGGATGTGGGGGCAAGCCTGCAGCTGGGCAGCGGCGATCTGTCCGGTTTTGCCACCATTGCTGTGGCACGCATCCTGGAGAAAACGGCCGAGGGCAGGGTCATCCTCGATCGCGCGTTCATGCCTCAGGCCATTGACCTGCGTGCCTCACGCATTCTGGCGGAGCGTTTGGAGGAGACCATTTCGCTGGCACGGGTGCGGGCTGCAAATGCTGCAGGGCGCGTGACCACGCAGACCGGCATGCGTAGCGAGGCGAGCCTGATGACCGAACGGCTCGAGCTTCAGGTCCTCAACCGATGGCTTCTGGTGTTGCAGAATGCACGGCATCTGGGGCGTGTGTCGCCCCGCGCCTTGTTCTGCCATCTCGCCAGCCTCTCGGTGGAGCTTGATGCCATTCTGGGCCAGGCCACACCCGAGACGTTGCTTTATGATCCGGCAAAGATGGCCGAAAGCTTCGAGGAGGTTCTGGGGCCCCTGCGCCGCAAGCTCACACTCGAAAAGCCGGCCAGCGTCATGGCGCTGTCGTGGAATACGGAACTGTTTGAGAAGCGCCGTCTCTTGCGCCTGATCATTCCGGCCAGGGTTCTGGCCGAGGAGCGGCGTCCAATTCTTGCGCTATCCGGACCCGATGGAGCAACGGCGCTAGCGCAACTTGGACCATTGGCGTGCAAGCTCGCGGGTTTGTCGGCAATGCCGGAGCTTGTTTCGCGAGGTTTGCCCGGCGTTGACCTCACGTTGCTTTCGGCAGCTCCAGCCGAATTGCGATCCCGTAGTGATGCGGCATTTTTCGCCATAAACACGAGCAGCGTGCATTGGCAGCGCTTCCTTAGCAAGCGCGAGGCGCTTGCTTTGCATGTCGATGACCGAATCTCCGCAGTAGATGCAACCCTGTACATGCTGGGCTGAATATGAACGGGCATTCCACAGACAGACCCAAACACAGCGACATGCCGGAAAGTGGGATCAGACAGCCTGCATCAGCCGGCATGAGCAGGCTTTCCCCCATCTCCACCACGGATCTGCAGAATCTGGACAGGGCGTTGCGGCATTATACAGGGTCTGACAACATGCTGATCAATGCCTCTGCCGACCTGCTCGCGGTCTGTGGAGTGATGCGCCGCATGACACCAGGCGCAGAGCTCAACACGACCCGAATGGAATTGTCACGCGCGATCATTGATCTGAAATACCGGGTCGTGAATCTCGACTACCCACCTTCGGTTGCCGAGAACCTGTGTCTGCTCTTTGCCATCACGCTGGATGAATTTGTCATGCTGAGCGCATGGAGCCGCGAAAGAGGCTGGGAAAACCGCACCCTGGTTGCTGATCTGTTCGGGTTTCGCGATGGGGGAGACCGTTTCTACAACATTGCCGAACGGGCTTTGATGCAGCCCAAGGCATTGCGCGAATTCCTGGAAATCCTCTATCTGTTCCTGAAGCTCGGCTATCGCGGGAAATACACGCGGGGGACCGAGAACGAGCGAGACCGGTTGGTCCATCGTATCGAAACCGCTCTGAGCCTTGTGCCGCATTCTGCGGATGTCAAACCTGCCGGGCGTAGCATTCGGGACACTAAAGCACCCAAGAGCCGGATCTCGACCTTGAACAAACTGTTTGCCGCAGTCACCGCAATTGCCGTGATGTCTCTGGGGATCTGGGCAGCACGCAGCCAGATGGAACATCACATCTATACCACCTTTCAAGAGCGCCGCGCTCAGGCTGAGACCGAAAGCGCCGTCGATTTCATCTTCAGCAGCGAAAACGGGTCTCTTGTTGCCCGAGCCCGGCCATGAAACCCGGCACTTGGCTGAAACCCATGATCGCGATCATCGCCACCCTGATGCTGGCGCAGCTTGCCTACCTGGCGGTGCGCTTTTTCAGTGGTGGGATGTTCTCGCTGCCATATCTTGTCTGGCTTGGCGCGGTGCTTCTGCTGTCACTGATCGGAACCTTCCTTGTGGTCCTCTATCGCAAACGCATCTGGGTCCATGATCCGGTAACGGTAGAATTGCGCGCGTTGCGCTTGGCTGCGGCCAAACAGTTTCGCCAGGCTCGAAGCCGAGCGCGCATCATCGATCGCAACCAGATGGGCGTACCGTGGTATTTCTTCCTCGCCATGGAGAAAGAGGCACGCTCTACCGTGATGGCCGAACTCGGGTATGTCGCGTTTGGTGACCAGCTGGTTCACAAGGGCTTGACCTTCACAACATGGACCTCGCCTACGGCGGTAGCGTATCGGATCGAAGTGGCTCCTGGGACGGACCTGTCCTTTGATCTGCTGAACATGGTGCTGCGGCATCTGATGCGGAACCGCCCGAGCCTCGCCGTCAACGGGGCATTTGTGGAATACGAGCTTGCGGGCTTGATGCGGACGGCAGCAACCGAGACCGGCAATACGTCCAATATCAACCGAATATTGAATGTGGCGACTGAGCATTTCGGCATTGATGTGCCTGTGCATGTGGCCCTTGTCGGGCTCGAGCATCTTCCTGATCTGGCTCGCGCAGCCATCCTGACCGATCATCTGGGCGCAGGGGTGATCTTTGGCGGGTTCCTGTCTTCGGAGGAGCCAAATCTGATGGCGCAGGTGGATCGGCTGTTCCAGGATTTGACCGAGAGCCTGACGGCAACCCAATTCGCTGCATTGCAAAAGCAGCTTTCACCTGATTTCTGTGCATCCTTGCTCAATGCGCCATTGCAGCTCGCCTTGCTGAAAGCGCAGTTGAAAGATCGCATGACAGGTTTGGCCCAACCCTTGCCGCCACGACGGGTGCCCCTGAACCTGCAAAGCATCGTCTTTGTCGGTGCGCGAGCGGGAATGCCTGCGGTTGATCCGCTTAGTCAGGTCTCGGGACAACGGTTTTTCAACGGCACTCCGGCCCTGGCCCTCCAAGAGGCTGCTCCAGACAGTGTGACAACTGAAAATGCAGGTCTTCTGGCCACGGCCTATCACCGGGAGAGCTTTATTGCCGAGCCAAACCGACGCTATGCGCTGCAGGCAAGGCTGAGCGGCACGTTCTGGTCCGTGCTGTTGTCAGGGCTCGTCGGGATGTTTGGCCTGGCTGTGTGGGAAAACCATCGCAGCTATGAGCGTGCCAATGCAGCTGTCAACGCGGCCTTTGACGCATTCTATTCGAATGTGGGGAGCATCACAACGGATGGTGATTTTCTCGTGGAGCGCGTTCTCATGCTCCAACCCATCCGCACAAGCCTCGGTGCTTATGACGTGCTGAATATCCAACATTATCGTCCGTTCTTGCCCAGATGGTCGATGCAGGAGATATATCAACGTCTGTATGAAGAAGAGCTCACGCAAGGATTGCAGGCCACACTGGTTGATTTCATCGAAAAGGAAACCTTTGGGTTCAATGATTTGGCCGACGGTGTTCAGCTGATCCGCCTGGCGTCAGTGGAAGCACAGTTCCATACGGATCAACAGCGCTACCAAGAAGAGCTCATCGAGTATTTCTCCAGTGGACTGGCTGAGCAGGGAGAGGTGTCGGGGGAGTTCCAAAAGCAGTTGCGCGCGACGCTTGAGGACCTTTTCGCGCTCAATCGGCCACCAGAGCAACGCAATGACAGCCTGCGTGCCGTCGTGGCCAAGACCCTTTCAGGCTTGGATACGGCTGAGCTGCTCTATGCGTCCCTCATGCGCCGTAGCCCCTATGCGGAGAGGGTGGATTTGCGGCAATTGATTGGTCCGCGATTCTTCGAGGTCTTTGTGCCTCTCGAGGACCCCCAGATCTATCTCGTGCCGCGTGGCTACACCCGGGCCGGGTTCGACGCGCTGTTTGAAAACGGGAATATCCCAGAACTGTCAGACCTGTTGAACCGTTATGAAGACGTGATCGGCGCACTCGATAATGCCACAGAAAACGCCATCCTGCGCCGCGTGGCACAAAGCTATACGGCCGATTACATTTCCAGCTGGAGTGCTTTCATATCAGCCTTGCAGTTGCGAGACGCAGAAAGTTGGGGCGATGCGCAAATCCTGATGCAGTCGCTGACAAGCCCATCAGAGAATCCGGTCGACCGTCTTGTCCGCGCCCTTTCGGACAATACAGACATACGTGTCTATCTTGATGCTCCGGCGCCCGCTGCCACAACCGCTCCCGAACCAGTGGACGCCGGCCCGGTTCTTGCCCCTGCATCCGCCAGCGTCGAAGCAGCGGCTGGCTTCAATATTCGAACGGCGTTCCGCCCTTATCTCGATGCGCTGCGGAGCGACGGTGAGCAAAAAAGCCAGTTCGATCTTTTTCTCACCTATGCTCGTGACGTGACGCTCTGGTTGGAAGAGGCCGGCAGTGCCACCAATGGGGCAGGGCAGTTTCTCTTCGAGCATTTCCGGAATGCCGAGAGCGCCAACCCGCTAGCCGTTCTCAACGCGTTTGTGACTCGATCGGAACTGGAAATCATTCGGAATTTCGGGCGCAGCATCGCAGACACACTTGACGACAGCGCCATGCAATTCGTCTACGAATTCATCGACGGGCAATGGCAGCGTCAGATCATTGCACCCCATGGGACCTCCCTGTCGATGGCCTTTCCCTTTGATCCCTATAGCGATGTGGATTTTCCACTGACGGAATTTTCCGATCTTTTTGCACCTGGAGGCAAGCTGGCGATATTCGAGACAACCTATCTGTCACGGTTCAAGACAGAGGATGGCGTGTTCCTGCCCCAATCGACGTTCCTCCTGAGCGGAAACGCGGAACTCACGCAGGATGCAAAGGCTGCGTTTTCGCGCTTCAATCAGATCACCACCTCCATGTTCCGCGAGGATAAACCCTATCTTGAATTCTCGATCCGCACAGGGTTCATGTCGAACACCTTGAGCCAAGTGATGGTGTCTTCCGGGGTCACGTTGCACCAGTTTCGGCATGGTCCCATATTTTGGGACAAGCAGGTCTGGCCGGTGGCGGGGCTGCAGAACAGTGATCTGAACTTACGATTTTTCGCCCGCTCTCGCGCCGTGTTCGACGAGACATATAGAGGGCCTTGGTCCTGGTTCAGACTGGTTCAGGACGGGTCACCCTCTTTGAACCCGTCACTGGGTCTGGCGGAAGCCTCCTTTGCCGGGGATATCGGAAATGTGACCTTGCAATTTGATGCGCAGGTCCGATTCACGCCGTTTGCCCCCGGCTTCTTTTCGGATATCCCAATTCCTGAGCGTCTGTTCGCTAGAGCAGGTGTGGCTGAGGGACAATGAACCGTTCTGCGCTTGCATAGGAACTTAAATGACACCGCAGATTTGGCCGGAGCATGGCAAGCATCGGAACCTGCTGCCTTGGGCTTGTTTGCGAAAATCTGTTTTGCTCCAGAAGCGGTCGCGTTGCACATATCCTAAAATCATGCACCAACCTCCCCAAAACCTTTGAGCGTCACCTGAGGTAAAAATTATGCCCACCAAGTGATTATGTGCAGTTTGCTAAGGGAGGCACCAGAAAGTGCCGCAGCGCTGGTGATGTCAACGGCGGAGTAAAATTAGGCCACGGGGCGGCGCAAAACTGGGCCACTTTGGGTTTGCGCGGGACGCGGGTGATGAGCGGCGGCCAGTCAGGTCCAAGTCTGGGCTTTGGATCAGTTGATGTTTTCGCCGGGCTTGCGTGCGCGGCTTTGCGCGAGGCGATAGCTTTCGCCGTTCATCTCGAGGATGTTGACGTGGTGGGTCAACCGGTCGAGGAGCGCGCCGGTCAGCCGCTCGGTGCCGAAGGTCTCGGTCCATTCATCGAAGGGCAGATTGCTGGTGATCAGCGTGGCACCCCGCTCGTAGCGCTGGGAGATCATCTCAAAAAGCAGCTCGGCGCCGGTCTTGGACAGGGGCACGAATCCGAGCTCGTCGATGATCAGCAGCTTCACGGCAGCCATCTGCTTCTGGACGCGCAGCAGCCGACGTTCGTCTCGCGCCTCCATCAGCTCGTTGACCAGCGCGGCGGCGGTGGTGAAGCTGACAGACATGCCCTTCTGGCAGGCTGCCAGTCCCAAGCCCAGTGCAATGTGGGTTTTGCCGGTTCCGCTGGGCCCGAGGGCGATCACGTTCTCACGCCGGTCGATCCATTCGCAACGCGCCAGTTCCAGCACCTGCATCTTGTTCAGCTTCGGGATCGCCTTGAAGTCGAAGCTGTCGAGGCTTTTGGTGGCCGGGAACTTCGCGGCCTTGATGCGGCGCTCGACCATCCGCCGCTCGCGGTCAATGAGTTCCAGTTCCACGAGGCGCGACAGGAACTGGACATGGTCCAGTCCTTCGGCGGCGCATTGACGCGCAACCTTCTCGTGCTCCCGCAAGAATGTGGGCAGCTTCAGCGTCTTCAGATGGTGGGCAAGCAGGATCTTCGGGGCCTCGGTCATTCCGCCGCCTCCGACATCAAGGCCATGTAGCTGGCCGCCCGCGTCGTCTCGACATTCGCCCGCGGCAAGTAGGGGTAGACATCGAGATCAAGCCTCGGGGGGCGCTTCTCCACCTGACAGAGCACGAGGTGCTTCACGGCGTCGAAGCCGACCGCGCCCAGCTTCAGGGCCTTCTTCACGGCGGCATGCAGGTCATCCATCTCGAAGGTCTCGAGCAGACGCAGCACCTGCACATACTCGCGGCGCCCCATCTTGAGCATGCGCGCCTCCATCAGGCGGCGCAAAGTCTGGAACTCTTCGGGCAGGTCCCATTCCGCCAAGGGTGCGGCCTGGTCCAAGGCATTGATCTTGCGCTCGATCAGCGGGAGGTAGTGAACCGGATCAAAGATCATGTCCTCGCGATCGTAACAGCGCGGGTGTCGGGCGATCACCTCCCCGCGACAGCCGATCACGACCTCATCGACATAGCCGCGGATCCAGACATCCTGGTGGCCATAGGCGACCGGGACCGAGTAATCGTTGGTGTCATAGCGCACGAGAGACTGCGAGCTGACCCTGCCGCCCGCTTGGTCGCAGGCGTCGAACGGGGCGGCAGGCAGGGGGCGCATCGCGACCAGATCGCGCTGCAACCTCTCACCGATCGTCTCCTTGTGACCCCGAAGAATGCGCGTCAGGCGTGCGCGGCACTGCCCTTCAAGGTCTGCGTTGAAATCGTCCCAACTGGCAAAGTGGGGGATCGGCACCATGTGGTTGCGGCGGGCGTAGCCGACCATCCCCTCGACAGCGCCCTTGTCGTTCCCCTTCCCGGGCCGACCATAGCGATCCCGAAACAGGTAATGCGACTGCAAGCCGCTGAACAGCGCGGCGCGGATGCGCGTGCCGTCCGGTTGGATCTTCGACACCAGGCAGCGGTCGTTGTCGTAGAGCACCGACTGCGGCACCCCGCCGAAGAAGTCAAACGCGCGGACATGGCCGTCTATCCAGGCCTCCGCCGTCGCCGCTGGATAGGCCCGGACGAAATAGGCATCGCTGTGCGGCAGGTCCATGACGAAGAAGTGCGCCTTCTGCTCGACACCGCCGATGACGACAACCGCTTCGCCAAAATCGGCCTGAGCATGGCCCGGCGGATGAGCCAGCGGCACAAACATCTCCCGGGTCCGCCGCTCGCGATCACGCACGTAATCCTTGACGATCGTATAGCCTCCGGTGAAGCCCTGCTCGGCCTGAAGCCGTTCCCATATCCGCTTGGCCGTATGACGCTGCTTGCGATGCACGGCCTTGTCGGCTTCAAGCCAGGCGTCAATGAACTCGGTGAACCCGTCCAGCTTCGGCCGCCTGATCGGCTTGTCCCGCCGGTAGCCAGGCGGCACCGAAAAGGCCAACATCTTATCAACCGTCCCACGCGAAATGTTGAAATGCTTCGCCGCCGCCCGCGCGCTCATGCCCTCGGAACACGCCAAGCGAACCTTCTTGTAAAGTTCCACGGTATA